>PGCN01000007.1 GCA_002786385.1 Flavobacterium sp. FEMGT703F
TACAAGTGATAGATTACCCGAGATACTTTACACCAAACGGTGATGGTTTCCATGAGACTTGGAATGTAACAGGCTTGCAAAACTTTGCCGCGATAACCAAGATTTACATCTTTGACCGCTACGGTAAGTTGCTCAAACAACTGAGTGCTTCGGGCGATGGTTGGGATGGAACGTACAACGGACAACCATTACCGTCAACGGATTATTGGTTTACGGTAGACTACCCTGAAAATGGAGTGATGAAGCAGTTTAAAGCACACTTTAGTTTGAAACGATAACCAATCACCTAAATAAAAAAACACCCGTTCAGATGAGCGGGTGTTTTTTTTGCAATAGCAATTTCAAAGGTCAATAGCAATGGCAAATGCAATATGGTCTTAAAGGAAAAATGAGGGTGTAGTTAGCCCCGATTCCTTCGGCAGTCGCTTCGCTCGTGTGTAGCAAGCTACCGTGTAGCGCGAATAGCGGGAGCAGGAGTGAGAGAAAGATCAAACGTACGCTCCTAAAAAAAAAAACGTCTCAAAATAGTTGAGACGTATTCTTTAAAATTTGTGGAGTCGGGGAGAGTAGCATTTGCTCAACTCCATCGTTCCGTTGTTGCAAATGCAATTTAACAGCTTTTAATGAAGCTGTCGCCTTTAAATAAAAAATCCACTCAAGTAAACTAGGTGGATTTCTTTTATTTAAAGTCGCAATAAAATTGCGCTTGGTGTGGAGTCGGGGAGAGTCGAACTCCCGTCCAAACAAGCAACTAAAGAGCTTTCTACACGTTTAGTCTTTGATTAGATTTTCGACAACAAGCTATGCCAAAGACAGCGACTTGTTGCTTAGCTCTATCAGTGTCAGAAAGGATTCAGAACATTACCTTTCCTAGGTTTACTTTTACGGTTCCCCTAAACCAGCCGCCATAAACCAAGGCTTCTGAGGAGAATCCAGCTTCCCGACCTTGTCGGGACTTGGCTAATCGTACTAAACTTCGGATTAAGCAGCTAAAGCGTAATTATTTTCGCCGTTTATAAGTTCGTACCCGTGGATTTACGAGCAATTGGTACCTTGCTCGACGTGCTTACTGTTCAATTCGACTTGCTGTCAAAACCAGTCGACCCCAGTTTGTTTTTCCGATTAGCAAAAATCAGACCACAAAAGTAAGGATTTATTCGTCAGTTTCATTCAACTTGAAAGGATAATCACCAAACAAGGAAGCCAGTTTTTTGGATTGGTAGGTTTTTTTGGTGTATTTGTTGGAAAGGGTGATAATGGTTACTTTTTCTTTTCTCAAATTGATAAAAGAAGACGTATTACCATGCCACCAACCGTTGTGGAAAAAGAAAGGTTCACCTTCTTCAAATTCCACCATACGGATGCCTAAACCATAGTTTTTTTGTCCTTTGCTTTCGTAACTATAGCCTTTATAAACTTTCTTCAGCAGTTCCGGGTTCAGGAAAAAAGGGGCGTAGCGTGCGGTATCAAACTTTAGTAAATCTCTTGGAGTGGAATAAATGTTTTTGTCACCAT
Organism: Flavobacterium sp. FEMGT703F; assembly: GCA_002786385.1. Lineage (GTDB taxonomy): Bacteria > Bacteroidota > Bacteroidia > Flavobacteriales > Flavobacteriaceae > Flavobacterium > Flavobacterium cheonhonense. The sequence goes on from PGCN01000007.1 coordinate 1,516, forward strand.
ACACACCGTCTAAGTAATCGGTACCGATTTCTACATTGTTGCCTTTGTAGGATGGTACTATATTCTCGTGGTCTTTTTTAAAATCGCAAACATAAGTATTGGTCATGCCCAGCGGTGTGAAGATCATTTCCTTCATGGCTTCGGGAAATTTCATACCGGTTACCTTTTCAATGATGAGTGCTAAAACTGCATAATTGGTGTTGCAGTAGCTGAAACGAGTGTCGCTTTTGGATTCCAACGGAATTTCTTTGTCAACCATCACTTTAATGATGTCTTCGTTGGTTAGTGTTACTTTTTTATCCCAATTGTTGTTTTCGTAGGTGAAGTAAGCGTAATTCTTCATGCCGCTTCTGTGGTTTAAAAGCGTTTGTACCGTTACATCGGGATACGGAAAGTTTTTAATGATGGTATTGACCTTTTGGTCTAACTTAATTTTATGGGCATCAATTAGCATCAGTGTGGCAGTTGCCGTTAATACCTTGCTTACAGATGCGATATGCAATGGTGTGTCTTTGGTGATTTGTTCATCAGTACGCTTGTTAGCAAAACCCATATAGTTTTCGTAAATGATTTGCCCATTTTTAGCCACCAAGAAGCTCACGTTGTCATTTTTTTCAGACCACGTTTTTTCGAAGAACATGGAAACAGCGTATTTTTTTTCTTTGATAAATGCATCGCTTAATTTGGGTAATGCTTCTTGTAAAGGTTGCATTACGGGTATGCCTTTTTCATTGACCTTGATTACGCCGTCTACTGTTTTCTCTTGTCTAGAGCATGATGAAAAAGTGGCAATCAGACAATAACTGAGGAAGATATATCGGATTTTTTTGAATTTCATTTTTGAGATTTAGAGAACCACAAATATAATTATTCAGAATGGTAGCGAATTGACTTTTTAAGAAAGCTATCAACAGTTTTTTCACAATAGTTATTTTCCGGAAAAAGTTTTGAAAACGATTTCGTTACTACTACTTTTGGGGCATTAAATAACAAACCATGAAATTCGGTATCATCAAAGAAAGAAAGAATCCGCCCGACAGAAGAGTTGTCTTTACACCAGAAGAATTGGAGCGATTGCAAAGTGATTATCCTGACGCACTTGTGAAAGTTGAAAGTTCGGATATCCGAGTTTTCCCTGACGAAGATTATAGTAAATTAGGTATTGAAGTGGCAGAAGATATTTCGGATTGTGAAGTGTTTTTTGGAGTAAAGGAAATTCCGGTTGATTATTTGATTCCAAATAAAAAGTACTTTTTCTTTTCGCATACTATAAAAAAACAACCTTACAACAGAAAGTTGTTGCAAGCCATTTTGGAGAAAAATATTGAATTATACGATCATGAAACGATAGTTGATGCCAATAACAAACGATTGATTGGTTTCGGACGCTATGCCGGAATTGTTGGCGCTTACAACGGTTTTAGAGCTTTCGGCATCAAGTACGAATTGTTCAATTTGCCCAAGGCCGAAACGTTAAACAGCAAGGAAGATTTAGTTGTTCGTTTAAGAAGACAAATTTTCCCTAATCTCAAAATCGTTTTAACCGGCCACGGTAAAGTAGGTATGGGCGCTAAAGAGATTTTGGATGGGATGAAAATCAAGCAAGTTTCGGTTGATGATTTCTTGAACAAAGTCTACTCGCAACCGGTTTACACGCAAATTGATGTATTGGATTACAACAAGCGTATAGATGGTCAAGTAATAGATAATAAAGATTTTTATACTAATCCACAAGCCTATACTTCCAATTTTGAGCGTTTTACCAAAGTAGCTGATATTTTTATGGCCGGACATTTCCATGGGAACAATGCGCCGGATATTTTAACACAGGACATGTTGAAAGCCGCAGACTGCAAAATAAAAGTAGTGGCCGATATTTCTTGTGATGTTGATGGTCCGATTGCTTGTACTATTAAAGCTTCAACCATAGCGGAACCATTTTTTGGTTATTTGCCGGGTGAACACAAAGAAGTGCCTTACACACATCCGGGCTCTATAATGGTGATGTCGGTGGATAATTTACCTTGTGAATTGCCTAAAGACGCCAGTGAAGGTTTCGGAGAAATGTTCATGAAATATGTAATTCCGGCTTTCTTTAACGGAGACAAAGACGGCATTTTACAACGCGCTAAAATTACTGAAAACGGTAAATTGACACCTCGTTTCGCTTATTTACAGGATTACGTGGACGGAAAGTAAGCCATCTTTCGTTTTAATGGTATAAGTTTTTTATTTTTGGTTATTAATCCGCCAAAAGTGAAACGTTTACTGTTACATCTCTTTTTATTTTGCTTCGTTTATACCAACGCACAAGAGCTCTTGCCTTTTGTTGAGAATTTCACAAAGAGTAACTACAATGGTGATAACCAAGTATGGAGTGTCGCCCAAGGAAATGACAACGCCATTTACTTTGCCAATAATCATTTTTTACTTCGCTACAATGGCGTGCATTGGGAAAAATACAGTTTACCCAACAAAACCATTATTCGATCTGTTTTTGCCGATGAAGACAAAATCTATTCCGGTTCTTACAATGAATTCGGCTATTGGAAAAGAGTCAACGGCCAATTGCAATATAATTCCTTAACCAAAGGCAAGAACTTTTTTATCGGTGAATCTATTAACGAAGAAATTTGGAAAATTTTCAAACACGATAATAAAATCTATTTCCAATCTTTTAACGAACTCTATGTTTTTGATGGCGTTAAAATCAATAAGATTAGGATTCCTTTTCAAATTTCGTATTGTTTTTTAGTAGACAACAAGATTTATGCTGCCTCAGTAAAAGATGGTGTGTATCTCTTTGAAGATGCCGTTTTTAAAAAGAAAGAATCTTGGCAATTGGTGCGTAACAACATTATCCACGCCATAGAGAAAGCCAAAGGGAAGACCTTTGTTTTTACCCAAAAGAATGGTGTTTTTGTAGAAAACAAAAATGAATTACAGCCTTGGACACATCCGTTAAATGATTTTTTAAAGAAAGAGATTATCATTACCGCAAAAGTGATATCTGATACTAAATTGGTTATCGGTACTGCTTTTCAAGGCGTTTATTTGGTCGATTTAGAAACCAACAGCTACAATAATATCTGTCGTAAAAATGCGCTTAAAAACAATTCTATTCTAAGCATTGGCTTAGACAAAGAAAATGATTTGTGGCTTGGTTTGGATAATGGGATTGCCCACGTCGAAATCAATTCTCCTTACCAAATTTTTTCAGATAATACCGGTATTTTGGGATCAGTGTATACTATGGCGTCATACAAAAACGGCTTGTTGTTGGGTTCTAATCACGGTGTTTTCAAGTATCAAAATAAGACGCTGACTTTATTGCCCAATTCTCAAGGGCAAGTTTGGGACATACTTCAAGAAGGCGATGCTTATTTGATTGGTCATAACGATGGAACTTATAGGTATCAAAATGAGCTACTGGAGCGTGTCAATCAAGTTAGTGGCGGCTGGAAATTTTTGAAAAGTAATTTTCACAACAACTTCTTTTTGGCCCATTATTCGGGTATAGTCATTTTTGACCAACCGAACGATTTGAGCGCTTTTAAGCGAATAGATAACTTAACTAAACCAATCAAAAACATCCTTCAAAACAAGCCAAACGAGTTATGGGCTGTTGATAATTACAGAGGATTGTATCGGATACTGTTTGATGATACTTTTAAGATTAAACAGTTGGAGAATGTTACGCAGAAGAATAAAATTCAGAATGATTTTGCCGTTAAGATGATCAATTTTAACAATGAAGTCCTTTTTTACATTAATGCCAAGTGGTACAATTACAATGCTATCACCAATAAACTTGAATTGAATAGTTTTTTTAACCGTTCATTTTCAGGTGTTTCTGAACTGATTCCGGTAGATGAAAATAATTTTGTTGTACTCAAAGACAAAGCGCTTTACATTATCAATCTAATCGATGGTAAATTTATTTGGCGCTTAATTCCGGAGAAGTATTATGAAGGGAAAATCATCAATCAGGATACCAAGGTTTTCAAAAACAACGACCATTATTTGCTCAATTTGGATGATGGTTTTTTTGCTTTCAAAATACAAAAACCAAAGCCAAAACCACATAGCAGGAGTATAATATTAGAAGCCTATGTTGATGGGGAATTTACCGGGGATGATGTTGTTGTTGCTTATAATAAATCGATTAGTATTGAGGTCATATCCGAATATTTCGGTTATAACAAACAAGAGCTTTTTTATACGTTGGATAATAACTCGGACTATTTGGCACTAAAAAATTCTAACATTGTACTGAATAATTTGTCCAGCGGTAGTCATGAATTGGTTGTTTACTACAACGAAGGCGATCAATACAAACAATTGTCTTCTTTGAACTTTCACGTGGAAAGACCTTGGTATATTTCGTTTTGGATGATTTTAATCTACCTCAGCATCATTTCTGCTTTGTTTTATCTCTATTACAAATGGAACAAAATTCGATATATCGAAAAGTTAAAACTTAAGGAAGAAGAGCTAAAGCATCAAAAGGAAATTTTACACTTAGAGCTAGAAGCCCAAAACAAATTAAAATTACAGGAATACGATAAACATATCTTGGAAGTACAAATACAAGCAAAAGCTTCTGAGGTTGCCGGAAAATCGCTGTCCATTGCCAAACAATCGGAAATGATTGAAAGCATACAGAAACTGCTTGAAAAAGAGAGTGATATTGTTTCTCTTAAAAACAACATCAAGAAAACCATTAAGCTTAATTCAATCAATAAAAAGGAATGGGAAACTTTTGAGAACAACCTATACAAAAGCCATGAAGATTTTATAAAAAGACTTACGTCAAGGTATCCTAAATTGTCTTCCAAAGACATAAAACTATGTATTTATCTGAAAATGAGTTTGTCGTCCAAGGAGATCGCACCTTTGATGAATATTTCCTTCAGAGGCGTAGAGCTTCACCGTTACCGATTAAGGAAAAAGCTTGATTTACAACAAGATATCAATCTTTCTTCTTTTATGAATATGGTATAATCAAAACCTTTTTTTTCCATTATCTGCATTTTTTTTCTTTAAATTTTGTCGATTTGTTATTCTGTGCTACTTCATCAATAGTACATCATTTGCCTTTTATATTGATAAGTTGTTTGTTTTTTTTTAACATTTTAAATTGCTGAATAATAGTTAATTAAAAAATATATTTTAATTTATGATGTAGTTTTGTAGTGTTTTATTAACTGCAACTATAACGATGTAATAGATAAATTTGTTGAAGTATTAACTCATCCTAAACAATTTATGAAAAACATTTATGTACTACTCTCGTTACTGTTTTTCCCAATCTTTGCTTTTTCACAAACCATAGAAGGGAAAATAGTTGATGAAAAAGGTATTGCGCTCATAGGAGCTAACATTACAAATACCACCATGAATTCAAGTACGGTTTCTGACATGGAAGGTGCATTTAAGATCAATGCTAATGTTGGTGACAAGATTAAAGTCGCCATGATTGGTTTTGAGACCAAAACCGTAGAGGCAACTCAAGGAATGCAGGTTACTTTAAAAGAAGAAGTTAACCAGCTTCAAGATGTTGTAATCATTGGTTACGGTACCCGAAAAAAGGTGGATAACACTTCGGTTATTACTTCTTTAAAAGCCGAAGAAATAACCAAAACCAAGGTTTTAAATGCTTCTCAAGCTATTCAGGGTAAAGCTGCCGGAGTTCAGGTTATTGCTTCAGATTCCCCGGGTTCAACACCTAGTGTCATTATTCGTGGATTAGGAACTGCAATTGGCGGTCGAACACCGCTTTTTGTGGTTGATGGTATGCCGGCGGATAACATCAACAATATCAATGCAAATGATATTGTATCGTATGAGATTTTAAAAGATGCTACTGCTAAAGCCATTTACGGTAACAGAGCCGCCAACGGTGTCATCATCATCGAGACTAAAAAAGGAAAAGTAGGCAAATTGGCTGTTGAATTCGAAATGTTTACCGGTTTCAGAAGTCCTTTAAGTGTGGTGAAAATGGCCGGAAGTAATAAGTTTTCATACTATACCAATTTGGCTCTTGGTTCAACTACATTTTCTCAAGACCAACCGGTTAACACGGATTGGTTTAAAGAAATCACCAGAACCGGTCAGTATTCACAAAGCAACCTATCGCTTTCTGGAGGTAGTGAAAATATAAAATACTTCTTTAGTGCAGGCTATTACGATGAAGAAGCAATTCTTAACGGAATGGATTACAGTAGATTAACATTCAGAAATAACAATGAATACAAAGTCTCCAACAAGATTAAGTTATCTCAAAACTTGAGTGTTTCGTATTCAAAGGTAAATCCTAAGCCATTCTCTGCCTTTACAAATGCTTACAAACAATCACCAATTGTTCCGGTTTATTTCCCCTCTGGACAATATGGTGTTTCCTTTGTGGGAGATGACGGTTTTGCTTCTCCAACAGGTTCTTCTTTTAACAATGTGGGTAATCCTGTTGCTCAGCTTGATTTCTTTGATGAGCAACAAAAAAGCATAACACTTCAAGGTGGATTGAAATTAGATATTGACATTTTGAAAGGCTTAAAATATTCCTCTGTTTTCAATGGTGAATATTACACATGGAAAGGTTACAATTACGAAGACACCAAAAATATCTGGTTGGCTGCCGATCCTACTCGTGAAGAAGCCGATTATCCATCAACATCAAATGTTAATTTGTTGACCAGATCTAGCGACAGTTATTTCAATTGGAATTTGTCTAACTATCTTACTTTTAACAAGGTGTATGCCGATATTCACGATGTTGAATTAACCGGTGGTATCGAAGCCTCAAGCAGAGGACCAAGAAGTTTCAGTAAAGTGGTTAGAAGAAATGTAAACGCTAATTCTAATTATTGGTCTTTAAACGGAGTTGATTATGCTTCTAATGTGATAAGCTATAATGATGTTCTCTACAATGAAGTAAAATTAGCGTCTTATTTCGGACGTGTACAATACAAGTTGATGAATAAATACCTATTGACTGCTACGGTAAGACGCGACGGTTCTTCACAATTCGGTGAAGATTACCGATGGGGAACTTTTCCCTCGGTAGGTTTGGGTTGGATTATTACCAATGAAGATTTTGCTAAAAATTTGAAAGGCGTTGATTTGTTAAAATTAAGAGGTGGTTGGGGTAAACTCGGTAACCAAAATGTGCCTTTAAACAGTCAGGCTTTTTCTTCAGGTTTAGATTATTACATTCCGAATTACTTAACCGGAATTACTGTCGATTCTCAAGTAGATCCAAGTCTTTCTTGGGAAGTTACCGAAGAAACCTCTGTTGGTTTGGATTTCGGATTTCTAAGCAACAGATTAACCGGTACATTTGATGTTTACAATAAAAACACCAACAATTTAATTCTTTACACCAGACCATATATCACTGCCGGTTCAAGTCAACAATCACCAGCTCATGTGGGTGAAGTATCAAACAAAGGATTTGAACTTTCTCTAAAATGGAATGATAAAATAAATGATAATTGGACTTACTATGTAAGTGGTAATTTTTCAAACAACAAAAATGCTCTTGAAAGATTGAACAGTTCAAATCTTCCTGATATTCAAGGTGGCGGACTTGGTAACGGGCAATACACTAAGTTGTTAGGTGAATCATCAGTTGGTAAACCATTGGGAAGCTTTTATTTGTATGACTATGCAGGATATGATTCAACTAATGGTCAAATGTTATATTACAAAGCCGACGGGACAACCACTACTCAAGGTGGATTGGAGGAAGCAGACAGAAAATATTTCGGTTCTGTTTTGGCTAAATCCATGTACGGCTTATCATTAGGCTTTACTTATAAAAACTTCGATGTGTCTATGGACAGCTACGGAACTTTAGGATCTAAAGTGTATAACGGTAAAAAAGCCCAACGTTTTTCAGGGGAAAACATTGAAAACTCTTTGGCCTCTGATTTCTGGACACCATCTAACACGAATGCCGGAAATCCCGGTGCTTTCAATCAAGTTCCTGTGGCTTCAACTTACTATCTTGAATCAGGTGATTTCTGGAGAATTAACAACATAACTATCGGATACAAATTACCAAAAACATTCGATGCTATTTCTTCTGCCAGAATTTATTTTAACGCCATTAATCCTTTTATCACTAAAAAATTCTCAGGCTTTTCTCCCGAATTAAACGGTGATGGAAATCCTTACGGAAGCCAAGGCGTAGAGTTAGACGCGTATCCAACGCTTAAATCATTTGTTTTTGGTATTAACCTTAAATTCTAAATTATTATGAAAAAAGTATATTTATCTGTCTTTGTTTTATCGGCGCTGTTTTTCAACGGTTGTTCAGACGACTTTTTGGAGGTAGACCAAACTGAGACCATATCAACAGCTGACTTGGCGCTATTCAATAACGATGAAGGAGCCAAAAGTTTTGTCACTTCAATCTATTCCAAGTTTTTAGATTGGAACATGTCTTCTTTTTCTTGGAACGGAATGTCAAGTATTGCCTCAGATGATGCTGATAAAGGTTCTTCTCCCGGCGATACCGGAACCGATAAAGATTTAATGGATGCATTGACTTACAATGCTTCAAGTATTTCGGTACAAGAAGTTTTTGAAGCCTATTACCAAGGAATCAATCGTTGCAATCAGGCTTTGTATTATATTCCGCAATTGAACAATGCCGATGAAAATTTAAGAGCTCGTCTTATCGGAGAAGCCAAATTCTTGAGAGCTTTCATGTATTTTACTTTGGTAAAGTGTTATGGCGGAGTACCAATCGTTGACCATATTCCGAATCCTTCTTCAGAAGCCGACAGAGTAATGCAATTAACGCGTAAAACTAAAGCCGAAGTCTATGCCTTTATCGAGCAAGATTTAAATGATGCTATTGCTGCTTTACCGGATAGAGGATTTTATGCTCCAAGTGAAAGAAGCAGAGCTTCTGTTGGTGCTGCCAGAGCGCTTTTGGCTAAAGTTTCTCTTTACCAAGAGAAATGGCAAGAGGTAATCAATAATTGTGATGCCATAACCGGATATTCATTAGCTACTGATTATGCTTCTCAATACAGAGTATCAGGCGAATTCGATAGCGAGTCAATTTTCGAAATTTCAGGAATAGGCTCTTCACCGGCTAAAGGAATTCAAGGGTATTCAGCTTCTCAAGGTGCTCGTGGTGCCGGAGGCTGGGGTTGGGGTTTCAACACACCTTCAGAAAGTTTGGCCAACGCCTATGAATCGGGTGATACAAGAAGAGACGCGACTATTATTTTTGCTGGTTCTACTTTATACGATGGCAGATTTGTTCCGCTTACAGTTGAAAACCCAAGGTACAATATGAAAGCTTATTCTTCTGCCTTTACCGATGGCTGGGAAACCGATGCCAATATAAAATACCTTCGTTATGCTGAAGTTTTATTGATGAAAGCAGAAGCTTTGAACGAATTGGGACAAACTTCAAATGCGATTCCATTAGTTAACCAAATTAGAAACAGAGCCGGATTAGGCAATACCACTGCAACGTCTCAAGCCGATGTGAGATTGGCAATTTGGAAAGAAAGAAGACTTGAATTGGCTTTTGAGCACGATCGCTTTTTTGATTTGGTAAGAACAGGTCAAGCCGAAGCTGCCTTTGCTGCAGACGGAAAAACGTTTGTGGTAGGTAGACATGAAGTTTTCCCATTACCACAAAAGTTTATTAATGAAGCTGATGGTTTATCAGCTCAAAATCCTAATTACTAATATTAAAAAATTAATTATGAAGAATAGAAATAAAATACTGTACTTGTGTCTGTCGGTATTAGCGACGCAGTTTTTTATCAGCTGTAATCAGGATACTATTGATGAAACCAATACAGCTATACCATATGAACCAATTGGAGGTTATGAAAATTCAGATGATATTGCAGCGGATAACCTGATTGTTAAATGTAGCTTTGAAGAGAATGTTACCGATTCAAAATCGGGTATCAGTGATGGTAACGGAACCAATGTTACTTATGAAAACGGCGTAAAAGGAAAAGCCTACAAAGGCTCTTCTTCAGCTTTTATCGGATACAATACCGTTTCTCCGGCTTTGGCTAATGTAAAAAGCATCACGGTCTCTGCATGGATTAAAACCGATCCTCATACCGGTGGCGCTCAATGTTTGTTTATGTTGCCTAAAACTTCTGATTTTTGGGGTAATATTTTTACTCTTATTGAAGGAACAGGTCCGGCCGATACCATGTTGATTAAGAATCATTTGCAAAAAGATGTCACGCCAAGTATTCCTTGGTCTGGCCAATGGTTGGTTCATGACGGTTCTAATGTTTTGACCAATATGTTTGGCAACTGGAAACATTTGGTTTGGACTTACGATGCCGCTACTTCAACTTACAGCATGTATGTTAATGGTCAAAATTTGAATTTACCTAATTCGATAGCCAAAAGATATACCAATGATCCTGCTGCTGGCGGAGTACCTTATGGTGATTTAGCCAATTCTGATGTTTCAAAATTTGTAATAGGCGGATTCCAACAACATTTAGGTGCGCCTTGGGGTGCTGCCGACGGTTGGATGTTGCATTATTCCGGTTTGCTTGATGAATTCAGAATTTATGACAAAGCTTTGTCTGATACTGACGTACGTTCTTTATATCTATTAGAGAGCGATAACAGATAACACATTAAAATTGCCCCATCTAAATATACACCCGGTTTAGTGACTGGGTGTATATTTTAAAAATACTAAAATTATGAATAAAAGCATATCGTTTTTTTGGGTAGGACTTTTGTTCTGTTGTTGTTCTTCTTCAACACCAAGTGAAAGTTCAACAGGAACACCCTTACCAACAACTAGTCAAACACCACTCACGGATACCGAATTGCTCGACAAAGTCCAAAGAGATTCGTTTAAATATTTTTGGGATATGGCACATCCCGTTTCAAAATTAGCCCGAGAAAGATACTTGGTTGATGATCCTAATTATGATGCCAATATTGTAACTACCGGTGGCTCAGGTTTTGGATTGATGACTATTTTGGTTGGTATAGAAAGAGGTTTTGTACAGCGTTCAGAAGCTGTTTCTCGACTAACAACAGCATTAAATTTTTTAGAAACTGCTGACCGTTTTCACGGCGCTTGGCCACATTGGATGGATGGAATTACCGGAAATGTTATTCCTTTCGGGAATGTTGATAATGGTGGCGATTTGGTTGAAACTGCTTTCTTGTGTCAGGGATTAATTTGTATTAGAGAATATTTTAAAAACGGCAGTAGTACCGAACAAGCATTGGCTCAGAAAGCCGACTTGCTTTGGAAAGGAGTCGAATGGAATTGGTATACCAAAGGGGAAAATGCTCTATATTGGCATTGGTCACCCAATTATGGTTGGCAAATGAATTTTAAATTAGAAGGTTACAACGAATGTTTACTCACTTATGTGATGGCTGCTGCCTCTCCGGATTATACGGTGCCTGCCACTGCTTACCATCAGGCTTGGGCCAGAAACGGTCAAATTGTCAATAGTGCGTCTCAGTACGGATATCCGGTGATTTTTAATCACAATGGAGCCAACGGTAATGTCGGACCTTTATTTTGGGCTCATTATTCCTACTTGGGTCTCGATCCCAGAGGTTTGACCGACCAATATGCCAACTATTGGAATCTCAATGTAAACCATTCCAAAATTATTAATAAATATTGTATAGCAAATCCACAAGGTTGGGACGGTTATTCTGAAAAATGTTGGGGATTGACAGCCAGTTATTCCCGAAACAATGATGGTTCTACCGGTTACTCAGCGCATCAAACTAATAATGATTTAGGGGTTATTTCACCAACTGCAGCACTTTCCTCATTTCCTTATACACCGGATGAGTCGTTCAAATTTTTGCGATACTTGTATAATGAAAAAAGGGATCGCTATGTTGGAGTTGCCGGACCGTATGATGCTTTTTCTCCGCATCATGATTGGGTTACCAAAAGATATTTGGCTATCGACCAAGGAACCATCGTTCCCATGATAGAAAATTACAGAACCGGCTTTTTGTGGAATTTGTTCATGCAAGCTCCTGAAGTACAAAGCGGATTGCAAACGTTAGGCTTTACCTCAACACAACACGGATTTTAAAGAGCTATGAGAATTAAAACAATTCAAATTATTATAGCCTTAGGTTTTTCTTTGATGACTTTTGCTCAGGAAACTAAAGGCTCATTTGCTAAAGAGATTAAAGTAAAGTTGTCTTTGAACTACATCTTGCAACTCCCTGAAAACCAAAAAGAAAAATTTCCTTTGCTGGTTTTTCTTCACGGTTCGGGTGAAAGAGGAACGGATTTGGAGTTGGTTAAAAACCATAGTCCTTTTACTTATCAACATTTAATTCCATCACCGGTAGCCATATTGGCGCCGCAATGTCCGGAAAATGTTTGGTGGGATTCCACCGCTCTATACCAATTGATTTTGGATATATCCGAAAAATACAATATAGATAAGTCAAGGATTTATCTAACCGGTCTCAGTATGGGCGGCTGGGGAACTTGGAAACTCGCAGAAGAGCACCCGGAGTTGTTTGCGGCCATAGCTCCTGTTTGTGCTCCTGTCGACAGAATGATGCTGATTAACGCCGATAAACTGAAAGATATGCCGCTTAAAATCTATCACGGTGCTTTAGATGATGTAGTGCTGCCAACAGACTCAATCGAAATGTATCAGAAATTAAAAGGAATTAATAAAACGGCAGAGCTGATTCTTTTTTCAAATGACAATCACAACAGTTGGGATTCGACTTATTCTAACCCTAAGTTTTACGAATGGTTATTGGCCCAACACAAATAAAATTAAATTTTCGGATGAGACTTTACAACAACCTCACATTTTCTTTATTATTAATCACTTCTGTAGCGTTAGCACAGAAGAAAACGGCTAAGTCCACCATTGCTCCTAAAGAGACTTTTGTACCTGAGTTGTTGGCAAAGATGACCTTGGAAGAAAAAATCGGCCAACTGAACTTACCCACTTCCGGCGATATTACTACCGGTCAAGCCAATAGTTCCAACATCGCCAAAAAAATAGAAGAAGGCAAAGTAGGAGGTTTGTTCAATATAAAATCGGTACAAAAAATTAAAGAGGTACAAAAAATTGCCGTAGAGAGAAGTCGCTTGAAAATTCCGCTTCTTTTTGGAATGGACGTAATTCACGGCTACGAAACCACTTTCCCAATTCCGCTTGGATTGTCTTGTACTTGGGATATGAATTTGATTAAACGCAGTGCCCAAATTGCTGCTCAAGAGGCCAGTGCCGATGGCATTAACTGGACATTTTCACCCATGGTTGACATTTCTCGCGACCCGAGATGGGGCAGAATTTCCGAAGGTTCCGGTGAGGATCCTTATTTGGGAAGCCAGATTGCCAAAGCAATGGTGAGCGGTTACCAAGGGGATGACTTAATGAAAAACAATACCATTTTATCTTGTGTGAAGCATTTTGCGCTGTATGGTGCGCCTGAAGCAGGACGTGACTACAATACCGTAGACATGAGCAAAATCAGAATGTACAACGATTACCTGCCGCCTTACAAAGCCGCAATCGATGCCGGAACAGCTTCCGTAATGGCTTCTTTCAATGAAATTGACGGTATTCCGGCTACGGGAAATAAATGGTTGTTGACAGATTTACTCCGAAAAGATTGGGGTTTTAAAGGTTTTGTGGTGACCGATTATACCGGTATCAACGAAATGACGGATCACGGCATGGGCGATTTGCAAACGGTATCGGCTTTGGCACTAAACGCCGGAGTAGAAATGGATATGGTAGGCGAAGGTTTTTTAACAACACTCCAAAAGTCACTTGCTGAAGGCAAGGTTACTATCGCTCAAATTGACCGAGCTGTCACGTTGATTTTAAATGCCAAATACGATTTAGGTTTATTCCACGATCCTTACAAATACTGCGATACCAATCGCGCTAAAACAGAAATTTTCACCTCAGCTCATCGAAATGAGGCTCGTAAAATAGCCGCAGAATCCTTGGTTTTACTTAAAAATGAAGGCCAGTTGCTACCGCTTAAAAAATCGGGAACTATTGCTCTAATTGGCCCTTTGGCTGAGGCTAAAGAAAACATGGCCGGGACTTGGAGTGTTGCTACCAAGCAAGAAAACTCGATTTCTTTGTTCAATGGTATGAAGTCGGTTGTAGGCAACTCGGCCAAAATCCTTTATGCCAAAGGCAGTAATTTAGATTATGATGCGGCTTATGAAGAAAGAGCTACCATGTTTGGCAAAACCCTACACAGAGATCAAAGAACCAATGAACAACTTTTAGCAGAAGCTATGCAAATAGCTAATCAGTCCGATGTAATTGTAGCTGCTTTGGGAGAATCTGCCGAAATGAGCGGGGAATCCAGTAGCCGAACCAATTTGGAAATCCCAAAAGCGCAAAAAGATTTGTTACAACAGCTGATTAAAACAGGAAAACCGGTTGTATTGGTTTTGTTTGACGGGCGTCCGTTGGTAATAACCGAAGAAAATAAAGCTGTTCCAGCCATTTTAAACGTTTGGTTTCCGGGTAGTGAAGCCGGTTACGCCATAGCCGATGTGTTGTTTGGAGATGTTAATCCGTCCGGAAAATTATCGGCTACATTCCCAAGAAGTGTCGGACAAGTTCCGATTTATTATGCCGCTAAAAATACCGGAAGACCATTAGGAAATAAACAAGGAAATTTTGAAAAATTCAGATCTAATTACCTAGATGAGCGCAACGAACCTTTGTTTCCCTTCGGTTTTGGATTGAGCTATACGGCTTTCAAATATTCAAATTTAAGATTGTCTGCCAATACGATGAAGAGCAATGATAAGCTTCAAGCGTTTGTTGATGTTACCAATACCGGAAATTTCGATGGTAAAGAAGTTGTGCAATTATACATCAGAGATTTGGTAGGTTCGGTTACACGGCCGATTAAAGAATTAAAAGGGTTCAAAAAAATAAGCTTAAAGAAAGGCGAAACGCAAACCGTTTCCTTCGAAATTACAGTAGAAGATTTGAAATTCTATAACTCCGATTTGCAGTTTGTAGCAGAGCCGGGAAGATTTCAACTATTCATCGGAACCAATTCCGATACCACCGATAAAATAGAATTTGATTTGGTTAATTAGTTTAATGTTTACTTCGAAGAAAAACCCTTTGGTATGGAATGACTAAAGGGTTTTTTTAAAGTAAATAGTAATTTCTATCTTTAGCAAAAATATCTAACATGAAAAAAATACTATTGCTTTCGCTTTTATTTATCCTTAACAGCTTGAACGCTCAAGTGCTGGAATCACCTTCCAAAGCGCTTAAACTCAATTTTCAATTGACGCCAAACGGCAAACCTTCGTATTCGTTAACCTACAAGAACAAGCCGGTTGTGTTAAACAGCTTGTTAGGTCTTTATCTCAAAGGCGATAGCGACCTGGCCTCTAATTTTAAAATTGACAGCATTGGAATGACTACTTTCAATGAGTCATGGAAACCTGTTCTGGGAGAGCAATCTAAGATTGTAAATCATTACAATCAATTAACGGCGGCTCTATCACAAACCGGAAGTAAAAGAAGGGTGAATATCATTTTCAAACTCTATGATGAAGGCTTGGCTTTTCGATACGAATTTCCAAAACAACAAAATCTGAATTATTTCATTATCTCTGATGAAAAATCAGAATTCAATTTGGCCGGAAACCACAAAACATTTTGGATTCCCGGCGATTTCGATAGTCAGGAATATGCCTACAACGAAACCTTATTGTCTGAGGTAAATTCGGCTAAAATCGATATGAATAACGGTATCGGTTTGAAATCAATCGCCGGTAACTTTATGGTGCAATCACCTTTGATGATGAAGTCTGCCGACAATTTGTACCTCAATATTTTTGAAGCAGCGGTAGTGAATTATCCGGTGATGCATTTGGACTTAAATCCGACCACTTATGCCTTAACCTCTCATTTGGTTCCGAATGCGATTGGCGATAAAGCTTATCTGCAAACACCATGTGTTTCGCCTTGGAGAACTGTTATGGTTAGTGATGATGCCAGAGAAATTGTAAGTTCTAAAATGATATTAAATTTAAATGAACCTTCTAAAATTGATGATACATCGTGGATTAAACCTATGAAATACGTTGGAATTTGGTGGGAAATGCACGTGGGTAAATCTACTTGGGATTATGCTGGAAGTCAGAATGCCCAAAACACCGAGTCGAGAGAATTAATTGCCAGCGGTAAACACGGTGCCACTACAGCCAATACCAAAAGATACATCGATTTTGCAGCCAAACACGGATTTGACGGTGTATTGGTTGAAGGTTGGAATGTGGGTTGGGAAGATTGGTTCGGGAATTGGAAAGAAGATGTTTTCGATTTTACCACGCCTTATCCGGATTACGATTTGGCCGAAATTAATGCTTATGCGAAATCTAAAGGCGTTAAAATGATCATGCACCATGAAACTTCAGGTTCAGTGGCGAATTACGAAAGACATTTGGATCGCGCTCTGGAATTGATGAAAAAATATGGTTATCCTGCTGCTAAATCAGGGTATGTAGGTCGCATTATTCCACGCGGAGAATTTCACGACGGGCAAACTATGGTGAATCATTTCAACTTTGTAGCCCGAAGATTTGCCGATTACAAAATGATGGTCAACTCACACGAAAGTTCGCGTCCAACCGGTTACCACAGAACCTATCCGAATTACATAGCTGCTGAAGCAGCACGCGGAAACGAATTCAACGCTTGGAGTGTGGGCAATCCGCCTATGCATGAAACCATTTTACCCTTTACCCGTTTGTTAGGCGGTCCGATGGATTATACACCGGGTATTTTTGAAATCAAAATGAGTTTGTACGATAAAAATAAAAAAGAGCAAGTTCACACCACTTTAGCCAAGCAATTGGCCTTGTATGTAACCATGTATTCGCCTTTACAAATGGCCGCCGACTTACCGGAGAACTATGAAAAATATCCGGATGCTTTTCAGTTTATCAAAGACGTGGCAGCCGATTGGGATGACAGTAAGTATTTGGAAGCCGAACCCGGAGATTATCTGACAGTTGCACGTAAAGCCAAGGGTAAAGAGGAATGGTTTTTAGGCGCCATCACTGATGAGAATGCCAGAAAGACCAAAATCAATTTGAGTTTCTTGACACCGGGCAAAAAATACAAAGCGGTAATTTACCAAGACGGTAAAACGGCACATTGGGAAAAAAATCCTATCAATTATGAAATCATTACAAAAACAGTTACCTACAAAGATTTTATCCAATTAAATTTAGCGGCCGGAGGCGGAACAGCTATCAGTTTTACACCTATCAATTAAATCAATTTATATGAAACATCGGATTGCTTTACTGCTATTGTTATTTATTTCAAATTATGGAATTGCCCAACAAAAAACATATTGCAATCCGATTAATATTGATTATGGTTATTGTCCGATTCCCGATTTTGTCAAGCAGGGCAAACACCGCGCAACAGCTGATCCTGTAATCACTTTTTTCAAGGGTGAATATTACCTTTTTTCCACCAACCAATGGGGTTACTGGCATAGCAAAGACATGTCCGATTGGCAATTTATCTCCCGAAAGTTTTTGCGTCCCGAACACAAAGTCTATGACGAATTGTGTGCGCCATCGTTGTCTTTTGTGAATGATACTTTGCTGGTGGTTGGCTCAACACAAGGCAAAGAATTTCCCCTTTGGATGAGTACCAATCCGACGAAAGGCGAGTGGAAGGAACTCATTCACAAATCGGAAGCAGCAGCTTGGGATCCGCAAATTTTTTGGGATAAAGACACCGATGAAGTCTATGAATATTATGGTTCAAGCAATTTGTATCCTTTGTACGGCATGAAACTCAATCGCAAAACATTCCAACCGGAAGGCGAGAGGATTCCGGTTTTAGCTCTCAATGATGACGAACACGGCTGGGAACGCTTTGGCGAACACAACGACAATACCTTTCTGCAACCTTTTACCGAAGGCGCATTTATGACCAAGTATAATGGAAAATACTATTTGCAATACGGCGCACCGGGAACCGAGTTTAGCGGTTATGCCGATGGGGTTTATGTAGGTTCCGGTCCTTTAGGTCCGTTTGAATACCAATCTCACAATCCGTTTTCCTATAAACCCGGAGGTTTTGCGCGTGGTGCCGGACATGGCGCTACTTTTACGGATGCTTTCGAACAATATTGGCATGTATCTACTATCGGGATTTGCGTGAAGAATAACTTTGAACGCCGTTTAGGGATTTGGCCGGCCGGGTTTGATAAAGATGATATTTTATATTCCAATACAGCCTATGGTGATTATCCGACTTATTTACCTTCTGAAAAACGCGATCATTTATCCGGAAGTTTTACGGGTTGGATGCTGCTTAATTACAACAAGCCGATTCAAGTTTCCTCTACTTTAGGTGGTTTTCAACCGAATTTGGCCGTAGACGAAGACATTAAAACCTATTGGTCGGCTAAAACTGCGAATAAAGGAGAATACTTGATTTCCGATTTGGGCGAATTGAGTACCATTAATGCTATTCAAATTAATTATGCCGATCAGGATGCCGAGTTGATGGGAAAACCGGATACGACTACCGGACATAAATACATACTTTACACCTCAAATGACGGCAAAAATTGGAAAGTGTTAGTAGATAAAAGCAAAAGCACCAAAGATGTTCCACATGAGTACATTGAGTTAGCTACTCCTGTTAAAGCTCGATTTTTAAAATTGGAAAATGTAGCCATGCCAACCGGTAAGTTTGCCATCAGCGGATTTAGGGTTTTCGGAACGGGAAGCGGCGAAAACCCCGGAGCTGTTAAGAATTTTGTGCCCTTGCGTTCCGGTCCGAAAGTAAAGGGCGAACGCAGAAACGTATGGTTTAAATGGCAGCAAGAACCTAATGCTGATGGTTATGTGATTTATTTCGGCAAATCACCCGATAAATTGTATGGTTCGATTATGGTTTACGGCAAAACGGAATACTATTTTAACGGTTTGGACCGATCTGACATTTACTTTTTTCAGATAGAAGCGTTCAACAATAATGGAATCGGACCTAAGAGTGACATTAAAAAGGCAGAATAGGTTGGTTATCAACAAGCGAAAACGTTGTAATTTTTTGAAAAATTCGCAAAAATGCATTTAAGAAATCGATTTCGTTAATAACTAATTCATACTTACTTTTACCGTTTTACTTATAAATGTATATTTATACAATGGAGTTTGTCGAATTAACTATTGATTTGATAATGTAACGACCCATTTTTTACATAAACAACAACTTATAACAACCAAACCAAAACTATTATCTATGAGCACACAAAATTTAAAAACCAATTGGGCACAATTTATTCCCTTAGTCACCGTATTTTTCTTTTGGGGATTTGTGGCGGCCAGTAACGATATTTTAATTCCGGTTTTCAAGAAAGCCTTTGATTTAACCCAAGGGCAAAGTCAGTTAGTATCGGTTGCTTTTTACGTGGCATATACTGTCGGATCTATCATTTATATGATTATTTCTTTTTTAACCAAAGGCGATTTAATCAATCGAATTGGCTATAAAAATGCATTGGCCTTAGGTTTAGTGATTTCTGCCTTAGGTACTTTATTGTTTTATCCTGCCGCTAATACCGGTTCATTTCCTTTAATGTTATCCGGTTTATTTATTGTGGCCTTGGGCTTCTCTTTACAACAAACGGTTGCCAATCCTTTAGCGATTGCACTCGGACCGATAACTACCGGTTCTCAGCGTTTGACAATGGCCGGTGGAATCAATAACTTAGGAACGACCATCGGACCGTTGATTGTGAGTTTTGCCATTTTTGGTTCGGCGACTTCCGGAGATACTGATATGAGCATTGAAAGCGTGAAAATCCCTTACTTGGTATTAGGAGCTGCCTTTTTATTGGTAGCGGTTTTGTTAAAGTTTTCTTCGTTACCCGACAAACCGGCTGCTGTAGTGGAAGAAGAAGGTGTTGCAACCAGTACTAGAAATTCTGCCTTAAGCTATCCGCAATTGATTTTGGGAATGATTGGAATATTTGTTTATGTTGGAGTAGAAGTGTCAACCGCCAGTAATTTACCGGCTTATATGGAAAGTGATTTGGGATTTGATACCAAAGACATTGCGCCTTTTATCTCATTGTACTGGGCCAGTTTGATGATTGGTCGTTGGACCGGAGCGGTTGAAGCGTTTACTGATAATATGAATACCCAAAAGATATTGCGTTTTGTAGCGCCTTATTTGGCTTTTGGTGTTTTCTTAGGAGTGAACAAATTCATGAACCACGATTTGACTCCATTTTATGTGTATGCGTTAATCATTTTGGTTTTGATTTTTGCCGATATGGCCAGCAAAGGAAATCCGGCTAGAATGTTATTAATTTTCTCTGTTTTGGGAATTACTGCTTTACTAGTTGGAATGGCAACTAACGGTATGGTAAGCGTTTATGCCTTTACCAGTGTTGGATTGTTCTGTAGTACACTATGGCCTTGTATCTTTACTCTAGCCATCAGTGGTTTAGGTAAACACACCAGTCAAGGAAGTAGTTTCTTGATTATGATGATTATGGGAGGTGGATTAGTAAGTTGGTTACAAGGTTATGTCGCTGATATTACTTCTATTCACACTAGTTATATCGTTGGAGTACTTTGTTTTGCTTATTTAGCTTTTTATGCCTGGAAAGTTTCCGGTATCTTGAAGAGTCAGGGAATCGACTTTGATAAAAAAGTAAGTGGCGGACATTAATCCATCTCAATAAAAAATCAAAAATCCCGCATCGTGTAAACTTTGCGGGATTTTTTCATCAAAACCTAACCAAAAATCAACTAACCCAATTTATTTTTTTTCTTCTATCAAGGCTTTAGTTCCGTCTTCTTTGTAATAGTAGTAGTCATCGTCATTGTTAGCTTGGTAACTGTAAACGTTTTGGTTGTTGTAATATACATACCCTTGATTTCTGTAACCTTTAATACTACCAATCATATCTACAATGTCACCTCTGCGGTTGTATATAATTTGCAAGCCTCCAATTTGTGTTAGGGCAAATCGGTTGTATCGCATATATACACTTCCGATGCGGCTAACTCTGTCTCTGCTGTCGTAGTTGATAAAGGTGTTACCAACTCTTCTAACTCTACCAAAACTGTCATGTTCAATTCTTACGCCATAGTTAAAAGTCCCACGAGCTGTAGCATCGGCACCGCGTTTTCCGGCAGTTTTATAGAAATAGCCACCTTGACTACCTTGCGGACGAGTATTAAAATCAAAGTCTCCATTTGGAAAAACAAAAAACTCAATACCTCTTTCTACAAATGAGATTGGCTCATCAAAGCTATATCTCGCTCTTCTTTCTTCACCAAAAGTGTTGTTCACTTCTGTTGCATTCACTAAGTTTCCAACCAGTAAAACAGTAGCTACTAATAAGGTAATTTTTTTCATAATCAATACAAATTTGAGTTTTGCTTACTCTTCCGATTTTCAGCTTCTTCGAACAGTAATAATTACTGTTGTTATCGGTATTCCAATTGGTGTGCCAAAACCAAAAAACAAATTCTTAAGGTTTGATTAAGATGGGCTAACACTCAGATATATAGTGGTTTATATTTGTTTTTTTGATTTTTAAAATTTGATAGATAAGTTTGAAATCTTTAAAATTTTAGTACATTTGCTATCATTTTTTTATAGATGATCGAGTAATACCACTAATATCTCAATGAAAAACCTACTAGCATACGTTTCTTTTTGCCTATTAACATACAGCTCTTTTGCCCAACAATATGTTCCTTTTTACGGATCGGTTGTAGATCAAGTATCTTCTTCAAATATTTTGAATAATTTGACGGAGTTTGAAAACTTAGGTGTAAAAAGAAGAGGAACGCCGGCCTTGCAAAATACTTTAGACTGGTTAAAAGCCGAATATTTAAGTTATGGATATACGGCTGCACAAATGCAAGAATATAGTTTCACTAATAGTACCACAACTTGTAAAAACTTAGTGGTGACCAAAGTTGGGACACTTTATCCGAATACCTATGTCATTATTTGTGGCCATTATGACACCATTACCGGAAGAGGAACAAACGACAATGGAAGTGGCGTAGTAACTATTTTTGAAGTCGCCCGTTTATTGCAAAACATTCCAACAGAATATTCCATCAAATTCATAAATTTTAGTGGAGAAGAAGATGGTTTGATTGGAAGCCAACATTTTGTTTCTACGGTGGTGAACGCTACCAATCCGAAAATGAATATCAAATTGGTCTTTAATATTGATGAAGTAGGCGGAAGAGCCAATATGGTTAACAATACGATTACTTGTGAGCGCGATACCGGAAGTCCGACTTCTAATAATGCTGCCTCTAATACCGTTACCAATGAGTTGATTAACTGCGTTCAATTATACTCACCATTAAATACTTATTTGTCTTATGCCTATGCTTCGGATTATATGCCTTTTGAAGACAATAACGAAGTGATTACCGGTCTTTTTGAAACCAATGAAACACCGCACAGACATACGGCAACCGATTTATTAGTGAACATGGATCCGGTTTATGTCTACAATATCGCCAAAGCTGCCACAGGAGCTATGTTGCATTTTGCTGTTGCAGCAACCACTTTGTCTAAAGAAACGCCTCTTGCCAATCAGGTCAATTTTTATCCAAGTCCGGCCAAGAATTACTTGAACATCAGCATGGGAAGTTTGAATGAATCGATTTATACTTTTTCTTTGATTGATTTAAACGGCAAAAAGGTTCTGGAACAGACTATTGAAAATCCTCAACTGATTGAAACGGTCAGTTTAGACGGATTGTCTAAAGGAATGTATTTGGCGGTATTCGAAACTTCTAAAGAACGATTGACTAAAAAAATAATAATAGAGTAAACAAAAAAAGCCTTCCAATACGGAAGGCTTTTTCTTTATAATTTCTCTTTCAAATAAGCTGCGGTAATCGATTTTTTGTTTTTTATAATTTCCTCCGGAGTTCCGACAGCTAAAAGTTGTCCGCCATTTTCTCCGCCTTCCGGTCCTAAATCGATAATCCAATCGGCACACTTGATTAAATCCAAATTGTGCTCAATCACTATAATCGAATGGCCTTTTTCGATTAAAGCATCAAACGAAGCCAAAAGTTTTTTGATGTCGTGAAAATGCAAACCTGTTGTAGGTTCATCAAACACAAACAAGGCTTTTTCTTTGGTTACGCCTTTAACCAGAAATGAAGCCAACTTGATGCGCTGTGCTTCTCCGCCGGATAGCGTAGACGAAGATTGTCCTAATTGTACATAACCCAGACCAACATCCTGTAAAGGTTGTAGTTTTTGGATGATTTTAGTTTGCTTATGATTTTGGAAGAAAGCAATCGCATCGTCTATCGTCATCGATAAAATATCGTCGATGTTTTTGCCTTCAAAAGTAACCTCTAAAACTTCCTTTTTGAAGCGTTTGCCGCCACAAGTATCGCAAGGAAGGGAAACATCGGCCATAAATACCATTTCAACATTAATTGAACCTTCGCCTTTACATGTCTCACAGCGACCGCCGTCAACGTTAAACGAGAAGTGTTTGGCTTGATAACCACGTACTTTCGATAGCTTTTCTTTGGCATACAAATCTCGGATGTCATCGTAAGCCTTAATGTAAGTTACCGGATTGGAACGAGAGCTTCTGCCTATCGGATTTTGATCTACGTATTCGATGTGTTTGATATGCGAAAAACTACCGGATAACTCGCTGAATTGTCCCGCTTTGTCGCCAACACCTTCCAGCTTCTTTTGCATGGCAGGAAACAAAATCTTTTTCACCAACGTACTTTTACCGCTACCCGATACGCCGGTTATTACGGTTAAACTCTCCAGTGGAAATGTTACATCGATGTTTTGTAAATTATTTTCACGTGCGCCTTTGATTTCGATATAGTTATTCGATTTTCTGCGCTTTTTCGGCACCGGAATTTCTAGTTTGCCACTCAAATAATTCGCGGTTAACGAATCGGCTTCCAGTAGTTCTGTAAATGTACCTTCAGCAACCAATTGTCCACCGTGACTACCGGCTTCCGGACCAATATCAATAATCCTGTCGGCCGCTTTCATGATGTCTTCGTCGTGTTCCACTACTATGACAGTATTGCCCAAATCGCGGAGATTTTGCAAGACTTTAATCAAGCGTTCCGTGTCTTTCGGATGCAAACCAATACTTGGTTCGTCCAAAATATACATCGAACCTACTAAACTACTTCCTAAGGAAGTAGCCAAGTTGATGCGTTGCGATTCGCCGCCCGACAATGTAGCAGAATTTCGGTTCAAGGTTAGGTAATCTAAGCCAACATCACTCAAAAATGCCAAGCGATTATTGATTTCGATGAGCAAACGTTTAGCTACTTTTGCATCGTATTCGGATAATTGCAGTTCTTTGAAGAAAGGAATCAGGCGTTTGATAGGCATATCAACCAAATCGGATATGGTTTTGCCGCCAACCGAAATATAATTGGCTTCTTTGCGCAAACGCTTGCCTTTACAAGTCGTACATTTTGTTTTTCCGCGATAACGTGACAACATCACACGGTTTTGAATTTTATAGTTTTTCTCTTCTAATTCTTGGAAGAAATCGTTTAAACCGGTGAAGAATTTGTTGCCTTTCCACACCAAATCTTTTTGCTCATCGGTCAATTCGAAGTAAGGTTTGTGGATAGGAAAATCGAATTTATAAGCGTGATTCACCAATTGGTCGCGGTACCAACCCATACTTTCGCCTCGCCATGGGAATACGGCATTTTCGTATATGGACAAGGAAGTATTCGGGATAACCAATTCTTCATCAATTCCGATGATGTTGCCGTAGCCTTCACAACTGGGACAAGCACCGTACGGATTGTTGAAACTGAACAAATGAATATTCGGCTCCAGGAAAGTCATCCCGTCTAATTCAAAATTAGTGCTGAAATCCAAGCGTTTTTTAGTGTCTGCATCTTGTAAATAACAAATGCCTTTACCTTCAAAAAAGGCTGTTTGCACCGCATCGGCCAATCGATTGTAAAAGTCTTCGTCTTCCAGAGTTTCTTCGCTGATAACAATACGATCAATAATTAAAAGTATGTCCTTATGATCTAACGAATGTTGGTCAATTTGGTCCAAACGCACCATTTCGTTATCCACTAAAATTCGGGCAAAACCTTGTTGCAATAAGACTTTCAGTTTGTCTTCCAATTGTCGGCCTTCTTCCAAATGAATCGGCGACAAAAGTAACCATCGGCTGTTGGGCGCCAAGATTTTTACTTCATTGACTACATCGGTTACCGTATCTTTTTTAACTTCATTACCCGAAATAGGAGAGAAGGTTTTCCCGACTCTGGCAAAAAGTAATTTTAGATAGTCGTAAATTTCTGTAGAAGTGCCAACTGTAGATCTGGCATTGGTGGTGTTTACCTTTTGTTCTATGGCAATAGCCGGTGCAATTCCCTTAATGTATTCCACTTTCGGTTTGTCCAATCGGCCCAAAAACTGACGCGCGTAAGATGACAAGCTTTCCACATAGCGACGTTGCCCTTCGGCATAAAGTGTATCAAAAGCCAAGCTGGATTTTCCGGAACCTGAAAGTCCGGTGATGACTACCAATTCGTTGCGTGGAATTACAACGTCTAAGTTCTTCAGATTATGAATCTGAGCGCCTTTAATCAGGATGTTTTTTTTCGGTTCTAACGTAGCAATTTCGGTACTTTTCATAGCAATTGAAAAAATGTTAGCAAAGGTAATCATTTCTGAAATGAGAACACCTAACGTTAGAATGACATTTTTTTGGTTTTTATATTGACTACTTCAAAATGAAACGATATTTTTACTTCATTATTAAATGTAAACGCTGCTATGTCTTCCTATAAATTTTCTCTACGTTTTGTTGTTGTTGCTTTGTTAATGGTGTTTTCAGTTGCCGCGCAAGAATTACCGCCCATTGTAAAGTTTGGTTCTACAGTTTATGGTGCAGGCAACCAAAACTGGATGGCAACTCACGATAAAAATCAGTTTGTGTATTTTGCCAATAATGAGGGTTTGTTGGAATTTAATGGTTCAAATTGGAACATCTATCCTTCTCCAAATGAAACGATTATCCGTTCGGTAAAAGTAGTCGGCGATAAAATATACACCGGTTGTTATATGGAATTTGGCTATTGGAAACGACAAGCCAATGGGTTTTTGAAATATACTTCTTTGAGTCAGAAAATCAAAAATAAGTTAATTGAAGACGAGCATTTTTGGAACATCATCAGCTTTGATCACTGGGTATTGTTTCAGTCTTTCAACCGAATTTACGTGTACAATACTAAAGACGGAAAGTTTCAATTTATCGACAAACATCCCTACATTTTCAGATGTTATAAAATCAATAATTCAGTTTATTTCCAAGCCATAGGCGAAGGTTTATATGAAATCATCAACGGTAAAAGTTTATTGGTCAGCAACGATGAAAGAATTAAATATAACCGTATTGTAGAGATTTACAAAAGAGAAGAAGGACTGCTGTTGCAAACAGAACGCGCCGGAGTATTTCAGTTAAAAGAAAAAACGATTACACCTTATTTATTTGAATCCGATAGTGAACTGCGACAAAACTCGGTTTTTTGCGCCAAAATGTTGTCAGATGGCGGTTTTGCCTTAGGAACTATTTCTAACGGAATTTACATTCTCAACCGTTCCGGAAAGATTCGTTACCACATCACTCAAAACAGCGGATTGAGTAACAATACGGTTTTGTCTATTAATGAAGACGACGACAATAACTTGTGGCTGGGTTTGGATAACGGTATTGATTGTATCAATTTGCAATCGCCCATCCGAAGTTTTAAAGACGATTCGGGCTTTTTAGGTACTGTTTATGCTTCCATCAAGTGTAACGGAAAATTGTATGTCGGAACCAATCAAGGTTTGTTTTATAAAACGGCAGATTCTAATGACAGTTTTACTTTGATTGGCGGCACCAAAGGACAAGTATGGACTTTATTTGAGTATCAAGGTCAATTGTTTTGCGGGCATGATTTAGGAACATTTCTCATCAATTCCGGTCAAGCGCAACTTATTTTCAAACAATCCGGAACTTGGAAGTTTAACAGCATTCCCAACCATCCGAATTTGATTATGCAAGGCAATTACAATGGTCTTTCGATTTTGGAAAAGAAAGGAGCAACTTGGACTTTCCGCAATAAATTAGAAGGATTTGATATTTCTTCACGTTATTTTGAGTTGACCAAACAAAACCAAATCTACGTTGGCCATGAATACAAAGGAATTTTAAAAGTTACGCCTGCGCCCGACTTTTTGAGCGTTAAAAAGTTTGATATTTTAAAATCGCCTACTAAAGGAAAGCACATCAGCTTGGCCAAATACAACGGAACGATATACTATGCCGGCAGAAGCGGTATCTTCAGTTTAGATGCAAAATCGGGTGTGTTTAAAAAAGACAATAGTTTAAGCAGTATTTTAAAAAATGATGAATACATCTCCGGTAAACTAAACGTTGATCGATCGAACAAAATGTGGTTATTTACCAAAAATTACATTTATTATTTCACTTCCGGGAATTTTGATAAAGAACTTAAGAAACACAAAATCTCAATACCGTTTTCTATCACAAATCCGATGATAGGGTATGAAAGCATTACACAAATATCGGATAATGAATATTTAGTAGGCAAAACCGACGGGTATTTTGTAATCAATTTGACTGACTTCAAAGTGAAAACACATAACATTATTTTGAGTAATGTTAGTGTGAATAAATTGAGTGAACCGATAGTGAATTTGTCAATCTCTGAGCCGGGCGAGTTAACCCACGATGAAAATAACTTAATTTTCAATTATACCGTCCCGCAGTACAACCGATTTATAGATGTGGAATACCAATATATGTTGGAAGGATTGCAAGGGCAATGGAGTGAATGGAGTACAAAATCGAGTATTAATTTTAAGAATTTGGAACCCGGCGATTATGTTTTTAAAGTTAGGGCAAAAATCGCCAATTCGTCACCCGAAAACACAGTAGAGTATAAGTTTACCATCTTGAAACCTTGGTATGCTACCAATTTCGCTTGGATTTGCTATATGTTATTATTCATTACGTTGGCATTCTACATCAATAAAGCTTACAGAAACTATTACCGCAAGCAGGAGGAAAAGTTAATTGAAGAAAATAACTTACTCTTAGAAATTGCGGCGCTGGAAAATGAACAGCAATTGATGAAATTGAGAAACGAACAATTGTCTCAAGATGTAGATGCCAAAAACAGAGAGTTGGCAGCGTCTACCATGAGTTTGATAAAGAAAAACGAGCTATTGAACATTATCAAGGAAGACTTAAAGAAATCTTCCGAAGAAAACAGCGGTCGAAATATTAAATCGGTTATTTCAACCATTAACAGTAATATAGCCGAGAAAGATTCTTGGAAAGTCTTTAAAGAAGCCTTTGATAATGCCGACAAAGACTTCTTAAAGAAGATCAAAGCGGCCCATCCGAGTTTAACGCCAAGCGATTTGAAACTCTGTGCTTATTTGCGTCTTAATTTAACTTCAAAAGAGATTGCTCCGATGTTAAATATCTCTATTCGAAGTGTTGAGATAAAACGATATCGTTTGCGAAAAAAGCTCAATTTACTCCATGATGACGGTTTAGTGAACTATATTCTTAGTATTTAACTATACAATTTTCGGGGTTCAAAACTCAACATTACCACAACAAAAACCTTTTCGTAACTGTTTTTTTTAAAATTACTGCTCTTAGTTCTGTATAGTCTTAAATCAAATTTGCCATGATTTATTGATGGTTTTGTAGTTTTCTCAATTTCACTACTAAAAAATTTCACTATGTATATTTTTTGTTGTGGTTGATTGTGGATATGATGTTTTTTAAATAAATAATTTAACAACACTTTAACAAGGCACAAAAAGTGTCTTAAAATAACCAAAACCAAATAATATTAATCGCTTATGAATTTAAAGCTATTTTCTGAAAGATTTAGGAGAAATGTTTTCCTAATGTCTATGTTTTTTGTCTTTATAGTGTCAGCACAAGCACAAAAAACGGTGAACGGAACAGTGAACTCAGGTGGACTTCCGTTGCCGGGTGCTAATGTTGCCGCCAAAGGAGCATCGGTAGAGACGTCAACCGACATTGACGGTAAATTTACCCTTAAAGTTCCTGAAAATGTTACCAAGTTAGTGGTGTCTTTTGTGGGTTACACTACTAAAGAAGTAGCAATTACTGATGGTAACATGACTATTGAATTGTCTGAGGAAAGCAATGCCTTGGAAGAAGTTGTTATCAACGTAGGGTACGGAACCCAAAAGAAAAGTGTTGTTACCGGAGCTATCTCTAAAGTAACAGCAAAAGACTTAGAGAATGTTCCAAACGGAAGGGTTGAACAAGCCCTTCAAGGTAGAACAGCCGGGGTTACCATTGCAATGAATGCAGGTCAACCCGGAGCCGGATCTACGGTTAGAGTCAGAGGTATCACTACATTAAATGATAACAATCCTTTGTGGGTTGTAGATGGTGTAGCTGTTGACCCGGGAGCTCTTGGAGCTTTGAACCAATCCGATATTGAATCTATTGAAGTTTTAAAAGATGCAGCGAGTGCTGCTATTTATGGAGCACAATCAGCTGCCGGGGTTATATTGGTAACCACTAAAAAAGGTAAATCCGGTAAGTTAACTGTAAACTACAATGGTTTTGAAGGAGTTTCTTCACCGGAGCGTATGCTTAACTTACTTAACGCAACTCAATACGGTGCCATCATGAATGAGCGTTATATTAATGGTGGTGGTACAGGAAGTGTGCCTTATCCTGATTTAGGTTCTTTAGGTAAAGGCACCGATTGGCAGAATGCTGTTTTCAGTGATAGCGCTCGTCGTTATTTACATGAAGTAAGTATGAGTGGAGGCGGAGAAGTTTCCAATTATTATTTCTCTTTTGGAACTCAAAGTCAAGAAGGTATCGTAATGCCTGAGATTTCAAATTACAACAAGAAAAACATTCGTTTGAATTCGACTCATAAAGTTAAAGATTGGCTTACCATTGGTCAAACCATTGGTTACACCCATCAAAAAACAATTGGTATCGGAAATACTAACAGTGAATACGGCGGGCCATTGGCCTCTGCAATCAACTTAGATCCGATTACTCCGATAGTTGAAACAGATCCGATTTTGGCAAACGGTATTACTTACAGTAACCCTTATGTGATTAGAGATAATAATGGAAATCCTTACGGAATTTCGGGTGTTGTAGGTCAAGAAATGACTAACCCAATCGCTTATGCTAAAACAAGAGGCGGACAATACAACTGGTCTGATGATTTCATCGGCAATGTATTTGCTGAAGTGAAGTTGATGAAAAATCTGAAATTACGTTCTACTTTAGGAGCAAAATTAGCTTACTGGGGCGGACAAGGTTTTACACCTTTGTTTTATTTGAGCCCAACGGTTAACAACACTACTTTAAACAACTTATCCAGAATTGAAAACAGAGCTTTCAACTGGAATACAGAAAACACATTAACCTATACAAAAAATATCAAAGACCACAACTTTACGGTATTATTAGGTCAAGGAGCTTACAAAAACAATGAGTTTTTCAAAGTGACTAGTGCTACTCACTTTGGTTTAAGTACTAACGATTATTCCGAAGCTTCATTTAATGACGGTACGGTTACTCAAGACAACAAAGTTGGTTATGCTTATGATGTTCCAGCTGTAATTACTACTTCTCTTTTTGGTCGTGTAACCTATGATTACAAAGAAAAATACTTGTTCAGTGGATTGATTAGAAGAGATGGTTCTTCGCAGTTTGGTCCGGATAACAAATACGGAACTTTCCCTTCAGTTTCTCTTGGATGGGTACCAACCAAAGAGGAGTTTTGGAAAGAAAACAAAATCATTAACACTTTAAAACTACGTTTCAGTTACGGGGTAACCGGAAACAGTAGAATTCCAAACTTTGCTTATCAAGCTATTATTGAAGGAGGAAGAAATTATACTTTCGGTAATTCAGGTGTAGTAACTTCCGGATCTACTCCGGGAAGAATTGCCAACCCTGAATTAAAATGGGAAGAAACTACTCAAACCAACATCGGTTTTGATACCAAGTTATTGAATGATTTCACTTTTACATTTGATTGGTACAAAAAGAAAACTTCCGGTATTTTATTGGATCCTGAATTACCTGGTTATGTTGGTAATGAAGCGCCACCATTCCAAAATATTGGAGAAATGCATAACTCAGGTTTAGAATTTGAGTTAGGGTACAAAAAAAGAATCAATGATTTTAATTTGTCTGTGAATGCTAACATGGCCACAATCAAAAACGAAGTTGATTATTTAGGACCTGTACCTTATTACAACGGACCTGGCTTCCAGTCTATGGGACCTGTTACCAGAACACAAGTAGGCCAAGCTTATAACTCTTTCTACGGGTATCAAACTGCCGGTATTTTCCAAAACCAAGAAGAAATCAATGCTTACACTAACGCTTCAGGTGGTTTAATACAACCTAACGCTGTTCCTGGAGATTTTAGATGGAAAGATGTTAACGGCGACGGAACTATCACAGCCGATGATAAAAAATTCTTAGGCAGTCCGCTTCCTAAAATGACTTTTGGATTCACCATCAACATGGATTACAAAGGTTTTGATATGATGATTTTTGCTCAAGGTGCTGCCGGAAATAAAATTTTCCAAGGATTACGTCGTTTGGATATCGGTAATGCCAATTACTCTACAGAAGTATTAAGCAGATGGAACGGAGAAGGTACTTCTAATTCTTATCCTAGAGTTTCAAGCAGCGACAATAACGGAAACTTTACCAATATGTCTGATTTCTATTTAGAAGACGGAGATTACTTGAGATTCAAGGTGGTACAATTAGGGTATACATTGCCATCTACCATCATCAACAAAATCGGTATGCAAAAAGTTCGATTGTACATTACAGCTGAAAACTTATTAACTTTAACTAAATATACCGGATATGATCCGGAAATCGGAGGAGATGTTTTTGGAATCGATAGAGGATACTATCCACAAGCTCGTTCTTTTATGTTTGGTGCTAACTTACAATTCTAAAAAAAAAATAAGATGAAAAGAAATATTAAAATTTTAGCGTTAACTGCATTAAGCTCACTAATGATTACCTCATGTAGTGAAGAATTTTTGCAGGTAGATCCTAGCGGATTAAATGTTGAAACCAATTACTACAGAAACGAATCCGAAGCGTTCGCCGGTTTGGTAGGAGTGTATGATATGGTTAGAAAAAATTCAGGAGGATTTGAAAATATGATCACCATGTTTAATGCCGGGTCGGATGATCAATTCGCCGGAGGTGGTAGTTCTTCAGATGGAGCAGGGATTCAATCTTTCTCAAATTACACCATCAATACCAATACTGTTCCGAGAAGTTTTTGGAGTGATTATTACAGAGGAATTTACAGAGCTAACTTAATGTTGGTTAAACTTCCTGGAGTTCCGATGGATGAAACTACTAAAGCCAGATTTACTGCGGAAGCCAAAGTATTGAGAGCTTATTATTACTTTAATTTAGTGAGAATGTTTAAAAATGTTCCGCTTATTTTAGAGCCGCTTTCTCCGTCACAATATTACTCTGTAACACAAGCTGATCCTGCTGATGTGTATGCTCAAATTGAGTCGGATATCACAAGTTCTATCGACAATTTACCTATGACTGTGAACGTAGACACAGATGGCGGTCGTTTAACCCAAGGGGCTGCACGTGCCATTTTAGGTAAAGTTTACTTGTACCAAGGTAAAAATTCTCAAGCGGCTGCCGAGTTCGCTCAAGTGAACGGTACTCCGGGTAGCGTAAGTCAATATGGTTACAGTTTGGTGGCAAACTATAACGACTTATGGAATTTTTCTAACAAGTTTAATTCAGAGTCTGTATTAGAGGTTTCTCATTCAGCTCAAGGTTCTTACTGGGGAATCTGGGGAGGAAACGCTGATGAAGGAAATACTGTAAATATTATGGTTGGTCCGAGAAGCTACGTGCGTTTGAATAGTGCTTTCGCACCGGATCTTCCTTCCGGATGGAGCTTTAACGTTTTTACTGAGGATTTTTTCACTTTCATGCAAGGAGATCCTAGGTTAAATGCTACGGTTTTAAATTTGAATGCATTGAAAACAGCCGGTCATGCTGATTATATTGGTGGTTACCAAGATACAGGGTACTTTTTGAACAAGTTCATGCCTAAACAGGCTGATGTATATTCAGGTCCTGGTGATGCGGTTTTGAATTATAGACAAAATACCTATGCAATCCGTTTGGCTGATACTTATTTGATGGAAGCAGAAGCTTTAGGCGGAACAGGAACCAGAGCACAAGCCTTATTAGATGCTGTTCGTAGCCGAGTAGGATTACCTTCAGTTCCGGTATCTATGACTGCCATCAAAAATGAAAGAAGAAGAGAATTAGCCGGAGAAGGTCACAGATGGTTTGACTTGGTTCGTTGGGGAGATGCTCCAACAGCTTTAGCTTCAAGAGGATTTGTTGCCGGCAAGCATGAAGTGTTGCCTATTCCTGCCTCAGAACTAGCCGGTACACAAATAGTTCAAAATCCTAATTATTAATAATGATCCATATGAAAAAAATAATTTTAAGTTTTGCAGTTCTTTCCATGTTGGCGTTTACTGGTTGTAGTACGCCGGACGGAATTGACTCAGATGTATCATCACTGAATTCTGTTACTGCCGCAAATTTTGATAGAATTTTTGATGTTAGTACTGATAATTCAGGACTTGTAAGAGTTACTCCAATAGGGGAAGGTGTTTCAAAATCGGTAGTAACCTTAGGTCACGGTAGTGATGGTGAAATTACGCTTAATCCCGGCGAAAGTACCACACACAATTATCCTGAAGGAAGTTATACAGTAACTATCGTTTCCTATGATTTGGCTGGTAACAGCACAACCAACACTTACCCGTTACAGGTAACTTATGTGGCTCCTACAGATATTAGTGTATCGCAAACTTTTGCCGGAACAACCCTAACAATAACAGCTACGGCTAATTATGCTAACGGTATGTTGGTTACTTGGGGTGATGGTGGTGCCAACGAAGTGCCTACTGTTATGACTGGTGCTTTAGGAGAAACTTTTACTGTACCGGCGCATACTTATGCTCCTGGTGTTTACACTTTAACCGTAACGGCTTTAAGTGGTGGTGCTGCTACAACAACGGCTACTTATCCCGTAACTGTTTACGCTCCTTTTGCTTTGCCAATCACGTATGAAAGTCCAATTCAAAATTATGGAATTGGCGGTACTTTTGGTGGTGTTGGTGTAGCTGTTGTTGCTAATCCGTTCCCAGGCGGTCTTAAC
The DNA here is from genome assembly GCA_002786385.1 of Flavobacterium sp. FEMGT703F. Lineage (GTDB taxonomy): Bacteria > Bacteroidota > Bacteroidia > Flavobacteriales > Flavobacteriaceae > Flavobacterium > Flavobacterium cheonhonense. The sequence continues at coordinate 35,879 of PGCN01000007.1, forward strand.
ACTAGTGCCAATGTGTGGAGATATACAAAACCAACCGGTGCTGCTTTTTGGAGTGGTACTTGGACACCAATGTCAACTCCAAATTCAGTTCCAATCAATATGGATAACGGAAATAAAATCAAAGTTTTGGTGTATTCTACCGAAGTTGGTAAAATGTTGAATGTAGAATTGGAGCAAGCCGATAACGGTATTCCTAATCAAGTATTGAAAGTGGCTTCAACCGTTGCTAACCAATGGGAAGAATTAGTTTTTGATTTCGGAGCGTCCGGAATTCCTGCAGGTACTTCTTTCCGTCAATTGGTATTCCGTTACAACGACGTTACTGATGGATTGGGTGAAGTTATTTATATCGACAATATTAGACAATCAAATTAAGATACTATGAAAAACAATTTTAAATATTTATCACTGAGTTTTCTTTTGATCGCCTCACTATTCGTAGGCTGTCAAGAAGATAACTATTCATTGGGAGATTTAACAACACCGAGCAATTTGGTTATTGAAACCGAAGTAGTAGGTCAAAATGCTGAAAATCCTAATGGAGATGGTTCAGGAAAAGTGAATATCAAAGTAACGGCTAATGATGCTTTATCATTCAAAATCGGATACCACGATGTAACCGATTTAAATGCTGATATTGATTTTGTAAGTGTTCCAACTACTATCGAGAATAGTTTGCCTACAGGTACCATTCAAAAAAAGTTCACTACTTTAGGATTACACACCTACAGAATTACTGTAGTAGCTTATGGTAGAGGCGGTTCTTCAACTACTGCTACTGCTGAAGTGCAAGTAGTTAGTAACTTTACACCGGATCCATCTATTGTAACTTATTTAACGAATGATGCTTCAAAAGCATGGAGAGTTGATAAAAGCGTACCGGGTCACTTTGGTGTTGGTCCATGGATTGGCGCTTCTTCACCAATTTGGTGGTCAGCTGCTATCAATGAAAAAGTAGCTTGTTGTAACTGTTTCTATACAGCAACATTTACTTTTACTAAAGTAGCTTCTTCAAATTCATTCACTATCCAATCGGCTACACCGGACGGAGCATTTACTAAAACAGGCTCATTAGCTTCTATTCCTGGTATTCCGGGTGCAGGTGATGAAGGTTGTTATGGTTATGGTGGAGGTACAACGGCTTTCTCGTTTATTCCTTCAAATTCCGGAATTTCTGCTGATACTCCTTCAACTCAAACCAGTATTTTATTGTCGGGTGCTACTACTTTTATCGGTTATGGCGCTTTGCAAAAAGAATATGAAATAATGGTTATTGAAGAAAATTACATGTACTTGAGAGTTCAAGGTACTGAAACAGGTAATGCTTGGTATTTAAAATTAGTACCGGCTAACTAAATCATATCTATAACTGACAGGAAGTTTAACCATTTCCTGTCGGTTTAACTATTAACAATTAAACGGATTTGTTTTGAGAAATAATTTTGAGTTATTCAGCGCCGCTTTCGGACAAAAGTTTTTTTCCATAATGGCTGTTTTACTACTGCTCGGTTGTAGCAGTGGAGGTGGAGGTGAAGATACTGATTCAAAACCTACCAATCTCGTAGTCAATAAGGTTATAGTAGGTACAACACCTTCCACTCCAAACGGAGACGGAAGTGGTGTAGTTAACTTTACCGTGTCTGCCGACAATGCTACATCTTATAAAATTTTGATCGGTAGCGATGTGATTAATTCTACTACCGGTATTTTCAGTTACACTTTTACGCAATCAGGCACCAATACCTATACCGTTTATGTTTCGGCTTATAACGGTGCTGAGTTCATTTCAACCAGTGTTGCAGTGACCGTTTATGTAACTGCTACTTTAGCTTGGTCGGATGAATTTAATATTGATGGCGCACCTGACAGCTCTAAGTGGAGTTATGAAACAGGAGCCGGTGGTTGGGGAAATAATGAATTACAACATTATACTAACAGACCTGAAAATGTAATTGTTCAAAACGGTGTATTAAAGATTAATTTAATCAAAGAACAATACAACGGCAGTAATTATACTTCAGCGAGAATTGTTACCAAAAACAAATACCAATTTCAATACGGAAGAGTGGATATACGCGCCAAATTGCCTGCGGGTGGCGGAACTTGGCCGGCATTGTGGATGTTAGGTTCGGATATTAATACGAATCCATGGCCGGGTTGTGGTGAGATAGATATCATGGAACACGTTGGGAACAACCTCAACAGAATTTATGGTACACTACATCATCCCGGACATTCCGGTGGTAATGCCGACGGCGGTAGTGTACTAATCAATAATGCCACTACAGAATTCCACGTATATTCTTGTGAATGGTCAGCTAGTACAATTAAGTTTTATGTTGATAATGTATTGTATTATACATTTCTCAATAACAACAGCTTACCTTTCAACAAGCCATTCTTCTTTATCTTCAATTGTGCAATGGGAGGAAATTTCGGCGGCGCTGTCGACCCTAATTTTACTGCTGCCACACTTGAAGTTGACTATGTTCATGTTTATCATTAATATTTTGTTTAGTTAAAATTAGTTGTCCTTTTAGCTTCTGTTTGTGCAAGACAGAAGCTTTAGAGGACGCTGCTTATCTACTACTGTTACTGATTCCTGACTAAGCCCTACGCTCAAAAATGCATTTTCCCTTTTTTTACCTATGATAAAACTTACTCAAATAAAACCGGTTTTTTTTTCCTTAGTATTAGGGATATTATCCGGTTGTGCTCAGTCTTCCGAAGATTCAAATCAGAATCCGGAACCAACTCCAATAACCAATGATGTTGCGTTTTGGCTTACCAAAGCAAACGGAACTGTGAAATTGGTAAAACAAAATACCATCCTCAGTTTTAATACTTCAACGAATGTTTATCCTAATGTTGACGTAAACGACAATCAAACCTTTCAAACTATTGACGGATTTGGCTACACCTTAACCGGTGGAAGTGTAGAGGTTATCAACCAATTAGGCGCTTCAAAAAAGCAAGAACTATTACAAGAATTATTTGGTGCTTCTGCGAATGCTATTTCGGTTAGTTATTTGAGAATAAGTATCGGTGCTTCCGATTTAAGCAGCACTGTTTATTCTTATAATGATTTACCGTCAGGCCAAACAGATGTCAATTTGACCCAATTTAGTCTGGCACCCGACAATGCCTTAATCCAACTTTTGAAACAAATTCTGCAAATCAATCCCAATATAAAAATAATGGCTACTCCTTGGTCTCCACCAGTTTGGATGAAAGACAACGGTAGTACCGTTGGTGGAAGTTTGCAATCACAATATTACGGAGTTTATGCTCAATATTTTGTAAAATACATTCAGGCCATGCAGGCTGAAGGAATCAGAATTGATGCCATAACACCGCAAAACGAGCCTTTACATCCCGGCAACAATCCAAGTTTATTAATGCCGGCTACAGAACAAGCTAATTTTATTAAAAATCATTTAGGACCAGCCTTTCAAGCTTCGGGGATTACCACAAAAATCGTTACCTACGATCACAATTGTGACAATCCGCAATATCCAATGTCGGTACTAGCAGATGCAGCAGCTAATCCATTTATTGATGGTTCCGCTTTTCATTTGTATGCCGGTGATATATCGGCTTTGAGTACAGTACACAATGCTTATCCAACTAAAAACTTATATTTCACTGAACAATACACTTCCTCAACCGGTAGTTTCGACGGCGATTTAAAGTGGCATCTCAAAAACGTTATCATTGGTTCAATGCGCAATTGGAGTAAAACGGCTTTGGAATGGAACTTGGCTAACGATGCTTCTTTTGGTCCGCATACTAATGGGGGATGTAACACTTGTAAAGGCGCTATTACGGTAAATGGTAGCTTTAATTATGAAAGAAATGTAGGCTACTACATCATTGCCCACGCCTCTAAGTTTGTGCCGGCAGGTTCGGTTAGAATTGCTTCTTCCCAATCAGGAAGTTTGTACAATGTTGCTTTCAAAACTCCGGAAGGTAAGAAGGTTTTAATTGCCTTAAATGATGGTTCTGCTCCATCTGTTTTCAACATCAAGTATAATGGTAAATGGGTAGCCGTTTCTTTAGAAGCCGGTGCTGTTGGAACATTTATCTGGTAATTAATTATTTAATCAGTTCAGAATGAAAAAAATTATAGTAGCAGTGGCATTGATTTCTTTGTCGGGTTTTGCCCAAAAAAAGCAAAAATCAGTACCATTCTCGACCCAAAATAAAACAGTGACTGTTTATACTTCTGCAGACAGTTCCGGTTTGCGATTAACTAAGACAGCGGACCTTCAATTTAAAGAGTTACGCCAACCTTTAGAGACTCAATTATGTGTTTTTGTTAATCCTGACAAAACTTTTCAAACTTTTGTGGGAATTGGAGGTGCCATCACTGATGCCAGTGCCGAAGTATTTGCCAAATTAACCCCGGAAAAACAACAAGAGTTTTTGAATGCTTATTTTTCCAAAGACAAAGGAATAGGCTATACTTTGGTACGAACTAATATGAACAGCTGTGATTTTAGTTCGAGTTCATACACTTATATTCAAGAAGGCGATAAAGAATTAAGGACATTCAATATCCAACCCGACAAACAGTTCAAGATTCCATTAATCAAAAAAGCCATGGCCATGATTGGCAATAAAGCTTCCTTTTATATCAGTCCGTGGTCACCTCCGGCATTTATGAAAGACAACAAAAATATGTTGTATGGCGGAAAACTATTACCGGAATACCGTCAGGCTTGGGCTAATTACTATGTGAAATACATCAATGCATTGGAAAAAGAAGGACTACCGGTTTGGGGATTGACCATCCAAAACGAACCGATGGCCAAACAAATTTGGGAATCATGCATTTTTACAGCGGAAGAGGAAAGAGATTTTCTTAAAAACTATCTTGGACCAACTTTACAGAAAGCAGGATTAGGAAACAAAAAAATTACGGTTTGGGACCATAACCGAGATTTATTAGTGCAAAGAGCCAATACCATTTTAGACGATCCTGCTGCCAACAAATACGTTTGGGGAATAGGATTCCACTGGTACGAAAGCTGGAGTGGAGGTGAACAAATGTATGAAAATGTTGGAAAGGTATACGAACAATATCCTACCAAAAACTTAATGTTTACCGAAGGTTGTGTAGAAAAATTTGATGCTAAAAAATACCAGCTTTGGAAAAATGGTCAACGTTACGGAAAATCGATGATTAATGATTTTAATAATGGCACAGTGGCTTGGACCGATTGGAATATTTTATTAGACCAAAACGGTGGACCAAATCATGTGAAAAACTTCTGTTTTGCACCATTACATGCAGATACTACTACTGGTGAATTGATTTATACGCCAAGCTATTACTTCATCGGTCACTTTTCAAAATTTATTGAAAAAGGAGCCAAACGTGTTAGCAGTTCGGCCAGCAGAAGTCAGCTTTTAACGACTTCGTTTATCAATGGCGACGGAAAGGTAGTGACAGTAGTGATGAATCAAAGCAATCTTACAGTTAATTACTTCTTGTGTGTTGGCACTACAGCAACAGAGGTTTCTATCTTACCAAACGCCATCCAAACGTTAGTTTACTAAACATCATATCCAAATTGTTGACGAATGAAACAGTTGTTATTTTTTCTATTGTTATCGACCGCTGTTTTTAGTCAGGGTTTTTTAAAAAGAGACGGCCAAAAGATTGTAGATGCGAAAGGCAATAATGTCTTGTTGCGAGGTCTTGGTATTGGCGGATTGATGGTGCAGGAAGGCTATATGCTAAAAACAGCTGATTTTGCCGGACCTCAACACCAAATCAAACAAAAAATAACCGATTTAATCGGTACAAAAGCTACTGAGGAATTCTATAAAGCCTATCGAAAAAATGGCTTGACCAAAAGAGATGTGGATTCGCTAGCCGCATGGGGTTTCAACTCAATTCGGCTGCCGATGCATTACAATCTTTACACCTTGCCCATCGAGAATGAACCCGTTAAAGGGCAAAATACTTGGTTGGAAGAAGGATTTAAAATGACGGATGATTTATTGGATTGGTGCGCCGTCAATAATATGTACCTCATATTAGATTTACATGCTGCTCCGGGCGGTCAAGGGAAAGATGCTAATATTTCTGATTACGACGAAGCAAAGCCATCGCTGTGGGAAAGCGAAGCAAATCAAAATAAGATGATTGCTTTTTGGCGAAAAATAGCTGATCGCTACAAGAGCGAACCTTGGATTGGTGCTTACGATATTATAAATGAACCCAATTGGAATTTTTCAGGAACCAATAAAAACGGTTGTGATGAAACTAAAAACGAACCGTTACGAAACTTGCAAATCAATATCACCAAAGCCATCCGAGAAGTCGATACCAACCACTTAATCATCATCGAAGGGAACTGTTGGGGCAATAACTATAAAGGTATCTTTCCGCTTTGGGACGACAATATGGCGTTGAGTTTTCACAAGTATTGGAGCTATAACGATATGGCTACTATACAAGAGATTGTCAATTACAGAAACGAATGGAATGTCCCAATTTGGTTAGGCGAAACGGGTGAGAATTCCAACGTTTGGTTTAAAGATGTCATCACTTTAATCGAAGCTAATAATATCGGTTGGGCTTTTTGGCCGATGAAAAAAATCGACAATATAGCCGGCGTGACTTCTGTAACGATGAGTCCGGAGTATGAAAATTTATTGCGTTATTGGAAAGACAGTACTAACAAACCAACCGCAGCAGCAGCAAAAGCAACATTAATGCAGTTAGCAGAAAATTACAAAATGGAAAATGTAACAGTCAAGTATGATGTGATTGATGCCATGTTCAGACAAATAAATTCCAACGATACCAAGCCATATAAAAAGCATTTGCTGCCGGGCAAAATTTTCGCTACCGAATACGATTTAGGACCTTTAAATTTTGCTTATTCTGATAAGGTTGTTGCCAATTATTGGGTGTCTAACGGCGGAAAAGAAACCGATTGGAATTCCGGAAATCAAATGAGAAATGACGGTGTAGATATTCAAAAATGTAATGATAAAGTAACCAATGGTTTTGCCGTGGTGGATACAGAAGATGGCGAATGGCTGCAATACACTTTCACGCTTTCCGAAGCCCAAACTTTTGAAGTATCATTGAGATATACTGCCGACAATAATAACAGTAGTATTTATTTGACTGATGCAAAAGGCAACAAAATTTCCAAAACAATAATATTATCAGCAACCGGTTCCACTAATTGGACTACGGTTGTTTTAGAAAAAATAGCTTTTAACCAAGGTGAAAACAAACTCAGAATTGTCTTTGAAAAAGGCGGTGCTCACCTGAATTATATCGAATTTAATGTCCCGAAAAAATAACTTTGAAATGAAAAAACTACTGACTGTCTTATTCCTAGTTACAGGATTTATCGGCTTTGCCCAACAAAAATCAATTGACCAAAGGGTTGACGAGTTGATGAAAAAAATGACTTTAGAAGAAAAAATAGGTCAGCTTAATCAATATACCGGCGACAATACAGTTACTGGACCGTTGACTATTAATCCTAATAAACAACAAGAAATTAAAGAGGGAAAAATCGGTTCTATGCTCAACGTTATTGGTTGGAAATACACCCGTCAATACCAAGAATTAGCCATGCAATCCCGTTTGAAAATTCCACTTTTGTTTGGTTTAGATGTGATTCACGGACACAAAACTACTTTTCCTTTGCCGTTGGCTGAAGCAGCGAGTTGGGATTTAAAAGCTATGGAACTTTCCGCTCGTATAGCCGCAACAGAAGCCGCAGCTTCCGGAATTCATTGGACATTTGCTCCTATGGTTGATATTTCTCGCGATCCGAGATGGGGAAGGGTTATGGAAGGTGCCGGTGAAGATACTTATTTGGGCTCCAAAATTGCCTTTGCTCGTGTTAAAGGTTTTCAAGGGAATAAGTTGGGCGATTTAGATGCAGTTATGGCTTGTGCTAAACATTTTGCAGCTTATGGAGCTGCTTCCGGTGGAAGAGATTACAACTCTGTGGACATGAGCGATAGAATGTTGTGGGAAACTTATTTGCCACCTTTCAAAGCAGCTGTTGACGCTAATGTGGCTACATTTATGAATGCTTTTAACGATATTAACGGTATTCCGGCAACAGCCAATAAATACATACAACGAGATATTTTAAAAGGGAAGTGGAATTACCAAGGTTTTGTGGTTTCCGATTGGGGTTCGATAGGTGAAATGGTTGCTCACGGCTATTGCAATGACAACAAAGAAGCGGCTGAAAAAGCCATTTTAGCCGGAAGCGATATGGATATGGAAAGCAACGCTTATCGTTTTAACTTAGCTCAACTGGTTGCTGAAAATAAAGTTCCGATGAGTATTGTAGATGAAGCGGTTAAGAGAATTTTACGTAAGAAATTCGAGTTGGGATTGTTTGATGATCCGTTCAAATTTTGCAGCAAAGAGCGTCAGGAAAAAGCTCTAAATAATCCGGAACATGCCAAAATTGCCCGAGATGTGGCCGCCAAAAGTATAGTTTTGCTTAAGAATGATAAACAAATTTTACCACTTTCTAAAGAAACTAAAACCATTGCCTTTATAGGGCCAATGGTTAAACCTAAACGTATTAATCACGGATTTTGGGCAGTGGATTTAAAAGATGTTGATTCTACTTATATCGTTTCACAATGGGAAGGCTTACAGAATAAAGTGGGCAAGAAAACTAAATTGTTGTATGCCAGAGGTTGTGGAGTTGAAGATATGAGCAAAGCCGGTTTTCAAGAAGCTATAGATGCGGCCAATCAAGCCGATGTGGTAATTTTAAGTATAGGTGAAAGATGGAATATGAGTGGCGAAGCTAAAAGTCGTAGTAATTTACAGTTGCCGGGTGTACAAGAGGATTTAATCAAAGAATTGCAGAAAACCGGAAAGCCTATAGTTATCTTAATCAATGCCGGAAGGCCGTTAATTTTTAATTGGACTGCCGATAATATGCCAACTATTGTTTACACTTGGTGGTTGGGTTCAGAAGCTGGAAATGCAATAGCCGATGTGCTTTTTGGAGATTACAATCCGTCCGGTAAATTGCCGATGTCTTTCCCGAGGTCAGAAGGTCAAATTCCAATTTATTACAATCATTTTAGCACTGGTAGACCTTCTATAAACGAAGATAAAGTATACAAGTCGGCCTACATTGACTTGCCAAATTCTCCGAAGTTCCCTTTTGGTTATGGGTTGAGTTACACAAGCTTTAGCTATGGTGATTTAAAGTTATCTAAAAACAAGATGAAAGACACTGAAACCTTGGAAGTTTCAATGACATTAACCAATACCGGAAAATTGGCAGGAGAAGAAGTAGTGCAGTTGTACCTTCAAGACAAGTTTGGATCAGTAGTAAGACCTATTATTGAGTTAAAAGATTTTCAAAAAGTTAAATTACAACCGAGAGAAACCAAAACGTTGACCTTTGTCATTGATAATGAAAAGTTAGCATTCTACAACCAAGCTTTAGAATTTAAGTCGGAGCCGGGAGCATTCAATTTAATGATAGGATCGTCTTCTTCAGACATTCGATTATCGGCCAACTTCGAATTAATTCCCTAATATTGTTACTATGAAAAAAATACTGTTTATAGCATTGTTGTCATCTGGTATTGCTTGGGCACAGCCTAAAGATCGTAAATTGGTTTGGCAAGAAGAATTCAACGGCACCACTTTAAACGAGAAGGTTTGGAACTATGAATTAGGTAACGGTTGTCCTAACAATTGCGGTTGGGGAAATAATGAGAAACAAGTTTATACCAAAGATAATCATAGCCTTAAAAATGGGTATTTAGTAATCAATGTGCTTAAAAATGATGATGGCGGCTACACTTCAACACGAATCACTACGGCAGGAAAGCAAGAATTCCAATACGGTAGGATGGAAGCGAGAGCCAAAATTCCAAGCGGTAAAGGAATTTGGCCGGCCTTTTGGATGCTGGGCGCTAACATCAACAAAGTAGGTTGGCCTAAATGTGGCGAAATTGATATATTAGAATATGTTGGTCGTGAACCACATAAAGTATTCACTTCGTTACACACTCAAGACAGTCACGGTAATACGATCAATACCAAAAAAACGCAAATTGACAATATTGAAGAAGGTTTTCACTTATATGCTATCGAATGGACCAAAGATAAGATTGAGTTTTTGGTAGACAACCAATCAGTGTATGTTTTTAGTCCGGATAATAAAGACGAAAATATTTGGCCTTTCAACCAACCGTTTTATTTTCTAATTAATGTGGCAGTAGGCGGAAACTTTGGCGGTCATGATGTAGACAATAGTATTTTTCCGCAGGAATTTACAATTGATTACATTAGAGTTTATCAATAAGGAACGGCTTTTTTTAACTTTTCTTAAAGCTTTTTTCAATTTTTATTTGTTTTTTAAATAAAAATTGTGTTAAATTTGATTTATTAATTATTCACAAAACGATTTGCCTATACAGAAACATTACTTTTTAGATTATAGATTATTTTTTTAACCGTTACTAAAAGGTATTGTTATGGCTAAATCTCAACTTCCAGACGCTGTATTAGTTGACAAGTATATTTCCGGCGATGAAAATGCGTTGGCAATCTTGGTTAACAGACACCAATCGAAAATTTACGGGTATATCTATTCCAAAGTTTTGGATAGAGACATTACGGAAGACATTTTCCAAGAAACCTTTTTCAAGGTTATTCACACACTCAAATCGCGCAAATACTACAACGAAGAAGGCAAGTTCTTATCTTGGGTATTGCGCATTGCCAGCAATTTGATTATCGATAAATTCAGAAGCGATAAAAAAATGCCGATGAACCGCGATACCGATGAACTGTCTGTGTTTGCGAGAATCACGGATGATTCTCTAAATGCAGAACGAAAGTTGATTAAAAATCAGGTTGAAGTGGATATCAAAACCATCATTGAAAAATTGCCTCACGACCAAAAAGAAGTGATCATGATGCGCTATTATTTAGACATGAGTTTTAAAGAAATAGCCGATTATACAGGTGTTAGCGTAAATACCACTTTGGGTAGAATGCGTTATGCGATTACTAATATGAGAAAGGTGATTGAAAAAAATAAAATTTATTTGCCTTCTTAGACAATAAAAAGTAATTTTTTGCGTTATCCTATAAACAATCAAACTAAGTGATTTTTATATGGCAAAACTTTACTCTAAACGCAAATTAGCAACACCAAAAATGTTACCCAAAAAAGAAACAATTCGTTTGATACTTCAATATTCTTGTGCATTGAATATGATCAAAGTAGGCAACATGAACTTCGAAAATATTGCTAATTAATCAACGTCCCGTATCGTATTAAACGTTACGGGATGTTTTTTTTAAGTACTCATTCAAAACCGATTTTCGGCCTATGGTTTTGGTGATGATATCTTTCTCCAAATTCCAACCTCTGGCCGGAGAGTATTCTCTTCCGTACCAAATAATTTGCAAGTGTAAATCGTTCCATAACTCTCTCGGAAATATAGCTTTGGCATCTTTTTCTGTTTGTTGGACACTTTTACCGTTGGATAAATTCCATCGGTACATCAATCGGTGTATGTGTGTATCAACCGGAAAAGCCGGAACTCCAAAAGCTTGCGACATGACAACACTCGCCGTTTTATGACCAACTGCCGGTAATCTTTCCAACGCTTCAAAACTTTGCGGAACAGCTCCGTTGTGTTCTTCAATTAAAATTTTAGACAAACCGTAAATGCCTTTAGATTTCATCGGTGATAATCCACAGGGTTTGATGATCTCTTTAATTTCTTCGACACTCAGTTTGACCATATCGTAGGGATTGTCAGCTTTTGCAAATAGTAACGGCGTAATTTGGTTGACTCTGACGTCGGTACATTGGGCTGATAACAACACCGCAATTAATAAAGTGTACGGATCTTTGTGGTCTAACGGAATGGGAATTTCGGGATAGTAGTCTTTTAACGTATTTATAACGAATGTTGCACGTTCTTGTTTGGTCATTTTACCTAATTTTGATGGGTAAAAATAGTAAATTTAACCTCAAAACTCTAGCATCTAAAATATGACAACATTAAAAAAAGGGGACAAAGCACCCCATTTCTCAGCAAATGACCAAGACGGAAACCTGCATACATTGGCGGATTATAAAGGAAAGAAATTGGTAGTTTTCTTTTATCCTAAAGCCAACACGCCGGGTTGTACCGCAGAAGCCTGTGATTTAAGAGACAATTACGATCGATTCAAAGTTAATAATTATGAACTTTTAGGAGTAAGTGCGGACAGTGCCAAAGCGCAAGCCAATTTTAAAAACAAATTCGATTTCCCGTTTCCGCTTTTAGCCGACGAAGAAAAATCGGTTATTCAAGCGTTTGGCGTTTGGGGACCGAAAAAATTTATGGGCAAAGAATATGATGGTATTCACCGTACAACGTTTGTAATTAATGAAGAAGGAATTATAGACGAAGTAATTGCCGATGTCAAAACAAAAGCACATGCTGCTCAAATATTAAAATAAAAAAAGCCGAGATTTATCTCGGCTTTTTTGTTTTATACTTTTTCTAAAATTTTATTCGGATCGTATCCAAACAAACGGTGATTTTTGATAATCTCAGCAATACCTTGCGGAAGCATTTTTTCCCAACCCGGAGTGCCGTTGTTGATCATTTTTAATACTTCTCTGGAGAATATTTTTAAGTGATCTTTATCAAACTCGGTGATGTCAACTACTTTACCGTTGTAAGCAAAGAATTTGTACAATTCTTTCATACGCGGGTGTACTTTTAAGTTTTGTGAGTTGATGATTTCTCCATCTTCACCTTCCATAGGATACAAGAACACTTTTAAATCTCTGTAGAATAATTTTCCGAAAGCTTCTAAAATACCACCACTCAAATGACGGTAATATTTCTCATCGAAAATGTCTACTAAATTGTTCACGCCCATAGCCAATCCCATTCGAGCTTTGGTGTAGTTAGAAAAATATTCTACTACTTTATAATATTCCTGGAAGTTGGAAATCATTACGGTTTGCCCTAAGGAACAAAGCAATTCCGCTCTGTCCATAAAATCTCTTTCGTCAATTTCACCCTCAGAACGCAAGTTAGAAAGGGTAATTTCGAAAATCACCAATGTATTGTCTTTGTCTACTTTGCTTTCCTCTAAGAACATTTTCAATGATTTCTCATACATGTCCATGTTCACTTGAGTCACCGGACGGAAACTACCGCGCAAAGCCAAAATATTTTTCTTGTATAAGATAGAAGCCGGCAATACGTTTTTACCATCAGGACCAAACATTACCGCATCGGTCATACCGTTTTTAACCAATTGCAAACTCATCAATCGATTGTCAACATTGGCAAAACGCGGTCCAGAAAAGTTAATAGTGTCTATTTCCAATTGGTCTTTATCCAAGTGGTCGTATAAATAACGCAATAATTTTTTAGGATCGTTGTATTTGTAATAGGCACCGTAAATTAAGTTCACCCCTAAAATCCCTAAGGTTTCTTGTTGCAAACGGGCATCGGTTTCCTTAAAACGAATGTGTAAGATGATTTCGTTATACTCTTCATCGGGTTCCACTTGGTATTTGATACCAACCCAACCGTGGCCTTTGAATTGTTTGGCAAAATCTATAGTAGCCACTGTATTGGCGTAACTGAAGAACATTTTGTTAGGATGCTTGTCTCTTTTCAAACGTTGCTCAATCAATTCCACTTCATGAGATAACATCTTTTTTAACCTACTTTCGGTTACGTAACGGCCATCATCTTCAATTCCGTAAATCGCATCACTAAAGTCTTTATCGTAAGCCGACATCGCTTTCGCAATGGTTCCTGATGAACCTCCGGCTCTGAAAAAGTGTCTTACAGTTTCCTGACCGGCTCCAATTTCCGCGAATGTACCGTAAATGTTTTCATTCAAGTTAATTCGCAAAGCTTTGTCTTTAATAGCCGGAATTTGTTCGATGGCTTTATCGCCTTTAAGCTTTATATTTGAAACTATTTTGTCCATGGTAGATTGTATTCTTGGCAAAGTTAGTAAAATAGCTATTTTATAAAAAGAGAATTAAGTCTATTTTTGTAAATAATTACTTTTAAAGTCATTATTTTTTCAGCTCAACAACAAAAATCATGCTAATATGCAAGTTTATTTTTTAGGCACAGGTACTTCTCAAGGTATTCCGGTTATCGGTAGCCAACATTCGGTTTGCAAAAGCACTGATGCTAAAGATAAACGATTGCGCGTTGCTGTTTGGATTACTTGGGACAACCATTCGATTGTAGTGGATTGTGGTCCCGATTTTCGCCAACAAATGTTGAACTGCGGTTGTACCCAATTGGACGGCATTTTGTTTACCCACGAACATGCCGATCATACGGCGGGTTTAGATGATATTCGTCCGTTTTTTTTCAAACAAGGTTCGCCCATTCCGGTTTACGGTCACCAACGTGTTTTGCAAAATTTAAGCAAGCGATTTGATTATATCTTCGAAAACGAGAATAAGTATCCTGGCGCGCCCAGTGTGCATCCGATTGAAATTATAAACGATCAAAACTTTATGATAGGGACAACTCCGGTTATTCCGATCAATGTACATCACGGCAATGTGCAAGTTTTCGGATTCCGAATTCAGGATTTTGCCTATTTAACCGATGTTAAAACGATAGAAGATACAGAAATACAGAAATTAAAAGAGGTGAAAGTCTTGGTGGTGAACGCCTTGCGGGAAGAATCGCACCATTCACATTTTAATTTGCAAGAAGCGTTAGATTTCATAAATTTGGTTCAACCTGAAACAGCCTATTTAACGCACATCAGTCACCTGCTCGGCTTTCATGAAGAAGTGCAGCAACGATTGCCGAAAAACGTTTATTTAGCTTACGACAATTTAAAAATCACAATATAAACACCATGAAAAAATCACTGTTTCTTTATCTTTTTATTATCGCCGTGTTGATGAATCTTTTTACTTACAAGTATTTTACCGGTAAAGAAAAGAGTATGCAAGTAAAGGAAGAAAAGTCAGAAGGTTCGGTTAAAAGCGATTCCTTGAAAATAGCCGACTTGGAAAACAAATTGTATGATGCCAATGTTTTTTCTTTGGAATATAACGACAGAGCAATGAATTATTTGAATCAAAATGATATCAACGCTTTTTCTGAAAAAGTAAAACAAGCATTGTTGGCTTATAACGACGACAAAGAAGGCAATAAATACACCGATCAAACCAAAATTGGAGAGCAAAAATTCATCATCAATAAAGTGAAATTGCTGAACCATCGCTGGATTATTGCCAACTACAGTAACGGTGAATTATGGGGCGAAGTCTTGTTGAAGTATTTTATTAATGAAGACCAAACCGTATCTTTTGAAGTTATGAACTCTTACTTATATCCAAAACAGTTAAATTAGCAGCCTACACTAAATCATAGTTATGAAAAAATCACTTTACTTACTGCTGTTTTGCAGTGTTTTGATTTCCTGTAAACTCACCGATAAACCATCAGGAGAAGAACAAGTTGTAGGCAACGAAGCGGTTAAAGATTCTTCTGCGGTTAATGATAAGGACGAACATGGATGCTTGGCTACAGCAGGTTATGTTTGGTCAAAAATCAACAAAGAATGTATTAAGGCTTTTACCGGAGTTCCATTAAATCCGATCGCCAATCCTAATAGTGACGACGAATCTCTAAGCGCTTATGTCTTGTTTAGTGAAGATGGTAACCAAGCCGAAATATTTTTACCAAATGATACAAAGTCGATTGTACTTACCAGAGCTGCTGAAGGCAAGCCATGGATTTTTGAAGATTGGCAATTGGTCCCTTGGAAAGGTTATGTGTTAAAGAAAGGTGCCGAAAATAAATTTGCAGGCGATGGCATGCCTGGTAAAAAAATTACCGGTAGCGATACTGAAGAACAGTAGTTCTTTACTTTAATTGGTCAGCCAATGCTTGAAGTCGAAAAAGTTTTGTGGTGCTACGCCGTGACCGACCATGTATTCTTTAAAAACGATTTCAATACCTAAAACTTGCAGAGCCGGAATAGATTTTCTGGCCCATTCTACAGGAATGACTTGATCTACCGTTCCGTGTGAAGCAAAGATGCGTAGTTTACTACAGTCGTTTTCCAAATAGTCATCTACAGCAATTTCGGGATTCCAATAACCGCTCATGGCCACCACGCGCTGCACTTTTTCAGGGTAAGATACCGCAACAGCATAACTCAAAATACAGCCTTGACTAAAACCAATTAAGGTCACATTCTTAGCATCTATAGGATAATTGGCAACAAATTCATCAATAAAACGCGCAATGATGTCTCGGGAAGCGCGCGCTTGTCCGATATCGGAGAATTTGTTTTCATCCGCATCAAAATTAATGGCATACCAAGCGTAACTGCCATAAGACAAATCAAATGGCGCACGAGCCGAAACCACATAATAATCCTCGGGTAATTCTGTGGCAAATGAAAATAAATCTTCTTCATTACTGCCGTAGCCGTGGAGTAATAGGAGTAAAGGATTTTTCTCTTTTTTGATTTTTGGTTCTCTAACCAAATGGTATAACGATAACTCCATTATAATGTTTTAAAAAGATTCTGGAAAAAAGCACCAACCACCGGCAACTCTCTCATTTGTCCTTGTAATGCACTGGTAAATCCGTAAATCCATAGCACAAAATAGAATATATAAAAGGCAGATGAAGCATACCAGCTATCAGCATAACCTACAAAATAGCCCAATAAAAAGAAGGACAAAAATAAGCCTAAAGCCTGACGAATGTGGAATGAAGCAAATGCTGATTTGTTTTCTTCCTGATTCATAAAAATAGCTATTACCGAGCCAACGATGGTTAAGTAAGCCACTATAGCGGTATTTTTTGATTTATCGAGATTTTCCATAATGGTATTTTTTATACTAAAACTAATTTTCCGTTGTTGTAAATGCCCAAGGCTTTGCCTTGCATTGGTTGTCCTAAAAAGGCACTGTTTTTCGACTTGGAAAGAATTGCCTCTTTCGAGAATATCCAATTAGAATCGATTTCAAACAGACTTAAATTTGCTTTTGAATTGACGTCAATCACTTGTTTTTCAATATTTAAAACTGCATTACCGGAAGTTAATTTTTCAATTACTTTTTCCAAAGGTAAAACAGTCAACAGCGCTCCGAAAGCACTTTCTAATCCGATAGTTCCGTTTTTGGCTAAGTCGAATTCCATCTTCTTGTGCTCAATATCCATCGGATTATGATCGCTGGTAATACAATCAATAGTGTTGTCTATAACTCCGGTCAATAAGGCTTGTCTGTCGGCTTCGGTGCGTAATGGTGGGCTGACTTTATATCGAGTATCAAAACCCTCTAATTTCTCATCAGTCAATACTAAATGATGAACCGCCACACTGCAAGTCACCGCCAATCCTTTGGCTTTGGCTTCTTTTATCAAAGCTACGGATTTGGCCGTTGAAACTGTTGGGATGTGTAATTTCCCTCCGGTATATTCGAGTAAAAATAAGTTACGAGCGATGATTAATTCTTCGGCTAAATTCGGAATGCCTTTCAATCCTAATCGAGTTGAAACTACACCTTCATTGACTACACCATTACCTTTGATGGTTTCATCTTGTGCAAAAGCGATTACCAATCCGTCAAAATCCTGAACGTATTGCAAACCGATTTTCAGCAAATTCGCATTAGACAAACTCTTGCCGTAATCGCCAAAAGCCACTGCTCCGGCATTTTTCATATCGTATAATTCGGCTAAATCTTTGCCTTCGCTGTTTTTGGTCAAAGCACCTATCGGATATAAATCAGTTGCTGAATTTACCGCTTTCTGTTTTACGAAATGTACTTGCGATTGGTTGTCAATTATCGGATGTGAGTTGGGTTGAAGCGCAATTCCGGTAAAACCGCTTTTGGCCGCTACTATTAATCCGTTAGCAATGGTTTCTCGGTCTTCAAAACCAGGTTCGCCTAAGGAAACACTGGTGTCAAACCAACCTTGTGACAAGTGTAAACCTTCTTGTTGGAATTCTTGATAGTTGGCATCATTACTGACCGAATTGCCAATTGCATCAATGACGCCATTCGTAATTTTTACATCAACAGTTTGGTTGTGAAAGGGACTTTTAGGGTCAATAATTTTGGCTTTTCGGATGACTAAGTTCATTTGACAAATTTTTGAATGAGCAGTTCTAAGACTAAAAAGAGTAGGGTGAGCCACACAAACCATTTCCAGATTTGCGTATCGGTTCTATCGGTTTGAATGGTGTTGAACACCGATTCGATATCGTCACTATTTTGATAACCAACTGCAATATCCGGATTGGCTAAACTCAAATTGCTTTCGGTGCGATTGTAATTAAAGCTGATGTTTTCCACCGAATTGGTTCCGTTAAAAATACCAAAATTTCCGGCTTGTACAGGCTGTTCAGCAAAGGTCATTTTTACTTTGGTATTCAACAATTGTTGCACCGGTATAAAACTTTCGTCTTTGCTTTTAACGGTCAAAATTTCATCTTTCGATAATAATGTTTCCACTACAAACGGCTGACTTTCGCCTATAGTCAAAGCTGTCGCGCCCGATTTCTGACTGCTTTGCGCCATATTGTAGAAAGTTGGTACTACTAGCGGCGAATTCTGGAAATTACTATTGCTTTTGGCAATCGGTGCTGCAAAAACATAAACCGAAGACAGCGGATTACTGATGGACGTCAAGAAAGCACTTTGGTCTTCGTAAGTCAGTACCGCCGGTGCATTGCTGCTAATGCCAAAAGCTGATTTAGTCGAAGGATATTGAAAATTATCCACCTTTTTTTCAAACACATTGCTAAACAACGGGTGATTGAAATTAATTTTTGTCACCTTCTTGTCACCATTTGCCAAAGCTTTCAATTGAATTGCTCCGAAGTTTGACAAGAAAGCATTCATAGTAGTTAAATTGCTTTCTTGCGCCGGAATAACCGTCACATTTCCACCTTTATTGACAAATGATTTTAAGGTAGTTTGTAAAGCTTGCGGGATGTCTTTTAATTCATTGAGGACTATGGCGTCTTGTTTTTCCAGTAAATTATAATCCAAATTCGCCAACGGGAAATTGGTGTAGTTGAATTCATCTGCCGTGTAAATTCGCGCCAAGAAATTACTTTTTTCAGTATCACCTATGCTGATAACATTAGTTTTGCTAGGTTTTGAAATGCTGAAGTAATACGTATTGTCATACTCCAAACCTTTATCGGTAATTGAAGCATAGCCGTGAAAATCTCCTTTCGGAATGGTAAATTTAACCAATTGACTCTTTGCATCGCCATCAAAATTCACCACAGTTTTAGCCGTCAATTTAGTCTCATTGTAAAGCGCAATCGGCAACGAAGAAATTTCGCCATTGGCCGATAACTTGATGGCAATTTCATAAAAACTGTCTAAGTTTTGTCGGATGTAAATGCTGTCTATTGAAGCATTATTTTTTTGTTCGGCTTCCGGTATAATGAAATAAACGTTGTCTTCTTTTTTGAAACTTTTCGATTCATTGGCTTGTACACCAACGGCATCGGTAATCACTACTATGTCTTTGTTGAAAGCCGATTTCCGAGCATTGACTTTAGCAATCAAGTTATCCAATCGGAAAGGCGTTGCGCTGTATTTTAAATCCTGCAACTCTTTCTGAATCGATTTAATATCGGTATTCCAAAAGGTTTCCGAATTGGTAATCAATGAGAAATTCTGTGATTCCGGCGTGTATTCCAATAACTCTTGTACGGCACGTTTGAGCAATTCGCCTTGCTGCCCTTTGGCTTGCATACTGTACGAATTGTCTAAAATGATGTACATTTCGTTAGTTGCCTTTGCGCTTTCTTTGGCGGTAAAAAAAGGTTGTGCAAATGCTAAGATCAAGCAGGCCAATAAGAGTAAACGAGTAACAAGCAACAGCCATTTTTTAATGGTCGAACTCTTGCGGGTTTGTATGGAAAGCTCTTTCAGGAATTGTACGTTGGTAAAATACTCCTTTTTAAAACGTCGCAATTGGAATAAATGCACCAAAATTGGAATCACCAATAAAAAGAGAAAATATAGGATTTCCGGGTGTTTGAATTGCATTTAGTAAAAGTTTATCAAAAATAGCACTTTTTATGATTTTACCTAAGTGTTTAAGACAATTTTAGCGGTACTTTTATTTCTTTTTACGTTTGGCCGCTCGGTTTTTCAATATGTTCCGATTCACCGAAGAACTGGTTTTCTTTTTAGTTTTCGAAGGTCCGCCTAAATTAACTTTTTTATTCTTCTCTTTCTTTTCGTGAAAGGAAGCGCCGCCTTCTAATTTGGGTTTCTTCAACAAGAATTTCATTTTCTTTTTCTTGTCTTTTTCAAACTCCAATAAGCGTTCGGCTATGACAACAGTATCCGGTAATTCGAGGAATTCGATTTCCTTTTCCATCAACATTTCGGCTTCAATCATGATTTCTTCTTCTCTCGGACTAATTAAACTGATGGCAATACCCGATTTATCCGCACGACCGGTTCTACCGATACGGTGAATGTATTGTTCGGGAACTTCCGGAAACTCTACGTTGATGACATGCGTAATATCTGATATATCCAAACCACGCGCCATAACATCGGTCGTGACTATACCTCTGATTTCACCGGCTCTGAAATTGGCCATCGTTTGCAAACGATAATTCTGTGATTTATTAGAGTGAATAATCCCAAATTGCTCAGGATAAATTTCTTCCAATTTATCAGCTAACAAATCGGCTGTCTTTTTATTATTCACAAAAAGCAACACGCGTTCAAAAGCTTCGTCTTGAAGCAAATCGGCTATAAAATTGACTTTAGTCAGGAAATTAGGCACTTTGTATCCCAATTGTTCTATTTTTTCCAAGGGTGTTCCGCTCGGTGCCAAGGAAACTTCTTCCGGAAAATCGAAATATTCTTCCAGCATTTCATCCACGTCATCGGTCATTGTAGCCGAAAATAAGATGTTCTGGCGTTTGCCTTTGAGCATGGTTAGGATGGAAGTGACTTGAAAGCGAAAACCTAAATTCAGAATCTCATCAAACTCATCGATGACTAATTTCTGCAAATTGTCAAAGCGAACCACATTGTCTAAGGCCAAATCCATGATTCTTCCCGGAGTACCTACTAAAATGTCAATCCCTTGATAAACTGCGGTTTTCTGCGTATTGATGTTCACACCTCCGTAAACACCCAAGGTACGAACCGACATGTATTGGCTCAATTTTTCGACTTCGGCGGCTACTTGTACTACCAATTCTCGGGTTGGTACTATGATTACAACTCTCGGCGTATCGGTAGCGGCAAATTTCCATTGTTTTAATATGGGTAACAGATACGCAAAAGTTTTTCCGGTACCGGTTTGGGCAATTCCCATCACATCGCGTCCCGACATAATTACGGGAAAGGCACGTTCCTGAATGGGTGTTGGTGTAGTTAACCCTAATTCGTCAACGGCTTTTTGTAATGATTTCGGAAGATTGAATAGCTCGAAAGTGCTCATGGCTTAGTGAATTTCGGGCAAAGGTACGGAATTGAAAATAAACCTTAAAAGCCTTCGAAAACGCCTAAGCCAAATAAGGCAAAATCGTATTTCACTGGATCTATAGGATCTAATTGGCGCAGC
Organism: Flavobacterium sp. FEMGT703F; assembly: GCA_002786385.1. Classification (GTDB taxonomy): domain Bacteria; phylum Bacteroidota; class Bacteroidia; order Flavobacteriales; family Flavobacteriaceae; genus Flavobacterium; species Flavobacterium cheonhonense. The sequence goes on from PGCN01000007.1 coordinate 57,497, forward strand.
GAAGAATCTAATTCTGCTAAAGCTTTGCCATCGTTTTGTTTACGGTTAAGCAAACCTAATTTTCTTGCCACATTCCCGGAATGTACATCGAGCGGACAAGATAAAACGGAAGTAGGAATGTTTTGCCATAACCCAAAATCAACGCCATTGTTGTCTTTTCGAATCATCCATCGCAAATACATATTGATACGTTTGGCAGCAGAACCTTGTGTCGGATCTGAAATATGCTTAGTAGTTCGAGGTAAATGTGGCACAGAGAAGAACTGTTTTTTGAAAGCAGCAATGGCATTTTGCATGGAATCGGATTCCTGATGCTGGGTAAAAAAATGTTCCAAACCACCTTGATTCTGATACAATTGTTGTAAACCAATAACAAAAGTTTTAAAATCTATCCCGTTAAAGGTTCGGTGCACAAATGTTATCAGGTTTTCTAAGTGATGTTCCTCATGATTCATGACGAAGTCGTAAGGCGAATTGCCCATCAAATCCATCATTCGATTGGCATTGTTGATAATCATTTTGCGATTGCCCCAAGCGATGGTTGCTGTGAGAAAAGCGGCAATTTCGATATCTTCTTTTTGGATGAATTGATGCGGAATCTGAATTGGATCGCTTTCTATGAATTTAGAATTATTGTAAAGCACGACTTTCTCGTCCAAAAAATCTTTGAGTTCTGATTTAGTCATGTCATTTTACTTTTTGAGCTTTAAAACCTTCACTTAAGGTTTGACCACGCCTTTGCGGAATCACGTGAAAATAAGTTTGGAAATAATCCAATTGTACTTTGCTGACCGTTGGTAAAGCACCATTTCCGGTTATCCAGAACAATTCGGTGTTTTGCGGTGTATTGTAGTTTAAATTGCCTTTGGTTTCGGTGGTGTATGCGATGTTACTCTTACTATTTGGTTTCGGAAAAATAAAATTCTCCGCTTCAAAGGTGTTGTTTTGCATTAGCATGGTATTGTTGGTCAAGCTGCCGAACGACATCGGAACTAACACTAAAACAGCACAACCAAGGCAACTTAAACCCAACAAGGACAAGATTATTTTTTCTTTAGACAAGAGCGCAGCAAGTACTAACAATCCGAAGAAAATAGTGAAATACACGTAGAATCGGTATTGAGGCGAACTCATTATTAACAAAATTAGGAGTACAATAAATACCCAATAAACATAGGCTAATCCTTGTCTCGGATAATATTTATTGAGGATAAATGGTGTTATGATGAGTAATACTATTGTTGTAATTCCAATAAGACTATCCATTCCATTCAGCCAAAAGTAGTGCTTCAAAATATCGGACAATGAAGCTTGTTCGAAAGTGCCAAACGGTAAATAAAAAGAATGCATCATGTCGTGACTGAAAAAATATGACAGGATGTCTTTCGGTACCATATAATCCGCATCGGAATAAGGTAAGAATGTCAGCGGATACAAAGGGTAACCCGTCAGTATACTGTTTTTAATCACAAACAGAAATAATATCAATCCAGCGAGCAATCGGATGGCAATGAGTTGGTTGTTGATTTGTTTGTAATGTTTGATCCAAACGATAATCGGCAAAAGCAAAAGAACAAACGCTGTTATTTTAATATAGGTAGCAAACAATAGTAATACACTTAGGAGTTTGAGTTTTTCAGTAGGATTTTCTGCCGAAGTGTAAATAAAAAACGCCAAGAAAGCGATGCTGTAAACCGCTAAATCCGGTGATGGCGCGTTGACAAATTGGAATAAAAACAGGTAGCTCAAAGGCAACAATCCGAAAGCCAAGTCGATTTTGTTTTGACTTACCGAATAGGAGTGAAGTCTTTCAAAAGCCCAAAAGTTCAATAGTAACAGCAAAAAGCCATTCAAGTCGTTGAAGTTAATGTATAAAAAAGACAGCGAATAAGCGCTTTGGGCAATATGCCAACCACTGGTTTGTCCAAAAAACAAGTGCAAATTCGCCAAACCCGGAACCAAACCAAATTCATTAAGCCATTTTATGGTTTGGATGTAGTAGGTTTCATTGTCAACTATAAATGGGGAAGTAGCAGATTGGGCCAATATTAAAATACTACTCAGTGTAAAGAGTGATTTCAACGGTATAGAAAAAGCACTCAATGATTTAACGCTTGTTTTCCCTAACAACTGCCAATCGACTCTAAAATAATAACCCGAAATTAAAGAGATAGTGGTTAAAAAAACCGTAAATCCTAAGCTGATTGGTCCGAAAATAGCCCAAAGACTGGCTAATAATGTTACCGCAAACAATCCTAATAGAGTGGTAATGGTGAGGTTTCGCACCGGAATTCCCAATAGTTTTGAAAAGCTTATTCCTAAACTTGCAGCAGTGACAAAAATATACAACCAACTCAACAGGATAAGCGCCATAACATCAAACAATTAAGCCGTCTTTCATGACTAGTTTACGATCGGCCATGTTAGCCAAATCTTCGTTGTGCGTCACAATGACAAAGGTTTGTCCGAACTCATCGCGCAACTTGAAAAACAATTGATGTAAGTTTTCGGCAGAGGCCGTGTCTAAATTTCCGGAAGGTTCGTCGGCAAAAATCACTGCTGGTTTGTTGATCAAGGCACGAGCTACAGCCACGCGTTGTTGTTCACCACCGGAGAGTTCGTTAGGCTTGTGTTGACTTCTTTCGGCCAATCCTAAATAGGTTAATAATTTTTCAGCTTCGGCTTCAGTAGCGGTTTTATCTTTACCTGCTATGTAAGCCGGAATGCAAACGTTTTCCAATGCCGTAAATTCAGGTAACAATTGGTGAAATTGAAAAATAAAACCCAAGTGTAGATTTCTGAATTTAGAAAGCTCTTTGTCGTTCATTTTCAGAACGTTTTCATTGTTTATTTCAAGTGAAGTATTGTCGGTTTTTGTAGCATTGTCTAAGGTACCTAAGATTTGTAATAGGGTTGTTTTTCCGGCACCGGAAGCGCCGACTATGGAAACAATTTCTCCTTTCTTAATGTGTAAATCAACACCTTTCAGCACCTGTAAATTGTCGTAATATTTGTGGATGTTTTTGGCCGTAATCATTAGTCGAATTTTTCACAAAGTAACAAAGTATTTTGCTTTATAAACTTTGAATCAATTTTTTTTATCGTTGAATAAGTAATAAAGTTATGTTAATTACTTTTTTCTGTTTAATCATTTCGTACTTTTGTTGAACAAAATATTAATTCTTATGAACACTACCATTGAAAAAGAATTATTTGAACTGATAGGCGACAATCATCAAATGACTTCTGCAGACACACCGCTTAGACCTGATGCTTTCGATAAATCAGATGCTGACAAGAAAAAAGTAATTGAACACCATTTCCATCAAATAATGCAGGAAATGGGATTAGATATGAACGATGACAGTTTAAGAGGAACGCCACATCGTGTGGCCAAAATGTTTATTGACGAAATTTTCTCTGGCTTGAATCCGTCGAATAAACCAAAGATATCTGTTTTTGACAACTCTTATCAATACGATAAAATGTTGGTGGAAGCCGATATTAGTTTTAACTCAACTTGCGAACACCATTTCTTACCTATCATTGGTAAAGCTCATATTGGTTACGTTTCCAGTGGAAAAGTAATCGGTTTGTCAAAATTGAATCGCATTGTAGATTATTACGCTCGTCGTCCGCAAGTGCAAGAGCGTTTGATCATGCAAATTTTTAACGAATTAAAAACCGTTTTAGATACCGAAAGCGTTATTGTAGTAATGGAAGCTAAGCATTTGTGTGTTTCCAGTCGTGGCATCGAAGATGAGAGCAGCTACACTTCAACCATACAATATGGAGGTATTTTTAACGATAAAGATAACCGCAATGATTTCTTCAACTTAATAAAGGAGAAATAGATTTTTAGTTAAATTAAGTATTTTTTGGGTAAAAGTCCCGGGTAATTTTTACTCGGGATTTTTTTTGTCCGGAAATAAAAAACCCAAGCCCATGCTTTTGAGCATCTTTTTTTCAAAAGCCCAAAAGAAAGCGAATTGCCCGAAAATAAATCCGTAACCAACCAATAAAACTTGGTAAATAGGGAAGATAAGTACAATGTAAAGCGGATAATAAATCCAATTGGAAACTTCGCCTTTAACAATGCCGAAGAGCTGCAGAAACGGTTTCGAAAGATAAGCCGCTGAAGTTCCGGTAAAAGCAAACACTATAATAATTATGAATACCTGCCAATTCGATTTGATATTCCAGCGTTCTTTAAAACTTGCCATAAGGTAATTTTTGGTAAAGATAACAGTTTATTGAACGGGAACAAATCCGCCAAGTCTTTGATTGTATCGATTTTGAAAATAAATAAAATAGTTGTAAATCAGATAATTTACTTCGTAACCATAATGAATAGTTGGCTGATAATCAATCGCCATCATGTACAAATTGGGATCAAACAGTAGTGGCTGTGAAGCGCGTCGGTTCCATTCGGCGACATACAATTGGTTTTTAATTTCCAAAAAACTTTCCGAATAAAAGCCACGTGGTCGCGCTCTTCCGGCCAACCACGAACTGAATCCGGCATCTATGATAATGACTTCATACTCCAAGCTATCATTGGCAATTTTCACCGTATCCGATGCTTTGGCTAATGGATTTTGTGCAACATCAGCTACCGTCTTGGTGCTGTTGCAACCAATGATAATCCAAAGCAAACCAATAACCGCAACTAAAGTTTTCATATATTCAATTTGATATAAAGTTAAGCATATTCATCGATACTAATTGTTTTTAAGATGTTAAAATAAAAAAGCCACACTTTTCAGTATGGCTTCATTTTTTATGCTTTTTCCGATTGTAGCAGACTAATGATCTGTTCTGCTAATTCGGTACCAATTCGGTCTTGAGCTTCCAAAGTCGCCGCGCCAATATGTGGTGTCAACGAAATTTTCGGATGCATCAATATCTGAATTTCCGGCGTAGGTTCTTTTTCAAACACATCCAAACCGGCAAATAATACTTTTTCACTGTCTAAAGCTTCCACCAAAGCCACTTCATCAATCACACCACCACGAGCACAATTCACAATGCCAACGCCATCTTTCATCATTGCTAATTCTTCTTTTCCAATCACGTAACCTTCCTGAGCCGGAACGTGAAGTGTAATAAAATCGGCATGTTTGAATACTTCTTCTAAAGGTTCAGTTTCAAATTCAACATTGATAAACTGACCGTTGTAAAAATCGACTTTCACTTCGGCTTTGTCCACAAATTTATCGGCGGCAATCACTTTCATACCCAAACCTAAAGCCATTTTAGCTACGGCTTGACCAATTCTTCCAAAACCAATAATTCCTAAGGTTTTCCCGCGCAACTCAATGCCGTTCGCATAGGCTTTTTTCAAACCTTCAAAGTTAGCATCACCTTCCAAAGGCATATTTCGGTTCGAATCGTGTAAAAAGCGAACACCGGTAAACAAATGCGCAAACACCAATTCGGCCACACTTTCCGAGGAAGAAGCCGGCGTATTAATCACATGTATGCCTTTAGAACGGGCATAAGCAACGTCTATATTGTCCATACCAACACCGCCGCGACCAATAATTTTCAATCCCGGACAAGCATCAATAATGTCTTTTCTCACTTTAGTCGCACTGCGCACTAAGACCACCGAAATGTCATTGGCATTCACATAATTGGCCACTTGTTCTTGTGCCACTTTGGTAGTAATCACTTCAAATCCGCCTTTTTCTAAAGCTTTAATACCGCTTTTTGAAATTCCGTCGTTGGCTAATACTTTCATTTTTTGTTGTATGTTATAAGTTGTATGTTGTTTTTTTTGGGAAGCTTAATCCGGCTTTTCGTTCCAATCTTTTTGTTTTTAATAAAAAAACAAAAAGGATTTCCCCCCGATGCTTCGGGGCAATCCGGGCTAGGGCTACTGTGCTAACTGCGACTGTTTGCTGTAAACCGATTCAAATTCTTTCATCACATCTACCAACACTTGAACACTTTCCAGCGGCAATGCATTGTACATCGAAGCGCGATAACCACCCACAGAACGATGTCCGGTAATACCTGAAATACCGGCGGCTTTCCACATTTTGTCAAATGATTCCTGAAGTTCCGGATTTTCCAATAAAAAAGTTGCATTCATAAAACTTCTGTCGGCCACCGCAGCAGTTCCTTTAAACATCGAATTGCGATCAATTTCATTGTAGAGCAAATTGGCTTTGGCTTCGTTTACTTTCTCAATGGCGGCAATACCACCTTGGTTTTTCAGCCATTGCAAGGTTAACAAGCAAGTGTATACGGCAAAAACCGATGGTGTATTGTACATACTTTCGGCTTTAATGTGCTTTTGATAATCTAAGATACTTGGAATCGCACGACCTGTTTTGCCTAAAATTTCTTCTTTGACTACAACCAAGGTTGTTCCTGCGGCGCCCATATTTTTTTGCGCACCGGCATATATCAAGTCAAATTGAGAGAAATCCAAAGTACGTGAAAAAATGTCTGAACTCATATCGCAAACCACCGGAACACCCGTTTTAGGAAACGATTTCATTTGGGTTCCGAATATGGTATTGTTACTGGTACAGTGAAAGTAATTTGCGTCAGCAGGAATACTGTAATCCGTTGGTATATGGTTGTAATTTTGTGCTGCAGAAGAAGCTACAACAACCGTTTCTCCAAACAATTTGGCTTCTTTGATGGCGTTGTTCGCCCAAGTTCCGGTATCCAAATAAGCCGCTTTGCCATCCGTTTTCATCAAATTGTAAGGCACCATTAAGAATTCTAAACTGGCTCCGCCTTGTAAAAATAAGGCTTGATAACCTTTGCCTTCCAATCCTAACAATTCCAAAACCAAAGCCCTGGCTTCGTCCATAACGGCCACAAAATCTTTACTGCGATGCGAAATCTCTAAAATGGACAAACCGGACTGGTTAAAGTCTAAAACGGCTTGAGCCGATTTTTCAAAAACTTCTTTTGGTAGTATGCACGGTCCGGCGCTGTAGTTGTGTTTTTTCATAATAGCATTTCCAAAAATTAAATCGCAAATTTCGGAAATAGGGCTAAAATAAGCAGATAGAATTCCGCAATAAAAAGGTGATGTTATTAACGAAAACGTTTTAGTTGATAATTACCTAAAAGCTATTTTTTAATTATTTTCTTTGTGATTACTGCATTGTTATGTAATGAAATTATTAAAAAATAAACACCTTTAGTTAAATTCGTTAAATCAATTGCTTCAAAATTGGATTTAAATGTAGCTATTTTTTTTCCGTCAATTTGAAGAATAGAAACATATTCTATTTTGTCAATAAAATCATTTTCTATGTATAAAATATCTTTTGTTGGATTGGGATAAAAATAAAATGAATTCAAAAAGTTATTTTCTAAACTCAAAGTTGTGTCAGCATAGTAAGCTCTTCCGGTTTGTGTAGGACCTGGGCTAAATTCTCCCGGTGAACCTATTATTAAGTTACTGCCTTCCAATGCCAAAGAAGAACCAAAATAATCGTCAATCTGCGCATTAGTTTCATTGCTGTAGATTGGTGCTTGACTCGTCCATATACTATTAACTTTTTTATAGTGCAGCAATGCAAATTTTCTGCTCATTTGAAGTATGTAGGTGTTGGAACCTAAAAATATATTCTCATTGTTTACAACAATTTCATCATAAATTTGGTCATTCAAAGGTATTTGAAACGAAGAGTTTAAAACCCAATTATTATCGCTGAAATCATAAATTGATACCAAGCCGGATGTATCATCTACAATATACAATTGGGAATTATATAATTTGAAATTGAATATTTGATTTGGATTATAATTAAAGGTACTTTGATAATTCCAAAGATTATTTACCATATTGAAACCATAAATTTTGGCGCTATTATATCCGTTGTAGTGTCCGGAAGAAATTAATAACTGATTGTTAGAAACTTCAATTTTTGTTCCCAAGGCGGTTTCATTTGCTACTGATAACGTTTGTGATAAGGTCCAAACGTTATTGTCCAAATCAAACACGTAAACATTATTTTTAGATGAAATATACAGCCTGTTATTAAATAATTTTACATAGCGGCCGAAATTATCATTAGCTGTATTGTTTACAGATGTTATTTTTTGATGAAACTGATAATTTCCATTTATTTTTTTGTAAAGATAAACAGCACCAAAATTTGAATTATTTGCCCCTTGGTTTGGTGCTCCGATAGCTATTTTATCATTCTCTTTAGAAATTGAACTTCCAAACTTATCCGGACCGCTGACATCTGACTCGATTAATACATCAGTTTGTATTAAATTATTGTCAGTAAAGTCAAATACATAAACTTTCCCAAGTTGATTAAAGGAGTTATTAAAGCCACTTGAGACAACTATCTCATTGTTATTAATCTCAACTTTTTTCCCAAAATAATTACCGCTTGCACCAAAAGTTGGATAAAAGGAACTCACTTGTAATTGTGAAAAAATGAGTTGAGAAAACAGTAGTAAACAAATGTTTTTCATAAAAAATTGATTCTAAATCAAATATAAAAAAAACATTTTATATAAAGTAAGAAAAAACTACAATTCTATTAAAAACTGTAAAGTATCTACATTATCCGCATAGTCCCAAAGTTCCGGCTGCTGGGTTTTTCCAAACGGAATACTGTTAGGCGTCAAACCATTGGAAACCACACACTGAATTTTCTCTTTATCATTTTCCAATCTCAGCTTTATCTGTTCTAAATCATTGTAGTATTCATAAAAAACAGAGGAAATAGGAGAGGCGTAGCTGCTGTCTTCTTTCAAGGTAAGGAATTCGTTATCGAGTAATTTAAAATTACTCATCAGGAAAACAGCTTTATTGTAGTCGTAGTTATTGGAATATTTCTCGTAAAAAATAACGTCTTTGTATTCGTATATGGCTTTAAAAAAAGGCTGAAAATCGTAGTCTTTCGGCACAAAAAGTTTGGAAACGTTGCGACAACCCAAACCATAGTATCGGAAAATATCTTCGCCTAAATGCACTAAATCTTCATGGCTTTCTTTCCCGGTTAATAACGCTACAGAATTGCGGTTTTTGCGAATGATACTCGGTTTGTCTTTAAAGTAGAATTCAAAATAACGGGCAGTATTGTTGCTCCCTGTAGCGATTACGGCATCAAAATTTTCCAATTTTCCGTCGGTAAAAGTGATGTAGTTGTCCATTTCCGGTGATACAGTTACCAAATATTGGGCTAAAAACTTTATCAAATGTTGGTCGTTAGAAGAAGTTTTGACCAACACTTTATGTCCTGATATCAAAACCGAAAGGAAATCGTGAAAACCTACCAGCGGAATATTTCCGGCCAAAATTAAACCTACAGTTTTAGGTTGGATGGTAGAGAAATCGTATCGTGACAACCAAGTATTCAAATTGTCCTCTGTTAAGGCTTTGGCCCAAGATTGCACTGCATGACACACTTGTTCCGGTGTAAACCAACCATTATGTGATTGGGATAATTGAATCAAATCCACAAACGCATCGAAGTACAAATCGTTGTGCAATACGCCTTCTTTTTTTTGATTTTGGTCAATATTAAATTGACTCAAAAACTGACCTAAAGCAATAAAACATTTTTTTTTCTCGATTTGTAACATGAGTGACTTGTTTATGAATGGTTTTGATTGTAATTTTGTGCAAAATTAGTGAAAAAGTAATGAGTAGGATGTGTTGGGTTGGGAGTAATTTTAAAACGCCTCGCTCAAAAATGTCTGAACTCTGAACTACAAACTCCAAACTACAAAAAGATGGCTATCATAATAACTGACGAATGCATTAACTGCGGGGCTTGTGAACCGGAATGTCCGAATACCGCAATTTATGAAGGTGCCGATGATTGGCGCTACAAAGACGGGACTAAGCTAAGAGGGAAAGTTGTTTTACCAGACGGTACCGAAGTAGATGCTGATGCTGCACAAACTCCGATTTCCGATGATATTTATTACATCGTACCCGGAAAGTGTACAGAATGTAAGGGTTTCCATGAAGAACCACAATGTGCCGCGGTTTGTCCGGTGGATTGTTGTGTTCCTGATGACAATCACGTAGAAAGTGAAGAGACTTTATTAAATCGTCAATCTTTCTTGCATAACGAATAAAAAAAATCCTGAGTTTAAGCTCAGGATTTTTTTTTGGTTTTTAGAATCTGAAATTCATACGAGCGTAATAAAAGGCACCTCCGAATCCCATTTGTACTGCATCCCAATAGCCACCGGCTTCTACCCAGTCGTCTTGTTGATCAGGATATACATTGAATAAATTGTTGCTTCCCACAATCAATTTGGTGTTTTTAGATAAATTGAATCCCAAAGTCAAATCGGTTACAATTTTCACACCATAAGTATCGGTAGCCGCTTTGATTTGGTTGGCGAACGAACCGTAATCGGCTACGTCTTCATACATTTGGTAATCCAACAATTTTACTTCACTGAAACGGGTAAATGCCAAACCGGCGTCAAACCATTTGCGAGCATAATTCAAATTCAAGCTGAATTTGTTGTCCGGTGCAGAAGCTAAAAGGAAAGCTTTTTCTCTTTCACCGAAAAAAGTCTGTTCGTCTAAAGTGCCATTATTTACCGCGTCTACTTTCATATTGTTAATGTTACCAACTAAAGTAGCGCCAAAAGAATTATCGCCGATTTTTTTCTTCCAAGCAATTACCACATCCAATCCTGTTGTTTTGGTATCAACGCCATTCACAAAGAACTGGGCTTGATCTACGCCAATGTTCAAAGCCGAAGCATCGAAATAGCCGGTCAATACAATTCTGTCTTTTACATTCACCATATAACCGTCAATTGTTGCGGTGAAATCTCCGTAACTAGCAGTAAAACCCAAAGAGCCGTTGATGGCTTTTTCTTCATTAAGCTTGCCAATACCGAAAGCTTGGGTAACCGGACTGTTATTTGGAGATAATAATATCTCTGAAGCACCAGTGGAGGAGAAGTTAGTAAATCTTAAGTTATAGTAAATCTGCGCCAAAGAAGGTGCTCTAAAGCCTGAACTGATAGAACCTCTAAAGTTAACATTACCGCCTGTTTTTAGTCGAGCTGCAATTTTTCCGTTTAAAGTGCTTCCGAAGTCGCTGTAGTTTTCAAAGCGTAAAGCAGAAGATACCATAAAATTATCGCTCACATCCAACTCGCCATCGACATACAAAGAAACATTGGAACGACTTCTGTTTACGACATTATCCGGACTGTATCCGGGAAATCCTTGTGAACCGCCCGGTCTTGGATCACCGGTATTCGGATCGGTTGGGATGGTTTGGTTAAGCGGATCAGTGATAGGTTGACCGTTTACATCATACGTGGCATACGAACCTTCTTCACCGGCAAATATGGTGAATTGTTCCGTGCGGTATTCGGCACCAAAGGCCAAGTTAAAACCGTTTAAAATGCTGTCGTAGTTTTTAGATAAATCCAAATTTATCGTATTCTGACTCAACGTATGGCCACCCGCATCAAACTCGGTAGGAGAAGCTTCCTCCAATGAAGCATTCAAAGTACCTTTGATGAAATAATGGAAGCTGTTCTTACCGAAAGTATTGCTGATATCCACATTCCAACCGCCGGCAGTTTTGGTTCTGAATCCGGCAGAAATGGAATTGTCAACAATTAAGGAAGTAATTCTTGGCGTAAATCCATTAGGATAAATATCGGTAACAATTCTCGGTGACGGATTGTTTCTGGTAAACGCATAAGCATCAGTGTTTCTGAAATTTCTTCCACCAAAAGCGTAGAATTTAGTCTTGTCGGAAACCGGTATAGCTGCATTGACGAAGAAGTTAAAGCCTTCGATAGCCGCTTCTCCAAAACCTCTTCTGAAATCAAAACCCGGACGCAAGGTTTTGTCTTTGTTAATGTATTCGGCGGTAAAGTTCGCAAACCCTCCGTTATCACCAATTTTAGTCCCGTAATTGGTGGTTACTTTAATGGAATTCCCGTCAAAACTTCTGCCGTCGGCTAACTTATTGCCATCGGCATTGGTGTCTAAAAAGTTGTCTCCGGTGTTAGGTGTGCCTGCCGGGAAATTGCCGTCAGCTTTGGTACTGTATGCCCCGTAACTTATGGTTCCGGTCAATTCGTCTACGTTATCGTTCAAGACAATATTGATAACACCGGCTATCGCATCAGAACCATACTGAGCCGCTGCCCCGTCGCGCAAGATTTCGATTCTTTTGATGGCACTGGCTGGTATAGCATTCAAATCGGTTCCGGTATTACCGCGACCACGAGTTCCGAACAAGTTAATCAAAGACGATTGGTGTCTTCTTTTGCCATTGATTAACACCAACGTTTGATCCGGTCCCATTCCGCGCAGCGTAGCAGGATCCACGTGGTCTGCGCCATCAGAACCTGATTGTTTGTTGGCATTAAACGAAGGTGCCGCATACTGTAGCAATTCATTGATTTCCAACTTACCACTTTGCGTAGTTACGCTTTTAACATCGATGATGTCAATGGGAACCGCCGAATTCACTACCGTTCTTTTGGAATTTCGTGAACCTACAATTTTAATTTCTTGGAGTTGATTCACTTTGGTTGAGTCGTTTGACGTTGCACTAGGTTTGTCTTGCGCCGCCAAATACCCAAATTGCAGTGAGAATAATAAAAGGGTAATTTTTTTCATAAGAGTTTGGTTAGAGGTTAATAGCTGCAATTTACAGTTTTTAAGTTGCTCTTTTAACATTTTTAATAAAACTATTTTAACAAATTAACTAACAAATAAAGGTTTTTATAAAATATAATAATTTTGATTAAATTTGCTCAAACCCAATCTGAGAATGAAACATTACTACCTGCTTTTTTTGCTGATTTTTGGTTGGACAGTTTCGGCACAAAACGTCGAGATAGCAATAATACTCAAAGACGCCGATACCAATTTACCGGTTGAAGACGCTACCGTTTTCGTTTTAAAAACCAAGCAATCATTGTTGAGCAACAGCGAAGGTAAAGTAACTTTCGTTCTAAATGGTTCGTCTAACATTCAGGTTACCCATTCTTCCTATGCTAAAGTGACTGTACGGTCATCAGCCTTGCTCAAAACAGACAATGTTATTTACTTAAAAAGTACAGTAAATGATTTGGATGAAATTATTGTGACCAAACAACATCCGCAAAAGATATTGAAGAATTTGGTAGATAATTCTGTAAAAAAGTTAACCGTTCCGGCGCGCTTGAAAGTCTACACGAGAGAGTTTTTTAAAATGGATGGGAATTACACCTATTACAACGACGGATTGATGAATTTTCAATTGTTTGGAAAAGATAAAAATTTTAAAAGCAATATTTTAGTTGAGCAAAACAGGGCTTTCGGTCTGGTTTATGATCAAATTAACAGTGATGTTTTGGGATACAATCTCAACGATATCATGGAGAATTACTATAATTTCAAATACATAGATCCCATTACAGATATTGGCGGGAAAAAGAAATACGACTACGTTATTAAATCGTATTCAGCCAATCAAGATTTCAACATCATGATTGTTACGCCAATCGATAATACAAAATCATTGCGGGATGATTTCAAGATTATTTATGATTGGAAGAAGAAAATCATCATTGAAATCAATACCACAGTATCGCCAACAACATTATCCAATGTAAAAGAGAAAAAAGCGGTTGGTTCCAAGAATATTTATAAGTCGACTTTCAAAGCGATTTACCGTTTGGAAGGTGAAAATTATTATTTAGTCAGTTCTAAAGAAGAAATTGGTTTTGAGCGAGTTGAAAAAAATAAAACCACTGATATTGAAGTCAGAAATTATTTTGTGACCACCAATTTCAGCAATCAAAATTACAGTTATAAAGAAAGTGAAGTCTTTAAAGATAAAACATTGTACAATAAGAAAAATGTCATTCTGTCTCCTTATTGGGATATTTCCGGGTTGAGTACTACGGATGCAGAGCAAACCATCATTAATGACTTGCAGGATCGAAAACCTTGAGCTTAGTTTGTACTTTGTTACTTGGTTTTATTGCGCTATATTTGCGCACTTTTAAAATACTTCATTCATGAAAGCAGGAATTGTAGGATTACCAAACGTAGGGAAATCAACTTTATTTAATTGTTTGTCTAATGCGAAAGCACAAAGTGCAAACTTTCCGTTTTGTACCATTGAACCCAATATTGGAGTGGTAAATGTTCCTGATCCGAGAATCAACAAACTAGAAGAATTGGTTAAACCGGAGCGCGTACAAATGGCCACCGTTGATATTGTTGATATCGCGGGGTTGGTGAAAGGCGCCAGTAAAGGAGAAGGTTTAGGAAATCAATTCTTGGCCAACATCAGAGAGTGTAACGCCATTATCCACGTATTGCGTTGTTTTGATAACGATAATATCGTTCACGTTGACGGTAATGTAAATCCGATTCGCGATAAAGAAACTATTGACATAGAGTTGCAATTAAAAGACTTAGAAACAGTTGAAAAGCGCTTGGAAAAAGTCAACCGCGCTGCCAAAACCGGTAACAAAGAAGCACAAACAGAAAAAGCCTTGTTAGACCGAATTAGAGAAGCTCTTTTACAAGCCAAATCAGCCAGAACTGTTGTACCTCAAAACCACGAGGAAGAAGCTTTAATGGAAGATTTTCAATTAATTACCACCAAACCCGTATTGTACGTTTGCAATGTAAATGAAGAAGCCGCTGCTACCGGAAATGCTTACGTTGACCAAGTGCGTGAATTGGTAAAAGATGAAAATGCAGAAGTAATCGTATTAGCTGTTGGTACTGAAGCCGATATCACCGAGTTAGAGACTTATGAAGAACGTCAAATGTTTTTGGAGGACTTAGGGTTGACTGAGCCGGGAAGTTCTGTATTGATTCGCGCTGCTTATAAATTATTAAAATTACAAACCTATTTTACTGCCGGTGTTAAAGAAGTTCGTGCTTGGACTATCAACATTGGAGATACCGCGCCTAAAGCTGCCGGAGTAATTCACACCGATTTTGAAAAAGGATTTATCCGTGCTGAAGTCATCGCTTACGAAGACTTTGCGCATTACGGTTCAGAAGCCAAAGTAAAAGAAGCCGGAAAATTGAGAGTAGAAGGAAAAGAGTACGTGGTTAAAGATGGAGATGTAATGCATTTCCGATTTAACGTCTAGCATCTTACGCTATAACTTATATAAACAAAGCTACTAAGTAATTTTAGTAGCTTTTTTTTTGTTATTTTAAAAAAAGATATACCTTTAACATACCCTAAATCAACACACTATGAAACTTCAACAACTAACTTTGAATGCCGAAAACAAAGAAGCTTTGCTTTTTTCTTCGGATGGTTTTCAAGAAAGTGAGGCTACCCTAGTCTTGGCTTTTGGCGAAAGAACCTTTTTAGAGCACTCTCAACCGTACTCTTTTTTGAAAAAACGATATCCCAATAGTACTATTGTTATTTGTTCTACTTCCGGACAAATATCGAGTAGTGGATTGGTGGAAAACAGTTTAGTAATTACTGCCATGACTTTTGAAAAAACGGAGATTAAAACTTCTCAAACTGACATTCTACTTAATAATGATGTTCATTCTTTAGGCAACACTATTAGGTCTGAGTTGTTTTCAGATGATTTAAAATCAATTTTGGTCATCTCTGAAGGAAGTTTTGTTAACGGAACAGAGTTAATAACCGAATTGAATCGACAAACCAACAACAGTGTGCCTGTTTTTGGAGGTTTAGCAGGCGATGAATACCATTTTGAAAAAACCATAGTCGGACTTAATGCCGATGCTACTCAAGGTAAAATAGTGGCTATCGGATTTTATGGTGAACACATTCATTTTGGCTTTGCTTGCGAAGGAGGCTGGAGCGACTTTGGTCCGGAGCGTGAAGTAACAAAATCCGATAAAAATGTATTGTATAAAATCGGTGATCGTTTCGCGTTAGATCTTTACAAAGAATATTTAGGAAAATATGCCGATGAATTGCCGGGTTCTTCTTTGTATTTTCCGCTATCGATGAAGGAAAATAGTCATTCAAAACCTGTTGTCAGAACCATACTTTCAATAGATGAAAAAAATAAATCTATGACTTTTGCCGGCAATATCCCGGAAGGTTCCAAAGTTCGATTGATGAAAGGTAACTTTGATAAATTGGTAGACGCATCCTATCAAGCGGCTTATGAAATTAAAGAACATCAAAATAAAAACCCGCAATTGGCATTATTGGTTAGTTGTGTTGGTCGAAAAATAGTATTAGGCAACAGAACCGAAGAAGAGATAGAGGCGGTGAAAGAAGTTTTTGGTCAGAGTTTATTGGTTTGTGGCTTTTATTCTCACGGTGAAATTTCTCCGACGCTTGACCAAGTATCTTGTGAATTGCACAATCAAACCATGACGATAACAACACTTTACGAATCTTAATGATCATGGATAAAACTACGATTCACAGACAGCTTCAGAGACAAATCAGCAAATATTTGCCGAAAAATTTAGTGGCTGACCATCCGGAGCTTCAAAAGTTTATTGAAGTCGTCAATCTGTCTTATCAGAATTATGAGAAAGATGCCGAATTGGTGGAGCAGTCGACTCGTTTAAACGATATTGAGTATTCGGAAATCAACCAAAAATTAAAGGCGGAGTTATTCAAGAAAGAAGAAATCCATCAAAAATTAGTCTATGCGATTAACCAACTCAATGACAAAAAAGTAAAAGTTGGTGCAGATGGTAATCTTATTGAACTGCTCAATGTTTTAAATCAGGAAATCGACTTAAAAAAGGAATTCCAGCGTCAGTTGTATTTGGCCAAATCCAATGCAGAAAAGGCGAATGAAGCCAAATCAGATTTTCTATCAGTGATGAGTCATGAAATCCGAACACCGCTCAACGCTATCATCGGTCTGATTTACATCATGGAAAAAGAAAATACGTTGTCGAGTTTTCAGGAAAACATTGAAGTGTTAAAGTATTCGGCACAAAATCTATACTTGTTAATCAATAATATACTAGATTTCAGTAAGATTGAAGCAGGAAAAGTAGAGCTCGAAAATATTCCGTTCGATTTGCATGAATTAATCCAACAAATCGCCAAATCACTTCAAATTAAAGCTGAAGAAAACAATGATACAATTGAAATTGACATAGATAAGAACTTTAAAGGGAACATTGTCAGCGATCCATTGCGCATTGGCCAAATCTTAACTAATTTAATTTCTAATGCCATCAAATTTACTCGCGAAGGTACTATTAAAGTCAAGGTGACCCAATTAGAACAAGACCAATACCATTCTAAATTTAAAATTGAAGTCATCGACAGCGGTATTGGCATAGCCATCGAAAAGTTCCAACAAATCTTTGAAAAATTTGAACAGGCCGAAAATACGACTACACGTAAGTTTGGCGGTACCGGATTGGGATTGGTAATTTCTAAAAAATTGTTGCAATTATTGGATTCCGATATCGAATTGGAAAGTGAAATAGGGAAAGGTTCTAACTTTAATTTTATTTTAAGCGTTCCTTATTTGTCAGATCACAGTACTGTAAATAATGATATTCTCTACCATGATTACATCGAAGAAAACTTGGATGGTTTGCGCGTGCTTTTGGTAGAAGACAATTTGATTAACGTTAAAGTAGCCGAAAAAATCCTGTCGCAATGGAACGTTCAGGTGGAAGTGGCCTTAAATGGTTTAATTGCTACACAAATGTACGAATCCGGCAAATACGATATTATTTTAATGGACCTAGCCATGCCAGTCATGGATGGCTATGAAGCCACCATTAATATTCGTTTTCGAGATATTAATGTGCCGATTATTGCTCTGACGGCTTCGGCATCCTATGGGTATTTAGAAAAAGCCATGCTGATCGGAATTAATGAATACATCTTGAAACCATTCAATCCGAAGGAACTCAATTTGAAATTGAGAAAACATTTCAAAACGGCTGTTTAAAATCGATTTTTAAGTCGGCTCCGACTTTAAGGTGTTGTGAAATTTGTCAATATCATTCTTAATAACTTTGACGAAAACCCTTTTAAAAATCACCCGAATTCCACTATATTAGCGGAAAATCGTTATTTTTAAAATGGCCGAACAAAATCAATATACCGAAGACAATATCCGTTCCCTCGATTGGAAAGAACACATCCGAATGCGTCCCGGAATGTACATCGGAAAGCTCGGCGACGGTTCTTCACCCGATGACGGAATTTACATCTTACTCAAAGAAGTAATCGACAACTGTATCGACGAATTCGTTATGGGCGCCGGTAAAGTCATTGAAGTGACCATCAAAGACAAAATGGTTACCGTACGCGATTACGGTCGTGGTATACCGCTCGGGAAAGTGGTTGATGTCGTTTCCAAAATGAACACCGGTGGAAAATACGATTCCAAAGCCTTCAAAAAATCCGTTGGTTTGAATGGTGTCGGAACCAAAGCAGTAAACGCTTTATCCAATTATTTCCGTGTCGAATCGGTGCGAGACAACCAATTGAAAGCTGCCGAATTTTCAGCCGGTAATTTAACTTCAGAAGAAGACGTACAAGAAACTACCAAACGCAAAGGAACCAAAGTGGCCTTTGTGGCTGATGATGCCATCTTTAAAAACTACAAATACCGTAACGAGTATGTGGTTCGCATGCTCAAAAACTATTGTTATCTCAACACGGGATTAACCATTTATTACAACGGCGAAAAGTATTATTCTGATAATGGTTTAAAAGATTTATTAGAAGAAACCATCGTTGAAGAAGACATGCAATATCCCATCATCCATTTGTTAGGTGACGATATTGAAGTGGCTATCACACACAGTAAATCACAATATTCCGAAGAATACCATTCGTTCGTAAACGGTCAAAATACCACGCAAGGCGGAACGCATTTAGGAGCTTTCCGAGAAGCTATTGTTAAAACGATTAAAGAGTTTTACAACAAGAATTTTGAAGCTTCCGATATACGTAAATCCATCGTTTCCGCTATTTCGGTCAAAGTAGAAGAGCCGGTATTCGAATCGCAAACCAAAACCAAGTTGGGTTCTACTGAGATTGGTCCGAATGGTCCGTCGGTGCGAACGTTTGTCAACGATTTTATCAAAACTAAATTAGACAACTTTTTACATAAAAATCCGGAGACAGCCGATTTACTTCTGCGCAAAATTCTCCAAGCCGAACGCGAGCGTAAAGAATTATCCGGTATT
This sequence comes from Flavobacterium sp. FEMGT703F, assembly GCA_002786385.1. Classification (GTDB taxonomy): domain Bacteria; phylum Bacteroidota; class Bacteroidia; order Flavobacteriales; family Flavobacteriaceae; genus Flavobacterium; species Flavobacterium cheonhonense. Next base: position 76,620 of record PGCN01000007.1, read on the forward strand.
CGTAAACTGGCTAAAGAGCGTGCAAAAAAAGCGAGTTTACACAACAAAAAACTCCGCGATTGTCGTGTGCATTTAACTGATGCTAAGAATCCGAGAAGCTTAGAAAGCACTTTGTTTATTACTGAGGGAGATTCGGCTTCTGGTTCCATTACCAAATCGCGCGATGTGAATACCCAAGCGGTTTTCAGTTTGCGCGGTAAACCGTTAAACTCGTATGGCATGACCAAAAAAATTGTCTACGAAAACGAAGAGTTCAACTTATTACAAGCGGCTTTAGACATCGAAGAAGACATGGGCGATTTGCGTTACAACAACATTGTAATCGCTACCGATGCCGATGTCGATGGTATGCACATTCGCTTGTTGTTAATCACATTCTTTTTGCAGTTTTTCCCGGAGCTAATCAAAGACGGACACTTATACATTTTGCAAACACCATTATTCCGTGTGCGTAACAAAAAGGAAACCATCTATTGCTATTCCGAACAAGAACGTATAAACGCTATCGAAAAACTCAAACCCAAACCGGAAATCACCCGATTCAAAGGATTGGGAGAAATTTCACCGGACGAGTTCAAGCATTTTATTGGACAAGACATCCGTTTAGATCCGGTAATGTTAGACAAAGCAACGTCTATCGAAACCTTACTCGAGTTTTATATGGGCAAAAACACCCCGGACCGACAAGATTTCATCATCAATAACTTGAAGGTGGAATTGGATGTGGTGGAAGAATAAGATTTTTAGATTCTGAGCGGCTGAGTTACTGAGCTGCTGAGAATGATGCAAATAGGTTTAAATAAAATACAATTAGTAGTAAATCAATAATTACGGTTATTAAGAGAATTGGACATAAGTTCAAACTCAGAAACTTAGCTACTTAGCAACTTTATATGAAAGACGAAGAAGACGATATCATTCCTAACGAAGACGACAACGAAGCGTTGAACGAGTCAACTAACGATGAAAATGCTGATGAAGGTTTTGACGATGTCATTCGCCCTTCCACCGGCAGTCATTTTTATGAAAACGATGAGAATCCCGAAGACACCATTACCAAGGTAACCGGTATGTACAAGGATTGGTTCCTCGATTACGCTTCTTATGTAATCTTGGAACGCGCCGTTCCCGCTATTGAAGACGGTTTTAAACCGGTACAACGTCGTATCATGCACTCGATGAAAGAGTTAGATGATGGTCGTTACAACAAAGTGGCCAACATTGTTGGGCATACGATGCAATACCATCCGCACGGTGACGCGAGCATAGGCGATGCCATAGTGCAAATAGGGCAGAAGGACTTGCTCATCGACATGCAAGGAAACTGGGGAAATATCCTAACCGGAGACGGTGCTGCGGCTTCGCGTTACATTGAAGCGCGCATTTCCAAACTCGGACACGAAATTCTCTATTCGCCTAAAATTACCACTTGGGGTGTTTCTTATGACGGCCGTAGGGCAGAACCGATCAACCTTCCTGTGAAGTTTCCGCTATTGTTAGCCCAAGGCGCTGAAGGAATCGCTGTTGGTTTATCGACAAAAGTATTGCCGCATAACTTTATTGAACTCATCGATTGTTCGATTAAAGTCTTAAAAAACAAACCGTTTACCCTGTATCCAGATTTCCCGACAGCCGGTATCGCTGATGTGTCGAATTACAATGACGGTATGCGTGGCGGTCGCGTTCGAGTACGTGCTAAAATCAGCCAACTCGACAAACAAACTTTGGTAATTACCCAAATTCCGTTTTCAACCAATACTTCAACGTTGATTGACAGTATCTTGAAAGCCAATGAAAAAGGGAAAATAAAAATCAAAAAAATAGAAGATAACACTGCTGCCGAAGTGGAAATTGTAATTCACTTACCGCCTGGTGTTTCCCCGGATAAAACCATCGATGCTTTGTATGCCTTTACGGCTTGTGAAACGTCGGTAGCACCTTTAGGATGTGTGATTGAAAACCACAAACCGCGTTTTATCGGGGTTTCGGATATGTTGAAAATTTCCACACACAGAACGGTTGACTTGCTTAAACGCGAATTGGAAATCCAGTTGGATGAGTTGGAAAACAAATGGCATTTTTCGACTTTGGAAAAAATCTTTATTCGAGAAGAGATGTACATCGACTTCAAGTTGTATTCCGACAGGGAATCGCTTTACGTTTATATGTACGACCGTTTCAAACCGTTTGCCAAATCCTTTGTGCGTGAGATTAACGACGACGATTTACAAAAACTGACGCAGATTCCGATGATTCGTATAACGCGTTTCGACTCAGACAAAGCCGATGACGCCATTGCTAAATTGGAAGCCGAAATGGAGCAAGTGAAACACCATTTGGACAACATTATCGACTTTTCCATTGCTTACTTCCAAAATTTGAAAGACAAATTCGGTAAAGGCAGAGAACGTTTGACCGAGTTGAGGAGTTTTGATACTATTGAAGCCACCAAAGTAGTTTTGAGAAATACTAAACTATACGTCAATAAGGAAGAAGGTTTCTTCGGAACCGGATTGAAAAAAGACGAATACGTAGCCGATTGTTCTGATATCGATGATGTAATTGTATTTTTACGAGATGGTAAAATGATGGTCTCTAAAGTTGACGAAAAGAAGTTTGTTGGCAAAGATATTATTCACATTGCCGTATTCGACAAAAACGACAAACGCACGATTTACAATATGATTTACCGCGATGGTAAAAACGGTTCCGCTTTTATCAAACGATTCAACGTATCCGGAATTACTCGAGATAAGTTTTACGATTTAACACAAGAAAAAGCCGGTAGTCAAGTCTTATATTTTTCAGCCAATCCTAATGGAGAAGCGGAAACAGTTACTATTTTACTCCGTCAAATAGGCAGTGTTAAGAAACTGAAATGGGATGTTGATTTTTCCGAAATTGCTATTAAAGGTAGAGCTTCGCGCGGAAATACGGTGACTAAATATCCGATTAAGAAAATAGAGTTAAAGGAAAAAGGCATTTCTACTTTGCGTCCGCGTAAAGTTTGGTTCGACGATACCGTGCAACGCTTGAATGTAGATGGTAGAGGCGAATTGTTAGGCGAATTCCGTCCGAACGATCGCTTGTTGATTATCAACCAAAACGGTAAACTGAAAACGATTATTCCGGAATTGACCACACATTTCGAGGAAGGCATGATTGTACTGGAAAAGTGGTATCCGAAGAAACCAATTTCAGCCATTTATTATGATGGCGAAAAAGAGCGTTATTTTATCAAACGCTTTTTGGTGGAAAACGAAAACAAAGAAGAGATTTTCATTACCGAACACGAAAAATCGCAATTGGAGATTGTATCAACAGATTGGCGTCCGGTAGCTGAAGTGGTTTTTGCCAAAGTAAAAGGTGTTCAAAAAGATACGATTACAGTCGACTTGGAACAGTTTATAGCCGTTAAAGGGATTAAAGCACTTGGTAACCAATTGACAGCAGACAAATTAAAACAAATTAACTTACTCGAACCATTACCGTTTGAAGAACCGGAAGAAGTTGAGCCGGAAGAAATGGAAGTAAGCGGTGAAAGTAACCTAACCGAAGACATCCAAACTGAAACCGATGATGACGGTCAAATAACGTTAAGCCTAGAATAATTAGACATCTTCAACTTAAAATAAATAAAAAATCTCGCTCTTTCGGGCGAGATTTTTTCTTGATTATTGTGTTTGATATAATAGGTGTTATACTTTGAGATGTGCAAAAAGGATAAACTCAATTTAAGTCTTTTCGACTTGACTTTTTAACAATTTCGTGAATGATATGATCAAGTTTGGTGGCTGATTCTCCGATATAATCGATTAATCGATCATCTGTATAGCCCATTTTTTTATTGTCTTTTAACAAATTTATTAGTCCTAACAGATTGGCTAAAGGTGCACGCACCACATGCGATTGTGTCCAAGAAATGTCTTTTAAAGTTTTGTTTTGTTGTTCGATGGTATTCATTTTTTCCAGCGATTCGGTTAAGTCAACCATAGCTCCAATGATACGAGTGACTTCGCCTTTTTCGTTTCTTATAAATATTCCTTTGTGTTGGATATAGGCAATATTTCCATTGAATTTTACAAAACGATATTCGGAGTTAAAGAATTCTTTTTTTGGGTCTTTTATCGCTTTATTTAAATCTTTAATCACTCTTCTGCTGTCTTCTGCATGAATATTTTTTTGCCATAAATCAGTGTCAGCATTAAATGTAGTATAGCCAAACATACTGTTAAATCCTTCACCATAAAAGATAGAGTTGTTTTCTAAATCCCAATCGATAACAGCTTCAACAGTCGCTTTGGCCAGTATTTTAAAACGTTCATTACTTTCTATAATTTCTTGTTCGTTTTGTTTTCTTTTGGTAATGTCTAAAACAATACCCTCTAATTTTATCGGATTATGGTTTTGGTCTCGAACTAAGTGAATTCGCTCTAAAACCCATTTAATTTTTCCGGTTCCGGTTATAATTTTATGTTCGCCTTCAACCACAGCGTCGCTTTCAAAAACTTTATGCATTTCTTTGTCAAATTTTAGCTGATCATCAGGGTGAAAACAAGCCCGAATGTTGTTAAGAGTAAGTTCGAAAGTGTCAGGATTAAGTTCAAATAATTTGTAAATTTCATCAGACCAAATAATTTCGGATATGGTTAAGTCATTACTCCAATACCCCATAGTAGCAATTTCACAAGCTTGTTGCAGACGTGCATTGGTAGCCAACAAATTATTTTGGGTATTTATTTCTTGAGTGATATCAACCGCTGTAACCAAGATACCAACACGACCTTCAAAATTCACTTGAGACGTTTTGAGTTTCACTTGAATAATCTCTCCATTTTTTTTTCGATGCTTCATCAGTCCCAAAAAAGAAGCATTAGTAGTCTGAATTGCTTTGGTTAGTAGTGATTCCATTTGAGGGATTTCACTCTCAGGACGAATGTCTTTAATAGTCATAGTCATAAACTCATCATGACTAAAACCATAATGTTCACAAGCAGCCTCATTGACATTCAGAAATCGCAAGGTTTTCAAATCAAAAATCCACATAGGTAGCGGACTGTGATTGAACAAATCTATATATTCTTGCTTAGACTGTTTAAATTGTTCCTCAGAGGCCAACTTAAACTCAATAATTTGTCGGTAGTAATTGGATAATTTATTGATGTTAAGCTTCATTAATATATGAAGTAAAACTGAAGTGATAAGAATAAAAAATAACCCTTTAAGGGTTTGAAACTTTGATAGCATTTCAACATCTTTGAAAAACAGCTCCAAAAAATAGTCTGATGTAAAAATATAAACTGCGCTAACAGCAGCATAAATTAGTACAATTTTAAAAGATGAAAATCTTTTTAATATGGTAATTTTTTTTTCCATAAGCCTCCGATTTACAATTAGCCATACCTCTATAACTGGAGTAAAGGTATTGTATTGTAGTGAGCTTAAACATGATAATCGTCATGTGGTGACAATTATTACATTAGTATTATTATTTAAAAGTATTATTAAGAATTAAAAATAAAAAACTCTCCAAAAAAGGAGAGTTTTTATAAAAAGTTATGGCCGTTTAAGATTTCTTTTTACGCATTTTCATATTGATGAATTCCACAGCCAAGGAGAAGGCAATGGCAAAATACAAGTAACCTTTAGGCACTACACCAACATGTTGACCGGCCAATTGGGCTTCCGACAAGTGCATACTTTCGGTAATTAGCATAAAACCAATCAGGATTAAGAAGGCCAAACCTAAAACTTGTATAGATGGATTAGCATTGACAAAGTTACCTACCGGTACAGCAAACAACATCATCACGCCAACAGAAATTACCACAGCAGTAATCATAATGTACAAAGCGCCTTCAACACCGTTGGTCATTCCTACAGCGGTTAGAATACTATCAATTGAAAATATCAAATCAATTAAAAGAATTTGCACAATCACATTCCCAAAAGATTTGGCCGCAGAAGTTTTTAAATCTTTTTCCTCTTCTCCTTTATGATCTACTTTTTCGTGGATTTCTTTGGTACTCTTGTAAATCAAGAAGATTCCTCCTAATAATAAAATTAAGGCTTGACCGGTAAAATTAGCACTAAACCAACCAAAATCGATACTAAAGAGCGGTTCTTTCATCGCAATTAATAAAGTGATGCCAAACAGCAACCCAATACGCATAAACATGGCCAAGAACAAACCAATTTGAGTGGCTTTTTTACGATTTTCTACCGGTAGCTTTCCGGTTACGATTGAGATAAAAATAATATTGTCAATACCTAATACAATTTCTAAAAAAGTTAAGGTTAAAAGCGCTACCCAAGCATCGGGATTTAAAAATACTTCCATGGTTTATAAGTTGAATTTTATCGGTTGTACGGGATTATTTGATTTTAGTTACAGTACCGCGTTGCTTTTTAGCATCGCCCACAAACGAATAGTCAAAAGTATAACTGTTGCCTTCCGTTGATAAGATGGTCATGCTGATGGCTTTGCGTTCGTTCATGGTTTTAGGATGTAATTTTTGCAATACAAACTCACAATCGTTTACCCAGCGCACCGAGGCTGTATCGGTTTTCCCATTAAACGTTTCAATTTGAAGTGTTTCGGTACGGGTAAAAGTAGAAGTGAATTTCTTCCCGTTAATTTCTTGCACAAACTCGAAAGTACCTGTTTTGAAATCGGTGCATTTTCGCTCCTTTTGAGAACAAGATGTTAAGCATAAAGTGAGTAGGAGTAGTGATATTTTTTTCATTCTCTAAAGATATAAATACAAGTGATGATTGGGTTAGATTATAAATGAGACAATTAAACAGTGTTAAGGTTTGTCTTCAAACAAAGCGTCGGTTATGGCCTTAACACCTTTGAACATAAAATAAACAGCCAAAACGCAAAGTACAATACCAACAGCCAACACTAACCAATGCCAAACATTTTGTTTGTTGATAAAAGCATTATACACCACACTTGGACCAAGAAACATGAGTGGCAAAGCATAGAGTAAGTTTTTGATGCCTTTATCGAGTAAGGTTTTGTTGATAGCCATAGCCTTAAAATTTAAGTTGCAAGCCCATTCCGGCTCGGTTACTGATTAAGTTGAGTTCTAACGATGGTTGTGCCGCACCCAATTTCCCGTTTTTGTGTTCCTTATTATAAATATTGGCGGCCTTTTCATATAACTTTTTTCTACCTGAAAGTACCGGAATAGAGGCTACCAAAGATCCAACACCAACATAAGTCATTGTTCCCGGATATTTGGCATCAGAAAACAATCCTACAGCCAAATCACCAACTGTTAAACCGATACCAAAACCCAATAAAAAGCCGCCTACAGCTTCTTTGGATTTAGCCTGTTTGTATAGCGAAGCCGATTCGTAGTTAGTATTTAGCAACTGCCTTGCTTCACGGGTTTCCAGTCGTTTGCCATCAAGATAGAATCGACTGCCTTCCAAGGTCATGGTTTGTGAATGGGTGAGAAGTGCTGTTAACAAAAAACTTAGCGTTAGTAATTTCTTCATTTTGAGTTGTTTTTATATTTTAATCCAATTGTTTAATAATTCCCTGTCAGCCGACAACTTGCCAACCACTCGGTATTTTGATTTGATCAACAAGGCTGATTCTGAAAATTTTTCTTTAACTACCTTGAACGGTCGTGCACCACTGGAATGAATAAAAAAATTACCTTCGTCAGCTATATGTAAAAATCCGGTATGATTATCTAATCCAACCACGTAAAGACCATTGCCTTTTGTTTTTAAAGCCTGTTCAAATTCTTGTATACTTTTATTTGAAAACCTTTCAATATTAGCTTCAGAAACCAAACTCTTAATCATTTGTTCCGAAGCACATTGTGCTAATTTAACACGGTTTATATTCACTCCCAAATCTCTTAAAGTTGTAGTCACAAAATAACCACAAGCAATACTGCCTTCGTTTGGTTTTTGAGTTGTTCCGTTGAAATCCCAGTCGGTGCCGTACCAATAGGGAAAGATGTTTTCAGTGAGTTGGTGGGTAAAGGTTTTGGCGATTTCAGCTTGACTTTTCCCGTGCAATGCTTTTCTGATTAGTCGGATACTATCTAATGTTTTAGGATAGTCAGCAGCTTCTCTGTTTGATTCATATGTGATTACAGAAGCTCTTGCGGTATTTCTATAAGTATAATAGCCAAGACCGGAAACCAGCAACAGCAATACAAACATTTGAATCGCTTTTTTCATCTTATCCTTTGTATGATTCTACTGCTTTACGCACACTACCGTTTTGTTCCAACAAAGCCGAAGCTTCTTCATAACTAACGGGAATTTCACTCATAATCATTCGCACACCACGGTCCACTAGCTTAACATTGCTGAGTTGCATATCGACCATTTTATTGCCTTTAACACGACCAAGTTGAATCATAGTAGCGGTAGAAATCATATTCAACACTAGCTTTTGAGCGGTACCGGCTTTCATGCGAGAGCTTCCGGTTACGAATTCCGGACCAACCACCACTACCACAGGATATTGTGCTGTTATAGCCAACGGACTACCTTCATTACAAGTAATACAACCGGTAAGTATGTTTTTTTTATGGCATTTTTCCAAACCGCCAATCACATACGGAGTAGTTCCTGAAGCGGCAATACCAATCACTACGTCTTTATCTGAAATATTTTCGGCTACTAAATCTTTCCAGGCTTGTTCTTTATCATCTTCGGCAAATTCTACGGCTTTGCGAATCGCTTTGTCGCCACCGGCAATAATACCGTTCACTAAATCGAAAGGTACGCCAAAAGTAGGCGGACATTCTGATGCATCTACAATCCCTAATCTTCCGGAGGTTCCGGCGCCTATGTAAAACAGTCGACCACCAATTTTCATTTTGGCGACCACTTGTGTCACTAAGGCTTCTATTTGCGGCAAGGCTTTTTCAACGGCAAGTGGTACCGTTTTATCTTCGTTGTTGATGTTAGTCAGTAAATCGTGGACCGACATTTGTTCCAAACGATCATAATGTGAGGATTGCTCCGTAGTTTTAGTGAAAGACATGCTAACGATGCTTAGGTTTTGAGTGGCTAAGATACTGAGATTCCTTCGGATTTTTAAATAAAACTCGCCAATAAAATTCCCAAAATAATCATCGAGATTTTGGCAATATTAAATTTGTGTCCTTCGCTACTTTCAAAGATAATGGTAGAAGAAATATGGAATAATATACCAATAACTACAGCGGTAATTTCAGTAAAGTACTGTGTGATTGCGGGTGCCGAATCGGAAACCAATGTCCCAAGTGGTGTCATCAAAGCAAAAGAAACCATAAAGATGAATAATGCGGTTTTGTTCAATTCGGCATTCAAGAAAAAAGTGGTTAAAATAATAGCAATAGGCAAGTGGTGTATTGCAATGCCGTAGGCCAAATCGTGGTGATGTCCAACGGGAAATCCTTCTAAAAAAGCGTGAATACACAAACTGATGAACAATAGCCAAGGCATACTGTTGATTTTGTCGTGTCCGTGAACATGTCCGTGTTCGGCGCCTTTGGAAAAAAATTCTAAAATAATTTGGAACAATATTCCAACCATGATGAAAAGCCCAATGCTGTGGTTGTGGCTTTCATAAACTTTGGGCAACAAATCCATGACCGTCAGCGACAACAAAAAGGAACCACTGAAAGCCAATAATAATTTCAGGCTTTTTTTCTTTTTAGGTTTAATAATCAATGCTATAGCGTAGCCTATTAGAACTGATAGTAAAGGTAAGATATAGTTCATTTTAGTGGAAAGTTGCAATGGATAAAGTCTTTGAAAATCTTGTGCTGGACTAATCTTATTTAAAAATCATAATCAATCGTTCGCTGGTGTTTTTGTGGAATTTTTTCAATTTATAATCACCGAAAGTGTCCAACAAATAAATACCGGCTTGGTCCATCATGCTTTTAAAATCATCCAAGGTGTAGGCTTTGACTTTTTCTTCAAAATGGTATTTTTGACCTTGGTCTTCAAAATCAATCTCTTTAATGATAAAGGAATTTGCCAAATAGCGTTTGATGTGAAAAACAATACCGTCGACTTCTTTGGTTTCTTCTGGAATTAAATTTTCCAATACGGTATGTACATTCATAAAATCGATTACCGCAAAACCATAATCCGAAAGGCTTTCTTTGATGGCAATCAATGTTTTTAAGTTGTCTTCTTCTGCTTCAAAATACCCAAAACTGGTAAACAAATTAAAAATCGCATCGAACTTTTCTTCAAAAGGTATGCGTTTGTCGTGAACCACAAAATGAAGCGTTTCGTTGGCATTTTTATTGGCCTCGGCTATACTGTTTTCCGATAAATCGGCACCAATCACATCATAACCTAACTGATTTAGGTAAATAGCGTGTCGGCCTTTGCCACAAGCCAAATCAAGCACTTTGGCCTTTTCAGGCAAGTTCAAATAATGTGTCAGATTGTCCATGAAAATTTGTGCTTCACGGTAATTGCGGTCTTTATACAGTATGTGATAATAAGGCGTGTCAAACCAAGAGGCGTACCAAGTATCGTTCACTGGTTTTGTATTGTGGGTTTCGGGATGTAAACTTTCGGCCATTTATTCTTTTCAAATGAATTCTTCACCCGCAAAATTAGTGTATTTTTGCCGAACTTATGACAATGTCCGATATTGATATTGTGATTACAATTTGTATTGAAAATGGAAAATTTTAAAATGGTAGCCAAAACCTTTTTTGGTTTTGAGGAAATATTAGTCAAAGAATTACAGCAATTGGGTGCGCAAGACGTGGAAATAGGAACGCGCGCCGTTAGTTTTAAAGGCGACAAAGGTTTTATGTACAAAGCCAATTTGTCGTTACGAACTGCTTTAAAAATATTAAAACCTATTTACCAATTCAGAGCGTTTAACGACCAAAGTTTGTACAAAGGTATTCAGGGTATCGATTGGAGTAAATACCTCAATGCCAGTCAGACTTTTGTGATTGATACAACCATTCATTCCGACAATTTCAAACACTCGCAATTTGTTTCTCAGAAAGCCAAAGATGCTATAGTAGATCAGTTCCGAGAGAAATTCGGGCAAAGACCAAGTATCGATAAAGATTTCCCGGACTTGCGAATCAACATTCACATCGACCGTGACCAATGTACGGTTTCTTTAGATACATCGGGCGCTTCTTTACACCACAGAGGCTATCGCAGTGCCACCAATATTGCGCCGATTAACGAAGTTTTAGCCGCCGGTATGTTGTTGCTTTCCGGTTGGGACGGCAGTTCCGATTTTTTAGACCCAATGTGTGGTTCAGGAACAATTCTAGCCGAAGCAGCGATGATTGCTTGTAACATTCCTGCTAACATCAATCGCAAAGAATTTGCTTTTGAAAAATGGAACGATTGGGACAACGATTTGTTCGACCAAATTATCGATTCATTGATGAAACGCACCAAAGAGTTTCACTATAAAATCATCGGATACGACAAAGCTCCGAGTGCGGTTAACAAAGCCAAAGACAATATCGTTAATGCTAATTTAGAAGATTATGTAACGATTAGCCAAGCGAATTTCTTCGATACCCAAAAAGAAACTGTTGGTCCGTTGCACATGGTATTCAATCCGCCTTACGGGGAACGTTTGGATATCGATTTGGAACGATTTTACCGCGAATTGGGTGATACCTTAAAAAACAATTATCCCAACACGAATGCTTGGTTTATCACAGCCAATTTAGAAGCCTTGAAGTTTGTGGGCTTGAGACCATCGCGAAAAATAAAGCTTTTTAATGGAAGTTTGGAAGCACGTTTGGTGAAATACGAAATGTACGAAGGCAGCAAACGAACCAAGTTCAACCCACGTGATTAATGCCAGTAAGTTTATTTAAACATATAGCCAACCGTAAATTTTGCGAAGCCATTGTGCGCTTTCACACTGTTACCGGTGTAGAAATAGTTATAGCGATATACTTCGGTAAAACCTTGGTAAATGCCGACTTCAAAAAAGAGTTTATTAACAGTAAATCCACCGCCTAAGTTAAATCCGAAATCAACACTGGATTTGGCTTTTTGATTAAACTGACCCATTTGCGTTTCTTGCACCAGAAAACCCAATTGCGGTCCGGCTATGACATAAATTTTATTCCAAAACTTAAAATCCAACGGCAAGTTGATGTAAGTCAGTTTAGTGTCAATTTGATCTATTTCAAAATCGCCGCCAACAATTGGATCAAAATTGATGACACCCTCAGTTTGGGTTCGGTCGCCTTGTTGGGAAAAAGCCAATTTCGGACGAAAATGTACTTTAGGCGATAATTCTTTTTCATACACAATTCCCAATTGCAAACCAAAGGATTCTTCGGCCAATACTTGACCGGCTATGCCATCGGTAAAATAAGAATAGTTGAATCCGGTGAAAGCGCCGAATTTATCCTGACTGTAAACCGATAAACTCAAGCCCAGCAAAAGGAGAATGGTAATTTTTTTCATGAAGGATTAAGATTGTTTTTTGGCTTCTTTCTCAAGCGATTGTATAATTTCTTTCACTTTGTCTGCTTCGATTCGTTTGGCCTTAATGACTTTATTTTTGTCTAAAATATAAATCACCGGAGTAGAGTAGACATCATATTTTTCGATAGCATTGTTATAGTGTGCGCCATCGTAAACGTTAATGAAAGGCAATTTGTTATCGGCTATGTATTTCAAATACTTATCACCTTCGTGTTGCATGTAAACGCTAAAGACTTTGACATCCTTTTTTTCATGTGTCATTTCGTTGTAGGCGGTAACCAGTTTAGGGATTTCCTTCTGACAATGACCGCAATCCACATCCCAAAAAACCAAAATGGTATATTCGGCTTTAACATCGCTTAATTTAACCCACATTTTGTTAACCTCGTTGACGTTTTTATAAAACACTTTGGTCATTTCCTCACTGTTTTTGGCGTCTTCAAATCCCATTGCCTTCATTTTCGGAAAGTCTTCTGCCCGAATCATAGATAGATCAATGGCTTTAGCACCAATCAATAAGGGTTTGAGTTTGTCGGCTCGTTTGATGATTCTTTGCACTACATCATCATCTTCATAAATTCCCTTAGCTTTTCCGGTTTTAAAATAATTATCAGACAAATGCACAAACACTTTATCGAATCCCATGATTTTAGAGGTTTCGTAAGTATAAGTCAAATGCGCCAACATAAGCTTATAAATCAAGGTTTCCGGTTTGGATTTAGCCAGAATTCTATCAATTTCAACACATACAGAATCCGGGTGTTTGACCACCACGTTATCCAAATATGTCTTCAATTTGTTGAATAAAAACGGATTGTGCACCATGCCGTCGTCTTTTAAATCAACATTGCGCCAAAAATTGTCTTTGTAATATTTATAGGAAACGTCATAATCGGGCGTTCCGTCAGCTTTTTTGGGGATGTCTTTCAGCTTTTTCTCAGTTTTCAAATTGACCACATCGGCTATGAAAGTCCCTTTGAAACGATTAATGAACTGATTTTCATAATCGGCTATACTTTGTTCCAACTCGTTTTGTTTGTCGGTCAAATCCAGCGAGTCTTTCTTAGTGGCTAAGGGATGACTTTGCTTGTATTCCATAAAAGCTTTGTTTTGATCGCCCAGGAATCGTATGTAATTAAAGAACTCATTTTCGCGATCCGAATTTAAAGCCGTTAAATCCTTACTGATATTAGGACCATACTCGCTTTTTAATTGTAGCTTTTGAGTATCATCATCTATAAAAAAATCAAAAAGTATTGACTTTTGTTGGCTTACCAAAGAGTAAATACCTTTGGGAAGTTTGGTTTTACCATTAAAAATAATGCGACCGTTTTTGATAGTCGTACAAGTGTCTTTGATTAGGGTTTTATCAAAGCGATAAAAAGTAAGATACGCTAAAGTATCGTTACAGTTTTTTAAATCGATAGTAATTTCGTAACCCGATTGTGCTTGGGTACTAAAAGAAGAGAGAAACAAGGCTAAAGCAATTAATACTTTCTTCATACGTCAATTTTATGGATTTAAGATTTCAAAAATAATCTATTTTTCCCAACTGTATGAAGTCGATTTTTAAACTTTCCTTAAAAAACAAAAACACCTCGTTAATGAGGTGTTTTTTGTTTAAAATTCATCGAACAACACGATGCCTTTCCGTTCTAAATTTTGCTTGATCATAGATTCCGGTAAATTGTATTGCGTCGCTAAGTCGGCTATACTGATTCCGGAAAAAAACAACTCAACCAAAGTATCTAAAATCATAGGGTTGATTTCCTGTTCGCTCGGCAAATCGATTTCTTCATCAAAAATGTCCTTTTTAGACTTGAAGAGGGTTTCGATAACCATATCAATATCTGATTTAGGGAATTCCAGAATGTTGTTAATCGTATTACTTTCTGAAATTTGTTTGAGCACTATAGTCTCACGATTGGTGCCTTCATTTTTTAAATGAATGCTGTAGTTGAAATACTTCTCCATAGCGATCGTATTTTAATTTATTGTAAACTTGGGTAAAGCAAAGGTATACTTTATGAACTAAAATAAATGTTAATTAACAAAAACATAGCCACCTTTTATTAACAATTGTAGGCTTTTTTGTTCTAAAAAGCTGTTTTGTAGTTAATTAAGCGATAGTAGCGGTGTTGATTGTATCTAAAAAAGAATTGAGTTTGTAATCTTTTAATAGCTTTAAACTTTACCGAAATACTTATATTTGGACCATAAAATTCAACCTATGAGTAAAAAGACTAAAGCCTTATTATACAACCTTTTTTGTTTTGCGGCCATTTTTGTTGCTGTCAGATTTTTGTTGGTGATTTACACGCACTTAACCGGATTTTGGTTACCGTTGACTGCTTTTGTAATCGGAACATTATTAGCCCCTAAATTCCAAGCCGTGAACACCAAAGACGGTGAAAAAGTATTTATGAAATGGTTGTTTTTAAAAGGGATTAGAGAAGTGTAATTATTTCTTTTTCGACTTAGATTTGGATTTTTCTGCTTTAGCCTTCGCCTTAACTGTGGCTTTGTAAATCGGAATGAAATAAGAAACAGTATAGTTGAAACCAACGCCGAAATCACCATTATAAGTTCTGTTAAATCCCGGAATGTATAGGTTGTCAAAGTTACTCGGCAGTTTCTGATTGACCAATCGGTTCAAACGGAAACTGAAACCCACAAAAACATTATTGAAAACCTCGGCTTTCATACCGGCAACGACTTCTATCCATTGTGCCGATAAGCCGCTGTATTCATCACCGGCAATTACAACCGGATTTTCTCCGAAATACTGATTTGGGTTGTAGATTTCATAACTGTTCAACCTTTGGCTAAAACTGCTCACACCGTAACGTAATCCAACTGAAATAATGTTCTCCATGTCGAGCCAGTTTTGGTATGAGTTGAAATCAAAACCAACTTTAAGATAACTACCTTTGGTGGTAAAATTGACTTGGTCGTCATCTACCGTTTTGTTTTCATTACCCAATTCAACTGCCAAATAGTGTTTGCGAGTCAAACGATAATCGCCTACCAACTCAATACCGCGATAGTCTTTTTCATAAAAAGAACGTGTAAGTTTGAACAAATCAACACCAACACGCAATCCGTAACGCTCTGTTTTAGGCGCTACACTGTCTTTTGTTGCGGATTTAGCTTCTTGGGCATTGCCTGAAAACGAAAGCAATACCAACACTATGCTAAAAGTAAATTTTGAGATGTACTTCATCTTCGGTAATAATTGAATTGGTTTGTAGGTTGGTATCTTGTATCCATAAACCGTCGGTTATGGTGGCATCTGTTAAATCAAAACCGTTAGCGGTATTTAATTCGAAAACTGTTTTATAACCGCAAGCCCTGGAAACATAAACGTTCTGGCGCGTGTAATTGAATTCCAATACATCTTCATTAGAAGCCGTACTGCTGTTGCTGTTGAGCAACAAATGATATTTCGTTACATCTTCATTAGTCTTTAAAGGAAGGCTAATTTTGCTTACTCCGTTAAAGGTATTCAAAGCTTCGGTCATGCCTTCGCCGGTAACTTTTAAATTAACCACGTTTTTCAGTACGGCAGGATTAGAGATATCGTAAAACTCTATCACCAATTGCGGTGTAGTTTCGTCCACACAAATATCATCTTTCTCACAGCCGGAAAATGCCATAACGAGACAAAGAAGCATTATTATTTTTTTCATAGATTTCAAATCTTACTGGCTTATCTTTTTTCCAAAAGTACAACATTTTCCACGTGATGCGTTTGCGGAAACATATCGACAGGTCGCACACGAGTAACTTTGTATTTTTCATCCATTAAAGCCAAATCGCGGGCTTGGGTAGCCGAATTGCAGCTTACGTAAACCACTTTTTCAGGGGCTATTTTTAGGATTTGTTCGACTACGTCTTTGTGCATACCATCGCGCGGCGGATCAGTAATAATGACATCCGGTTGGCCGTGTTGTGCAATAAATTCGTCGTTGAACACGTTTTTCATATCGCCTACAAAGAACTCACAATTGCTGATGTTGTTGCGTTTGGCGTTTTCTTTGGCATCGGCTATGGCTTCAGGAACGGCTTCAACTCCTATGACTTTTTGCGCTTGTTTGGAAACGAACTGGGCTATGGTTCCGGTTCCGGTGTACAAATCATACACCACTTCATTTCCGGTTAATCCGGCGAATTCACGGGTGATTTTATACAATTCGTAAGCTTGATCTGAATTGGTTTGGTAGAATGATTTCGCATTAATGCTGAAATGTAAGCCTTCCATTTCTTCCAAAATATAATCGCGTCCTTGATACAATTTTATGTCCTGGTCGTACAGTGTATCATTGGCTTTGCCATTAATCACATACAACAATGAAGTAATTTGCGGGAAAGTAGCATAGATATGATTTAAGAGCAATTCTCGTTGCGCTTTGTCTTCTTGAAAAAACTGCAGCAATACCATAATTTCTCCTGTTGAAGCCGTACGAATCATCAAAGTTCTGAGCAAACCGGTATGGTTTCTGGCGTTGAAGAAAGTAATATTGTTTACTGTCGCAAATTGTTTGATTTCATTGCGAATGGCATTGGACGGATCTTCTTGTAAATGACAGTTGGAGATGTCGAGAATTTTGTCCCACATTTTCGGAATGTGAAAACCTAAAGCATTTTTGTTTTCGATTTCAGTACCGGACTGAATTTCAGCATCAGTCATCCAACGCGAATCTGAGAAACCGAATTCCATTTTGTTGCGGTAAAAAAACTGTTTGGCCGAACCTAAAATGGGCTCGAAGGTCGGCAATTCAATTTTACCGATGCGTTTCAGATTGTTATAAACTTCCTGATTTTTGTAAAACAACTGTTTGTCGTAGTGCATGTTTTGCCACTTACAACCTCCGCAAGCACCAAAATGTTGGCAAACCGGTGCAACACGATCAGCCGAATATTGGTGGAACTTAATGGCTTTCCCTTCAAAATAGGCTTTACGCTTTTTAAAGGTTTGTACATCTACTACGTCACCAGGTACCACATTCGGAATAAAAATCACTTGGCCTTCGGGTGCTTTGGCTACCGAAACACCTTTGGCGCCGGCATCTAAGACGGTAATATTTTCAAAAATAACTTTCTTGGTTTGTTTTCTTCCCATAGCGCAAAAATAAACTATTGGCTAAAACTTAAACGGGATTTAAGAAAAAAATATAAATTAGTGGAAAATTATAGCTATGCCAACCCATTTAGCACTTCTTCGCGGTATTAATGTTTCAGGACATAAAATGATTAATATGCAAGCGTTGAAAAAATCCTTGGAAAATATTGGGTTTACCAATGTAGTAACTTACATCCAATCGGGCAATGTATTTGTTGATACAGAAGAAGAAAGTCCGGGTAAAGTTGGTTTTCTAATCAAGCAAGAGATTTTTAAACAGTTTGGTCACGATGTTCCGGTTATTGTGATTGGAAAAGAAGATTTACAAGCATGTTTAGACCGAAATTTATTCCTTAACGATGAAGGAGTCGATTTGAAGAAACTCTACGTATCATTTATTTCATCCGAATTACCGGAGAATATGATTACCCAACTCAACTTAAACTTCATCAAGCCCGATGAAATACAACTTGACGGTAAAAGAATTTATTTAAAGTACGACATTTCGCCGGCCAAAACCAGACTAGACAATAAATGGATAGAAAAAAGCATGAACGTGATTTCTACCACGCGCAATTGGAATACGGTCAATAAATTGTTGGAGATGTTTAACTGATTGCTCTTTTCAAAAAATATTAAATCCTAAAATGAGTTCAAAAAACACCTTTAAAAGCGATGTGTCGGGAGTTGAGTTTCCTGTTAAAGAAAAAGTCAACGGAAGTGCTATTCGTTTGCCTATTTTCAATTTGATCAAAACAGAACATCCCGATTTTTCAGCAGAACATTGTTTGGCTAATGCTGAGTTGAATGTTTATCGAGAAAAATACATCTCCAAATACTTGAATACTGAAATCAGCCAACTGTCCAAACTCCAAAAAAATGTGATCCAAGCTCTCAACGATGACAAATCCTTTGTGGCTAAAGTAGAAGAAGAGGAGGATAACCGTTCCATTGGCCAAGTAGTTGCTGATAAAGTGGCGGCTTTTGGCGGAAGTTGGACTTTCATCATAGCCTTCTTTATTTTTATTGCGCTATGGATAGGTTCTAATGTATTTATATTATTGAACAAAGGTTTCGATCCGTATCCGTTTATTTTACTCAATTTAATATTGTCTTGTATTGCAGCGTTGCAAGCGCCGGTGATTATGATGAGTCAAAACCGACAGGAAGAAAAGGATAGAGAACGCGCCAAGAAAGATTATATGATTAATTTAAAATCGGAGTTGGAAATTAGAATGCTCGATGAAAAATTAGATCATTTAATCATGCACCAACAACAAGAATTGATTGAAATACAGAAAGTTCAAATTGAAATGATGAATGATATTTTGGAACGGATAAAGAAATAATAGCGCGTTATAAACTGAAGTTTGCTTTTCGTACATTTGTCACTTAGGATGATTTCTCTCCATTAAGAAGGAATTGAGATTACAGAATTTAAATTACAACATTCATGTCAGTTTTAGAAAAATTAACTTCCGCTGATGCCATTGCTTTAGAAGACCAATACGGTGCACACAATTATCATCCGCTACCGGTAGTACTGAATAGAGGAGAAGGCGTATACGTTTGGGATGTCGAAGGCAAAAAATACTACGATTTCCTTTCCGCTTATTCGGCCGTAAACCAAGGACATTGTCATCCTAAAATTGTAAGCGCTATGATCGCGCAAGCCCAAACATTAACTTTAACTTCTCGTGCTTTTTATAATGATAAGTTAGGCGTTTACGAAGAATACATCACTAAGTATTTCGGTTTCGATAAAGTATTACCGATGAATACCGGAGCAGAAGCAGTGGAAACGGCTTTAAAAATTTGTCGTAAATGGGCTTATGAAAAGAAAGGAATTCCGGAAAACGAAGCTCAAATTATTGTTTGCGAAGGCAATTTCCACGGAAGAACAACCACTATCATTTCGTTCTCTAACGATGAAAATGCACGTAAAAACTTCGGTCCGTACACTGCCGGATTTATCAAAATTGCATACGATGATATTGAGGCTTTGGAAAAAGCCATTAGCGCTTCTAAAAACATAGCCGGTTTCTTGGTAGAGCCTATACAAGGAGAAGCCGGAGTATATGTGCCAAGCGAAGATTATCTGACCAAAGCCAAAGCCTTGTGCGAAGCTAATAACGTCTTATTTATAGCCGATGAAGTTCAAACCGGAATTGCCAGAACAGGTTCGTTGTTGGCGGTTTGCGGGAATTGTTCTTGCGAAAATCATTGTGAAAAACAAAGCGGTTATGTAACTCCGGATATCTTAATTTTAGGAAAAGCCATTTCAGGTGGCGCGTATCCGGTTTCTGCTGTATTGGCTAATGATCCGATTATGAATGTCATCAAACCCGGACAGCATGGTTCCACTTTTGGCGGCAATCCGGTAGCAGCCGCTGTGGCTATGGCAGCCTTGGATGTGGTAACCGACGAACATTTGGCACAAAACGCTCGAAAATTAGGTCAAATTTTCCGTTCCGAATTGGCTAAATATATCGAAACTTCCAATATTGTTACCTTAGTTCGCGGTAAAGGATTGCTGAATGCTATTGTGATTAACGATACTGAAGACAGTGAAACTGCATGGAACATCTGTGTAAAATTGGCCGAAAATGGTTTGTTGGCCAAACCAACGCACGGAAATATCATTCGTTTTGCACCACCATTAGTGATGACAGAAGAACAATTACGCGATTGTATTGCCATCATCATCAATACGCTGAAAGCATTTGAACTGTAACCAAACCAATTAATAACCAACCAAAAACTATTTTATGGAAAACGAAAACCAATCGCAATTTGATTCATTTGAATTGCATTTAAACCAAACTGCTTTAGATTATTTGCGCGAAAGTGCTAAATGGTCAATGTTTTTAGCCATACTCGGATTTGTTGGCGTCGGATTTTTGGCTCTTATGGCCATTATTATGACTTCGGTAATGTCGGCTATGCCTGATACGCCCGGACCTTTCGGCGCTGTAAAGGGAATTATTTCTATTTTTTATTTAGTGATTGCTCTTGTTTATTTATTTCCTGTTTATTATTTGTATCGATACGCCAGCAATGCCAAAAAGGCTATCTATGCAAAAGATTCTGCTCTATTGACGGACGCTTTTGGCGCTTTAAAATCGCACCATAAATTTTTAGGGATTGCGGCCATCATTATTATTTCACTTTATATTTTGGCTGCCATTGTAATGGTAATCGGATTTAGCGCTATGCGATAATTGATATAAAACCTTTAAAAAAGCATCTTCCATAGAAGGTGCTTTTTTTTGTGGTGTAAATCGGCTAAACTTCCTTAATTTTGAAAAGACAATTCTAGTTTATGAAAAAAGTTTTCCTTTTGATAATGGTTTTGGCTATTGCAGTCGGAATTTACGAACAAACCCAAGACCAACCCAATGTGTTTAAATTAATAGCCGCTATGGTATTGCTGATGTTTGGTTTGATGAAACTCAGCGAAAAAATTCCAAGTAAAGATTCAGAAAACGATAATAGAGACCAAGATGACACTCAATAAAGGCGATAAAGTAACCGTTTTAGACGACGCCATCGACGGTATAGTAATCGAAGTTAAGGCCAACGAAATCACGATTGAAACCACCGATGGTTTTCACCTCACTTTTAAACCCGGTGAATTGTTGAAAATGGATCAAGGTGAACTGCGAATCGACTTCAATAAAAACCACATTATTGCCGAGAAAGAAGTCAAAAAACCTAACTATATTAATAAGGAAAAGAAGTCGAAAAAAGAAGTTCCGGTACCCGAGTTTGATTTGCACATCGAAAAGTTAGTCAAAAACTACAAATCAATGAGCAATTATGAAATCCTGACTTTACAAAGTGAAACTGCCAAAAAACACATCGAGTTTGCGATTCGAAATCGAATCCCGAAAATTGTTTTTATTCATGGCGTGGGAGAAGGCATACTGAAATCGGAACTCGACTTTATGTTGGGGCGCTATGAGAACCTAACGTTTCAAGACGCTAATTATCAAAAATACGGGCAAGGCGCCACAGAAGTTTACTTCAAACAAAACACCAAATAAAAAAGTCCCGATTAACTCGGGACTTTTATTTTTTCAAAACTAACCTAATTTATAATGTAATCCTAACTTAACTCTTGGGATAATTATGCTACGCTGCTTTCTTGAGTACTTACTTTTTTCAAGATAGAACGGATTAAAACGCTGTTGGTTTTAATACCTGAGTTGATTAACGCTTTTTTGCTGAAAGAAGCTGATTTTGATTGAGACTCAGAAGTTGATTTTTGAGTTCCCATAAACCAGATAGCGAAATCCATTGAAGCTACTGAAGAAACAGTAGTAACTTCGATAGCATTTTCTTTAACAACTGAAACCTCAGTAGTAGCGATTGGAGCAGTAGCAGTTTCTTTAGCTTGAGCAAAAACTCCGTTGCTTGATAAAACTAATAAAACGAATAAAACAAATAATCTAACGTTAGTTACATTTTTTTGAGCTATTGAGTTATTTGTTGTCATATCTTAAATTTTGGTTTCGTTGTTATTTCTGGGTCAAAACTACTTCAAGAGTGTGGGCGACTGAAATTTTTTCGATAACTAACCTCAAAAGTCGTTTAATCGACAAATTCAATGAATTCGGGGGTTTTCAGCGTTTTTTTCGTGCAGTTCGTCTATGAAATGTTAAAAAAACGTGCATTTCATCGATGAAAAACCAATTTTTTCTGTGAACTGCAACATCAATTCGAGAAAGAGTAGTTGTATGACCAAAAAATGCCAAAATCTTCCTAAATTAGCTTCGAATTAATTCAGTTCCCCTAACCATGAAAGTTGAACACAAAGGCCATACAGCCATTCTCAAAGACACCCAAGGTGATACGGCTTCGTTTTTAATGAAAATCACCCACGAACACAATAGTTTTAAAAACAGCAATTTGATACTTGATTTGTCTCACAACCAAAGTCTGACATTAGAAACCGTTAAATCGTTTTCCGACTTTATCAAGCTACACCAAAAGCAAAAGAAATCGGTTGTATTGGTAGCCAATAGTGTTAACTTTAATGCTATACCAAAGAATATTATTTTGGTGCCTACAATTTTGGAAGCACACGATATTATTGAAATGGAAGAAATTGAGCGCGATTTAGGATTCTAGTTTTATGAAATTAACCCTATTGGGTTGCTATGCAGCCACGCCAAGAACCATTACTAATCCAACGTCACAAGTGTTGGAAATTCGCAACCGCATGTTTCTTATTGATTGCGGCGAAGGAACTCAGGTACAACTCCGTAAAAACAAACTCAAGTTTTCCAAAATCAACCATATCTTTATTTCGCACTTGCACGGTGATCATATGTATGGATTAGTTGGATTGATTTCTACTTTTATGTTGCTCAATCGCCAAACAGATTTGCACGTGTACGGACCAAAAGGTATCAAAGAAATCATCTTACTGCAATTGCGCTATTCCAATTCGTTTACCGGTTACAATTTGTATTTCCACGAACTGGAATCAAAAGAAAGCGAAGTTATTTTTGAAGACGATAAAGTAATCGTTAAAACCATTCCGCTACAACACCGAATTTATACCAACGGTTTTTTATTTCAGGAAAAGCCCAAAGAACGCAAACTAAATGTAGCAGCCGTTGAAGAGTACCAAATCGATAAAGCTTATTACCGAAAAATCAAATACGGCGGTAACATTACACTGGATAACGGTCAAATCATTCCCAATGCTGAACTCAGTTTTGATCCCGAACCAACCAAGAGTTACGCTTTTTGCAGTGATACCGTTTACAACGAAGCCATCGTTCCGCTTATTCAAAACGCAGATGTGTTGTACCACGAAGCTACTTTTCTGGAATCAGAGGCTGACAAAGCTGAGAAAACTATGCACAGCACCGCCAAACAAGCCGCCACTATTGCTAAACTGGCCAACGTGAAGCATTTGGTTTTGGGTCATTACAGCACGCGTTACAGCAGTATAGAATTATTCCAACAAGAAGCCGAAACTATTTTTCCGAGTGTTTTATTGGGTGACGACGGTAAAGTTTTTGATTTTGAATAGGGGAGAAAGACTTGGAATTTATGAGTGATGGCAATGCCTGTTTTATCTTGAAAACTTAGTAACTTTACCCAATCAATCCTTCATGCTATGAAAGACTTAAGCGATTACAGAAAATCTTATGAGAAAAGTGAGCTTTTAGAGCAAAACCTTACTGAAGATCCTATCAATTTATTCCACCGTTGGTTCTACGAAATGGAGGAATTCAGTACCACCGAGGAAGTCAATGCCATGACGGTGTCAACTATCGGTTCCGACGGTTTCCCGAAGAGTAGGGTAGTGCTACTCAAAAAATTCAACGAGGAAGGATTTATTTTTTACACCAATTACCAATCAGAAAAAGGGAAAGCCATTTTGAACAATCCTAACATTTGTTTGTCTTTTTTCTGGCACAGCATGGAACGTCAAGTCATTATCAAAGGAATAGCAGAGAAAACTTCGGAAATTGTATCTGATAATTATTTTGATTCCCGTCCGGATGGCAGTAAATTAGGCGCTATAGTTTCAGCGCAAAGCGAAGTCATCCCTTCCAGAGCTTATTTAGACGAAAAATTAAAGGAATTGGAAAAATCTTTCGAAGGCAAACCGATACCACGACCTGAGTATTGGGGCGGATTTTTGGTTCGCCCGGTGGAAGTAGAGTTTTGGCAAGGTCGTCCAAACCGCCTGCACGACAGAATACGTTATAAATTATCGGAAGATTACAATTGGCAAATCGATAGGTTATCGCCTTAAAGATTTTAAAAACTAATTATAAGTTACAACCACTCCGATCAGAGTGGTTTTTTTATGCCTTAAAAAATATCGATAAAATGCAATATTGTAGGAATATATCTTATATAAAAGAAATAAAAGTGTATTTCGTCGATTTTATTTGTATTTTAATCGGTGTTTTTGGTAATATTGTTTAACCAAATCAAACAATACGTTCTTACGCATAAAAATATATAAAGTGTTTGCCCCACATCTACTTTATTTCAATCTGTCATTATTAACCAATAAAGTGTTTGCCCCACATCTACTTTATTAAAACTTAACCTACTACTATGAAAGCAAAAATGTTTAGAGCATTGTTGCCGTTAGCAATTCTGTTCACTATGGTATCTTGTTCTTCTGATTCCTCAGAAGCCACTGCTGAAGACAAACAAGTTGTAACAACTTACAATTACAACGAAACTGAGTCGAAGTTGATTACCCTAATCAACGACTACCGTCAAAGCAAAGGATTAAATCCGTTAACAGTTATCAATCACATCTCTTACAAATCGGAAGAGCACAACTTTTACATGATTGACAACAATGTGGTGAACCACGATTACTTCCAACAACGATCTGACAACCTGGTACGTGTACTAGGCGCTGAAAAAGTAGGTGAGAACATTGCTTACAACTATCAAACGGCTGAGAGTGCTATGAGCGCCTGGTTAAATAGTCCATCGCACAAAGCCAACATTGAAGGTGATTATACCCACCTAGGTATCTCTGTAACCATTAACCCTGATAACGGAAAAAAATATTACACCAACATGTTTATAAAAAAATAGTTTGATTATTGTTTTGTTTGATTTTGACAGATCACGAAAAACCCGGCTCTAAACCGGGTTTTTTTATTTGAATCCTAATAAGGTTTTGAGTTTTAAAAACAGCAAACCGATGGCATAAGCATCATCGGAGGCGGAGTTTTTTTCGCTCAAGGGCAGTTTGTAATGCTTTACCATATCTTCAATAGAAAACGATTTATTGGTCACATCCAAATACTTTTGGTGCATGATTTCAATATCAAGCGCTTCATTCTTTAACTTGCCACACGACATTTTTTCCAGGGCTTCATTAATCAATTCAATATCAAAATGGATGCGATGACCAACTAAAACCGAGTTTCCAATGTATTCTACTAAAGCCTGCATCGCCTGAGGTTCGGCCAGTTTAGGCAATTTGCTTTCAATCAAAAACTCGTTCGACAAACCGTTATCGTGTAAATATTTGTATTGTAAAATCACCACTTCAAAATTGTCACCAATTTTAATCACATCATTCAATACACCAAAAGCGCCAAAAGATAAGACAACGTCTTTCTTTGGGTTTAAACCGGTAGTTTCAGTGCTTAAAACCACATAACGATTAGATTTGGTTTCAAATTTGGCCAAATAGGC
Organism: Flavobacterium sp. FEMGT703F; assembly: GCA_002786385.1. Taxonomy (GTDB): domain Bacteria; phylum Bacteroidota; class Bacteroidia; order Flavobacteriales; family Flavobacteriaceae; genus Flavobacterium; species Flavobacterium cheonhonense. Next base: position 102,406 of record PGCN01000007.1, read on the forward strand.
TTTCCAAAAATCCGGGTATTCTTTATTGATATTTTTAATCCAATCCAGCATGTTAGGAGAATTGTGTTAATTGAAATTTATCTTTAATCAGTTCTTCCAAATCCTTCATCGGAGACAAAGCATTTTTAAGTCGTTCGCGTTCAGCTTTATTCAATTCTTCAATATTGATGAAGTCGCCCGAATTGTCGTTTTTCAAGCCTTCCAATGTTCTGAACTTGGACAAAATCAGAAAGGCATCGGCACAATTCAAGTAAATCTCAGAAAATTTTGGATCTACCAAAGCCAATTGTTTGAATCGAGCATGAGTATTATTGATACCGCGTAAATTTAAACTCAACGCAAACAGTCTTGCACCGTCAACCAAAGGCATGATGCCTCTATTTTTGATATCGAATTTTCCTTTGTGTTCGCCTTCTTCTTCCACATTGAATTTTTTAAAGAAATTCAATGGCGGATTTTTGCGCAAAGTGTCATTGCCGAGATAGTCAAAAAAGAGCGCATTGTTTTTGGTATTGCTGACAATCAAATCCGAAATAGTATCTTCAATTTTTCCTTCTCCAAAAGCGATTTCGTAATCGAAAAAGATACTACTGATATCGTTAGATTTTTCACCCGGCATTTTCATCCAATTGTTGTATTGTTTAATCCAATCGCTCATCGATTTACACCAAAGCATATTACTGGCCATGTGGCCGTTAGGACAAAATTGATAACCAACTTTTTCTAAAATGGTCGTGGTTCTTTTTGCTAATTTTAAGAAATAATCTTTAACATCACGGTATTTTTCCGGAGCGACATCTTCAAAAATCAGAATACTGTCTTGATCCGTTAATAATAGTTGTTCTTTTCGCCCTTGGCTACCAATACTCAACCAAGCAAATCGGGATGGAGGAGAACCTAAATCCAAAATCGCTAATTCTACTGAGCGTCTGATTATAGCGGTAATAATTTCACCGGTAATATTATAAATATGAGGCAGCGGTATATTTTTAGCAATGGAACTCTGAATCAAATCGGTTAACTTTTCTCTTACCAATTTTAATTCTTTTGGCGATAAAGAACGTTTGATTTCTTTAATTAATACACCGGGGTTATTGGCTTGAGCTACAATCAAATCGTGCTCCGAGATGATACCTTTAACTTCAGATTTATCCGAGCCATCGGTAGTAACGCAAAGGTGACTTACATTGTGTTTCAGTAATAACAATTGGGCTTCGGCTACTGATACATTTTCGGGAACTGTAATTACCGGAGCTGACATGATTTTATCAATTGCAACAGTAATAGGAAAGCGACCATTGGCAATTTTGGTTCTGAAATCCGTATCGGTTACAATGCCTACCGGACAGTTTTGATCGATAATGATAGCACTGTCTATCAGATTTTCGGTCATGAGTTGCGCCACATCTTTAACAGCTGTGTTGGCGGTTACTTTTAGTGGCATTTTGTTGTAGGACAACGACTGAAAATATTGAATTTCATTCGATTGATTCTCGGTGTAAACATTATCAGTAATAAGTTTACTGCGATTTTCTTTATCAAACGGATTGCGTGTATTGGTAGCAAAACTCTCCAATAAGAAGTCTAAAACCTGTGGATTTTGAGCAACAAAAGGTTTAAAAACAGTAATTGGAATTGCATATACTATACTGTCTTCGCGCGCTTTGGCGGTCATCATATAGTTGTTTTTGGCAAAGAAAGGACGCAAACCAAATACATCTCCCGGATAACATTTATTAAGCAATGTTTCTTCAGCATCGGCAATAACGGAAAGATTGATGACTCCGGATGCAACGACGTAAAAACTATCGTGTAATTTATCATCGATTTTGAATAAAGTTTTGTGCTTGTCCAAACTAACCACGCCAATACTGGTCGCGACTTGAATCAATTCGTCGTGACGTAAATAATTAAACGGCGGATATTCTCTTAGAAAATTAGCAATATTTTGAGCGACAGAATTACTCATAAAAACATTTTTAGGAAACACAAATACCGTTACAAAAATACTAAAGCTTTCTCCATGATAGGGCAATTGTTAAAAAGATTTGAAAACAAAAATTAGGATATTTTTGTAACAGAATTTGAAAAACTCTATTTTACATAATATAAATTATAGTTTAAAAAGTAATGATGATTAATAAATAAGTAAATTAATTTCAAACTAATGATTAACAACTACTTAAATTAAACTAAATGAAGTTTTATTTTAGAAATTTAACGCTCTGAATTTTTTACCGATAGCCAAACTTAATTTGGTTTTGTAATCGTCAATCAACCATTCACGATAGTTTTTGCTGGTTTTGCCCAAACAACTCACATAACGTTTTACGCGACTTTCAATGTCATCGTTTAATAATTTTGACAACATTTTGGCGCCAAATAAATCTTCAGCATTTTCAACACACATTAACGCATGCTGATTTATAGAGCGTTCGATGACTTCTTTGGAACGCAAATTTTGAGCTGTTATTTTTTTAAACTCGGCTTCAATATCCATCGTGACGTCGGCTGTTTTGGCAAACATCTTACGAATGGCTTCGGGCATAGTATATTTGAAATTCAGCTCAATCTCGACATCATCACGCAAACTTTCTAAGTAATATTCGGGCGATTTGAAAATGTGTTGCCAATCGACCGGATCATTCCACAAACCGAATCGCAAGGCATTGTTACCTAAGTCGATTACTGTAAATTCATCTTTATGTGGTAATTTACGAGAACCACGTCCAATCATTTGAAAATAAAGTGTCAGCGATTTGGTAGCGCGATTTAAAATGATGCTTTCTACTGTAGGTTCGTCAAATCCGGTGGTTAAAATACCCACAGATGTCAAAATCGCATCCGGTGTTTTCTTGAACCATTGCAAAATATCTTTACGATCTTCGGCTGATGTGGTATTATCCAGATGTTTAATAGGAAATCCGGCTTCTTTGAAAGTATCATAAACATACAATGACGTATTGATACCGTTATTAAAAATCAAAGTCTTTTTACCCAAAGATTTTTCAGTATAAGCATGCAACAATTTTTCCTGCATGACCATATTCATGTACAAATCATCAGACGATTTTACGGTGTAATCGCCGTTAATTCCGACTTTAAGTGATGTCAATCCTACATCATAACTGTACGTGGTAGCTCGGGCCAAAAATCCATTATCTATTAATGATTGTATGGTGTCGCCCACTATCAATTCGTTGTAATTTTGATGCATCGGTAACTTGATATTCGAGCTCAATGGCGTTGCGGTAACGCCTAAAATAAAAGAATTTTTAAACTGACTGAATAATTTTCGGAAGGAATTGTAATGCGCTTCGTCTATAATTACTAAGCCTACGTTATCAATCATCAACTTTTCATCGTTTAAGCGATTTTTGAGCGTTTCCACCATCGCCACAAAACAAGAATACTCGTCTTGATCCGGTAGTTCTTTTATATTACTGTTGATGATTTTGTTTTTGACATCGAAGCCTTTGAGCATTTTAGAGGTTTGTTTACAAAGCTCAATTCGATGCGTCAGTACTACAACTTTTTTGTTGTGTTTGGACAAATAGCGTCGGACAATTTCGGAGAAAATTACTGTCTTTCCGCCGCCGGTTGGCAATTGGTACAACAAATGATAATCGTTTGGCGCGTTATCCAAACGTTCAAAAATTTTGTCAATATCTCCCTTTTGGTAGTCGTAAAGCTCCTTTTTTTCTTCAATTTCTACCTTTAAATCTTTTTGAGACATAGCATTTTCTACAATTTTGCAAAAGTACAGCTAAAAAAGAGTTATCACATCATGAATTACGGTAAATAACTAAAATTTAATATTCGAGTCGTTCTGTAACTGCCGTAAAATCATATTGATTGAACCAATTTTGAGTCACAGCTTCTTCTTTAACAGCCACTACTCTATCGTGAAAATCGCTTAAAATACCATGTTCAATCAGAAACGCAACAGCTTGTTGGAAAGACGAAAGCATGCTTTTATAAAACACTTCTTGTTTGATAGGTTTTTCTGCCGATAGCGTTTGGGCAATTTCAAGATTATACAACATCAAATCGGCCACTAAAAAAACATCTACGTCTAACGTTCTGAAGTGTTTGATGAATTTTTGAGCTACCGACCGGCGCATTTTCGGCTTTTTGCCTCTAACGGGAAAATATTCGTTGGAGATTTTGAATTTGGCTTCTCGTATCAGTTTGTCTTCATTGGGATGGAATGCAAAATCGTAATACACTTTAACATCGCTAAACTTGTCATAAAGCGCTATCAGCTGATCTTCCAATTGTTCTTTTGATAATTCGGATAGGTATTTTTTTAAATCTCTTTTACTCATCTTTGGGATAAAAAACAAATGTAACCTCTTTTTGGGTGGTTTAAATTGTTATTGCTTAATTTTGTGGAAAATTGCTATTACTTATGACAAGATTATTCAAATTCGTTGCCGTTGCAGAAGGCATTTCCTATTTGGTTCTATTTTTTAACATGCTGGTTATCAAGCCAAACGATTTAGGGTTATACAAAGCCTTATTGTTTCCGGTTGGCATGGCTCACGGATTATTATTTATGGGTTATGTGTTATTGGCTATACTCATACGCGAAGACCAACAATGGAAATGGAAAGATTTTATCATAGTTCAATTGGCTTCCCTATTGCCGTTCGCAACCTTTTACGTAGAGAAAAAATATGTGACGAATGCATAAAGTTGTCGAAAAAATATTCGGCTGGAGTTATCCGATGTTCCAAAAATGGGACTTTGGCGAAACCTTGTCGGCTTATGCCAGCTTGGCCATTAACATCATCTTGCTGACTATTTTAGCCTATTTTATTTTTACCGTATTCCGATATGTTTTGGTCCGTGCCTTGATTGTTACAGCACGAAGAACCAAAACCCGCTTTGACGATTTACTGGTATCCAACAAAACCGCTAAGTATATTTCGCACCTTATCCCGTTACTTTTTGTTTACAAATCGGTACCTATTATTTTGGAAAACTTTGTGTATTGGGAAGGTGTTTTCGGGAAGATGATTGCCATTTACATTGTGCTTTTGGGGTTGTGGATTATCAAAACCATCTTACATGCGTTCCGAGATCATTTAAAAACCAATCCGTCCTTTAGCGACAAGCCTATCGACAGCTACATTCAGGTTATTATGATAGTGTTGTGGATATTCGGATTTATAATCATTGTTTCTAAAATATTCGACATCAGTACCAATGCAATGTTGGGAACTTTTGGAGCTGTTTCGGCTATTATTATCTTAATTTTCAGAGATACCATTTTGGGATTTGTGGCCAGTGTTCAAGTGTCTTTGAACGATATGGTGCGGATTGGCGATTGGATTACATTTGACAAATTTGGTGCCGACGGAGATGTGATTGAAATTAATTTGGCTACCGTTAAAGTGCGCAATTTTGACAATACAACCACTACCATTCCAACTTACAGCTTGATCTCCGACTCGTTCCGCAACTGGCGCGGTATGTTAGATTCCAAAGGAAGACGCATTAAAAGACACATCCTGATTAAGGCACAAAGTATTCGTTTTTTAAAGGAAAGCGAATTGGATGAAATGAAACGAATTCAGTTAATTGCCAAATACATTGAGAACCGTCAATCAGAAATCACTAAGTTTAATGTTGGCCACAACATCGATAAAAGTCTGCTAATAAATGGTCGGAACATGACGAATTTCGGGTTGTTTCGAAAATATATTACGCAGTATTTGAGTCAGTATCCCGGCTTAAACAAGGACATGATTTTACTTTGTAGACAATTACAACCAACGCCGCAAGGGATTCCGCTGGAGATTTATACGTTTTCCAATGACAAACGATTTGAAAACTACGAATACATCATGGCCGATATTTTTGATCATATTTTTGCCGCTATTCCTTACTTCGATTTAGAAATTTACGAAATGCCGTCCGGTAAAAACGATTTTGTAAACTAATCGCCCAATCGGTCTTTAATATATTCTATTTGGGTTTTGCCGTGCGCTTTTGGCTTTCCGTCTGCACCCAAACTTACCATAGTAATCGTATCAATAGTGATGATAATATCTCGTGTCATCATATTTCTTACTTGACAAGTCAGCGTAATAGAGGTTTGACCAAATTTCACCACATCTATTCCAATTTCAACGATATCGCCTTGTTTGGCCGAGCTTCTGAAATTGATTTCCGACATGTGTTTGGTTACAATTTTGGGATTTTCGAGTTGGATGATGGAATACAAAGCCAATTCTTCATCAATCCAAGCCAATAATCTGCCACCAAACAAAGTGCTGTTAGGGTTCAAATCTTCCGGTTTGACCCATTTTCTGGTATGGAATCGCATATTTTTAAAAATTTGAATTCAAAGTTACATCATAATTATATTGATTACATTGATTTAATATATTCTTAACCGAAAACGATTGCTTAAAAAAATGTAGTCTTTTCAGGTGAAATTACAAGCTGTTTTAATGGTCAAAAAAGTTGATTATTAATTGTAAACGTCTATATTTGCATAGTTTTAACATTTCTTTTTAGTAAACAAATATTTCATATATGAAAAAAGGCCTACTATCATTATTAACATTATTTGCTGTCTACACTGCCGATGCGCAAGTTGCCGTTGACACAACAGGAACACTGGGCGAAGGTTTTAACAGATGGACTATAGATGTTTATGCAGGGCAAGCAAAAGGAATTAAACCATATGCCGAAGGTTACTACTCCAGTAACCCCACAAAGTACTTTGGTGCTCAAATAAATTCTTTTGGTGCTGCTGCGCGTTACATGTTAAGCCCTAAGTTTGGTTTTAAGTTTGATTTAAACTATGATAAATTTACGGAACAAAGCGGTAGTGGTAGTTTACCATTTGAAACTTATCAATACCGTGTAGGATTGCAAGGTGTTGCCAATGCCGTTCGTCTTTTTGGATTAGAAGAGTCGTTAGGTCGATTTGGATTGCTCTTACATGGTGGTGTTCAAATGGCAAGAATGCATTCAGATGTAGTAAATAAAGATGAGCTTAACGGTGGTTTAGTAGTAGGTTTTGCGCCTCAATACAGAATCTCGAATTCCATTTCACTTTTGTTAGATGTAAGTGTGTTTAATAATTTCAAACAGCACTTAAATTGGGATGGCTCTTATGCTGAAGGATCAGAAAATTTATCAGGTCAATTAATAACGACAACTTTCGGTATTTCCTATTCATTTGGAAATGAAAAAATACATGGTGATTGGGCTATCATAAAAGATAAGAAAGACAAAGAAATAGAAGCGCTAAACAGCAGAATCGGTGAGATTGAGACTTTAATGAATGATGCTGATAAAGATGGTGTGCCAGATTATCTTGATGTGGAGAACAATTCTATAGCAGGTGTAGCGGTTGATACAAAAGGTAGAATGGTTGACAAAAATAACAATGGTGTACCTGACGAGTTAGAGAAGTATATCGATACCTCCATAACCAATAATAACAATACTGTAATGTCGAAAGGCATGATTGAGCAATTAATCAATGACGGTTATATTGCTGCATACTTCGACAAATCAGTTTCATTACCAACACCGGGTTCATCTGATAATATTGGTTTTATCTTAAATTATTTAAGAAACAATCCGACTGCTAAAGTTGAAATTTCAGGTTATGCAGATCAAGTTGGAAATGATACTAAAAATCAAAAATTGGCCGCTGCCAGAGCTGAAAACATCAAGGACATCTTAGTAAAAGCCGGTATTGATCCATCCAGACTTACTGCTAAAGGAGCCGGTATTGACAGTTCAGTGGACAAAAACTCTGAATACGCTAAACGCCTGGTTCGCAAAGTAGTTTTCAAGTTGACTAATTAACATTAGATTATTAATAACTATAAAATGACCTCTGTTTCACGACAGAGGTTTTTTTATACATTTAAAGTAAGTCAGAGAAGCTGTTTTTCTGACTGTAATTCACTACTTTTTTTAGGCAAAATCTTTAATCGACAACCACATGGAAACCAGAGACAATACCGTTCTTGAAATGAGAGGCGAAACTTTAGGAACAATTAGCAGTCAGTCTTCCTCAGAAGAAATATTTCAAAACCGTACACTACGCCCTATTCTAAAGTTGCAAAATGATTTGTTTGTTCAGGTTTTCATCAACTATGCCATCAAGCAAAAAAGAGTGTTTTTTTCGTTGACACCTGAAAAGAAATTGGTTTATATTGAAAATGTTATTCAAAGAGATATCAAATTCAGAAACTCGCTCAAAGGCATGGTGATTGCTTTTTTTACTTTAGAAGAATACGCCGAATACATTCAGAATTCCTCCAATTTAAACAAGCGAATGATGAATATGTTGATTGAACGCTTGAAAAGTCAGCTGCAACTGATAGAAGTGAACGATTAACTTACTACAAATAGGCCTTTTTTACTTCTAAAAATGTTTTAGAAGTACCAACTAGTTCTGCTATCACTTTTTCTCTTAAAGATTCCAAATCGTCATATTTCAAATACTTGGCCCAATCCTCTTGACTGAGTACTTCTTTTATGGTACGAATGGTTTTGGCAATTTCTTTAGCATTGCGAAAAATTACCTTTTCGTTGGAATCAGCTGTTTGTTTGTGATAAAAGTTGACTTCTCGAGTCAACCAATCAACTTTAATAAAAAAGAGTTTTGCGGTATCGTCATTGGAATAAAAATCGGTCCAATTTGCATAGGCAACCGTAGTATATTGGTTTTTGAACTCGGCTAACGGAACCAAACGCCAATGACAATTGGCTACTCTTCCCCAATGATTGGATATGCGATACAAACCCGCTGCGGTAAAAATATATTGGCTTCCGGATTGACTAGTGTAATTTACTTTTAATTCACTAATCGCTGAAAAAGGCACTTCTTTCCAAATACAAAAAGTATGGGAATGAAAGTTGTGGCGTGCATAAGTCTTTTTACCCATATTATTGAACTAAAAATCTAGTAGGATTTAGAGAAAATTAATTATATGATTCGTAAAGATAGTCGATAAGTAATCGGAAATCAATAGCTTTAAGAGATTTAAAAAGAAAAAGCCCGATAAATCTATCGGGCTTTACCTAATTTAAGTATAGTGTTTTTAATCTTCGTGCTCTGTTTCAGTTTCTGAAGCCGCATTGGTTGTTGCTTCAGCTCCCGTAGCATTGTCTCTGATTTCAGTGTGACGGATTTCTCCTCCGGTTGTTCCGGTTAATTGCGCAAAATAAATAGCTATTACACTAATAACTAAGGTTAAAATAGCCGCCAATTTAGCCTGACTGATTTTTTTGATATTGGCATACAACCCGAAAAGCGAAACCACACCTAAAACATAAAGTGATAAGGCTAATTTTTCGGCTATCTCTTCGTGTTCATGAATAATGTCGTGCCCAACGGTTGGCATATCTTCCACCATTTCTTCAGCACCTTCTCCGGTTGCCATACTAACGGCTGCAAAAACAGCGGCCACTACAAAAAGAACATAGGCAACGTTTTTAACTGTATTGTTCTTGAATAAGATTCCTGCTAATAAAATTCCGGCGCCTAAAATGGTTCCGATGATAGGAAAATGATTCACTACCATGTGTAAATGTGCATCATTCATATGATATAGGTTTTAGTTAGAAAATTTTAAAATTACCTTAGTTCCTTTGTGCTCTTCGCTTTCAATTTGAAGCTCTATTTGGAGTAATAAAGATAATCTTTTTACGATAGATAATCCTAATCCTGTTCCTTTTATTTCAGGATGTTGGTTAGATTTTGAGCGATAGAACTGATCAAATATTTTTTGCAAATCTTCTTGTGCGATTCCAATGCCGTTATCCGCAATAGAACAGATTGTTCCCGACGGTGTTTCGGCAATTTCAAAAACAATGGTATCGTTGGGTTTGGAATACTTTATAGCATTAGTCAGAATATTGTTGACGATAATTCCCAGCAAATAAGTATCAGTTGTAACGTAATAATCTTTGGCAAAATGAGCCTGACATTTCAATTTCTTTTCTGCTATTATTGTTGAATTTCTCGAGATAACATCCAAAAAAACGGCGTTTAGCGAAACACTTTCCAATTTTAAGGTTTGTTTCTGATTTTCAAATCTCGCCAACAACAACAGCTCATCTACCAAATGATTCAGTCGGTTGACTTCACTTACACAAAATGCAATTTTTTCTTTATATTCTTCAGGATCACGAGGTTTACGAATCAGCACTTCCAAAGTTCCTTTAATAACAGCTAATGGTGTTCTTAGTTCGTGTGAAGCATCGGAAGTAAATTGCTTCTCTCTTTCGATGGCATTTTCTACCCTATCCAATAAATTATTGATGGTTTTAGACAAGATGAACAATTCATCTCTGTTTTGCGGTAGCGGAATCCTCGATTTTAAATTGTCTTTTGTGATAACATTGGAAGTTTCGATAATAGCGCTGATGGGTTTTATACTTCTTCCGGCTATGAAACGGGCAATGAGAAACAATACCAACAAAATTAAAGGATAGGCCAACAACATAATTTTAAACAAGTTGTTCAATACCATAACGGAATCTTCCAAAGACATCGCTACAATTAAGTATCCGATAATTTTGGTGCCTTGGTATAAAGGTACTTGTATTTGTCTGACTGAAATGTTTTCTAATTTGGTATCGAACAATTCATTAACCGGCGCATCGGGTTTGAAAACCAGTTGTTTTTGCTTCAAATTAGGTGATTTTTCTACCATAGTTCCCAATTCGTCAACAAACTGTATAAAGGCCGGGCTGACTTCTACTTTATTAAACTGACTCAGTTTCCACTCTTCTTCTTCGATTAGGAGTACACAATTTTCAATGACTTCAATCTCTTGTAAGTGCTCGGTAACTTCTTTTTTAATTTCGTTGTTTACCCTAATGTAAATACTGAATTTTACAATAGAGTAAATAGCAAAAAACACCACAAAAATCAATAAAGCTGTGGTGATGATATAGTTAGAAGCTATTCTGTTTTTAAACGAAAGTTGTTGCATAATCAGGATTCATCGTTGGCTATATAACCTACGCCACGAATGGTTTTGATAAAATCTTCTTCGACTTTTAAATTAAGTTTTTTTCGGATGGCATTCATAAATACATCAATCACTCCTGTATCGTATTCAAAATGAATATCCCAAACGTCTTGAATGATTTGGGTTCTTGAACAGACTTTCCCTTTATTTTTGACCAAATAATGCAATAAATCAAACTCTTTTTGGGTAAAGGAAACTTCTTTTTTGTCGACCGTAACTTGGTGTTTCTGAAGGTTGATTTCAATGGGTCCTAACTGTAAGATTTCCTCTTCAGGTTGGTCTCTCAATTGCACTTTGATGCGTTCTACCAATTCGTCAAAGCTAAAAGGCTTTTTAATATAATCGTTAGCACCGGCTTTTAAACCTTCCACCGTTTCTTGGACGGTATCTTTGGCGGTTAAGAATAAAATCGGGACTTTGGTATTCATTTGTCGGATGGCTTTGCATAACTCTAAACCGGTCATTTTGGGCAACATCCAATCGAGCAATAACAAATCAAATTTTCCGTCGTTAAAAGCCTCTAAACCCGCTTTACCGTTAGTGGCTGCGGTTATTTGATAGCCTTCTTCTTCCAATCCTTGTTTCAAAAATTGAACAATGCCTTCTTCGTCTTCAACAATTAAAAGATGTTTCATAACTTTGTAATTAACGATAGCTAAGGTACTACTTTTTCCGTTTTAAGTTCTCGAACGAGATAGGGTTTTAAGTGAAAATTAATTTGCTTAGTTTTATAAGATAATTGGTTCTTTTGAAGTAAAAAGAAAATATAGAATCCATTTTAAACCGGACATTCAAAATGAAAAAAGAAAAAATATTCGCCATGCCCTTGGCCAGTGTATATCCGCATTATGTAAAAAAAGTGGAATCAAAAGGGCGAACCCAACAAGAACTTGAAGCCGTATTTTTTTGGTTAACCGGTTACGACGTTGTTGCTTTACAAAGACTATTGGAGAACAAAATCAGTTTCGAGGATTTTTTTGCTCAGGCACCACAGCTTAACCCTAATGTTTCCAAAATCACCGGAGTCATTTGTGGTTATCGCGTTGAAGAAATTGAAGATCCGCTAATGCAAAAGATCCGCTACCTAGACAAGCTTGTGGACGAATTGGCCAAAGGGAAAACCTTAGAAAAGATTCTTAGAAAATAAAAAAGCAATCCGTTAAGATTGCTTTTTTACTATTCAGATTTTCGTTTATTTATCCATCACAAACTTGAAGGCCAATGAAACAATATCGGCACTTAAAGTATCACTACGGTCGTAATGATTGTAACGGAAATCAATATTTTTCAATCCGAATTTCCATATACGCGCTTTGGTAAAAATATCTACATACGTAGCTCCAAGCCCGTATTGATTAGCACTGAAGGTAGACAAATCATAATCTGAGGTATAATATTTTTCAGTGGACACATGGGTTTCGAACGGAGCAAAATATTTAGATTCCGTTTGGGTGTAATAACGATACATCGGATATACTGTAAAGTTATCGTTTAACTTGATAGGCACTTCGATATTAGCAGTATGCGCTGAAATTCCCCAATTGTCGGTATAATAACGGTAATAGGTGCGCAACTTGAAAGTTTCATTGATGTAATAATTCAACCTCACGCCTATCGGTAATTTGAATCTCGATTTCGGTAAGCGCTCAATGTCGTCTGCCAATCGGTAAACACCAACATTTTCACTAGTTTCATAGACCGGAATGTATTGGGTTTGACCTATGTAATAGTTGGCTTTGTCGGCAAAATAAATTCGGTGATAAGGCGTAGACAGCAATCCTTCCTGCTGTAGTACATCAAAAAACAAGGACAGTTGTAACTTCTTGGTTAAAATCTGTGAAAACGAAAACGACAACGAATAGGAATTTCGATTTACAGACTGAATGTCTTTAAATTGTGAAGGCAAGTACGCGTTAGAAGCCAATCCATTTTGATCATAAACTGTTATGCCGCTAAAGTAGCCGTTATTAAGGAATGAGCTTCCGTATTTGTCATACTCATGCAATTCTGTTGGCAATATCGGACGCCATTGGTCTAAGTAAACGTTGGCTTTTAAGCTCAATTCCGTATTTTTTTGATTGAACAATTTCGCAACGCCACCTCCAAAACCAATGGAAGTATAATCGTATTCGTTAGAGAAAGCCACATCAGCATTCCAAATAAAATTTCGATCATCGGAACTGTGACTGTAGTTGATTACCACACTCGCCAAGGCATCTTGTGCAGAAGCTCCGGAAGAAGCCAACCAAGGCGTTCCGTAGGGTTCTGTTCCTGCCTTGTCATCGTCGTCATCCCCACCCGAAGCACCACTGCTATTGAACGGATTGATATTACTGGAAGAAGCAGAAGTATAAGCTGAAAGTCCGGCATCCACGGTTAAAATGGCATCGGCACTCATGGGCATACTGACCACGATATTGGAGGCTAGGTCGGTCAACTTTTCCGAACCCATACCGCCGGAAACCGCAGAATGCACACCGTCTTGTTTGTAATAACTGATTAAAAAATCGACTTCAGTGGCTTCTAAAACTCTCTTTTTAAAGGTCGCCGTTGAATCTTTCTGTTGCGCAAAAGATGGGCAAGCACAGAGTAAGGCAAATATAAATAGGTACTTTTTCATTTTACTTTTTAGTTACATCCGCAGCCACCACCGGTTTTTCCTCCGTTAGCGCCGGCTGCTGCTTCACGATACACTTGGAAGGTAACTTCGTAGCGCTCGGCTGTTTTGGCAGATAATTTCATTTCGGGATCGTTGATGTATTCTTTTTCGTATTCTTTCACGGCTGTGCAAGAAGACAAAACGAACAACACCGCAATAAGGCTAAAAACTTTATTCATTTTGATAATTTTTAATGTCTATATTTTTTGAGGTAATTACTTTTCCTTCTTCATCTACCATAATGCAACCTATACCGGGTAATTGGTTTACTAAGTCCATTCCGACTTCTTTACCCAATACAAAAACACCTGTAGCCAGGGCATCTGCCAGTTCAGTTGTTTTGGCAAAAACACTCACGCTGATTAATCCTGTAGCCGGATAACCGGTTCTGGTATCAATGATATGTGAATATCTTTTACCGTTAAAGGTAACGTATTTTTCGTAACTCCCGGAAGTTTCAACCGCAGTATCTTCAAGCGGGAAAGTAGCGAAAATTTTGTTTTTGTTCATCGGATTTTTAATCCCAACCTTCCAAGGTTTACCATCGGGTTGTTTGCCCCAAGTACTAATATCACCCGAAACGTTAACCAAACCTGCCACACATCCTTTTGAAAGCAAAAGCGCTTTGATTTTATCAGCGATATAGCCTTGACCAATGCCACCCATACCCAACTTCATTCCATCTAATTTCAGAAAAACAGTTTGTTGTTCTTGATCAATGATGATATTTTGATACCCAACTTTGGCTACTGATTTCTTGATGACTTCAGGCGATGGCATTTCTTTCATACTACCGTCGAATTTCCAAATCTTGTCCATCGATGCATAGCTGATGTCAAAAGCACCGTCGGTAAGTTTCGATATTTTAATAGAACGTTCTATCAAATCTATCAATTCCTGAGGAACTTTTACCGGTTTTATTCCGGCATTTTTGTTGATTTCAGATAAAGGAGTAGTTGGAATCCAATCGGAAATCAAGTTTTCTATTCGCTTCACTTCTGCCACTGCTAAATCTTCGTATTCATTGGCTTGAAGAGTGTCTTTGGCTACAACCGTTATTTCAAAAGGGCTGCCCAATAAACTCAACTTGCGTTTGTGAATGATTTGGGCATTAGCCGACAAACCAAGAATTAATACAAACAAACAAAGAAATGATTTCATTTTACTTGATTAAAGCTTGTAATTCAGCTACGTATTTGGCCGCATTCTGGTTTTCGTAACCTTTTTTGGCAATTACTTTTCCTTGTGCATTCAAAACAACTACTAATGGAAAATAGCCTTCTTGATTGTATTTTTCAGCTAAAGCTTTGTTAGTATTTTGAAGAGCTTCGGGTAAAACGTTGGCTTTCTTTTTGGGGAAATCAGCACGAACCAAAACTAATTTTTCAGCTGCATACGCTTTGAATTCTTCTGATTGCCAAACATTTTTATCTAATTTAATACACGGAGCACACCAATCCGAGCCTGAAAAAACCAACACTATGGTTTTGTTTTCAGCCGTGGCTTGAGCCTTAGCTTCATCAATGTTAGTCGACCACTGCTGTGCAAATCCCAATGAGGACAAGAATAAGAAAGCTATTAAAATGGATTTTTTCATGTGTTTTTTTCTGATAAAACAATTATAAAGTAGCGTACCCTACGCCTTTGTAAAATTATCGTTTTAAAGATTCATTTTAACTTGTTTTTTTTTCTTAAGGAAATCTTAACTTTATACGCAATTAGGGTATTTAAGGAATAATCTGTTATAAAAATACTAATTTTAATTTATGAAATTGTTTAAAAAGAATTCCCCGTTTTTACTACTCCTTCTTTTATTTATTGTTATCAATGCCGTTTTAAGAACGGTTTTGCTGTTTCATCCTATAACACAATCGGAATTCAACTTTGCAGAGATTATCAAAATGTATGCGCTGGGCGGTTTGTCTGATGTGATGATTTATCTTGTTGGTAGCGCTTTTCTATGGTTGTATCTTTTGTTCTTATCTGATAAAAAATACCAAACACCTAACGGATACATTGTCTTTACTGTATTGGTTTTACTCCTGATTTACGTTTCTTTTTTCAATACCATTTTAGATGAATACGGCGGTTCTTTGCCTGAAATTGGCATTGCCTTTATTGCTATTAAAACGCTTTGTTTTGGTTTGTTGTTGTTTTTGCCACAATACCGAAAGCAAATTCGATTGAGTTTATATTCCTTTACGGTTTTCTTGTTTGTTCTGATTATGGTGCAAAATGCGGTGAGCGAATTCTTCTTTTGGAATGAGTTTGGTGTACGCTACAACTTTATCGCTGTAGACTACTTGGTTTATACCAATACTGTTATCGGTAACATTATGGAATCTTATCCCGTTGTACCTTTATTTTTAGGCGTTGGTATCATAACCGTAAGCATTACCTATTGGATTGTAAAACAAACCAAATCCTATTTAGACAAGCTACCGGATTTCAAAGAAAAACTAAAAAGTACCGGTATTTATGCCTTTGCCGTTCTTATTTCACTTTTCGGGATTCCGTATTTGGCGCAAAAAGCCAATAGTGATAATGTATTTGCTAACGAATTGCAGGCGAATGGCATTTATAAATTTGCAGTAGCATTTGAAAGCAGCGAATTGGATTTCGACACCTATTACAAAACCTTACCCGAAGACAAAGCTTTTACCATCCTAAATGGTAAGATTTCAGGAACTAAAGGTCAAAGTACAATCCGAAAAATTACCTCTGACAGTACTGCCCTAACTAAAAATGTAGTGCTGATTACTGTTGAAAGTTTGAGTGGAGATTTTATGACCGAATACGGAAACGACAAACACATCACGCCATTCTTAGATTCTTTGGCTGATAAAAGTTTACAATTTACCAATCTTTATGCTGTAGGTAATCGAACCGTAAGAGGTTTAGAAGCCGTAACCTTGTGTTTACCGCCAAGTGCTGCTGAAAGTGTCGTAAAACGAAAAGACAATAAAAATAAATTTTCTACGGGTGCTGTTTTCAAAAATAAAGGCTATGCTGTGAAATATTTTTACGGAGGTGATGCCTTTTTTGACAATATGGAAGATTTTTTCGGCGGAAACGGTTATGACATTATCGACAAAAAAGCCTTTAAACCGGAAGAAATAACCTTCCAAAATATTTGGGGTGTTTGCGATGAAGATATGTATCGTAAGGCAATTAAAGAAATGAACAATGAGGCAAAAGAAAATCGCCCTTTTTTCAATCATATTATGACAGTGAGCAACCATCGCCCTTTTACTTATCCCGAAGGAAAAATTGATATTTCAGGAAAGTCAAAATCCAGAAGCGGTGGCGTAAAGTATACCGATTATGCTTTGAAACAATTCTTTGCTATGTCCAAAAAGCAATCGTGGTTTAACAATACTGTTTTTGTGATTGTAGCCGACCATTGTGCTTCCAGCTCGGGTAAAACAGAATTGCCTTTGGAAAAATACCGCATTCCTGCGATGGTTTATGCACCCGGATTTATAACTCCGAAACAAGTTCCAACCTTAATGTCGCAAATCGATTTAATGCCAACCGTTATGGGCATGTTGCATTTTTCTTATGAAAGTAAGTTTTACGGTCAGGATGTGTTCAGTCCTGATTATAAACCAAGAGCTTTTGTGGCTACTTATCAAGATTTAGGTTTGATAAAAGACAATGTGCTGACCCTAATTTCTCCGGTAAAGAAAGTCAAGCAATACCAACTGATTCAAGAAAAGAAAATCGGTTTGAAACCTGAATTTGAAATCCATTACAAAGAACAACCGATGGCAAAACTGAATCCTGATTTAGTTAACGAAACCATTGCCTATTATCAAACAGCGGCTCACTTATTAAAGGCTAAAAAACTCAATAAATAAAGGATAAAAAAAAGGCTCTCGAAACGAGAGCCTTTTTTTTTATTTACAAGCTTCCAGTGCTTCAGCAAAGGAAAGTATGCTTTCGAGATTGTTTTTAAATTCCTTCTTCTCTACCCTTTCCAATAATGATGGACAACCTTTAGCCATTTCTTCAAAGCGTTTTTTCGGACCTAACATCCAACTGGCTGAGGCGTTAGATTTTCCTTCAGATTCATTGGCCATTTTCAGTATCACTTCACCGTTAAAATATTGATAAACGCCAATCTTTTTGCCTACAAACATTTCTTTGACGAACTTTTTACTGGCAGCAGCAATAGTCATACCGCCGTTGTCAACTGACAATTTGAAAGAAACAGTGGCATATTCTTCACCATTACTCAAAATCAATCGAGAAACCTCATTGGCCTTAAAATTTCTTTCTGAAAATTTACCCTGAAAATCTTTTACGGTAACCGTTACGGCATCGCTTAAATTCATGGCTCTGCTTTTGTGCATGTATCCGGCAACAGTATCTTTTTTTACAGTCAACATATAAGCCAAAATATAGTTTTGGTCAGTTTCTATACTGTAAGGTGCATTGGTTGCAGGCGCACTAGAAGTAGTTCCGGAATAAACCGGCTGCTTTTCTTCAAAAATGAAATTCTTGGTTTCTACTGCAAAATGGCGATTGGTGATTTGATTGGCTTTTAAAAGCAACTGCAATTCATTGTTGGCTTTCAACATCGTTTCGCCATCTGATTTATCATAATCGTTGGCGATTAATTTCTGACAATATTCACTGGCCTTGGCCGGATTGTCTAACAAATAATAAATTTTAGCCAAGTTAAAATAAGCGCTGTATCTGATTTTTCGGTGTGCTTTTTCATCTTCATTATATTTTGTCGGCAACGATTCGAAATAAGCTATAGCGTCTTTAATTTCATTGGCAATATCCGTCGTAGGCTCAGCAAAGTTCATTTTGTCAAAAGCATTTTTAACGGTCAAATACGCATTGTACTCTGCCATTTGTTCCGGATGTTTTTTGTTGGCTAAAATCCATAATTTATCGGCACCTGACTTAACGGGATAACCAAATTCATCATTCAACTCGTTGTTCAAAGTGTTGATTACCTCAGTAGTAAAATTGTTTCTGATTAAATTTTGGATACCGTATTGAAAGCTTTCCGCTTGAGAATAGTTTTCGTATTCCTGGCTCTTAGCACTGCGTTGGGCAGTAAAATTGATTATTTTGCTGACTTTACCATCACTGCTCACCACTTTAGCATTACCGTCTTGCGTGTACGAATAAACTACTGTGTAATAATATTTATTGGTAACTCGGCCACTTTTATCTTTAGAAGAACTTACGCGATTGGTAATTTCTTTTTTAGTGATGGCCGGATTTTGCAATACTACTTCAACGCTCAAATACCCATTTTTTTGTTTTTTTTCAAAACCGTTAATGGTAACTTGGTTTTCAATAAAATATTGGGGTTTGTTGTACTGCAAATTGCGATCAATGTTGGTCACAAAAGAATACGTACGGTTTTTTTTATCAACAATTGGTTTAGAAGGTAAGTTGACATAAGAATAATTAATGTCAAACGGATCTAAGTCGGTTGACTGTGCTGAAGCCGCTAATCCGATAAGCAAAAAAGAGGCTAAGAGTATTTTTTTCATGGTTAGGTTATTTTTTCGCCAAATATAGCCGAATTAACACTATGATATACTGTTTGTTTAACGGATTTTATAAAGTTTTTTTGATTACAAAAAAATAAGCCCTTGTGATGGTTAGCAAAACTAATAATCCTTACTTTTAAGGTATGTTTAGACACCAAGGAAAAGCCCGAACTTTTTTACACAACCTGCGCTTGGCCGCTTTATTGTCATTGGTTGCCGGTATTGTAAATATTACCGGTGTTTTGGCGTTGAAAACACTCACCACCAATGTTACCGGTCATTTCGCCTACTTTGCCGAAGAAATAATGCGGAAAGATTATGCCATTGCCGTTACCTTCTTGGTTTTTACTTTGTGTTTTCTGTTGGGATCGTTTACGGCCAATACTGTAGTTGAAATTGTTTTGCAGAAGCGTCCCAGACTGGCGCACGTGGTTCCTATTGCCATAGAAGTACTGATATTAGTTGGCGTCGCCTTGTTTTTCGGCAACTCTGATATTTATGCTTGGCACGGGAAAACGGAAGCTTTTTTGTTGCTTTTTACCATGGGAATGCAAAATTCTTTGGTGACCAAAGTATCGCAATCTACGGTCAGAACTACTCACTTGACCGGTTTGTTTACCGATTTAGGCATCGAACTTTCTCAATTGTTTTTCTACAAAAAACCGGAACAACAAATCAAATTAAAGTCGAATATTTACCTGCGCTTATCCATCATATCGTTTTTCTTTGCCGGCTGTGTTTTGGGTGGATTTGCCTATAGCTATCTCAAAATCAAAACCTTGCTAATCGCTTCTTTTGTATTGATTGTAGCCTTGTTTTACGATTACCTTCGCTTAAAATTTTTCTCCATTACTCGTAAAACACACTAAGATTCATGTGGCATTTCAATAAAATCTATTTCAAACTAACAGTCATTTTATTTTTGATTGAAGTAAGCATTGCGGTTTTCGTCAAAGATCGATTTATCCGTCCGTATTTGGGAGATGTTTTGGTAGTAATCCTGATTTACTGCTTTGTCAAATCGTTGGTCAAAATTTCTGTTTACAAGGCAGCTTTCGGAGTTTTACTCTTTGCTTTCTGCATAGAAATTTTGCAATATTTCAACCTGGTCGAAAAACTTAAACTACAGCACAATACTGTGGCCAAAACAGTTATAGGAACTTCATTTTCCTGGGAAGATATACTGGCTTACATCGCCGGTATACTAATTGTAATTGCAGTAGAAAATCGCAGCAACAAAAAGAAACAATTACAATAAACCATTGTACTTGCGCACAAACCATTCGGTCGCCAAGGAAGCCACTAACAATACCAACAACCAAATCCAATCAATCAAAGGCGATTTTTTAACTATGGTTTTTTGAACGGCTTTGTAGCTTTCATCTTCAAGCAATTGTTTTACCA
This sequence comes from Flavobacterium sp. FEMGT703F, assembly GCA_002786385.1. GTDB lineage: Bacteria > Bacteroidota > Bacteroidia > Flavobacteriales > Flavobacteriaceae > Flavobacterium > Flavobacterium cheonhonense. The sequence continues at coordinate 123,006 of PGCN01000007.1, forward strand.
AAGCATCTGTTTGATTGGCTAAATAAGCTTTTCCTTGGGTTTGGGTTGCCAATTGATTCAACTTATTCCAATCCGGATTGACAAATTGCTTTTCAATATCAAAATCCAATACTTCAAAACCACCGGAATACGAGGCATTCGAATTGAGTTCTTTCACTGTAAACTTATAATTTCCAGCAGTCAATCCGTCTAAGTTTACCTGAAAAGCATTGGAAGTGCGCAACAAATCAAAATTCTTAACCTGCTTGGTTTTGGTATTGGTTACCGCTATGGTCAAGCGGGCTTTTTCATCCAATTCGTAGTTTTTATTAAAATACTGTGCAGTAATTTCGATAGCTTCACCCGAATTGTAAAAGCGCTCATGGTTGACTACTAAAGACTTTCGCGCGTTATCAGAAGCCAAAAACTGTATGGTTTTGTCTAAGAAAACGTCAAAATCAACAAAGTCTTTTTTATTCAAATAATAATCGGCTCGCCATTTCCAGATGTTTTCTCCGAATAAATACGCCGAGCGTTGGCCTTGGGTTTCGCTAAAAGCCAATAAAGGCTGATTGGTTGGAATGTTTCTGATGGTAGAAGATAACAATACATTAAGATTCCCATTGGCAGTAATGGTACCAAAGGGATTTTCCAAAGGCGGAAACTGTTCAAAACCGATATTGTCGAGTGCAAACAAATTGAATTGTGTCTCAAACGAAGCCAAATAGTCTTCTTTTTGCGAACTCATTTTAAACGCAAATTGCGATTGATTTTGATTGAGAAAATTAAAATCAGTATCATTACCCGTGATAATCCAAGTATTGACTTTCGCATTAGCATTCTTCTCAAAAACCGATTTAAAAGCAACCGTCGGCTGGTAAAGAATTAAAACATTGTAATCTACTAAACTATTGATTTGATTTGGCTTAACTATCGTTACTTTTCGTTGTGCATTAGTTTCAATACTGCGTTTTATGGCGCCTAAATCAGGATGTGCCATGTCGGCAATTAAAGCGATGGCTGTTTTTTGGTCAATCACTTCAACGGCAAAATTCTTCGTATTGTTGTAACTGTTTTTCTCCGATTCTTTGGAAAAAACAGTCGCTTTTAAAAGTTGGAGTCCGACTTTATCAGCAGGCAACAATACATTTAAGGTAGCCGATTTTTTAGAAGGCGAAAAAGCAACCGTTTGTTCATTTAAAACCGTATTGCCTTGTGTAATTTTAAAAGTAGCATTCAGGCTTTTGGTTCCGGCGTAATTCAGAAAAACTTCAACCGGATATTTGTTTTTGTGAAAAGCGTATTTGTTCACATTGAGTTGTGCAACTCTCAAATCCAAATAAGTCGTGGTATCGCCTACTACCAAAGGAAAAACTTTATTGTCAGGATTGAATCCGAAAACATAATCTTCTCCCGAAGTTTGGTTACCGTCGGAAATTAAAATGGTTGGAAACGTTTGGTTTTTGTAGATGTTCTTCAGGTTTTTAGCCACAGCATATATATTGGATTGTTTCCCTTTGAAATCAATAGTATCCGAAGGTAAAAAATCGACATCAAATTGGTACGTTTGAACCTCAAACTTCTCATTTAAAGCCGAGTTGTCTTTGAGTTTTTCAAACAATGCTAAAGCTTGTTTATCCGATTTTAAATCGGCCATAGAGGCCGAATTGTCTATCACGATAGGCAAAGGTGTTTTAATCGTTTCTATTGTTTTTCGAGCAATAATCGGATTAATCAGCAAGAGCAACAAGGCAAAAACCGAAAAGAAACGCAAAAAAGCCAAAAGCAAAGTCGCTTTCGACCGGCTTTTGGCTTTATATAAGTATTGGTAAAATGAAACTCCGGCAGCAATTATTATTGATACAAGCAGTAACAAGATTGTTGTGGTGTTCATATTTTACAGTTAATAGTTTAGGTTTTAGATTTGTGGTTCGATTGATCAAAGCTATAAACCACAAACAACAAACTTTTTAGGTAAGCATTCCTCCGCAAACATTCAATACTTGACCGCTAACATAAGCACTCATGTCTGACGCGAGGAACAAGCACGCATTGGCAACGTCTTCCGGAGTTCCACCGCGTTTTAGCGGAATAGAATCTCTCCAACCTTGAACTACATCGTCGTTTAGTTTGGCAGTCATTTCTGTTTCAATAAATCCCGGTGCAATAGCGTTGCAACGAATATTTCTCGATCCCAATTCTAACGCTACCGATTTGGTAAAACCAATCATACCGGCTTTGGAAGCTGCATAGTTGGCTTGACCGGCATTGCCTTTCACACCTACTACAGAACTCATGTTCACGATTGAACCTTTGCGGTTTTTCAGCATGATTTTTTGAACCGCTTTGGTCATATTGAAAACCGACTTCAAGTTGATTTCAATTACTTTATCAAAATCTTCCTCACTCATACGCATTAAAAGGTTGTCTTTGGTGATACCGGCGTTGTTAATCAAAACGTCAACATTGCCAAAATCCGCCATAACATCATCTACTAATTGTTGCGCTTCGTTAAAATCGGCTGCATTTGATTTGTATCCTTTCGCTTTGATACCTAAAGCGGTTAATTCATTTTCCAATGCCAAAGCACTTTCGGCAGAAGAACTGTATGTAAAAGCTACATTAGCGCCGTGTTGGGCAAAAACTTTAGCAATTCCGCTTCCGATTCCTCTACTGGCTCCGGTGATGATGGCTACTTTTCCTTCTAATAATTTCATGGTGTAAAAATTAAATAATTTGGTACTGTTGCTTCCAACAGTAATCTTCCTATGTTTAATGAAAGGTCAAATATAGGAATATTTTACAGGTTGAAAAAAGATACTTTTACATTTAAACCATTTCGATTTTTGGATGTCTTAAAGAAATCTTAAAATTGCAGCATGCCAAAACAGAGCGTCATTTTCGAAACCATTTATCATGAATTTAAAGTCATGGTTTTCAACTTGGCGCTGCATTATCTGCAAAACATTGAAGATGCGGAAGAAGTGACTCAGGATGTGTTTGTTAAAGTCTACCATTCCTTAGCACACTTTCAGCAAAAATCATCTTATAAGACTTGGATATACCGTATCACCATCAACCAGTGTTTGGATTTTACTAAAAAGAAGAGCAGCCGGAAACGCCTCTATCTCTTTGGCGCAAAAAGCGAAAACGAAAGCGAGTACCTAAACACATCAACCTTTGAACATCCCGGTATTTTGATGGAAAACCAAGAAGCCGCAGTCCAATTGTTTGCTGTGATCAATACCTTAACCGAAAATCAAAAAACGGCTTTCCTGCTTTCCAAACTGGACGGCTTGAGCAATCCCGAAATTGCCGAAATCATGGAAATGAGTATTTCAGCTGTTGAATCGTTGATTTTCAGAGCAAAAGTCTCGCTTCAGGAAAAATTAGCAAAAAAATTTACCGAGTACCGCAAGAAATATAAATAACCTTCGTCTAAGCTATTATGGAAAAAGATCAATGGATTCAGACTGTACTAAACAGTACCAACGGAATAACTACAGTGATGCCGAGTGACGATTTGTTGGCTAAAATTCAACTGAAAATCAAACAGCAGGAAAAAGTAGCACCTACTACAGTTTGGTGGATTGCCGCTTCCATTGCAGTTTTGGTAACTTTGAATGTGGCGCTGCTCCAAAAAGCTAAAACCAAAGACAATTCCACCAGCAGTTATTTAGAACATACTTTAAACCAAAGCAACCAGCTTTATTAATCATGGAACGAACAAAATTATTAACGATTACGATTATTGGACTGTTGTTGATTAACCTGGCAACTTTAGGGTTTCTTTTTCTAAACGGACCTAAACCGGGCGGAATGCCACACGAAGGAAGACCGCTGCCTAAAGATATAATCATTGACAAATTGCATTTCGATGCTAACCAACAAAAGGAGTACGAAAAACTAATTCGTTGGCACCGAGAAGAAATTGATCAATTGGACGATTCCATTCGGCAAACCAAGAATAAATTGTATTCGGGTTTATCAGAAAGTAACCTCAATATCAAAACCAAAGACAGTTTGATTGCACTTTTAAATGCCTACCAAAAACAAGTAGAAGAAACGCATTTCAAGCATTTTGAAGACATTAAAAAGCTTTGCAAGCCTAATCAACAAGAAGATTTTATGGCACTGACAACAGAATTGTCGAGAATTTTTGCTCCCAGACCACACCGACCAAGACATGAGTAAAACGTTGCTGACGGTAGTCCTTTGGCTATGTTGTATAACGGTTCAGGCGCAAAGTAAAGATTCTGTAACAGTAAATTTCAAATTGTTTTTCGACCATAAGCCTTTGCAACTGAAGCAATCTTACGTTACGGTAAATAAAGACACCGTGACTATTAGCACTTTCAAGTGTTATGTTTCTGATATTGCCATTCAATATACTGACCAAACTGTTTACCACGAAAAAAACAGTCACCATCTACTCGATTCAGAAATCCCGAATTCGATGCAAATTCGTTTTCCTCAAGTCAAAGAGAAAGTAATTTCTAAAGTGATTTTTAAAATTGGAATTGACAGCATTACCAATACTTCGGGTGCTTTGAGTGGTGATTTAGATCCAGTAAAAGGAATGTATTGGGCCTGGCAAAGCGGTTATATCAATTTAAAAATAGAAGGTCAAAGTCCAAGTTGTAAAACCCGAAAACAACAATTTCAATTTCATTTGGGCGGATATCTTCCACCCTATAATGCGCTGCGCACAAAAGTTATTCCCGTTACCATTGCCAACGATAATACCGTAAATATCGGAATGGATTTGGCAGTTTTTTTAGCTGAAGTAAATTTGGCCATCACGCCTTCGGTTATGACACCGGGAAAAACAGCAATGGAATTGGCCGACATTAGTGCCAAAATGTTCTATTCAGAATGAAAAAAATCGGTTTCATACTAGGCATTGCCGTTATTGGTTGGGGCATTTTAGCTTTCTCCAACAACTTGACCACGCCTATCTATTTGGCTATACCCAAAGGTTGGCCGAAACCACACTATAATTTCAAACAGAATCCTCTCACTGAAGAAGGTTTTCAGTTGGGAAGACAACTGTTTTACGATCCGATATTATCACGTGACAACACCATATCTTGTTCCAGTTGCCATTTGCAAGCTACAGGTTTTGCACACGTCGACCACGATTTAAGTCATGGTATTGAAGGCCGAATCGGCACCCGAAATGCACCGGCTCTAATCAATTTGGCCTGGAATAAACACTTTCATTGGGATGGTGGTGTGAACAATTTAGAAGTACAAGCGCTTAATCCGATTGAAAATCCGGCTGAGATGGACGAAAAAATGGAAAATGTTATTGCTAAATTACAACAGCGTGAAGACTATAAGCTATTATTCAAAAAAGCTTTTGGGGATGAAAAAATAACTAGTCAAAGAGTCCTGAAAGCCTTGACACAATTCACCGTACAGTTGCAATCGAGTAATTCCAAATACGATCAAGTCAAAAGGAATGAAACAACTTTTAGTCACCAAGAAGCTAACGGTTATGCCCTATTCCAACGCCATTGCGCCGGTTGTCATATCGAACCGCTTTTCAGTAGTGATTCGTTTGAAAACAACGGATTACCGGTCGATGCCACACTTCAAGATTATGGCAGAGTAAAAATTACCGGTTTCGAAAAAGATGCGCTGCATTTTAAAGTACCAACACTGAGGAATATACAATTCACTTTTCCCTATATGCACGATGGTCGTTTTAAAACTTTGACCGAAGTTATCAAACATTACAATACAATTCAGCCTAACCAACATACCGCTGCAACGTTTTCAAAACCAATGCAATTGAGCGACAAAGATCGGGTTGATTTGGTTGTTTTTTTACAAACCTTGACTGATAAAGCGTTTTTATTTAATCCTCGTTACGCCTATCCGAAAAAATAATTTGAGAAGTACACAAGAATCACAATAGTATGACGTCTAAGTTAAAATAACCTAACCCATTATGAAAAAAATCGCATTAAATACACTACTCGTTTTTACCTCAATCATGTGGTCGCAAACCAATCCCGTGATTACCTCTTGGTTGCGAAACACAACTGGCATCACCGGTCGCCATTATGTTTCCGGGAATCCAACTCCTATTAATGATGCTGTATTGGCCAATGTACAAACTATACAATATTCCAACAATTGGGTTTATGTTACTACCAATGGTATTCCGGCATACATTACCGGTCCGTTTTTAGATGGAAATCCATCTTTAGCCACCAGCCGAAATGGTGCCATTTTCAGATTTCCGCTGAATCCGACGCAAAATACCGGTACACCGACCAATACCAATGGCGGAAATATCGGATTGTTTAAAAACGGTGTTGCCTTGTTTGACTATCGCGATGGCGTTTCTTGGAAAAATAGTACAAGTCAAGTTTGCGGCGGTCCAATTATGGGATGTACAGGCGACGGCGTTTGGAATCGTGACGCGGTTTATGCGGAACGTGTTGGTTTTGATTGTGCGAAAGCACATCCGGCTATGGGGAATTACCACCATCATCAAAATCCGAGTGCGTTTAATTTAGATTTAGTACAACTTTCCAATATTTGTGCTACTTACCCCTCCGATGGTTTATATGTTATTAATCCAAACGAACATTCGCCGCTGATTGGTTTTGCCTACGATGGATTTCCTATTTACGGTGCTTACGGCTATGCTAATGCTGATGGAACCGGAGGAATAGTGAGGATTAAATCGAGTTATCAATTGCGAAATATTACTGTCAGAACCCATTATGCCAACGGAACGAATGTAACCGATGGTCCACCCGTAAATTCAACTTATCCTCTGGGTTATTTTAGAGAAGACTACGAATTTGTAGCACACAATACTGCCGACTATTTAGACGAACACAATGGTCGTTTTTGTGTAACACCTGAATATCCTAACGGAATTTACTGTTATTTTACCACTGTAGATGCCAATCACAATTCGGCTTATCCTTATGCTGTTGGCCCAACATTCTACGGAAATAAAACTGCTTCAACAGTGACTTCAGTTTCAGAAACAACCACTCAGTATACTTTAGAAAATGCCGATTTTAATCTATCTGATTTAAACATCAAAGTATATCCCAACCCGGCGCAAGAGTTTATTGCCATCCAAACCGATATACAGGAAAAAGATTTGGAAGTTACCTTAATTGATGCTCTCGGAAAGCAACTGCAAACCCAAAAAATAGTACAAGGAAGTACGCTTTGTATCTTTGATTTGTCTGCGATTTACAATGGCACTTACTTTATCAAAATCGCCAATAATACAACTGATAAGACCGTTAAAATTATTGTAAACAAATAAAATCCTCCCACCACTAACCACCAAATAACCAAATTATGTATAAAAAAGCCAGCCTTTTGTTCCTTGTGGCAATTGCCTATTCTTGCAGTAGCGATGATAGTTCCAACTATGTTGAAATAGATCCTTATGCCGCTATAACCGCAACTTTCGGTGGCAACATCAATCCGGAAAGTTTGTACAATTACGCCAATCAAACTATTCCTGGTTACATTACCAAAGACAATACTGCCGCCAATTCAATTACAAATAAAGGCGCCACTTTGGGCAGAGTATTATTTTATGATAAAAATTTGTCATCCAACAATACTATTTCATGCTCCAGTTGTCACCAACAAGCGAATGCTTTTGGAGATACTAATATTGCCAGTACAGGAGTTAATGGCACTACAGGCAGGCATTCGATGCGATTGATTAACACTCGATTTGCTAATGAGACGCGCTTTTTCTGGGATGAACGCGCTGTAAATTTAGAAACCCAAACCACTATGCCTATCAAAGACCACGGTGAAATGGGCTTCAGCGGTACCAATGGCGATCAAAACTTTAACGACTTAATTACAAAACTGAGCAACATTGGATATTACAAAGAGCTTTTTATGTTTGCTTACGGTTCTGAAGAAATTACAGAGAACAAAATTCAATTGGCTTTGGCACAATTCGTTCGCAGCATACAGTCGTTTGACAGTAAGTACGATATTGGCAGAGCACAGGTAGCTAATGACGGACAGCCATTTCCAAACTTTACATCTCAGGAAAATCAAGGCAAAAATTTATTTCTCTCGCCTCCGGTATTTGACGCTACCGGAAACCGAACTTCCGGTGGATTGGGTTGTGCCGGTTGTCATGCGGCACCGGAGTTTGATATCAATCCGCTAAGCGGTAATAATGGTATTATAGGCACCATAAATGGCAATGGTATAGACATTACCAACACTCGCGCGCCATCTTTACGCGATTTAGTAAAAACTGACGGAACGCCCAACGGACCGATGATGCATACCGGAGTGATAACTACTTTGCAAGCAGCTGTTGGTCATTATGGCACCATCAATTTAGCGCCCGGCAATACCAATTTAGATGTTAAATTACGTCCGAATGGTTTCGGACAACAATTGCATTTGAATGCGCAAGAAGTGAATGCGGTGATTGCCTTTCTAAGGACTTTATCCGGGACCAATGTGTATACCGATGAGAAATGGTCTAATCCTTTTCCGAATTAAAACAAAAACTCCCGATAATCTCGGGAGTTTTTTTATTTTTTATAGTATACCAACACTTATTATTCTATCCTATCATTCGCTATCAAATCGTTTAACCACTCTTCTTGTTTTTGCAATAGTAATAGTTGATACTGCTGTTTTACTAATTCCTTCGGACCGCATTTTTTCAAACTTTTCCTTGCTTTATCTTCCAAAATGAATATGGCTCCTTGATGTAATGCGTCCTCTTTATGAGCCTGCTCTTTTAAATAGTCAATGAGTTGGAGTGTTTTTAGTGTGGCTTGATATGCTTCTTCCATCTTGGGTAACTTCCGAATGATAGTCAACTGATAATGCTTACAATCGGCTAAGGCTTTCGCGAGAAATTTTTCTTTTTCTTCCTCCCAATCAGCAATTTGATGAAAATCATTTGTTTCAGGTACTTTAGCTGTGGTCATAAAGTTTCCTATTTGTGATGCTCTTATCAAAGCAGTTGTTGGTAATTCTCGCAATCCCAATTCAAAAAGTGACAATTGACTTCGAGTAATATTTAATAACTCAGCCATTTCGCATTGCGTAAGATTCAACTCATTTCTGATGAAAGTGCTTTTTTTCATATGTAGCAATTTTTTTGTAGCAATTTAAAATGCTACAGTATTATTGCTACATAATGAAGCAAAGAAAGTGCCAAAGTAAAAAGCCCCGATTTCTCGAGGCTTTTCATTTATAATATATGTTGAGGGTCAAATTATCCCATCACTTCTTTTACTTTTTTACCAATTTCGGCAGGAGAATCTACTACGTGGATACCACATTCTCTCATGATGCGTTTTTTGGCTTCAGCGGTATCATCAGAACCACCAACAATAGCTCCGGCATGTCCCATAGTTCTTCCTTTAGGAGCAGTTTCACCGGCAATAAAACCAACTACCGGTTTACGGTTTCCGTCAGCTTTAATCCATCTGGCAGCATCAGCTTCTAACTGACCTCCGATTTCACCAATCATGATGATACATTCTGTTTCAGGATCGTTCATCAACAATTCAACTGCTTCTTTGGTAGTAGTTCCGATAATTGGATCTCCTCCGATACCGATGGCTGTGGTAATTCCCATACCTTGTTTTACTACTTGGTCAGCAGCTTCATATGTCAAAGTACCCGATTTAGATACAATACCAACATTTCCTTTTTTGAATACAAAGCCAGGCATAATACCTACTTTGGCTTCTTCCGGAGTAATAACACCAGGACAGTTAGGACCAACCAAACGACAGTCTTTTCCTTTCACAAAGTTGTACGCTTTAATCATATCCGCCACCGGAATACCTTCAGTAATGGCAATGATTACTTTGATTCCTGCATCGGCAGCTTCCATAATAGCATCAGCAGCAAAGGCCGGTGGTACAAAAATAATTGAAGTATCAGCTCCAGCTTGATCAACGGCGTCTTTAACCGTATTAAAAACCGGACGGTCTAAATGCGTAGAACCACCTTTTCCCGGTGTAACACCTCCAACGACATTGGTTCCGTATTCAATCATTTGAGAAGCGTGAAAAGTTCCCTCACTTCCGGTAAAACCTTGAACTATTATTTTTGAATTTTTATTGACTAAAACGCTCATGTTTGTGTTTGTTTTTTTGTGTTTATTTTATGTGTTGCAAAAGTATGAAATAGTATTCAGTGTTTCGTGTTCCGTTTACAGTTTTTTGTAAAATTACTATAGTTGGCTCATTTGGTAACCGCGATACAGTTTATCGTCTTTAACTTCCCAAATCACCATAAAATGGGCTAGTAACATTTCCTCTCTCGGATTTTCAATAGTTTTTACATAATGTGAATAACGAACACTCACCGTATTACCCTCTGAAAGAATATGTGTTATTCGGGTTTTAGAGCGAACGTAGGCTTTACTGAGTCCTTCGCTCAACTCAATCATTTGATCTTTGTTGAGTTTTAAAAAGCCTTTGGTACTATGCCATTCTAAAATAACATCGGGATGCAATAGTGCATTAACTTTTTCCGATTCCAATAAAACATCGGATTTGTAAAAATTTTGAACGATAGTTTTAGCGCCCATAACTTATTTCAATTTATTTAAAAGATCAGGGATACGTTTTACGTTGGCCAATTGCTTTAGTTTTTCACGAGATTCCTCCACCGGCGTACCGAAATAGCTTTTTCCGCCTTCGATGGATTTGGTTACACCGGTTTGTCCTAACACTACAGCTTTGGCTCCGATAGTGATGCCGCTGGTTGTGCCGACTTGACCCCAAAGGGTAACTTCGTCTTCAATAACCACACAACCGGCAATACCGGTTTGAGATGCAATCAAGCATTTTTTACCGATAACAGTATCGTGACCCACATGCACTTGATTGTCTATTTTGGTTCCGGCGCCAATAGTTGTATCACCGGTAACACCTTTATCGATGGTACACAATGCTCCGATGCCGACATGGTCTTCAATCACAACTCTGCCGCCGGACAACAATTGATCAAAGCCTTCCGGACGTTTTTTGTAATAAAAAGCATCTGCTCCTAGTACCGTTCCGGAATGAATAATCACATTATCGCCTATTACCGTATTATCGTATACAATGACATTGGCGTGCAACAAACAGTTTTTCCCGATGCTCACGTTATTGCCGATAAAACAATTGGGTTGAATAACAGTTCCCTCTCCTATTTGAGCTGAAGTCGAAATACTGACATTGGCGGCTACAAAAGGACGAAAATGCTTGGTTAGCACATTGAAATCACGGAAAGGGTCGTCTGAAATCAATAGAGCTTTGCCGTCAGGACAATCTACTTCTTTGTTGATTAAAACAATAGTCGCCGCCGATTGCAAGGCTTTATCGTAATATTTCGGATGGTCGACAAAAACAATATCACCGGGTTCAACCACGTGAATTTCGTTCATGCCATGAACCGCAAAATCATCGGCACCAACATAAGTACTACCAATGATATTCGCAATTTCTTTAAGTGTATGTATTCTTGGAAATTTCATACTTGATTTGATAATTTGAGAATTTAAAAATTTGAAGATGAATTAAATCTTCAAATCACTTCATTTTCAAATTAATTACACTCTTTCCATGTATTTACCGGTAGCTGTATCAATTTTGATTTTGTCACCTTCGTTGATAAATAACGGAACGTTTACCGCAGCTCCTGTTTCTACTTTAGCCGGTTTGGTGGCATTGGTAGCAGTGTTTCCTTTTACGCCAGGTTCTGTGTAAGTTACTTCTAAGATGATAGAAGCCGGCATGTCTACAGCTAACGGCATATCAGTTTCGGTATTGATTTGAACCATTACGTTAGTCCCTTCTTTTAACAAATCCGGAGCATCTAAAACGTCTCTGTTCAAGGTAATTTGCTCGTAAGATTCTGTATTCATAAAGTGGAAATCATTCCCTTCAGCATACAAATATTGGAAAGTATGTGTTTCCACACGAACTACATCAATTTTGTGTCCTGCAGAAAAAGTATTGTCCAATACTTTACCGTTGGTTAAACTTTTCAATTTGGTTCTAACGAAAGCCGGACCTTTACCCGGTTTTACGTGTAAAAATTCGATAATTTTATAAATATCGTGGTTAAACTTAATGCATAATCCGTTTCTAATATCTGCTGTAGATGCCATTGTAATTTATGTTTTTATATTTATTGTTTGTGGTTTGTGTGAACTGTTAACTCTTAGTAAGATCCTGAATAACCTTTCATAATTCCTCTCGAAGAGTTTCTGATGAAATCTAAAATCTCATCGCGCTCCGGTGTGGCTTCCATCTCACCTTCAATGATGGCCATCGCTTGAGAAGTATTGTAATTTTTCTGGTATAAAATTCTGTAAATGTCTTGAATCTCTCTGATTTTTTCAGAAGTGAATCCGCGACGTCTTAAGCCAACCGAATTGATCCCAACATACGATAAAGGTTCTTTAGCCGCTTTGGTGTATGGCGGAACGTCTTTACGAACCAATGAACCACCTGAAATCATAGCGTGATCTCCGATGTGTATGAATTGATGGATTGCCGCCAAACCACCGATGATAGCATAATTACCAACCGTTACGTGTCCGGCCAAAGCTACACCGTTTACAATAATGGCATTGTCTCCAATATGACAGTCGTGCGCAATGTGCGCAGTAGCCATCACCAAACAGTTTTTACCGATTACGGTTTGACCCGATGCGATAGTACCGCGATTGATGGTTACGCATTCACGAATGGTAGAATTATCGCCAATAATGGCCAAGGAATCTTCGCCGCCGAATTTCAAATCTTGTGGTACTGCAGCAATAACAGCACCCGGAAAGATGTTACAGTTTTTACCGATACGCGCGCCTTCCATAATGGTTACGTTAGAACCTATCCAAGTTCCTTCTCCGATAATTACATTATTGTGTATGGTTGTAAATGGTTCTATTACGACATTCTTCGCGATTTTCGCTCCGGGATGTACATAGGCTAATGGTTGGTTCATAAGTAACTATTTAATTTTTTTTGGCAATTTGTGCCATTAATTCTGCTTCCGCAACTAATTTACCGTTGGCATAGGCATTGGCTTGCATATGGCAAATACCTCTTCTGATTGGTGAAATTAAATCACATTTAAATACCAAGGTATCTCCTGGTAAGACTTTATGCTTGAATTTTACGTTGTCGATTTTCATGAAATATGTCAGGTAGTTTTCCGGATCCGGAACCGAACTTAAAATTAAGATTCCTCCGGTTTGTGCCATCGCTTCTACGATTAAAACGCCTGGCATCACTGGTGCGCCGGGAAAATGTCCTACGAAAAAGTCTTCGTTCATGGTTACGTTTTTCAAACCTACTACATGATTGTCTGACATTTCCAAAATTTTGTCTACCAATAAAAATGGCGGACGGTGCGGCAACATGGCCATGATTTTATTCACATCCATCAAAGGTTCCTTGTGTAAGTCGTACACCGGAATTTGATTGCGTTGTTCTATCTTAATGATTTTGGATAATTTCTTAGCAAACTGTGTGTTTACGTAATGTCCGGGTTTGTTGGCAATTACTTTTCCTTTAATGCGAGTACCGATTAAAGCCAAATCACCAATCACATCCAACAACTTATGACGCGCTGCTTCATTAGGATAATGCAAAGTCAAATTGTCTAATATACCGTTAGGTTTCACCGAAATTTTTTCTTTACCGAAAGCCACTTTCAAATTGTTCATGGTTTTTTCGGAGATTTCCTTGTCTACATAAACAATAGCATTGTTTAAGTCACCGCCTTTAATTAAACCGTTGTCTAATAAAGTTTCCAATTCATGCAAGAAACTAAACGTTCGGGCATCGGATATTTCCGTTTTGAAATCGGCTATATTCTTTAACGTTGCGTTTTGAGTTCCTAAAACTTTTGTACCAAAATCTACCATAGTAGTCACTTGATAATCATCGGCAGGCATCACTAAGATTTCACTACCGGTAGCTTCATCCATAAAAGAAATGACTTCTTTTACCACATAGTAACATCTTTCGGCATCTTGCTCTACAATGCCGGCTTTCTCGATAGCTTCTACAAAAAACTTTGAAGATCCATCCATAATAGGCGGTTCTGATTCGTTCAACTCGATAATCACATTATCAACATCACAGCCTACAAAAGCTGCTAAAACATGCTCAGAGGTTTGAATTTTAACGCCTAGTTTTTCAAGATTGGTACCTCTTTGGGTGTTTACCACATAATTGGCATCGGCTTCTATAATTGGGCTGCCTTCTAAATCAACTCTGACAAAAGTGTAGCCATTATTGATTGGTGCCGGTTTGAAAGTCATTTTTACTTCTTTCCCGGTGTGTAAACCAACACCGGTAAGAGAAACTTCGTTCTGGATGGTTTTTTGTTTAACCATTGGTATGCTTTTTTTAGTTTAGTTTATTACAAATACGCCATCGGATTTCCGATTACGAATTGGGCTTGTTTTTCTTTAATTCTTCTATTTCTGCTACAATTTTAGGCAAGTTTCTGAAATGTACATACGACTTGTTCCAATCGCTGTAATTGAAAGACGGAGAACCTTGTAAGGTTTCGCCATCCGGAATATTTCTTCCGATGCCTGACTGCGCCTGTACACGAACATTATTTCCAATAGTCAAATGTCCGGCTATGCCAACTTGACCGCCAATCATACAACTTTTACCGATTTTGGTTGAACCTGCAACACCGGTTTGAGCAGCAATTACAGTGTTTTCACCAATTTCGACATTGTGGGCAATCTGAATTTGGTTGTCGAGCTTTACCCCTTTTCTGATGATGGTTGAGCCTAACGTTGCCCTGTCGATGGTTGTGCAAGAACCCACTTCTACATTATCTTCTAAAATAACATTGCCGATTTGCGGTACTTTGTTGTACGTGCCGTCTTCTTGCGGTGCAAAACCAAATCCGTCTGAACCGATAATGGTTCCGGAATGGATCACACAATTTTTTCCGATAACGGATTCCGAATAAATACGGACGCCGGCAAAGAAAATACAATCATCACCAATCGTCACATTATCGCCTATAAATGAATTCGGATAAATCTTCACATTTTTACCAATCACTACATTTTTACCAATGTAACAGAAACTTCCTAAATAGAGGTTTTCGCCGTAAGTAACATTTTCAGAAATCACCGAAGGTTGTTCGATACCTGATTTCATCAACTTTACTTGGTTGTAGTATTCCAATAATTTGGAAAACGATTGGTAAGCATCTTCCACCTTAATCAGTGTGGTTTTTAACTCATTCTCCGGTTCAAAAGTCGAATTGACTATAGTAATGGTAGCGTTAGTCGAATAGATATAATTGACATATTTAGGATTGGCCAAAAAGGTCAATGATCCTTCCGTTCCTTCTTCAATTTTAGATAATTTGAATACCTCGGCGTTAGGATTTCCCACCACTTCGCCTTCTAAAATTCCTGCTATTTGAGCTGCTGTAAACTTCATCTTGTATTAGTTGTTAAGTATGAACTTAAGATGAAAGTCACTATAGTCATTTTTCGGTAATTGCATCAAAAGAGTATTAGCTGGTTTCATTGCCACAAAAGTATAAAAAAAACATTTTTAATGTTAAATTTCCGAAAGTTGTTTTGGATAGCAAATAAAATACTTGGTCACTGGTTTCGACAAGGCTTTCAAATTCAGCTGGTCGGAAGCTTCCACTACATCTTCTATAGTTCGGTCTTTTTTCAGAATTCGAATCGGTTCTGCATCTTTATTATAAGCTTGATTTTTGATTTTTCCTTTAAAGATAAAATACTTGGTGTCTTGCAAACTTAAGTTGTGCTTTTTGGCAAAGGCAGCTGACATTTCCTGTAACGCTTCCACCGGAAATTTTTCGCTGTTGAGCTTGACTTTTGATAAGTCGCGATTGATAATCATTTTACTTAAACTGCTCAAAATAAAATCGTCGTGGTATTGCCAATTTTTTAAAGCGCTAATAATATCAAAATCATCTAATTGCGCAAAAGTATCTAAATCGATAGTGGAGAAATTTTCAAGAGTCACTTTGTGCTCCATAAAGTATTTTAGCGGCCGACTACATTCGATAGCAATTCCTTTTTGAAGCAACTCTTTGGCACGTTGTAAAGTCTTGGTCAAGGTCAATTCGGCCACCAAACTCGTCTTGTGCAAATAGGCTTGCCAATACATTAATCGGCGCGCCATTAGGAATTTTTCAATCGAATAAATCCCTTTTTCTTCCATCACCAAAACATCATCCACCACATTCATCATTTGAATCAAACGATCAGAATTGATATTCCCTTCGGCTACGCCCGAATAAAAACTATCGCGTTTCAAATAATCCATGCGATCCATATCGAGCTGACTCGAAATCAATTGCAACATAAACTTGCGATGGTATTCGCCTTTAAAAACCTGTATGGCCAAGCTCAATTGTCCGTCAAACTCTTGATTCAATTGGTTCATGAATAACAGCGAAATGGCTTCGTGGTTGACTTCTTCAACTATACTGTGTTCCATGGCATGGGAAAACGGACCATGACCGATATCGTGCAAAAGAATAGCGATATAAAGTGCATTTTCTTCTTCTTTTGAAATGGCTACGCCTTTAAAACGAAGTACTTCAACCGCTTGTTGCATCATGTGCATGGCGCCTAGTGCGTGATGAAAACGCGTATGATGCGCTCCCGGATACACTAAATACGATAATCCCATTTGGGAAATGCGTCGCAATCGCTGGAAATACGGATGTTGCACTAAATCGTAGACCAACGAATTCGGAATGGTGATAAATCCGTAAATCGGATCGTTGAATATTTTTAATTTATTGGTTTGACTCACAGTAAAATCGATTTTGGTAAAGATATAAATTTACACCAAAGCTTTGAAATAGTCCAATAACAGTTTGTTGTTGTCGCGCGTAGGTGTAAAAACTTCCAGTATAGCAGGTTGGTCGTTGTTAGCAAACAATTGTTTCAAACCGGCGTTTAAAGTGGTTTCATCCGCGGCCGTCAAATAGTTAAAACGAAACATTTTAGCCAAATGTTCAGCGGTTAAACAATGGGAAGTTTCGAAATAAGTATGGAAGGTTTCGTTTTCTTGATGACCGGGTAAGATTCTGAAGATACCGCCACCACCGTTGTTGATTAGAATGATTTTGAAATGCTTTGGTATGTAATTGTTCCAAAGCGCATTACTGTCATATAAAAATCCGATATCTCCCGTAATTAAGGTCGTTTGTTTGTTGCTGACTACAGCAGCGCCTATAGCGGTTGAAGTACTGCCATCGATACCACTGGTACCGCGATTGCAGAATACTTCGATAGACGGATCGATGTCAAACAATTGTGCATAACGAATGGCAGAACTATTACTGACTTGCAACTGTGTATTCCCGGGCAAAGCGGCTAAAATATTTTCAAATGCTTTTAAATCGGAAAACGGAATATTAGCCAAATATTCATGGTGTTTGCTTATTCTTTGGTTACGAATAGTTTGGACAAACGCTTTATAATTACTTTCAACGACTTTGACATGCGGTAAAAATTGTTTAAAAAACTGATTGGGCGCTACCGTAAAATGTTTTGTCAAAATACCGAAAGTATCGTAAGCTCTTAATTCATCAATATGCCAATGGTGTCTCGGTTTGTATTTTCTGAGGAAGGCTTTGATTCGCTTAGACACTATCATACCGCCAAACGTAATTAAAACGCGAGGCTGTAACTCGGCAAACTCTTTATCAGTAAACGGCGTAATCAGCGTGTCGATATTGTTGATAAAATCAGGATGGTGTAAGTTAGACGTCGTTTCGGTCAACACTACTACCGAAGGATGTGAAGCCAATTCGTCTATCCATTGTTGGTCGATAGTGTTCGGCTTGCACTCGCCTACCAATACCAATATTTTCTGGCTATAATTCCACAACGTAGAAAACGCAATGATATCTTCTACCCTAACGGATGACTCCGATTTAAAAAGTCCGGTTACGTTAACATCTACAGCTAATTTATTCGTGGTTTGGTATAGAGGTTCTTCGAAAGGCACATTAATATGCACCGGACCTTTGTGAGCAATGGCCACATTGATGGCTTCGTTAATAAAGACATCGTTTTCTTCCGAAGCATCTTCCAGTAAATTGGCGTTGTATAACGAGTGGTTCAGAAATACATTTTCCTGACGGATGGTTTGCCCGTCACCTATATCAATTTTATCATGCGGTCGGTCGGCAGAGATTACCACAAATGGAATCTGACTGTAAAAAGCTTCTGCCAAAGCCGGATAATAATTGAGTAAGGCCGACCCAGAAGTACAAACTACGGCAACCGGTTTTTGCTTTTGTTGGGCAATACCCAGCGCAAAAAAACCGGCACAACGCTCATCGGCTATACTATAACACGTAAAGTCCGGATGATTGGTAAAACCAATTGTTAGCGGTGCATTTCTGGAACCGGGTGAGATTATAATATCATGAACTCCTTTGGCATTACAAATTTCTATGATGCTTTGCGCCAAAGGTATTTTAGGATAAAGCATTGTCTTTTTTTATGTCTTACAAATGTACAAACTTGTGTAGGTTTTTCAACACTTTAAGATAGTTTTATTACTTTTGAAGACACTTTAATGCCATGGAAATCAAAATCAGACCTTATCAAATTGCAGATTGTCAGGCCATCGTTGACATTATCAATTACAACATACTTCATTCGACGGCTTTGTACGATTATCACCCGAGAACAGTAGCGCAACAAGAGACTATTTTTCAGGAAAAAATCGACAAAGGATTTCCGGTTATAGTTGCGGAAACAAACGGTAAAGTGATTGGTTTTGGATATTACAGTGAATTTCGTTTTCGGGAAGCCTATAAATTTACAGTAGAACATTCGGTTTATGTAGCCCAAGATTGTCACGGAAAAGGCATAGGTAAATTACTGATGCAAGCGCTAATCGATTTAGCCAAGCAACAAAAATTGCACACAATGATTGCTGTGATTGATTCAGAAAACCAAAGCAGTGTGGCTTTTCATGAGCAATTCGGTTTTGAAACGGTTGGCTTATTGAAAGAAACCGGATTTAAATTCAACCGTTGGCTGCATTCGCAATTCATGCAATTGGTTTTAGAATAAAAAAATAAAGACCAATGTTTCCATCAGTCTTTACCAAATATTCAGGGGTATTTGTCAGGCTAGTTCAATGCCATTTTCCTCTAAAATAGAGTGCAGATAACTGCTTTGGCTGGGATCATATTTTTCGACTCCGCTTTGATACCATTTTTGGATGACGTCAATTTGAAAGGAGTTATAACCATCCGAATCGATATCCATCCCCAACATACCGGCGAGTAAAAAATCTTCTAATACTTTGTTGGTGACTATTAATTGCGGAATCCCATAAGCTATTTTTCCGTTCATTCGTTCGTAGTCGGCTCTTCCTTGTTCAAAACCGAAGTTATAGGCTTCGCTTTTTTCTTCCACTAATTTTAGGTGTGGATTTGAACCGTTAGAATAACCTTCAATATAGTCTTCTCGGTATAGTGGATTGAAAATGTTATTTTTCATAAATTATCATTGTGGTATTTGATATTCATTTCAAAACTAAGAAGTATTGTTAAGCTAACATTTTAAAATCGTTAAACGGAAAAAAAAATCTTTAAACCACGTGACACGTGAAGTTGGTCGATGTTTTTCAAATAAAAACCCGATGAATTTCTCCACCGGGTTTGTTTATTTTAAAAGAGTAATCGGGTTTATTTTCCGTTAATCCATGACACAATTGCATCATCTGTTGGCAATACTCTTGGCGAAAGCACTTTTACCAAATGTCCGTTTTCATCCAACAAGTATTTCTGGAAGTTCCACTCTACTTCACTATCCTGTAAACCGTTTTTATTCTTCTGCGTCAAAAATTGGTACAACGGATGCATATCATTGCCTTTTACGGATATTTTACCCATCATTGGGAAAGACACACCGTAGTTCATTTTGCAAAATTGAGCTATCTCTTGATTGCTACCCGGTTCTTGTCCGCCAAAATTATTAGCCGGAAAACCAACAATCACAAAATTTTTATCCTTGTATTTGCTGTAAATGGATTCCAAATCTTTGTACTGAGGCGTCAGTCCACATTCCGAAGCGGTATTTACAATTAAGATTTTCTTTCCTTTTAAGGTCGAAAAATCAAATTCTTTACCGTACAAATCAATTACTTTAAATTGATGTATGGATTCCTGTTTGGTTACTGTAGTCATAGTTGAAGTATTAGTATTAACGGCAACGGTTTTCGTTTGCGCATTGTTTTGACAACTCACCAGCAACATAACGCTGCAGGCTAAAATTAAATAGTGCTTCATTCTTTTAAATTTTTATAAAATTAATCATTATTGATCAGCTTGATGTTATACAATTCCTAAAGTTTTACTAATTAAAAAGCCCGACAACATAACATCGTCGGACTTTCAACAAACATAACAGAAAACTATTCTGCTATCAAAACAAAAAACCTAAATCAAATCTCAAATTTGATTTCCCTGTTTGCATATACGAAAGAAGATTGGCTTTGGATTTACAGAAATTGGTATTTCTACTTAAATAGTTGGTTAAAATGGAAATTGTTTCGTTAAATTTACGATTATAAAAAATTAGGTATGACACAAGAAGAATTGTTGCCCTTGCTTTTGAGGAAGGAAGAAAGGGCTTTTACTGCGCTGTACGATATGTACTCCAAGAGTTTGTTCAGCGTAATCACCAATTTGATCAAAGACCAAGAAGAAGCCGAAGATGTACTTCAGGAAGTTTTTGTCAAAATATGGAAGAACATCGATACTTACAATCAAAGCAAAGGCAGATTGTATACTTGGATGCTCAACATTACCCGAAACACAGCCATTGATAAACTGCGTTCGAAAGGTTTTAACAACAGTCAAAAAAACCTCTCAGCTGATAATTTCGTACATCTGTTAGACGACAACAGCAAACTGACCAATAGAATTGATACCATCGGAATTTTAGAGTTTGTCAAAAAGCTCAAACCGAAATGTATTCAAATTATCGACTTACTCTTTTTTAAAGGTTATACACAGCAAGAAGCCTCTGAAGAATTGGAAATCCCTTTGGGTACCGTTAAAACCCAAAACAGAATGTGTATGAACGACCTTAGAAATTTTTTGAAAGTATAATGGAAACAAAAGAATATATAGCATCAGGCATCTTAGAGCTTTATGTGTATGGTTTGCTGAGCGAAGCAGAAAACGATCAGGTAAATGCCATGGCCAATAAACATCTGGAAGTCAAAGCCGAAATTGTGTCAATTGAAAAAGCCATCATCAATTTGTCGAGTAGTTTTGCTCCTTTTATTTCGCACAGTCAGTTTGAAAAAATTAAAGCGCAATTGGAGTTAAAACACGGAAAAGTAGTTGACCTAAAATCGAGAAGTAATACAGCTACTTACATAGGTTGGGCCGCCGCTGCAGCCTTGTTAATTGGCATCGGATTCCAATACAACAAACTGAGCAACACCCAAAACCAAATCCAATCTATTGAAATTCAAAAATCAAAATTGGAGCAAACAGTGGTTGAATTAGAATCGAAGAACAAAGAAACTACAACCGTTTTAAATGTAATCAGAGATACCAAAACAAGTGTAATTCCATTAGCCGGTCAAGCTATAGACCCTACAGCTTCGGCTAAAGTATATTGGAACAAAGAGCAACAAACGGTTTATGTAGACGCCGCAGGTTTACCGAAACCACCGGAAGGTATGGTGTACCAAGTTTGGGCTTTAAAACTCAATCCGTTAACGCCTACAAGTATTGGTTTGTTGGAGAATTTTACGGCTGATAATGCTATCTTTAAAGTTGAGAATAACGCAGGCGCCGAAGCCTTCGGAATCACATTAGAACCGGCAGGCGGAAGCAAATCGCCAACGCTCGAAAAATTGTATACTTTAGGAAAAGTATAACACAAAGATTCCATAAAAAAATAACACCGCAAATTCGCTTACAATTAGTTGAATTTGCGGTGTTTTATTTTGGACAACTCGGAGAAACAAAAATTATCTCATACAGGTTTATAACTTGTGAATTGGCGATGTTTATTTGCTTAAATATTTTTTGTGTTTGAAATAAGACAACACTGCCAATACTGAAATAATGGCTACCGAATAATACACAAACGAAGGCGTAACTACTTTATCACCACTGGCATAAGAGTGCAAGCCTGTCAAGTAAAAATTCACTCCGAAATACGTCATAAGTATTGAATAGAAGGCAAAAACGGCCATTACATTGTAAACCCATTTCCCACGCAAAGCCGGAACAAAACGAGCGTGAATTACAAAAGCATAAATCATAATGCTGATTAAGGCCCATGTTTCTTTCGGATCCCAGCCCCAATATCTTCCCCAACTTTCGTTAGCCCATTGACCGCCTAAAAAGTTTCCGATGGTTAACATCACCAAACCGATAGTCAGCGCCATTTCGTTGATATAAGTGATTTCTTTAATGTTGAGGTCCATTTTCGCTTTGTTTTTGTCGTTCACAAACAACATTAAAATAAGGGAAACGATACCCAAAACCATCGCTAAAGTAAATGGACCGTAACTCGCCACAATCACTGCTACGTGTATCATTAACCAATACGAATTTAACACCGGTTGTAAGTTGGCAATGGCAGGATCCATCCAATTCCAATGCGCAATCATCAAAATCATAGACGCCACAAAAGTGCCTGAAGCTACGGTTAACTTTGATTTAACATCGAAAGCTAAAGTAAAGAACATGGTCGCCCAAGCTACGTAAATCATACTCTCATAAGCATCACTCCAAGGCGCGTGACCGGAAATATACCAGCGCGCTATCAGACCTGAAGTGTGAAAAACAAACAGTAATCCAATAAAAATATGGAAAATATTGATGGCATAACGAAGTAGCTTTTTGTCGAAGAATATGTTAACAATCACTAGAGTCAACATCAAGCAACCGGTTAACATGTACAACCAAAACAAGTTTTTGAAGACATCGTATTTGTTGTATAAAATCTCGTAATCAATTTTGTCTTCTGCCGGTCTTACAGCTTTACCATATAGTTTCTGATAATCTTCGATACCAACTAAATAGGTATTGGCACGAGTATAATCTTTACTGTCAGAAGCTTTCAAGAGCGCATCTAAATACACCGGCAAAGCACTTTTGATAGTATCTAATGACGTTCCGGTAGCGTGATTGATTTCTAAAAACGAAACCCATTTGTTGTTCGGATCATTCGGTATTGGGAAGATTCTGAGGATTTTTCCGCTGAGTGCCGAATTCAACAAATTCACTTTTTTATCTGTTTCTATAAAATCTTTCTCAAACTGGTTGGGTGTAGCCGCTTTGTAGGCTTCGTCTAAATAAGGTGACAACTTATAATTCCCTCTTTCATCAAAAAACGAACGAAACGTAGCGTATTTGGCATCAGCCTCAATGCCAATAATCTTGCGAATACTATCGTTGCCTTTTTTGATGTAAATCAAAGGTGTTTCAAACCAAACCGTTGGAAACTGCGTCATCGATAAAAACGCCTGATCCGAGTTCAAGCCTTTGTAGGTATCGCTTTTGCTGACTTTTCGCAACAATTCGGAAGAAAACGTATTGATAGGCTTCATACGTCCGCCATCGTCCTGAATAATCAATCGGCCAAACTGAGCCGCGTGTTTTTCAGACACTTTGTATTTGTTGATGATGGAATCGATTTGCTTTTGCGTTGGTAAGGCTTGTTGGTGCGAACCATGTTGAGCTACACCGTGTAGTGAAAACAGTAAAAAGAAAAGAGCCACTAGCTGAGTTTTCTTCTTTTTCACGTTAGCTAACTTTTTCTTTAAGTCGGCAAAACGAGTATTTTTAGTAAATAATATCGCCATCATACAGAAATACAGCAAATAGTAACCAATGTAAGTAATGTTAGTTCCCCAAAAATCATGGTTAACCGAAAGTACTGTTCCTTTTTCGTCCGGATCAAATGAAGCTTGAAAAAAGCGGTATCCTTTGTGGTCTAAAATATGATTCATATAAATACGATGGTCATTCTTTTCATTGCCGTCGATTAGGGTAACCTGACTTTCAAATGAAGAAAAACTCTTTTCCGTTCCCGGATATTTTTGAGCGATAAAATCATTGAGTTTTAAACTGAAGGGCAACTCGTATACTTTAGAACCATAAGTAAAAGTAAACTCTAAATTGCCTAATTTAAAAGCTTTAGGTTCACCTTGTTTGCCTTTTGAGCCAATTAAAGTAATGGTTTCCTCTTTGCCTCCGGTTTTCACTTTAAGTACTAAAGCATCCTCGCCTTTCTTGGCTTTGAAATCGCCGCTGGATTGGTAAGATTTAATTCCTTTTTTAGGCAATTCGGGCAATACAAACTGACTGCCGCCCAAGTTGTACAAAGAACGGTACATTAAAGGTTGGTCTACATCTTTCACTACTTTACCTTGGAACTTATCGGCCATTCGCATAAACTGACCATCAAACGGCGCCGAAATAGTATTGTTTTTGGAATCGATATTAATAGCGCCCGGTGTTGGTTTGTCTAAGGCAAATAAAACATTGTGGATGTTTTGTACTTCGCCGGCTTTCAGCATGTGTTCGTGGCGTGTGCCGTCGCCGGATTCTACCAATTTTAGGTAAGTGTCGCCTTTCGGATCATCTTTGATAACTTCTTTAGCATCTAATATAAAATTCTGGTATTCAATCTCGAACGGAATATTGGCAAACTTTTCGTTGATGGCAAAATGATTATCCGTTACCGGAGAAAGCAAGAGCTGTTCTTCAAAAATTCTTCGCATCATTTTACCTTTGTAATCGCCGTCTACAAAAACAGTCAGGTAGCATTTTTCAGAAAAAACCTGGTTGGAAGTCGCGCCTTCTCTGATGGGCATCATTCCTTCGTAACTGATGTATCGCGTGATAAAAGCACCGGCTATGATAAAAATGAAAGACAAATGCAGCAATAAAGTAGCCCATTTTTCTTTTTTGTACAATTGGTATCGTTTGATGTTGCCGATGAAATTGATCATAAAAACCAACATGATGGCTTCAAACCACCATGCGTTGTAAATCATAATTCGGGCAGTATCTGTATTGTAATTGCTTTCAATAAAGGTTCCCGCAGCCATAGCCGCAGCAAACGCGATAAATAAGAAAGCCATTAAACGAGTGGAAGATAGAAAAGCGTATAGTATTTTTTCCATGAGTTTGGAATTGTTTTTTTAAAAAAGCGATACAAAAATAGGGTAAATAAATAGATATATGATGGATAAAATTGGGGTTTTAATACATTTTTAAGACTTGTGGATTTCTTTGTTTCAAAATGCGTATTGTAATAGTTATTTTCAATAATTTTGCCCCATGGTACAAGTCTCTGTCATTGGTTCGGGAAATGTTGCACATCATTTACTGAAAGCTTTCGGTGCGTCTTCGGAAGTAGAAGTGGTTCAAGTATTTGCCCGAAAAAAAACATCCGTTGAAACAACGAATCCGAACGTCGAAGTGATTGAGGATTGGTCGTTGTTAAAAAATGTTGATGTTATAATCATTGCGGTATCTGATGATGCTATAGCCAACGTTTCCGAACACATTCCGCTAAACCGTCAGTTGGTGGTGCACACTTCCGGCAGCGTTGCTCTTAGCGCTTTGAACGACAAAAACCGTCGAGGCGTTTTTTATCCTTTGCAAACCTTTTCCAAAGCCAAAGCCATCGACTACCGTTCCGTTCCTATTTGTATAGAAGCAGAAACAGCGGATGATTTCCAAATTTTGGAAACTTTAGCAAAATCAATTTCAGAGTACACATATGCTGTCAACTCACAACAGCGACAAGCGTTACATGTAGCGGCGGTTTTTGTTTGTAATTTCACCAATCATTTGTACCAAATTGGCTCTGAGATTTGTATTGAAAATCATCTGCCGTTTGATATCCTAAAACCTTTGATTCAGGAAACGGCTCAAAAAATAGCAGCACTTAGCCCTGAAGCTGCACAAACCGGTCCGGCCAAACGCAAAGATACCCAAACCATTAACAAACACTTAGCATTTTTGACTGCGGAAAACCAAAAAGAAATCTATAAATTGCTGACCAAATCTATAATCGACCATGGAAAAAAGTTATAAAGAAATCATGAATCAAATTACCACCTTCATATTTGATGTTGATGGTGTTTTAACCGATGGTTCGGTTCATGTAGCACCTAATGGAGAAATGTTGAGAATTATGAATATTCGTGATGGTTTTGCCATGAAAGCAGCTATCGAAAGCGGATACAATGTTTGCATCATATCGGGCGGCAACAACGAAGGCGTTCGCATCCGCTTGAAAAACTTAGGTATAAACGATATTCATTTGGCTTCACCCGATAAAGTGGCTACTTTTAATGAATATACCAAATTGTACCAAATTCAACCGGAGCAAGTTTTATATATGGGCGATGACATCCCGGATTATCACGTAATGCAGTTGGTAGGATTGCCCACTTGTCCGCAAGATGCCAGTTCGGAAATCAAAGCCATCTCCAAATACATTTCCCATAAAAACGGCGGAAAAGGCGCTGTTCGTGAAGTGATTGAACAAGTGATGAAAGTGCAAAACAAATGGCACTTGTACTACAACGGACAACACGATTAAACCTAACCTTTTTACAAACTTTAACCAGACTTATGAAATTCTTAAAACTTATTCGATACCAAAATTTACTACTCATTGCCTTAATGCAACTCGTTTTAAGATACGGTTTTTTACAATTTCAAAACATTCCGCTTACTTTATCTGATTGGCAATTCGGGCTATTGATTTTAGCTACACTTTGTATAGCCGCAGGCGGGTATGTGATTAACGATATCATGGATCAAGAAACGGATGCCATCAACAAACCCGAAAAAGTTGTGGTAGGCAAAAGCATTACTGAGGAAGTGGCTTACAATTGGTATTTCGGATTCAATATCGTGGGAATGTTGTTGGGGTATTATTTGGCAGATTTTGTGAACAAAACCTCGTTCTTCGGTATTTTTATAATCAGTTCTGCACTATTGTATTTGTACGCTACCAGTTTAAAACAAATCGCCATAGTAGGCAACATTATAGTGGCTTTGGTTCTGGCGTTTTCAGTCATTGTTGTTGGTCTTTTTGATGTACTGCCTATGATGAATTATGCCGGTATGGAACTTTGGGCCAATATGAAAATTATCTTATCGATTATAACCGATTATGCCATTTTTGCTTTTGTCATTAACCTGATACGAGAATTAGTAAAAGATGCTCAAGACATTGAAGGCGATCAAACCGAGGACATCCGTACTTTACCGGTAATCATCGGTATCGCAAAAACCACCAAAGTTATTTTCGGTCTAGCGCTAATTGCAATAGGACTTTTAGCTTGGTATATCAACGACCATTTGATGAATAACCAACTCTATCCTGCTGTAATTTACAGTTTGGTTCTTGTGATTGGTCCTATGATTTTTTTCTTGGTTAAAATTTGGAATGCTAAAACCAAAGAAGATTTTGCTTTGTTAAGCAAAGTATTGAAATACGTTATTTTATTCGGAGTATTATCAGTCGTAGTCATTAATTACAACATCAAATTAAATGGGTAATCAATTTTGCACTCATAAAATCATTTTGGCTTCCGGTTCGCCCAGAAGGCAACAGTTTTTGAGAGACTTACAGTTCGATTTCGAAATCAGACTCAAGGAGGTAGCTGAAGTTTACCCTGATCATTTGCAAGGTGTAGAAATCACGAACTACTTAGCACAACTCAAAGCCAATGCGTTTGAAGGCACACTTGAAGACCAAGAAGTGTTACTAACCAGCGATACCATTGTTTGGTTTGAAAATAAAGCTTTGGGAAAACCTAAAGATTATGAAGATGCCTTTGCAATGCTGAAAGCCATGTCGGGTAAAACACATGAAGTTATTACTTCAGTTTGTTTTAAAACCAATCGGAAAACAGAAACCGTTTTTGAAGTCACCAAAGTCACTTTTAAAAACCTGTCAGACGAAGTAATTCATCATTATTTAGAAAATTACAAACCCTTCGACAAAGCCGGTGCTTACGGCATACAGGAATGGATTGGGTTAATCGGGATTGCCAAAATTGAAGGCTCTTACACTAATGTAGTCGGAATGCCAACCGATGTTGTTTTTGAATACTTAACCAACTTATAATTTTTGAATGATGCGTTTTTTTGAATTGTATACCAAAGAATTATTTGCAACAGGCTTGGTCTTTATAACGGTAATCTTACTGCGCGTTATTGTTAGCAAAGCCGTTAAAAAGTATTCCAAATCGCACACCGGGATTGAGAAAAGAACCAACTTAGTCATTAAATACATTCATTTGTTGATTAACATTTTGGCAGTCATTTCTTTGATTGTAATTTGGGGTGTTCAAAAAAATGATATTATGATTACGCTCTCCTCGATTGCAACTGTAGTTGGTGTAGCTATGTTTGCCCAGTGGTCGATTTTGAGCAACATCACTTCCGGAGTTATACTGTTTTTTTCTTTTCCGTTTAAAATTGGTGACGTGATTAAAGTACACGACAAAGATTTCCCATTTGAAGGTGAGATTATAGATATTAACGCCTTTCACACTGATTTAATTACCAAAGAAGGAGAACGTTTGGTTTATCCGAAT
This sequence comes from Flavobacterium sp. FEMGT703F, assembly GCA_002786385.1. Taxonomy (GTDB): domain Bacteria; phylum Bacteroidota; class Bacteroidia; order Flavobacteriales; family Flavobacteriaceae; genus Flavobacterium; species Flavobacterium cheonhonense. The sequence continues at coordinate 151,625 of PGCN01000007.1, forward strand.
AACCTACTACTCCAAAAAGGTATTTCTATTGTAAAACCTAGGTTCGAAGACCAAGAATTCACCGATTAGTTTCCCAAAACAGTAAGATTCTAAACTGTTAATTATTTGGTAAACTTTGTTTTCAGCATACCGCTTGGCATTGTTTTTACGTTAGTTAATCAGACTAATAGTAATTTAATCCCAGTAATTATGAAAACAATGAAATTAGTACTGCTTAGCACTTTGATAGGGCTGGCAATGAATTCGCAAGCACAAGTATCGGTTAACATCAATGTTGGAACGCCTCCGGTTTGGGCGCCTAATGCTCCGGCTGAAGTCCATTTTTATTATCTTCCTGATATTGAAGTTTATTATGATGTTCCGGCCAGAAACTACATTTATTTGAGCAATGGAAGATGGATTCGTTCTGCGTCTTTACCCGGAATTTACAGGGGTTATGACTTACGACGCGGAAGAACTGTTTATTTAACCGATTATCGTGGTGACCGACCTTACTCCAATTACAAAACACATAGGGTAAAATACAAAGGCAACGGAAAATGGAAAAAAGACCATTGTTACAAAGGCAAATCTCACGGACACCGCGGTAAAGGTCACCGAAAAGAACACGATTAACATACAAAAGACTAAGTATTAAACTTAGTCTTTTGTTTTATAGAAAACGACCAATTAAATTTTAAAAAAAAACTGTTTGACAGACATTTAAGTGCATTTCACCGATTAAATTTTCGTTTAATAGATAATTTTTTACTAAATTTGTATCATCATCATTTGATGATTGTTTTGTTAACCCCAAATTTACAAAATCATGAAGACACTTAAATCACTACTTAAGGTGATGGTGTTTCTTTTAGTTTCACAAACTTACGCACAAGAAACCCCACCAAAAAAAGAAAGTTTGCCTATCGATAAAAAAACGAATTGTTATATTCGATACTATTATTATCCGAATTTACAGGCCTATTTCGACAATTTAAATATGGTTTACTATTTTAAAGAAAGCGGTGAATGGATTACTGCTCCTGAATTACCTGTAAATTATGGAGGTTACTCAATTTACAATAAAGTAAGAGTAGTAATTAATGATTTTGATGATGAAAAACCTTATGAGTTATTGCCAATTCACAAAAAGAGATTTCCCTACAACTCAAAAGGAAGATTCAACACCAATACAACAGCTTCTGCTGATTAATGCTGAGTTTATTCATTTGTTAAAAACGAATTAAATAAAACATTGTGTTTTATATAATGTTTATATTTGAAGCTATTGCTATAACCATAAAAAATGCAAAAGCTTTACTTACTTCTTTTATCCTTTTTCATAGCGTTTTCCCAATCTGTTTGGGCCCAACAACCCGTAAAACCTAATTCAGTTGACATTTACCATCAAATCCAAAAACTTAATTTTTTAGGTTCGGTATTGTACATAGCGGCGCATCCGGATGACGAAAACACTCGCCTTATTTCTTATCTGTCCAACGATAAAAAAGCACGGACAGCTTACCTGTCATTAACTCGCGGCGATGGCGGACAAAATTTAATCGGGCCGGAATTGAGAGAATTGTTAGGCGTTATAAGAACTCAGGAGCTTATTGAAGCTCGAAAAATTGACGGTGGAGAACAATTTTTTTCCAGAGCAAACGATTTTGGATTTTCTAAAAATCCGACAGAAACTTTACAAATATGGGACAAAAATCAGGTATTGAGTGATGTGGTTTGGGCTATTCGAAAATTCCAACCGGATATCATTATCAATCGTTTTGACCATCGTTCACCCGGAACCACACACGGTCATCACACCGCTTCGGCTATGTTGAGTATGGAAGCTTTCGATTTGGCTAGTGATGCCAATCAATTTCAAAATCAATTACAATACGTTTCCACTTGGCAACCTAAACGAGTTTTTTTTAATACTTCATGGTGGTTTTACGGTAGTCAAGAGAAGTTTAAAGCCGCAGATAAAACCAATTTAATCAATCTCAAAATCGGCACTTACTATGCTGCTTTGGGCAAGTCCAATCAGGAAATTGCAGCCTTGAGCAGAAGTCGTCACCAATCGCAAGGCTTCGGTTCCACCGGAACACGTGGTGAAGAAGACGAATATATCGAGTTTTTAAAAGGCGAAATGCCCAAAGACAAAACTAATTTGTTTGAAGGCATCGACACAACTTGGAATCGCATCAAAGGCGGGAAAGCCATTGGAGATATTTTGTACGCAGTGGAAAAAAACTTCGATTTCAAGAATCCAGCAGCCAGCGTACCCGAACTAGTCAAAGCTTACAGTTTGATTGAAACATTAGAAGACAAACATTGGAAGTTTGTTAAATTAGAAGAAATAAAGGAAATCATTGCCGCTTGCACCGGTTTATATCTTGAAGCTGTAACCGATGTACAAGAAATTACACCCGGTAGTCCTTTAAAAGTCAAATGGGAAGCCATCAACCGCAGTGACATTGCCATGAATTTGGAAGGAATCGGCGCTGTACCGGTTTTTAAACATGAAGACGAACAAAAAATCAGACCTTTACAAAACAACGTTTCATTAACCGAAACCATTACCTTAGATCTTCCGAATAATTTCGATTTGACCAATGCGTATTGGCTGAATCAAACCGGAACCAACGGCATGTACCGCGTTGACAACCAAGAAAATATTGGATTGCCCGATGTGATTCGTTATGCAAAAGTTGGTTTTTGGATTGGAATCAATAATGTTACCATACCATTCGAACGCTTGGTAGTTTACAAATATAACGACGATGTTAAAGGCGAAGTCTATCAGCCTTTGGACATAGTGCCTTTAGTAACTTCTTCTATAGCTGAAAAAGTATATATTTTCAATAGTGACCGAAGTAAAACCGTTTCTGTTAAAATAAAAGCTGGTAAAGACAATGTTAACGGTAATGCCAAATTAGAAGTACCGCAAAATTGGAAGGTAACACCGACAGAAATACCGTTCACCATTGATAAAAAAGGCCAAGAAACAATTGTAGTTTTTACGGTGATGCCTTCTTCCGAAGCTTCTGAAATCAGTATCAAAAGTGTAATTACAATAGGCGACCGGGAATTTGACAAAGAGAAAATCGACATTAATTATTCTCACATATACAAGCAAATGGTTTTAAAAACGGCCGAAGCCAAAGCCATTCGCGTTAAAATCAAAACCAAAAACGAGAAAATCGCTTACCTCATGGGCGCCGGTGATGAAGTACCGAAAAGCTTAACGCAAATGGGCTACGAAGTTACCATTCTGAAACCGGAAGAAATCAGCGCCGAACGCTTACAGAATTTTGATGTAATGATGACCGGAATCCGAGCCTACAATGTAGTTAACGCCTTGGCTTACAAACAAAAATTGTTGTTGGATTTTGTTCAAAACGGCAAAACAATGATTGTTCAATACAACACTATGGACGAGTTGGTTACCAAAGACATGTCTCCTTTCCCACTCAAAATTTCCCGCGATCGTGTAACCGAAGAAAATGCAGAAGTCCGATTCTTAGCACCCAATCATCCTGTACTAAATTATCCGAATAAAATAACTGCTGACGATTTTAAAGGTTGGAAACAAGAGCAAGGATTATATTATCCTAGTGAGTGGGATGCCAACTTCACTCCTATTCTTTCCGCCAACGACCAAGGTGAAAAACCAAAAAACGGAGCGTTATTGGTAGCCAAATACGGGAAAGGAAATTACGTTTACACCGGTTTAAGCTTCTTCAGAGAATTACCCGAAGGTGTTCCCGGTGCTTTCAGATTACTAGCCAACATTATAGCTTTAGGAAAATAATATGGAAACAGAAAACAAAGACCGTTGGAAAAACAGTTACACTTGGGTTTTAGTGGCAAACGGCATTTACATTTTAATCTTCTTTTTACTAATGCAATTGTTTTATTAAGATGCAAAAACTCGACTGGATTGTTTTATCGGTAACCTTGCTATTTATTGTTTTTTACGGCGTATACAAAACCAAAGGCAGTAAAAATGTAGAAGACTATATTTTAGGCAACAAACAAACGCCTTGGTGGACGGTTGGTTTGTCGGTTATGGCTACGCAAGCCAGCGCGATTACCTTCCTTTCTACACCCGGCCAAGCGTATCATGACGGAATGGGTTTTGTGCAATTCTATTTCGGTTTACCGATTGCAATGGTGGTGATATCGATGACGTTTATCCCGATTTACCATCGCTTGAAAGTCTTCACCGCTTATGAATACCTCGAACAACGATTCGACTTAAAAACACGTTCCTTCACAGCCATACTTTTCTTAATTCAAAGAGGTTTAGGAACCGGGTTAACCATATATGCTCCTTCGATTATTTTATCGTCTATCTTGGGTTGGAATCTGACTTTGCTCAATATCATTATCGGGATTTTGGTAATCATTTACACCTTTGCCGGCGGAACTAAAGCCGTGAACGTTACCCAAAAACAGCAAATGTTTATCATCATGAGCGGTATGTTTATCACGTTTTTTCTGATACTGCATTTGTTGCCTAACGACATGACTTTTTCAAACGCCATGCACATTGCCGGGGCGAACGACAAAATGAACATACTCGACTTTTCCGTCGATCCAGAAAATCGCTATACGTTTTGGAGTGGCATTACCGGTGGTTTCTTTTTGATGCTGTCATACTTCGGAACCGATCAATCACAGGTAGGACGTTATTTGTCCGGAAAATCAGATCGCGAAAGTCAGATGGGATTAATCATGAACGGTTTTTTGAAAGTACCGATGCAGTTTTTCATCTTACTAACCGGCGTAATGGTTTTTGTGTTTTTTCAGTTCAATCCGGTACCGTTACATTTTAATCCAATAAACAAAGATGCCGTTGAAAAGTCAATTTACGCCGAAGAATACAATTCGTTAGAAAAACAATTAGCACAACTTTCCGAAGAAAAGAAAGAGTTTAATTTGTTATACATAGATCACCTCAATCAAAATTATGACAATCCGATTTTGAGAAACAAATTGATTTCGCTTTCTGCCAAGGAAAAAGATTTGCACGAACAAGCCAAAGAAATTATTGCGAAAGTTGACAGTAAGGCCGAAACCAACGATAAAGATTATGTCTTCATATATTTTATCTTAAACTATCTGCCTTCCGGATTGATTGGCTTGTTGTTGGCGGTAATTCTGTCAGCCGCGATGTCGTCTTCCGCTTCAGGGTTAACGGCTTTGGCATCCACTACGGCGATTGACATTTACAAACGAAATATCAAAACCGAAAAATCGGAAAAACACTTTGTCAATGCGACCAAATACTTCACCTTGCTTTGGGGTGTAATTGCTATTTTGTTTGCTTGTGTCGGCACCTTGTTTGAAAACCTTATTCAGTTGGTTAACATTGTCGGTTCCATTTTCTACGGTACGGTATTAGGCGTTTTCTTGGTTGGTTTCTACATCAAATATGTCAAAGCCAATGCAATTTTTTACGGCGCTATAATCAGTCAGACTACCATATTTTTCATTTACTATTATGCGATTCATATTTATCCTACCGGACAGGAAAAACTGGGATATTTATGGCTTAACTTTATTGGTGCGTCATTAACCATAGTACTCTCATTAATGTTGCAAACTTTAAGTCGTAGCAAACAAAAAATAACTGCATAAAAAAACCACGAATTCTATTGGATTCGTGGTTAATCTTTTAGTTTGGTATCGATTATTTCTTACCCCATTCTTTAATACTGTCGTTATTCATCTTAACATAATCAGCATTATTAGCTTTCTCCGCACCGGCTAATGATAATTTAGCGGTTTCGATAGCGCCTGATTTGTTACCCATTTTAGCTTGGATTAACGATTTTAAACGCAAATGCCAAAAAGGAACATCATCCGGTTTAGCCATAGATACTGCTTTATTCACATACTCTAAAGCTTTGTTTAAATCGCCTTCTGATTGGTATAAATACTGAGCCGATGAAAAATAGTCGCCAGCTGTTGGACCGGCTAATACTTTAGTAATACTGGCCATAGCGGCTTTTTGCGTTGGCACTTCAAACTTAACGGAAACCATTGTTTTTTCCCATGAAATATCTAAAGTTGCACTGTCATTGGTTAAATTATTGATGGCTATGGTAAAAGTTTCTACGTTGTTACCCAAAGCAATCGGATCTACGTTAGTTCGTAAAGCGACTTTGTTTTCATCCCATTTTTCAGGAGTTCCCCAATTGTCTGTATCGGTATAGAAAACCACTTCCCACATGTCAGCTTTTGGTGTTGTGAAAATAGCATATTTCCCTTTTTTCAAAGTATTGCCTTTAATCACAACATCTTCACTAAAACTAACTATTGAATTCTGATTAGCACCAGTTCTCCAAAGACGACCAAATGGTACTAAATCTCCAAAAACAGGTCTTCCTTTAGCGCTTGGTCTGGAATATTCTACCGTAACATCAGTCAAACCAACTACTTGGTTTAAAGTAGATTTAGGACTTGGTTGCGGCGTTTTCACTTGGGCTTCAATCGTAAAATTGGCTATCAATACAGCCAATGCTAAAATAATTTTTCTCATGATGTTTTATTTAGTTTGTTCAAAATTACAAATTGTGTGAGTTTCAAATGTTAATTAAAACTTAAATGAAATTATTTTTGTTTAACTTTTATCTTTTATCTTTAAACAATTTGTATTTTTACACCAAAGTTACATCAACATGAAAATTTATACCTTACATACCAAACAAAACTTGCCCATTTCTCTAGACGAAGCTTGGGCATTTTTATCCGACCCAAAAAATCTAAAAACCATTACGCCGGATTATATGGGATTCAAAACCTTGTCCGGAGACGATAGACCCATGTTTCCGGGTCAAATAATTCAATATATAGTTACACCGGTTTTGGGTATTCCAATGAAGTGGGTAACCGAAATTACACATGTAGTGGACAAAAAATATTTTGTTGATGAACAACGCTTTGGTCCTTACGCACTATGGCATCACAAGCACTTTTTGAAAGAAATTCCGGGTGGTGTAGAGATGGAAGATATTGTGGATTACAAAGTACCGATGGGCTTTATCGGACAATTGGTACATCCGTTTTTGGTAAAACCCAAGTTAAAGGAAATCTTCGATTACCGTCATAAAAAATTAGTTGAACTATTTGGAGAATACAAAACGCAATAAGATGAAAAATATTTTACTCATAGGTGGTTCTTACGGAATCGGTTTAGCGATTGCTAAAGAATTACAATACGAAAACAAAGTGTTCGTCGCTTCAAGAACCAACGAAGCGATTAACGATATGAACGTAACCCATATTCCGTTTGATGCAGCAACCGATACACTTGATACTTCCCTATTACCGGAAGTTATCGACGGATTTGTATATTGTCCGGGCAGTATCAATTTACGCCCGTTTCGAGGATTAAAACCGGAAGCTTTTGAAAGCGATTTGCAAATTAATTTTATCAGTATGATCAAAGTGCTTCAAAGTGTATTGCCTAATTTATCAGCGGCGAACCAATCGAGTGTTGTCTTATTTAGTTCAGTGGCAGCCGGAATGGGAATGCCTTTTCACACTAGTGTTGCCGCGGCCAAAGGAGCTATTGAAGGTTTTGCCAAAGCTTTAGCAGCCGAGTACGCTCCGAAAATCAGAGTGAATGTCATAGCACCTTCGTTAACGGATACGCCATTGGCTGAAAAATTCCTAAGTAACGAAGAAAAAAAGGAAAAATCGGCCCAACGCCATCCGTTAAAAAGAGTTGGCACTGCCGAAGACATGGCCAAAACCGCCAAATTTTTACTAAGTGAAGACAGTTCGTGGGTTTCCGGACAAATCTTCCATGTTGATGGCGGAATGTCGACTTTGTTGGTAAATAATTAAAGTTTAACAAGATTAAGCTAATGGATATATTCTGGTTCAGACGTGACTTGCGATTAGAGGATAACGCCGGACTCTTTCACGCTTTACAAAGTGATCAGGAAGTGTTGCCAATTTTTATTTTTGATCAAAACATACTTTCGCAATTGCCTAAAAACGATGCGAGAGTATCATTCATACATGATCAACTATCGAAAATACAAAGTCAGCTTAAAAAAATCGGCAAATCATTAGCGGTTTTTTATGGCGATCCGTTCGAAGTTTACAACAAGATATTGTCTGAAAACAGTATAAAAACGGTTTATACCAACCACGATTACGAACCTTATGCCAGGAAGCGCGATTTAGAATTGTATCAACTTTTCAAAGAATACAATATCGAATTCAAAACCAGTAAAGACCAGGTTATTTTTGAGAAAAGCGAAGTCGTAAAAGACGATGGAACACCTTATGTAGTGTATACACCTTACTCTAATAAGTGGAAGGAAAATTTCAAAAAAATAAGCTTAACCCATTACAATTCTGAAGCTTATTTACAAAAAATAGCACTTCACTCCTATCCGTTTTTAAGTTTGGATGAGATTGGTTTTGAGCCATCAAGTATTGCGGTCACTCCTTTTGATGTTTCCGAATCGCTTATCGATAACTACGAAGCTACGCGCAACTTTCCGGCAATGAATAAGACATCTTATCTTGGAATTTATTTGCGCTTCGGAGCTGTATCGGTGCGTCAAATGGTCGCCAAAGCATTGCAAAGCAAAAATGAAACTTTTTTGAAAGAACTGATTTGGCGTGAATTTTTTATGCAAATTCTGTGGCATTTTCCACATACAGTCAATAAAAGTTTCAAACCGAAATACGATGAAATTCACTGGGATAATAATGAATCCTTATTCCAACAATGGTGTGAAGGCAAAACCGGTTATCCATTCGTAGATGCCGGCATGCGTGAACTCAACGCTACCGGTCACATGCACAACAGGGTTCGTATGATTACTGCCAGCTTTTTGTGCAAACATTTACTTATTGATTGGCGCTGGGGCGAAGCTTACTTTGCTCAAAAACTATTGGATTACGAACAAGCCAGCAACGTAGGCAATTGGCAGTGGGCAGCCGGCAGTGGTGTTGATGCCGCGCCATACTTCAGAATTTTCAATCCGACTGAACAAATTAAAAAGTTTGATAAGGATTTGGTTTACATCAAGAAATGGATACCCGAACTGAATAGTTTATCCTATCCACAACCTGTAGTTGACCATAAAACAGCCCGAGAAAAATGTTTGATTGTTTATAAACAAGCTGTCGGCTAATGAATATAGTTTGGTTCAAAAGAGATTTACGCTTGCACGATAACGAAGCGCTGTACCGTGCCTTAGAGGCGCCGGGGAAAGCTCTTTTACTTTATATTTTGGAGCCCTCATTGCAAAACGATTCGCATTACAGTCAGCGGCATTTTGATTTTATCAAACAATCTTTAGAAGAATTACAAGCCGAACTGTTGCCTTATCATACCCAAATACTTATAGTAGAAGAAGAAGCCGAAACCGTGTTCAAAAAATTAATTGAATCAATTTCTGTTCGCGGTGTTTATTCTCATCAGGAAACCGGTCTTAAAGTTACTTATGATCGAGACTTGGCTGTGGCCGAGATATTGAAAGAACATGGTATTCCTTGGCATGAATTTATAACAAACGGCGTAATTCGCGGATTGCAAAATCGCAAACACTGGAAAGAAGATTGGTACGATTTTATGGAGAAACCTTGTTTTCCGTTCAAAGCCGATAGCCGAAGTTTTATCAAATATCGCGAATTAGAAGCCATAGAAAATTATTTTACCATACCGAGTTTAAAAACAGACAAAAACTCACCTTTTCAAAAAGGAGGTACTAAAATCGGCTGGCGTTATTTGACTTCTTTTTTAGAAGAACGCGTTGAAAACTACAGTCGACACATCTCCAAACCCGAAGCAGCTCGCAAAGGTTGCAGTCGACTTTCACCTTACATAGCTTGGGGGAATTTATCGGTACGACAAGTATACCAAGCTGCCGGTTTAAAAGCCAAAAGCGGTAAAAACAAACGTCAAATTGCCAATTTTGCTTCTCGTTTACGATGGCAAGCTCATTTTATTCAGAAGTTTGAAATGGAATGTGAAATGGAGTTTGTGGCGGTGAACAAAGGCTACCGAAACTTAAAGCAATTCGTTCGTGAAGATTGGCATGTGGCTTGGGCTATGGGTAAAACCGGAGTGCCTATAGTAGATGCTTGTATGCGTTGCCTCAATACAACCGGTTATTTAAACTTTCGTATGCGCGCTTTGGTAGTTTCGTTTTACACCCATCATTTGTTTCAACCTTGGCAAAATTGCAGTCCACACCTTGCCCAACAGTTCCTAGATTTTGAACCCGGCATTCATTATCCGCAAATTCAAATGCAAGCCGGCGTAACGGGAATCAATACTTTACGTGTTTACAATCCGGTGAAAAATGCTGTAGAACACGATCCGGAAGGTGAGTTTATCAAAAAATGGGTCCCGGAATTGGCTCACTTGCCTACTCCATTTGTCCATGAACCCTGGAAGTTAACACCCATTGAGCAAGTTTTTCATGAGTTCATACCGGGTAAAAACTATCCGTTACCGATTGTTAACTTAGAAGAAGCCAGAAAGAAATCATCCGAATTTTTTTGGGGTATGCGAAAAGAAGCCTCTGTAAAGTCAGACAGTAAAAGGGTTTTAGCCAAACATACTTTGCCGGATAGAGAATAAAGTTAACTAACTGGTTGTAATAGATTTAATACTGTCGTAACTCAGCTCGTTAAAGTGTTTGATTACTTTATCGGCTTTAGAATAATCTTGCATTTTGGAGTGAAAACTGTCGTAACCGATACAGTAAATTCCGGCTGCTTTGGCTGCTAATATTCCGTTAGTACTGTCTTCAATCACTATGCAATTTTCCACAGGTGTTTGCGCTAAAAAAGCTGCGTGTTGGAATATGGCCGGATGGGGTTTCGACTTCGGAAAATCTTCTCCGGAAACAATATGGGAAAAATATTGATGCAATCCGAATCGATTGAAAATCCTGTTGATGGTTACGGTAGCCGATGAGGAAGCTAAAACCAGTTGCATTCCATTGGCATATAACTCTTTTATTAAATCCTCAACGCCTTCCAACAAGTACAAATCTTCCTTTTGATCAAAAGCTGCGTTAAATAATTCGCGCTTGGTTTCAACTAAAGTAGTTACCTCTTCTTGCAGATTGAATGCTACTTTCAAACGCTCAAAAATATTTTTAGTCGAATTACCCGTGAACGAAGCATACATTTCGGGGCTAACCTCAATATTTAGCTTTTTAAAATGTTGGTTATAGGCATAATGATGTACCGGTTCGGTATCTACAATTACGCCATCCATGTCGAAAATTACGGTTTGTATCATGATAAGGTTCTGAGGAGCTGAGATAATCGGGTTAAGAGTTTTTAGACAATTGGATTAAAAAATAAAATAGCGGACCGAAAATCATTGCAAAAAGTAAGAGCAAAAACCATCTTCCCAACACATCCGGCCAAGATAGAGCGATTTGTACTGTTTTGTAATCCAATGTAAAAAAGACAAGTAAGACAAACACTTTTAATACCCTAATCATTCTGGTCATGATTCGGTATTGTACTTCAGCATTAGCTTCGGTAATGGTTGCCGTATAATTCATTTTGTGTGGAAACCGACTAAAAACAGTCAACATCACATATAAAACTGTTGACACTATGGGCAATCCTAAAATAGTTTCTTTGGAACCAAAGCCATCGGGTTTACCGCCACCGCCAAAATGGGTTGGAATGACTTCAGGCAGTAACCCATAATAATTAATGGTAAAAATCCAAAAACCGATCAAAGTTAACAATCCCAACACTTCAACACTTCGGTCGAAAGGCCTTAATGGAAGTTTTAGAATCGGTCGGTCTGAATCAGCCATCTAATTATCTTTTTTTAGTAAATATTTCACCACGGTTTCAGCAGCATGCAATCCAAACAAACAAGGCATCCAACTGTTGGTTCCGTAAAACGATTTTTTGAAGTTGGTGCCATCCGTCATTTTTACACTGCTTTCATCAGGTCTTTCATAAGAATAAACAACTTTCACGCCGCTCGAAATGCCTTCTTTTTTAAGACGTTTTCGCACCACTTTCGCCAGCGGACAATAATCGGTTTTACGGATATCGGTCACTTTTACCTTAGAAGCTTCATATTTGCCACCGGCGCCCATATTACTGATGACTTTTACGCCTTTTCTTTTGGCCGCCATGATTAAATTCAATTTAGGCGTTACGCTATCGATACAATCCAATACGTAATCAAAATCGGCGGTAACTATTTCGTTGGCTCTTTCGGGAGAGAGAAATTCTTGTACGGGAGTTAAATTCAACTCGGGATTAATATCCATCAAACGTGCAGCCATCAAACTTACTTTGGGCAATCCTACCGTAGAATGCAAAGCGGGTAATTGTCGGTTAATGTTCGTAATATCAACTACATCGCCATCTACTATGGTCATGTTTCCTACACCGGCTCTGGCCAAAAACTCAGCCGCAAACGAGCCAACGCCACCCAATCCAACTACCAAAACATTCGCTTTTTTTAAACGATTTAATCCTTCTTCTTTAAATAATAGTTCAGCTCTTTCCTGCCACTTTGCCATTGTAATGCGAATTAATGAAATACGATTTTAAAGCGGCAAAAATAAGGAAAAATACGTAGTGTAAAAAGTAGAATGTCTTTGTGAAAAAGATTTATAATTTAAAAACTTTGCTCCAGTTTGAAGCAACTTGTTTTTTCAATTCAGTTAAACTAAGAGCTTTAATGACTGAAGCTTTATCGTAAACTTCGATTAATGTTTCCTCCAGGGTATCTGTTTCCAAAAAAAAGCGATCATTGGGTACCAATCGAAATACAGCTGCCAATTCGGGATTCCGCAACAAATATTTCCCAAAAGACAAATAAAAACCACAATCCAATAAGGACTTTGCGGTTTGCTCATTTTTAGAAAATCCGTGTAAAATAACCGGTACTTTGATAGGTCGTTTTTTATGAATAGCAATCAATTCCTGATAAGCCGCGACCAAATGCAATACTAAAGGTTTGTGGTACTTTTCAGCCAAGGCAATTTGTTTTTCAAAAACTTCGGTTTGCAAGGCCATAGGAATATCGATTCGCTTGTCTAGGCCACATTCACCCAATGCCCAACATTCGGGTAATTGTAACTTTTGTTCCATGAATTGCAAATCGCTTTCCAATCGGTTTTCCACTATATACCAAGGATGAATCCCGATGGAATATTGCGGAATACCTACAACAAACTCCCACGGATATTGGTTTACCAATTCGGTTATTTCCGAATCATTAGTGAAGCGATGCGTATGTAAGTTGTAAAACATTAGTCGTGAAACTTTTTAACGCCTGCCAAAATTTCGATAGGCAAATCGTTTTCCAAAGGCACAATCGGACAAGAATATTTATGATTGTAAGCGCAATACGGATTGTATGCTTTGTTAAAATCGATAGTCACTGTTTCGGTTTTGGGAATACGCATATCAATGTAGCGACCGCCGATATAGCTTTCTTTGCCGCAGGTTAAATCAGAAAATGGCAAAAACAAATAATCTTCATAGCCTTCTTTTTTACTCAATTCGATGTTTTGGTAAACATTTAGCTTAAATGATTTTCCGTCAATTTGGAACAACAGTTCGCCGTACTTCTTGTATTCCGGTAAACGAGTGGTTGAAGTTTTCATTTTAAAAACCTTTTCCTTAGGTGTTCTGACAAATTTAGCCTCTACTATAAACTTCTCATCAATGGGATAAAATTCCAGCGATTGGAATACTTTGAAATCTTCATCGGTGAGCGGACTTTCCTCGCGATTGGCAAATTCTCTGTTGAGATTGGCTTGAAATTCGGCTGCGGTTTCTTGAGACATTACAAAAGAAACATGCATTAACATTAAAAAAGAAAGTAGTTTTTTCATCGGACACTTTTCAACAAAAATAACACAAAAAATGTTGGGAAACTCAGAAAGTTGTTGGCTCCAAAAAGCAGGAACTTCGTACCTTTACCCTATCAATCGATTCTCATGCTCAAAACGGCTTTCCAACGCTATATCGATAACTTCAAAGGTTTTTCCAGAGAAATTTGGATACTAACCTTGATTACTTTTATCAATCGAGCCGGAACCATGGTTTTGCCTTTCTTGTCTAAATATTTAAAGGAAGATTTAGGATTTAGCTACGGACAAGTCGGATGGATTATGGTTTGTTTCGGCGTTGGTTCGATGTTAGGTTCTTGGTTGGGCGGCAAACTTTCGGATAAAATCGGATTCTATAAAATCATGATTTTCAGTTTGCTCACCAGCGGTTTGTTGTTTTTGGCGATACAGTTTGTCACCAGTTTTATCGGTCTTTGCATCAGTATGTTCGTAATCATGTCGGTTGCCGATATGTACCGACCGGCGATGTTTGTTTCTATTGGAGCTTATGCCAAACCGGAAAATCGTACACGTGCATTAACTTTAGTTCGTTTGGCCATTAATTTAGGTTTCGCTGCCGGTCCGGCTTTAGGAGGCTTAATCATAATGAGTATTGGGTATAAAGGCTTGTTTTGGGTCGACGGTTTGAGCTGTATCATAGCCATTTCAATTTTCTGGCTCAAAGTAAAAGAGAAGAAAAAATCGGCTTTCACCGACAAAGAACATCCGGGAGAAATATTGACCCATTCGGTTTTTAAAGACAAACCATTTTGGTTGTTTTTGTTTACTTGCTTGGTTTCGGGGATATTGTTTTTTCAAGTTTTTACCACTATTCCACTCTACCACCGAGAACAATTTAATTTGTCTGAATTCCAAACCGGATTATTACTCACCATGAACGGTTTACTGGTTTTCTTTTGCGAAATGCCGATAGTAAGTTATGTAGAGAGAAAGAAAATCAACAAAGTAAAGATGGTTACTTTAGGTTGTTTGCTTATGGCCATCAGTATGTTTTTGATGCTCATCAATACTTGGGTTGGCATATTAACTATTATGATGTTGTTTATGACTTTCGCAGAAATGTTTGCTTTTCCGTTCTCCAATTCGGTAGCTTTGAGTCGCGCTCCAAAGGGTCACGAAGGTCGCTATATGGCCATTTATACCATGAGTTTCAGTTTGGCTCACATCCTCAGTGCCAAAGTTGGTATGGAAATTATTGAATACTATAAAACCGATGGCTATCAAATGAATTGGCTCTACATGGGAACATTCGGATTGCTGGGAACGGCCTGTGGTTTTTGGGTATACAAACTCATTCAAGCTGAAAACAAACCATTGTAAATCAATCACTTTATCACGTAAATTCACTATAAAACTTAAAATTTAGTTAAATAACTATAAATTTAGTTGTGTAACTACAAAAATAGTTATAGGTTTGTTTTGTCCATTTGATAAAACGATTAAAACCATAACTATGCAAAAGTTAACCAACAAGGAAGAAGAAATCATGCAAATTTTGTGGAAGCTGAAAAAGGCTTTCGTGAAAGAAGTCTTAGCCGAAATCACCGAAGACCAACCGCACTACAACACGCTTTCTACGATTATCAGAAACTTAGAAGACAAAGGTTTTGTTGGCCATACTGCTTTTGGCAATACACACCAGTACTATCCTATCGTAAAAATGGAAGAGTACCGAAAACGATTTATGAATACGGCGATTGAAAATTATTTTAACAGCTCGTATAAAAACTTGGTTTCCTTTTTTGCGGAAGAAGAAAAAATTTCGGCCGAGGAACTCAGAGAGATTTTAGCCATCATCGAACAAAAGAAATGATATGGAAACCTTATTCATCAACCTTATAAAGTCGAGCGCACTGATAGCTGCTTTTTATTTGGCCTATCATTTTTTGGTGCGCAAAGAGACTTTTTTCAACAGCAATCGTTGGTTTTTGTTGACCGGCTTGTTTACTGCGCTCCTACTGCCTTGGTTTAATATCACCAAAGTAGTTTATGTTGAAAAGCCTAAAATGGCGTTAGCTGATTTAGTGGCCTATTCTTCTCAGAATACGATGGCAACACCACGAGTTGCAACTCCTGAACCTTTCGATTGGATGTCGTTAGTTTGGTTTGGTTATTTGGCCATTGCTTTGTTTTTATTGGCCCGAATTGCAATCAATTTTACTTCATTGTTTCGAATGCTTTACAATCAGCAAAAAACTAAGAAAGAAGATTTTACCCTTGTTGATTTAAACCAAAATATAGCTCCTTTTTCATTTTTCAATTATATCGTTTACAATTCCTCACTGTACACACCCGAAGAATTGCAAAGCATACTGTTACACGAAAAAGTACACAGTCGAGAAAAGCATTCCTTCGATGTTATGATGGCCAAATTGTTCTGTATCATTTTTTGGTTCAATCCTTTTGTTTGGCTTTACAAAAAAGCCATTATCCAAAACTTGGAATACATAGCCGACCACAAAGCTGTACAGCAATTGGAAAATCCTAAAGTGTATCAAATGGCACTACTTAAAGCAATTTCTAATCAAAATTGCCTCTCAATTACCAATAATTTTTATCAATCATTAATCAAAAAACGAATCGTTATGTTAAACACCAATCAATCCCAACAAAGAAATGTCTGGAAATATTCCATCATCTTACCCGTTTTAATCGGTTTTGTGATGCTTTTCCAAATCAAAACCATTGCCCAAGAAAAAATGGGTAATACCGTATTAAGCCAAACCAATCCTAAAGAAGAAGTGCGTTTGGTAATTGACAAAAACACCTCTGATGCCGACCTTAAAAGAGAAGCCCAACGCTTAAAAGAAAAGCACGGTGTAACCTTGAAATATTCTAAAATCAAACGCAATGAAAATGGTGAAATTACCGGAATTAAAGTCGAATTCAAAGACAAAAAAGGCAACAAAGGGGTGTCGCAAGTAGCCGGAAATGAACCTATTACTCCTATTCATTTTTACAAAAACGAGGAAGCAATCGGATTTGGCAAGCCAAGAGGAATGCGCGTATATGCCAATGTTCCCGGGATGAAGACGGATGACAAAGAACCTTTTGTATTTCACTTTGACGGTGATAGCTTGGCCGAGGTGAGTGATTTTAATTTTGACTTCGATTTCGAAATGCCTGAACATCCTGAATTTCCGGAAATGCCCGAAATGCCCGAATTACCGGAAGCTTTTGCTTGGCACGATGTGGATAAAGCCAATATCTTAATTCGCAAGGGTTCCCAAAAACCTTTGGTTATCATCAATGGCAAAGTGATTTCTGATGATAGTGAAATTGAAAAAGCCATTGAGGAAGCGGAAGCTAAAGGCGAATTTAATATTAAAATTGAAACTGATGGCGACGGCGAAGACAAACAAGTATTCATCAATGGTGAAGACATAGCCAAAATCAGAGGCAATGCTATGAAAAACGCACAAATCCAAATCCAAAGAATGAAACCGGAAATGCGCCAACAATTAAGCAAAAGCAGAGCACTTGTGCGCAAAGAAATGCTTCGTGCCAGAGAGGAAATGGAAAAAGCCAGACCGGAAATGGAAAGAGCGCGTCGTGAAATGGAATTGTCAAAACCCGATATGGAAAAAGCGAAAGCCGAAATGGAAAAGGCCAGAGCAGAAATGCTGAAAGCCAAGGAAGAAATGATCAAGGCCAAAGCCGAATTGGAAAAAGCCAAAGCGGATTTGAAAAAGACCAGTCAAAAAAGTTAAAATTTTGTCAATCTCGTCCGCTTGAATGACACAAGTTTATAAGTTTGATTTAAAATCGTTTAACCATTAAATAAATAACTGTATGAAAAAGTTGTTTAATCTAATAACCCTGTTGTTGTTAACTTCTTTATTTACTGTAGCTCAAACCAAAAGTCAATCATTTTCTTTAAGCGATAAAACGGCTAAAGACAATGTTGTAATGACTTGGAACAAAAATACGCCCGAGCAAGAAATGAAAGACGATATCAAAGCGTTAAAAGAGTATGGTGTAACCATCAAATACAATAATGTCAAGCGCAATGATAAAAACGAGATCACCGCTATAGAAGTTACTTTTGAAGACCAAAGCGGCAGTAAAGGGAATTTGAGTTACAATTCGCCCAAACCGATACCAACCATTAAGTTCTACAAACAAGGTGAAACTATGGGATTTGGTGATCCTGAAAATAGTTTTGGCAATACCCCTTTCATCAGCAGTTTTTCAGGCGATGATTTGATGAAAAAATTCCAATTCAATTTTGACAATGACAGTTTATCGGTAGATAAATTTGAATTCAAAATGCCGGAAGAACAAACTTTCGGGCAAATGAAATCCAGAATCAAAATCTTAAGAGATGACAAAAAGCCACTGGTAATTGAAGACGGTAAAGTAATTGAAGGCGGCGAAGACTATACCCAAGAAGAATTAGATGAAATTCAGAAAAATAACCAAAATGACTTGTTTTCGAAAAGAGAATTTCCCGGTTTTAATTTCAACGGAAATGACGATATGGCGGAGCAAATGAAAAAAATGCAAGAGCAAATTGACCGATTGATGAAACACAACAAGTTGGAAAATGAAGAGTCAACCGACAAGGATTTAGAAGATTCCAAGAAAGAACTGGAAAAAGCCAAAAAAGAATTAGAAGAAGCCCGAAAAGAACTCAAAAAAACCAAATCGAGTTTGAAAACACAAAAGGCTTAAAATATAAAAACCGCTTAAGGCGGTTTTTTTTATTTTTGCAACAAATACAAACAAATGTACAAACTGTTAGCTAAACTAAATAAAGTTCTGTTACCCAGCTTCACCAAGCAAAGATTAGATCCGGCCAAAGCCAAAAAATGGCAATTGGCTATATTGGCTTGGCGGTATTATGTAACTACTAAGGCTCTGGAGAAGAATAAATAAAGTAGATATCTTCAACAGGATTACATATCCTGACAAAGCTCCGCTTTGAAAATCCTATAAAACAAAAAAAATGATCAAGCGAGCTTGTCATTTTTTTTGATTTTATAGCATTTATTCGTGACCTCGACAGGATTCAAACCTGTAACCTTCTGAGCCGTAATCAGATGCGCTATTCAGTTGCGCCACGAGGCCTTTTTGTGGGTGCAAATATAGGCATATTTGATAAACTTGCAAATCAAAAATGATTTAAAAATCAAAAAATATAACAAAAATTTACAACTGACTGGTTATTAAAGCTACTACACTTTAACGGCTTTCCATTTTCCTTTTTTGAAAAAATAATAAGCCAATAATGCCAATACAGTTTCGGCTGTTGGAATGGCAATAAATGCTCCAACCGGACCCAATTCTGAATAAACCGCCAAAAACCAAGCCAACGGAATTTGTATCATCCAAAAACAAAACACATTAATCCATGTAGGGGTTTTGGTATCACCGGCACCGTTTAATGCTTGTATCATTACCATTCCGATACCATAAAAAACATATCCAAATCCGATAATCCGTAAGGCTTTGCTTCCGTAAGCCAATATAACTTCATCAGCAGTATAAAAACTGATAATCCATTCTGAAAACACTACAAATAGTATGGTCACCACACTCATAAAAATCACATTGTATTTGGTGGTTAACATCACACTTTGCTGGGCACGTTCCGGCTGCTGAGCGCCTAAATTCTGACCAACTAAAGTGGCTGCCGCATTGCTCAAACCCCAAGCCGGTAAAATAAAGAATACCACATTTCGTATCGCTATCTGATAACCGGCACTAGCATCAGTACTGCCGGTGATTGAAACGATATAAGTGAGTACTATCCAACTGCCGCTTTGGATAAAAAATTGCAACATAGCCGGCATCGAAATACCCAACAGCGATGAGACAATTTCTATATTGGGCTTGAAATAATGTCGGTAAATTTGTATCGTTCTGTTTTTAAAAAACAAATGGTAGCATTGGTATAAAACACCGGTGGTTCTGCCTACTGCAGTAGCGATGGCGGCTCCTTTCAATCCTAATTCGGGAAACGGACCGTAGCCGTAAATTAAAAGCGGGCATAAGATAATATTAATAATGCTGGCCAACCACAAACTTCGCATCGCCATAGCCGCATCTCCGGCACCTCTGAAAATACCGTTGATTAAAAACAAAAGTATGATGGCCGGACTACTAGCAAAAATGATTTGAGCAAAAATAGTTCCTTCTGAAATCACCTCAGGCTTAGCACCCATCAAGGCTAAAATATCTGCTGCAAAACAAACTCCAACGATGGCAACTCCAATGGCAATTATAACTGAAATCCAAATGGCTTGCGCACCGGATTTAGACGCTTCGGTAAAATCTTTCTCACCTACTCTACGTGCAACTATAGCTGTAGCACCAACACTCAAACCAATTCCTAAAGTATACACCAGAGAAATTACCGCTTCGGTCAAACCTACGGTAGCTACAGCTACGTCGGGATTAGGCAAATGGCCGACAAAATACATATCGACTACAGCAAAAACCGATTCCAAGCTCAATTCTAAAATCATCGGAATCGATAATAAAAGAATAGCTGTTTTTACATTGCCTTGCGTGTAATCGTGTTCTTCTCCTTTAAGCGACTGTTTAATGAGCCGGAAAATTCGGTTGATTTTATTGGAATTCGATGTCATGCTGATTGGTTTTGGCTGTTCAAAAATAGCTTTTAAAAGTATAAACCACTTTAAATCTGAATTATTTCTTATTGTACATTTTTTGAATAACCGTACGAATGGAAACAAATCCGATGCAACTCAAATCGATTTCACCTCGCTGTAACCAAACCAATTCCTGAATTTCATCTTCAGCTTTTACCGCAAGAGCATCCGAACTTAATTGACATTCATAAAAAATATCCATAGTACGATAAGCCACATTTTTATACAAATAATGATTGGGCGAAGTAGTAATATATTTCAAATCACTCGGCGCGATTTCTAACCCTAATTCTTCTGCTGTTTCGCGGCAAGCAGCTTCCTCGGCAGTTTCTCCGGGATCGATAAAACCGCCTGGTAAATCGAGTTTGCCTTTGTCCGGATCGACATTTCTAAGCGTAAACAAAATTTTATCTTCAAAAGTAAAAACCAAGGCTACGGCCGCTGCAATGTTATGGTACAATACAAAATCACAATCCTTACAACAAAATTTGAAATTGTTGGTGTACTCAAAGCTTGTCGAGCTGCAACTCGGACAATAATTAAAAAAGGTGGTACCTACTGTCATGATTCTAATTTTAGAGAAACCTTTATTGTTTTAATGGCAACCAAATGTACTATTATCTTTTGTGAGTTGGTTTAAAAACGAAGTAGTTCGCTTAAATTTTATCAACAATAGTTAGCTAAGATTTGGTATTTTATTTAGTAGATTTACCGCTAAAATTTCCATTATGGCTTCCGATTATATCTTGGATCAAGAATTTCAGTTTGATATTTTTGACGACGACAATACCCAATACAAAGAATTTGAGAATTGTACGTTCCGTCACTGCGACTTTACGAATTGCACTTTCAAAACTATTTCGTTTGTCGATTGTACTTTTTTCGATTGTAATTTCAAAGATGCCAAAATCAACTATGTTTCGCTGCGTGGCGTTTGGTTCAATAAATGCAATTTTACCAATGTCAATTTTGCCATGACAGACCAGGTGATTTACGAGTTTCACTTCAAAGATTGTTTGCTGGATTATGCGAAATTTTACGCTTTAAAACTCCGCAAAATGCAATTCATCAACTGCAGCATGATATCCGTAGATTTTATGGCCAGCGATTTAACCGAAGTGTTATTCGACAACTGCAACTTGCGTAGAGCTGTTTTTATTGACACTATTGCCAACAAAGCCGATTTTTCAACCAGTTATGATTACACTTTCGATCCGGAGAAAAACAAAATCAAAAAAGCCATCTTTAGTACAGATGGCTTAAAAGGTTTGTTGGAGAAATACGATATAGTGGTCAAATAAAAAAACCTTCAAAATAGCTCTTGAAGGTTTTTAGTATCAAATTTAAATCTCCGTTTAGTAAACGAAAATCGCTCTTTCGCTCATCATTTCATTCACTTCATCGGCTATAGATTCCAACATTTCATCGTTAGTAGCATTGTTGATAACGCGGTCAATTAAATCGACTATCGTTTCCATATCGCTTTCTACCAAACCACGAGTGGTAATGGCAGGCGTTCCAACACGAATACCGGAAGTAACAAACGGTGATTTATCGTCAAAAGGCACCATGTTTTTGTTTACCGTGATTTCGGCTTTGCCTAAAGCGATTTCAGCATCTTTACCGGTGATGTTTTTGTTTCTCAAATCGATCAACATCATGTGGTTATCTGTTCCGCCTGAAATTAAGTTGTACCCTCTTTTTACAAAAGCTTCCGCCATGGCTTTGGCATTTTTTTGAACTTGTAAAGCATAAGTAAAGAACTCATCTGATAAAGCTTCACCAAAAGCAACTGCTTTGGCAGCAATGATATGCTCTAAAGGTCCGCCTTGGTTACCCGGGAAAACCGACATATCTAAAACATGCGACATCATTCTGATTTCTCCTTTCGGAGTGGTTAATCCCCACGGATTTTCGAAATCTTTCCCCATCATAATCATTCCGCCTCTTGGACCGCGCAAAGTTTTGTGCGTTGTAGTGGTTACGATATGACAATGTGGAATTGGGTCGTTCATTAATCCTTTGGCAATTAAACCGGCAGGATGCGAAATATCGGCCAACAATAAAGCACCAACGCTGTCTGCGATTTCACGGAATCGTTTAAAATCCATGTCACGAGAATACGCCGACGCACCGGCAATAATCATTTTAGGTTGTTCTTTGGTGGCGATTTCCTGAATCTTGTCGTAGTTCAATACACCGGTTTCCTGGTCTACTCCGTAAAATACCGGACTGTATAATTTTCCGGAAAAGTTTACCGGTGAACCGTGTGTTAAGTGACCGCCGTGAGACAAATCGAATCCTAAAATTTTGTCGCCAGGTTTCAAACAAGCAGCAAAAACAGCAGTATTGGCTTGTGAACCGGAATGCGGCTGTACATTTACATATTCGGCACCAAACAAAGCTTTGGCTCTGTCGATGGCAATTTGCTCAATCACATCTACCACTTCACAACCACCGTAATATCTTTTTCCGGGATAGCCTTCAGCATACTTATTGGTAAGCACAGAACCGGCGGCTTCCATTACTTGATCACTCACAAAGTTCTCAGAAGCAATGAGTTCAATTCCCTGAATTTGTCTGTCTTGTTCTTCAAGGATTAAGTCAAAAATTTGTTCGTCGCGTTGCATTTCAATATATTTCGTTAAATTGAGGTCAAAATTACGAAAATCGTTTGTTAAATTAATAGTTAATGATATATTTGATTGCTAATTTTTCAACAACTAAATCAACAGCATCATGCCAAATTCAACCAACGATCCCAATCGAAAATCATGGCTTAACGTTCCCGAGAACAGTGACTTCCCTATTCAAAATATTCCGTTCGGTGTTTTTCTAACCAAAGATGATGTCATTACCATCGGAACCCGTATAGGTGATTACGCTATCGATTTAGGCGCTTTACAACAATTGAATTATTTCGAAGGCATCGATTTGACCGATGATATGTTCATGCAAGACACCTTAAACGATTTTATTTCAGACGGCAAAAAAACTTGGCGTTTGGTAAGAAATCGCATTGGTGATATTTTCGACAGCAACAATCCTAAACTCAGAGACAATAAGGAACACCGAGAAATTGTCATCTTCACTATGGATGAA
The DNA here is from genome assembly GCA_002786385.1 of Flavobacterium sp. FEMGT703F. GTDB lineage: Bacteria > Bacteroidota > Bacteroidia > Flavobacteriales > Flavobacteriaceae > Flavobacterium > Flavobacterium cheonhonense. The sequence goes on from PGCN01000007.1 coordinate 175,209, forward strand.
GTAGAAATGCAATTGCCGGTTTTAATCGGTGATTACACTGATTTTTACTCCAGTAAAGAACACGCCACTAATGTGGGTAAAATGTTCCGTGATCCTGCCAATGCTTTGTTGCCGAACTGGTTGCACATTCCCGTTGGCTATCACGGTAGAAGTTCAACCATTATTCCGTCTGGCATTCCGGTGCACCGACCAATGGGACAAACCTTACCAAATGGCGAATCAACTCCGGTTTTCGGTCCGTCACGTTTAGTCGATTTCGAATTAGAAACGGCTTTCATCACTACAGATGCCAATATAATGGGAGAAAACATTCCGGTTACAGAAGCGGAAGATTATATTTTTGGTATGGTGTTGCTTAACGATTGGAGTGCGCGCGACATTCAGAAATGGGAATATGTGCCACTTGGACCGTTCTTAGCCAAAAACTTTGCCTCTTCCATTTCTCCATGGATTGTTACCATGGATGCTTTAGAGCCTTTCCGATGCAAAGGTCCGGTTCAAGAACCAACACCACTGCCCTATTTGCAACAAAAAGGAAAACACGCTTTCGATATCAACTTGGAAGTTTATATAGAACCTGAAAACGCTCAACCGACATTGGTTTCCAAATCCAATTTCAAATACATGTATTGGTCAATGTCACAACAATTGGCGCATCATACCTCCAACGGTTGTCGGGTAAATTCGGGTGACATGATGGGTTCCGGAACTATTTCGGGTCCGACACCAGACAGTTTCGGTTCTATGTTGGAGTTGACTTGGGGTGGCAAAAATCCATTAACTATGAGTGACGGCACTGAACGTAAATTCATCAACGATAATGACACGGTAACCATCAAAGGCCATTGTCAAAACAGTTCAATTCGTATTGGTTTTGGTGAAGTGAGCACTAAACTTTTACCGCCGTTTGTTAGAAAATAATTTGCAATTTCAATGACAATATCTAATTTTAAAATAAACAACACAATTTAAATTATAATGAAAAATACAGCTTTATCACACATTCATGAGAGTTTAGGCGCCAAGATGGTTCCGTTTGCCGGTTACAATATGCCGGTACAATATGAAGGTGTGAATGCCGAACACGAAACCGTTAGAAATGGTGTTGGCGTTTTTGACGTTTCCCACATGGGTGAATTTTTACTTACCGGTGAAAACGCTTTGGCACTAATCCAAAAAGTGACTTCCAATGATGCATCGGTATTAGAAATCGGACGTGCGCAATATTCTTGCTTGCCCAATAATGATGGAGGAATCGTTGACGATTTAATCGTTTACCGCATGAAAGAAGACCAATATTTATTGGTTGTCAATGCTTCTAATATTGACAAAAATTGGAATTGGATTTCATCACACAATGATTTAGGTGTTGACATGCGCAACTTATCCGACGATTATTCATTGTTGGCCATCCAAGGACCAAAAGCTGTGGAAGCCATGCAATCACTTACTTCAGTAGATTTAGCAGCTATCAAATATTACCATTTTGAAGTCGGACCATTTGCCGGAATCGACAATGTAATCATCTCCGCTACTGGTTATACCGGTTCGGGCGGATTTGAAATTTATTGTAAAAACTCGGAAGTGGAACAAGTTTGGAACAAAGTTTTTGAAGCCGGTGCCGCTTTCGGTATCAAACCAATTGGCTTGGCAGCACGCGATACACTTCGTTTGGAAATGGGCTTTTGTTTGTATGGCAACGACATCAACGACACGACTTCGCCTATTGAAGCCGGTTTGGGTTGGATCACCAAATTCACCAAAGACTTCACCAATTCTGAAAATCTGAAAAAACAAAAAGAAGCCGGTGTGACGCGCAAACTTATCGGTTTTGAATTGATCGAAAGAGGTATTCCGAGACACGATTACGAAATTGTGGATGCCAACGGAAACAACATCGGTATTGTAACTTCCGGAACTATGGCGCCATCTTTAGGCAAAGGTATCGGTATGGGTTATGTTGCCACCGAGTTTGCCGGTGTCGACGCGGAAATCTACATCCAAATCAGAAATAATAAAGTAAAGGCTAAAGTTGTTAAAATGCCTTTCTACAAAAAATAACCGTGTGATCAAATCCTTATTAGCCGCTTTAGTTTTTCCTTTCTTTCTCTTTGGGCAAACCGAAAAGAATCCTTGTGAAACGGTGGCAAAAATCAACAAGCTCATACAGGATTTTCACTTCAAGCCTAAACCGATAGACGACAGTTTATCGGTTTATGTTTTTAAAACTTTTTTGAGTCGCTTAGACGAGGACAATCGCTTATTCATTGCGCCTGAAATCAAAGCTTTAGAAAAACACCAATACCAAATTGACGATTATCTAAACAACAACAATTGTGCGTTTTTAGCCGACTTTTATTCGGCTTATACCAAAACAACCGAGCGGTACAAAAGGTTACTCGAAGCCATTAAAAAAGAACCGTTTCCGTTGAGCAGCAGCGAGCAAGTGCAATTTTCCCGCAAGGCTTTCCCGTATGCCAAAGACGAAAAAGAATTACAACATCTTTACAAAAAGCGATTGCTGTTCAATGTGTTGCGTGAAGTAGCCGAATTGAGCACTAACAAAGACTCGCTTACCCAACACTTTGAGAAGTTAGCCAACGAAAGCAAAGCCAAAGTGATGGAGCAATACGAGTGTAAATCGGAAAGTTATGTTTTAACAAAAAGTGAATTTTACAGCTTGTTTTTCAGTACCTTTTGTTCCTACTTTGATCCACATACTGATTATTTCTCCGAAAGCGACAAATCGTCTTTTTACGCTACAGTCAGTTCCGATAACATGACTTTCGGATTTTATATGGCGATGTCGGACAAAGACGAAATGACGGTAGAAGAAATTATTCCGGGCAGTTCGGCTTATTTCAGTGAAAAAATCGACAAAGGCGATCAGCTATTAAAAGTAGTTCATCAAAATAATGAGTACCATATTGCCTGCTCGTCGATGAAGAAAATAGAAGAAATCATCAGCTCTAAAGAATATAGTACTGCCGACTTCACTTTCCGAAAAAAAAGCGGTGAGATTTACAGCGTTCGACTGAACAAAAAAGTCATGAAAGACTATCAGAACAACGTCTATAGTTTCAAACTCAAAAAAGGCGATAACTATTTTGGCTACATCCGAATTCCGAGTTTTTATGCTACGTTCGAAAACGGAAAATCCAGTGTAAGTAATGATGTAGCTAAAGAGGTTTATAAGCTTAAAGAAGATGGTGTTAGCGGCATTATAATCGACATCCAAAACAACGGTGGCGGTTCGATGGAAGAAGCTATTCGATTGAGCGGTCTTTTTATTGATGTTGGTCCGCTAGCCGTAATGAGCGACGGAAAACAAAAAAGAGAAATCCTCAAAGACCAAAATCGCGGTACCATTTACAACGGACCGATGATTGTGATGATTAATGGTTTTTCGGCTTCCGCCAGCGAATTTTTTGCCAATGCCATGCAAGATTACAACCGAGCAATCATTATAGGCAATCGATCTTTAGGCAAAGCTTCGATGCAGCGCATTATTCCTATTGATGAAGAAAATCAGGAATTCGTAAAACTAACGTTGGAAACCTTTTATCGTGTTACCGGAAAAAGCAATCAATACATTGGTATTACACCCGATGTAGAAATTCCGCTATTATTCGACAAACAAATGCCGAGAGAAGACAGCAATAAAACGGCTTTAAAAAACGATGTGCTCAGTGTTAACCTAAAATACAATCGTTTGCCGGAAGACGGATTGAAATCGAAAATCATTCAACAGAGTCAAGCGCGTATTCAAAAAAATGCTTATGCCAAGCAAGTGAATGAACTCAATGCCAAAATTAATCCGCTGTATGATGGCGATTTACCATCAATAACATTGCAATTCTCGAACGTTTTTGACGACGTCAACAAAATGAATGCGCTTTGGAAAACCATCAAAGATACCGGAGAAATAGCACAAGACACTACCATCGTTCAAAATTCCATTGATCTTGACAATCAAAAATTCGACGAATACCTTAAAAGTACCAACCTGGAAAGAAGCAAAGAAATCCAACAAAATTATCACATCGCCGAAGCGTTGAACATTTTATCCGATTGCGTTACCCTTAAACCCTAACTTATGAAAAAAAGACTGCTTATCACTTTAGTATTTTTTACCTGCATCAGTTTGCAAGCACAGGAATTTAAAACACCGGTAGACTATTTGAATTATATTGGTAAAGAACAAGAAAACATTTCCAGAAGCATGTGGAAATACACTTCGGCTGTGGCGCATTCCAAAAGCGCTCGACGCATTGACAACACCCGAAAACTATTGGTGAAAAGCATCCAAACGGCCAGTAAAAAAATTGCCGGTTTGAAAGATGGTTATCAAGGCGATGTGGAATACCGCAATCAAATTTTGGAATACTTAAGTATTTCTGAAAAAAACATCAACGAAGAATACGACAAAATTATAGACATGCAAGAAGTGGCCGAGCAATCCTATGATGCGATGGAAGCGTATATCATGACACGTGATTTGGTCAACAAAAAAATTGATGCCGAAAACGAAAAAGCCGAGTTGGCCCAAAAGAATTTCTGCGCTAAATACAACATTACACTCTCGGAAAACACCAGTGAATTAGGACAAAAAATCAAAATTTCCAACGAAGTATTTGCCTACCATACCGAGCTTTACCTGATTTTCTTTAAAGCCAATGTAACCGATTTGTATTTGTCTAATGCCATTCAAAAAAACGACATCGGCGGAATCCAACAAAATGCAGCTACTTTGGTGCAATATGCCAATGAAGGCTTGGAAAAACTGAAAACTGTAAAACCTTTTGGCACCGACAATTCGATGGTTTTGATTACTAAAAAAGCTTTGGAATTCTACAAAAAACAAGGAGAACAATTCGCCCCGAAAGTGGTAGCTTTTATGATGTTCAACGAAAAGTTTGAAGCCGCTAAAAAATCGCTTGAATCCAAATCGGATAAAGACCGAACCAAAGAGGAAATCGACAATTACAACACTATGGTAAAGCAGGTGAACAAAGAAATTGACACCTACAACAAAACCAATTCGGCCAATTTTCAGGAAAAAAACACCATAATAGACCAGTGGAATAACACAGGGGAAAGCTTTATTTCCAGTCATGTACCGGTGGGATAATTTGTAACGACTATCATTTGCATTAATCGATTATTACCTTATTTTTGCACTCAAATTAAAACAAATTCTATCAGCAATGGGAAGAGCATTTGAATTTAGAAAAGGAAGAAAAATGAAACGTTGGGCTGCTATGGCCAAAGCGTTTACTCGTATCGGGAAAGATATCGTGATGGCGGTAAAAGAAGGCGGACCAAACCCCGAAGCTAATTCGCGTTTGAGAGCGGTTATGCAAAATGCCAAAGCGGCCAATATGCCGAAAGAAAACGTAGAACGCGCCATTAAAAAAGCCACCGATAAAGATACAGCTAACTATAAAGAAGTATTATTTGAAGGTTATGCACCGCACGGAATCGCTGTCCTCATCGAAACGGCGACCGACAACAATAACCGTACAGTAGCCAATATTCGAAGCTATTTCAACAAATGTAACGGTACTTTGGGCACGCAAGGTTCGGTAGAATTTATGTTCGACCACACTTGTAACTTCCGTATTCCGGCTGCCGGACAAGATGTAGAAGAATTAGAATTGGAAATGATTGATTTCGGTGTAGAAGAAATTTTTGCCGATGACGAAGACGGTATCGTGATGTATGCGCCTTTCGAAAGTTTCGGTGCCATCCAGAAAGAATTGGAAAATCGCGGTTTGGAGATTTTATCTTCCGGTTTCGACAGAATTCCGCAAATCACCAAAGAGTTGACCGAAGACCAAATAGCCGATGTTGAAAAATTATTGGAAAAAATCGAGGAAGACGACGATGTAATGAACGTTTACCACACCATGCAAGAGTAATATTAGATATCAGATATCAAATTTTAAATATAAACGCCGGGCTTTTGCTTGGCGTTTTTTTTTACAGTATTGAAACAACACCAATACTACTGCAATAAGTTTAGCAATTGCAAGCTCTATTAAATAAAAATTTAATTTGCTGATTATAAAACAGTTAAATAAATTGTAAAAAAAATGGTGTTAAAAAGTTGTAACATTTAATTAAGACTTCCGTACAATTAGAGATTTTTGCCCGGAATAAATAGTCGCAATAACGAAAGGTGTCGTAACACCAACAAGGAAGTTTCCTTTAAAAAACAAAACGTATTCCCCTATCCAATCGCTCCAAAAATCAAACACTTATTTTTAATTTAATTTTTAAAACAATGGCAGAAATTTTCTCTTATTGGTGGATTTTCCTTTTGGTTTTATCATTAGTCTTTTACAAGTTTGTCTTGCGATTTTTCTTTGGTATGGTTATCGTACCTGAAGATAAAATTGGTTTAGTAACCAAAAAATTTGTTTTGTTTGGAACAGACAAATCTCTTCCTGACGGTCGAATTATTGCTACTAAAGGTGAAGCTGGTTTTCAAGCACAAACCTTAGCGCCAGGACTGTACTGGATGAAGTGGATTTGGCAATATTCTATCGACATGACTCCTTTTACGATTATACCCGAAGGCAAAATCGGATTAGTGTTAAGTAAAGACGGAAAGGAAATCCCAACCGGGCGCATTTTAGCTCGAAAAGTTGAATGTGATAATTACCAAGATGCGACCTCTTTCTTAAACAACGGTGGTCAGAAAGGTCGTCAAACAGCTTTCATTACAACAGGTTCCTATCGTATCAATACATTCTTATTTGAAATTGTTATTGCCGATCAAATCAAAATTTATGAAAACATGGTCGGTATTGTAACTGCTTTAGATGGTGAACCTATTCCACTTGGCCAAATTGCAGGTAAGTATGTTGAAGGTCACAATAATTTCCAAGACTTTGATGATTTTTTGGAGAAAGGCGGAAATCGTGGATTACAACCACAAGTTATGTTGGCTGGTTCTTATTACATCAATACTTGGGCAATTCAAATAGAACAAAACCCTATGACTGATGTTCCTATTGGATATGTTGGCGTAGTGATTTCTTATATAGGTGAAGACGGTCAAGATGTTACAGGCGATACCTTCAAACACGGAAACATTGTGTCCAAAGGACAACGCGGTGTATGGATGGAACCACTTGGTCCTGGTAAATATGCTCTAAACAAATACACTACTAAATTAGAACCGGTGCCAACCACTAACTTGGTTTTGAACTGGGCAAATGCACGAAGTGAATCACATGATTTAGATAAAAACTTATCTACAATTACAGTACGTTCTAAAGATGGTTTCCCTTTTAATTTAGATGTAGCACAAATTATCCACGTACCGGCCAACGAAGCACCAAAAGTAATTGCTCGTTTTGGTAGTATGACAAATTTAGTTTCACAAGTTCTAGAACCTACAATTGGTAACTATTTCAGAAATTCAGCTCAGGACAGCGATGTGATCTCGTTCTTAAGTACTCGTAAAGAGAGACAAGAATCAGCCAAGAATCATATCAAAACAGTTTTGGACGAATACAATGTAAATGCAGTTGATACGCTAATTGGAGATATAGTTCCGCCGGATTCATTAATGAAAACGCTAACCGACAGAAAAATCGCCGAAGAAGAACAAAAGACTTATCAAACCCAAAAAATGGCGCAAGAACAGCGTCAAGGAGTAGAGAAAGAAACGGCTATTGCTGATATGCAAAAAGAAATTGTTCGTGCCTCGCAAAGTGTTGAAATTGCACAACGTACAGCAGATGCAACGGTTAAAAAGGCAGAGGGTGATGCTACCAGCTTAAAATTGAATGTTAATGCTGAAGCTGAAGCCACAAAAATGCGTGCAAATGCAGAGGCTGAAGCCACTAAGGCAAGAGCTGGAGCGCAAGCAGAAGCTACCCGTTTGAATGCGAGTGCCGAAGCTGAAAAAATCTCTAAAACTGGTTTGGCCGAAGCTGAGAAGATTATGGCTATTGGTAAATCAACAGCAGAAGCTTATCAATTACAAGTTTCAGCTATGGGTGGAGATAATTTTACCAAATATAAAATCACAGAGGAAATTGGAAAAGGAAATATCAAAGTTATTCCTGATGTATTAATTTCCGGAGCTAATGGTTCTGAAGGTGGTATAAGCGGATTGCTAGGTATGAAGCTTATGGAAATGATGCAAGATAAAAATATAACCGAAGCAAATTCCAAGAAAAAATAATTATTAAAAAACTCCGAGTTTACTACTCGGAGTTTTCTTTCTTATCACAAAATTAATTTATCAGAGACAAACAATTGTATTGAATCTATAATCTTTATTTATATCATAAAAAAACGCTGAGCAATCTCAGCGTTTTGTATATAAAAAAGTTAACTGTATCCAAACAGTTCAAAAGAGTCTATTTGATAAATTCCACTTTTTGTGTTTCTTCTACATTAACACTGTCAAAGAAACCTTGCTCGTTCATCCAATCATCACTAAATACTTTGCTCATGTAACGAGAACCGTGGTCAGGGAAAATAGCAATAACATTACTGTTTTCGTTAAATTCACCTTCTTCGGCATATTGTCTGATGGCTTGCATTACTGCTCCTGAGGTGTAGCCTACAAACAAACCTTCTTTCTTAGCAATCTCACGAGTGGTATGAGCACTTTCTTCGTCGGTCACTTTCATGAAGTGGTCAATCGAATCGAAATCGGTGGCTGTCGGAATTAAGTTTTTACCCAAACCTTCAATGCGGTACGGATAAATTTCGTTAGCATCAAATTCTTTAGTTTCATGGTATTTTTTCAATACAGAACCAAATGCATCAACGCCTAATATTCGGATATTCGGATTTTTTTCTTTTAAAAATTTAGCAGCTCCGGAAATGGTTCCGCCCGTTCCGCTACAAGCAACTAAATGCGTAATTTTTCCGTTGGTTTGTTCCCAAATTTCAGGACCTGTAGTTTTATAGTGTGCATCAATATTCAATTGGTTGAAATATTGATTGATGTAAACCGAACCTTTGGTTTCTTCGTGTAAACGCTTCGCAACATTGTAGTACGAACGCTCGTCATCGGCAGAAACGTGAGCCGGACAAACATATACCTTCGCACCCAAACTGCGCAACATGTCTATTTTATCTTTGGACGATTTAGAACTTACGGCCAAAATACAATTGTATCCTTTAATGATACTTACCATAGCCAAACTAAAACCGGTATTTCCGGAAGTGGTTTCGATAATGGTATCACCCGGCGTTAAAATTCCTTGTCTCTCAGCCTCTTCAATAATATATAATGCAATTCTGTCTTTAGTGGAGTGACCCGGGTTGAAAGCTTCCACTTTAGCGTAGAAGTTTCCGGGTAAAGATTCTGTGATTCTGTTGAGTTTAATCAGCGGAGTATTCCCTATTAAACTCAGTACATTATCGTAAGCTTTTATATCTTCTTTCATAAAATAAATTAGTCAAGGCGTAGTTATGAAGTCAATTTAACAGGCTCCCAAACGTTGCAAATTTAATAAAATATTTTAAACTATCTTTTTATTCCTTCTAAATCTAACAAAAAACTGTATTCTTTGGCGATTTCCTTGATGGCTTCAAACCTACCCGAAGCACCTCCGTGTCCCGCATCCATATTGGTATCCAAGTACAATTGATTGTCGTCTGTTTTCAACACTCTGAGCTTGGCTACCCATTTGGCCGGCTCCCAATATTGGACTTGCGAATCGTGTAAACCTGTAGACACATACATATGCGGATATGCCTGAGCCGTAACATTGTCATAAGGCGAATACGAGAGCATATAGTTGTAATACTTTTTCACGTTTGGATTACCCCATTCGTCATATTCACCGGTCGTAAGCGGAATACTATCGTCTAACATCGTGGTTACCACATCTACAAACGGTACTTGTGCGATTACGCCGTGGTACAAAGACGGTGCCATATTCACAATAGCGCCCATTAACAAACCACCTGCCGAACCGCCTTCTGCATACAAATGTTGGTTTGACGTGTATTTTTGGTCAATCAAAAATTGAGAACAATCTATAAAATCCGTGAAAGTGTTTTTCTTTTTCAGCAGTTTACCGTTTTCGTACCAAGGTCGGCCTAAATCTTCTCCACCACGAATGTGCGCAATGGCATAAATAAAGCCACGGTCTAACAAACTCAAGCGAACCGTTGAAAAATAACAATCCATAGTTACGCCATACGAGCCGTAGGCGTACAACAAAGTCGGGTTCATGCTGTTCTTTTGCAATCCTTTGCGATACACCATTGAAATGGGTACTTTCGTTCCGTCTTGCGCGGTAGCCCAGACACGTTCTTCTGTGTAATTGTTTTTATCAAAAGTCCCGCCTACAACTTCTTGCTCTTTCAAAACCGTTTTAGTTTTTGTTCGCATATTAAAGTCGATTACCGACGAAGGCGTGGCCAATGATTGGAATGCATACCGCAATATTTCGGTATCAAAATCTAAATTGGTGGTCGTATAAGCCGTAAAGGTTTCGCTGTCAAACGGCAAATAGTAATCGCCTTGCCCATTCCACGGCATAATTCGAATTTGATTCAAACCATTATAACGCTCGGTAACCACCAAATATGCCGCAAAAATATCAATATCTTCAAGCAAAACTTCCTCGCGGTGCGGAATTACATCTACCCAATTTTCTTTGCCTGTCGCGTTTTCCGGCGTTTTCATCAGCTTGAAGTTGGTTGCCTTGTCTTTATTGGTTACGATGTAAAAATGATCCCCAAAATGCGACATCGAATACTCCAAACCTCGAGTTCGTTTTTGGAAAACCGTAAACTTCGCATCCGGAGTAGCCGATAAAACCATACGGTATTCCGTGGTCATCGTACTGTTTGAATTGATAATGATGTATTTTTTCGATTTCGATTTGTAAACCGAAACATCAAAAGTTTCATCTTTTTCAAAGAAAACCAGTTTGTCTTCATCGGGACTTGTCCCTAATTTGTGTTTGTAAATTTTATCCGGACGCAAGGTTTGTTCGTCTTTGCGCGAATAAAACAAGGTTTGATTGTCACTGGCCCAAGTCGCACCACCCGTCGTATTTTCTATCTTAACCGGAAGTATTTCTCCGGTTTGCAAATTCTTAATTTGAATGGTGTATTGTCTTCTGGAAACGGTATCGACACCAAAGCTGACCCAAACATTGTCTTCACTCACACTCAAACCCGCCAAGTTAAAATAAGCATGTCCTTTCGCCATTTCGTTGCAGTCAAACATGATTTCCTCAGGTGCCTCCAAACTGCCTTTTTTTCGGGAATGGATTGGGTAATCTTTGCCTTTTTCAAAACGGGTAATGTAATAATAGCCGTTATAAAAATAAGGCACCGATTCATCATCTTCCTTGATTCGGGCTTTCATTTCCTCGAACAAGCTGTTTTGAAAATCTTTGGTATGGGCAGTTGATTTTTGGTAGTAGTCGTTTTCCGCATTCAAATACGCAATAACTTCTGGATTTTCTCTTTCGTTGAGCCAATAGTAATTATCGGTTCTGGCATGTCCGTGCTTTTCAATGATTTTAGGAAGTATTTTCGCTTTAGGCGGCTTTATGGATTTTGACATTAGTATCTTATAATTATAATCAACAAAAATAAGTATTATGCCTGCATAACTTTAACAAAACTTCGGAAGTTATGCACTTAGAAATTAACAGTAATTGTTACCTTAGCACTTTAATTTAAATGATAGTTTATGTTTGGAGACATGATGAACATGATGGGCAAACTCAAAGAAACCCAGCAAAAAATTGAAGCTACAAAACAACGTTTAGACTCTGTATTGATTGACGAAAAAAGCAACGACAACTTACTGCAAGTAACCATCACCGCCAATCGAAAAATTCGTTCGATTACCATAGATGAAAGTTTGTTAGAAGACAAAGAACAATTGGAAGATTACCTGATTTTGGTCTTAAACAAAGCCATCGAAAAAGCTACGAACGTTAACGAAGCAGAATTAGCTGCTGTAGCCAAAGAAGGCATGCCGAATATTCCGGGCATGGATTTATTTAAGTAAGAATGAACATCAGCTACCCTTTTTTACTATTGGCCTTATTGGCTGAAATTATTGGTACGGTTGGTGGCTTTGGTTCGTCTGTTTTTTTTGTCCCGATAGGTAATTTTTATTTCGATTTTCATTCGGTTCTAGGATTGACTGCCGTTTTTCACTTGGCGAGTAACCTGAGTAAAATAGTCTTGTTCCGAGAAGGATTAGACAAAAATCTATTGCTTTATATTGGTTTGCCTTCTGCCCTACTTGTAATTCTTGGCGGCTTACTGTCAAAATACATACAAGGCTATTGGCTGGAAATACTTTTAGGTATTTTCTTGGTGGCCATGAGTTTGATTTTCCTGATTAAAAAAGATTTAATCATTCCGCCTAATAAAAAAAATGCCACATTAGGTGGTGTATTTTCAGGATTTTCAGCCGGTTTGTTAGGAACCGGCGGTGCTATTAGAGGATTAACAATGGCAGCCTTTAATTTGGAAAAAAGCGTTTTCATTGCCACGTCGGCAGCCATTGATATGATGATTGACTTAACTCGAACCGTAGTATATTACAAAAACGGTTTTATTCACCAACACGACATGATTTATATTCCGTTTCTTTTCGTAATCGGTTTGTTGGGTTCTTATTTGGGTAAACAATTGTTAGCCTACATTCCGCAAGTAAAATTCAGAATGATTTCACTGATTTTAATTTTGCTTATTGGCTTGATTTCTATAGGAAAACAGTTTTTTACCTAGAACTGCACTTTACCTAAATTTTCCAACACATATTCGTGTAAAACTTGTTTGTAATCAAGGTGTGTTACCATGCGTAATTTGCCTTGTCCCATAGAGCTGATGAGAATGCCTTTGGCTTTTAAGGTGTCAATTACTTGCTTCTCCGTCAACGGTTTTTTGACTTCAAAAATCACAATATTGGTTTCTGTCGGCGACACATTGGCAACCCAAGGCAATTGTTGTAACAGCTGACCCAACTCTTTAGCCCTGCGGTGATCGTCTTCCAAGCGTTTGATGTTGTTTTGCAAAGCGTAGATTCCGGCCGCCGCCAAATAGCCTGATTGTCGCATATTCCCGCCAAATATCTTTCGGATGCGCAAGGCTTTGTGCATGGTTTCGGCATCAGATACTAAGACTGAGCCTATAGGCGCACCCAATCCTTTGGAAAAACAAACCGAAATGGTATCAAACAAAACACCATATTGTTTGGGATGTTGTTTTTTGGCTACTAAAGCATTCCACAAGCGCGCACCATCTAAGTGGTATTTGAGATTATTATCAACACAAACTTGTTTGATTTTTTGTAATTCGGCTATGTCATAGCAAGCGCCACCGCCTTTGTTGGTAGTATTTTCGATACTGACCATTTTAGATAAAGGCGCGTGGTAAAACTCGGGATCATTAATCCCAGCAGCGACTTGTTCAGCCGTAATCAAACCACGCTGACCGTCGAGCAAATTGAAATTCACACCACTATTGAATGATGCGCCACCGGCTTCGTAGAGATGGATGTGCGACCATTTATCACAAATGATTTGATCACCGGGATTGGTGTTTAATTTAATAGCAGTTTGGTTGGCCATGGTTCCGGATGGGAAAAACAATGCGGCTTCCATCCCAAACAAATCGGCTACCATTTTCTCGAAAGCATTTACGGTAGGATCTTGTTTGAACACGTCATCGCCTACTTTGGCGTTGAACATGGCTTGCAGCATTTCGGGAGAAGGTTTGGTAACGGTATCGCTGATTAAATTTATTTCCATATGAAAGTCAGATAGTCTATTTTTGCAATAAAGCCTAGCCCCGATAATAGTGGAAATCCTTTTTATTGTTTGGTAAAAGCCCTTCGACTGCGCTCAGGGTAACAACAATAAAAAGATTGGAACGGATAGCGGGAAACAGCTTCTAAAAATTAAAACACAAAACTACATTATTTATGACAAATACCGAACAAATAAAAGGTATTGTAGAACGCCTTGGTGCGTTGAGGAGGTATCTTTGACATTGATGCCAAACTGATTGAAATTACCAACGAAGAAGAAAAAACTTTTGCGCCCGACTTTTGGAATAACGCCAAGGAAGCTGAAGTTATTGTGAAAAACCTGCGCTCTAAGAAAAAATGGGTGGAAGACTTTAACAAGGCGGAGAGTTTAACCGAAGAATTGCAAATTACCTACGAGTTTTTTAAAGAAGGTGATGCGACTGAGGAAGAACTTGACCATCAGTTCGAACTGGCCAATACACATATTGAGAATCTGGAATTCCGCAACATGCTTTCGGACGAAGGTGACAGTTTGAGTGCGGTATTGCAAATTACAGCCGGTGCCGGTGGTACGGAAAGCTGTGATTGGGCTTCGATGTTGATGCGTATGTATTTGATGTGGGCGGAAAACCAAGGCTATAAGGTTAAAGAGCTGAACTTTCAGGAAGGCGATGTGGCCGGTATTAAAACGGTGACTTTGGAAATTGAAGGTGATTTTGCTTTTGGGTATCTAAAAGGCGAAAACGGTGTGCATCGATTAGTGCGTATTTCGCCATTTGACAGCAATGCCAAGCGCCATACTTCGTTTGCTTCTGTATATGTATATCCTTTAGCCGATGATACAATAGAAATTGAAATCAATCCGGCCGACATAGAGATCATAACTTCTCGTTCGAGCGGCGCCGGAGGACAAAACGTAAACAAGGTAGAAACCAAAGTACAGTTGTTTCACAAGCCAACTGGGATTCAGATTCAGTGTTCGGAAACGCGCTCACAGCAGGACAACCGTCAAAGGGCGATGCAGATGTTGAAATCGCAGTTGTACGAAATTGAGTTGAAAAAGCGTCAGGAAATGCGCAGCGATATTGAAGCCGGAAAGATGAAAATCGAATGGGGTTCGCAAATCCGCAATTACGTAATGCATCCGTATAAATTAGTAAAAGATGTTCGCACAGGATATGAAACCAGTGATGTTGATGGCGTAATGAATGGGAATTTAGACGAGTTTTTGAAAGCCTATTTGATGATGATGGGACAGAAGAATGATGAATGATGAATTATTTTGAAAATAATTTCAATTTACCATTTACTATTGAGAATTTACAATTACATTTGCCATGAGGATTCCGTAAAGGAAGTTACACCTCACCGCATAAGTCGATCGCTCCAGGTCGGCTTTTGTATTTTATAGAAATAACGAAGCCCAAAGCAGCGGACTGTTTTGGGCTTTGTTATTTGAAGAAAGTTGGATTTTATAAAGCCTCT
Organism: Flavobacterium sp. FEMGT703F; assembly: GCA_002786385.1. Lineage (GTDB taxonomy): Bacteria > Bacteroidota > Bacteroidia > Flavobacteriales > Flavobacteriaceae > Flavobacterium > Flavobacterium cheonhonense. The sequence goes on from PGCN01000007.1 coordinate 190,459, forward strand.
TTCAAGAAATTTTTGAAAGCTATCCACGAGCGTTTATCGGCTAGTTCATTGTAAGCGGCACCTTTGCTGTTGTCGCTCCCGGCGTCTTTGTGGGTAAAGGCATGAACGGCATTGGCGTAGAACACCATTTGCCAATCGGCCCCAGAACTTTTCATTTCTTCTTGAAAAGCATCGACTTCTGCTTTGGGAACATAAGGATCATCGGCACCGTGAAGCACCAAAACTTTGGAGTTGATTTTGTTTACCGCACGAGAAGCGTCTTTCCCTAAACCACCGTGAAAAGAAACGGCTCCTTGCACTTTTAAGTTGCCTCTAACAGCTTCTAAAGCACCGGTTCCGCCAAAGCAGTAACCCATGACTACAATTTTATCCGGATTGGCACCAAGCTTGACCAACTGGTCTAAAGCCAATTGAATGCGTCTTTGGTAATCGGCATAATTTTTTTTGTAAAATCCGGCATTTTTACCGGCTTCAGCTGTATTTTTCGGGCGATTGTTAACGCCGTAAATATCGGCTACAAAGGTGTAATAACCCAACTTGGCTAATTCGGCAGCACTTTCTTTAGAATGTTCGTCAATGCCCATCCAGGCCGGTAAAATGAGTACACCCGATTTTTCTTTGAGTCCGTTTTGAGGTTTTACACCGAAGCCACTGAGCTTTTGTTCACCGTCTTTGTAATCCATTGGTACTAATTGTGCATAGCCAGTCAACAGACCGGACATAATTGTTACTAGAAATATTGTTTTGAGTTTCATAGAATGTGATTTTGATATAAAATTAACTAATCGGCATCGGAACAAACGTTAAAAAAATAAAAAAACCTCCGAAGAGGTTTTAGTTATATTGGAAGATTTAATATCATATTTAATATTTTCTCAACGGATTGAGATAAAATTGAAATAGAAAAACAAGCTACTATGAAGCTTAAATTGAATTTAAGAACGTTACAAGGATAACCAAATCAGACTCCTTTGAAAAAGAGATGCTGTTGTTTTTTAAGAAATCTACTATTTGGCTTTCTTTGTCAGGAAACATTTTTACCAATTCTTTTTTGTTTTTCGGGAATGTAACTATTCCGTCCATTTTTTTTATATAAAAGGTTTCTTTCTGAAATTCATAGTGAGCAGGAACTTCACTAGCATAACTATTCGCAGCTTCTACTTTTGGAATTAGTTTCACTTTTTCTCTCTTGAATAAAGAAACTTTTTCTCCGGTAGATAGCTTTACCAAAAATCCTTTGACATTTCCTTTATCAGAGTTGTATAGTGTGTATTTGTAGTTTTTCTTGCTGTTGGTAAAATTAACCTCCATACTGTCTGATTTTATCACAAAAAGGATTTTTCCCTCGCTTTGAAATTCCATCTCATCTTTGTAAGCATTATATCGAAGTAAAAACATTCCTTCATAACCAGTAACAGTAGCTGGTAAAAATGTTGTTGTAAAATATGGACTTCCTTCAATATTCTTTTCGTCAACGTCGTTGCCTTTAGAAAGATCAAGGCGTTGTTTGGCAGTGATAATTGACATTCCGTTCCCTATTTGTTGAGAATAGATTGGAAGTGAAACAAATAAAATGGTGTGTAATAGGATTTTTTTCATTGTGATTATTTTATTGAATCGCAAAAATAGATTCTTTCCCTAAACAAAAAAAAAATATCCGAATTTTATTATGTTAAATTCCTATTTCAACCTGAAAACGTACATACCAATTGTTCTTGGAAGTACCGTCAAAATAATTTAGAGTATCGTAATTGACTTCAGCTTGCAGTTTAAAAGCGTGTTCCCAAATGTATTTGGTTATGCCCACAGAATATTCTCGGACATTAGGTGCCAAAGCTGCAATATCATTTCCAACATTCTGGATAGAATAACGAGCGATGAACTCGTAGTTCGATTTCGTATTGTAACTCGCTTGATAATCAAACCCGTTTCCGACAAATACATAATTACTTTCGGTAACATCTTCCGGATTAACGGTGATAGCGTTTTCATTTGTCGTTCTCGACATATAACTCATCATGGCTGCCCAACCGTTGTATTTGAACATAGCATCAAGTAAAACCGACTTCATGGTTCGTCTCTCAAACAAATCATTCCCCAATTGTCCTTGCGTACGTTGCGCGTGGTTATTTTGTTGAAAAGCCCCGGACAATAACAACTTAGGTTTCTTTTCGCGTAAAATATCGCCTTCAAAATAAGTACCATCTTTAGAAAAGGCACCCAATGGCATTATTTCTATTTTACCGGTTACAGCTACACCGTCATCTGCTTTACCGGTTTGATTTCGGCCTTCTCCACCCGATAATGCCGCTTTGAAGTTATAAGAGAATTTGTCTTTAAACTCATTCATATTGTGCACTTGAAACCCAAAGTCACGATCAATAGTAAATTTAGCATTATTAATGGTTCTGTCGGTTAACTGCAAACCTCCGGACGAGTTAACGCGTTGACGGTTTCCGGGTAATTTGGTTTGTCCAAAACTGATATTCCAGTGCTTATTCGGTCGGTAAAAAACGACGGCATCGCGAATGATGTTGATATTTTCACCTTCTTTCACTTCACCCACATCGCCCGGTGCGAAAGAAAGTTGAATAGCATATAGAAATTTAGGATTCCCTACATAACCATCAAAACGCAATCGCAAACGACGTACTTGACCATCATAAGCGCCTGCTTCACCATCTTCATCCAAATAGGTTGCTCTGTTTTGCATGCGAAAGCGGATATTGAGTTGGAAGATACTATCAGGAGAAGTCATACCAATTCCCTTACCAAAACTATAATAGGGCAAGGCTGACAACTTAACATCGTTATCGTGTTTGGTTTGCTCAATTGTAATTTGTGCGGATATTGAAATTGATGCCAGTAAAGCACCTATTAGTAATAGTTTTTTCATTGTAGTTGTATGTTGTGTTGTTAATGATTTTTTGATGTTAAAAAAACCTTTTCTTAACGATTAGAAAGTAGTTATAAAAAAAGCCAACCTTAACAGTCGGCTTTTGTAAAATTATTTTTTTTTAGATAAATATTTTCAATAAATAATATACTAAGGCGGCTAAAACTGCTGAAACTGGAATGGTTAAAATCCAAGCCCACAATAATTTAACCGTAACACCCCAGCGAACTGCTGAAACCCTTTTGGTTACGCCTACCCCAATAATAGAACCTGTAATGGTATGTGTGGTTGAAACCGGAATTTTAAAGTGCTCTGTAGAAAACAAGGTTAACGCTCCGGCTGATTCGGCTACTACGCCTTCAAAAGCAGTTACTTTGGTAATTTTGGAACCCATAGTTTTTACAATTTTCCAACCGCCACTCAAGGTTCCTAATGCAATTACGGTGTAACAGGTAAGCGGAATCCATCCCGGCATAACACCGTCTATTTTAACGCCGTCTTTTTCGGAAGGCAAGACTACATTCAAATCTAACCAACCCGCTGATAAATCGATGTTAGGATTGGATTTGATATAAACCGCTACAGCCGCGGCAATAATTCCCATTACTTTTTGGGAGTCATTTCCACCGTGCCCCAAACTAAAGGCTGCGGAAGACAGTAATTGCATTTTTTTCAATACTCGTTCAGCTTTTGCAGTAGAGAAACTGCTGAATAATAAATTGAATATGGCCAAACTATAGAAAATAAAAGCAACTAAGAACCATTTTATATTATGAGGCTCTGTAACGACACTCCAAAATTCACTTTCAAATCTTGGTTTTTTGATGTCTTCGTATGGCACCATAACGGAGTATAAAAACCATCCAACCAACAACATCAACACTACTGTTAATACTTTAGGCCAAACATTTTTCTTTGAAGAGTACATCAACCAAAGCGAAATAAAATAAGAGATTAACATACCCAATAATGGAGCGAATACAATAAACAAGATGACAATAAAGACACCCGATGGTAATAATTCTCCCTCTTTGGCTTCTTTTAACCAGTTTACAATTTTAAATCCGGCATGTTCAGGATCGGTGACATCGCGAAAACCGTGTGCAATGGCTGCTCCGGCAAATCCACCAATTAAGGTATGGGAAGATGAAGATGGAATACCTTTCCACCAAGTAATTAAATTCCAAATAATCGCTGCAATGACCCCAGCCAAAATCACCGTTAGGTCAATACTACTGGTATGTGCGGTTTTGGCAACAGTATCTGCAACACCAAAACCAAAAACCCAATAAGCCATGAAGTTAAAAAGCGCTGCCCACAATACCGCTTGAAAAGGTGTCAATACCTTAGTCGCTACTATGGTGGCTATGGAGTTGGCGGCATCGTGAAAACCATTGATATAGTCAAATACCAGCGCTAAGAATATGATGATTAACAATAAAGTAAAATCCATAAAAGTTGATTTATATTAAACTGTTTATGAATGTTTTACTGAAATTTGTTCCATTACGTTGGAAACACTTTTACATTTATCTGAAGCAGATTCTAAAGCAGAAAGTACTTCTTTATACTTGATAATGTTTTTAACATCGGTTTCATTTTCGAAAATGTCAGCAACCGCTTTATCAAAAACCGAATCCGCTTTGCTCTCTAATTTGTTGATTTTTTTACAAGTTTCTTTGATAGCCTTGTGGTCTTTCATGTCTTTCAATTGCTTTACACCGGCATTGATTAACTGACAAGCTTCTAAATTAATTTCTGTTAATTTACGAATGGACTTTGTAATCTTTTCTACTTGGTACAAACGCATTCTACTGGCAGCACCGTGCATGTAATCAGCTACGTTATCAATGGCTTTTACCAAAGCGTGAATGTCTTCTCTATCAAAAGGAGTGATAAAATTTCTGCTTAATTCCAAATGTGTTTTATGGGTAATCTCTTCAATGGTGGCTTCTAATTCCTCAATCTTTCTGAAATAATCCTCACGCTCCGATTTTGGGGCATTGACAGCTTCATGAAGGGTTTCCGCTAAAATCACTAAATTTGAGGTGGCTTGTTCAAAAAGAGGAAAGAATTTTTTATCTTTTGGAACTAAAAACTGGAAAATGTTGTTGATAGACATAATGTTAAAATTTGATGCAAATGTATGACTCTAATGTTAAGTGAATATTAAATATAATTGATGCGATTGAATTGAAATTTACAATTTGTTAACATAAAATTAGCATGGTCAATTGTACATCTGATTTCAGTTATTGAAAACGTTTTCGTAGTTTAGCAACCAATTCAAACAATCGTTATATACCCTACAAATTTATGGACCTTACCTTCAATAAAAACGAAGATCATAACAAACTTTTACTATCTGAATTAAAACAACGATTGGCTAAAGTAAAATTGGGCGGTGGCGAAAAGCGCATTGAAAAATTGCATGCAGAAGGAAAAATGACCGCACGCGAGCGCATTGATTATTTACTGGATGATAAAGCCAGAAATATCGAAATCGGGGCTTTTGTGGGGGACGGCATGTATGCTGAACATGGCGGTTGTCCTTCGGGTGGCGTGGTGGTAAAAATGGGCTACATCAAAGGAAAACAATGTATTGTTGTGGCCAATGATGCAACGGTAAAAGCCGGCGCTTGGTTCCCGATTACGGCTAAAAAGAATTTACGAGCACAAGAAATCGCTATAGAGAATAGATTGCCTATTATTTATTTGGTGGATTCTGCCGGAGTGTATTTGCCAATGCAGGACGAAATTTTCCCCGACAAAGAACACTTTGGTCGTATCTTTAGAAATAACGCGATTATGAGCAGTATGGGTATTACTCAAATTGCCGCTGTGATGGGTAGTTGCGTAGCCGGTGGTGCTTACCTTCCTATTATGAGTGATGAAGCAATGATAGTGGATAAAACAGGAAGTATTTTCCTGGCCGGAAGCTATTTGGTAAAAGCCGCTATTGGAGAAAATATCGATAATGAAACTCTCGGCGGTGCCACAACACACTGTGAAATCTCCGGGGTAACCGATTATAAAGCCAAAGACGATAAAGATGCTTTGGACCGTATCAAAAGTATAGTCGGGAAAATAGGCGATTATGAAAAGGCAGGTTTTAATCGCGAAAAACCACAAAAACCGGCTTTAGACGAAAAAGATATTTATGGTATTTTACCCAAATCCAGAGCGGAACAATACGACATGTTGGAAATCATCAAGCGTTTGGTAGACAATTCCGAAATGGACATGTACAAACCGGATTATGGTAAATCCATCATCACTTGCTATGCCCGAATTGACGGTTGGGCTGTGGGTATTGTAGCCAACCAACGTACCGTTTCTAAAACCAAAAAAGGTGAAATTCAGTTCGGTGGTGTCATTTATTCAGATTCAGCCGATAAAGCCACGCGGTTCATAGCCAACTGTAACCAAAAGAAAATTCCGCTCGTTTTTCTGCAAGACGTAACCGGTTTTATGGTAGGTTCTAAAAGTGAACACGGCGGAATCATTAAAGATGGTGCCAAAATGGTCAATGCTGTTTCCAATTCGGTTGTACCGAAGTTTACAGTAGTAGTCGGCAACTCCTACGGCGCCGGAAACTATGCTATGTGTGGTAAAGCCTACGATCCGCGATTGATTTTTGCCTGGCCAAGTGCCGAACTCGCGGTAATGGGTGGAACCCAAGCTGCTAAAGTATTGGCCCAAATTGAAGCTTCTTCTTTGAAAGCCAAAGGCGAAACTGTAGATGAAAAAACCGAGCAAGCGTTATTCGACAAAATCAAAGCACGTTACGATGAACAGGTTTCTCCTTATTATGCAGCGGCAAGGTTATGGACGGATGCGATTATTGACCCGTTAGAAACGCGAACTTGGATTTCCATGGGAATAGAAGCTGCCAATCACGCGCCGATTGAAAAGCCTTTTAATTTGGGCGTGATACAAGTTTAAAAGGTCATCTATGAAACAGCTTATCTTTCTCCTTATTTTACTTTGTAGTTATAATGGCAATGCTCAAGCCGAAGATTACAGCGGAAGCTATTTCTTTTTAATTGAAGGTAAAGACGGAAGTATTCTTGACTATAAAATACAACTCAATGCCGATCAAACGTTTGATTTTACAAGTTTTAACCGAGTAGTTGATATACGAGGTAATCACGATACCCATAAAAAGGGAAAAGGTACTTGGAAAGTGGAGAATAAAATCATCAAATTCACCACTGAGTCAACCGACTTAAACCAAGAATATACCTTAAATTTCAGTGGAACTACCGCCCGTATTGTCAAAAAATCGCCTCGTGATACTTCTGATAAAGAGATCCCTACAGCACTTCAATTTTACAAATCTGAAATTCGTACCATAGAAAACTTGAAGTTTTTATTGAAGGAATAAAATCATTAATTAGCCAATAATTTACTTTTCCTTTATAGCTTTGCAGCGATGAAAAAGGCCGCTCATTTTATCGCTTTTCAACAAGACATTTCAGGTATTACCCTACCGGAAAAATTCACTTTTCCGTTTTACTACGAACCGCACGATTTGAGTAAAATAGCAGCTAAAGCGTTGCAGGATTATCTCGAAACACAAACCGATTTCGAACATAACTTCGGCTTAGATGATACACAAAACGGTTTGGCCATAGGCAAAATGTTCGGTGTTTTAGTAGTACAAAATACAGAAGGTCGATTGGGTTATCTTTGGGCGTTTTCGGGTAAACTGGCAGAGCGCAATCACCACCCGTTTTTTGTGCCAACTGTGTTTGACATGTTGGAAGAAAAAAGCTTTTTCAAGCAAGAAGAAGTTATCTTAAACAATTATAATAAAAAAATTAAACTACTTGAAAATGATTACGCTTACCTAAAGTCAATTCAAGTATTAAGCGAAACCAAAATCCAAGCAGAAAAAGAAATTCAGGCGCAAAAAGAAACGATTAAAATCGGCAAAAAACGCAGAGCAGCACTTCGTCAAAACAATCCGGAAGCCGATATAGAGCAACTTAACAAAGAAAGTCAGGAAGAAGGCATCTTGCTCAAAAAAATGACGCTTTATTGGAACCATCATATTACCGCTGCTGAGGAAACTGTGGCTGAATTTACTGCTACAATAAACCAACTTAAAGAAGGACGCCGTAAAAAATCGGCGGAACTCCAACAGCAACTTTTTGAACAATACGCCTTTCTCAATCAGTACCAAGAACTGAAAAGCTTAGGAGAAATTTTTAATGGCAATCCTCCTGCCGGAGCTGGAGAATGCGCAGCACCAAAACTCCTACACTACGCTTTTCAAAACGACTTAAAACCCATTGCGATGGCCGAATTTTGGTGGGGACAATCGCCTAAATCCGAAGTTAGAAAGCACCAACAGTTTTATCCCGCTTGTACCGGAAAATGCGAACCGATACTAAGACACATGCTCAAAGATATTCCGTTAGAAGACAATCCGTTTAAAACCAATCCGGCGGAAGGGAAAACTTTGGAAATTGTATATGAAGATGACTATTTGACTGTGGTGAACAAACCCGCCGAATTTTTATCGGTACCGGGAAAAGACATTACGGATTCCGTTTGGAGTCGCGTTAAATTACTTTATCCCAATGCGAGCGGTCCATTAATCGTGCATCGTTTAGACATGTCGACTTCCGGTTTGTTGCTGATTGCTAAGTCGGCCACAGTATACAAAAACCTGCAAGCCCAATTCATACAGAGAAACGTCAAAAAACGCTACGTTGCCCTACTCGATGGTAATGTAAACGAAAGCAAAGGTGTAATCGATTTACCGTTGCGCGTAGATTTAGACAATCGCCCAAACCAAATTGTTTGCTTTGATTACGGAAAACCCGCCAAAACCGAATGGGAAGTGTTGGAAAAAAGAGGTAATCAAACCTTGGTTCACTTCTACCCGATTACCGGTCGAACGCACCAACTTCGCGTACATGCTGCACACCAATTGGGATTAAACTCTCCTATTGTTGGTGATGATTTATATGGAACCAAAGCCAATCGTTTGCATTTGCACGCCGAAAGTATTACTTTTAGTCATCCTGTTTCAAAAGAATCCATAACGGTGACTGTGGCGGCTGATTTTGAGTAGGAAACAATATTGGGCTTTGCTCAACCCATTTCAAAATGTCCATTTATGAAAAAAATTCTCGGTTTCGCGTTGTTTATCGGCTTTGTCCAAACTATATCAGGACAAGCAAATTTTAGCCGTAAAGACAGTCTGCAAGGCGGATTAAGGCCTGAACGCACTGCGTATGATGTATTGCGCTACGATTTGAACATCACTATAAATCCGAAAGAAAAATCAATTACAGGTTACAACGACATCACTTTCAAAACCGTGGAAAGGACTTCGACCATTCAAGTAGATTTGTTTGAAAACATGCAAGTTGACAGTATCATTTATCAAAATAAAAAACTCAACTACTCACGAGAATTCAATGCGGTTTTTATCAACTTTCCAAATCCAATTCAGAAAGAGACCACGGAAAAAACCATTCGTTTCTATTATTCCGGAAAACCAACTATCGCACGTCATGCACCTTGGGATGGCGGTGTTGTATTTAAACAAGACAATAATGGGAAAGATTGGATTGGCGTTGCTGTTCAAGGTACCGGAGCCAGTTTGTGGTATCCGGTGAAAGATACCCAAACCGACGAACCGGACTATGGTGCTACTATAAAAGTTGCTGTACCTAACGGACTGATGAATATTTCCAATGGGCGTTTTTTGGGCTCAGAAGATTTGAAAAACGGTTACACCCGCTGGGATTGGGAAGTAAAAAATCCTATCAACACTTATGACGTTACGGTGAATGTAGGTGATTATGTTTTACTGCATGAAAACTACAAAGGTTTGGATTTGGATTATTATGTATTAAGAGATAATGAAGCCAAAGCCAAAATTCATTTTGAAGAAGTCAAACCGATGATGGATTGCTTTCAAAGTAAGTTTGGAGAATATCCTTTTAAAAGCGACGGGTACAAATTAGTCGAAACTTCTTATTTAGGTATGGAACACCAAAGCGCTGTAGCCTACGGAAATAAATACCTCAAAGGCTATTTAGGAAGTGATTTGTCCGGGACCGGAGTTGGACTGTCTTTCGATTTTATCATCATCCATGAAACCGGTCACGAATGGTTCGGCAATAGCATTACTTCCAAAGACATCGCCGATATGTGGATACACGAAGGATTTACCCAATACTCCGAAATCGTTTATGTGGAATGCCAACAAGGCTATGAAAAAGCCATGACTTATGCCAATGGTTTAAAGAAGAATGTTAAGAACGATCGTCCGATTATTGGGAATTACGGCGTAAATAATGAAGGTTCGGGCGATATGTATCCGAAAGGCGCTTTGTTATTAAACACACTACGACATGTGATTAATGACGATGTCAAATGGTGGAAACTGTTGTTGGATTATGCCAATACCTTCAAACATCAAATTATAGATTCAGAAACCGTTATCGCTTATTTTAACAAAGAAAGCGGACAGAACTTAACACCGATTTTTAATCATTATTTGCAAAAAACCACCATTCCGAAATTGGAATTAAAAACTGTGAAAGGGAAATTAGCTGCCAGATGGAGCAATGTAAATGATAATTTTACCATGCCGATTGAACTAACCTATCAAAATAAAACCTTCAGAATCCAACCCAAAAGCACTTGGACAACCACAAAAGTGAAGGTAAAGAACATCACAGACGTGGCTCCCAAGCTCAATCAATTCTATATTGAATACAAACTCTTGTAAAAAAAACCAAAAACAAAACCGTATCTCATTAATAATTAGTAAATTAGATTAAAATTTAAACATATTTATTATGGATACTTCAGTAAAAGGTTTGAACAAATGGGCCAATGCTCATTCTACCATTTGGTTTGATGCTTTCCGAATTTTATTGGGCGCCTTTTTATTTTACAAAGGGACTACCTTTATTGGTAACAGCGGAGCGTTTGAAGATTTGATAGCACCGGCCAGTAATTTTTTAGGCGGTATGTTTGCGTTTCACTATGTAGCTTCGGCGCATATCATGGGCGGCATTATGATTATGTTCGGATTGCTGACGCGATGGGCTTTACTTGCGCAATTGCCAATTTTAGTCGGAGCCGTATTGATTAATTTTTTAGGCGATATGAATGCGCTGAATCTTTTGCTGTCAACCTTAACTTTAGGACTGAGTATGTTTTACACGGTTTACGGCAGCGGCAAACACTCAGCCGATTATTACTTCAAAATGCAAAAATAATACGGAAACTTAGCCATAAAAAAAACGCACTGGTATAGTGCGTTTTTTATTATTGAAGCGATTCTTTTCGCATGATTTTTCCGGTCGCCGTTTCTTTAAACTTAGGCATAAAAAGAACTTCTTTGGGCTTTTCGTATTTGTCTAAGTCTTTGTAAAGGTCATCGGCCAAATCAAAAGCCTCGCCTTCTATAACCAAGATCACTTTCTCTCCCAATTCTGTATCGGGTTTAGAAGCGATAAAAAATCGTTGGGTCAATTGGTGCGACAACTTCTCCTCTATTTGTTCCGGAATCAATTTAATGCCACCACTGTTGATGACGTTATCGACTCTACCCACAAAAACAAACTGATTTTCGTTGAGCAATTCTACTAAATCATTGGTTACAATCACTTCGTCGGTTATACGCGGTGCGTGAATCACCAAACAGTTACGGTCATCATACGAAACAGTTACGCCCGGCAAAACCGTAAAGGCCTTTTCGCCTAACTTTCGGGCAGCAATATGGGTAATTGTCTCAGTCATACCATAAGTTTCATAAACTTGAGTCGGTAATTGCAGCAATTGTTTTTCTAAGTTTTTGTTCACAGCAGCACCGCCGACTATCATCTTTTTAACTCTTTTAAGTTCTGTTAACGAATTCTGAGCTTGCAACGGCACCATAGCCACAAAATCAAAGTCCATATCAACATGGTCTAATGGATGTGAACTTGGCGCTACAAATTCTAAATCCAATCCCAAAATCATGGCACGAACCAGCATCATTTTTCCCGCAACGTATTTAACCGGTAAGCATTGCAAAGCTTTATCGCCGGGATGCAATTCAAAAAAATCACCGGTAGCTAAAGCAGACTCAACCATAGCTTGTTTGCTGACAGATATTAACTTAGGCGTCCCTGTAGTACCGGAGGTTTGCATTTCGATATAGGGCTTGTCATCGAACCAATCCAATAAAAAATCACCTACCGGTTTTTCAAAATCTTCGCCTTCTTTAATAAAGCTGTAAGCCACACGACACAAGTCTTCTCGGTTCAAATGAAAGCCATTCAACTTGAACTGGTTGTGAACATTTTCGTAAGTTGGATTATACATGATCATCAGAATTTATAGAGGATGGAACAATTCGAGTTTGGATATCTCCGGTAAGTTTTCCTTTCCAGTCTGTCCAATTGTATTTTTTACTGAAAACAAATAATACCAAAGGAAAAATAATCAGCACAGGCACCAAAACTTCAAAGCCAACAGAAGGCGTCGAGATGTCTTTGAAAACCGATTCGGTTTTTAATGCAGACCATTCTGAAGTCACCAACAAAGCCGTAACGATGTTATTGGCCGCGTGAAAACCAAGCGCCAACTCCATACCTTCATCCATCAATGTAACAATACCAAGGAAAAATCCGGTACCGATATAATAAATCATAATAATGTAACCCATTTTCTCTACTTCGGGATTCATAATGTGCATCAAGCCAAACATCGTAGAGGTGATGAGTAAAGGAAACCATCGGTTACCGGCCAACAGCCCTAATCCTTGCATCAAATAACCTCTGAAAATATATTCTTCAGCACTGGTCTGTATGGGCAAAAGCGTGAAGGAAATCAATACTAGAATAAGAAAAGGAATCGGTTTAAAATTGACTACAAAATCTGCCGGACTGGCATAATAAGATGCAATAGTCAGCACTGCACTCATTAAGCTCCACAATCCGAAACTAAAAAAAATGCGTTGCCAATCGACTTTATCCCGTGTAGTAGTAATGTCAATCATTCTCAATTTGTGGATGTATTTCACCACTAAGATGATTCCAATCATGGTGCTGACAAAAATGAGTAGCATCAAAGCCAAGGTTACATTGGGACTAAAGACGTTCATCATATCGGCCTCGGTAGTTGGCATACCTTTACCGGACGACATGGCCTTAGTCACTACAGCAACACCAAACGGAATCTGACCTAAAATGTAAAACAAACTGATTACGACAAAACCCAACAAGTACTTGAGCGCCGACTTAGAGACATTATCCTTGTTTTCTAAAAACATAAATCTTAAAATTTTAATTTCGCCTAAATTACTTCATTTATACAAATATCTATTACTTTGCGTCAAAAAATATGTTACAAGTCCTTCACAATCCACGCTGCGGAAAATCGAGAAACTGTCTGGCTTTTTTAACCGAAGCCAACCAAGATTTTGAAATTATCCCTTATTTACAAAACCCTTTATCAGAAGCAGAAATCAAAGAGTTGTTACAAAAACTCGACCTAAAACCGTTGGATTTGGTTCGCCAAAAAGAAACGATTTGGATTGAAAGCTATAAAAATAAGGCGCTTACCGACAACGAAATAATCAAAGCTTTGAGCGAACATCCTATCCTGATAGAACGACCTATTGTAATAAAAAACAACAAAGCTATCATTGGAAGAGACCTTGAAAAGCTGCAAGAATTCATCTGAAAAATCGCATTACTTTTAACAAAGATTTGGGAATTGTCACTTAAACCAAAGCGTATTTTTGCACTCTAAAGCTAGAATCAAAAACATTTAGATGAAAAAAATTCAAATTATCACTGCCCTAATTTTATGTTGTTTTTCTATTGCCGCTTTTGCCCAACCCAATGCCGGAAAAGCGAAAGTAATCATCACCGGAAATGTGGTGGAAAAAACCAGTAAACTTCCCTTAGAATACGCAACAATCACCTTAAAAAATATTCAAAATCCAAAAGCTGTTTTTGGTGGTATAACCGACAATAAAGGAAATTTTAGCGTAGAAGCCAGTGCCGGTGTCTATGATATTATTATCGAATTCATTTCTTTTAAACCTACCGAAATCAAACAAAAACGCCTCAACGAAAGCACTAATTTAGGAACTATCTCCTTAGAAGAAGATGCAACGCAACTTAATGAAGTTGTGGTTAGAGCCGAAAAAACTACCGTAGAAATCAAACTGGATAAAAAAGTTTACAACGTTGGACAAGACTTAATGGTCAAAGGCGGAACGGTGAGCGATGTATTAGATAATATTCCTTCGGTATCAGTCGATGTAGAAGGTAACGTAAGTTTGAGAGGCAATGACAATGTTCGAATTCTAATCGACGGACGTCCGTCAAGCGCCATCAATATTACCGAAGCTTTGCGATTAATTCCGGCCGATGCCATTGAAAAAGTAGAAGTAATCACCAATCCGTCAGCCCGTTATGACGCTGAAGGCGGTGGTGGTTTGCTTAACATCATCTTGAAAAAAGGAAAAAACCAAGGTATCAACGGCACATTTATAGGAACTACAGGATATCCTAAGAATAACGGTGTCAGCGGTACTGTAAACTACAAAACCAAAGAGTTCAACTTGTTTACGACGCAAGGTTACAGCCAGAGAGAAAATCCCGGAAATGCTTTGACCAATTCGAGGTATTTAAACGACGACAATTCTACTCGCGACTATATGTACGAAACCCGTGAAAATGAAAGAGCTAACAAATCTTATAACGGAAATTTCGGATTCGATTGGTTTTTAAGCGAAAGTCTAACTTGGACCAATACTGTTAACTTCAGAAGAAACAGCGGGAATAATATTGACGATGTATTGCAAAAATACTACGATGTAAACTTTGCCTACCAATACGAAAGAAATCGTATCAACGCGGAAGAAAGCAAGAGCAAGAACATCGAATACACCACCAACTTTACTAAAAACTTCAAAAAAGAAGGCCACAAGCTTACTATTGACGGTTCGTTTTCTAAAAACACTGATGAAAACATCGCCTTTATTAACGATGCTGCTACCAATACGCCTATTGTAACCTTAGACGAAACCACTAACCTGCAAAAACAAAACCGTAATTTGATCCAAACCGATTATGTTTATCCGTTTGCCAAAGGAAGTCAGATTGAGTTTGGTTACAAAGGTGAATTCTTAAAAAACATCAGCGACTACAGTGTGGTAACCAACGGCGTTCCTTTTCCGGAATTCACCAATATATTGGAATACAAAGAATACGTCAATGCTTTATACACCAGCTATGGTACTAAAATCAAAAAGTTCTCGTTCTTGTTAGGAATGCGTTGGGAAGATTCAAATATCGAAGTCAACCAATTGGCCACCAGCGATTTTAATACTAAAAAATACGACAACTTCTTTCCGAGTGCCTTTTTTACTTACGAATTGGGTGAACAAACCAGCGCTTCTATTAGTTACAGTCGCCGTATCCAACGCCCGAGAGGCCGTCAATTGAATCCGTTCAACAACCTATCAAGTAACGTAAATATTTTTGTTGGGAATCCCGATTTAGATCCGGCATTTACCGATGCAGTCGATATTGGTTACATCAAACGTTGGAGCAAACTCACTTTAAACACGTCATTGTACGGAAACAAAACTACCGGTGCGTTCCAATTTGTGCGCAGAGAAAGCGGCGATTTCCAAAACGGTATTCCAATTATTATCAGTTCACCTATCAACTTGGCTACCGAGTACAGAACTGGATTCGAATTCACTTTAAATTATTCTCCATACAAATGGTGGAAATTGAACAGTAACTTTAACTTCTTCTACAATGAAACGGATGGTGATTTTACTTATACGGATTTCAATGGAAATGAGGTTGTTCAAAATTTTGATAACAGTACCATAGCATGGTTTACACGTTTGACTTCAAAAATCAATCTACCTTATAAAATCGATTGGCAAACCAATGCCACTTACAACGGACCACAAAGAAACGCGCAAGGTCGCAGTTTAGGGGTTTTTAGTATGAACTTGGCTTTCAGCAAAGACATTTTAAAAGACAAAGGAACGCTTTCTTTAAACGTGAGTGACTTACTCAATTCCAGAAAGCGATTGATGGAAACTTATATTGCCGGTGTAGTTGACTCTTACGGAGAAATGCAGTGGAGAGAACGCCAAATTAACTTCTCGTTCACCTACCGCTTCAACGTACAGAAAAACGAAAGAGAAAAAGAACGAAGAAATCGCGGCGGTCAACAAGATGACGGCGGTGACTTCCCGGGATAATAAACCTATAAAAAAAGCCTCGAAATTAATCGAGGCTTTTTTTTACAACAAACTGAAAAAATTATTCAGCTTGCTCGGCTTCTCTTTTAGCTTTTTTCTCTTGCAAAAACTCTCTTACTCCACCAAAAACCCAATAAGGGATAATAGCAGTAATCAAGAAAATCATCAACCAAAAACCAATGGTTAAGATTGTCAAGAAAGCTAAGAAACCTAAATACTGTTGAAATTCAAACATGTTTTCCGGAATTTTTTGAATTATAAGCAAATGTAAGCGTAATAATCGGGCTTACCAAAAAACTGCACACATTTTATCAAACGGGTTATCCACAATTTTAAGCTGTTTTTACAAGAAGCTATTCCGGCTGTCCACTCTATCTTTTTCACGCTTGCCGCGGAATAACCGCCACAAGCGTAAAAAAGGATGCCGTTTCCATCCGGGCTAGAATCCTTCATTTTAAAGCAAAAATTGCAGTAGTTAAAACTAATGCCATTACCCTATAAAAAGTAAAAAACCCGGTTTAGAGCCGGGTTTTTCGTGATCTGTCAAAATCAAACAAAACAATAATCAAACTATTTTTTTATAAACATGTTGGTGTAATATTTTTTTCCGTTATCAGGGTTAATGGTTACAGAGATACCTAGGTGGGTATAATCACCTTCAATGTTGGCTTTGTGCGATGGACTATTTAACCAGGCGCTCATAGCACTCTCAGCCGTTTGATAGTTGTAAGCAATGTTCTCACCTACTTTTTCAGCGCCTAGTACACGTACCAGGTTGTCAGATCGTTGTTGGAAGTAATCGTGGTTCACCACATTGTTGTCAATCATGTAAAAGTTGTGCTCTTCCGATTTGTAAGAGATGTGATTGATAACAGTTAAAGGGTTTAATCCTTTGCTTTGACGGTAGTCATTGATTAGGGTAATCAACTTCGACTCAGTTTCGTTGTAATTGTAAGTGGTTACAACTTGTTTGTCTTCAGCAGCGGCTTCTGAGGAATCAGAAGAACAAGATACCATAGTGAACAAGATTGCTAAGGGCAACAATGCTCTAAACATTTTTGCTTTCATAGTAGTAGGTTAAGTTTAATAAAGTAGATGTGGGGCAAACACTTTATTGGTTAATAATGACAGATTGAGATAAAGTAGATGTGGGGCAAACACTTTATATATTGTTATGCGTAAGAACGTATTGTTTGATTTGGTTGTACAATATTATCAAAAACACCGATTAAAACACAAATAAAATCGATGAAATGCACTTTTTATTCTTTTATATAAGATATATTCCTACATTATTGCATTTCGTCGATGTTTTTTAAACATAAAAAAACCACTCTGATCGGAGTGGTTGTAAAAAAGGTATTAAAGTCGTTACGCCGACCTGTAAATTCTGTTTATCGGAATAGAATGTCCTTGCTTTAAAATGACCCGCTGATCGGTAACGGCCCAAACAGTAGTTTCTACTACTTTTTTAGATTCATTGTCCTCAAAATAAATTCTGATTTTTGAATGTTCTAAATTGCCCAGCGCTAATGCCCTGTCCAATTCTAATTGGCGATGCTGAACTTCTTCACGAGTGGCTAAAACATCTGCCTGTGGAAAAGAAAGAAGATGGATCACTTCTTTCGGAATAGTTTCAAAATTTGGCTTCATACTACTAGTGTTAAGTTAGTGAATAGATTTATGGGTAGATTAAAAGTAATAAAATATCTTTGCCTTCCAAGAAAAAAAACAAAAAAAATATTTTACAAATTGATTGCAACACTCTCAAATTCAATACTATCTGTCAGCATCAACAGCAAAGGCGCTGAACTCATCTCCATCCAAAACAACCAAACCAAGCGCGAATACATTTGGGAAGGAAACCCCGAATATTGGGGCAAACACTCGCCTATTCTCTTCCCTATTGTAGGTACTTTAAAAAACAACGCTTACCGATTCAATGGGCAAAATTATACTTTACCGCGTCACGGTTTTGCGCGAGATCATGAATTTAAAGTGATAAGTCAAGAACAAGATAAAGTCATTTTTTCTTTACAAGAAAATGCAGCAACACTAGCAGCATATCCATTTAATTTTGAGTTGCAAGTCGGTTATACTTTAATTAAAAATGAGTTGGTGGTGAGTTATCTGATCCGAAATAACAACCAAATGACCATGCCATTTTCCATTGGCGGACATCCGGCTTTTGCGTTAAAAAATGCTTTTACCGACTATAGTTTGAGATTCGAAAAAGAAGAAAATTTAACTAGTTATAGTTTAGATAACGACTTGATTTCGGATAAAACAGCAATTGTGCCGCTACAGCAAAACCTACTACCGTTAAGTTATGCATTATTTGAAAAAGATGCTTTAGTCTTTAAAAGTATGACATCGAAACAAATACAACTCCTGGAAAATAATGTGCCTATTCTCAATTTCAAATACCGTGATTTTCCTCATTTCGGTCTTTGGACGAAAGTCGGCGCGCCATTCATTTGCTTAGAACCTTGGTTGGGCTATGCCGACACCATTGCCGCTAATGGAAATCTGATGGAAAAAGAAGGCATTACGCTATTGGAAGCTAATTCGGAAAAAGAAATTAGTTTTAGTATAGAAATTGTATAAATTTACCAAAAAACGATTGTCATGCTTACCATCAATTTCCATCCTTTTCAAAACCTCGAAACCGAACGACTATTATTACGTCGTCTAAATCCTAACGATGTAGCAGAAGTATTCGCAATGCGAAGTAATCCGGAAGTGATGCAATATATTCCTCGTCCGCTAGCCCAAACCAAAGAAGATGCCCTAGCGCACATTTTGGTAATTGATGAAAAAATCGAAAACAATACCGGAATCAATTGGGGTATTACCGTTAAAGGTGAAGATAAAATCATGGGCATCATTGGCCATTATCGCATCCAACCCGAAAACCACCGCGCGGAAATCGGCTATATGTCGCTGCCTGAATACAATGGTAAAGGCTACATTTCAGAAGCCATAAAAGCAGTTGTTGCTTACGGATTTGAGCAAATGAATTTACACTCCATAGAAGCGGTAATTGATCCGGGAAACACAGCTTCGGAAAAAGTATTGCTGAAAAACGGCTTTGTTAAAGAAGCGCATATATTGGAAAACGAATTGTGGGAAGGAAAATTCTGGGATACCGTGATTTATTCGTTATTAAAAAGAAACTTCAAACCGTAATAGTATTATCCGAGTTTCGGTAACGTTTTAATATATAGTGTTTCCACTTGCTTTCGAGCCCATTCGGTTTTGCGCAAAAAAGTCAAACTCGACTTAATACTTGGATCATGGTTAAAACACCTGATTTTGATTAATTCACCCAAAGTATCAAAACCGTAATACGCCACCAACTGCTCTAACATAAGCTGTAAGGTAACACCGTGTAACGGATTGTTGGGTTGGTTGTTTTCCATGCGGTAAAGGTAAAAATAAAAACCGCCTGTCACAACACAGGCGGTTTAAACTCCGATTAAATCGGGACTAACTTATAACTATTAACTATAAAATTAAAACACAAATTTAAATCCGAATGACAATGGAGTAGTTAAGTTTGGCATACTACCACCTAAAGCATTAACATAAATCGGATCTGCAGTAGCTACGTGAGCCAAAGAGAAGTTGTTGATGGTTGTTTTATCACCTCCATCAGGTTTGATAGTAGTTGAAGTGAAATTGGCTAAGTCATATGAAAACTCAACTGAGAAATTCTTAGTCACAAAGAAGTCAAAACCACCTGACATGGCTACTCCAAATTGAGTTACTTTAGTGTCAGCTTCTTTTTCTTTACCTGTAATGATTGGTGTAGCCAATTGTCCGAAGAAATAGAAGTTACCGGCAATATTCCAGTATTTTCTAACCAATGGCTCAACCACTACTAAATTAGTATTGGCATTAGTTACAGAACCGGTTTCAGATTTGATATTCATAATACCAACACCTGCTCCAACAGCTACTGAAGGAGTAACAAACGTTCCTACGATTGGAATTACAGACAAATTAGTGGCTTTGTCATCACCTGTTTTAGTTTGTTGGTAACCAAATTGAGAAGTGGCAAACCAAGCGCCTTGTAATCCTTTACTTTGTTCTTGTGCTTGAGCAGTTAAACCAAAAAATGCTAATCCTGCTACTAATAATAATTTTTTCATTTTGATTGTTAGTTTAAAATTATACCCCAAAATTAAGGGGAAGAATTCAGCCAAAAACTGATATAAATCATAGTTTAAACATTTTTTTTATTGATAATTTCACCCTTTTTCACTACTACATTTCCGCTTTTGTTTATACATTTGCCATCCTATGTTGAAAACCGTTAACATATTTAATAAAAGAGCCAAGTTTGATTACGAAATAATCGAAACTTATACGGCCGGTATTGTTTTAACCGGAACGGAAATCAAATCAATTCGTTTAGGGAAAGCCAATATCACGGAAGGTTTCTGTGAATTTCACAACGGAGAATTGTTTGCCATCAATACCCAAATTGATGAATACCTTTACGGCAATCAATTCAACCACAAAGCCAAGAGCGAAAGAAAACTGCTACTCAATAAAAGAGAACTTAAAAAACTCGAAAGAAGTATCGATACAAAAGGATTGACCATTATTCCTTTAAAATTGTTTACCAACGAAAAAGGTTTGGCCAAATTAGATATAGGTCTTTGCCGAGGAAAGAAGACCTACGACAAAAGAGAAAGTTTAAAAGAGCAAGATGTAAAGCGTGATTTAGACCGAATCAAAAAATCCTTCTAATTTTTATCTTCCAATAAAGGAACAAAACGAAATTCTCCAAACTCGTGTTTTTCAAACTGGGTTTCGTTTTTGCGAATCAACATCGTCATAATTTGTTCGCCTTCGCCCAAAGGAATGACCAACCTACCGCCTATTTTTAATTGCGCCATTAAAGGTTTTGGAATAATCGGTGCACCGGCTGTTACTATTATACTGTCGAAAGGTGCAAAATTAGGCAACCCTTTATAACCGTCACCAAAAGACAAATGCTTCGGGCGAATGCCCAACTTAGGCAGCAAAGCCGAAGTAATTTTAAAGAGTTCATTTTGTCTTTCTACCGAATATACTTTGGCGCCCATAGCCACCAAAACGGCAGTTTGATAACCCGAACCGGTTCCGATTTCCAAAATTTTATCGTCTTTTTTAACTTGTAGTAATTGTGTTTGAAAAGCCACGGTATAAGGCTGTGAAATGGTTTGCCCGGCGGCAATGGGAAACGCCTTATCCTGGTAAGCAAAATCTTCAAAACCGGAATTCAAAAACAAATGTCGAGGAATACGCTTTATGGCTTCCAATACATTTTTATC
Source organism: Flavobacterium sp. FEMGT703F (assembly GCA_002786385.1). Classification (GTDB taxonomy): domain Bacteria; phylum Bacteroidota; class Bacteroidia; order Flavobacteriales; family Flavobacteriaceae; genus Flavobacterium; species Flavobacterium cheonhonense. Next base: position 211,937 of record PGCN01000007.1, read on the forward strand.
GGTAATGCCCTTTTCTTCCAGCAACTTGGCCAGTTTATTTCGCAATCCTTGATGTTTAGCGGTATCTTTCAATTGGGGTAATGATTTATCGGGTAAAAATAGAAGTAAAAAATCCAATAAACAAATTCTGATTCCCGATAAATTTTTATCCCGAAGTTTCGGGACTTAAACTTTTAAACTTTAAACTAAAATGCTACTTTTGATAAAATTTATTTTTATGCTAAAAGTTGGCGTTTTAGGTGCCGGTCACCTTGGAAAAATACACTTGCGATTATTACAACAATCTGAAAAATATGAATTAGTCGGCTTTTACGATGAAAACCATGAATATGCCGAAAAAATTGCAGCCGAGTTTGGTTACAAGCGTTTTGACACCATTGCTAAGTTGATCCATGCTGTTGATGTGATTGACATTGTTACGCCAACGCTTTCTCATTACAAATGTGCTAAAGTAGCCATCAAATCGGGAAAACACGTTTTTATCGAAAAACCGATTGCCACTACTGTGGAAGAAGCGGAGGAAATCATCGCTTTGGCAGCAGCTAATAATGTAAAAGGTCAAGTGGGTCATGTGGAGCGATTCAATCCTGCTTTCATTGCCGTAAAAAATCAAATCGACAATCCGATGTTTATTGAAACGCATCGTTTGGCCGAATTCAATCCGCGCGGGACTGACGTTCCGGTGGTTTTAGATTTAATGATACACGATATCGATGCGATTTTAAGTGTAGTGAAATCGAAGGTAAAATCGGTACACGCCAGCGGTGTTTCGGTGTTGAGCCAATCACCTGATATTGCCAATGCCCGTATCGAATTTGAAAACGGTTGTGTGGCCAATATTACTTCGAGTCGCATTTCTATGAAAAACATGCGCAAATCGCGTTTCTTCCAAAAAGACGCTTACATCTCGGTGGATTATCTCGATAAGATTTGTGAAGTCGTAAAAATGAAAGACGCTCCCGAAGTACCGGGCGATTTTGATATGATTCTGCAAAATGCCGAAGGCGAACGCAAGCAAATTTATTTCAACAATCCTGATGTAGCACCCAATAATGCCATATTGGACGAATTGGAAACTTTTGCCAATGCTATCAATAACAATACTACACCGATAGTAACTTTGGAAGACGGAACGGAAGCCTTACGAGTAGCTTATATGATTATTGATTCGATGGAAAAATAATAAAATCTTATTTTTTAGGGTGAATAAAACAATCAACATACTCAACAACAAATGGTTTGCACTGCTTTTCTTAGCTATCGCTTTTTCTTTGATTTATAATCCGTTGACCAAATTTCCGTATACATTTTGTATTATAGTCCTTTTTATCCTTGTCACAACCTATCTTCAAGAGGGTAATCTAAACAGATTAAATTTTAAAAAGTTAGGTTTAAAAGAGTTAAAAGCTATACTATTAGTGTATGTAGGACTTGAACTCGTAATGGATTTTCTATTCCAACCAACAGTGAGTTGGCTATGTAATGAACCAGCTGATTATTCTACATTTGAGAGCATTAAAGGCAATATCGGAATGTACTTCAAATATTTGTTATATATGTGGATAAGTGCTGCATTTGGGGAAGAACTTTTATTTCGGGGCTATGCTTTTTTTCAGTTCCAAAAAATATTTGGCGATAAAAAAGGCTTGATTGTTTTGCTTTCCGCTGTCTTATTCTCATTGCCTCACTTATACCAAGGACTTTCCGGATTGATCATGACATTTCTATTTGGAATTGCATTTGCATTAATTTACAGCAAATACCAAAATATTTGGATCAACATAATTATTCACGGATTAATCGATACCGTATTTTTAACCTTAAGTTATTTAGGTTATCTGGAATTCTATAATTTACTAGGAAAATAAACAAACACTAAACCAATATAATGAATACAATAGCTGTAATTGGTGCCGGAACTATGGGTAACGGAATTGCCCATACCTTTGCACAAAGCGGATTTACCGTAAAATTAATTGACATCTCTGAAAAATCGTTGGAAAAAGGTATGGCAACGATTGCTGCAAACCTTGACCGAATGGTAACCAAAGGAACCATTACCGAAGACGACAAACACAAAACCATAGGCAACATTATTACTTATACCGATATCAAAGACGGTGTGGTTGGTTGTGACTTGGTAGTTGAAGCGGCAACGGAAAACGTAGGTTTAAAATTGAACATCTTCAAACAATTAAGTGAGGTTTGCGACCACAACGTGATTTTAGCCACAAATACTTCTTCGATTTCCATCACACAAATTGCCGCTCAAGTAGTTCATCCGGAAAGAGTTATCGGAATGCACTTTATGAATCCGGTGCCGATTATGAAATTGGTCGAAATCATTCGCGGCTACAATACTTCCGATGAAGTAACCAAAATCATCATGGAGTTATCGGTTAAATTGGGTAAAACCCCAACAGAAGTTAACGATTATCCGGGCTTTGTGGCCAACAGAATCCTAATGCCGATGATTAACGAAAGCATCGAAACCTTATACAATGGCGTTGCCGGTGTAAGCGAAATTGATACTGTAATGAAATTAGGAATGGCACATCCGATGGGACCATTACAACTGGCCGACTTTATTGGATTAGACGTTTGCTTGTCTATTCTTAACGTAATGTACGACGGTTTCAAAAACCCGAAATACGCGCCTTGTCCACTGTTAGTGAATATGGTGATGGCCGGAAAACTAGGCGTAAAATCAGGTGAGGGTTTTTATGACTATTCAGAATCTAAAAAAGCAGAGAAAGTTTCGAAGCAGTTTATCTAAAAGTTGTAGGTTCCAGGTTGTAAGTTCAAAGTTAAATCTAAGCCAACTTACAACTCACAACACACAACATACAACCCCAAAAAAATGAGCAAAATAATCCCTTTCAAAGCCGTTCGTCCTACGCCGGATAAAGTAGCGTTGGTGACTTGCCGCAATTACGACGATTATAGTTCAGCTGAGCTTGCCGCTTGGTTGAGTTTTAATCCGTATTCGTTCTTGCACGTGATTCATCCCGCCTACATGTATTCGCAAAAAATTACTTTAGACAAACGCTTTAAAGGTGTTGCCCACAAGTACCAGGATTTTAAAGATGACGGTATTTTTATGCAGGAAGAAAAAGCGGTTTTTTTCTTGTATGAAATCCAAACAAAAACACAGTCTTTCACCGGTATAGTGGCAGGAACTTCTATTGAAGATTACAAGAATAACGTCATCAAAAAACACGAAGACACCTTGCAATACCGCGTAGAATACTTCAAGGATTATCTACACCAAACGGGTTTCAATACCGAACCGGTTTTAATTACTTACCCTGATAACGAAACCCTGAATGCTTGGATAGCCGAGAAGAAAAAAAGCGCACCGGTATACAACTATTCGACTACCAATAAAGAAAAGCACCAACTTTGGAAAATTGAGAGCGATAACGAAATCCAATGGCTGACACAACAATTCGAGAACATACCCGAGTTGTATATAGCCGATGGCCACCACCGTTCGGCTTCGGCAGAATTGTTATTCGACGAAGACCAACATTTGGGCAATCAAAATTTGAACTATTTCATGAGTTTTCTGATTGCGGAAAGCAACGTAAAAATCTACGAATACAATCGCATTATCCGCGATTTAAACGGTTACACCAAAGCAGATTTTCTCGAAAAACTGGCCGAGTATTTCATCATCAAAGACAAAGAACAAGAATTGTGGAAACCCCAAAGCAAATTCGAATTTGGCATGTATCTCGACGGGAATTTTTATGCCTTATTTTACAAGCAAACCAACAGTAGCGAATTGTCATCCCGAGCGCAGTCGAGGGACATTTTAGAGAATTTGGATGCTCAAATTCTATACGATAAAGTGTTGCAACCGCTTTTAGGTATTGAAGATTTGCGAAACGATGAACGCATTGAGTATATTCCCGGAAAACAATCGGTAGCGACCATCAAAGAATTGGTTGACGAAGGCGAGTTTGAAGTTGGGTTTATGCTCTACCCTTCGGATATTTCCGAAATCAAAGCCTTGGCCGATAACCATTTGATCATGCCGCCAAAAAGTACTTATATAGAACCTAAATTCCGCAGCGGATTGATGGTTTATGAACTATGATTTGAAAATGAGTCAATTTTTAAAATTTGAAAATGTCTATAGCACAAAACCTTCTTGATATAAAATCTTCGTTACCGGATAACGTAACCTTGGTCGCGGTTTCCAAAACCAAACCGGTGTCTGATTTGATGGAAGCTTATGAAGCCGGTCAGCGCATATTTGGTGAAAATAAAATCCAGGAAATGACCGAAAAATGGCAACAAATGCCTAAGGACATCGAATGGCACATGATTGGCCATGTACAATCCAACAAAGTGAAATACATGGTGCCTTATGTGAAGCTAATTCACGGCGTGGACAGTTTGAAATTGCTCAAAGAAATCAACCGTCAAGCCGTTCGTTGGCGAAAAAACATTAATTGTTTGTTGCAAATTCACATTGCCGAAGAAGAAACCAAATTCGGTTTAAACGAACAAGAACTTGAAGAATTATTACATTCAGAAGAATTCAAAACCATGACCAATATCAAAATCGTTGGTTTAATGGGAATGGCAACTTTTACCGATAATCAAGCCCAAATCAAAAGAGAATTCAATCATTTAAAAAAAATATTTGATGCTCTAAAAAACCAACCTACAACTCAAAACTTACAACCAACAACCCTATCCATGGGCATGAGCGGCGATTACCAAATCGCTATAGAATCTGGTAGTACTATGGTTCGCATTGGAAGTAGTATATTTGGAAGCAGATAAAAAGCTAATCACTATTCACTAATTACTATTCACTTATTTGTACGCCATACTCGACATAGAAACCACCGGAGGCCAATTCAATGAAGAAGGCATCACTGAAATCGCCATCTACAAATTTGACGGTCATGAAGTGGTGGATCAGTTTATCAGTTTGGTCAATCCCGAAAAACCGATTCAGCCTTTTGTGGTGAAGTTAACCGGGATTAATAATGCCATGTTGCGCTCGGCTCCGAAGTTTTATGAAATAGCCAAACGCATTATTGAAATTACCGAAAACTGTATCGTAGTAGCGCACAATGCCTCGTTTGACTACCGCATTTTGCGAACGGAATTCAGTCGCCTAGGCTACGATTTTGTTCGACCAACGCTTTGTACAGTTGAATTATCGCAGAAACTAATTCCCGGTCAGCCATCTTACAGCTTAGGAAAATTGGTTCGTTCGCTTGGGATTCCGGTAACCGATAGACATCGGGCCAGCGGCGATGCCTTAGCCACCGTAAAGTTGTTCAAAATGATTTTGGACAAAGATGTTTCCAAAGAAATTCTAATCGGTTTAATCAAAGCCGAAATCAAAAAAGGCTTATCGCCTAAACTGCTGGATATTGTTGAAAGTATGCCGACACGAACCGGAATCTATTACATCCACAATGAAAAAGGCGATTTGATCTATATTGGCAAAAGCAAGAACATCAAGAAGCGCATCAACCAACATTTTACAGGAACTTCAGGCAAAAGCAAAAAAATCCAACGCGATGTTTTTGCAGTAACCTATGAAGAAACCGGTAGCGAATTGATTGCGTTGCTCAAAGAAAGTGAAGAAATCAAAATCAACAAACCCATTTACAACCGAGCCCAACGCAAAACTATTTTCCAATATGCCTTGTATGCCGAAAAAGATGCCAATGGTTATTTAGCGTTGAGAGTCCAAAAAGCCGACGGGCGTAAAAAGGAAATCACCTCTTTTACTTCTATCCAAGAAGGTAAAAATTTGTTGCATAAAATCACCGCAGAATACCAATTGTGTCAGAAGATAAACGGCTTATACGAAACCAAAAACGGTTGTTTTCAACTCAAAATCAAAGAATGTAAAGGCGCTTGTTTGAACCAAGAACCAACGGAAGAATACAACGAGCGCGTGGAAGAATTCATCAGCGAAATGAAGTTTGACAACAATAATATGGTTATTATCGACCGAGGCAGAAGTGTCAACGAACGCAGTGCGGTTCTAATCGAAAATGGAGTTTACAAAGGCTATTGTTTCTTCGATTTGAATTACCAAATCAACAATATTGAAATCCTGAAAAACATCATCATACCGATGCAAAACAACCGCGATACACGAACCATTATTCAAGGCTATTTGCGCCGACATAAGGTCATACGAATTATAAAATTTTAATTTGAAGCCGTTTCCCGCTATTCGTTCCAATCTCTTCGAGGATTTCTCCCGAAGTTTCGGGACTATCGGGGCTAAAATATAGTGCATTGAACTACTTAATTACCATAATAGGACCAACTGCTATAGGAAAAACTTCCTTAAGCATCGCTTTGGCCCAACATTTCCGTTGTGATATTCTTTCTTGCGATAGCCGACAATTTTTTAGAGAAATGCGCATTGGAACCGCAGTGCCGTCGGAGGTCGAGCTACAATCAGCACCGCATCATTTCATCCAAAACAAATCCATTTTTGAATCGTATACGGTAGGCGATTTTGAACAAGAAGCCATTGCCAAACTCGATAGCTTATTCGAAAAAAATAACATCCAAATCATGGTTGGCGGTTCCGGTTTGTATGTAGATGCCGTATTGAAAGGTTTTGATGATTTTCCGGAGATAGATGAAAATGTTCGTAAACAAATTAACGCTGACTTTGAGCAATTTGGAATTACTTATCTACAGCAAGAGTTAAAAAAAAATGATCCTGATTATTACCAAAAACTAAGCCTGGAAAATCCGCAAACTTTGCAAAATCCTCAGCGGATGAAACGCTTTGTAGAAGTGAGTATCGGTTCCGGAAAACCGTATTCGAGCTTTATCGGACAAAAGAAAAACAGTCGGAACTTCACTCCTATTGTCATTGGATTAGAAGCCGAGCGAGAAGTAATGTATGACCGAATCAACCAACGTGTTGACTTAATGTTACAAGAAGGATTAATGACAGAAGCCGAACAATTATATCCGCACAAAGCATTGAATGCACTACAAACCGTTGGATACCGAGAACTGTTTGAGTATTTTGACGGTATAGTGACTTTAGACCAAGCCGTTGAAAACATTAAAATGAACACACGACGCTTTGCGAAACGCCAGATTACTTGGTTCAAAAGAACAGAAAACGCTAAGTGGTTTGACTATCAAACCGACAGAACAGCCATTATTGAACACATAGAAAGCCAATTCATAATCCATAATTCATAATTATAAAAATGCCCATTGCACCGAATTTCACTTCTAAACTAACCCAAGACTGGGAAATCAACTTTTTGCAGTGTTATCCGAACGGTTATCTAAAATACACCGATTTGTGTAACATTTTGCAATTAACGGCTGCCTTACATGCCGAATTGGGCGGGATTAGTTTTAGCGATATGCAGGCACATCATCAGGCTTGGGTGTTGAGCCGAATGCGTGTAGAAGTAAACCGTTTACCCAAATGGCGTGATGTAGTTACGGTAAAAACTTGGATTCAATCGTTAGAAAACTCGCGGTCGATTCGTTGTTTGGAATTGTATTTAGGTGATGAAAAGTTGGCAGGATGCGAAACGTTTTGGGCTGTTTTTAATACTAAAAGTCGCCGACCGGAAGCTTTGGCCTTACCACACGAGCATTTTGAAAAATATCCGAAAGAGTCGGCCACTGCAGAAAGCTTTTCTAAAATTGACACTACGCTAACGACCGAATTGGTTGTTGAAAAAAAGGTATTGTTATCAGACTTGGATATAGTGAATCACGCCAATAGCATCAAATACTTAGAATGGTGTTTGGATAATGTAGCGCCAAAACTACTGCTGGAGCAACAACTTAAAAGTTTTGAAATTAATTACCTAAAGGAAGTTTCGTTAAACGATACAGTAGTTATTGGGAAAAACGAATCTGAGGCTACTACTAATTTTACCCTTACCGCCAATGACAAAATTTGTTGTGCGGTACAACTTAACTTTCAATAAACACTACTACCCTAGCCCGGATTGCAGAGGAAATCCTTTTTAATTTGCCTCGGCAATTTAAAAAGATTGGAACGTAAAGCCGGACACTAGCTCCTAAAAAAAATCCCCGTCAGATGACAGGGATGTTAGTTATTTCTTTACCACCAAGCGGAAACCTTCTCCGTGGATGTTTAAAATTTCCACGTTTGGATCGTCTTTTAGGTATTTACGCAATTTGGCGATGTACACGTCCATACTTCTGGAAGTAAAATAGTTGTCTTCTCTCCAGATTTTGGTTAAAGCCAATTCACGCGGCATCAAATCGTTTTCGTAGATGGCCATCATTTTCAACAAATCGGATTCTTTTGGCGACAATTTGATAGGCTCTTGATCTTCAAATTTCAAGAAACGCAACTTTGAGTTGAGCATGAATTTGCCGATTTGGAATTCAAATTTGGCCGGTTCGTTTTTGTTTTCAGTCGCCTTTCTTTGGATGATGGCTTTGATTTTCATCAATAAAACGTCGGAGTCGAAGGGTTTATTCAAATAATCATCGGCACCAACTTTGTACCCTTTCATTACATCTTCTTTCATGGACTTGGCGGTCAAGAAAATCAAAGGCACATCTTTGTTTTTTTCTCTGATTTCTTTGGCCAAAGTATAGCCGTCTTTATAAGGCATCATGACGTCTAGAATGCACAAATCATAATTGTCTTTTTTGAATTTTTCAAAACCTTCCATCCCATTTTTGGCCAAGGTGACGTCGAAATCGTTAAGGGTGAGATATTCTCTTAATACGATACCGAAGTTTTGGTCATCTTCTACTAAAAGTATTTTTTTATTTGTTTCCATAGTCTATTTTAATTTATGAGTGGGACTTTAATTATAAATGTGCTTCCTTTTCCTTTTTCACTTTCTACAAATATTTGACAGTTGTGGTCGTCAAGTATTCGTTTAACATAAGCCAGACCTAAGCCGTGGCCTTTAACATTGTGCAAATCACCGGTATGCTCGCGATAGAATTTTTCGAAAATTCTTTTTTGGGCGACTTTAGACATTCCTGCGCCTTGGTCTTTTATTTTAATGATGACAAACTCTTTTACGTTTTCGGTATAGACATCAATAATAGGCGATAAAGGCGAATATTTGATGGCGTTGTCCAGGATGTTTACTATAACATTGGTAAAGTGAACATCATTGAGCAAAACCGTAGTTCTGGTAGCATCGAAATGCGTTGTAATTTTACCTTCACGGTCTTCGATAATCAAGTTAACGTGTTCGATAGCGTCTTCTATAATTCCGTGTATATCGTTGCTGTCTTTGCTAATGTCAAGCTCTTTTTTCTCCAACTTTGAAATGCGCAATACGTTTTCTACTTGAGCGTGCATTCGCTTATTTTCGTCGCGAATCATTTGCAGATAGCGGTGAACTTTTTCTTTGTCTTCAATCACCTTTGGATTCTTGATCGCATCTAACGCTAAGTTAATCGTAGCTATAGGTGTTTTGAACTCGTGCGTCATATTGTTGATGAAATCAGTTTTGATTTCTGAAATCTGACGTTGCTTGATCAATTGACTCAAAGCACTGGAATAAGCAATGATGATGATTAACGTAAAAATGATGGACAACACGCAGATGGCAATCAACTCGGAAAACAAAAACTTTTTCTTTTGCGGAAAAGTGATGAGCAATTGGTACTTATTGTTGCCGTCGTTATCAATAAAGATAGGAATAGAATAAGTTGAAGCTTTATCGTATTTAAAATTTTCCGATTTTACTTTAGTCGCTAATCCGTTACTGTAAACGTTGAACTCAAAAGGTGTTTTTACACCGTATTCTTTTAGCTCTTCTGATAACATCTTCTGCAGCATCTCGTTTGAAATTCTTTCTTGTATTGGTCGCATAGCGGCGATATCACGAAAAAACATTTCAAATTGGTAGTTGTTCAACAAATCTAAAGAACCTGTTTTTTCAATTTTCACATCAGGAGAACTGTTTTGCTTGATGGATGAATTATCGACACCATCAGAGTACACCTCTGTTTTCCGATTGGCTGAAAAATTTTTAATTCCCTTTAAACTGTCGAGTTTTTTATCAAAGAACGAAGGTGAGATTCCGTAATCTTCAGAAATTATACTGTTAGAATACACTATAGTTTCGTTAGTTCTGGAGTCTCTTTGAAAATAACCAAATTCCAAAAAATCACTTTTTTCAGGGGCTTTTCCAATACTGTCTTTAACGTGATTGTATTTTTCGTAGAAAGTATAAGCCTCGTATTTCTGAAGTTTATTAGCTACATTACCCAGAACTTGTTTTACATGAAATTTAAATTGTTCTTCGTTGTTTTCAAAAGACTTGTCGAACCAATAAACTTGTACCAAAATGATACCTATCAGGGACAAGCTCATTAAGACTACAAGAATTCGGAAAAACAATTTATTCATTAAACAAATTTAGCATTTTAACATTTAGACAATAAATACATTAACCAAACATTAACAACTTATGTCATTACTGATTTTTTTTCAATGTTTTAAGAATATTATCTACTTGAATTTTAGTGTGTTCGATATTGACATTTTGGATTACATAGTCACTTAGTGCAATTTTCTCATCTTCCTTCCATTGGTTTTGCATTCTGGCAAGCACTTGGTCTTCCGTGACACTGTCTCTTTGCATAACCCTTTGTATTCTAACATTTTCCGGAGCTGTAACGGTAATAATTTTATCACAAAATTGATAACTGCCCGATTCGAATAAAATTGCAGCTTCTTTAATTACAAACGGATGATTGTGGTGTTTTTTAACCCAATTTTCAAAATCTTGTTTAACTTTTGGGTGGATGATGTTGTTAAGTTCTTGCAATTTTTCAGGAGCATTAAAAACCAATTGGGCTAACTTTTGTCGATTGATAACCCCTTTTTCGATAACACTGTCTCCGAAAGTCTTGGCAACTAAAGACAGCACTTCAGGAGTATTCATAACTTTTTTAGCTTCCTCGTCTGCAATATAAACCGGAATGCCTTGCGCCGCTATATACCGAGCCACAGTAGTCTTACCGCTTCCGATGCCGCCGGTTAATCCGATGATTTTTGTCATGATTTCACTTTAAAAAAAAGTTCAGGAAAAGCTTTTTGCGGTTGCTGTTTCAAACATTTGATTTTAATAAATGATTGCAAGAATCCGAGTCCGTAACCCCAAAATTGTTTGGTTACTGCAATCAATGCCAAAAAACCAATTTCAATGCTTTTACTTTGAATAGTTGCAGAAATAAAGAGCAATAAATAGTAAATACCATAACAAGCTATAGGGAAAACAAACCCGAACGGTAACACTGCAATGGAGAAAACAAATCCCATTATAAAGAGTGTAGGAAAGAGAAAAGTTGGTTTTTGGTATTCAGGATACCAACTGTCTAAAATAGGTCGTGCTTTCCCGAATTTGGATACTTGAACAGAAAACTTTTGCCAATCAATTCTGCGCTTGTGATAGACGAAAGCTTTAGGAAACAATCGCGTTTGAAATCCCATTTTCCATAATCGAATGGATAAATCCGGATCTTCACCGGGATGAATATTTCCAAAGCCATTGGAGGCTTCAAACGCCTTTTTAGAAATCCCCATATTGAAACTTCGGGGTTGAAATTTTCCTATTTTTTCAGAGCCACCTCTGATGCCACCGGTTGTTAAAAAAGAGGTCATTGCAAAATTGATTGCTTTTTGAATCTTAGAAAAAGAATCCAATGCGGCATCAGGACCACCAAAACAATCTGTAAATTCTGTCTCGAGTTCCGCTTCTACTTCCAACAAATAGTTTTGAGGTATAATACAATCCGAATCAAAGATCAGAAAGTAATCGCCTTGGGCTTTCCTCATTCCGAAATTTCTAGAATCACCTGGGCCGCTATTTTCTTTAAAATAGTAGGAAATATTCAATTGAGTAGAAAATGAATCGATGATGTGTTGACACGGAATGGATGAACCATCTTCTACCACAACAATTTCATAAGGTTTAGTGTAATTAGACGCTAAGAGACTATCCAGCAACTCCTTTATCTCCTCGGGACGATTGTAAACCGGTATAATGATTGAAAAAAACATTTGGTAATTTTTAACAAAGATAGGATATTATAAAAAAGAAAGACCACCTAAATTTAGGTGGCCTTTCAATATTTAATTTTATAGAAAAACTATTCTTTGATTACTCTGATAGTTTTTGATTGGTTGTTAGCTGTTGCTACTTTTACCAAATAAACACCATTAGGCAATTGAGACATATCTACTTGACCCAAAGTTGCATCTAAATTGTTGCTGCTTACTTTTTGTCCTACCATATTGAATACTTCAACTGAAGTAATTTCTTGGTTGTAAGAAAGGTTCAAAACATTCTTAACCGGGTTAGGATAATATGTAAAATTAGCTGAATCAAATGAACCATTGCTCAAAGAAGCATCATAAGCAGAGATAGCAAAACCTCCTGCATTATCATTATTGTACTCATAAACTCTAATGTATAAAGTAGAACCAGGAGTTAATCCAGTTAAACTTTTGAAAGAGTAAGCACCTGTAGCAGCACCATCATCATCACAATCAACTTGTGTCAATACTGCACAGTCACCAGAGTAAATAGTAATTACTGTATCTAAACCTGTAGCACCAGTAGTTGAATCGCCTGTTTCAATTGTTAAGCTTCCACTAGCTGGAACTACAACACTGTACCAAACATCACCACCACTAAAACCAAAACAAGTCGTTGGATTAGCTTGTGTTGAATCAGTAGCACCAACGGTAGTACCATCAGTTAATTGTGCTGCATAAGTACCGCCAACAGTTAAAGCTGTAGCTGTACTACACTCATCATTAGCAGGAGCTGGTGGTGGATTTACAGTCAAAATACCGTTAACAAAAGTAGTTCCATCCCAGAAGTTACCATTGTTTGGAGAACTTTGGTTAATACCACCGTATACATAAGCACCGTTGTTTAAGTTAAAACGAGTAGCATAGTAGTAAGTACCCGGTGCTAAAGTAGCACCAATATTGGCTTCGTATTCGTCATTATTTCCAATTGAATTGGCGTTGTGAGTAGCTGCTACCCAAGTTGTCCATGTGCTAGGATCTGTATTTGTTGTACTATAGCCAACCCATGCATTAATCCCAGGTGCTTGACCATTGATATTTGGAGCAACATCTGTTAAACCTCCTTCATAAACTTGACCGTAAACAGTAACAGTACCTCCTTGAGTAATAGTGGCTGTAGGTGGCCATTGTAAACTAACATAATCAGGAGAATCTGTAGAAGGAACACCACAAATTACAATTCTGGTTCTGTTATCAGTGTTATCAGTACAATCTGTATCAGCGTGAGTGTAAAAACGTACTTGACCGGTAAGAGTTGAAACCCAAGTAACCGGAGTTGTTCCGAAAGCAGCAGCAGTAGCACCACCGTCAGCACTAATAGTAATCAAATCAGTTGCGAATGAACTTTTGAATGTATAAGTTTCACCTGAAACAACATTTACCAAAGAATATTCACCAGCATAACCGGCTGTAGTAATTGTATTCTCTGTAAGACCATCACAAGTTCCAGGAGTATAACCAGCCGTACCACCCGGCCATTGACCGTTTGGTGAAGTTAAACAATAACCAGGAGGAGCAATTGTTGTGAAGCTTGATTCTGAACAACCTGTTGCAGAACCACCGGCATTTTTAGGAACTACTTTCCAATAGAAAGTTGTGTTATATCCTGTGATATTAATAGGTGTTGAAGTAGTCGTGAAATTACCAACTAAAATAGTAGCATTACCTGCTGTCAAACCATAATATAAATCATAAGAGGTTGCAGGGTCACCGGTTGTTGGAGCATCCCAAGAGAAAGTTACAGTTCCCGGTGAAACAGTTGTAGAGCCATTAACAGGCACTAAATTACTAGCACAACCAGGAGCAATAGTAGTATTGAAGGTAAAAGGTCCTGCCCAAGTACTAAAGCTAGTTCCGCTTGAACATTCATCTCTTACATAAAACTCATAAGCAGTCATTGGAGACAAAGCAGTTGCAGCATAAGTATTTCCAGAAACGTTTACACCTGTATCATTAGCGGTTGCAGGAACTCCGGTTCCAGCAGGTTGAATTTTTACCTCAGCATTAGCAGCACCGCCTGAAGTCCAAGATAAATCAGCTGTAGTTGAAGAAGTAACAGCAGCAACACCTGCAGTAGGCACAGCACAAGCTGGTAAAGAAACACTTAGTGTGTAATCTTCTGCTTGTCCGTAACCCGTGCCGGTTTGACATGCTGTTCCGAAAGCATTGTAACGCTTCACTACACGCATTCTTTTAGAACCTGCAGAAGCATCAGCCGGTACTGTAATACTACCAACTAACTCGATAGCATCTACTCCGGTAGAGTTTACAATATTTCCAATATCATAAGATTCACCTGCGTCATCAAAATCATTGTCAGCATTCCAATCCACAAATACTCTTAGTCTGGTTGTAAAATTACCATCGGTATTCCCTTTAAGTGTTATTGGATAAGTACTACCAGCCAACACATTACCGGTTAGCGCAGTGTAATCTTCATGAGCAATAATGGTAGTGCCGTTATTTTGACCCACTGTTGCAGAACTGGTATTGTTAATACCTGCAAAATTGACCAAAGTAATTGGCTCCACATTGCTCGTGAAAGTCATCGGTCCGCAATAGGGCGCAGGAAATTGCCCAAAAGCAGCAAAACTGATAAAAGACATCAGCAATAGAGTAATTTTTTTCATTTGTTAAAGATTAAAGTTAATTGCTATAAAGATATAAAAAATAAAAAAACCCACAAATTTTTGTGAGTTTAATTAAATTAAAAACATGAAATGATTTTAACTATTGATAATACTTGGGATCAAAGTCATCTCATTTGCTTCTGTATTGTAATCAACACCTTCAAATCCGAAACCAAACAAATTCAAAAAGTCTTGTTTATAACCTGCTAAATCTCCAATTTCAGGAAGATTTTCTGTGGTAGCTGTAGCCCATAAAGCCTTAACCTTCTCTTGTATATCTTCTCGCATTTCCCAATCATCAATGCGAATTCTGCCTTGTTCATCAGTTGGCACATCTTTACCAGCGTACAATCTTTCTGAAAATAAACGTTGAATTTGTTCAATACAACCTTCATGTACGCCTTCCGCTTTCATGATTTTGTAAAGCAATGAAATGTAAAGCGGAATAACCGGAATAGCCGAACTGGCTTGGGTTACTAATGCCTTGTTAACCGAAACATAAGCTTTACCTTTAATCGATTTTAAACTATCGGTTATTTCAAAAGCTGAGGCTTCCAAATGATCTTTAGCTCTTCCTATAGTTCCTTTTCTGTAAACAGCTTCGGTAACTTCAGGACCAATGTAAGAGTAAGCGATTGTGGAAACTCCTTCGGCCAACACTCCGGCTTTTTGCAAAGCTTCCATCCACATAGCCCAATCTTCTCCACCCATAACGACTACTGTATTGTCAATATCCTCTTGATTAGCAGGTTCAATCGACACTTGAGTTACATTACCGGTATGAAAATCAACCGTTTTGTTGGTAAAAGTACCGCCTATCGGTTTCAATACAGAACGATGTAAAACGCCAGTAATCGGGTGCATGCGTACGGGTGATGCTAGACTGTAAATCACCATGTCTACCTGACCCAAATCGGCTTTTATTAAATCGATTGTTTTTTGTTTGATTTCATTAGAAAAAGCATCGCCATTGATACTTTTTGCGTAAAGTCCGGCTTTGTTAGCTTCTGTTTCAAAAGCGGCTGTGTTGTACCAACCCGGAGTTGCTGTTTTTCCTTCTGCAGGCTCTTTTTCAAAGAAAACGCCAATAGTAGCGGCACCTGAGCCAAAAGCACTGGTGATACGAGAAGCCAATCCGAAACCGGTTGAAGCTCCAATGACCAAAACTTTTTTTGCGCCATCAATGGCACCTTTTGATTGCACATATTGGATTTGATTTTTAACGCTTTGAGCACATCCATCGGGATGAGCTGTCAAACAAATAAAGCCGCGCATTCTTGGTTCTATAATCATATGCTGTAGTAATTAAGTTCTTGTATTAAATTAAAAGTGGCACAAAAGTAACAAATTTAAACGGTTAGTTTAGTAAAGCTTTGGCATGATTCAATGCCGAATCACTGATGTCTTTACCGGAAAGCATTTCTGCAATTTCATATATGCGTTCCTCTGCAGACAACAGTTTCAACTCTGAAACCGTACTTTCGCCCGAAACGGTTTTGTAAACTTTGTAATGGGAAATTCCTTTGGCGGCAATTTGTGGCAAATGGGTAATCGCAAAAACTTGCATGGTTTTACTCATTTGTTGCATAATTTCACCCATTTTATTGGCAATTTCACCTGATACACCGGTGTCTATTTCATCGAAAATGATGGTCGGCAATTTTGAATATTGCGCTAAAACCGACTTCACTGCCAACATGATTCTGGACATTTCACCTCCGGAAGCCACTTTTTTCAACACTCCGAAATCAGTGCCTTTGTTGGCCGAAAATAAAAACAATAAATCGTCTTTACCGTTATTACGGTAGCTGGCGGAAGCAGAAATCTCTATTTTAAATTGGACATTAGGCATGCCTAATTGGGCTAAAATTTGAACCAATTGATGGGTCAAACCCGGAATAGCTTCTCTCCTACTTGAGGAAATTTGGACAGAAATCACATCCAATTCCGCTTCGATATCCTCAATAGTTTTTTGCAAAGCAATCATTTCTTCCTCCAAATTAACCACAGAAACTACTTTAGATTCTAATTCGTTTTGGATGTCGATTAACTCTTCAACCGTTAGCACTTGATGCTTCTTTAGTAAGGCATAAATAAGCTGTAACTTTTGGTTGATGAGCTCTAATTTTTCGGGATCACTAAAAACGGAATCGGATTCTTTTGCCAACTCGGCGACTATATCATCCAACTCTATAACAACCGATTGCGTTCTTTCGGACAAGGCTTGGTATTCGGCAGAAAAACCACTGTTTTTTTGAAGTACGGCTCTAAATTCTTTTAAGTTTTTCAACAATCCGAATTGCTCATCATTAGCCAAAGCTAATAACATGGAAAGGTTGTCTTTGATCAATTCGACATTGTTTAAAGCCTCATAACTTTTCTCCAATCCTTCTAATTCTCCTGCTTTCAGATTGGCTGCTTGCAATTCATTAAAAAGAAACTCATTATAATCTTTCTCTTTCAAGATGCTTGACAAGGACGATTGTTTTGACTCTAAATCAGACTTAGCCGTGCGGTATTGCTTCAGTTTAGTAACATAAGATGCAATAAGTTCTTGGTTGGAAGCAATGGCATCTATAATCTTAAACTGATAAGCTTCGTCAGCCAACTCTAAGGTTTGGTGTTGGGAATGCACATCGATTAAAAACTGACTCAAATCTTGTAATTGCTGCAGATTAACCGGACTATCATTGACAAATGCTCTTGATTTTCCCGAAGGCAAAATTTCTCTTCTGATGATGGTTTCCTGCTCATAATCCAAATCATTTTCAACAAAAAACCATTGCAAATTGTAGGCACCAATCTCAAAATTGGCTTCCACTATGCACTTTTCCTCTTTATTTTTCAAGGAAGACAAATCGGCTCTTTTTCCTAAAACCAAACCCAAAGCACCCAAAAGTATTGACTTTCCGGCTCCGGTTTCTCCTGTAATAATTGAAAAACCCTTGGAAAAATCGATATTCAATTTTTCAATTAAAGCGAAATTTTCAATCGACAGTGACGTAATCATAATAGCGGAATGAGGATAAGGTATGGCAACAAAAAATTACAACTTAATTGTAGCCCATTTGGCTGAATTAAGTGGTGAAATTCGGTTCAAAGTATCGATGGCATCCGATACCGGCACTTTTGGTCCGCCGGAAAGTATGGATACAATTTCATCGACTTTAGCATCAAAAAAAACGCGAGTCAAGAAAGCATTCGGACGCACACTGTAAATAGAGCTTAGCGTATTGATGGAGGTAATAATTGCTTCTTTGGCGACTTTGGTATCCTTAGTCATAGTGTCTAACCCGTTTCTGTGGTATTGGTACATCGATTCTCTGAACGCATCAAAAGTTCCGGACAACAAATCACTGATTAAAAAGTAACGGTTTTGGTTACCGTCGGCCTGAGACCAACCTTTGTAACCACTTTGTTGGGCTACCGACAATACTTGTTGGGCAGTATCAAACCAAGATCTTCCGCCATTCAAAGCGTAGGTATCAGCATCAAAACCTAAAATCATGTAGCTGTAAAAAGCCAAAACGGAAACCAAATTAGAGTCGAAACTAGCCGGATTAAAAATTAAATTTTCAAACTCTATATAGCGAAAATTAAAGTCTTTATCGTTGTAATTAAAAACCGGTGACGCATAAGAAGAATTAAAAATCGGACGCGAAGATTCGATTTGCAAAGTAGCGTTGAACTGATTAGAGTCATAGCTGTTCACCGTAATTACCATTGAACAGTTGATTTTTTCGTGTTGCTTGTATTCTTCTCCGGTCCAATCGGTTTTATTGACAAACTCGCTGACAGACTTTTCCAAATTCTTAAAAATCTGCGTATTGGCATTGGTCACTTTATCTGAAATGACTTGAACAGTGCAATTCAGTTGTTGCGCTTGGGTTAAACCGATAAAAAACAAAAAAAGAAAACTAGCTATTTTTTTCATAATGCGATATTACTTTGTTGATGATGTCGGTCGCTACAGCTTCTTTCGACTTCAAAGGCATGGCTTCAATATCGAAATTTTTATCGATAAATGTCACCTTATTGGTTGCTGTAGCAAAACCGGCGCCTTTATCCTGCAGCGAATTTAAAACAATCAAATCTAAGTTTTTTTTCTGAATTTTCAACTTAGCGTTTTCAATTTCATTTTCAGTTTCCAAAGCAAATCCGATTAAAAACTGGTTTTCTTTACTTTGTCCAAGCGAGGCTAAAATATCTTTCGTCTTTTCTAGTTCTAAAGTAAGTGTATTTTCGCTTTTTTTAATCTTTTGATTGGCCGCAAATTTAGGTTTGTAATCGGCTACAGCAGCAGCACAGATGGCTACATCAACTTCAGGATAATATTGATGACAAGCCGCATACATTTCGGCAGCCGAAGTCACTCGAACCAAAGCAATATTTTTGCTCTGAACTTGTAAAGTTGTTGGACCGGAAATCAAGGTTACGGTTGCACCGAGTTGTGCGGCACATTCTGCAATATCAAAGCCCATTTTACCGGTAGAATGATTGCCTATAAACCGAACGGGATCGATAGCTTCATAGGTTGGACCGGCTGTGATTAGAAACTGCTTTCCTCTCAAGGGCAATTGGTTTTCCAAATCGCGTTGAATAAAAGCTACTATATTTTCCGGTTCCGCCATACGACCTTCTCCGGATAAACCACTGGCCAATTCACCACTTTCTGCCGGAATAATAGTATTGCCGAATTGCTTCAGGGTTTGAAAACTGGCTAATGTTGACGGATGTTTGTACATGTCTAAATCCATGGCCGGAGCAAAGTAAACCGGACATTTGGCAGACAAATATGTAGCAATTAAAAGATTGTCGCAGTTCCCATTAACCATTTTAGACAAGGTGTTGGCGGTTGCAGGCGCAATCAGCATTAAATCGGCCCAAAGTGCTAACTCAACATGATTGTTCCATTTCGCGTCCTCATCTTCTTCGTTGTAAAAAGTAGAATGAACCGGATTTTTGGAAAGTGTGGATAAGGTTAGCGGTGTAACAAAATCCTTAGAAGCCGGTGTCATGACCACTTGGACATCGGCACCGGCTTTTATAAAAAATCTGACTAATGTCGCCGTTTTATAAGCAGCAATTCCTCCGGAGACACCGAGTAGTATTTTTTTACCGCTTAAAACAGACATAGGAATTAGTCTTTTGTAGTATCTCTGTAATAAATTTTGTCATCTAACCATTCTTGAACGGCCAATGCATGAGGTTTTGGTAATTTCTCGTAAAATTTAGATACTTCGATTTGTTCTTTGTTTTCGAAGATTTCTTCTAAACTATCGTTGTAAGTAGCAAACTCTTCTAATTTTTCAGTCAATTCTTTTTTGATTTCAGAATTGATTTGATTTGCTCTTTTAGCCATTATTGTAATTGCCTCATAAACATTACCGGTGCGCTCTTCAATTACCGTTTTGTTGTAGGTAATTGTGTTTACCGGTGCATTCGTCTTTTTTAAATCCATGACTTATTATTTAGAAAATTGTTTTAAATCGTTTTCAATACGAGCCAACATTTCGTCAGCTTTAGTTTTGTATTCGGTATCCGGTTTGAACTTAATTAAACTTTGATAAGCAGCTATAGCGGCGTTTAATCGTTCTTCCATTTTAGTAGAAACACTATTGATGGCTAAGTTGTAAGCCGAATCAAATTTGTAAAATAATGCTTTTTCTTTGTAAGGCGTTCCGGGATAATTAATGATAAAATTATCAAAAGCTACCATAGCCGCTTTATAATCCGATATAGTATTGTACTGTTTGGCATTTTCAAAAGCCTTTTTTTCCAATTTTTCTCTAAGGACTTTAACCAAGCTATTGGCTTCTGCCAGATAGGTTGAATTAGGATAAACATCAATAAAGTTTTGTAACTTATCAATGGCTTTGTAAGTATCAACCTGATCTAAACTGTACACCGGAGATAGTTTTGAAAAGCATTTAGCACCTAAAAACAAAGCTTCTTCAACCTTTTCACTTTTTGGATAGCCGGCAGAAAAACTTTCAAATTGGT
The DNA here is from genome assembly GCA_002786385.1 of Flavobacterium sp. FEMGT703F. Lineage (GTDB taxonomy): Bacteria > Bacteroidota > Bacteroidia > Flavobacteriales > Flavobacteriaceae > Flavobacterium > Flavobacterium cheonhonense. The sequence goes on from PGCN01000007.1 coordinate 232,649, forward strand.
AACCGGCCAGATAAAATTGATTGGTTTTGTAAAGCGATTGTGAGTACATATAAAATAGGCGTTCCGCTTGAGGTTTCCCTTTATAACTAGGCGCTATTTGTTCAAACAATCGAATGGCCTTGTTGTGTTTATTGGCTTCGTACATCTTGGTTGCCATGGTAAACTTTACCGCGATGTCCTCGGATTTCAATGCCTTTTGGTATTCACTACAAGAAGCAAAGAAAACAACAATGGCTATAAGGGCTAAAAATTTCTTCATTAGTATGTTAAAGATTACTGATATTTAAGTCATTCCCGACTTTAAACCAGTCCCAGAAATAGGGGACAAATTTAGTTATTAATTGTTTACGAAAAAATATTTTTTTTGGGTGAGCAAAAACTACATACTCGAGATTTTGTTGGTAAAATCTTTGAGTCGGTTGGCTAAATTTTCATCCACATTAACCAAAGGCAAACGAACTGTGTTTTCTGCTAAACCTAAGGTTTTGAAAACTTCTTTAATACCGGCCGGATTACCTTGTTCAAAAATCATATCGATAGAGTCCGCTAAAAGGTAATGAAGTTGGTAAGCTTCGTCTACTTTTCTGTTCAATCCTAAGTGAACCATCTCTGAAAATTGTTTCGGAAAACCTTCTCCGATAACCGAAATTACTCCGGCACCACCGGCTAACACCATTGGTAATGTTATCATATCATCCCCTGAAATCACCAAGAAACCTTTAGGAGCGTTTTGGATTAACTTCATAGCTTGTACTATATCGCCTGCAGCTTCTTTGATGGCCACAATGTTTTTAAAATCTTGGGCCAAACGTATTACTGTTGAAGGTAACATGTTACTTGCTGTACGACCTGGAACATTATAAAGAATTACAGGAACAGGTGAAGCTTCAGCCACTGCTTTAAAATGCTGGTAAATCCCTTCTTGCGTTGGTTTGTTATAATAAGGCGACACGGAGAGTACAGCAGTAAAATCACTAAAATCTCTTGATTGCAACTCGGCCACGACTTCTTGCGTGTTATTTCCGCCCACTCCTAATACCAAAGGCAATCTTCCTTTATTAGCTTCGACTACGGTTTTGATTACCAATTCTTTTTCTTCTTTAGACAAAGTAGCGCTTTCTGCTGTAGTGCCTAAAACCACTAGATAATCTATGCCATTGTCAATTTGAAAATTCACGATCTTTCTTAAGGCTTCAACGTCTACAGAAAAATCTTTTTTAAAAGGGGTAACTAACGCAACTCCGGTACCAATTAATGATTGCATTTTAAATTTTGTTTAGAATTCTTAAATATTTGAACATTTCTTCAGCAAAGACTTTATAATTCTCTGCATTTGTATTGATCATGAAATGATTAAGCCTTTTATCGATGGAAGCAAAACCAACTTTAAAAATAGCTTTTGATAGGTTGGACACCAACAACAGTGCTACCTTTTCAGTATCGTAATAGTTGATTAACAAATCAAACGGTTCAGCTATAAAATCCTCAACTTCTTTCTTGTCAACTGTCCCGTGCCAACTCAAATCTTTGTAGCTGAAAGTAGGATAATCGAACGATTCGTTTTTTTTGATTTTATCTTTAAAAACCAATACTTTAACCGCGTTTTCAGCAATGCCGTTTTGGATTAGCTCCTGAACTAAAGCTTCTCGCTCTTTAAAATACGATTCGTCAAAGATAATTCCAACCGTTTTTATTTTACCCTCTGAGGTCAAATGCTTTACATTTGATAACCTTTTTTTAACTATTTTTTTTGTTGAAAAATCCTTTAAGTAATTTAAAAACATACTACTTTTACTTGAATTGCAATATTACTAAAAATAAGAGCCAAAAGCGATGGTAAATCTAAAAAACTATAACGTTGTAACGAAACTTTTTGTTTTATTATTAACATTTGCCGCATTTACATCTTGTGCTGAAAAAAAATTCTACGTCACCCGAATTGAAGGCAAAGAAATCGGAATTACCCAACCTGCTGAAACAGCGAATGCTACTGCCGGACAATCGGCTCAGCAAATTGAAAATTTCATCAAACCTTACCGTGACAACATTGATAAAGATTTAAGTATGGTTTTGGCCAATGCTCCGGAAACCATTGATAAATCAGGAGAATGGCAAACCCCTATGGGTAATTTTTTATCAGACATTACCTTTGAAAAATCCAACATTGTTTTTAAGCAAAGAGAACACAAATCGATTGATATTTGTTTGCTCAATCACGGTGGTATTCGTACCATTATTTCCAAAGGTGATGTCACTGCTCGCAATGCTTACGAGATTATGCCGTTCGAAAACTCTGCTATAGTGGTAGCCTTGAAAGGCGAAGAGATTTTGGAGATGGCAAAATACATTATATCCGAGAAAAAACCACATCCGTTAAAAGGATTGACTTTTACTATCGGCAAAGACAACCAACCTAAAGACATTTTGGTTAATGGACAACCTTTAGAAAATGCCAAAAACTATTATGTAGTGACTTCAGACTATTTAGTGAACGGCGGTGACAACATGATTTTCTTTAAAAAAGCGACCGAGCGTTACGACCTAGAATATAAGCTTCGCAATATTATTATTGACTATTTCAAAGCCAATAAAGTAATCAAAGTCGAGAAAGACCAACGAATCAGCAAAGAATTGTAAAATGAAAAGAAGAGATTTTATACAAAAAACGGCTGCAACATCAGCATTGTTAGGATTGGGAGGATTCTCATTGAGCAGTTTCAAATCAGTAAATACCAAACATTTGACGGTTTTGCATACCAACGATGTGCACAGTTATATAGACCCTTTTCCGGCGAATCATCCCAAAAATCCTAATATGGGCGGCGTGGCCAGAAGAGCGGCTTTGATTGAAAGTATCCGAAAAGAAAATCCAAACGTTTTGCTGTTGGATGCCGGAGATATTTTTCAGGGAACGCCTTATTTTAATTATTACGGCGGCGAATTGGAATTCAAGTTGATGAGTATGATGCAATACGATTTAGCCACCATCGGAAACCACGATTTTGACAACGGTATTGAAGGTTTGTACGCGCAATTACCGCATGCGTCATTCGAATTTGTGTCGGCCAATTATGATTTCAAAAATACGGTCATGAACGGCCACGTAAAACCTTATAAAATCATCAACAAAGACGGCATTAAAGTCGGCGTTTTTGGTTTAGGCGTTGGCTTAGACGGTTTGGTAGACAAGAAAAACTATAAAGAGACCATTTATTTAGATCCAGTGGGAGTTGCTCAAGACATGGCCCGACTTTTAAAACAAGAAAAAAAATGCGATTTGGTGATTTGTTTGTCGCATCTGGGTTATAAATACAAAGACGAACCGGACAAAATTTGCGATACTAAATTAGCCACATTAACCAAAGATATCGATTTAATCATTGGCGGTCATACACATACATTTTTAGACAAACCAACTGTTTTGAAAAATAGTGTTGGTCAAGATGTTTTGGTAAATCAAGTTGGATGCTACGGGATTAATTTGGGCCGAATTGATTTTTACTTTGATGATGATACCGCTGTAATTTCCAATGGAAAATCAATTGTAGTTTGATTGCTCGGCCACAACCACATATTTGTACAAGGAGAAAAAAGCCAACACATTAAAAGTCATGGCTAATGGTCGGAAAATATTCGTAAACTCGTTAATCAACAAGTATTTTTCGATAAAGACTGTGAATTGTAACATCACAAAAAGCAAAACCGCAATCAACAATACCGAATTTTGTTTATTGTCGTTCATCACATAACTGGACAAAGCCAAACCCGAGAATACGGAAATCAAAATGTTTTGGGTTAACAACAATAGATAACTTCTTTGCGGAATTTCGGCGGTCTCCATAAACAGATAAAAAAAGACCAACAGAAAGGGCAATGTTGCTATACAAAAAGGAATATAATCTTTGATTCTTTGCAATCGCAACACCATTGATACCACCAAAACTCGGTGAATGGTAAAGACTATTAAAGCGTATTGCAAATATTCGGTGGATTTTGGAATAAACAGTATATTGGTTAGCATTGAAGAAAGCAAGACTAACACGAACAGTTTGTTTTTGTACTCAGATTCGATAGTATATATTAAGATTAATAAGAGTGGAATCAGTGGTTTTAAACTAATAATCAGTAGTTTATTCTGTAGATACTCTGAAACAACTTCAAGTATACCCACAGCAAAGAAGCCAATCGTCAAGTATTGTACTATTTTTCCTTTTTGAAGCATAGAGACTTTATCACTTTAGATTAAACAACTTCTTTCAACTTATTGACAATCAAGTAGCGATTACGTTGCTTTTCTGTATAGAGCATATATTGCGTTAGTAAAAACTGAGCTAAAACAAAAAATGCCATTGCTATGGCTTGAAATAAATTTGGCTCTTCATAATAAAATCGGAATATAAAAACAAATTGATTGATGGCAAATAAAATCGTACTGATAAATAAAATTCTATTGGCTCTACTGGAATGCATCATATAATTTCCTAAACTCAATCCACCCAAGAAAATAGTAAAAACACCTTGAATCAAGAAAAGATATAAACTATCACCTATAACACTAAAAGTGAAAATAGCAACAGAAGCATAAATAAAAACAAAAGGAATACTACCAATCAATAAAGGTAACATACTCGGCATTTTTACTTTTTTCATTACTATCCCAATTATTAAGATTCGATACATCAAAAAGAAAGCAACACCAAAGAGAATGTAATTCCAGGTATTTTCAATAAAAAAGAGATTGGCTATCCAACAAAAAAATAAGGCTATCAAAAAATAGACATTGATTTTTTTGGAACGACGAATGTAATACGCCGTCAGTAGTGGTAAAATAAGCGGTTTTGTAAACCAAACTAGAAACTTATCTTCATTGAACTCTGCTGTGATCTCAATAAAAGAGACAATAAAAAAAGTAGTTAAAATTATACCGGCAATCTTATTATTACGCCATCGATTCAAATACTCGTTACTACTCATCTGTTTATTTAAGTGGTTGCTTTTTAGAGAAATAAAATTAAACTAATATTTCACAACTCAATAATTTATTGTTAAATTTTTTAACAATATTACAAACAAGTAAGAAATATTAGTCTGAAATCATGGATAAAAAATCAATTTCCGTAATGATAGAAATTTTTAATTGGTTGGCTTTTTCCAATTTTGCCGGCCCCATATTATCACCAGCTACTACATAATCCGTTTTGGCTGAAATGGAACTGCCTACTTTGCCGCCGTTGTCTTCAATAGCCTTCTTCAAATCATCGCGAGAGAATTTTTCAAAAACTCCGGACACCACAAAGGTCTTTCCGGCTAATTTGTTGGTAGCGTTTGGATTATGCACTTCAACCAGTTCCATTTGAACGTCGTATTGTTTTAAGCGCTCAATGATTCGGACGTTTTCTGGATTATCAAAAAATTCGATAACACTTTGGGCAATCTTCTCTCCTATTTCATCCACCAAAATCAAATCCATCAGGGAGGCATTACGAATCGCGTCAATCGATTTGTAATGTTTAGCTAACTTCTTCGCCACCGTTTCACCCACATAGCGAATTCCGATAGCATACAACACTCTTTCAAATGGAACCAATTTTGATTTTTGGACACCGTTAACTAAATTCTCAGCCGATTTCTGAGCCATTCGTTCCAAGGGTAGAATTTGGTCAACTGTTAACTCGTACAAGTCAGCATAATCTTTTACCAAACCATTGTTATAAAGCAAAGCAACCGTTTCTCCACCCAATCCTTCAATATCCATCGCTTTTCGGGTGATAAAATGTTGAATTCTACCAATAATTTGTGGCGGACAGCCATAAAAATTCGGACAATAATGATTCGCTTCGCCTTCGTTGCGAACCAATTCGGCTTGGCATTCCGGACAATGCGTAATGTATAGTGTTGGCACGGCTTCCTCATTTCGTTTAGCCAAATCAACACCGATGATTTTCGGAATAATCTCTCCTCCTTTTTCTACAAAAACAGTATCTCCTATTCGGATGTCTAACTTTTCTATTTGATCGGCATTGTGTAACGAAGCTCTTTTTACTATAGTTCCGGCCAATTGTACCGGCTCTAAATTGGCTACCGGCGTAATCGAACCGGTTCGACCGACTTGATAGGAAATCGAATTAAGCCGGGTAGAAACTTGTTCAGCTTTGAATTTATAAGCGATAGCCCAACGCGGCGATTTGGCTGTATAACCTAATTCATCTTGGTGTTGGAAACTATTGACTTTAATTACCACACCATCGGTTTCATACGGAAGCTTGTGGCGGTGTTCGTCCCAATAGTTAATATAGTCGAAAACTTCATTTAATGAATTGGCTAACTTGGCTTCTTTCGGGACTTTAAACCCCCAATTTCTGGCCGATTCCAAACCTTCAAATTGGGTTTTGATATTGAGATTATTGCCCACTATAAAGTACAACAAACATTCCAAAGGTCGTTTAGCAACCTCGCTACTGTCTTGTAATTTCAAACTTCCCGATGCCGTGTTTCTTGGGTTCGAATATGGTGTTTCACCTATTTCGATAAGCTCTTGATTCATCTTTTCAAAACCTTCAAACGGCAAGACAATCTCGCCCCGAATGTCAAATCGCTCCGGAAAATTCCCTTTCAATTGCAACGGAATTGACTTGATGGTTTTGATATTATTGGTCACATCATCACCTTGAAAACCATCACCACGTGTGACCGCGCGTTTGAGTTTGCCGTTTTCATACGTTATGGAAATGGAAGCGCCATCGTATTTGAGTTCGCAAGTATATTGCAACGGTACGTTACCCAATACTTTTTGGATGCGATTTTCCCAATCAATTACATCTTCTTTGGAATAGGAATTGTCCAACGAATACATGCGATAATCGTGTACAACCGTTTGGAAATTTTTGGTAATGGTTCCGCCAACACGTTGCGTGGGCGAATTGTCGTCAAAGAATTCAGGATGCCGGCTTTCTAATTCTTGAAGCTGCTTGAGTTTTTGATCGAATTCAAAATCGGATATGGTAGGATTGTCCAACACATAATAGTTGTAATTGTGTTGGTTGAGTTCGTCGCGTAAGTCTTGTATTATTTTGTGAACATCCATAAAAAATTGGCTAAACTAGTGGCAAATAATGCGCACTAAAATAGCCAATATTTTGGAAAAACAGTAGGGTTTACGACTGAATTATCCCATTGATTTGCAAATACAATTGTCCGTCACTCAAGATAGCGCCTTGGGTGATTAAATCGAATATGGCAATATTGCGCTCTTGTTCGTATTCTTTTTTACCGAGATGAATTTCCACTGCATCGGTAAATAGGTTGTCGCTTAGCCATTGTAATCCTTCTTTTTGCATGAAATCAACTTCCGGTTCTAAGGATTTTAGGACTATCGATTGAATTAGTGTTTCCTGACAATGAAAAAGGAAAATGTGGTTTTTAGAAAAATGCTCTAAATACTGCGCGTTGGCAAGTACGCCTTCCCAAATCAAATCGGAAAACACGTCTAATTCTTGTTCGGCTACTTCGGGATTTTTGGTTTTAATCGAATCCCATTCGGCTTTGTCTATAGATTGCGTCGCCAAAAAGTTGCTGAATTCTTGGTGTAAGGCTTCGAATTGTTCTTTGGTGAGTCTTTTGTATTTCATTTTTTATGAGTTGCTGAGTGACTGAGTCGCTGAGTTACTGAGGTTTTGTTTTATTGCTATAGCCTAGCCCCGATTATCTCACAATATTCTTATTTTTTATCTGAGTTCGATGAACACTTCGTGTTTGCAGTGGAAATCCTTTTTATTTTTTTAAAAATAAAAAGATTGCAACGTATAGCGGGAAAAAGCTTCACACGAGCGAAGCGAACTGACGAAGTAAAAAAAAATCCCGACTTACATCGGGACTTTTCATACTGTATAACGAAATATTATTTCTCAGCTACAATTTCGTATGGCAATTCGATAACCACTTCTCTGTGTAATCTTACACTAGCAGCGTATTTACCGGTACGTTTTACCACACCTGAAGTGATGAATTTTCTATCGATTGGTTGACCGGCAGCTTCTAAAGCAGCAGCAATGTCAATGTTAGTGATAGAACCGAAAAGTTTTTCGCCACCGGCTTTAGCAGAAATTTTAATTTCTAATGCTTTTAAAGCTTCCGCTAATTTTTTAGCATCATCAACAATTTTAGCTTCTTTGAAAGCTCTTTGTTTTAAGTTTTCAGCTAAAACTTTTTTAGCAGACGGTGTTGCTAAAACAGCAAAACCTTGCGGGATTAGGTAGTTACGACCGTAACCGTTTTTTACAGTTACTACATCGTCTTTAAAACCTAAATTTTGAACGTCTTGTTTTAAGATCAATTCCATGTTGTTGTCCTTTATTAGAGAAGTTAGGTTTCTTGACAGAAAACCAACAACTATTGTTTAAATATTATTTTAATAAATCGGCCACGTATGGCATTAAAGCTAAGTGACGAGCTCTTTTAACAGCTACAGACACTTTTCTTTGGTATTTTAATGAAGTTCCTGTTAAACGACGTGGTAAAATTTTACCTTGCTCATTAACGAATTTCAATAAGAAATCAGGATCTTTATAGTCTACGTATTTGATTCCTGATTTTTTGAAACGACAATATTTTTTAGTCTTGTTGGTTTCAATGTTTAAAGGCGTTAAATATCTGATATCTCCGTCTTTTTTTCCTTTTGCAGATTGTTCGATTGTTGACATACTACTTACGCTTTTACTTTTAATTTTTCTCTTCTTCTTTCAGCCCAAGCTACTGCGTGTTTATCTAAACTAACAGTTAAGAAACGCATCACTCTTTCGTCGCGTCTGAATTCAGTTTCGAAAGCAATTAAGACTTCCGGAGCTACTTGGAATTCAAACAAATGGTAAAAACCACTTTTTTTGTTTTGGATTTCGTAAGCTAATTTTTTTAAGCCCCAATCCTCTTTAGATACCATCTTTGCTCCTCTTGTAGTAAGAAAATCTTCAAATTTGCTTACTGTTTCCTTTACCTGAACTTCAGATAAAACGGGATTTAAGATGAAAACAGTTTCGTAATGATTCATAATAAATTTTGTTAAATTTTAAATTGGGCGCGAAGATATAAAATACTTTTCAATAACCAATCGCAAAACATCACAAATCGTCTAAATGTAAAAAATATCGTTTAAAAGCAAAAAAAATCGACGAAATGTTAGGTGGATAAAAAAAAACTATCTATTTTTACCAAACCAAATCTATAATAAATAAAAAGTATGAAATTAAATTGTGTTGTTGTTGATGATAGTTCGATCCAAAGAATGATCATTGCAAAGCTAGTAAATAATCACCCGAATTTACATTTAGTAGGTGATTTTTCTAATGCAATCGAAGCTAAGAATTGCATGTCGGTACACACGGTTGACTTGATTTTTCTCGATATCGAGATGCCGGTCATCAGTGGATTTGATTTTTTAGACGGATTAAAAGTAAAACCCCAAATTATTTTTATCACGTCCAAGGCGGAATATGCTATGAAAGCGTTTGATTATGACGCTACAGACTACCTACAAAAGCCTATCGCGTTAGATCGTTTCAATGCTTCTGTTCGAAGAGCTATGGAGTTTCATATGCTTAAGAAAGAAAACCAAGAAGAAGAAGGTGAACACATCTTTATTAAGAGTAACCTCAAAAAATTGAAGGTTTACACTAATAAAATCAAATGGATTGAAGCCTATGGTGATTATGTAAAAGTAGTTACGGAAGACGACAGTAACTTGGTGCTTTCTACGATGAAATCGTTCGAGCAGGATTTATCGAAAGAGAAATTCATTCGCGTACACAAGTCCTATATTATTAATATAGATAAAGTAGAACGTTTCAATAGTAAGTTTGCTGAAATCGGAATGACTAAAATTCCATTGAGTCGCAACAAGAAAGAAGATTTAATTAAAGCGTTAGCTATTGCTTAGATTTACTCAATAAAAATCAACGTTTACAGTAACCTTTATGGTTCTGTATTGCGCTACCACTTCAAAACTATTCAGTACTTTCTGGATAGTTTTTTTTGTGCCTTGCAACGACGTATCACTCGGAATTTTAACCATTATAGTACGGATGTATTCATTGCGAATGCGACTCACCGCCGGTTCTTCCGGACCTAAAACAGGAATCGATAAGTTTTGTTTTAACACCTGATACAACCACATTGAACCTTCTTTCAATTTTTCAAAATCACGGTGTTTTAAGGTTAAGCGAATCAAACGGTAAAATGGTGGATAATAGTAAATCTTTCGCTCGTATAGTTGTTCTTTATACATGCCTTCGTAATCATTGTGCGTCACTTGCTGAATGATATTGTGCAACGGATTATAGGTTTGAATCACCACTTTCCCGCGTTTTTCACTACGCCCGGAACGTCCGGCGACTTGCGTCATCATTTGATAACTTCTTTCAAAAGCGCGAAAATCCGGATGGTATAGCATATTGTCGGCGTTCATGATACCTACCAAAGAAACATTGTCAAAATCTAAACCTTTGGCCAACATTTGAGTACCCACCAACACATCGATTTCCCGATTCTTAAAACCGTCAATGATTTTTTCGAAACTGTATTTGCCGCGCGTGGTGTCTTGGTCCATGCGCTTGATGTTTTTGTTGGGAAACAAAGAAGCCAATTCTAACTCTATTTGCTCGGTCCCAAAACCTTTTGTTTCTAAATCAACACTCGAACAAGAATGGCAATTGGTTGGTTTAGCTATATTGTAGCCACAATAGTGACAACGCAACTGGTTTTTGTATTTGTGGTATGTTAAACTTACATCACATTGCGGACATTGCGGCACGTGACCACAAGTTAAACATTCCAATACCGGTGAAAAGCCGCGACGGTTTTGAAATAGAATTACTTGTTCGTTATTAGAAAAAGCTTCGGTGATTTGTTCAATGAGTGTCAGACTAAAATGACCTTTCATTCTTTTGCGGAAATAACTGTCCTTTAAATCCACCAATTCTATTTCAGGCATTTGCACTTTGCCGAAACGTTCTTTTAAAACAACCAAACCGAATTTCCCTGAAGTCGCATTGTAATAGGTCTCAATGCTGGGCGTGGCCGAACCTAACAAGACTTTAGATTGATGCGCATTGGCTAAAACAATAGCGGCATCACGGGCATGATATCGAGGCGCCGGATCTTGTTGCTTGAAAGTCGGCTCATGTTCTTCATCAACTATAATTAAACCGAGATTGGCAAAAGGCAAAAACAAAGCCGAACGCGCTCCGATAACAATTTGCGCTTTCTCAGATTGCTGCAAAACATTTTGCCATACTTCTACCCTTTCGTTATTGCTGTATTTAGAATGAAAAACAGCGACTTTATTCCCGAAATGTTTGGTCAAACGCGAAACCAATTGTGTTGTTAAAGCAATTTCCGGCAATAAATACAACACTTGTTTGCCTTGCGCTATGTAATGCTCAATGAGTTTGGTGTAAATTTCGGTTTTACCACTAGAAGTAACCCCTTGCAACAAACAAACGTCTTTACCGGCAAATGTATTTACAATTTCATCGTGTGCTTTTTGTTGGGCTTCACTTAAGGCGAGTTGGTTTTCCTTTTGGTTTTGGGCAAAATTAACGCGGTCTTCCTGTATGTAATAGGTTTCAAAAACACCTTTATCTACCAATGCTTTGATGATGGCGGCAGAGATATTGGCTGTCTCGGTGAGTTGTTTCACCGATATAGGTTTGCGTTCTTGGGCTTGTAGTTGAAAATATTGCAATACCAATTCTTTTTGTTTGCCGGCGTTTTTGTTGAAAGTATCCAACAAGGCAATCAAATTTTCTTCGGATTGGTAGTGCGAATGCAACCTGATGTAACGCGTGAGTTTAGGCTTGTAAACTTCCTGAATTTCTTCTTCTAATGTGATGATGTTTTTATGAATTAGCTTTTGAATGACGGGCAAAACGGACTTCTTATTCAGTATATCCATAATGTTTTGTACTTTCAACGAGCTTTGGTGTTGCAAGGCTTCGTAGATTAAAAACTCGTCGTCGGTAAGTTCGCTTTCGTTGATTACCGTATCTTTTTGTTGGGAAATGATGGTTTCACTTTCCAGCAACAAAGCTGAAGGCAAAGCACCGCGATACACATCGCCGATATTACACATGTAATAAGACGATATCCAAAACCAATGATTGATTTGAAATTCGTTAACTATCGGCTGTTCGTCGAGTATTTGGTGAATTTCTTTGGCTTCGTAGAGTGTCGGAGCGTTTTGATGCAGGTCGATAGCCAAAGCCGTATAAATTTTGTTTTTGCCAAATGGTACGGCTATGCGCATGCCTTTTTGAATGTATTTAAATTCAGCTTCCGAAACCCTGTACGTAAAGGTTTTAGGTAAAGAAAGCGGAATAATAACTTCAATATAATAATTCATCAAGGATAATTATTTTTGTCTGACCCAAGTTTGTGATCTGCCAAAAAGAGAAATACCTAAATAGCCACGGACGATTAATTTATCTTTACCTTCCAAACTAATTTTACAACGGTATGTTTTACCATTTTTGGGGTCGGTTATTTCTCCGCCTTCATAACTACTTCCATTCTTAATCAGACCTTTGATTATCGTTAATCCTAAAATGGGTTTGTCTTTATCAGCACCTTCACATTTAGTACACCTTTGTCTCTTTTTGTCAGCTTCAAGTATTTCAATAATTCTACCAAATAACTTTCCTTGTTCCTCAAAAATTTCAACAATTGCTTTTTTAGTCCCGGTTTCGTCATCAATAGTTGTCCATTTCCCTAAAATTGTTTGGGAAAAACTGCTCTGTGAAATCAATAAAAATCCGAGTATAAAATAAGTTTTCATTCTGACGCTAATTCTTTTTCTTTTTGGCGTTTGATTTTATTAATAGAAGCGTTTAAATCGAAGCCTAACAATAATATCATACAGTTGATCCAAATGTAAAACATAATCACCAACAGCGTTCCGATGGAACCGTATAATTCGTTGTATTTAGAAAATTTAATTACCCAAATCCCGAAAGTATAAGACGATAGTATAATCAAAATGGTGGTAAAAACGGAACCTATGGAGATGAATGAACGTCTCGAATCACGTTTGATGCCGAATTTAAACAACAACGAAGTGGCAAACAAAATCATTAAAATCACAAAAGCATAACGCCCCATTTCGATGAGCGGAATGTTGTCGGAAAGCACATCTTGAATTTTGGTTTTTTGGATAATTACCTCAAAAATTACAATGGCGGCTACGGTTACAATTAACAAAAATGCCAATAGTATGGAAAGCGCCAACGAAACCAAATACTGGCGCAGGAACTTGCGCTTGTGTGAAAAATCGATGTGGTGTGAATTTTCAAAACCTCCTAAAATAGCGTTCACACCATTGGTCATTAAAATAATCGCCATAAAAAATCCGGTCGAAATTAAACCCGAGTTACTGTTGTGCAAAATATCATTGATGATTTTAAAAACGGCATCGTAAGTGGTTGGCGGCACACTTTGTTGTACGAAAGACAGAAAATCGTCTTGGAAACCTTCAATGGGAATGTACGGAATCAAGTTAAGGATAAAAAGCGCAAACGGAAACAACGACATGAAGAAACTCCACGCAATGGCTGCTGCACGATAGGAAATGGCGCCTTCAACGATTCCGATGATGTAATGTTCAATCAAATCATAAAGCGACAAACCGTGTAGCCATGGTAACGGAATTTTTTGCAAGAGCAAAACCAAGGTGCTGACAATGGGTATTTTTTTGAGTTTATCCTCTATCTCGATGCTCATGTTAAAAGGCTTTCAGACTTAAATCCATGTTGTACACCGAATGCGTTAAAGCACCCGATGAGATATAATCTACGCCGCATTCTGCATATTGGCGAATGGTTTTTTCGTTGATATTCCCCGAAGATTCGGTCTGACAACGATCACCAATAAGCACTACTGCTTTTTCGGTATCTTCAAAATTGAAGTTGTCAATTAGGATGCGATGCACACCGTCGTTTTGAAGAATTTCTTCAATCTCGGCTAAGTTTCTGGCTTCAACTATGATTTTTAAATCGAGATTATGGTGCTTCAAAAACGCTTTGGTTTTGTTGATGGCATTGGTAATACCACCGGCAAAATCGTTGTGGTTGTCTTTTAACATCACCATATCGTACAACGCAAAGCGATGGTTTTCGCCTCCGCCGATTTTCACTGCCCATTTTTCGCAAGCTCGGAAACCCGGTGTGGTTTTACGCGTATCTAAAATCTTGGTTTTGGTGCCTTCCAAAAGTTGAACGTAACTATTGGTTTTAGTGGCTATAGCCGACATGCGTTGCATGGAATTGAGCACCAAACGTTCGGCTTTTAAAATCGATTGTGAATTGCCTGAAACGTGAAACGCAACATCACCGAATTTAACCGGCGTTCCGTCTTGGATGAAAACTTCAACTTGCAATGTTGGATCAACATTTTCAAAAATCATTTGGGCAAAGGCAACTCCGGCAATGATTCCGGTGTCTTTCACTAATAATTTAGCCCTGCCTTGCGCCGTATCGGGAATACAAGCTAACGAACTGTAATCGCCCGGACCGATGTCTTCGCGGATGCCGTTTTGAATGATTAAGTTGAGTTCGTTTTGGAATTGTGCTTCTGAAATCATGGAATTGGTATTGTTTGGCTAAAATAATATATTTTTAGATACGGCTGTGCCTCTTAGATTAATAGATTATTAGACTTTTTAGATTGTTAGAAATTTTGACATTTCTAATTATCTAAGAGCGAAGCATGTCTAAAGCCCAAAGGGCGTTTCTAACAATCAAATAAAATATTACCTTTGCAGCACAACAACACAACCCATGTACAAACTACTTATTCGTCCAATCCTTTTTTGGTTTGATCCGGAAGAAGTGCATTATTTCACTTTTTCGTTAGTTAAATTTCTTTGCAAAATTCCCTTTGTGCCTCAGCTTTTTAAGTCGATTTACGAAGTCGAAGACCAACGCTTAGAGCGAGAAGTCTTTGGTTTAAAATTCAAAAATCCCGTTGGTTTGGCCGCAGGTTTTGATAAAGATGCCAAGTTGTATAACGAGTTATCGCATTTTGGTTTCGGATTTATTGAAATCGGCACCTTAACGCCAAAACCTCAAGATGGCAATCCGAAAAAACGATTGTTTCGCTTGAAAGAAGACCGCGCTATTATTAATCGAATGGGATTCAATAATGGCGGTGTGGAAGCTGCTGTACTTCGTTTACAACAAAACAAAGGCGTTTTGATTGGCGGCAACATCGGTAAAAACAAAGTAACACCAAACGAAAATGCTACTGCCGACTATTTACTTTGTTTTGACGCTTTGTTTGCCTATGTGGATTATTTTGTGGTCAATGTAAGTTCGCCGAACACTCCGAATTTAAGAGCGTTGCAGGAAAAAGAACCATTGACCGAATTGCTCAATACTTTGCAATCTCACAACTTATTACACCAAAATCCAAAACCGATTTTACTGAAAATCGCACCCGATTTGACCGACGAGCAATTGTTAGACATTATTGACATTGTAAACGATTCTAAAATTGCGGGCGTTATTGCAACCAATACTACCATTTCCCGCGATGGTTTACAATCGGCAAACAAAGCAGAAACCGGCGGATTATCCGGTAAACCCTTAACCGAACGTTCGACAGAAGTAATTCGTTTTCTATCCGAAAAAAGCAATAAGGCCTTCCCTATTATTGGTGTTGGTGGTATTCATTCTGCTCAAGACGCCATAGAAAAACTGGAAGCCGGCGCGAGTTTGGTGCAATTGTACACCGGATTTATTTATGAAGGTCCGGCATTGATTAAGGAAATCAATCAGAAACTATTGGAAAAAGGCAAATCGTAATTTTTTGGATTGCCTTGATTTTATAATGTAATCTTAGCGGTTTTTCTTTTGAAAAGAGAGCGGTTTTAGTATCTTTGAAAACGAATATGAAGCCCATCAAAATCATAGAATGTCCGCGCGATGCCATGCAAGGCATTAAGACTTTTATTCCAACCGAACAGAAAGTCAACTACATTCAGGCGTTACTACGCGTGGGTTTTGATACTATAGATTTCGGGAGTTTTGTATCGCCTAAGGCCATTCCGCAAATGCAAGATACAGCTGATGTTTTGGCTCAATTAGATTTATCCCAAACCACCAGCAAATTATTGGCCATTATTGCCAATACGCAAGGCGCACAAATGGCTGCTGCACACAAAGAAATACAGTATTTAGGGTTTCCGTTTTCTATTTCGGAGAACTTCCAAATGCGGAACACACACAAAACCATAGCGGAAAGTTTGGTTACCTTACAAGAAATTTTGGACATTGCCAATACCGCAGACAAAGAAGTGGTGGCTTATCTTTCTATGGGATTTGGGAATCCTTATGGTGATCCGTGGAATGTTGAAATTGTAGGCGAATGGACCGAAACACTAGCAAAAATGGGCGTCAAAATCTTATCGTTATCCGACACCATTGGTAGCTCAACCCCGGAAGTAATTGATTATTTGTTTTCAAATTTGATTCCGAAATACCCTGAAATCGAATTTGGCGCACACTTGCATACTACGCCCGAAAAATGGCATGAAAAAATTGATGCGGCTTACAAAGCCGGTTGTCGTCGATTTGACGGTGCAATTCAAGGATTTGGTGGTTGTCCGATGGCTAAAGACGACTTGACCGGGAATATGCCTACTGAAAAACTACTCTCGTTTTTTACGGCTCAAAAAGAAAACACCAACACCAGTCCCATGAGTTTTGAAAGTGCTTATAATGAGGCTACAAAACTATTTGGGAAATTTCATTGATTCATAGTGGCTATGTCAATGTTTTTTGTATTTTTATAAACCCGAATCCTAAAAATAATCACTTTGCCTCGAATCATAAAACTTTCGATAGCGTTATTGATATACTTGTTGGCCTACCCAAATCAAGTATTTGCTGCCTTTTCACCTAAAGACTCTATTGATTATTACCTACAAGAATCCAAAAAATATTCTTACACCGATTTTCAAAAAGCCAAACTTTATTTGTACAAAGCCGATAAAATAGCTCGATCGGCCCAAGACAAAAACAGTATTGCTAATGTAATGCTGCAGTTGGGCGCTAACTATTACATTAACGGTTCCTATGATATCGCTTTAAAAAACTATATCAAAGCTGCTGTTATTTGTGAAGCAGAAAACAACAAACTCGGACTTGCAAAAGCTTTAATGGGACAAGGCTTAATACAGCAAGTGTATGGTAGAGATAAAGAAGCTTTGAAAAATTTTAAAAAATCAATCGCCATTTGCAGAGTCCTAAACGATGCGCAGTATACCGTCAAAAACCTATTAAACATTGGTGTTTCACAAAGCAATTTAAGTCAATTTGATGAAGCCTACCGCAGTTTCTTGGAATCACTCAAATTAGGGGAACAATACCAACTGACGAATGATTCTCAAATGGCTCGAAACAAATTGGCCAACATCCATTTCATCAAAAACAACTTAGATTCTGCCACATATTACTATCAAAAAGTAATAAACGATTCCCAAAAGCCGAATTTATGGGAAGAAGCATTTGCTTTATCCGGACTATCGGAAACCTATCTCAAAGCGGGAAATTACAGCCTAGCAGAAGATTATGGCTTACGAAGTTTTAAAGCGGCTAAAATGGTAGGCGCTAAATGGGATATTGCTCGATCTTCTGAAATTTTATCAAAAGTTTACTTCCGGCAAAAAAACTTCAAATCGGCGTATCACTATTTAATGATCAATAAAAAATACAACGATTTATTATTTGCCGAGTCCAAAATCAGGGAAGTCAACATTTTGCAATTAGAAGCCAAAGAAGCTGAAAATGAAAAATTAGAAGCCAAAGCAGAAACAGCACAGCAAAAACTCAACAATATCCGAATTTTTGTAGGATGTATCATCTTGTTGTTTTTATCGCTTTCCATCTTCACCTATTACTACTACAAGTACAACAAACAAAGAGGAAAGTTCTACAAAGAAATCGACATCAAAAATCGGGAAATTGAAAGCCAACAATCGTTAATTACTTCACAAAATATAGTGTTAGAAGAATTGAATCAAACTAAAAACAGGATCTTTTCAATCTTATCACACGATTTGAAAACGCCTATTAACTCACTGATTCAAGTCATTGAACTCAACAAACAAAATGATTTAACCAAAGAAGAGCAACTGTTTGTTTTTGAGCAACTCCAAAAACAAGTGGAAGGCACCGCTTTAGTTTTGAACAATTTACTCCGATGGGCGAATTCACAAATTGATGGAACCAGTATCATTTTTGAAAAAATAGCGCTTAACCAAATTGCAGAAGAATCCATTAGTTCATTTTACGCCGAAGTAGCTAAGAAAAAAGTATCGTTCAACCATAGTTACAATAACGACATCTTTATCAAAGCCGATATTGGTCAAACCCGCATCATTATTCAAAATATCATTGCCAATGCCGTAAAATTTGCACCGCTAAACAGCCATATCGAGATTTTTTATTCCTCGGATGACCATTACCAAAAAATACACATCAAAGATTTTGGTAATGGACTCAATCAACAAAAAATTGAAGAAATTTTAAGTTTTAACCGCCGTCTTTCCTCTGAAAAAGGCACTTCTATGGAAGAAGGAACCGGACTCGGATTACTGTTAGTAAAACAGTTTTTAATCAACAACAAAGGGCAACTGAACATCAAAAGTATAGAAGGAGAAATGACCGAATTCATCATTTCATTTTTGAAAGACTAAGCCGTTTAAGTATAGAGATTTTTTACTATATTTGCTCGCAATTTAACTACAACTACAAATTGCAACATGAAAGCACACAACTCCAAAATCGTTGGGGAAGGTTTAACCTACGACGATGTATTGCTTATTCCGAATTACTCCGAAATTTTACCACGTGAAGTTAACATACAGTCGAAATTTTCGAAGAACATTACGTTGAATGTTCCTATTGTTTCTGCTGCTATGGACACCGTAACCGAGAGTGCTATGGCGATTGCGATGGCGCAAGAAGGCGGTATTGGCGTGTTACACAAAAACATGACCATCGATCAACAAGCCGCTAAAGTTCGTAAAGTAAAACGTGCCGAAGCCGGGATGATACTCGATCCGGTAACTTTACCCCTAACCGCAACTGTTGGCGATGCTAAAATGGCGATGAAAGAATTTGGCATCGGTGGTATTCCTGTGGTAGATGAAAACGGAATTTTGAAAGGCATTGCTACCAACCGTGACTTGCGTTTTGAAAAAGTCAACTCGCGTTCAATCACAGAAGTGATGACGTCACAAAACTTAGTTACTGCTGCTGTTGGTACAACTTTACAAGAAGCAGAAGGCATTTTGCAACAAAATAAAATCGAAAAATTACCGGTCGTAGATGCCAACTACAAATTGGTTGGTTTAATCACTTTCCGTGACATAACGAAACTCACTCAAAAACCAATAGCCAATAAAGACAAATTCGGTCGCTTAAGAGTTGCCGCCGCTTTAGGAGTTACTGCCGATGCCATTGAAAGAGCCACTGCACTTGTTAATGCCGGAGTTGACGCGGTAATTATCGATACTGCTCACGGACATACTAAAGGCGTCGTGAGTGTTTTAAAAGAAGTCAAAGCCAAATTCCCCGAATTAGATGTAGTGGTTGGAAACATAGCTACTCCTGAAGCCGCATTATACTTAGTTGAAAACGGAGCCGATGCAGTTAAAGTTGGTATTGGACCAGGTTCAATTTGTACCACACGTGTAGTAGCCGGTGTCGGGTTTCCGCAATTCTCCGCTGTTTTGGAAGTCGCCGCTGCTTTAAGAGGTACCGGAATTCCGGTAATTGCCGATGGCGGCATCCGCTACACCGGTGACATTCCGAAAGCCATTGCTGCCGGAGCCGACAGTGTGATGTTGGGTTCATTACTCGCCGGAACCAAAGAATCTCCTGGTGAAACCATTATTTTTGAAGGTAGAAAATTTAAGTCTTACCGCGGAATGGGTTCTGTTGAAGCCATGCAAGAAGGTTCGAAAGACCGTTATTTCCAAGATGTGGAAGACGATATTAAAAAATTAGTACCGGAAGGAATTGTAGGACGCGTTCCGTATAAAGGCGAATTAAACGAAAGCATGCAACAATTCATTGGCGGACTACGAGCCGGTATGGGTTATTGTGGTGCTAAAGACATTCCGACTTTACAAGAAAACGGTCGCTTTGTTCGCATCACTGCCAGTGGTATTGGGGAAAGTCATCCGCACAATGTGACGATTACTAAGGAAGCACCGAATTATTCGAGGTAATTCAATGGAATTAAGATTCAATATCAATCAAGCCATTGAAACCGAACTTTATTACGGTTTATATACTATTTATATTCTTGGCGGTCATCATGTTAAAACTAATCCTGATTTTTTCATGCAAATTGAAAATATCACTACAGATGAAGACATTGAGTTAACTGAAAAATGGCCCAAAGCTCGAGATTTTAAAAACGGGAAGAAAGCAGTAAAATTCTATGAATTCCAAATAAATGAATATGGCAAATTCAAAATTACAGCCCATAATTATGAAGACATAATAATTAAGGATTCAATATTGGAAGTGTTTGATTTGTTTCCATTTTCAATTTTAAACCGATTAAATTCAGTCATTTTGGGTCGAAGCCAGAAATCAAAAAACATTAATGAGATTGAAATTCTGATTCATTAATACAAAAAAGGCATAAGTTGAATCTTATGCCTTCTTATTTTTATCAAAATACTAAAATCTAAATCCCTAAATAATTACTAGGTGTTATCTTTAACAATTCGCCTTTAATATCTTCAGACACATTCAATGTGCCGATGAATGCATGAATGGATTCCTTTGTCATGGCTTCGTTAGTTCGGGTTAAACCTTTCAAAGCTTCGTAAGGATTCGGATAACCTTCACGACGTAAAATGGTTTGAATGGCTTCGGCTACTACGGCCCAGTTTTTCTCTAAATCTTCGGCAAACTTAGATTCATTTAATAATAATTTATTCAAGCCTTTTAAAGTGGCTTCGAAAGCAATAATGGTATGACCGAAAGGAACGCCTACATTTCTTAAAACCGTACTGTCGGTTAAATCACGTTGCAATCTGGATATAGGTAATTTGGCCGATAAGTGTTCGAATATGGCATTGGCAATACCCAAATTTCCTTCTGAATTTTCAAAATCGATTGGATTTACTTTGTGCGGCATCGCAGACGAACCAATTTCTCCGGCTTTGATTTTTTGCTTGAAATAATCCATAGAAACGTACGTCCAAATATCACGATCTAAGTCGATGATGATGGTATTGATTCGTTTCAAAGCATCGAAAAAAGCAGCAAAATGGTCGTAATGTTCAATTTGGGTTGTTGGGAAAGAATGTTGCAATCCTAAAACTTCTTCCACAAATGAAGTCCCGAATTGCTTCCAATCGACATTAGGATAAGCCACGTGGTGCGCATTGAAATTTCCGGTCGCACCACCAAATTTGGCGGCAAATGGAATATTGAATAACAAACGTAATTGTTCTTCCAGTCGCTCTACAAAAACCAAGATTTCTTTACCTAAACGAGTTGGTGAAGCCGGCTGACCATGCGTTCTGGCCAACATAGGCACATCTTTCCACTCCATGCTCAATTCTTTCAACTTGGCAATCAAGGCAATCAAACTCGGCATATACACTTTTTCAAAAGCTTCTTTAGTCGATAACGGAATGGCGGTATTGTTAATATCCTGAGACGTCAAACCAAAATGAATAAATTCTTTATAAGCACTCAAACCAAGTGTTTCAAACTTATCCTTGATAAAATATTCTACGGCTTTTACATCGTGATTGGTGGTTTTCTCAGTTTCTTTGATGACTAAAGCATCTTCAGTCGTAAAGTTTTGGTAAATAGCTCTCAGTGCTTCAAAACTGCTTTTGTTTACACTTTTTAATTGTGGTAAATCACTTTCGCACAAAGCAATGAAGTATTCAATTTCAACCAAAACACGATATTTAATCAAGGCTTCTTCCGAGAAAAAAGCAGCTAACGGTTTGGTGGCTTTGCGGTATCTGCCGTCTACAGGAGAAATGGCGTTTAAAGTAGTTAATGACATGTAGTTGTATGTTGTTGTTTCAAGGTGCAAAAATAGTTATTAGTTGTAAGTTATGAGTTATGAGTCATGAGTTTTTTGCAATAATTTATCTCTTACCAAAGGAACTCCTTCGGTAGCATTCAAGGAAATTACTTCCAACGGATTGGGTAAATCATAAATCGTGGCCGGTCTCGGATCGATATAAAAAACAGGAATGTTACTCTGAGCATAATGTATCAACCCGGCCGCGGGATACACTTGCAACGAAGTGCCGACAACGACCAAGATATCTGCTTGCGTTACTATACTGACAGCTTCGTCTAAGGCCGGAACAGCTTCTCCAAACCAAACAATGTGAGGACGCAACTGACTGCCTTTCGAATCGACATCGCCAATTGTTAAGTCATTATTCCAATCCATGATTTCAATTGCGTGTGAATGATCACTTCGGACCTTCAACAATTCACCGTGCAAATGCAAAACCTTTTTACTGCCGGCTTGTTCGTGCAAATTATCGATATTTTGGGTAATAATATGAACGTCGAAATCAGCTTCCATTTCAGCTAAAGTAAAATGCCCTAAGTTGGGTTTCACTTCATGCAATTGCCGACGACGTTGGTTGTAAAAATCGAGCACTAATGCTTTATTTTTGAGCCAACCGTCATACGAAGCCACTTCCATCACGTCATGGCCTTCCCATAAACCATCGGCATCGCGAAAGGTTTTGATACCGCTTTCGGCAGAAATACCGGCACCGGTTAAAACCACTACTTTCTTTTTTTTCACAATCTTATTTTAAAATTATTTTGAAGGATTATTTGATTTTAAAGCTACGCATTTTTGCTATTTTTGGCAAAACAATTTTTATGATTGACCTTGATTACTTGAAATACCTCGAAGGCTTTTTAACCGACAGTCGGAAACAACGCTTTCTAGAAGTATTAAAAAACCGAACCAATCACTTTACCATTGCTATGGAAGATGTTTATCAACTGCATAATACCAGTGCGGTTATGCGAAGTTGTGAAGTTTTCGGGATTCAGGAACTCAATGTAGTAGAGCAAAAATTCGGCAAACGAATCGACACCGAAATTGCGATGGGCGCTCAAAAATGGGTCGACATCAACCGATACAACTCGATGCAAAACTGTATCGATTCCCTACGAGACAAAGGTTATCAAATCATCGCCACTACACCGCACAACGATTCTTGTTATTTACACGAATTCGATATCACTAAAAAAAGTGCTATTTTTTTCGGAACAGAAAAACAAGGCTTATCTCCCGAGGTAATTGAACAAGCCGACGGTTGCTTAAAAATTCCTATGGTCGGTTTTACGGAGAGTTTGAACATTTCGGTTTCAGCGGCTATCATCATTCAAGACATCACCACTCGCCTTCGCCAATCGGATTTGAACTGGGAATTAAGTCCGGAAGAAATTCTGGAAAAAAGGTTGCTATGGGCTAAAAATTCGATCAAAGACATCAAGCGCATTGAAGAGCGCTATTACGCTGAACACTAGTTATTCCTTGATGTATTTTTCGTGTTTTTTCGACAATACTTTGTATTCTTCGTAACAAGAACTAATAGCGTCCATAATTTGTAAATCGTTGGCCGTTTGAATAAAAGATTCCGAATAATTACAACGCTGCAATATCTCGGCTATGTCTTTTTTATCTACACCCAAAAGCACTGCTATGGTTTCGCGGTCAAACTTCGATTCC
Source organism: Flavobacterium sp. FEMGT703F (assembly GCA_002786385.1). Taxonomy (GTDB): domain Bacteria; phylum Bacteroidota; class Bacteroidia; order Flavobacteriales; family Flavobacteriaceae; genus Flavobacterium; species Flavobacterium cheonhonense. The sequence continues at coordinate 256,442 of PGCN01000007.1, forward strand.
AATAAATTCCGAACTGTATCGTCTTTCTTCATCGCTTTCAGCTTTTTGAGCTCTTTGGGTTTGTTGCCAAAGAAATTGTACAGCATATCGGCGGGATTGAAAATCGAACCCAATACGCGACTAAAAGCATTGGGAGAACTTTCCCCGGCTTCATAAGCTTGCGGCAATCCGGAAATGCTGTAACGGTAATTTTCTTTTTCTGGAATGAGTTTAGAATCGACTTCTAAGTAACCGGTCAAATCATATTTGCGTACTATCACTTCTTCCAAAGCAATGGCTTTTTCGGTCATTAAAATTTTAGCCGTACCGTTTTTAATCCAGTCGTTGGTCACACGAACGCGCAACGAGCGATAGCCTAAAATAGAGATGTGCAAGGTGTCACTAACGCTGACTTCCATCTCGAAATAACCGCTGGTATTAGTGGTTACCCCTTTGACTTTGTTGATATTAATGATGTTAGCATTCGGAATCGGTAACAAACTATTATCGTTCACAATGGTACCGGAAACTTTTTGAGACACCGTATTAACCTGAGCCGAAGTGGTAAAGGCTAGTAAAAAAAGAATAGAAAGTAAAAAGTATTTCATAGCTGTTTTTGATGGTTTAAAAGTATGAAACTCTTTTAAGAAAACGGAAGGTTACGACACAGAATTAGAAGAAAATTAACAAATACAACCAAACACCTCAGAAAAAAGTATTTTCACCGCAATTTTCAATAGGGTAAAATCAAAAAACTCCGTTTTTACCAAAGCAAAACGGAGTTGTCTATTTTAATAAGAAATTCGTAAAATACTAGCTTCTTCTCGGTCTACGGTTTTTAGCCGCTTCAAACGAGCGTCCTGCCGGTCTGTCGGAATTGCTTTCAGAAGAACGTCTTGGTGCGCTGCCTTCTCTTTGAAAAGAACCGGGTTCTCTTCTTGATCTGTCTGAACTTCTTTCGCTTCTGAAGCCACCTTCTCTTGGAGCTGAACTTCTGTCACTTCTGAAACCGCCCTCTTTTCGTGGTCCGAAACTTCCGCCACCGCTTCTTCCTCCGAATCCGCCTGAGCTTCTTCTTTCTCCGCCACCACTTCTTCCGTTGTGGTCACGTCTGTCGCGACTTCCACCTTCATTTTTCGAAATTTCAACGTTGATGCGACGGCCGTTAAGGTCAAATCCGTTTAGAATTGACATTACTTTATCAGTGTGTTCCCCATCGGTATTAAAGAAAGAGAAACCTTCTTTTACATCTACTTTAAATACGTCATCACGACCCAAATCTAACGTTTCTTTCAAGAAGTCTTTCAACTGCATCCAATCGAAATCGTCACGAGCACCAATGTTCACGAAGTAACGCACCGGATCGCCGGCTCTGATTTCTCTTGGTTCCGAAGAACCTCTGTCTGATTTCTCACCCGATAAATCGCGTTTCTTTTTGTAGTAATTGATGAATCGATTGAATTCAACCGATACCATTTTCTTGATTAATTCTTCTTTGGTCAACCCATCCAAAACTTCGTTAATAGCCGGTAAATAGTTGTCTATTTCGTGGTCTACTTCTGTGTCTTTGATTTTGTTTGCCAAGTGTAACAATTGGATTTCACAAATTTCGATGCCGCTTGGAATAGTCTTCTCTTCAAATTTTTGTTGGATGATTTTTTCAATCGAATGAATCTTGCGAATCTCACTTTTAGTGATGATTACAATAGACGTTCCCAATTTTCCGGCACGACCGGTACGGCCTGAACGGTGATTGTAGGTTTCAATTTCATCCGGCAATTGATAGTTTACTACGTGCGTTACGTTGTCTACGTCAATACCACGAGCCGCAACGTCTGTGGCCACTAACATTTGAATCTGTCTACCACGGAACGATTTCATTACACCGTCACGTTGTGCTTGCGACAAATCGCCGTGCAAAGCCGCTGCGTTGTAACCGTCTTCAATTAATTTTTCCGCTACCGCTTGCGTATCGCGTTTGGTACGACAAAATACTACGGAAAAAATATCCGGATTCGCATCGGCCAAGCGTTTCAAAGCTTCGTAACGATCACGAGCATTCACTACATAAAATTCGTGTGACACGGTTTTAGAACCTGAGTTTTTATGTCCTACGGTAATTTCTACCGGATTGGCCATAAATTTCTTCGCAATACGCGCCACTTCTGCCGGCATAGTAGCCGAAAATAACCAAGTATTTTTCTCATCTGGAGTATCTGATAATATCGAAACGATATCGTCATAAAATCCCATGTTCAACATCTCATCTGCCTCGTCAAGAATACAGTAATTGATGTTTTTAATGTTCACAAGCCCACGATTAATCATGTCTTGCATTCTACCGGGTGTGGCCACAATAATTTGTGCGCCACGCTTTACTTCTCTGGCTTGTTCCGTAATGCTTGCACCACCATAAACTGCCACTGTATGTAAACCCTTTACATATTTTGAGTATTGTTTAATCTCGTTGGTGATTTGTAAGCATAGCTCACGCGTTGGTGATAAAATTAACGCTTGCGTACTTCTGTCTTCGGCATCAATTTTTTGAATAAGCGGAAAACCAAAAGCGGCGGTTTTCCCTGTTCCTGTTTGCGCTAAGGCAACCAAGTCTGTGTTTTGTTCCAATAGTGCCGGAATCGCTTTTTCCTGGACTTCTGACGGATTCTCAAATCCTAGATCTTTGATCGCCAGCAGTAACGATTCATTCAGACCTAATTGTTCAAATTTATTCATATAAAGTTTTAAAATTTGGGGCAAAGGTAGTCTTTAAAAACCATATACGCTAATTTGTTAGTGACTGAAAATTAATAAGTTAACTTTTACTTAACAAAGTAACTGAGTTTCTGAGTCGCTGAGTAACTGAGTTGCGCTATAATTCTGAATAGATTTTTTGGGGTTTGGGAGCGGAACCATTTCTTTTCTCAGCACCACTGCTCCCGCCATCCGCACTACTCGGTAGTTTGCTCCTGTCGGGGCTAAAGGAACTAATCTCTCTCTCTTGGAATTAGCGAGTTAAAAAATCCTCCAACTGCTTTCGCTCTCTATTTCTGTGTTCATTGACCAATATCAAACAAAATACCATTTTTTAATTTACAAAGAGTTTGTTTTTATTACTCTGATGGTTATCCTTAACCAATATTTTATCCATTAAAGTATAATAAACTGATTTTCAAAAGACAAAAAACTTTCCTGTAATCAGACAAAAATATATCGATAAAAAACTAATCAAAATCTTTTATTTTTATTTGGATTAAATAATAATAATGTTTTAGATTTGTCTTGTTTAGAATTAGTCTAATTTAATATAATGAAAAATGAAAAAAAATTTAGTACTTGTTGTTGTGTTATTATCTGTTAAAACCCTTGCTCAAAAAAAGGAAGATGAACAAGCAATTAAAGCCATGTGTGGCTGTTACGAAATCAAATTCAATTTTGCGGAAACATTTGCTTATCCAAGAGATACTGTAAATTACAAAGCCTCTAAAGTGAAACATGAAACCGCTTTAGAATGGGCTGAATTAATTGAAGATGAACCCGGAAAAAAATCCATACAACACTTATTGATAGTCGGAAAAGGAATGATTGTTAAGCATTGGCGCCAAGATTGGATTTTTGAAAATACAAAATTTTATGACTACGGTGGATTTAACAATTGGAAGTACAAAAGATTTGCTAAAGAAAAAGTAAAAGGACAATGGTCACAAAAAATATATGAGGTTGATGACAAGCCTAGATATGAGGGCAGCGCTACTTGGGTTCATGTTGACGGTAGAACTTTTTGGAAAAATGCAACCAGCGCTCCACTGCCCAGAAGAGAGTACACCCAAAGGAGTGATTATAATATTACCAGAAGAATCAATGAGATAGAAATTGTAAAAAATGGTTGGATTCACAATCAAGATAACGATAAAATCATTCGTGATGTTAATGGAACTGACTACCTTTTGGCACAAGAAAAAGGATATAACACTTACACAAAAGTAGCCGACTCAAAATGTGAAGCTGCTCAAAAGTGGTGGAAAGAAAATCAAGCGTTTTGGAAAAAAGTCCGTACAAAATGGGAAGCTGAATTTTCAAAAAACAACGATATTAAATTATTAGCAGAATTGGATGGCATGCCACTGTATATGCATTTGCAAAAATTAAAACCTAACGCCTCTCAGGATGAAATAAACAAAGTAATTGACAGTTTTATCGTTACAAAATAATGAAACTGGAGATTTACATTATTGTATTGCTTTACTTTTCTTTACACATTTCAGCAGCTCAAGTCGCGACAGATTCTGTAAAATCTAATCAACTTCAAGAAGTTATTATTACAGGAACCAGAACACAACGAAGCGTTGCTACTTTGCCTTTACCCACACAAATAATCACAGGAGAAAGTATTCGGAAGTCAGGATTAAGCCGATTGAATGAAATCATTCAGGAGCAAACTGGTTTGATTACTGTTCCGGATTTTGGCGGAGGTGAAGGAATTCAAATGCAAGGATTAGATGCGGCTTATGTGATGATTTTAATAGATGGTCAACCCTTGTTTGGCAGAAGCGCAGGCACATTGAACTTGGGTAGAATAACTGTAAACAATATCGAGAGAATAGAGATTGTAAAAGGAGCTTCTTCTTGTTTGTATGGTTCAGAGGCTTTGGCTGGAGTGGTAAATATAATTACAAAAAAACCTGAAATCACAGAAAAGCTAAAGACAAAAGTAAGCTATAAGCATGCCTCTTTTAACACGAATGATGTCTCTACAACAGTTGAATACGGAAAGAAAAAAATTGGTTTGGAACTGTTTGCAAATTATTTCAACACCGATGGCTATAATCTCTCTGATAATAGCTTTACTCAAACCGTTGAAGCGTATTCAAATTTCACCATACAACCCAAGGTAAAAATTAATTTTTCTGAAGCCGTTAATCTTTTAATAAACTCAAGAATATTCAACCAAAATCAAGACTATAAATCTGAAGTTAACGTTGAAAAATACAGTGGTGAAAGTCAAATTAATGAATGGAACAATTCACTGTTATTAAACCATCAGATTTCCGATAAATTTAAATTGGTTTACGATTTTTATGCCACCAATTATAAAGCTCGTGAATTTTTAAATGATGCTAACAATCAACTGTTTGATGAAAGTAATTTTAATCAATGGTTTTATCGCCCTGAAATAAGAACACATTACAAAACAGGTAACAATATTATATCATTCGGTACCGGATTAAATGTTGAAACATTAGACCGAACTTTCTTTGAAACCAAGGCTAAACTCAATTCAGAATATATTTTCGGACAGCTGGAATGGTTCATAAAAGAGAAATGGAATGTTTTGGTTGGTTTTCGATATGATAATCATCACCAATACGAATCACAGTTTAGTCCAAAGCTGGGCATTAATTACAAATGGAATGAGTCTTTTTCATTAAAAACATCTGTTGGTTACGGATATAAAGCACCGGACTTAAGGCAACTGTACTTAGATTTCACCAATTCCGCTGTAGGTTATACTGTTTTAGGTTACAATGTGGCAGAGGAAAGATTGGCCGAACTTTCCAGTCAAGGTCAACTCTTGTTTAGCAATAATTTTTCTTTTTCTAATCCATTAAGGCCGGAAAGCTCTGTAAACCTAAACTTTGGTGGTTACTACAAAAAGAGTAATGTGACAATCGATTACAATTTGTTTTACAATATCATTAAAAACTTAATCGACACAAAAGCAATTGCGCAAAGAACAAACGGTCAGAACGTTTTTTCATATTTCAATGTAGACCGGATTTTTACTTACGGTTTAGAGGTCAACAGTACTTATAAAACAAGTTCAAATCTTACCTTTTCAATGGGTTACCAATATTTAATAGCTAAAGATCAAACTGTTGTTGATAAAATTAAACGAGGAGAAATATTTGCAAGAGATCCAATTACGCTAACCTCTTTCAGGCTAAAATCAAGTGATTATTTCGGACTATACAATCGTTCTAATCATACGGCAAACCTGAAAATAAATTATCAAATACCAGCCATAAAAACAGCTGTAAATATGCGATTTTTTTACAGAAGCAAGTATGGCATTTTTGATAGCAACAACAATAATATATTAGATAAATACGACGATTTTGTAAAAGGGTATTTTTTAACAAATCTTACGTTAACCAGGGATTTTAATAATGCTTTTTCAATGCAACTTGGGGTAATCAACTTGATAGATTACAAAGATGAAACCAATATACCAAACTTGCCGGGAAGACAATTATTCACCAAAATAGAATATCAATTTTAAATAACTAATTAATAAATCCAAAATTATGTACAAATCATTTTTTTTAAAGTCAGTTTTAGCCCTTTCAGTACTAAGTTTGTTGACATCATGTTCTGATGATGACAATAACGCTGCCAATGTTTCCTTAGAGACGAAAACTTTTTCTAACCTCTATGCTCCGCAAACCGGTGGACAAGGGCAACCTGTTGGTGGCGCATTTACAAAATTTAGTTTTTCACAAAATGCAACTGTAACAGATGATTCTTGGGATATTGCGTTTCGTGGAACTACAATTATCGTAAACGGAGGTTCTGCTATTGGAATTACCGATGAACCAACCAGAACCGGAAACGGAGCTGTAAGCATAGTGACCAACACACTGGACGCCGTGACAACCATACCGGATATTTCTTCATTTGCACAAGATGCTACTAATACCTATGCAATTCCTACCGGAAGCGGAAACGGTTGGTATAACTACAATTCCACTAACAACTTGATAACACCAATCGCAGGAAAAGTTTTTGTAGTAAAAACACACGACGGAAAATACGCAAAAATGGAAATCATCAGTTACTATAAAGATGCGCCTGCAACTCCTGATGCAACAGCATTATCAAGATATTATACTTTCAGATATGTATATCAACCCAATGGGACAAGTTTCTAATTGAATATCCTATTCAAAAAATTCCTGTAAACTAAACTTCGGAAAATTAGAAATTGAAAGACTTATTGTTTCGACAATAAGTCTTTTTTATTCAACTGAATTATTATAACTCTACTAAATGGAAATCAACAACAAAAGACTTAATCACAAAATCAGTGACTTAAAAAATCCACCAATTGCTTTACCGCCAAACCACGGTGACTGATAGCTGATTTTTCCTCCATAGACAATTCGGCAAAAGTTTGGGTATATCCATCGGCTATAAAAATCGGATCATAACCAAATCCGTTAGTGCCTTTTTTTGCTGTAGTAATCTGTCCGTTAATGATGCCGGTAAACAACTGTTGCTCCCCATTGAGATTCAAACAAATCACCGTTTTAAAATGTGCTTTTCGATTGTTATTGCCTTTTAAATTCGCCAACAACTTGTCCATATTATCATTCGAATCTTTCTGCTCACCGGCATAACGCGCCGAAAAAACGCCCGGTTCACCATTCAAAGCGGCCACTTCCAAACCGGTATCATCGGCAAAACAGGCATAACCAAATTTTCCGGTCACATAATTCGCTTTTAAAATTGCATTGCCTTCAATGGTATTTGCCGTTTCCGGTATATCGTCAAAACAACCAATGTCTTCCAAACTCAAAACCTGAATGGTTTCGGGCAATAAAAATTGAATTTCTTTGATTTTATTGGCATTATTTGAAGCGAAAACAAGTTGCATGATAATCTCTTTTTATAAATGACAAAGGTATTTAATTTATAGAGCCATCAATTTTAAAAATAGAAAAACCATTAAAGTGTCATTTTATTAAAATAAACTTGTGAACCAAAAACCAAAAAACAATCTTTTGCGTACATAGTTTCGCAAACAAAAACAAAACCCAACAATGACGAGAAACAGCCCAATCTTTCATTGTTTCAAATACTTATGGCTATTGGCTTTTTTGTGCTTGAACACAAACTCAGCCTACAGCCAGTATTTGTTACAAAAAGCAACCGATTCCGGTAAACAATCTATACATCAATTAGCCCAATATGTTGATTTAGGAAACCAAGCACTCAGTTTTGAAGAAGTGCGACAATCCAAAACCTTACAGTTTATTCCAATGCCCAACGAGAATACTGATTTTGGTTTTACTACACATCACATTTGGGTTCGATTCCAACTCAAAAATACGACTGAGGAAAAAGAGGTCTACTTCTTCGAAACTGCTCGTCCAATAACCGATGTAGCAGAACTTTTTGTGATTGACTCCTCTAACAAAGTACGAAAATATCGCAGCGGTGATGCCATTCCCTATCACGAAAGAAATTTCGATCATCGCAAGACGATTTTTAAAATTGTATTGGAACCCAAAACACACCAACAGTTCTATTTGCATGTAAAAAGTGATGGCGAAATGTTGTCGATGCCCATGATTCTCTATTCTATGGAAGCTTTAATTCAAACCACTTCTTTTGAGCAGTTTGTTTTTGGCTTTTTCTATGGTATTCTAATCATAGCCGCCATTTTGTACTTGTTCTTCTTCTTTGCGATGCGCGATAAAACTTTTTTTTATTACAGCATGTATGTGGTTTTTATCGGTCTGTTGCAGTTCTCCATTGACGGCTATTTTTACCAATTAATTACTCCGGAATCCGGCTGGCTTTCATTGCATGCTGTAATTATTTTTGCTTGCATTGCCAATTTCTTTTTGGGCAGGTATGCCCAAGTTTTCTTAAAGATTAAGGAATACAACAAAACCATTACCTATGCCTTTTACACACTTTATGTGCTGAATGCAACTTTGTTTTTATCGCTTTTTATCTTTCCGAATTCCTTTGAATACTCCTATCCTATTGCCAATGGATTGGGTCTGATTGTGCTCAGTTTAATCATCGCGTCACAAATTGCCATTTACAGAAAAACCCAAAAGCTAGATCGCTTTTTTGCTACAGGTATTTTCTTTTTAGTCTCCGGTTTCGTTGTTTTTATTCTGAAAAACTTCAGTTTGTTGCCACTTAATTTTTGGACAGAAAACGGTTCGAAATTAGGTACCGGAATGGAAGTCATTTTTCTTTCGCTTTCAATGGCCAACTTGATCCGAAATCTCAAAAACGAACGCGAGCAATTGCAAACTTTGGCGCTCCAACGCTCCGAAGAAATGAACGAACTCAAATCGTTTTTCTTATCTAACATCAGTCACGAGTTGCGAACACCTTTAAATGCCATCTTGAACACCGCCAAATCTATGGCTAAAGACAGTAAAGACGAGCAAATTCAGAACGGCAGTCAAATCATTAAATATTCAACGCATAGTTTGCTGAGTTCCATCAACGACATTTTAGACTTCTCCAAAATCGAGAAAAACGAAATCAAATTAGAATTAGCGCACTTTGATTTGGTTAAAACCACTGAACATATTGCCAATAATTTTGCCAGAGAAGCAGCCGACAAAGGCCTCGACTTCTCTTTCCAAAAAGGTGAAGATTTGCCTGAAATGGTGAATGGTGATGTTGCCAGATTAAATCAAATCTTGCACAATGTATTAAGTAATGCTCTGAAATTTACCCATGAAGGTTTTGTCAAATTCAAATTGGAAACCCGAAAAGAAAAAGACAATCGAGTGAGTTTCCTATTTACGATAAGCGATACCGGTGTTGGAATTTCTAAAGAAAAAATCAACAGCATTTACGATTCTTTTTCCCAAGAAGGTATCAATAATAAAAGAAAGTTTGGTGGTTTAGGTCTTGGCCTATATATCGTTAAGCATTTGATAAACTTGCACAACGGGCGAATCAAAATTGACAGCACAGTCGACTTAGGAACGGTGTGCGAAATTGAGCTGACCTATGAAACCGTAGAAGTGCCTAAAAAAGCTTCGCTTCCGGGCAACGAATTGGAATACGACCTGCAAGGAAAAACCATTTTAGTAGTCGAAGATAATGCCATGAACCAAATGGTGATCAAAATGATTACCAAAAAATGGTTGAATACTACCGTAGAATTTGCCAATAACGGTGAAGAAGGCTTGAAAAAACTAACCGAAAACGATTACGACATTATTTTGATGGATTTACAAATGCCGGTGATGGACGGCTACGAAGCCACTATTGCCATCCGAAACGGAGAAGCCGGCGAACATAAAAAAGAAATTCCCATCATCGCCTTAACTGCTGATGTAATGGAAAGTACCAAAACGCGCGTCATCGAAATCGGGATGAACAAATATTTGTCGAAACCCGTTGACAAAGACACTTTATTCGAAATCGTAAAATTATTGGTAAGCTAGATGATATTTGGCTTTTCAACAATAAACGGTTCAAAATTTACCCCTGTTATGATTAGGAGTAAACTAAATTTATGCCTACTTTTGCCTCGTTTTTAAATACATTTACGATGGTAAAAGATTTATTCGAAAGAATACAAAACAATAAAGGTCCTTTAGGAAAATGGGCTTCACAAGCAGAAGGTTATTATGTATTTCCAAAATTGGAAGGCGAGTTAGGCCCGAGAATGAAATTCCACGGCAAAGACATTTTGAACTGGAGTTTGAATGATTATTTAGGATTGGCCAATCACCCTGAAGTACGTAAGGCCGATGCCGATGCTGCTGCACAATACGGCGCGGCTTACCCAATGGGCGCTCGTATGATGAGTGGTCACACCGATGCTCACGAACAATTAGAAAGAGAATTGGCTGCTTTTGTACAAAAAGAAGCTGCTTACTTATTGAATTTTGGGTACCAAGGTATCATGTCGGCTATCGACGCTTTGGTCACCAAAAATGATATTATCGTTTACGATGTAGATGCTCACGCTTGTATTATTGATGGTGTTCGTTTGCATATGGGTAAACGTTTTACCTACAAACACAACGATTTGGAAAGCATGGAGAAAAACTTGCAACGTGCGACCAAAATGGCTTTGGAAACCGGAGGCGGAATCTTATTCATCACCGAAGGCGTATTCGGAATGCGTGGTCAACAAGGCAAGTTGAAAGAAATTGTGGAAATGAAAAAGAAATACAATTTCCGTTTGTTGGTAGATGACGCACATGGTTTCGGAACACTGGGTAAAACAGGAGCCGGCGCCGGAGAAGAACAAGGCTGTCAAGACGGTATTGATGTGTATTTCTCCACTTTTGCCAAATCTATGGCCAGTATCGGCGCTTTCTTAGCCGGAGATAAAGACATTATCGATTATTTAAAATACAACTTGCGTTCGCAAATGTTTGCCAAAGCGTTGCCAATGATTCAAACCGTTGGTGCTTTAAAACGTTTACAATTGTTGAGAGACAATCCAAGCTTGAAAGATAAACTTTGGGAAAATGTAAATGCGTTGCAAAACGGCTTAAAAGAAAGAGGTTTCAATATTGGCGACACCAACACTTGTGTAACACCAGTATACTTAGAAGGTTCCATTCCGGAAGCCATGGTGATGGTAAACGACTTAAGAGAAAACTATGGTATTTTCTTGTCGATTGTAGTATATCCGGTAATCCCGAAAGGCATTATCTTGTTGCGTATGATTCCAACAGCTTCGCACACTATAGCAGATATCAACGAAACACTATCGGCTTTTGAAGCTATACGCGAAAAATTGGTAAACGGTACTTACGCTAAATTGGCCGAAGCTAATGTTGAGAATATGGCATAATACCGAAGTAACTTCGATTGATGTTTCTCAAGAATACCTAATAAACATAAAAAAACCATCCTAAACCGGATGGTTTTTTTATGCTGTAAAATTATTTTATTGTTGGATCTTGATGATTTTACTTTCATCTATGTTGTAAGCGTTGACAACCGACTTATAATCGTTGTAATCAATGGTGCCATTCTTTCCAAAAGCAGCAGGAATTACTAACACTCGCAATCTCTGATTTAACCGTGAAGCGGAAGACAAACCAGCCAAATCATATCCTTCTAAGTATACTTCAGCATCAAATCTAGTGAAATTATAATCGTATCTATGGTCTAAAGTTCCATCATTGAAGTAATAACTTTCAGGCAATAACTTCCAAACATTTTCCCCTTGAAAAACATCGGTTAGCCTGTAAACCAAAACCATATCAGAACTGTAAATGCTATGTGGAAATTCCAATACTACCGTATAACTATTTGGTAAAAAGTTAACATTAGTATACTCAAAAACTTCACCTATGGTGTCGTTATCTATACCGTTTCCGGTGTCTTCATTAACAGTACAACTTTGTAGCGTTATCATCCCGATAAAAGCTAAAACAAGGGTAATTTTTTTCATAACATAATAATTTAAATGGTTGATGATATTTTCTGCAGTTCAATATTAATGCCAAACTTTCAATTTAAGATAATTTTATAACTTTGACCCATGAGCCGAAAGAATGCTAAAAATATTAAAACCTATAACGACAAGCTACACAAAGCACAAGATAAGGAAAAAGCTAAGAAAGCCGAACGCGCTGCTTTGCTGAAATCGATGGTGCGAAAATTTAATCAAAATCCGGATGATAAATAAAAACCTCACTAATAGTGAGGTTTTATCATTTTATAATTGTAGTTCAGCTTACATATTACGTCGGTACTGACCACCAACTTCAAACAAAGCGGAAGTAATTTGTCCTAACGAACAATACTTCGTGGCTTCCATTAATTTTTCAAACAAATTTTTATTGTTAATCGCCGCTTCTTGCAACCCGATGATTTGCTCTTCTTCTTTGCCGGCGTTTGCTAGCTTAAGGTTATGCAACGTGGCTATTTGGAATTGCTTTTCTTCTTCCGTAGCGCGAATAACTTCAGCCGGAATTACCGTAGGTGATCCTTTGGAACTGAGGAAAGTATTCACACCGATGATTGGAAATTCACCCGTATGTTTCAAGGTTTCGTAGTACAAACTTTCTTCCTGAATTTTACTTCTTTGGTACATGGTTTCCATAGCGCCTAAAACGCCACCGCGTTCTGTAATGCGGTCGAATTCTTGTAACACAGCTTCTTCCACCAAATCAGTCAATTCTTCAATAATGAACGAACCTTGAATTGGATTTTCATTCTTAGCCAATCCTAATTCCTTATTGATAATCAACTGAATCGCCATCGCTCTGCGCACTGATTCTTCCGTTGGCGTGGTAATGGCTTCGTCGTAAGCATTCGTGTGCAAGGAATTACAATTGTCATAAATCGCATACAAGGCTTGTAACGTGGTACGAATATCGTTAAAGTCAATTTCCTGAGCGTGTAACGAACGACCGGACGTTTGAATGTGGTATTTCAACATTTGCGCTCTTTCGTTAGCGCCGTATTTGTTTTTCATGGCTTTCGCCCAAATTTTACGGGCTACACGACCAATCACGGCGTATTCCGGATCAATACCGTTCGAGAAGAAGAACGACAAGTTCGGACCGAAATCGTTAATGTTCATGCCGCGACTTAGGTAATATTCTACATAAGTGAAACCATTCGCCAACGTAAACGCCAATTGCGTAATTGGGTTGGCTCCCGCTTCGGCTATATGGTAACCGGAAATCGAAACTGAATAGAAATTGCGGACATTCTTTTGGATAAAGTATTCCTGAACATCCCCCATCAAACGCAGTGCAAACTCGGTAGAGAAAATACAAGTGTTTTGCGCTTGGTCTTCTTTTAAAATATCGGCTTGAACAGTACCGCGGACTTGCGTCAAAGTCTTGATTTTAATGTCGTCATACACTTCTTTTGGCAACACTTGGTCACCGGTTACGCCTAACAACATCAAGCCTAAACCATTATTTCCTTGTGGTAATTCGCCGTTATATCTTGGTCTTGGTAACCCTTTTTTCTTGTAGATTTCGTTGATTTTCTCTTCTACTTCTACTTGAAGGTTATTTTCAATAATATATTTTTCACAGTTTTGGTCGATGGCCGCGTTCATGAAAAAGCCCAACAGCATTGGCGCCGGACCGTTAATCGTCATAGATACTGAAGTCATTGGGTGACTCAAATCGAAACCGGAATACAATTTCTTGGCGTCGTCTAAACAACAAATCGAAACACCTGCATTCCCGATTTTACCGTAAATATCCGGACGCAAATCCGGATCGTTTCCGTACAAGGTAACCGAATCAAAAGCCGTTGACAAACGCTTGGCCGGCATACCTAATGACACATAGTGAAAACGACGGTTGGTTCTTTCCGGTCCGCCTTCTCCGGCAAACATACGCGTTGGATCTTCGCCTTCTCTTTTAAACGGATACAAACCGGAAGCGAACGGGAATTCTCCCGGCACGTTTTCTTGTAAGTTCCATTTTAAAATATCTCCCCAAGCTTGGTATTTTGGCAAAGCTACTTTAGGGATTTGAGAATGTGATAAGCTTTCAGTATGCGTTTGAATTTTGATTTCTTTGTCGCGTACTTTAAAGCTGTAAACCGGATTTTTGTATTTGTTGACTTTGTCATTCCATGTGTGGATGATTTCCCAGTTGAACGGATCTAAGTTCATTTTAACGCGGTCAAATTCTTTCAACAATAAGTTTAAAAACTCTTTGTTATCATCATTGAAATTCAAACTATTAGCTTCGATTCCAGACTTGTCAATTTGCGGTTGCTTTTTGGCTACACTTTCAATGGTTTTGTAAATGCCATAAAGCTTTTGAGCCACTTCCACTTGCGTTAAAACCGTCTCGTCGTACTTGCGATTGTTCTCGGCTATCTCCGATAAATATCTTGTTCTGTGTGGCGGAATGACAAATATCTTCTCGCTCATTTCACGAGTGATTTCGAAAGTCGATTGTAAATCGGCTCCCGTTTTCTCTACAATCTTATCCATGATTTTATTGTAGAGTGTATTCATGCCCGGATCATTAAACTGGGAAGCAATGGTTCCGATAACCGGCATATCATCCGGATTCACATCCCATAAATTGTGGTTGCGTTGGTATTGTTTTTTTACATCGCGAATCGCATCCAAAGCCCCGCGTTTGTCGAATTTGTTAATCGCCACCAAATCGGCAAAATCCAACATATCGATTTTCTCCAATTGGGTTGCAGCACCAAACTCCGGTGTCATTACATACAAAGACACATCCGAATGCTCTAAAATCTCGGTATCACTTTGTCCAATTCCGGAAGTTTCGAGAATGATGATATCGTATTTCGCAGCTTTTAATACTTGAATGGCTTCGTTTACATATTTAGACAAGGCCAAATTCGACTGGCGTGTTGCCAATGAACGCATATAAACTCTTGGATTGTTGATGGCATTCATTCGAATTCTGTCGCCCAACAAAGCACCTCCGGTTTTTCTTTTTGACGGATCAACTGAAATCAATCCGATGGTTTTTTCCGGGAAGTCGATTAAAAATCGACGCACCAATTCATCTACCAAAGACGATTTTCCGGCACCGCCGGTTCCGGTAATTCCCAGAACAGGAATGTGAGTCGTTTCATTTTTCTTATGGATGGCATCGAGTGTTTCTTTAGCCACTTCAGGAAAATTTTCTGCCGAAGAAATTACACGGGCAATCGCCGTAGGATTCTTCTCTTCCAAATGATTGATTTCGCCGTTGAGTTCGTTACCTACCGGAAAATCAGCTTGTTTTACCAAATCGTTAATCATGCCTTGCAAGCCCATAGCGCGGCCGTCATCCGGTGAATAGATTCGGGTAATACCATATTCGTGCAATTCTGAAATTTCCGAAGGCAAAATTACGCCTCCGCCACCACCAAAAATTTTGATGTGTCCGGCGCCTTTTTCTTTCAACAAATCGTACATGTATTTAAAGTACTCATTGTGACCACCTTGATAGGAAGTCATTGCAATCGCATTGGCATCTTCCTGAATGGCAGTATTTACGACTTCTTCTACACTTCGGTCGTGTCCTAAATGTATTACTTCTACACCGGTGGCTTGGATAATACGACGCATAATGTTGATGGCCGCATCATGACCATCGAAAAGGGAAGCTGCAGTAACAATTCTTACTTTATTTTTAGGAATATAGGGCTGTTCTTGAACCATTGTTAAATAAGTGTCTGTTTTGAGGGTGCAATTTACAGAATTATTAAAAATTTCCCATTTAAAATCGGAAAAATAAAAAGCCTAAATGCGACAAATCCAGAAACGTTGAATTAACATTTATTTGCCATTTTTCGGCACGAAGATTGCTTACTTTTGAAAAAAAGAAACTGCTTATGAAAACAAAAGTTGCGCTACTCCTACTCGTTCCGTTTTTAGGAATTTCCCAAATTAAAATTTTAAACGATCTCAAAAAAAAGGTACCTACTAAAAGTTCACAAAGTTTAGGTTCGCTCACTTCCACCGATATTTCCAAAGGGTTGAAAGAAGCTTTGAATAAAGGCATTGAAAAGCAAGTCAGCAAGTTAACCGCAACCGACGGCTTTTACAAAAACGAATTGGTTAAAATTTTACTACCGGAAGAATTACAAAAAGTAGATAAAACACTCCGCAAAATGGGCATGAGTAATTTGGCCGATGAAGGCATTTTACTATTGAATCGCGCCGCTGAAGAAGCCGTAAAAGAATCAACTCCGATATTTGTAGACGCTGTTAAAAACATGAGCTTTACCGATGCCAAAAATATTTTAATGGGTAATGAAAATGCGGCTACCACTTATTTACAGTCCACAACGACTACTCCGCTGTATGCCAAATTCAGTCCGGTGATTCAAAGTTCGTTAGCCAAAGTGGGTGCCGATAAAGTTTGGGCTAACATCATCAAAAAGTATAACAGTATTCCGTTGGTTACCAAGATTAATCCCGATCTGACAGATTACACGACTAACAAAGCCCTACAAGGCGTGTTTACAATGATAGCCCTGGAAGAGAAAGACATTAGAACGCAATTGAGTGCCAGAACTTCTCCATTATTGAAGAAAGTATTTGCGTTACAAGACAAAAAACCTTAATTTTTTAGAAATCAATAACATAAGAATAACAAAACCTTAACACAAGGACTTGAAATCGAGGCTTATCTTTGTAATGTAATAAAATTGGTTTTTTTATTATTTGGTTAGGTTAGTTAAAAAATGCCGGTGCTTGGGAAAGCATCGGCTTTTTTTATGCTAATTTTTCACGTAGTTTTTTGAAGTAGGTAAAGGCTTTGACCAAGCGACTGCCATACCAAGAGAACATTTCGCCATCCACAAAAAAAGTTTTGGCGTGATGCGTAAATCGGCCTAATTCAAAGGCGTGTTCATCTTTAAAAGGAAACGGTTCCGAAGACAACAAGACCAAATCGGGATCGCCTTGCAAACGGATCTTTTTAATTTCAACCTCAGGATATCTGCCTGTAACATTAGGGTTGTTTTCGTAGATGTTTTGAAATTTATTCAGACGTAACATTTCGTTGATAAAGGTATCGCCACCGGCTACCATATAAGGATTCGCCCAAATAAAGTAAGCCGCTTTGTATGTAGGTTGGCCTTGAATGAAGTGCTCAAAATCACGCTGTACAAACTGAATTTTATCGTTCCATTTCTGCGCTTCGGTTCTTTTGTTGAACAACTGTCCGAAGTCGGTTATCATTTGGTAATTATCTTGCAAAGTGATGATATTGGTAACCCAAACAGGACAAATTTCAGCCAATTGTGCCACTATCTCGAGGGTGTTTTCTTCTTTATTAGCGATAATGATATCCGGTTGCAACAAACGTATTTTTTCAACATGGACATTTTTAGTCCCACCAATGATTTTTTTGGTCGATTTGAAATGAAACGGATGCACACAGAATTTTGTAATTCCGACGATACTCTCCTCCAAACCCAAATCGTATAACAATTCGGTTAGCGATGGCACTAAAGAAACGATTCGCTTAGGTGTAGTTTCGAAGGTATGAGAAGTGCCGAGTTGATCAAGGAAGGTCTTCATGGTGGTGTCTCAGAGATTCACAAAGTCTTTAAGATTCCCTCCATTTCCTGTTGCAATAGCAATGCTTCTTCCCTAGCCTTTTCGGCGAAATCGAGTCCATTAGAAGCGTAAATTATAGCTCTGGAGGAGTTGATTAATAAACCTACGGCTTCGTTCATGCCGTATTTGCAAACCTCAGAAAGACTGCCGCCTTGTGCGCCTACACCCGGAACCAACAGAAAACTATCGGGTACAATTTTTCGGATTTCGGCAAAATATTCGGCTTTGGTGGCGCCAACTACATACATCAAATTCTGACTGTTTTTCCAATTTTTTGAGGTTTTGATGACCTTTTGGTACAACGCTTCGTGGTTTACATTTTGCGTTTGAAAATCGAAAGCGCCTTCGTTGGAGGTCAGCGCTAACAATATGGTGTGTTTGTTTTCGAAAGCCAGAAAAGGTTCTACACTGTCTTTGCCCATGTAAGGCGCAACCGTAACGCTGTCGAAGTTTAAGTCTTCCAAAAAGGCTTTGGCATACATGGTAGAGGTATTCCCGATATCACCGCGTTTGGCATCGGCTATAGTGAAGATTTCAGGATAGTTTTCGTTGATATAGTTGATGGTTTTTTGGAGCGATGTCCAGCCTTTTAATCCGTGGGCTTCATAGAAAGCCATATTGGGTTTATAGGAAACACATAAGTCGTGCGTTGCGTCGATGATGGCTTTGTTGAATTCGAAAATCGGATCTTCCAGCGTTAATAAGTGCGATGGTATTTTTTGCAAATCGACGTCCAAACCTATACAGAGAAAGGACTTTTTGTTTTGAATTTGTTGGATAAGTTGTGTTGTAGTCATTATAGTTGGTTTGTGCGTAAAGTTCGCAAAGTTTTTGCAATGTTGGTTGTAAAAAATCACCCAAGCAGTCCGATAGTTCCCTCTTTAGCCGCGTCTCGTCCTTAAAGACGAGATCGCTTCCGACATAAAAAAAGCCTCAATGAATGAGGCCCGGTATCTTAGAAAACTTCGCTTTCTTTTAACTTTTCGGTGTTGGCTACCAACTGTAACTCGTCAATCATTTTTTGAAGATTACCGTTCATAAAGCCGTCCAGGTCGAAAATACTCAATCCGATTCGGTGGTCCGTAATTCTGCCTTGCGCATAATTGTAGGTGCGAATTTTAGCCGAACGGTCGCCACTACTCACCTGAGAATTACGCTTTTTAGCATCTTCCTCTTGCTTTTTGGCCAATTCCATTTCGTACAAACGCGAACGCAATACCGTTAAGGCTTTGTCTTTGTTTTTATGTTGTGATTTTTCGTCTTGACATTGGGCTACCAATCCGGTAGGAATATGCGTCATACGCACGGCCGATTTGGTAGTATTTACCGATTGTCCGCCCGGTCCTGAGGAACAGAAAAAGTCGATACGTACATCGTTCATGTCGATTTGCACGTCGAATTCTTCGGCTTCCGGCAACACCATAACTGTGGCTGCTGAAGTATGAACTCTTCCTTGGGTTTCCGTTTGCGGTACGCGTTGCACGCGGTGTACACCGGCTTCGAATTTTAAAGTCCCGTAAACATCTTCTCCGGTAACTTCAAAAATAATCTCCTTAAAACCGCCCGAAGTACCTTCGTTCATGTCGACTACAGATGTTCTCCAACCTTTGCTTTCGCAGTATTTGGTGTACATACGGTACAAGTCACCCGCAAAAATGGAAGCTTCATCACCACCGGTACCGGCACGAATTTCCACCATCACGTTCTTGGCGTCTTCCGGATCTTTAGGGATAAGCATGAACTTGATTTCTTCTTCCAATTGCGGCAAACGCTCTTTGGCTTCGTCCAACTGCATTTTAGCCATTTCTACCATTTCGGCATCCGAGCCATCGGCTATAATTTCGTTGGCTTCATCGATATTTCCGGTCACGTTGATCAGCTCCTCACGTTTATCCATAAGGGCTTTCAAGGTTTTGTATTCCTGATTTAACTGTACGTAACGCTTTTGATCGGCAATTACATCGGGCTGAATAATCAAATCCGAAATCTCGTCGAAGCGCTGTTTTACATATTGTAATCTCTCTAACATTGTTGCAGTTTTCTTTTAAAAGTGTGCAAATTTAGGCAAAATAAAGGAATAAATTTTATTTTTTTTGGAGCTGATTGCTGCGCCAGTTAGCTTTTTAGGAGCTCGTGTCCGGCTATCCGTTACAATCTTTTTGTCCCAAATGAATTCGGAACAAAAAGGATTTCCACTACTATCCGGGCTAGTTGCCATAATTTTCATAATATTGTATTTGCTAAAACAGAAGCTATGCATAACAAAAATATTGTAATCTGGATTTTTGTGGCATTGTTCACTATTGTTTCCTGTAAAAAAGAAATCCAAGTAGAAGAACTCATTATCAAAACGAAGAAAGAATACAGTCAACTGGAAAAAGCCAAATGGTTTTTAGGGCATTGGGAAAATGTCAGTAATGAATTTATTGCCAAGGAGATTTGGATGCAAGAAACGGACAGTTCATACAAAGCAGAAAGTTTTATAACTGCAGCAAAAGACACTGTTTTTTATGAAAAAGTGGATTTAATAGAACGCAATGACAGCTTGTTCTATGTTGTTTCTGTTCGCGACCAAAACAAAGAAAAACCTGTTTCGTTTTACCTGACAAAGTCGACCAATAACCAAATGGTATTTGAAAACCCCAAACACGATTTTCCCAATAAAATAATTTACAATAAAATTAATTCGGATAGCATAGTTGCTTCTATTCACGGCTCCAACAAGACCGAAATATTCCCCATGAAAAGAAAAAAATAACACCTATTTACACCATGAAAAAAACAATCATGCTCTTTGGAGTCTTAGCTTTAATCAGTTGCCAAAACAAATCCGACAAACAATTTGAGAAACTCGAAAAAATGAATTGGCTTATTGGCCAATGGGAGAATACTACACCGGAAGGTTATTTAACTGAAATTTGGACCAAAACCAATGACAGTACTTTTTCGGGTCAAACCTATTTTATTATCAATAAAAAAGACACAGTACACAACGAAAGTATAGTGTTGACCCAAGTCAATGATGACTTGATTTATCGCCCAACTGTAAAGGGACAAAACAACGACGAACCGGTTGATTTTAAACTCACTTCAGAAGCAGAAAACAACTTTGCTTTCGAAAATCCGAAACATGATTATCCTCAAAAAATTGTTTATAAAAAGGTCAACGAAAAGTCATTAGTGGCCACCATTTCCGGAAAACAACAAGGTAAACCAAGTACCGAAAGCTATCCAATGCAAAAGAAATAACCCAATAATTCTTAATAAATCTCATCAAATCTCGCCTAACCCGCGGGATTTTTTTATGTCTAAACGTAAGTAAATCAATTCGGTAAAAAATATTATTTATATTTAGTCTAAATAAGTTTTGTTATTTGTTTTCATCTTTATAGATTTGCAATATTATTTTAATTTAATCTAAATAAGGATGAAAACTATAGCAACCCTAGCTACTGCTTTTTTAGTGTCGATGGCAGCTTTTGGACAAGAAACCAAAAAAGATACCATCAATGCTTTAAAAGAAGTTGAAATCAACAACAACAAATACAAGTACAAACGAGAAAAAAGTAGTACAGTCTCCAAAATGCCACTCAACAACATCGAGAATCCGCAAGTGTACAATACTGTTACGAGCGAATTGCTCAAAGAACAAGTAGTCACCAACTTTAACGACGCCTTGAAAAACGCTACAGGAGTTACACGTCTTTGGGAATCTACCGGACGTGGCGGTGATGGTGCCGAGTTTTATACCATGAGAGGATTTTCGGTACAGCCAACTATGGTAAACGGATTACCGGGCATCAATAACGGAAGCATCGACCCGATTAATGTTGACAATATTGAAGTCATCAAAGGTCCTTCGGGAACCTTGTTTGGCAGCAGTTTAATTTCATACGGCGGTTTAATCAACATCGTAACCAAAAAACCGCACCAAAACTTCAGTGGTGAAATCGGATACAATGCCGGAACTTATGGTATGGATCGCATCACAGCCGATGTCAATGTGCCGCTGAATAAAGAGGTAGCGGTACGCATTACTTCGGCTTACCAAAACGAAAACTCTTTTCAAGATGCCGGATTTTCTAAATCGCTTTTCGTAGCGCCATCACTAAGTTATAAAGTAAACGATAAGTTATCATTTTTAATTAATACGGAATTCACTAACAGAACTTCGGCCAATGCACCCATGATTTTCTTGAGTCGTTATTCGCCTTTATCATTCAATTCAATTGACTTATTTGAACAGAATTATAAAAAATCATACACTTCAAACGAGCTAACCATCAGCAATCCGACCTTCAATTTACAAGCGCAAATGCTTTACAAATTGTCGGACAACTGGACTTCACAAACCGTTTTATCCAGAAGCAACAGCAAAACCAATGGCTATTACTCCTATTTGTGGGATTCAGCTAATGGCGACGAGTTTACGCGTTTTATCTCTAAACGAAACGGACAAACCCTTGCCACCGATATCCAACAAAACTTTATCGGCGATTTCAAAATCGGCAACCTCAGAAACCGCATGGTTATCGGTATCGATTATTACGCCCAAAATATTCTAAACGCCAGTAATAACTGGGTGGGCGCCGGAACGATTTCTTTGGTAAACCAAACCGATTCGGGTGCAGCCAATTTAACCCAAGCCGGTATCGATAACTTATTAGCCGGTACTTTCGAACCCAATTCGGATACCGAATCGCAAGTGGTGAGTGCTTATGTATCAGATGTCATCAATATTACCAATAAACTATCGGTGATGGCGAGTTTGCGTGTAGATGAATTCAGAGGAAAAACTTCAGCTTATGCCGCTGAGGAAGTGAATAGTCAGATTGCGGTTTCACCAAAATTCGGAGCCGTATACCAAATTATTGAAAACAAAGTGTCGGTTTTCGGGAATTACATGAATGGTTTTAAAAATATCGAACCCGGACAAAGAGCTGACGGTCCAACCAATACCGTAGCCGCAACTTTCGATCCGGAACAAGCCAACCAATACGAATTCGGATTAAAAACCAACTTGTACAAAGACATTATTTCGGCTTCCTTGAGCTACTACGACATCAACGTTAAAAATCGATTAATGGCTGATGCTACCAACCCGAATGCTTCTGTACAAGGCGGCGAAGTGGAAAGCAAAGGTGTTGAATTAAGCGTAACGGTAAACCCGATTAAAGGTTTCAACATCATCGGTGGTTACAGTTACAACGACAGCGAAGTGACTAAAGACAATACCGATAGCGGCTATTTAGGCTTGCGTCCGGAAGAAGCCGGTCCGAAAACCTTAGTGAATTTGTGGGCGAATTACTTCTTTACCGAAGGAAAATTGAAAGGTTTCGGTTTGGGTATCGGCGGAAATCATGCGAGCGAGCACAAAACCTTAAACAGAGCCAATATCGGGACTTTTGCCTTACCGGATTACACTATTTTGAACTCGGCTTTATCCTATAACAATGACAAGTTCAACATTACTTTAAAAGTGAACAATTTGTTCAACGAAAAATATTACACCGGTTGGTCAACCGTTACGCCTCAACGTTTGCGAAGTTTAACCGCCGGATTAACGTATAAATTTTAATCCTGATTAAAATTTGGTTTTTGTTTGTTTAATGGAACTCCTCATTTCGGTGAGGAGTTTTTAATCTTAGTCAATGAAAAAAGTAGGCTTTAAAAAAATCATCAGAAATATCCATCTTTGGTTGGGATTGGCATCGGGCAGTATCGTTTTTATTGTCGCCATAACCGGTTGTTTGTACGCCTTTCAAGAAGAAATTCAGAACATCACCGAAACCTATCGCTTTGTGGAAAAGCAAAACAAAGCTTTCCTCCTACCTTCAGAATTAGAAAAAATAGCCCGTGCCGAATTGCCGCAGCAATCGCTCCACGCCATCAAATACAATGGTCAAAGTCAGTCGGCAGAAGCCATTTTTTTCAGTCACGACGACCAAAACAAACAAAACGATTATTACCACATCATTTACCTCAATCCGTATACGGGAGAAATTTTGGAAGTAGCCGATATGTATTCGGGCTTTTTCCGTTGGGTTTTGGACGGTCATTTTTACCTCTGGCTACCGCATGAAATCGGGCAAACAGTAATTGCTTCGGCTACCTTAATCTTTCTGTTAATGTTAATTACAGGCTTGATTCTTTGGTATCCTAAAAACAAAAAAGCCGCCAAACAACGTTTTTGGTTTCGCTGGAAAGACGGGATAAAATGGAAGCGCAAAAACTATGATTTGCACAATATTACCGGATTTTACGTAATGGCTATCGCTTTAATCTTTGCCATTACAGGATTAGTTTGGGGATTTCCGTGGTTTGCTTACAGCTATTATACTTTAATCGGCGGCGAAAAATCATTGGTCTATGAAGATCCTATATCCCAAAAAGAAATCTCAGTTTCTGACGTTAAGAAACCGCTGGATAAAGTGTGGTTCATGATGCAAAAAGACTATCCCGATGCCCAATCAATTGAAGTGCATCCGCCCGAAACCGATTCGAGCTCAATAGCCGCCAACGCTAACTTGGACAAAGGCACTTATTGGAAAACCGACTATCGTTATTTTAATCAATATACTTTAAAAGAAAAAGAGGTGAAACACATTTACGGAAAGTTAGCGAACGCTACAGCTTCCGATAAACTCATCCGAATGAATTACGACATTCATACCGGAGCTATATTAGGCTTACCCGGAAAAGTTTTTGCCTTTTTGATTAGCTTGTTGATTGCGAGTTTACCCGTGACCGGTTTTCTAATTTGGTACGGCAAGCGCAATAAAAGCGGTGTCTAACGCGAATAATTTTTGAACAGATAAATCCAAATCATCCGCGACAATCGGATATTAAAACAACTGAACAAAACAATTACAGTGGTAATAATCGGAATGATTCTCAAATCGAAGGTTTTGTCAAAAAACGGACTCGCAATAGCGTAAGTAATGATTCCTTGTCCTACGGTTAAACCGTAATTCACAAACATAGCACCGAAAAAATAACCCGGTTCTTTTTCAAATTTAGTGTTACAATGACTGCAGTATTCGTTCATCTTCGGGAAACCCAAACTGAAGAAAAAACTTTTGTCGGCAAACACTTTGCCTTTGTGGCAATTGGGACATTCGTTGCGAAAAATATGGTAGAGACTTTGAAGCATGATGCAATTTTTGACAAAGATAAATAGTTTGCCATCATCAATAGTTTAGTATCTTCGCTAATAATAGCACAATTAAGACATTTGAAAAAAAATCCGGTTTACAATATAGATAATTTCAAAGCCAATTTCGGGAAGAAAGAGCTGTACATCAACACTTTTAAAAATCATTTAAAAGCGCACAGTTTTATTGAAAAACCACATCGACATAACTTTTATCTGTTGGTTTTATTCACCAATGGCAGCGGAAATCATGCAATTGATTTTACCAATTACGCCATAAAACCGGGCAGCTTATTTGTATTACAACCGGGACAAATTCACCATTGGCAACTTTCCGAAGACATTGAAGGCTATATCTTCTTTTACTCACAAGAAGTATATAATATCTATTTTGCCCAGAAAAAAATAGAGGATTATCCCTTTTACCAATCGGTAAGAAACCAACCGGCTATAGTTTTTGAAAAAGAAGAATTGCAAACGCTACTACCGTATTTCGACCTGATGATTCAGGAAAGTCAAAGCGCAAATTCTAATAAACAAGACAAACTACTGAATTTACTGGATTGCATTCACATTGAGATTTCCGGAAAATACTTAGCAGAATCCAATCATACCTCACATTCGTACAATTATAAAATTCAGCATTTCGAGCAACTTTTGGAACAATACTTTACTACCGAAAAAGCGCCTTCTTTTTATGCCGAAAAAATGAATATTACACTCAAACACCTCAATCGAATTTGCAAAAACATACTGAACCAAACCGTAACTGAGCTGATTGCCAAAAGAATAATTTTGGAGGCCAAAAGGCTATTAATTGACGCTTCAAAAACGATTAATCAAGTTGCTGATAATTTGGGGTTTGAAAATTATGCTTACTTCATCAGGTTGTTTAAAAAACAAACCGGTATGACGCCCAGTGAATTTCGAAAAATGATAAATTAAAAAACCCGTTCAGTATGGAACGGGTTGCTAATAATCTAAGATGTCTAACAATCTAATTTTTCACAGGAATGTTTGCTAAAATTTCCAAGAAAAACTTCCAAAATTTTTGAGACGATTTAATCGAAGCTCTTTCATCCGGACTGTGCGCACCGTGAATCGTCGGCCCGAAAGAAATCATATCCATTCCAGGGTAGTTAGTCCCTAAAATTCCACATTCCAATCCGGCATGACAAGCCACTACATTGGGTTTGGTTCCGTTTTGTTTTTCGTAAATATCGACCAAAACTTTTAAGATTTCCGAATTAACATTCGGTGTCCAACCCGGATAGCTGCCGCCGAATTCTACTTCGCAACCAAACAATTCGTATGCTGAACGCAAGCCATTGGCCAAATCCATTTTAGAACTTTCTACTGAGGAACGCGTCAAATTCTGAATCGAAATTTGTCCGTCTTTCACCACTACTCTAGCAATGTTGTTAGACGTTTCCACCAAATCAGCCATATCGGCACTCATACGATATACGCCGTTATGAGCAGCATAAATCGAACGCAACAAACCTTCTTGCACACCTAAATCCATTACTTTCGCCGGTAAATCACTTTTTACAATTTCGATGGTTAAGTTGGGTTCTGTCGTTTTGAATTCGGTTTTGATATCGTTGATGATTTCTTGCATATCAAATACAAATGCCTCATCATACATACCGGCTACAATCACTTTGGCCACACTTTCACGCGGTATCGCATTGCGCAAACTACCGCCATTGATTTCAGCAATTTGCAATCCGAAGTTTTCAAATCCATCAAACAACAAACGGTTCATAATTTTATTGGCATTCCCCAATCCTTTGTGAATGTCCATACCCGAGTGACCGCCATTCAAGCCTTTTACGGTAATGGTGTAACCCACAGAACCTTCCGGAGTTTCTTCCTCATGGTAAGTTCTGGTAGCCGTTACGTCGATACCACCGGCACAACCGATGTCGATTTCATCGTCTTCTTCTGTATCTAAATTCAGTAGAATTTCCCCTTGTAAAATACCGCCTTTTAAGTTCAAAGCACCGGTCATTCCGGTTTCTTCATCTATGGTAAACAAGGCGTCAATAGCAGGATGCGGAATGTCTTTACTTTCTAAAACAGCCATAATCGCAGCTACACCTAATCCATTATCAGCGCCCAGAGTAGTTCCTTTGGCACGAACCCAATCGCCATCTACATACATATCGATGCCTTGGGTTAAGAAATCGAATTCGGTATCATTATTTTTTTGATGTACCATATCTAAGTGCCCTTGCAATACGATAGGTTTACGGTTTTCCATCCCAGGAGTAGCCGGTTTACGGATAATGACATTTCGGATATCATCTTCAAAAGTTTCTAATCCTAAACTGTTTCCGAAATTTTTCATGAATTCTATGACGCGCTCTTCTTTTTTAGACGGACGCGGTACCGCATTTAAATCGGCAAACTTGTTCCAAAGGACTTTGGGTTCCAGGTTTCTGATGTCTTGGCTCATTTTTTAAGTTTCTAAGTTACTGAGGTTCTGAGTTACTGAGTTTTTTAGCCTCGTTATAAGCCACATAATAACTTAGTTACTCAGCGACTCAGTCACTCAGCGACTCAGCTTGGCAAAGTTACAAAGTTTAACTACTTTAGAAATTGATTTGTGATTATATTTACATTTTAAAAAGATACTTTGAAACGAAAATATATTCTTCCTTTGTTTTTGCTGATTCAGTTACTCTTGCTGAAAATATTAGCCTTTTTCCCGGAAACGGTGGAACGTTTTTACAGCAATGGGTTATACCTATGGCTATCAAAATGTTCGCGATGGATATTAGGCAGTATTCCTTTTTCTGTAGGCGATATTGTTTACAGTTTTGTGGGGTTTTATGCGTTATACTGGCTGTATAAAAATCGGAAAATACAATGGATAGTCAAGGTTTGGTCGATATTGAGTTTTGTGTCGGTAGCCTACTTTTTATTTCATTTGCTATGGGCATTCAATTACTATAGAGTACCGTTGTTTGAAAAGATGAAAATCAAAAGAGAATACACCGAACAAGAATTGGTGTTGTTCACAGAAAAATTGATTACCCAAACGAATGCTGTTCACATAGCCATCACCAAAGACCGTTTAAAAAAGGTTGTTAATCCTTACAGTCAGGACAGCATTTTTAAACTGACCCAAAACGGTTACGATCAACTAGCGAAAGAACACGCCTATTTTGAATATAAAATCCCAAGCCAAAAAAAATCGCTATTGAGTTTACCCTTAACTTACATGGGATTTGGCGGTTACTTGAATCCGTTTACCAACGAAGCGCAAGTCAATGACAAGTTGCCGATGTACGGTTTTCCGAATGTAGTTTGCCACGAAATGGCGCATCAAATTGGTTTTGGCAGCGAAAGCGAATGCAACTTCATTGGTTTTTTAGCCGGCGTTAAAAACGAAGATTTGTATTTTCAGTACTCGGCTTTATCCAATGCTTTACGTTACTGTATGTCGAACATAGGAATGAAAAACGAAAAAGAATTCGACCGATTAAAGGTAAAAATCAATCCGGGTATCATTAAAAATTACCAAGAAAGCGAAACCTTTTGGCAACAATACGATACTTTTATTGACAAGGCTTTTCATGCTTTTTACGACCAATATTTAAAGTCAAACCAACAAGAAGAAGGCATTGACAATTATAGTAAATTTGTGGATTTATTGGTGAATTATTATAAAGGAAAAGAAGTACAATAACTAATATTTTCCACAAATTCGACAATCCTCTTTTTCCTGATGCTCGCCTACTAAAAAGCCTTTGTCATTTAACCGATAATGGCAACATTCCATAAAACCCTCCTGCAACAATCTTCTTCCTCTTTGTATACGAGATTTTACAGCCGGTAATGTCATCTTAAGAATTTCAGCCACTTCTGCCTGTTTTTTTCCGTTAATTTCACTTTGGATTAAGGGTTCCCGATACAATTCCGGCAAATTTTTAATCATTGGCAATAAACAACTCATCGGACTTTGGTGTTCGTCAGTGGTAGCTTCTTCAGACAAATTGCCATCCAAAGACATGTTGGTAGGTTTTGCAAAATGATTCATTACCGTATTGTAAGCTATACTAAAAATCCAAGAGCGTAAACTTTCTGTTTTTTGTACTTTCTGCAGATTGAGATGTACCTTGATAAATACTTCTTGTAATAAATCATTAGTCATTTCCGAATCTTTGACTTTGCTTCTGATGTAGCGCTTTACTTCGGTTGAATAGCTATTCCAAACTTCTTCTGAAGTCAATGATGTTGGTATGCCTTTTGTTGTTTTCATAATGATTTTGATAAATAAAGATACAAAATAAAACCCAACCCTTTTAGAGGTTGGGTTGCTTTTTATTTACAACTTTGACAGCTACAATTTGTACATTGACAGTTAACACAATTACATGTCTCGCCGTTAGCACATCCACAATTATTTGATTTTTTTGTTCTCATGATAATTAAATTTTTAATGTTTCTATCAGTAAGACCGGAAAGATTCGAAAAAGATGCAGGAATTGTGATTTTTATTTTCAGAGAAGAAGAAAATGAGCAATTCTGAAGGGTTTAGCAGTTAGTATTTTGCTGCGCAACATCCTTCAAAGCGCACTTGAGACTTAGATTGAAAAAATGTAAAAATAAACAGGCCTCATTTGAGGTAATGATGTATGAGAACCAAAGAAATCATGACTCGCCCGAAGATAAAGTTTGACAAATGCTCAACTTTGCTTCTTTAAATCAGTCAAATTAATGTCAATCATTTTATTTGAATAAATTATTAATTCTTATTGTGGGTTTGTATTAGAAAAAAAAATACCATAACTTTCAAAAAAAAAATTATGCATGGAGTAGTAAATCAATCCATTGAAGGTTTAATTATTGAACGATTCGGAAAAGATAAATGGGAAGAAATTTTGATTGCTGCAAATTGTCAAAACAGCACTTTTTACAACAATCAAAATTATCCTGACAGCACAACATACGATTTAGCTATTAATGCTTCTAAAATATTGAATATTGAACTTAACGATATTTTATTCGAGTTTGGCAAATATTGGGTTCTTACCATTGCAAAACAAAAATACGAAGTTTTATTGCGTTCAACAGGTGATGATTTATTCGAATTTTTAATTCAACTCCCCAATTTTCATAGTCGGGTAATGCTATATTATCCTAATATAGTCCCTCCCGAATTTAAAGTCAATCAATTAAACGCCAACACCATACACCTACACTATTATTCTAAAAGACCTAGCTTATTTCCTTTTGTATCCGGTATTTTAGAAGGTTTGAAAATATTTTTTGCCACTCATTGTACTGTAAAAATGATTGAATCAGGAGAAGAGAAGGGATATCATAAAAATGTTTTTGAACTTGTTTTTTAATTTGCTACCATGTAAAATTTATGCTTACTTTAAAAAAGCTTTTTCCATTTTTTTTGCGGCTTGATAAATCCCTGCACATCATAGAGCGAGGACCTAGTATGGGAAAGCTGTTGGATGATACAGGAAAATTTGAAGACCATTTCCGATTTATACGCCCTAACTTTGGGATTGACTACACTTTTAATTCTATTCTTGATTTCAGCAATCAAGTATTCATAATAGAATTAAAAAACAAACCTACCCCTATTCGCTTTAAAGGGCAATTCATTATACATCATGAGTTTGAAGATGAACTTTGGTTTTGTGGTTCTCCATGGCTAATTGCCGTGGAAAACCTGCATGAAAACAAGCTGTTTGTAACAGATTTTGCCTTGCACGATACAGCAATAGATACCATTTTAATGATGAATCAAAATTTACTATCAATGGAAGATAGTAATAAAATGATTGAAGACCTACGATTAAAAAATGAAACTCTGGAAAAAATTAATGAACGGTTAGATTCAATTATTTATGCAATAACACATGATTTTAGAGCTCCTTTGTTAGCGAGTATCGGTTTGTTACAATTAACTGATGAAATAGTAACTGAACAACTTCCTGATGTATTATATACCTTAAAAAAATTAGACCAAACCATCATAAATCTCAATGAACTTGCCAAAAATGATAAAATAAACCCTATCTTCTCTTGTGTTAACATTCAGGAACTGGTTAATGAAATTTACAAAAATTATCAAATCATCTTTAAAACCGAAATTCCACTTAAACTAACAATTTTTCAAGATGTCCCTCTTGTCACTGATAATTTTCGAATTCGAACTATTCTGAGTAATTTAATCTCTAATGCGATCAAATATTCCAATCCCGAAAAAAATCCTTTGACTACAATTACAGTTCATATAAAACCAGAGGTGTTTACCTTTGAAATTAGTGACAACGGAGAAGGGATTGATCCAAAAAACCTAAAAAACATTTTTAAACTATTTTTTAGAGGCTCTGTAAAATCAGAAGGTAGTGGAATCGGACTATATGTTACAAAAGAAATGGTTCAACTTTTGAAAGGAAGTTTATTGGTTGAGTCAGAAAAAAATGTTGGCTCAACTTTTACCCTATCTTTACCCAACTATAAAATAACCTAAAGTGAAAAAAATAAATTTTATCATCATCGACGATGACTATATTTTCTTAAGATTAGGTAAAATGTACCTTGAAAAAGGAAATTGCACCTCAACTGTAACCCTTTACAATGATGCAAAAATTGCCCTTGAAACTATTGGAAGTCAACTTGAAAAATTAGAAGACACTACTGTAATTTTTTTGGATTTAAATATGCCAGTGGTAAATGGTTTTGACTTTTTAGATGAAATCCAAAAAAAACCTAATGCCTTTTCGGATAAATTGAGCATTTACATTATGAGTTCCTCAGTTAATTTTAATGATATAGAACGAGTTAAAAACTACAAGATTGTAGAGAAGTTCCTCAACAAACCAATTAACAAAGAAATAGTAGATTCCATTTGTAACTAGTCGTCAAATTAGCTAATACTTGTTTTATTTAAAGTGAACTTTAGGATTCTGCTGCGCAACATCCATCAAAGCTACGCTTTGAAAATGAAACAACCCGAAAAAAATATCCAAGTTTATTTGATTATTTTTTTCGGGTTGTTACATTTATTCGTGATCTCAGAAGGATTCGAACCTTCGACCTACTGCTTAGAAGGCAGTTGCTCTATCCAGCTGAGCTATGAGACCATGCAAAGAAAATGTCTTGAAAATTGTCGGGGTGGCAGGATTCGAACCTGCGACCTCCTGGTCCCAAACCAGGCGCGATGACCGGGCTACGCTACACCCCGAGAGCGGAGAGACAGGGACTCGAACCCTGGCGACGGTTACCCGTCGACAGATTAGCAATCTGCTCCGTTACCACTCCGGCACCTCTCCTAAAATTTCCAATATTGTAAAAGAACATTTTCTTTAAGCGGTTGCAAATGTAATTTATCATTCTATAATTTACAACTATTTCATTTCTTTTTTTAGCATTTCAAGTAAATTATTCCAAAATAACTTCACTATCAATGCACTACAAAATCGATAATTCTTGCAAAGCGTTGCACACAAAGATTTATTGGGCTTACAATTCATTATTTTACAATAAAAGTTTAGATTTGCAAGGCAAACACTCTAGGTAAAGTTCACACTTGCCGAGAGACAAACAACTAAACATCATGAGTAAAAAAGTAGTTATCGTATCAGCTGTGAGAACTCCTATCGGAAGTTTTATGGGAAGTTTATCCACTGTGACTGCCACACAATTAGGTGCCGCTGCCATCAAAGGCGCCTTAAATAAAATCAATTTAGATCCAACTTTAGTAGATGAAGTATTAATGGGTAATGTAGTACAAGCCGGCGTTGGCCAGGCTCCTGCTACTCAAGCCGCTATTTTCTCAGGTATGCCCAATACTGTTCCTACTACTACTGTAAATAAAGTATGTGCTTCCGGCATGAAAGCCGTAATGCAAGGTGCACAAGCCATCATGACCGGTGATGCCGAAATCGTTGTGGCCGGTGGTATGGAAAACATGAGTTTGATTCCACATTATGTGCATTTGAGAAACGGCGTGAAATTCGGTCCAACCACTATGGTTGACGGTATGCAGAAAGACGGTTTAACCGATGCTTACGACAACAATGCTATGGGTGTTTGTGCCGATTTGTGCGCTTCAGAATATGGTATTACCAGAGAAGAACAAGATGCTTTTGCTATCCAATCTTACGAGCGTTCTGCTAAAGCTTGGGCAGAAGGTAAGTTTGACAACGAAGTAGTTCCGGTAGAAATTCCGCAACGTCGAGGCGAGCCGATTGTATTTGCTAGAGATGAAGAATTCACCAACGTGAAATTAGATAAAATCCCGGCCTTAAATCCTGTGTTTACTAAAGACGGAACTGTAACGGCGGCCAATGCTTCTACTATTAATGACGGTGCTGCAGCTTTAGTTTTAATGAGTGAAGAAAAAGCACAAGCTTTAGGCTTAAAACCATTGGCTTATATCAAATCCTACGCTGATGCCGCTCAGGAACCAAAATGGTTTACCACCGCACCAGCCAAAGCGTTGCCAAAAGCCTTAGACAAAGCCGGAATTTCGATAGCCGATGTAGACTATTTCGAGTTCAACGAAGCTTTCGCAGTGGTTGGTTTGGCTAATGCTAAAATCTTAGGCTTAGACAACAATAAAATCAATGTGAACGGTGGTGCTGTTTCTTTAGGACATCCGCTGGGGTGTTCAGGAGCCAGAATCATTGTAACTCTTATTAATGTATTAGAGCAAAACAATGCTAAAATCGGAGCAGCAGCTATCTGTAACGGTGGCGGTGGCGCTTCTGCTATTGTAATCGAAAGAGCTTAAAAAAATTACGAATTACGAATTATGAATTACGAAACAATTCATAATTCGTGATTTATAATTCATAATTAATTGAGATGTTTGCCATTTGTAACCTTGCCATAATTCCTTTACGAGCCGAGCCTAGTGATCGAAGCGAAATCGTTTCGCAGGTGTTGTTTGGTGAGCATTTTGAAATCTTGGAAAGACAAAACCAATGGGCTAAAATCAAGTTGCAGTTCGACGGTTATGAAGGCTGGGTTGATTCCAAACAATACCAAATTATTTCAGAGAAGAATTTCAACGATTTATCCAAAGAAGCCATCATTTTAAATGCTGATTTGGTGGAATACGTCACCAATGCCAAAAACATGCTCTTGCCGATTCCGCTTGGCGCTTCGCTATCGTTTTTAAACCACAGCGAAATCAATACGGAAGGCTTTCAGTTTGAAGGATTGAAAACCAGTGGCATCAAACCCAAATCCGATTTGATCACCACAGCTTACCAATATTTGAATGCGCCTTATCTTTGGGGCGGTAAAACACCTTTCGGAATTGATTGCTCCGGTTTTACGCAAATGGTATACAAACTCAACGGCTATCATTTGCTTCGCGATGCTTCACAACAAGCCGGTCAAGGCGATGCGCTGAGTTTTATTGAAGAAAGTGAACCGGGAGACTTAGCCTTTTTTGACAACGACGAAGGCAAAATCATCCACGTCGGCATCATGATGGAAAACAACTACATCATCCACGCCAGCGGGAAAGTCAGAATTGATCGCTTAGACCATTTAGGGATTTACAACGCAGAACAAAACCGGCATACACACCGACTTAGAGTCATCAAGAAAATAATTTAAACCAAAACTTTTGTTTTGGTTTTTTTATTACATTAGTTTCCTAATCCCTTATAAATGAAACCTATTCACAAAATTTCAATTCTTGCGCTTAGTTTAGTTCTGGTGAGTTGCTTTAAAGAAAAAAACAATGATAACGCCGAAGATCGTTACCAACCCAAAGAATTCGTTGAAGTAAAACATCCTGAATGGAGCAAAAATGCTACCATTTACGAAGTGAATGTGCGACAATTTACCCCGGAAGGTACTTTTAAAGCTTTTGAAGCACATTTACCCAGAATAAAAAAAATGGGAATCGATATCATTTGGCTCATGCCGATTCATCCGATAGGCGTTGAAAAAAGAAAAGGTACTTTAGGCAGTTATTATTCGGTGAAAGATTATTACGGTATCAATCCTGAATTTGGAACTAAAGCCGACTTCAAGCACCTGGTAGATAAAATCCACAGTATGGGTATGTATGTCATAGTAGATTGGGTTGCCAATCACTCTTCCTGGGATAATCCGTTGGCCAAAGAGCATCCGGATTGGTACACCAAAACCGAAGAAGGAAATTTTCAACCTACACCATGGTATGATTGGGATGATGTAATCGACTTTGATTACGACAAGCCCGGCATTCGAAAATATATGACCGAAGCCTTGGTGTATTGGGTAAAAGATTTCAATATAGACGGATACCGTTGTGATACGGCCGGATTTATTCCAACCGATTTTTGGAACAATGCCAGAGCAGAAATGGACGCAGTTAAACCCGTTTTTATGTTGGCCGAATGGGAATCAAGAGACTTGCATCAAAAAGCTTTCGATATGACTTACTCCTGGACTTTCTGGGACAAAATGGCCGCTGTAACCCGAGATAAAAAAAGCATTAGCGGTTTGGTGGAATACATGGCACACGATGTAAGCACCTTCCCGCGTGATGGTTACCGCATGCTTTTTACCGACAACCACGATATGAATTCATGGAACAAAAACATGGTTTATAATTTCGGAAACGGCTTGGAAGCTTCTATCGTTTTAACCGGAACTGTTAACGGAATGCCTCTGGTTTATGGCGGACAAGAAGCCGGTTTAGATCGCTCGCTTGCCTTTTTCGAAAAAGATTTGATCGATTGGAGTCAAATGCCTTATGAAGGTTTATTTAAAAAACTATTCGATTTAAAACACCGCAATCATGCCTTGTGGAATGGTAAAGAAGGTGGCGTTATGGTTAGAATTTACAACGACAAAATGGAACAAGTGATTTCCTTTTCACGAACCAAAGACAAAAACAGGGTAATTCCTATTATCAATTACAGTGACAAACCGGTAACGGTAAAACTCAACTCCAATCACTTGAAAGGTGATTATACCGAGGTTTTTTCAGGGAAAAAAATTACCTTGAACGGCGATGATGTGTTTACCCTTAAACCTTGGGAATATTTGGTTTTAGAAAAATAAATACTCCGTTTCAACCAACATCAAAAATCCACTTTGTCATTTTGAGAGAGTGGATTTTTTTTACGGATAATAAGTAGTCATTATCAGTATAATTCGCTATATTTGATAAGGACTTTACTTAATTTCAATCTATGGAAAACGATTCCAAAGTGGTAACCTCATTTAAAAATTTTTTAATTGAAATTGGTGAACTCTCCTATTTCACGGCTCGGTTTTTCAAAGAGCTCTTCAATCCTCCTTTCGAATTCAAAGAATTTTGGCGCCAATGTTACAACATGGGCAATCGCTCATTATTGTTGGTGAGCGTAACCGGTTTTATCATCGGATTAGTATTTACGCTGCAATCTCGTCCAACCTTGGAAGAATTTGGCGCCGTATCTTGGATGCCTTCTATGGTGAGTATTTCTATTATTAGAGAAATCGGGCCTATTATCACCGCTTTAATTTGTGCCGGAAGAATTGGTTCGGGGATTGGCGCCGAATTAGGTTCGATGCGCGTAACCGAGCAAATTGACGCCATGGAAGTTTCAGGTACCAATCCTTATAAATATTTAGTCGTAACCCGAATTTTAGCCACTACTGTCATGTTACCTATTTTGGTTTTTTTTGGCGATGCTATTGCCATTTTCGGATCAGCTATGGTAGAGAATATCAAAGGTAACGTCTCTTTCCTACTCTATTTCAATAATGTATTCGATAGTTTGCAATTCAGCGATGTCATTCCCACTACTTTCAAAACCTTCTTTTTCGGCTTTGCCATCGGTTTGGTTGGCTGTTATAAAGGATACAATTGTAAAAAAGGAACCGCCGGTGTGGGTTTAGCGGCCAACTCAGCAGTAGTGTACACTTCGATGTTATTGTTTATCATTGATTTTATTGCTGTATTTGTCACTAATATTTTTTACAGTTAAACCATGGAGAAAAAACCAATCATCACTATTGAAAATCTTCACAAAAGTTTTGGCGACAATTGTGTCCTCGATGGTTTCAACATGCAATTATACGAAGGTGAAAACCTAGTGATTATGGGCAAATCAGGCTCGGGAAAATCGGTCATGATCAAATGTTTGATTGGCTTAGAAGAACCCGATAGCGGTACCATAACCGTAATGGGGAAAAACATCAACCAATTAGAGCAAGCCGAATTGGACGAACTCCGAACTGAAATCGGATTTTTGTTCCAAGGCAGTGCTTTATACGATTCCATGTCGGTTCGTGAAAATTTAGAATTTCCGCTTCGCCGTCATACCAAAAAATTCGGCATCATCAAAGATACTACTCCTATGGTCATGGAAGCTTTGGAGAATGTAGGTTTGGCGCACGCCATCGATTTAATGCCCAGCGAATTATCCGGAGGAATGAAACGAAGAATTGCTTTGGCTCGGACCTTAATCTTACAGCCGAAAATCATCTTATATGATGAACCAACTACCGGATTAGATCCGATAACCTCCAAAGAAATTATTTTATTAATGATGTCGATTCAGAAAAAATACAACACCTCTTCCATCATTATTACCCATGATGTTGATTGTGCGCGGGTTATTGCCAACCGTATGATATTATTAATAGACAGTATTAATTATGCCGAAGGTACTTTTGAAACACTATCCGCTTCAGAAGATCCGAAAATTAAAGCCTTTTTTAAGTAAATTAGCCCTATGGAAAAAACAGCCTCTCAAAAAATCCGCCTTGGTCTGTTCGTTATTATTGGTCTTTCTTTATTTGTATTGACCATCTATTTTATTGGCAGCAAGCAACAAATGTTTGGTAAAACCGAACCCTTAACTGCTGTTTTTGACAATGTATCCGGTTTGCAATTGGGTAATAATGTTCGGTATTCAGGTATTAATGTCGGTACGGTACGAGGTATTGAAATTGTAAACGATTCTACCATCAATGTTGAGATGGAAATTGACAGAACTGTTTTTCCGCACATCAAAAAAAATGCGGTGGCCACTATTGGTTCTGATGGATTGGTAGGCAGTGTTATCATTAACATCATTCCCGGTAAAGGTGAAGCACTTCCGGTGCAACCCGGAGACATCATCAAATCCAATAACCGAATCCGCACCGACGACATGTTGAGTACTTTAAACGTCACCAACGAAAATGCCGCACAACTGACAGCCGATTTACTCAAAATCACCAACGACATTAATAAAGGCAAAGGAACTATTGGCGTGCTGCTTCGCGACTCGGCTATGGCAAAAGATTTGAAAGCTACCATTCACAACCTGAAAATTACCAGCGAAAAAACAAGTAAAACCATGGACAATTTGAACCGACAAATAGCCGGTTTAGATCATAAAGACAATGTAATTGGCGTTTTAAAAGATACCGTAGTGGGCAATAAAATAAGACATATAGTGACCAATTTAGATTCATCGAGCCAAGAGATTACCAAAGTTGTGGCGAATTTAAACACTACTATTTCCAATGCAAAAGACGGAAAAGGCGCCATCAATTATTTGTCTAACAATCCGAAACTGGTGAAGCAAATCGACTCGACGATGACCAACATCAACCAAGCCAGTCAAAAACTAAATGAAAATTTAGAAGCTTTGAAAAGTAATTTCTTATTCCGCGGTTATTTTAAAAAACAGGAAAAAGCCAAAAAGAAAGCAGCTGCCGGAAAATCATAAACAAAAAAAATCTGCCCTACAGCAGATTTTTTTTTTTAATATATAATGCTGATTACTTCAGTAAAAAGTTAAGTCCAACATTCAAACTCGAGCGGCTATTAGTAACTCTCGAAAACTCATTGACTTTAAAAATATCACTTACTCCGCCTTGGCCTTCGTATTCAAAAAATAATTTAAGTTTGTCGGAAACCGGAATCTTTACGCCTATCCCTAATGCCAAACCAAAATCGGTTGAACTAAAACCATCCGTTACATCTGTTCCGAAACGAACATCTTCGGCATTTAACAAAAATCCCATGTACGGACCAAACTCTAAAAACCAATTTCTCTTGCTTCCGAAATGCCAATTGGCCATTACCGGTACAGTTAAGTAATTAACGTTAAAATCGGTTACATAACTAAATCCATCGCTGTCTTCAATAAAACCGTTGTCCCAACCTTTTTGATCGTAAATCAACTTTCCTTTAATGCTCCAACGATCTGAAAAATAATAATCCACAGAACCACCAACGTTAAATCCAATAGCCGAATCCGCAGAAACATCTGAATTGGAAATTGTTGAATTATTGTAACCAACATTAAAGCCAAACTCCACATCGCCTTTCTTTTGGGCAACCACTACAGCAGTAAAACCTAAAGCCAACGCTGCTGATAAAAATATCTTTCTCATAGTTAATTGTTTAAGTAACTCAAATATAACAAATCAAACCGGAAGTTAAACTTCCTGTAAAGCTTTAATTAAATAATCGATGTCTGCTGTAGTATTGTAGTGACTGAAAGAAATACGCAAACTCGGTTTAGCCAAATCGGCATCCGAAAGCATTTCAGCCAAAACGTGAGACGGTTTGATACTGCCACTCTGACAAGCACTACCGCGAGAAACCGCAATCCCTTTCATATCCAAATTGAATAAAATCATCGCTGTTTTTTCAGGCGAAAAAGGCAAAGCTACATTTAAGATGTTGTAAAAAGTATTACTACCGTTAGGCTTTACATCGGGAAAAGCCGCTTGCAATTGGCTTAAGCAATAAGTTTTTAAATCAGTGATATAGCGGGTTTCTTCTTCTAAATGTTCATGCGCCAATTCCAACGCTTTCGCCATTCCTGCTATTTGGTGTACAGCTTCGGTACCGGCACGCCAGCCTTTTTCTTGCTCGCCGCCGAAAAGCAACGGTTGCAAAACCAAACTCTTGCGTACAAATGCAAAGCCAATGCCTTTAGGTCCGTGGAACTTGTGCGCACTTGACACTAAAAAGTCAATCGGAACTTGTTGTAAATCGATTATCGTTTTTCCAACGGATTGTACTGTATCACAATGAAATAAAGCATGATGCTGTTGGCAAAGCGAGGCAATTCGAACCATATCGCTCATAACACCGGTTTCATTATTCACATGCAACAGCGATACCAAAGTTTTAACTCCATCTTGTAACAGCTCTTGCAATTGCGCATAGTCTAAACTACCATCGGGATTAACATTGAGGTAGTCGACTGCAATGCCGAATTCATCTTGTAGGGCTTTCACCGTGTACAATGTAGCGTGATGTTCCACC
Source organism: Flavobacterium sp. FEMGT703F (assembly GCA_002786385.1). Classification (GTDB taxonomy): domain Bacteria; phylum Bacteroidota; class Bacteroidia; order Flavobacteriales; family Flavobacteriaceae; genus Flavobacterium; species Flavobacterium cheonhonense. The sequence continues at coordinate 296,612 of PGCN01000007.1, forward strand.
TTAGAAGTGATGATTCTTTTTACACCAAAATCCTTCACAGCACTTCTTAAAATCCAATTGGTAGCTTCGGTAGCACTGGAAGTAAAAACAATTTCAGGTGCCGCACAATGCAATAGCTTAGCAATGGTTTTGCGCGAAGTTTCTAAAACAGCTTTAGCACTTCGGCCGGCACTGTGTGTGGAAGACGGATTACCAAAATCGGTTTGCATGACACGCACCATTTCATCTATCACTTCCTGACGAATGGGCGTAGTAGCGGCGTTGTCGAGATATACTTTTTGCATGGTGCAAATATATAAAACGACTATCCTAATTAAATGATAAAAGATACATTTTATAGGGTAAAAAAGTTATTTTTGCTAAAAATTTTCTATCCATGAAACGACTCTTAGGGATATTGACAGCCTTACTTTTAATCACCGCTTGCGATGATGGCGATTTAACCGTAGACACAATTGATTTTAGCGAAGTTAACGCACAAAAGTGTAGCAGCAAAGACGTTATTTACAAAGTTAAAGACAGCGAAATGCTGATTTTAGCCATACCGGCCAGTAATTTTACCAACGATGAAACCCCTGAAGGCGATCCTATTGAAGTTAACATCAGTTCTTCTGTAGAAGTCATTTACCGCCAATACAATGGTGACGCCAGTGCCGACAACATCTGCCCTACCGTACCTTCTGCAACCCCTAATTTATTAGAAGAATGGAATGCCGTTGCCGGAACGGTTCAAATTACGACTACCGCTGTTAAAACCGTAAATGCTACTACCGGTATTACACAAATCACCGGTTACAAACACTTTATCGTATTTAAAGACATTACGTTCCAAAAACCAAACGGCACGCAAGTATACGAAACTTACACTTTTGGAAATTATACTACTACAGTTTCTCCGTTGGCTTTTGGTTTTGATGAAGAAGCCGAAAAAAGCACCTGTGACAACCGAATTTTTAACTTTAGCGGTGGTGAATCTTTTGTATTGGATTTGGCTGATTACAGCACGCTCTTGCAAAATGAAGTTACCACTACGCCAAGAACAGCCTTAATTAGTGCGACCAACAAAGCAACTTACCGTTTGTTTAGCGGTCCGGTTAACGACGCTTATTTTTGTACCGCTACTACTCCAACCACACCTACTCTTGCTCAAGAATGGACAGCCAACGATGGTGTAACCGATGTAAGTGGTATTATTGAAGTGAGCACTACTACTTTCGGTAGCGGATTTCAACATACCATTCGTTTGAAAAAGGTCACTATGAGCAGAGGTAATACGAGCTTTTATTTGGGCGATGACTACCTATACGGTTCGGTAATCACTCCTTAACTGAACGTTAAACCTTTTTATCTCAAAAACGGATTACTGTACCTTTACCAAAAAATAACACATGCCAACCGACTGTATCAGCTATCAAAAATCAGGATATTTCTCTAAACTCATCGTTGATTATTTAGAGCAAAAACCTGAATTGAAAGCGTTATACAGCAGGTTTCCGACACTGGAAAACTTTCGGTTACAAATAGCAGAAAAAGAGCTGGAATACAATAACAATGCTAACAGAAATACTTTAGTTCATTCTTTAGAACAACAGTACCAAGGCTTTGTAATTTCGGAAGTTACCCAAAATAACCTCAAACTTTTATCCAATACTAAAACCTTTACGGTCACTACCGGACACCAACTGAATTTGTTCAGCGGACCTTTGTACTTTTTGTACAAAATTGTGTCCACCATCAACCTTTGCAAGGAACTGAAACAAGCTTATCCTGATTATAATTTTGTACCGATTTACTGGATGGCAACGGAAGATCACGATTTTGCCGAAATCAATTATTTTCACTTCAAGCACGCCAAAATGCAATGGCTTCGAGAAAGTAACGGACCGGTTGGCCGTTTGTCCACTGCTGGTTTAGAGGAAGTTTACAAAGTTTTTGCCCAAGAGCTTGGTTTAGGTGATAATGCAAACTATTTAAAATCGTTGTTTGAGGATAGCTATTTAAAGCATTCCAATTTAGCCGATGCCACCCGATATTTAGCCAATGAATTGTTCGGGAACCAAGGCTTGGTAATCATAGATGGTGATGATAAAGCTTTAAAGCAACTTTTTGTGCCTTACGTTAAGCAAGAGTTACTCCAGCAAACGGCTTTCGAAAAAGTCAACCAAACCAACGAAATTCTGAAAGAGTATACCATACAAGTTAATCCGCGTGAGATTAATTTGTTTTACATAGAAGACAACCTCCGTGAACGTATCGTTTTGGAAGACGGACTTTACAAAGTAAATCAAACCAACTTGTTTTTTACACAAGAGGAAATCTTGGCTTTAGTCTATTCAAATCCGGAAAAATTCAGTCCGAACGTTATATTACGACCGCTTTACCAAGAAGTCATTTTACCCAATTTGTGTTATATAGGCGGCGGAGGTGAAATTGCCTATTGGTTACAATTGAAGTCGAATTTCGAAGCTAACAAAATCAGCTTCCCCATACTTTTAGTGCGCAACTCTGCCCTATTGGCTACAGAGAAACAATGGCAAAAAGCCGATAAGTTAGGATTGTCATGGGCTGATTTATTTAGTAATCAGCAAGAATTATTCAATCGAAAAACCCAAGAATTCTCGCAGTTCAACTTAGATTTTACCGCGCAAAAGGAACATTTAAAACAACAATTCGCCGATTTACATCAAATAGCATTGCAAACCGACAGCTCTTTTGGTAAAGCTGTAAAAGCTCAGGAAGTAAAACAACTCAAAGGATTGGATAACTTAGAAAAACGTTTACTCAAAGCCGAAAAACGACAACATGCTGATGTCTTAGAGCGTATCATCCAACTGCAAAACGAGCTCTTCCCCAATCAATCTTTACAGGAAAGACGCAATAATTTCTCGGAGTTTTACCTTGAATTCGGTCATGAATTCATCGATAAACTGCATGACAACCTAAAACCGTTAGCGTCAAGCTTCACAATTTTAGTTTTATAAAATGTTTACTTGCAAATAGCTTAAAAAACGCTACTTTTGCACGCGAAAAAGGCAAAGTGCCCAATACAGAAGTAAATTTAAATTCATTTATATCAAAATGGCAACAAACAGAACTTTTACCATGATTAAACCGGATGCTGTAGAAAAAGGACACATCGGTGGTATTTTAAATATGATTACTGAAGGTGGTTTCAGAATTGTAGCAATGAAATTAACACAATTGACAGTAGCTGATGCTCAAAAATTCTATGCAGTACACTCGGAAAGACCTTTCTTTGGTGAGTTAGTAGAGTTTATGACTCGCGGACCAATTGTAGCAGCTATCTTAGAAAAAGACAATGCTGTGGAAGATTTCAGAACTTTAATTGGTGCTACTAACCCGGCTGAAGCTGCAGAAGGAACTATCCGTAAAAAATACGCTACTTCTATCGGTGAAAACGCAGTTCACGGTTCAGACTCTGATGAGAATGCCGCCATCGAAGGTGCTTTCCACTTTGCAGGAAGAGAGCAATTTTAATAAGACATAAGAGTTCAAAATTCTTGCACTCAACGTATAAAATCCCGTTTCAAAATGAAGCGGGATTTTTTTATGACAAAAAAGGCACATAATCAAAAAGTCAAATCAATTTCAGCTGCCTAAATTCAGTGAGATTTTTTTTATATTTAGCCTTGCAACAAAAAAACAATTGGTTATCTTTACTAATCTGATTTCTCACCAATGAAAGATAAAAAAGCCCTATCTCAACAATACTGGACTGAAGTTTTTTTTGATATTTCTGCTGATTTGTTCTTTATAGCCGGCTACGATGGTTACTTTAAAAAAGTCAATCCATCGGTTTGTAAACTCTTAGGCTATACTGAAGAAGAACTGCTGTCACAACCTATCAACAGCTTTATACATCCGGACGATTTAGAAAGAACCAACCAAATGCGCGCTTTAGTCAAAAATGGCGAGCCTTTGTTGGATTTTGAAAATAGGTACTTAACCAAAAATGGTGATACTGTTTGGTTAGCGTGGACTTCCATGCCACACTTTGAACACGGTTTGGTGTATGCTATTGCTAAAGATGTAACCTACCGCAAAAAGATTGAAGAAAAACGCAATAAACTGCTCACCAATCTCAAAAAAATCAATCAGGATTTAAAAAAGATTACTTATACCGCTTCTCACGATTTGCGTTCTCCGGTAAACAATTTGCTCTCGGTGTTTGAATTGCTCGACGTAAGTAAAATTGACGACCCTGAAACACTGGAACTCATTGAGATTCTGAAAATCACCTCCAATAGTTTAAAAGAAACCTTAAACAGCTATGTAGATAATATTGGCCACCAAGACCATTTACACATTATGGTTGAAGAGCTATCACTTAGCCAAACGGTTCAAAAGGTATTGCAATCTGTTCAATCACAAATCAACGAAGCTAAAGTTACCGTAAACCTCAACTTTGAGGCTTTCGATGCTGTATCATACAATAGGGTTTACCTGGAAAGTATTTTTATCAATCTTATTACCAATGCCATCAAATACCGACAACCCGGTATAATACCGGTTATTGCGATTAGCACCCGAATAAAGCATGGTGTACGCCAATTGGTAGTGTCCGACAATGGTTGTGGATTCGATATAGACAAAGTAAAAAATAAAATCTTCGGATTGCATCAAAAATTCCACGAACACAAAGACAGTCACGGCATCGGCCTGTACTTGGTTTACAATCATGTTACCGACATGGGTGGTCAAATTGAAGTGGAAAGTGAAATTGGCAAAGGCACAAAGTTCACCATAAAACTAAAGTAATCACTAGGCTTCAGCTATTCAAAACAAACAATTTAGAGCAACTAAGACAACATCAAACCTTAAACTCGCAACCCGCTTATGTCATTTACCCTGGCCATTTCTCCGAATCGTACACCATTAAAACAAAACCGTTGGTTGTGGATATTTTTGACGAGTTTCTTAACATTATGGATAAGTACGCTTTTGGGAACCAACGATCTCAATAATTGGCTGTTAGAAAATACCTTGACCGCACTTTTCTTTTTGTTTTTGATAGTGAGTTATAAAAAATACCAATTCAGCGACCTCTCTTATTTACTCATTACTGTGTATTTATGCCTGCACGTTTATGGTGCTAAGTATACTTATGCCGAAAACCCTTTTGGCTATTGGCTTAAAGACTATATGGGATGGGAACGCAATCATTACGACAGAATAGTCCACTTTAGCTTTGGCTTTTTACTGGCTTACCCTATGAGGGAATTGTTTTTAAAATGGGTTAAATACCCAAACTTGGTGGCTTGGGTGTTACCTATAGAAATTACTTTATCAGTAAGCGGTTTTTACGAGTTGATAGAATGGGCTGTGGCCGACATCTTTTTCCCATCTCAAGGCGATGCTTATTTGGGAACTCAAGGCGATATTTGGGATGCACAAAAAGATATATTTTTGGCATTTTTAGGAGCCATATTGGCCACCACTATTGTTAGTCTCATCAAAAAAATATTCAAATTAAATGAGGTTAAATAAGACAATAGCTTTTGCAACGCTGTTAACACAACTCGTTTTCGGACAGAACAATACCACCATCATTCGCAACTTGGATCCGGTTTCAGAAGAATACACCTTTCCCGAAATACAAACAGCTCCCAAAACCAAAATAGGTGAAAAAATAAACATCTTTTTGCAATTACACTATTTACAGCACTTACCGGGTGTTTTTAAGAAAACTCCTTTTGAGAAAGTCTCCTACAACAGTCCTGAAAATCAAGGTGGCACCTATCTGTTTTACGGATGGACGAAAGAAGATACACCTCCTAACGTATTAAGCCTAACCATGAGCACCGAGTTTAGTGGTGCCTATATTGAAGGCTATGAGACCCACGAAAATTATGACCTCCGTACCGGAAATTATCTTTTAGTAACCGATATCATTCGGTCCGAAAAGCATACTTCACTGGCCCAGCAAGTGAATACTATGGTAAAAAAAGAAATCACTGCTTTTCTTTCAGAGACAAAAAAGAACTTAGCGGAAATAGATAGTATATCCCAACGCGAGTTGTTCGATCGCTACCAAGAACAAATTGAATTATACGAAAACTGCTTGTCCGACTATACCGAATACCAATTGGGTGATTTTGATTACTATTTCACTAAAAACCAACTACACCTGTTAAGAGGTCGATGTTCAAGTCATGTGAATCGAGCTGTTGATGATTTATACCAATTTGATCTGCCGTTTTCTTACGCCGATTTGCTTCCTTTACTTTCTGATTACGGCAAGAACGTGCTATACGATACTCCTATCAAAAATTACAACAGTGCTCAGCCTATCGGGAAAATGTTTAAAGGAAAAATTGGCAACAATGCCGTCACATTTGTGTTGCCAAACATCAATTACGACAATTCCTTAACCATTACCTATTGGTACGACAAATACAAAAAACCTATTGAATGTCACGGTACTTTTAAAGACAATAACTTTTATTTCAGGGAACAAAGTGCTGATGACTTTTCAGGTTTAATAGGTATTATTGAAGCCGATTGGAATAATGGAACCATTAAAGGCGTTTGGATTAATCACAAAACCAAGAAAGAATACCCGATAGTACTAATGACCTATTAAGATTTTTTTTGAAGTATTGATAACTTTTGACTTCAGAAATTATACAACTGTCAAAAAAATAAAAAAAATAGCTTTAATTTGTAGTAAACAAACAACACTATGCTATTTGACCCTAACCTGCTGGATTCTTCAGCAGTTTATAAATTAATGACAGGCGCTATCATTCCCAGACCTATCGGATGGATAGCTACCGTAAGCGAAGACGGTATCAACAACCTCGCACCATTTTCCTATTTCAATGCTGCCGGAGAAGATCCGCCGCACATCATGTTTTCCGTGAACAGAGCCAATCACTCCAATAAAGACACCTTAAACAACATACTCGCTAACGGTCAATTTGTGGTAAACATGGTCACCGAAAACACGGTGGAACAAATGAACACCACAGCGCAATCGGTACCGGCAGAAGTAGACGAATTTGTCTTGGCCGGTGTTACGCCTATTCCATCCGTAAAAATAAAACCGATGCGCGTAGCCGAAAGTCCGGTACAATTGGAATGCGAACTGGTCCATCATTACTTTCTCGAAGATCATAAAAACGGCGGCTCCTGTATCGTCATCGGTCGCATTGTGATGATGCATTTTGACGACGCAGTGTTATTAGACAATTACAAAATCAATTTAGAAACGTATAAACCGGTGGCAAGATTAGCCGGTTCCAATTATGCCAAATTAGGAGAATTATTCTCCATTAAAAGAGGCTAATTAAAAAGACTCAGTTACCCAGAAACTCAGTCACTAAGAAACTTAAAAAAAATGAAAATAGCAGTTATAGGCGGTGGTCCGGGCGGACTATACTTCTCCATCCTAACCAAAAAAGCAATACCGCATTGCCAAATTGATATCTACGAACGCAACAAACCCGACGACAGTTTCGGATTTGGCGTAGTTTTCTCCGATGAAACTTTGGGAGAATTCCTTAAACGCGATATGCAGTCGTATGAATTAATTCGAAGTCAATTTGCCTATTGGGACGACATCATCGTGGCTCGAGACGGTCAAGAAGTCAGCATAGCCGGTAACGGTTTTTGTGGTTGTTCCCGAAAAACATTGCTTAAATTATTGCACCAACGTTGTCGAGAAGAAGGAGTTAACCTGCATTTCGAACAAAATATAGATGACATCAGCCAATACCAAGACGCCGATATCATATTGGCTTCCGATGGCATCAGCAGTGGTATCCGAACACTATATGAAAAGGAATTCGGCACCAAAATCACACTAAAGAAAAACCGCTTTGTGTGGTTGGGTTCTACCAAACCCTTGGATGCCTTTACCTATTTCTTCCGAAGTACACCACACGGCACTATCGTAGCCCATACGTACCAATACGAAGCCGGTATGAGTACGTGGATTTTTGAATGCAGCGACGAAACCTGGCAAAAGCACGGTTTTGAAGTCACCAATGAAACCGATACCATAGCCAAAATCTCAGCAATATTCGCAGCAGAACTCGACGGTCATCCGCTTATTTCCAACAAATCGCATTGGCGTCAATTCCCGCATGTAACCAACGAAAAATGGTACCATAACAACATCGTTTTGTTAGGCGATGCCAAAGCCACAGCACATTATTCAATCGGCTCGGGAACTAAACTGGCGATGGATTGCGCTATCGGTTTATCCGATGCGGTAATTGCTAATCCGAATAACGTACAAGCCGCTTTCGAGCAATACGATAAAACCCGTCGCAATACGGTAGAAATGATACAATATGCTGCTCTGGTTTCTCTCGATTGGTTTGAACACATGGACCGACACATGCAGCATCCGTTTTACCAATTCGCTTTCGGTTGCATGACGCGTTCTAAAAAAGTCACTTTTGAAAATTTAAGATTACGCGATAAATCGTTTACGGATAAAGTATTGACAGAATTTCATCAGAACCCTGTCATCCCAAGCGCAGTCGAGGGACCGGCTGCTTTCACCCAATTCAAACTACGTGATTTAGAATTGCAAAACCGCATCGTCATGTCGGCCATGGGACAATATGCTGCTACAGAAGGTAAAGTATCCGATTGGCATTTGGTGCATTACGGCAGCAGAGCCACCGGTGGTGTTGGACTAATTATTACCGAAATGACAGCGGTCTCCGAAACCGGACGCATCACTTTAGGTTGTGCCGGAATTTATACTCAGGAACAGTTAGTTGACTGGAAAAAGATAACCGATTTTATCCATCACAACACGCCAACTAAAATCGGAATTCAATTAGGCCATTCCGGACGCAAAGGTGCTGTAAAAAAACCGTGGGAAGGCACTAATGAACCTATCGATTTACCATGGGATTTGCTGTCTGCCTCGCCGATTCCTTTCCATGAAAAAATGCCGATTCCGAAAGAGATGTCTTTAACCGACATGGATTTGATCACTGACCAATTTGTACAAGCTACCAAAAATGCTGACCAAGCCGGATTTGATTTAATCGAATTGCAAGCACATCACGGCTTCTTATTGGCTTCGTTCCTATCTCCATTAACCAACATCCGAACCGACGAATTTGGCGGCAGTATACAAAACCGCTTGAAGTTTCCCATCCGTGTGTTTACTGAAATGCGAAAAGTATTCCCGACAAACAAACCCATGTCGGTGAGAATCTCCGCTTCCGATTGGGCCGAAAACGGAATCACTGAAGAAGAAGTGATCACTATAGCAACAGCCTTCAAAAATGCCGGAGCCGATATCATCAACGTTTCCACCGGCAATACCGTAGCGCATCAAAAACCGCAAGTCGGCAGAATGTGGCAAACACCGTTCTCCGATGCCGTTAAAAATACTGTTCACATTCCAACCATCACAGCAGGTTATATCCAGGATATAGATCAAATCAACACCATATTACTCAACGGTAGAGCTGATTTAGTGGCGCTGGGCCGACCGTTATTAGCCGACGCCAATTTTGTGAGAAATGCGCAAGCCTACGAACAATTCGAAGCCACAGACATTCCCAATTCCTATAAAGCCGGAAGTTCTCATCTCTATCCGCTAAAAGCCGCCGAGAGAAAACAAACCGAAAGCATGAAGAAAGCCTTAAAACCAAAGAGTAATAAAATTTAATTACAAATTATGAATTACGAATTATGACGAAACAGTATGAAACGAAGCGAGGGAAATTATGAAGAAAGATAATATTATTCAAAATAAGAGTTATGCCTTTGCTGTTAAAATTATAAAAACGTATCAGCATTTGTGTACCACTCAGAAAGAATTCGTTCTAAGCAAACAACTTTTACGTTGTGGTACTTCGATTGGCGCCAACATTGAAGAAGCTATTGGCGGACAATCGGATAAAGATTTTTATGCAAAACTTACTATAGCATACAAAGAAGCAAGAGAAACACATTATCGGATTAGATTAATGAAAGATACTGATTACCTTTCACAAGAAGAAGCTAACTATTTATTAAAAGATACTGAGGAATTACTGAAGATAATTGGTTCTATCCAAAAAACACTTCGTAATTCATAATTCGTAATTCATAATTCTCATGACACACTACGAAGATAATTTTGCACACAACCATCTCCCAAGCGCCGACTTACAACCGGACTATGTGTTCTTAGACTTACCACAATTCCATCAACCTGAAATGCTCAATTGTGTCGATTTGCTTTTGGACAAACACATTCGTAATGGTCATGGTAACGCTCCTTGTCTTCGCACCTTTGAATACACTTGGACCTACAATGACTTGTACGAAAAAGCGAACCAAATTGCACATGTTTTGGTGGAGGATTTAGGATTGAAATCCGGTAATCGCGTTTTAATTCGCTCCGCCAACAACCCGATGATGGTAGCGGTATGGTTTGCCGTGTTAAAAGCCGGCGGTATCGTAGTAGCCACCATGCCTTTACTCAGAGCTAAAGAATTGACCACCATAATCGACTGTGCTGAAATCTCACACGCCATCTGCGATCACAGTTTGGCTGATGAAATGCACTTGGTCAAATCCGAGTTTTTACAATCGGTTTGCTTTTACGGCAATTCTCACTTGGAGGAATTAATGGCCAATAAACCCAAAACGTTTTTAAATTACCGTACCAAATCCAACAGCATCGCTTTAATCGGTTTTACTTCCGGAACTACAGGTTTGCCTAAAATGACTTCGCACTTTCACAAAGACATTATTAACATCTGTGAAGCCTTTCCGCAATATTCCTTACAACCAACAGCTGATGATATTTTTACCGGTAGTCCGCCACTCGGATTTACCTTTGGCTTAGGCGGTTTGGTCTTATTTCCGCTATATTTTGGCGCATCGACTTTTTTACTGGAAAAACCAACCCCTGATATGCTGTTACAAGCCATACAGGATTTCAAAATCACCATTTGCTTTACCGCTCCCACAGCTTGGCGCATCATCACGACCAAAGTTAGGGATTTCAACATTTCAAGCTTGCGCAAATGCGTATCTGCCGGAGAAACATTACCACTCAAAGTTTGGCAAGATTGGTACGATGCGACAGAGTTAAAAATCATCGACGGGATTGGTGCTACCGAAATGTTGCATATCTTTATCTCATCGAATACAGACAATATGAAACCCGGAGCCACCGGCGTAGCCATCACCGGTTACGAAGCCAAAGTGGTAGATGCTGCCGGAAATGAAGTAGCAGCAAACAAACCGGGAAAACTCATGGTACGCGGCATCACCGGTTGTAAATATTTGAACCGAGAAGACAAACAACGTGAATACGTGCAAAACGGCTGGAATTTTACAGGAGACATCTTCCGAAAAGATGAAGATGGCTATTTTTGGTTTGTGGCACGTGGCGATGATATGATCATTTCTTCGGGCTATAACATAGCCGCAATTGAAGTCGAAAGCGTATTGTTAACCCACGAAGAAATACTCGAATGCGCCGTAGTAGGATTACCCGATGAGGAAAGAGGCATGCTGGTTTGTGCACACATAGTACTAAAAGATTCAGCTAAAGCTACCGATAATATGAAAAACCATATTCAACACTGGTTCAAAGAAGTAGCCGCGCCCTATAAATATCCGAGAGTAATTTATTTTACCGATACGCTGCCCAAAACAGAAACCGGAAAAATACAACGTTTTAAATTAAAATGATTAGGAGCTATTTCCCGCTATCCGCGCTACACGGTAGCTTGCTACTATCGGGGCTAAGCTCATCAGTAATGGGAAGTGATTAATTAAAAATCTGTGTAAATCTGTGTAATCAGTGGCAAAAAATAAAAATATGAACCAAACCTTTACCAAACCTGAAAAAATACGTTTCAAACACGTCGATTACGCCGGTATCGTTTTCTATCCGCGCTTTTTAGAAATGCTCAACGACTTGGTCGAAGATTGGTTTGAAGAAGCCTTAGACCGACCATTCTCCAAAATTCACGAGACTAACGGCATTCCAACCGTAGATTTAAAAGTACAATTCAAAAAAGCCGCCCGAATTGGAGAACTGTTAACCAAAAAACTTTGGGTCATCAAACTCGGCGGTGCTTCCGTAACTTGCGGTTTCCGTTTTGAAGACGAACAAGGCAATACTTGTTTGGAAGGCGAAGTGACATTAGTCAATGTTAGCATCAGCAACGGAAGAGACGCTATTAAAGCCGAACCGTTTTCTGAGGAAATGAAGAAAAAAATTATGAATTACGAATTACGAATTACGAATTAAAAAAAGTCATGAGTATAGATTTCAAAAAATTCAAAGCCGCCACCGTTCAAACAGCACCGATTTTTCTCAATGTAGAAAAAACGATAGCAAAAGCGATTGCTTTTATCAAAGAAGCTGCTGATAACGGTGCGCAACTCATCGCCTTTCCTGAAGTGTTTGTAGCCGGTTATCCGTATTGGAACTGGATCATGACACCGGTACAAGGCAGTAAATGGTACGAGCAATTGTATAAAAACTCAGTGGCTGTAACTGACGAATCCATGAAACCTCTGTTTGAGGCAGCGAAAGACCACAACATGCATATTGTTATCGGCATCAACGAACGCGGCGACAGTTATGGCGAAATTTACAATACCAATCTCATCATTGACAATAAAGGAAATCTAATCGGTAAACACAGAAAGCTCGTGCCGACTTGGGCCGAAAAACTTACATGGACTTCAGGTGATGGTTCTTCCCTAAAAGTTTATGATACTGAAGTTGGTCCGATTGGCACTTTAGCTTGTGGTGAAAACACCAATACTTTAGCACGTTTTACCTTGTTGTCGCAAGGCGAATTGGTACACATAGCCAACTACATTTCCCTGCCGGTTGCGCCACCCGATTACGATATGGCTGAAGCGATTAAAATCCGTGCCGCAGCGCATTCGTTTGAAGGTAAATTATTTACCATCGTTTCTTGTTCTACCATTTCCCAAGAAATTAAAGACGCTTTACGAGAAGATGTACCTAATGTAGACGAATTGTTATCCCGAAAAAGCTCCGCCTTCTCCGGATTTATCGGACCCAATGGTGCTGTGATTGGTACACCTTTGATTGACGATGAAGGCATTGTATATGCCGATATCGACTTAGAGAAATGCATCCAACCGAAACAAATGCACGACATTCTCGGACATTACAACCGCTTTGACATTTTTGATTTAAGAGTCAATACCGCTCCAACCAGAAAGATTACCTTTGTAGATAACCACGATGAATTCAACCAAAAATAATATGGAAACCAACAACTTTTCAGACGACGTTATCGGGCGTGCCCGTGTAAAAGACACTCCTGAACTCGAAGCCTATTATAAAGAATTAGAAACCTTAGGAGCCGGAGCACTTTGGACAGTAGCCAACGATATTGAACCTTGGGAACCCCGAGCGAATTCGGTGCCTATGTTGTGGAAATACGACGACTTGCGCAGTTTAGTTTTAAAATCTTCCGAACTCGTAACGCCGGAACAAGCCGGAAGACGCGTAGTGTATTTGGTCAACGATAAAAGGAAAGACGTTTCTGCCGCTGTAGGTTGGTTGTACACTGGAATTCAGGTTACCCGTCCGGGTGAAAGTACTTCGGCACATCGCCACCGTGCCTCTGCCCTACGCTTTATCATGGAAGGTGCTAAAGGCTATACCGTAGTAGATGGGAATAAAATCATGCTGGAAGTCAACGATTTTGTCATCACACCCAATTCGGCTTGGCATGAACACGGTGTTGAAGCGGATGGCCAAACCTGCATTTGGCAAGACGGTTTGGATATTCCGTTAGTGAATGCTTTAGAAGCCAATGATTATGCCGTGTATGATGGGAAACAACCTTTAATCTCCGCCGTTAATCATTCTCCTTTGACATTTGGTGGTGCGGGTTTAATTCCGGCCGATCAAACTTGGGACAAACCCTATTCGCCTTTGTTCAAATATTCTTGGAGTAAAGTATATCCGACACTGTTAGAAGTCGCCAAAGTCAACGAAATCAATCCGTTTGACGGATTCTTAATGCAATACTCCAATCCGTTAACCGGTGGTCATGTGATGCAAACCATGGGTGCAGCAATGCAGTTGTTACCTGCCGGATTCAAAGGAAAAGCCCACAAACATACCGGTTCTTTTGTGTACCAATGTGCCAAAGGAAGCGGTTATACCATCATCAACGGACAACGCTTTGATTGGAAGGAACGCGATATTTTCTGTGTACCGAGTTGGGCTTGGCACGAACACCACAACGCTTCTGACTCAGAAGACGCGTGTTTGTTTAACTTCAACGACTTGCCGGTAATTGAAGGCTTAGGCTTATTCCAAGGCAAAGAATACACCGAAAACAACGGGCATCAGAAAGTGTAATGATAATGTCAAAGGCAAAAATAAATACTAACTTAGAACATACAACAAACTAAAATCTCAGAACCTTAGCGCCTCAGCGCCTTAGTACCTTAAAAAATGAAACTACTCACTTACCAAACTGCCGACACCGAACCTCGTTTAGGATTCCTTCACAACAACCAAGTCATCGATATGGAAGACTTTGGCGAGATTTCAAATTTCCCGTTGCCTTCTGACATGTTAGACTTGATTGACATGGGGATTGAAATTATAGATGAATTGAACGAAATGGTAGCGGAAACGCCGGAAAATTACTTTAAAGAAATCGCTTATAGCTTAGAAGAAGTGACACTATTGGCTCCGATTCAGAAACCGAGAAAGAATATTATCGGTATCGGATTAAACTATACCGAACACGTGGCGGAAAGTGCCCGAACTCTAGACACTACCGGAAAATTACCGCAAAAACCAATTATTTTTTCCAAACCGCCTACAACGGTTACAGGAACTAATACCGAGATCATTAAGAACACCAAACTGACTTCGCAATTGGATTGGGAAGTGGAATTGGCGGTCGTAATTGGTAAACACGGTAAGTATGTGCCGAAAGCAGATGCCTTGGATTATGTATTTGGTTATACGGTTATCAACGATATTTCCGCGCGGGATTGTCGTAGAGAAGGCCAATGGATTGTTTCCAAAGGACAAGACACTTTTGCGCCGATGGGACCAATTTTAGTGACCAAAGATGAAATTGAAAACCCGCACAACCTAAACTTGTCTTTAAAAGTAAACGGTATCGAAAAACAAAATTCCAATACAAAATTCATGCTGTTCAACATCAACGATTTGATTGAAGATTTGAGTATCGTATTTACTTTAGAACCGGGAGACATTATTGCAACAGGAACTCCTGCCGGTGTTGGTGCAGGACGCGATCCGCAAGAGTGGTTGCACCACGGTGATGTGGTAGAAGCTTCGGTGGAAGGCATAGGAACCATAAGTAATATTGTACGAGAAGTTAGCCTTTAATAAAATGGATCAAACGAAAATAGCGGTAGAAGTGTTCAATAAACTGGCCCATATTTATCAGGAACGGTTTATGGATGTTTCTATCTATTACGATTCATTTGACACCTTTTGCCAACACATTCCGAAAGCAAATGCCTCCTTATTGGAATTGGCTTGCGGACCGGGAAATATTACCCAATACCTGTTAACAAAACGCCCAGATTTAAACATACTCGGAACTGACTTAGCGCCCAATATGATTGAACTGGCTACAATTAACAACCCAAAGGCTGAGTTTAAATTATTTGATTTAAGGGAAATAAAACAACTTAACCAAAAGTTTGATGCCGTAGTATGCGGATTTGGATTGCCTTATCTTTCCAAAAAAGAAGCTATCGAATTTATAGTGAATGCCGATTATTGTATACAAGATGGAGGTATTCTTTATCTTAGTACCATGGAAGACGACAACGAAAATTCCGGATTTCAAAAAGGAAGTACAGGTGATAAAGTTTTTATCAACTACCATCAAGCCGATTATCTGATTGAAACTCTGGAAAATTCCGGTTTCACCATCATTCATTTGGAGCGAAAAAAATACAGACACAACGAACAAGACACAACAGATTTAATAGTAATTGCAAAAAAATGAAATTTAGAATAGGACAAATAGTTCCCTCGTCGAATGTGACGATGGAAACCGAAATACCGGCCATTTTTAGGGCCAGAGAAAGCATACTACCGGAACGATTTACGTTTCACAGCAGTCGTATGCGAATGAAGAAAGTAACCAAAGAAGAACTCGAAGCTATGGATGCGATGAGTTTGAAATGTGCCCAAGAATTGTCGGATGCTCATGTTGATGTAATGGGTTATGCCTGTTTGGTAGCCATTATGAGCATGGGACGCGGTTATCATTGTGTTTCGGAAGTGAACTTGCATCAGGAGACAGTAGCCAATAACTTCCCAACACCCATTGTAACTTCGGCCGGAGCTTTAATTAATGGTCTGAAAGTATTAGGCGCTAAACAAATTTCAATCATTACGCCTTATATGCGCCCGCTGACCGACAAAGTGGTCGATTACATAGAACACCAAGGCATCAAAGTAAAAGAAAGTATAGCTTTGGAAATTCCGGATAATTTGGAAGTGGCCGCGCAAAACCCACTCAACTTATTGGAAATTTACAAACAACTCGACTTAACGGACGTGGATGTATTGGTAGCTTCAGCTTGTGTACAAATGCCTTCTTTGGAAGCCATCGATTTGATTCAGGCAGAATGCGGCATACCGGTAACTTCGGCAGCGGTTTGTACTACTTATGAGATGATGAAGAAGCTTGGTATTGAAGCCAAATCAACCATAGGCGGCGAATTGCTTAACGGGAAGTATTAATGAATTGGCTTTTTATCATAGTAACCCTATTACCGTTCCTTGGCTATAGTATTGATGGTTATAATGAAAAAAATATTCCTAAGGCCATTTATACCGTTGGATTATTTTTCGTTTTGGCTACAGTTGCAGTGTCTTGTACTATGCTTTTCAGATTGTATTTTGTTTTTATCGTTCCATTTCTATTAATAGGGTTAGTCCTAACCAGTAAAAGCTTAGTCAAAAAAAAGTAAACTACAACTGTACAGAATTTTGTACCTTACAGTCATTAAAAATCACAACAATTTTAGGTATGAAAAGAAAAGCAACTGCCGTTTGGAACGGCTCAGGAAAAGACGGTAAAGGCCATTTGACTACGCAAAGCACCGTTTTAAATCAGACACAGTATTCCTTTGGTTCTCGTTTTGAAGAAGGCATCGGAACCAATCCCGAAGAGTTAGTCGGTGCCGCACATGCCGGCTGTTTCTCCATGAAACTAGCTTTCAATTTACAAGCGGCCGGATTTACTGCTACGGAGTTGAAAACCGATGCGGAGATTGTTTTTGAAGACGGTTCTATAGTCGCTTCAAATTTAACCCTTACTGCTAAAGTAGAAGGAATTGACAACGCTAAATTTGACGAATTGGTCAAAGATGCAGAAGCCAATTGTCCGATTTCGAAATTACTCAACACTAAGATTAGTGTCAGCTATACACTGAATTAAAAAAGCAAGAAGGAGGTTCACAACCTCCTTTTTTTATCCTGCTACCGAAACGCCTATCAATTTCCCGATGCCAAAAGTAATGGCTGCGGCTGCCAACCCAAAGACTACCTGTCTCATTCCTGAAAACCAAACACTTTTGCCGGTAAACAATGTAATGGCTGCGCCAATTAAAAACAAACCGGCCGCACTGAAAACCGTACTGATGATTACGGCTTGCATACCACCCCAAAAGAAAAACGGAAATACCGGTATAATAGCTCCAATGGCAAATAGAAAAAATGACGTCAGCGCTGCTTCCATAGCCGAGCCTTTCAAATCCTCTGGGTTAATGCCTAATTCTTCTTTAATCAACAGCTCGTGAGCCTGACTTTTATTTTGCATCAACTCGGCCGCCATCGCTTTAGCTTGCACCTCCGGGATACCTTTAGCCATATAAATCAAAGCCAATTCTTGTTGTTCTCCTTCGGGATTGGTTTCTAACTCTTCCATTTCCAATTGCATCTGATTTTCGTATAATTCTTGAGAACTTTTTACCGAAATCCATTCGCCTAAAGCCATGGATAGCGCTCCGGCTAACAACCCGGCCATTCCGGCCAATAGCACTTCATCCTGACCACCGGTGGCGCCGGCTATCCCCATCACCAAACTGAAATTAGAAACCAAACCATCGTTACCACCTAAAACAGCAGCTCTTAGAGCATTGCCGCCAACTGAGCGATGGCGCTTTTCAAATCGGGCTAAATTGGCTCCCGATACATTGGAGCTACTGTTGAGGATATTTTTCAATATGGCAACATGCGCGGTATCTGATATTGACTCTTGGGTTTGGCTTTGCTTTCGGGCTTTAAGTATGGAAGAGGAAACGCTTTTTTCTGTATCCAATAAAACGCCTAAAATATAATCGTAACCAAAACATTTGCCAATCCAATGCAGTGTCTTCGCTCTTCCGGAAGGCGTTGGTAAATGACTTTCATCCAAATTGTTTTTGGCTAAAAAAGCCAAGGCGTGACTGTGTTCTATAGCACTCATCTGCTTGAAAACGGCAGCTACATTGGAATCTTTTTCGTTTTCAGCTAAAATTTGATAGAGATAGCAAACATCTACTTCGGTTTGGATACTTTTAAGACTGACCATGGTTGATACAAATTAATGATTAAAGTTACAAAGAAAGTCAGTGCCGAAATCATTAAAGGCTCACAAACCTTAAACAAATAAATTCGGGTAAGAAAATCACACTAAAAATCGGCAGTGAGGATTTGTTTGGTATATTTGGTTTTTATGAATTGATATTAAGTATGAAGCAAGATAAACTCACCAAACAACTCGAACTGACGCACGAACAAACTTCGCCTTTGTTTCGAATTATGTTTACCCAAAATATAGAGGCACCGAACCTACGTCATTTTGAAAATAATATTTGTGCTTTCCATGTGGGAAAAGGGTATTTCTTGACTGTAGCACACAATTTAAAAACCGAAGCCAAAATATTCAAATCAATCGACACGGGAATTTTTGAACGTGATATACTGCCGTTTTTAAACCAACCGCAACGGCAATTATTTGACAACTGTTTTCAACTTAATTCCACTAACCAACGTTATTATTGGAAGAGTAACAATCCGAACGATTTTAATGCGATGATAGATACATTAAGACAAATCAATTTCGATACGCGTTGGGTGACTTTTTTAGAGAAGAAAATCTGCCAAACCCATTTGATAGTTCAATTCAAAGCGCCGTTGTTTTATCAAAACGCCAACTTGACCAATCATTTCAATTCCGATACAAATTTTGCCGAACCGGCCATTAACCGACATACATTTTTGATAGAAGTAGCGCTGGTTGAAGCCTTCTATGCTGATGACATCGCTTTGTATAAAATGGTAAACACACCTCAAGAAATTATTGATGCTATGCCGGCAGTAAAAGTCAATTTTGATATTTTACCCGATAGCCAAGACCATTTTTACGGCTTGCAAAGTTCGCCCACCAGTGAAGTGGGTAAACTATTGAACAAAGCCCAAATTGAAGGTTTTACCGAGCACTTTTCCATTTTCCCGGAACGCATTGGTGGTAATTATGTCTTGGAAGGATTGCGCTATTTAATCAAAGGATACTTTCGCTTTGGTTCATCGGGCGCACCTTATTTAGTGTATAATTCTGAGCTCAATGAATTTGAAGTCAACGCCATTCAAAGCGAAGCCTGCCCTATTCAATTGTCCATCAGCAATAAACGAGACGGCAATTTTCAGTATGTGAATGCCATCGCCACACCGTTGCGAAACATTCAAGAAAAACTAGAAGCTTATTTAAATCAACGTTGATTACTTAGACATACTTCGCATCACGGCCGACGGAAACACTACCACACTTTCTTGACCGTTTTGATGCACACTGGTTACACCGAAATAGTAATTGTCAATCACAATTCCTTTGAGTTCAAAGTTATCGGTATTACCCACAAATCGGCTGTATTCCCATTGTGGTGAAGTGGTCAAGCGCCAATAAATTTTATAACCTATCACCGAATCATCGGCAACTTTGTCCCATTTGAGTTTGGTATTGGGTTCTACCACACCACCGATGGTGACATTCTTCGGCTCGGGTGGCGACCAACCCAAACTTGCCAATACAATAGCATTGACAGCGGTTAGTTTTTTGGCGTATTCAAAATTGACGCCTTCTATCACGTCGCCGTATTTAATACCGTTTTCTACCCGGTTGTTTTGGTGTTGGCGGTTGTAATTTTCGTGGGCTTCCATAATGCGAACACCGGCGTAACCCAAATCATTAAAAGGACGGTGATGACCACCGCGACCAAAACGGTCCAAGCGATACACCATCATCGGATTCATTTCAGGCATATAGGTACTCACTGTTTTGTGAATGTAACGCGCCAGTTGACGGGAAACACCATCAACTTCGCCACCGTAAAATCGGCGCTGGTTGCGCTCCTTCTCGGTTTCAGTAACCGGAGTTGGTTCAGAAAAAATGCGGAAGGTTCGGTTATCAATTACACCGTCAACACCTTCGATATTGCCTATCATATCATTGTTTAAAACACCTATAATTTCCCAGTTGTTCTTTTTGGCATATTCGGCAAAACCTTTTCCTCCGAACAAGCCTTGCTCTTCGCCTGAAAGTCCGAGATAAACAATGCTGTTCTCAAATTGGTATTTTGACAAAACCCGCGCCGCTTCAATAGTTCCCGCCATACCCGAAGCATTGTCATTAGCACCCGGAGCATCATTAGTATAATCCATGGTATCGGAATTGCGACTGTCGATATCACCGGTCATGATGATGTAGCGATTGGGATATTTGATGCCTTTTTGAACGGCGACTACATTGACCACATAGGCTTCTTTAGGCACGCGATTGCCGTCTTTAGGCGTAACCAAATCTTTTTGGTAAAAAACCTCCAAGCAATTGTTGCAGTTATTATCAATTTTATCAAACTCGGCTTTAATCCAACGTCGGGCAGCGCCTATGCCACGGGTTTTGGAAATAGTATCGCTAAACGTATTTCGGGTGCCGAAATTGGCTAGAGTGCGAATATCGTTCTCCAATCGTTGGGCAGAAACAGCTTCGATAACCGAATACAATCGAATATCGGTTTGAGCGTTTAAATTGGTAGTTATGAAGATTCCTAAGAGAAAAAATAACTTTTTCATGTTAACTGAATGTGGGTTAAAAAAAGTAAAGGTTGTGGTACAAACAATAGCGTTCAAAATCTATAAAATTATAAAATTGTTTTGTCTCTTTAAAATAAAAAATCCGCCGGTAATGGCATACCAACGGATTTCTACAACTAATTTATAATTAAAATCAGAAAACGTTCAATGCTGTCATACACTGTTTCATCATTTGGTAAGTGCGTTCAATATCATTATCCAAACCGATAGAAAAACGAATCAGGCCATCGGTTAAGCCCATGGCTTTTTGTTCTTCCAGCGGAATTTCGCTCGAAGTAGAACTGCCGGGCGCACTGAACAGTGTTTTATAAAATCCTAAACTCACGGCCAAATAACCCAAGTTACGGTTTTGCATTAATTCCATCAACTCATTAGCCTTGTCTAAACTGCCCACATCTATAGTCATCATACCGCCGAAACCGTATTCGGGATTGATCATTTTGGCGTACAATTCGTGACTCGGGTGACTGGCTAATCCGGGATAAACGACTTTTAACCCATCGGCTTCGAATTTTTGTGCCAAATACATCGCATTTTGGCTGTGCTGTTTCATGCGAATATGCAACGTGCGTAAGTTTTTCAAAATACTGGCAGCACGTAAACTATCCATCGTTGGTCCCAAAAGCATACTGGCACCATCGTTTACATTTTTCAAGTCGTTGATAAAATCCTGCGAAGCACAAACAACGCCGCCAACGGTATCACTACTACCATTGATAAACTTGGTCAAACTGTGAATAACGACATCGGCTCCTAATTTAGCCGGCGCAACCGACATTGGCGAAAAGGTATTATCTACTACCAATTTCAGGTTATGCGTTTTGGCAATCACGGCCAAAGCTTCAATATCGGCGACTTCCAACAGTGGATTACTAACAGTTTCGCAATACAATACTTTGGTATTTTTTGTAATTGCAGCCACCACTTGTTCCAGATTAGTGATGTCTACAAATCGAGTATAGATGTTCCATTTGGGCAACATGTTTTTCATGAAAGCGTAGGTTCCACCATAGATGGTACGGCTGGAGACGATTTCGTCTCCGGCAGCACACAATTGGAGCAAAACAGGCGTAATCGCACCCATACCGGAAGCCGCCACATTAGCACTTTCGGTACCTTCCATCGCAGCCAAAGCTTGCCCCAGATACAAGTTCATAGGCGAAGAGTGACGCGAATACAAATAACAACCTTCGGCATTGCCTTCAAAGGTGTCAAACATGGTTTTAGCCGAAAGAAAGGTATAAGTTGAACTATCGGATATAGAAGGATTCACACCACCAAATTCGCCGAAGTATTGCAAATCCTGGATTTTATCGGCAGGGTGGAAATTCGTTTTTGTTGCGGGTTGCGGGTTGAAGGTTGAAGGTTTTGAGTTGGGATTCATAAAGTTGGATTCATTAAAAGTTCAAATTTCAATTTAAATAGACAATAAATCAATACAAATAAAAATATATAGATTTTAAAACTATAAAATATAACTTTAAGTGAAAATATTATTAAATTTATGCCTTCAAAAGACTAACTTTAGTTTTTATAACTATTCCAACCCGAAACCCGAAACCCGAAACCCGAAACCCGAAACCTGCAAATCATGGACACAACCGACAAAAAACTCCTCGCCCTACTCCAACAAGACACCAAAAAAACCACCAAAGAGCTTTCGGTAAAACTCAATCTTTCGGTCACAGCGGTGTATGAACGCATCAAAAAATTGGAGCGAGAAGGGATTATCGACAAGTATGTAGCCTTATTGAATCGGACTAAAATCGACAAAAGCTTTGTGGTATTTTGTCACATCAAACTCATCCAACACACCAAAGAATTCTTAACTACTTTTGAACACCAAGTGGTAAAACTGGAAGAAGTGTTAGAGTGTTTCCACGTGAGCGGTGATTACGATTACATTCTAAAAATCTGTGTCAAAGATATGGAAGCGTACCGCGAGTTTATGGTCACTAAACTTACCACGCTGCAACACATCGGCAGTACACACAGTACTTTTATGATAGGCGAAGTCAAAAATACTACTGCGTTTACCTTGTAAAATAAGCTATAGCTTTTAAGCAAATTATTTCGCTTTTTAGTAAAATAAAAACTGTAATTTTGTGACACAAAAATTAAAACACACTAATTTCTATACTATCATGAGTGCATTTGACGTTGTCATCATAGGTTCAGGTCCGGGCGGTTACGTTTCGGCTATTCGTTGTGCCCAATTGGGTTTCAAAACCGCTATCATTGAAAAATACAATACTTTAGGAGGTACTTGTTTAAATGTAGGTTGTATTCCATCCAAAGCGCTTTTAGCATCTTCGCATCATTATGAAGAATTGCAACACTTTGCCGATCACGGTATCGAAGTATCCGGAAAAGTAAAAGTGAATTTGGAAAAAATGATTGCCCGCAAACAAGCGGTAGTCGACCAAACCTCCGGCGGCGTGAAGTTCTTAATGGACAAAAATAAAATCACCGTTTTTGAAGGATTGGGTTCTTTTGAAGACGCTACTCACGTAAAAATTACCAAAGCCGACGGTTCCTCTGAAGTAATCGAAGGGAAAAATATCATCATAGCAACCGGTTCAAAACCATCTTCTTTACCGTTCATTAAAATCGATAAAGAACGCATCATCACTTCTACCGAAGCCTTGAAATTACCGGAAGTTCCAAAACACTTAATCATCATTGGTGGTGGCGTTATCGGTATCGAATTAGGACAAGTGTATTTGCGATTGGGCGCTCAAGTATCAGTGATTGAATACTTAGACCGAATCATTCCGGGTATGGATGGCGGTTTGTCGAAAGAGTTGACCAAAGTCTTGAAAAAACAAGGCATGAAATTCTACACTTCTCACAAAGTCAAAGAAGTGACTCGCAAAGGCAAAAATGTAACCGTTTTAGCCGATGATGCTAAAGGCAACACCATCACTTTCGACGGTGATTACTGTTTGGTAGCTGTGGGTCGTCGACCTTACACCGACGGTTTAGCAGCCGACAAAGCCGGTGTTAAAGTAACCGAAAGAGGGATGGTGGAAGTGAATGACCACTTGCAAACTAACATACCGAACATTTATGCGATTGGCGATGTAGTGCGCGGTGCCATGTTAGCCCACAAAGCCGAAGAAGAAGGGGTAATGGTAGCCGAAATTTTAGCGGGTCAAAAACCACATATCGATTACAACTTGATTCCGGGTGTAGTATATACTTGGCCGGAAGTAGCGGCTGTAGGGAAAACCGAAGAGCAATTGAAAGCCGACGGTGTAAACTACAAAGCCGGAAGTTTCCCATTCAAAGCCTTAGGAAGAGCTCGTGCCGGTGGCGATATTGACGGTTTCGTTAAAATTTTAGCCGATGCCAAAACCGATGAAGTATTGGGCGTTCACATGATTGGTGCTCGTTGCGCCGATTTGATTGCTGAAGCGGTAACCGCTATGGAATTCCGTGCTTCTGCTGAAGATATTTCAAGAATGTCTCACGCACACCCTACTTTTGCCGAAGCCGTAAAAGAAGCCGCTTTAGCGGCCACGGAGAATAGAGCGTTGCACGTGTAATCAGATTGTTAGATCGTTAGATTATTAGACAATAAAAACGTCCCGATGATATCGGGACGTTTTTAGTTTAGGTTGTGGCTTTCTACAAAATCTTTGCAATAGTCTTTAATCATTCCTCGTACCTTTCGGAATTCTTCAATCACTTCAGCAGTTGAACCTTTAACTTTGCTGGGATCGGGAAAATTGTGGTGCAACTTTACGGCTTGTGTCGGGAAGAACGGACAGCGCTCGTTGGCATTATCACAAACGGTTATCACATAATCAAAAGGAATGTCGAAATACTCTTCTACATTATTCGATGTATGTTTAGAAATATCAATACCGTCTTCCTGCATTATGGCAATCGCTAAGGCATTAACGCCGTGCGTTTCCACACCGGCCGAGTAAACCGTAACTTGCTCAGGATTGGTAAAATGCGACAAATAGCCGTGCGCCATCTGACTGCGACAGCTGTTACCTGTACAAAGGACTAAAATGTTTTTCATGGTTCAATTCGTTTAAATCTGTAAAAATAAAATCTGGTTTAGTTTAAAAATTCAGGGATTTGGAGTGAAATATTTCTTCCTCAACCAAAAGGCTACATTCACCAATATAATCAATGCCGGTACTTCTACCAAAGGACCAATGACACCGGCAAAAGCTTGTCCGCTGTTAATCCCGAAAACACCTATCGAAACCGCAATGGCTAACTCGAAATTATTCCCCGAAGCCGTAAATGATAAGGCTGTTGCATCACGATAATTCGCCCCAATCTTTTTCGATACAAAAAACATCAGGAAGAACATAATGGCAAAGAATATCACTAATGGAATAGCGATTCTAACTACATCCATCGGTAAATCGACTATCATTTCGCCTTTTAAACTGAACATGATTATGATAGTGAATAATAATGCTACCAACGTAATCGGTGAAACGAAAGGAAGGAACTTTTGGTTAAACCATTTGTCACCGATAAATTTTTTAATCGCATACCGACTTACAACCGCCAAAGCAAAAGGAATACCTAAGTAAATCCCAACGGTTTTAGCAATTTCGGTTACTGTGATGTTCAATTCTAATCCTTTGATACCAAATAACGGCAACATTATTTCTAAATAAAAATAGGCATACAAACTGAAGAAAAACACTTGCAGCAAACTATTGATTCCAATCAAACCGGCGGTTAATTCGCGGTTGCCTTCAGCCAATTCGTTCCACACTATCACCATAGCGATACAAGGTGCAATGCCTATGATGATTAAACCGGTCATGTATTCGGGATAAGCTCTCAGAAAAAAAGTGGCGAGTAAAAACATCAAAAACGGACCAACAATCCAAGTAATGATAAAGGATGCGGTTAGTAATTTAGGCTGTTTGAACATCTGCGGCACTTTCGAAAAATCGATTTTCGTCAGTGGCGGATACATCATCAAAATCAAACCTATCGCCAAAGGTAAATTAGTAGTACCGGAGGAAAATGAGTTGATAAAATCAGCTGTATTCGGAACAAAATAACCAAGACCAACGCCCAGTAACATGGCTAAAAATATCCACAAGGTTAAAAATCGGTCTAAAAACCCTAATCTTTTTTTCATCTTTAAAATTTAATTACCATTAACAACAACCCGAATCGGGCGCACAACAACTCGTTGCTTTAGGCTTCCACTCGCCTATTTTGGCCTTTAATTTTTCGGGCGGAATGCCACAATGGTCTTTAGCCAAACAATCGGTTTGTTTGGAAGTCAACAAAAAATGAGTCCCGTCAAAAGCCAAACTGAACTTCCCGATTGTATCTTTCATTTGGTATTCAACTTCAATTTCGGCATCAGGCAATCCCAATACTTTTTCGGATAATTCTATAATATGAACCAACTTTTCGGGATGCAAACGATGGTCATAATCGTTGGCTTCCCACAATTGAAAATTCACCACTTCTTCTTGGCGAACCGTTCCGCCGCAATCAATAAAGTGTTTGGTTACTTTGCCCACTTCGGTCACATGAAAATGACTCGGCACCAATTCACCATTCGGTAATTGGAAAGCTATAGTGTTTAGCTTTTGTAATTCGTTTTTAATTTCGGATAATTTCATTGTTAGACTGCTTAGATTGTTAGACTGTTTAGATTGTTAGACTGCTTAGATTGTTAGACTAGTTAGATTGTTAGACTACTTAGATTGTTAGACTGCTTAGATTGTTAGACTACTTAGATTGTTAGACTACTTAGATTGCTAGAAAAATACTTTTCCCTATTCCCTTTTCCCTTTTCCCTTTTCCCTTATTTGTTACCCTGAGCGCAGTCGAAGGCCTTTCTCTCAAACTCAACAACACTTATTTTTCAACTTTTGGCGAATCGTCCCGAAGTGACTCTCAATTTTTTCCATCGTATCAGGATTGATGCAATAGCAAATGGCAGTGCCTTCAATAGTACCTTTGATGATGTTGGCGTTTTTCAATTCTTTCAAATGCTGTGAAATGGTAGGTTGCGCCAATGGTAATTCGTTTACTATATCACCGCAAATACAACTATCTACCTTTAAAAGATAATCCACAATGGCAATTCGGGCCGGATGTGACAAGGCTTTGAATAAGCTTGCCATTTCATTTTGTTCCGGAGAAAAGGATTCTGTTTTTGATGCACCCATGATTCCTGTTAATTATTATATTGCAATATTACGATAAAACAATAATACAAACCAAAATATTTCTATTATTTTTATACCGCCAATCTTATTTGACAATTTACAATTCATCATTTGCCATTCGCAATTCACAATATTTTCACTACTTTTGGCAATCAAAAAAATTATACAAAATGGCTACAATAACTTTAGGAGGAAATCCAATTCACACCAACGGTGACTTACCGAAAAACGGCACTAAAGCACCCGATTTTCAATTGCTTAAAACTGATTTAGGAACAGCTACGCTGGCTGATTTTGCCGGAAGTAAAGTAGTTTTAAACATCTTCCCTAGTATAGATACCGGTACTTGTGCAGCTTCTGTTAGAGCATTCAATGCCAAAGCGAGTACTTTAGAAAACACCAAAGTATTGTGTATTTCCAGAGATTTACCTTTTGCCCAAAAACGTTTTTGCGGTGCTGAAGGCTTAGACAATGTGATTAATTTATCCGATTTCAACACCGGTGCTTTCGGAAAAAACTATGGTTTGGAAATCACCGATGGTCCTTTAGCCGGCTTACACTCTCGTGTGGTAATTGTTTTGGATGAAAACGGGACTATCGTTCATGCCGAACAAGTAGCGGAAATTGCCGATGAACCTAACTATGATGCAGCCCTAGCGGCTTTATAATATGGGATTCGAAAAAGATACTACTTTTTTCAGCGGCCGACTCAAAAGTGTCGGCTTTGCTGTTAAAGGTGCTCTCAAACTCATCACTACCGAACACAGTGTCATGGTACAATCATCTTTGGCAGTACTGATGACTGTGGCCGGATTTTATTTCAAAATCGACCGTTACGAGTGGATGATGCAAATCTTGGCATTCGGCCTGGTGTTGGGTGTAGAGAGTTTGAATACCGCTGTTGAAAAAATAGCCGATTTTATCCATCCGGAATACCATGAAAGAATTGGTTTCATCAAAGACATTGCAGCCGGTGCAGTAATGTTTGCTGCCTTGGCAGCTATGGCTATTGGCTTGCTTATTTATGTGCCTAAATTTGGCTAAACCTCCGAATAAATTTCTATTTTTATAGCTTCATACTATAATTCATGGCAAAAACAGTAAAAAAAGAACCCAAAGAAAAAGATCCTAACCAGGAACTGAAAATATTGAAAACTAAAAAGCAGTACCGAATGCTCTTCGGTTTTGTATTGGTGCTCACTTCGATAGCTTTTTTAGTTTCTTTTATTTCTTTCTTTTTACACGGTCAAGCCGATCAAAGCTCGGTAGATGCCTTAACCGATCGCAGTGAAAGTGCTCAGAACTGGTTGGGCAAATTTGGCGCCTATATAGCCGATTTATTCATTTACCGTGGTTTTGGTGTAGCAGCTTTTTTATTGGTAAAATTACTGTTTTTAAGTGGTGCCTTCCTTATTTTAGACTTGCCGATACGCAAGTTAAAAAACACTTGGTTTTGGGATTTATTCGCCTTGATTATCGTATCGATTTTGTTTGGCTTCTTTGCCGATAACTTACCGGAACTGGGCGGAACCGTAGGCTATGAAATGAATTTATTCCTGCAAGACTACATTGGGAAAACCGGAACAGTCTTAGTCTTAGTGTTTTCGATTATTGTATACATGATTTTTAAAATCAAAGTTTCTCCCGATGCTATCAAATCGTTTTTCGAGAAAAAACACAAAGAAATCAAAGAAGACATCAGCAGCATTATCCCGGAAAATAAAAGTACCGATTACAACTTAGAGGAATACGCCGTAACCGATAACAACGAGCGTGAAGTTATGCCCATCGAAGAAGAACCTATACCGGAACCGGTGTTAAAAACCTCTTCGTTTGAAATTAACAAAGAAGCGCTCAAACCTACCATCGAGCACGCTTCAGAAATTAGTTTAGAGCCAACCATCAAGCCGGTTACGCCTACTTTACAAACAGCCCCTATCGTTACGGAACCGATAAAAGAAATCATCGAAACCAACGATGAAGCCTTTGTAATTGAAAAAGCAGCGGATGAAGATGTAATGGAAGAAAATCTGGCAGCCAAACTGGTAGCCGATTTTGGTTTGTTTGACCCAACCCTAGAATTATCAAACTACAAATTCCCCACGATTGATTTGCTGAAAGAATACACTTCTGTAGGCATCACCATCAATCAGGAAGAATTAGAAGAAAATAAAAACCGTATTGTAGAAACCCTGCGCAACTACAAAATCGACATCGCCCAAATCAAAGCAACCGTCGGACCATCGGTAACCTTATATGAAATTGTACCCGAAGCCGGTATTCGTATTTCCAAAATCAAAAGTTTGGAAGACGATATTGCACTATCGCTTTCCGCTCTCGGAATTCGTATCATCGCGCCTATTCCCGGCAAAGGAACCATCGGTATTGAAGTGCCGAACAAGAATCCGACCATGGTGCCGATGAAAACGGTAATCGCTTCAGCCAAATTCCAAGAAGCCGAAATGGAATTGCCGATTGCCTTGGGAAAAACCATCTCCAACGAAACTTTTGTAGTCGATTTGGCTAAAATGCCGCACTTACTGATGGCCGGTGCTACCGGACAAGGTAAATCGGTAGGATTGAATGCGGTATTAACCTCGTTATTATACAAAAAACACCCGGCAGAAGTCAAATTTGTATTGGTTGACCCGAAGAAAGTTGAGCTGACTCTCTTCAACAAAATAGAGCGCCATTATTTGGCAAAACTACCCGATGTAGAAGATGCCATCATCACCGACAACACCAAAGTAATCAATACCCTGAACTCACTTTGTGTGGAAATGGACAACCGTTATTCGTTGTTGAAAGACGCCATGGTACGCAACATCAAAGAGTACAACGAAAAATTCAAATCGCGTAAATTAAATCCGGAAAACGGCCACCGTTTCTTACCCTATATTGTTTTGGTAGTAGACGAGTTTGCCGATTTGATCATGACCGCCGGTAAAGAAGTGGAAACGCCTATCGCCCGTTTGGCGCAATTGGCCCGTGCCATTGGTATTCACTTGATTATTGCTACCCAACGTCCGTCGGTAAACGTAATAACGGGGATTATCAAAGCGAATTTCCCGGCGCGTATTGCCTTCAGAGTAACGTCTAAAATCGACTCCAGAACCATCTTAGATTCGCAAGGTGCCGACCAGTTGATTGGACGCGGTGACTTATTATATTCTAACGGAAACGACTTAGTGCGGGTGCAATGTGCCTTTGTCGATACGCCGGAAGTAGAAAAAATTGTGGATTATATCGGCTCGCAAAAAGCCTATGCCAGCGCCTATCTCCTACCCGAATACATGGGCGAAGAAGGCAGCAGCGTGAATTTGGAGTTCGACATTTCGGAACGCGACAGCATGTTTAGAGAAGCCGCTGAAATTATTGTAACAGCACAGCAAGGTTCGGCATCATTATTGCAAAGAAAGCTGAAACTGGGCTACAACCGCGCCGGACGATTGATTGACCAATTGGAAGCCGCCGGGATTGTAGGACCGTTTGAAGGAAGCAAAGCACGTAGTGTGAACATAACCGACTTGGCTTCGCTTGAACAATTTTTTATCAATGAACAAAACAATTCTTAAAATGAACAAGTTCCTATCTATGGCATTATTGCTATTTACAGTTGTAACAGCCAATGCACAGGATAAAAAAGCCAAAGATTTGCTGGATCAAGTCACGGCTAAAGTCAAAACCTACCAAAACATTGCCATCGATTTTAAATACACGCTGACCAACGCTAAGGAAAACATCAACAAAGAAAGCAAAGGCAATTTGTTGTTGGAGGGCAATAAATATGTGTTGAACTTTTTGGGCGTCACCAAAATATTCGACGGTAAAAAAAGCTACACCATAGTACCGGAAGATGAAGAAATTACCATTTCGAGTGTGAATGAAAAAGACGAAAACACGGTAACACCGGCCAAAATGTTGACGTTCTTCAACAACGGCTACAAATACTACTGGGATATTTTACAAGACGTAAAAGGCCGTAAAATTCAATACATCAAATTGGTGCCTACCAACCCGAAAGACCCGCGCAAAGAGGTATTTTTAGGGATAGATTCGCAAACCAAAAACATCTACAACGTGATTGAAATGGGCAAAAACGGTTCAAAAACTACTTTGACTGTTAATTCTTTTAAAACCAATCAGCCTTTATCGAAAAATCAGTTTACCTTTGCGGCGAGTAAATATCCAAATTACTACATCAATAAAATAGACTAAGCTCGGGTGAAAATACTTGACCGCTACTTATTAAAATCATTCCTGATTACATTTACCACGGTATTTGTAATCTTGTTTTTTATATTCGTTTTACAAGTAGTTTGGCTCTTCATTTCGGAATTGGCCGGAAAGGACTTGGATATCATAATGATTCTAAAGTTCTTACTGTTCAAAATGCCGAGTATCATTCCGCTGGTGTTACCGCTTTCGGTATTGTTAGCTTCTATCATGACCTTTGGTAGCTTGGCAGAAAACTATGAGTTTGCCGCCATGAAATCGTCAGGGATTTCCCTACAACGCGCCATGCGCAGCTTAACGGTGTTCATTTTTTTATTAAGCATAGTGGCTTTCTTCTTTGCCAACAACGTGATTCCTTATGCCGAATATAAGTTCATCAACTTCCGCCGAAACATCGCCCAAGTAAAACCCGCCATGGCCATAGCCGAAGGACAATTTAGCGATGTTGGTGCCTACAGTATTAAGGTCGAAAAAAAATCGGGTGACAATGGCAGATTCTTAAGTGGGGTTACCATTCACAAAAAGGCAGCCGTTGGCGCCGGCAGTAATACCGTAATCAAGGCTAAAAAAGGGGAACTCATCAGCAGCGAAGATTCTAACACCTTGCAACTGGTTCTAAAAGACGGAAACTACTACGAAGACATCACCCCGAAAAAATTTGAAGACCGCAACAAAATGCCGTTTGCCAAAAGTACGTTTCAGCGTTATGTCATTAACATCGACCTTTCAAAACTGAACAATACCAATGTAAACGAGGAAAGCATTACCAATACCAATACCATGCTTAACGTGAGTGAATTGTCGTTTACCATCGACTCACTCCAAAAAAACTTCAACAAAGAAGTAAAGTCGTATGCCGATAATATCAATCAGCGCGTGGTAATGCAAACCTTAGACCCTCGTTTCAATACAGAACAGTCTCTGACTAAAACTACCATTTTAGACAATTTCAACAATTCTGATAGAATGCGCATTTTGCGTGTGGCTGCGGGAAGTGTAGACGGGATTACCTTTACTTTAGAAACGACTACTTATGAAATTGACAGTCGGATTAAAAACATCAACCAGCATTGGATTGCCTTGTACGACAAGTTTGTCATTGCTTATGCTTGTTTGTTAATGTTCTTTATCGGAGCACCGCTGGGCGCTATCATCCGCAAAGGTGGTTTGGGCTTGCCTATCGTATTTGCCATTTTAATTTTTATCATCTTCCACTTTATCAATACGTTTGGTAAAAAAGTAGCCCAACAAGGCGAATTATCTCCTTTCTTGGGTTGCTGGATGTCGGCTTTTGTGTTAACGCCTTTTGCCATTTTGCTGACCAAAAGAGCTACTGATGATAAAGGCTTTAGCTTGAATTTTGATTGGTTATCCAACTTTTTCAATAAAATATTTCCGGATAAAACCCAACCCGAACCGGTATTGGCTTCGGTTACACCTGAATTGGCTATTGGAACCGATGAAATTCATAACTATCTAAACACCTTATCCGATAACCCTAACGCCACACCGGAACCACCGGAAGGCAAAGTGATAGAAACCATAGAATATAAAGCCTCTACTTATCAACTGTACAGTTTAATGGCATTAGTATCGAACATCATCTTATTGGTGTTGTTCTTTTTTGAAATGATCAATACACCGCTTTTAATAAGCGTCGCTGGTGCCCTGGGCCTACTACTTTTATGGGGCAGTTTCAAATCGCACCAAAGCTTATCCAAACTTGGAAAAATGACACAAAACAACTACGACATACCACTAATTGTTTTACTACTGGCAGGGTTTCCGTTCTACTTCTTGTTTTACGGATATAACAGCCTTTGGATAAAACAACACAACAACTAACACTACCATGGACCACAACACCAAAATACAACTCAATACTATAGAAGAAGCCATAGAAGACATCCGCCAAGGCAAAGTCATTATCGTGGTAGATGATGAAGACCGTGAAAACGAAGGCGATTTTTTGGCTGCTGCCGAAAAGGTAACACCCGAAATGATCAACTTTATGGCTACCCACGGTCGTGGTTTGATTTGTGCACCGCTCACCGAGAAACGTTGCAACGAATTGGAATTGCATTCGATGGTAAAAAACAACACCGATCATATGGAAACGGCTTTTACCGTATCGGTGGATCTAAAAGGTCATGGCGTAACTACCGGTATCTCGGCAGCCGACAGGGCTAAAACCATCTTAGCTTTGGTTAACGACGAAACGAAACCGCACGATTTAGCACGTCCCGGACATATCTTCCCCTTAACGGCCAAACAAGGCGGTGTATTGAGAAGAACCGGCCATACTGAAGCCGCCATAGATTTTGCGCGTTTAGCCGGTTTTAAACCTGCCGGAGTGATAGTCGAAATCATGAACGAAGACGGCACTATGGCACGCTTACCACAATTGGTGGAAGTGGCTAAGAAATTCGACTTAAAACTGGTTTCCATAGAAGATTTGGTGGCCTACCGCATGCAACACGATAGTCTGATTGACAAAAAAGAAGACTTTGAAATGAAAACCCGCTTTGGGTCGTTCCGCCTCCGAGCTTACTGGCAAAACACTAACAAACAAGTCCATTTGGCCTTAACCAAAGGAAGCTGGAGTGCCGGAGAGCCTATTTTAACGCGCATCATTTCTACCCAATCGAATAACGATATCCTGAATTCACTTACCGACAGCATGGATAAAAAGCTGGACGAGGTATTTAACCTCATCAACCGAGAAGAAAAAGGCGCTGTGGTGTTTATCAACAGTGAGCGCGACTCTAGCGATTTACTGAATCGTTTGGCTGAACTGAAATTGCTACAAGCTGAAGGAATAACGAAAGTACCCCAAATTAAAATGGATGCCAAAGACTTTGGCATTGGCGCTCAAATCCTACACGATATAGACGTGTCCAAAATCCGCTTAATCTCAAACACCCAACAAACCAAACGCGTGGGGATGATTGGGTACGGATTGGAGATTACGGAGTATGTGGGGTATTAGGGAAGTACGAAGTGAGAAGTATATAAACCGATTGGGAGACCCGTCGGTTTTTTTTATAGCAATAGTGTACTTTTTTGGAATAGTATTAAAAAACAAATGATATAAACTTTGCCTAGTCTAATGCTTTGAACTAAAAAGTGAATGAGGGAAATCGTAAAATAGTGAAATAGTGAATTATAAACTTTAGAGAACAATTAAAAAATTCACATCATGAAACAAATAAAAGCAATCAAACCAGGACCAAAACCATACAAACCTTGGCATTTGTGTTTTATGATTGTCAAAAAATGGATTTGCCATGTGGTTCTTTTGGATTGAAGTAGTGATTTATTGGTGATAGGAGTATCTATTATTGAAGCTATAGCTATCAGCATTCCTACATCTTTAGTTTTGTAGTCTCTTGTAATTACAGCTAACATATATCTAATATCAATAAGTTAGGACAACAATTACATTAAATTGATTGCAAATTTAAAAGTAAAAAGCAGTTATCGGCTTCGCCAATAACTGCTTTTTACTTTTGTTTATTCTACGCCTACTTGATGGGTTTCAACTACTCCGTCAATATTGATTTTGAGAAGATAGATACCTCTTGGTAAACTTGTAGCGTTAATTGTTGCAACATTGTTCTTTATTGTAACGCTACTTTTAATTTCGCCCATCAGATTGTATAATTCGGCAATAATGGTAGCAGTTGGGCTTGGTGATTGATTTTGGTCTCGCAAATCGACATTTACAATATTATTAGTCGGGTTAGGGTAGATTTTGAACATTGTTTCAGTTTTGCTCATCTTTGACATTGGCGCAGGGGTTTGAATTACTTCAAATGGAATTTCTGTCCAGTCGCTCCAACCGCAAGCATTTCTAAATCGGAAACTAATACTAGTTTGTCCTCCTGCCATTGGGCATATTTGACGGGTGTTTCTATTGCCGTTAATCATAACCACGTTATTTAGGGTTTGCCATTCCCAATTAGAGTTTACTTGGGCTTCGGCTGGTGATAATCCTGTAACGTTCACTCTAATGCGGTCGTTTAAATTTATTTGCGGGGAGCTGTAAGTATTTGAACCATCTGTTAAACAAAGAACTGGGCCAGAATTTGTTTCAAATACATAATTTGTTAGTTGAGGTAGACCTAACCAAAGTCTTTTTGTTTGGGTTAGAGTACCGCAACGTACATTATTATCACCATAGATTACTCTGATAGTGACAAATCCTGAACCTGTATTGGTGCTTGTAAGTGTACAAGTTGAAGTATTACTGCCTGTTAAAGAAACTAAACTTGCGCCTTCTGTAATTGACCAAGTGTATATTGGTGCTCCAGGTGAAACAGCGAAATTAGCTGTTGAGCAAATTGTTTCAGGTCCAGAAATTAGTACATTTGAACACATATAAGCACAATTGGTTGTTTCGGGAATTATGTTTAACTCTTTAGCAAACCAACTTCCGTTTCTGCTATTAAAACTTATATGTCTGTTGTTACTTGAATTTGGATTTGTTCTTTCAAAATCAGTACTAAAATTTGCAAATGGAGAATTTTTTGGGGCTATTGGAGGTGTTGCGCCTACGTAAGCCATTTTATAATCACTATCTGTTAATGTTACATTTCCTTTACCAATATCTAGCGCACTTGGTGTTGGTATAAAATTAAATCTATCTCTAATAAACATACCTGCAGGTATAGCTATGTTTGATGTTAGCAATGAAGTTTCATACCTTCCACCACCGTAATGGTCTATCGGTAATACACCAGTTGGTTGATTTTTTTGAACGTTTGTAATATTTATTGTTATTGTGGGTGCCCAGCCGAAAATACTAAAGAGTTTTTTTGTGTATGAAATCCTTCCTTTATAAATTTGATTGTTTGTTCCATAAGGAATTGATTTTGCATTAAAATCGACACCATATCTTGATGAACCTGGTAACAGACCTACAAAACCAATAGCTAATAAATTTGGGTCTAGGTAAGCAGTGAAGCCCACGAAACCTACAAGAGGAACTAATAAATTTTGAAAAAATGGTAAACGGGTACTTAAATTATATGACAGCAAATCATCTCCAGCATTAAATCCTTGTGTTATTCCACATTCTGCTCCGTTACTGATGGCAATATTTCGGCAATTTATTGGATATCCACCGTTTATTGTAGGGTTTATTCCTTTTCCTTTTAATTCTGTATAAAAGCTACTACTCATTGTATTGACGATTGTATAGCTTGAATTTGACCAGTTCATTAGCATTTGTCTGGTTGCTGGTTGATCTAAAAGAGAGTTTTCCAGAAAAGGTACATCAATTACTTGAGTGCCGTAAGGTGAAGCATAACGATTGTATAAATTGGTTACATGACGAAACATATATTGCACACTAATAGGGATGTTTGCTCCCTGTTGTGGAGCATCGTGCGACACAAACAAACGTGTTTTATGGTCTATACTATTTTGTTCCATATCTGCCAGAGCATAACGAGCTATAACGCCACCCATACTTTGACCAAGCACAACATTTTTTTCAGTACCGATTTTTACGCTGTTTACCCATGCAATAACTGCTTCGAGAGCAAAAGCGTTTTTTTGAAGAAAATCGACACCATTATCCCAATCTACATATATAATGTCGTATTGTTTGTTAGAAGCCCATATTAAACTTTGTAATTCAGGACTTTGAGAATCAAAGATTGACCTTCTAAAAATTGTGTATGTATTCAACCCTCTTGGCAATTCTGGAGCCAAAATAATTCCAGCATCAAATCCTTCGGCAACAATAAGTGGTTTTCTTATTCCGTCACTGTTGGCATCGTCTATAGTTAATTTTACAGTTCCAAAAGCACCATTATAGTTTTTGGTTGCCGTGATGTTTTGAGAATAAATTGTAGATGACGCAACAACCGATTGAGCAGCTAATGCTGATGTGGTTGTACCCCAAGGAATAGCAGTAATTCCCTGTGTTAACTCAACTCTTGATTGACTTAATAATGAAGTCCCATTCGTTAAGTTAAGCTTGAATTTCCAAATTTTTACACCTTCGGTTGGATAGTTAACCGTTACGTTTTGATTAAAAGGTACGGTTATGTAACCAGCACCATTACCGAAATCTACTTGGATACTTTGTACCAAGGATTGATAATTGGAGTAAAAAATAGTTGATGGAATTTTTACATTAAAACTTAAACCTTCATATTTGGTTATGGCTGGTGCCATAGCAAACGCTTGAAATTCTTGATACGGATTTTGCCAAACGCCATTAACAAACTTATCCTGAAACTGGTTATTCACAAAATTTACTTTCCCAAGATTGATCGCATCGTTTATAAAAGCATTGTATTTATAATATAAACCACTCAATGAAATTGTTCCTTCCGTTCTATTTGTTTTCCAGTTGCTATCGAAATTATTAGGGTTTATAAATCCCGTTGTATTACTAGTAACCCTGCTCGAAAAAATAGTGTTGTAAATGTGTTTTAAAGTTGGAGCGTCTACTGTGGTGCTGTCTGACAATATGCCGTTAAAAGCTTTAAGATTTGTATATTCAAAACCATAGTCTAACAAAACTTTGTGAGGAATTCTGTTTTTGTCTAATGGTGCAAACATATTGGTTGCAGCTGTGGCGTAAGCCGTACTTATTTCTTGTTGAGCAGTTGAAATAAGGGAAATAAAAAATAAAATTAGAACTAATGAAAATTTTTTCATAATGTTGCTTGTTAAAATTAATAAAGGTGAGATGTTATTATTTTGACGACGAGAAACTGTCCGCCTTGCGGGTGGTTTCTCTGTTTTTATTTTGATTTACATAGGCATTTTTTAATAGTGTATATCAAATCTTCCTTCACGCACTTGGACTATTTCACCGGTTGAGTTGACTGCGTCAAACCAGAATGTACCGGAAAGAATGGCATTGTTATAATTATGATATGTGATTTTAAGTTCTCCTTTAATTACTGAATTTGTTGAGTAATAATTAGGATCAGGAGGTGCTACAGCGTCTATTGAATATACAGCAAACTTTGAATTTCCATTGTTGTCATTTTGCCCTAATTCGAAAGAAACCCCCACATTATCATGCAAATTTTGATTAAGAGATGAAATGTTAATACTTTTAATAATATCGTTGCCTCCTTGTAATGTTCTTTCTCCGATTGACAAACTAAAATCCTTGCCATCTTGATAGAAAAAAAATAAATTACCCGTAGGAAAAAATCCTTTTGGTAAAAAAGCTACGCCATTTACTAGACAACCGGCGGTATTAGCACCAGTTTGGGTAGCTGGTGGAAGTTTTTCTAGTTCTGTATTAGGATTGTTATCTTCTTCTTTATTACAACAACTTAAAGCAAAACATGAGAATAAAAGTAAAATGAGGTTTTTCATAGTATGCTGTTTTTATTTTTATCAAATGTAAGAAAATAATGTTGTTTAAATATTAACTTTCGGTTATAGAAACAGCCTCTTGATTTGATAAATTTATGTTTAACTGATTTAATTTAGAATCAAAGGCTCTTTTAGTGGAATCGTCAATCTTTTTGCTGAAGGACTTCAAGTTTAAATTGTATTTTCCAACTTCATTCTTCGTAGTATCTAAAGAAAGAGTTTTAATTGCTTTTTCATTGATAGTGATTTGGCCATGTACAATAAACACACTAAAAAGCAACATGCTGATAATAGTAATTGTTCTCATACCTATGTAGTTTTAAAAATTACAATACAAAACCACAATCTATTCAATAAGGCTTAATTAGATTGTAGCTTTCCAATAAAACGTGGTGGTATTTGAGAGTTGGAAAGAATAGAATAAATTTATACAAAGTATTTTATATCAATAGATTAATTATTGAAATTTTACACTTTACCGATTAAAAAATGTCTTTAGTCGGCAAAAACCTATTGAAAAAATTGCAACACTATCCCAATGAAAGATAAATGGAATACATATTGATCCAAATCAATACATTTTAATCTGTATTAACTTGGATTGTGATTTTAGATGAACAGCCAAATAATTCAATTGTATCAATCCAAATTGACTTATCTATTGAATTTCAAATCCCGATTGATAAGTAATCATCGTGTCCTTTTTTATAAACTCCAAATCTTGGTTTTGGTACTTGATATTTTTAATAAAAGTAGACTGCAAACTCTAGGTCATTTAATGTATTCTTGATATTCAACTCGAAGATCTCCAAACGCTTCTTGAGCACTATTCCATCATTAGTTCGTAAAACTTCGTAATTAATCTGGGGATTAGCTGCGCTGTTCCCATAAAGGGATACCTGAGCAAAGCAAAACCTTAACGCCTTTTTCAAAGGCGTTAAGGTTTTTTGTTTCCAAAAAATGCTCACACGAGCAAAG
This sequence comes from Flavobacterium sp. FEMGT703F, assembly GCA_002786385.1. Classification (GTDB taxonomy): domain Bacteria; phylum Bacteroidota; class Bacteroidia; order Flavobacteriales; family Flavobacteriaceae; genus Flavobacterium; species Flavobacterium cheonhonense. The sequence goes on from PGCN01000007.1 coordinate 336,482, forward strand.
CGACTGCCGAAGGAAATACAAGTAAACCAGTTAAGGGATTACCTAGGGTGATCCCAGTGGGAGAACCTTGCAAAGCAAAAACCTTAACGCCTTTGAAAAGGCGTTGGTTTTTTGTTTCCAAAAAATGCTCAAAAGTAAACTTTTGGCATTTTTTGGAAACAAAAAACCCGAAACTCTCGTTTCGGGTTTTTCTTTGCGGAGAAAGAGGTTCTTTCTTATATCGCTTCAAGCCAATGTTTTCAATACTTTACAGAGCTATACTTTACTAGGGTACCAACGAGGGTACCAACCGAACTAGAACTTTCAATAGAGTTGGTTATACTGCAAATGTACAATTATTTGGTTCAAAAAAAAACCTAAGTAAGTTACTTAGGTTTTCTTTGGTCTTATCTCTAAACTTTTAAACTTTGCTCCAGACGTCTTTGACCTCTTGGCAAATTACTTCTATATTATTGATTTCACTATCAATAATTCTGGGAGCGTTCACAATTCTGCTGCCAAAAATGTCTATTGCTAAACATAATTCGGGCATAACAACATACTCTTCGTTATCAAATACCTCATCTAAATACATGTAAATAGTACTTGCGATAAAGCGTAATTGATTATTATCAAACACATTGCTCTTAGAAATATGGATTTTTACAGCCCCGACATAAGTGACGTCATCAATAATAGCTTTTATTATTATGTCGGGTGACACAATAACTTCAACACCTTTTATTTTTATTGACTTAGATTCGGTCTTAATCACTTCATAATTAATACCGTTTAGAACGTTTGGCAGCTTCATGTGAAGGAACCGTTCCATTGCCTCAAGAGATACTTGACGGTCATTAATTTGTCGGGGCTTAGTTGGTATTTTAGCTTTAAGCTGATTTATACCTTCTAAAATAGGAGTTACATCACCTTTTTTTGCTAGAGTAGATTTCATTCTAGCTCTTGCAAGTTGATACCATGATACTTTAAAAGTATCTGGCTTCTTTTGGTTTTGTATAATGCTTCTTCGTTTTGCATCTGATGCAATCGAGAAGTCCGCTAATGGGTTAATAGATATTGTATAATTCATATCTTATCCTTTAGGCGGGTATTGGTCATTACCATAAGAGTTTTTCTCTCTTATTTTACCATCTCTACCGTGAATGATAAGTTCTGACTGATTATTCTTTGCAATTGATTTTCCACGTTCAATTGCTTCTTGTTGTGTGTCGGTAACCTTTACCGACTTTGTGCTGTTTTCAGTTTTAACTGCCCAGCGGTCATTTTGAGTTCTAATTACATGTACGTTTTTCGCCATTTTTTTGTAATTTAAAGTGTTAATAAAAAAAAACTTGAAAAATATTTGCATGTTAGATTAGAATTTATACATTTGCACTAGTCAAAACGCATAGTATATTTTACTATACTAACATCAATATTCTTCTGGTCGAGATAAGACCTAAGTTAATTTACCATCAAAAATAGTGCCATGGTGCAGTTTTTTTTGATGGAATAAAAAAAACTGCCTACTTGGCAGTTATTTCTTTTTAATCCCGTCATGTTTTTTAAATAATTCTATAATGTCATGTTGTATTTGGCAGTTTGTCATTCTTTTACATTACAATAGACACTAATTATTATTACATCTGCAATAATCTCATTGCCTATCAATAGAGTAATACTTCCCGTTTACTAGAAGAGCTTTAACACCCATCTTTAAACATATACGCTTCACTTCCGCTGATGTTAGTTTATCAGCGGCATTAACTTTAAAACGATATTCCGTTTTATCTTCTTGGTGTACGATTTTGATTTGCATGGTATTAATTATAAACTCATGTAAATATCGTCTAGCTCTTCTTGTCTTATCCCCAAGTATCTTTTGGTTATCGCTGGTGATGAGTGATTGAATAGCTCACTAAGATATAACAACGCTTTGTCGGTCTCGTTGTTGTTAGACCATACTTGACGACCAAAAGTCTTTCTAAGGCTGTGTGTTGATACCGCCAATGACTTAGAACCAAACATTTCTTTTAACTTACGGTTGACGTATTGTTTACTGAATACCGTGTTTTGGTTTGATGTGAACACATAACCCTCGATGTTTGGGTTTCTTTCTTTAAGTAGTTTAAAAGCGGTCTTAACGTTGTCATTTAATTTGATAACACGTTTTTTATTCGTCTTAGATTCCACCAACGAAATTGAATCACTATTTAGGTCTTCTACTTTTAGTCTTAGAATGTCGGAGATTCTTAAACCTGTGTTGATACCAAACACAACCAAGAACCCTAGTTTATAGTTGCTGTCGGTTTTAATGATTTTCATTGCTTTGTTTAGCGTTGCATCAAAATTTAAGTAGTCGCTGGTCGTTACGGAATTTTTTAAGCTCATGGCGTATAGTTTTTTATTTGATGTAAAAGTAATAATAAAAAGTTTCACAAACAAACTAAAAACAACAAAAGTGAAACTATTTTTTAATCATAATTACCCAAAATCACGTTAGCCCTTTGTTTATAAGGGTTTAGCTAAAATCAAAAGTTTCACTATTGTTAGAAGTGAAACTTTTGATTAAATCTTGAAAATTATTTCAATAGTAAATCTATTACGTCTTGCTCTTCACTTGAAATATTATAAATCTTATAGACAAGTTTATCAATTTCGGCAGCTACACTTTTTGAATAGTTAAGATAAAATTCTTTATCGTGGTCATTATCTGCTTCATGTTCTTGAATTATAGCTTTAATAATTTTATCAACCAACGAAATCATTTGTATTTCAAGTTCTTTATCTTTTGTTTTATGAATAGGAATATCTAAAATAGGTTCTTTATCAACTTGAAAAATATCACCTTGCATTTTACCTTTTTTCAATAACCAGAATTTAATCATTTTGGAATTTAAAATACCAGTCAGGTATTTTAGATTAATTCTTTTAGATTTGATGATATTATATGATTGTAAAACATAAGTATCTTCATTTGAGTAAGTGAAAGTTGGCTCTATACATTTCCTTAATGATAATATTCGTTCATCTTTGAAAAAAGCTTCATTTCTAGCACGGTGTAAACCATAAGGTTTATTATCCGATGTAATAATTGTTTTGAATTTATCCAAGTGATTTTTGATATTTGGATAACCTTCAATTCTACTTATATTTTTGAATGTTGAATCTGTATATATTACATTTAGGTGATTCTTTTTTACAGAACAATATTTTACCAATTCAGAAGATGTATAAAGAGGTTTTATAATTTTCATTTCTTCTTTTGAAAACTCTTTTTTCTTTAGTTCATCATTTGTTAGGATAAATATACCATCATTTTTATTATAACCTTGACCCAATAAATCAGCGTTTTTTTGGTTCAAACAATCTTGAGGTGTAACTATACCTTGTGCAACTTCTTTTTTACCATCTAATTTGAAATTACTTGATTTTGCAATTTTATCAAGTATTAATTTATCATCCTCACTATCAAATTTCAAAAATTTATTTATCAATGTCTTTCTTTTGATTGTTGGATATAAAGTAATTGAAACATTATTTGAACCTTCAATCAGTTCTTTTTGAATGACATCTTCTTTAGCTTTCTTGACTGTAAATGTTTGATTTTTGAAGGTATAATTATCCGTTTTATTATCTTTTTGAAGTATCATTATCATTGTTTGAATAGATGCTTCTGAAAAGACCATATAAGACCCAAAATCAATCAATTCAATAATTTTTGAATCTTGAATTACTTTATTTCTCATGATACTTGCCCCAGAATTACTAACCCAGTTATTTGGGATGATAAATCCCAGTAATCCTTTAGGCATTAATAAATCTAACCCATAGCAAGTAAAGAAATACCATAAGTCCATTTTACCTTGATAGTACTTTTCAAGTTTACCAAGTCTTACGGAATCAAAGATTTCTTTGCTGGTATATTCTTTTACATAAGGTGGGTTTCCAACAATTGCTGTAAATCCTTCACTTTTGCTATTAAATACCCTTGGAAACGCTGTTTTGTAATCAAATGGGTTATATCTACGTCTTTCTTCTTTACCAAAATCAAGTATAGAATCCATTATTTCAAAACCAATCAATGAATTACCACACTTGATATTACCTGTTAAATCTGGGAGTATTTTTGCTGCAAATAACACTTGCATATCATTTGCTGTACTTGTGGTTTCATCTTCAAGCATCTTTAAAAACAAAGATAATTGGGTTACTTCGGTTGCTTGAAGGTCAATATCAACACCGTAAATATTATTTAATAATATATTTTGCTTCTGGTTAATGGTTAAAATCCACTTACCAGATTCAGCATCATATTTACAACCATCTTTTTTTGCTTCATCAACATTTGAATTATAATAATTCAAATGATAATCAAGTAAATAATCGAATACCCCAATTAAGAAAGAACCAGAGCCGCAAGATATATCAGCAAAAGATAATTTAGCAATATCTTTGGGTTTTTTATCTTCTATATGTTTACCAACAGTATCTTTTACAATGTAATCAACAACGTATTTTGGAGTGTAGAAGACCCCACCAGCTTTTCTTACTTCTGGTTTTTCAACAATCTTACATAAACCACCATCAACTTCAATAATTTTCCCTAAAAATCGTTCATAAATATTGCCTAAAATATGAATAGGTATATAGTTGAAATCATAAGGAGTGTTGGTGTGGTCAAGTTCTAAACAAATATCTCTAAATATACCTTCATCTGCACCCAAAAATGAATCTTTATCAATGAAGTTAGGTTTAAATACTATACCATTATATTTTGCATCTAGTCTTTTTGATTCAGATATAAATTTTTGCCAAGGGTGTTTGTGAATGCCTATATCGTGTAAAATATTTTCTGGTTCAATTGCTTTATCTTCAAGAAAACGCATAAATACAATTCTATCTACAACCTTTTGTGTTGCTTCTGTCAATTGATACTTATCAAGGTCGTTGTTGTTATTATATAACGCTTGTGCAATCTTATATCTAACAGAATCAATATAGTTTAAGAAACTTACATCAATACTTAAATAACGACCCCCGAAAAGTTTTAATTGCTTATCTGAACCTTTTGGTTTTGGTAATTCTTCAATGTATGTTTCAAGATTACCTGCCTCAACCGCTTCACGTGAAAATAGCCAATACAACCTTTCAAAAACTTCAAAATCTTTTAGTTCTTGGTAATGAAAATATTCAATTTGGTTTCTTAAAATTGTATCGAAATCTGGGATGTTACGACAATCTATAATAACAAACTCTTGGAAATCGGTTAATACAGAAATACCAGTTCCAGCATTCCAACCGTATTTTGCAGTTTGAAAATAATCATCCTTATTTTCTTTTAAAGCCCTTGAGGGTTTCTTTGCTTCAACAAAAAATTTAACTTGTTTATAATCTGGTGCTAAAAAAAAAGCATAATCTGCACGCTTTTGACCTAAACCACCATCTTGTTTTTGTGCTTTTTCAATCTTAACTTCTTGTTGAAATGGGTTCTTTTGTCTATTGTGATAGACATCCCAACCCAAAGCATCCCAAAATTTATCAATAAATCCAGTCCTAACTTCTGATTCTTGATATTTTGGTGATAAATAATAATTTTCATTTTCTTGAAAATCATCAATTAATGCAAGAACTTTTAAATGTGATTCTTTAATATTTGTTACCACCATGAAATTTATATTTCAGCTAAAATAGGAAAAAGTTTCTTTGTAAAATAATAAAGCAAGTCGATCGACTTGCTTTATTATTTTTATTGAAACACTTCACGGACTATATAGAAGAAATCTTTGTTTCTGATTGCTTAAAGAACTAAAATAACTTTACCTCATCAGAATAAAAGTTTGTGCGTGTATAAAGATAAAGTACATTACAAATCTGAAAAAAATTCTAAAAAAATCTAAAAATATTTTTTAAATCCAATCATAGTAACATATTTCCGATTCCATTTTCTTAATTAATGGTCAAGCTATCAGTCAATAAATCCTATACATAGTATCACCCCAGTTGCTCAATACGCTTTTTGATGTCTTCAATCTCTTTCTGTAGTTGTAGCTTTCTAAGCCGCTTCTGTAACTGTTGTTTTTTGATTGGGTCATTTTCAACATTAACCTGTGTTTGAGCTATGGTTATTTTATCCTGTATATCGCTCATCATTCATACGGTTTGTAAAACATTCCTCTTTAAAGAGTTCATCTAGCTGGTTATTTCTTTTAAGCAATTTATATTCTTCAAATAAATGCCAATCATCAAATCTAGCGTTTTCTTCATACTGTCTTGATACATAAATTATCAATAATTCTTTCAGCATCGGGCTGTGGTTTAAGTCTGTTACTTCTTCCATTTTTTCTTTTTTTTTAATTTGTTAGTTATTGTAATATTCCGTTTCTCACGGGTGCTTTTTGTAGATATTCATCGCTACTGTAAATGTTTTTTATTTCGGTTACTTGATACATAACCTCAAACCATTTAAAATACTTTAATAGAACCTCATCAACGATTTTTTTTGTTTTTGATGGTGCTGCATCACTTACGAAGTGAACGTGGTTAAAACCTCTTCTATCAAGCTCAATAGTGTATTTAATTGTATTAGTTGGTAGGTTTGATTTGATTTCTTTAACAAGTTCTACATGGTAGTCAGCATCGTAGTTTTGTATCGGATTCCATGTTACAAAACTTAACCAACGACAGTTGGAATCGTCCATAGATTTACGTTTGTTGATAGGCATAAATTCGTTTATTATGCTATGATGTATTTGCCAACATTTACCTTCTTTCTTTAATAGATTGGTTACACCAGCATACTTCTCTTTTACATTTAGCATTTTATACTTTAGCATTCTTAATGATAAACCTGTTATGGTTGTTAATTGATTTAGTTGATAATAGATGTTACTTCTCTTCTTATTACTATCATTTATTAATTTTATACATTCTTCTTTCATTCTCTTTTGGATATAGTAAGGTCAAGAGGGATGAGGTTATCCCAGTCGTTATTTTTTTTTGTTTATTATAAATATGTGAAATTTTAAAAACAACTGCACTATGAGGCAATTTTTCTTTTTTTCTAGCAGCTTGCTATAAAATCAATCATAGCAAACTGGATTTTTGAGGAAGTTGAATAGGAAATTTTATTGCACCTATTCGTTAGTAGCGATTGCCAAATAAATCGAAGTTGCTGTTTTTAGACAAAAGGGTGTCTATGTCAGCGATGGGGTAATAATAGATTTCACCGATTTTAGAAAACGGTATAATGTTCTTATCACGATAAGTACAAATAGTATTGTCACTCATGCCGAATAGCTTTTTTAAGTCGTTGTTTCGGTAGTATTTTTTTGGGTATCTAAACGCATCAAACTTTGATTTGATTTCTTCTAAGAGCTTAATAACAGGCTCCATTTCTTCTTTGGTTTCTTTCATATTTTTTTGTTTTTAATTTATATTGCAAAGATACCCCCAGAAGTTACCAACGTCAAGTTGTTGTTAACAATAGCTAACTTTTGCCACCAAAATTAAATTCTAAGAAACCATCGTTTAGTATGTCTTTTAACCTATCTAAAACTTTGTTGTTTGGTATTACTTCGTCTCTGTGAGTGCTTTTTAATTTAGGAAAATCGTACTTAGTACTTTGAATTGGTATAGCCGTGTCTTTGTTCTTATTATTTCTTGTTTCAAAATAATTAAAGTTATTCTCTATAAATTTTTCTCGGTGTGAATCATTATCAAATTTTAATATTCCACTTTTTTCTAGCGTGTACAAAAAAACTAAAGATTCTATTCTACTTAACATTAATGTTGCTCTTTCGGTTTTTTCTGAAATTAGAATATCGCTTTCGGGTTCTTTTGTATCTTCAAAAGTTTTATAATCTTCGCTGGTGCTGTACCCAAAATACTTTATCTCGTTTTCTAAAAAACTTTTTATAAACGAAAGTGTTTTGTTCTTAATCTTTAGCATCGCACCAATATATTCAATGGTACTTTCGGCATTTTCTCCAACCTCATCTTTGCTTTTAGCCAGAACATAATTTACTCTTAGGTGACCAATGACGTTATCAAGTCTTTTGACCCCAGAATCGGTTTGAGTAATGTATTCCTTTAGTAATTCGATGCTGCAATTTTCTTTAAGTTGCAGTTTTATCCGTTGCTGAAAATCTCTATAAAGTAATACACAAAAGTCTTGTGGAACTTCTTGAGGTATCGTTCCATTGATTAAAAAATCTTTGGTATCGCTATCAATGGTTAAATGAGCCTTGCTGATTTCTTTAATTATGTTTTCGATTATTAACGCATTTTTCATATAGTTGTATTTAAAAAAGAAGTCCGCTAATTAGCGGACTTCAAAAATACTCATTTAATTAAAGTGAGGAACTAGATTTTTCATGTGCTTTTTAACACTACTATCCATTAACTTAGCATAGTGTTGGGTCTGTGTTATTCGTTTATGACCCATAATTTGGCTTATTACTTCCATTGGTAAATCATTTGCCAACGCTACCGTTGTTGCGAATGTATGACGACCCACGTACCATGTTAGGTTCTTATCGATATTGCATAGGTCTGCAATTTCTTTTAAGTATGCGTTCATGTTGCTATTACTTCTATTAGGAATTAGCCTATTTTCTTCAATACATTCTGGGTCGTTTTTATACTTGTCAATGATTCGTTTTAATGGTGGTATGACCAGTACATTAGTTTTTACTTTAGTCTTTTGACGTTTTGTTTTTAACCAACTATCACAGTCTTCGTCTAAGGTATAGTTACCTTGTCTTAGATTCATAACATCAATAGGTGAGTAACTTGTGTAGCAACTAAATAAAAATATGTCACGTGCCACGTCTAATCTTCTATTAGAAAAATCTTTGTTCTCAATCCTTCGCAACTCTTCTAAAGTTAAAAATGTTGTTTGAACTTCATTTAACGTTTTATCATAGATAGAAAAAGGGTTATCGGTCACCAAACCCATTTTTTTTGCATGGTTTACCATTGCTGAAATATTTCTTATATACTTAACAGTGGTGTTGTTACCTAGTCCAAATTTGTTACCGTGTTTTCTATCAAATCTCAAGAACTCATCGAGACCATAAACAAACGTTCTATTAATTTTATCAAATTCGATGTCTTTTTTTTTCAATTTGGAATTTAAGTAATCATTGACAACGTCACCCATACGCTCATATTTTTCTAAAGAACCGATGGCACGGTCACCTTTTTTTACTTGTTTTCTAAAATAGTCGTTATGATATTGAACGACTTCAAGAAGAGTAATTTTGTGTTCTGGTGTTTGATTAAAACAATAATTTTTTAAATACAATGGGGTTATTTCTATCGTATCCGTTGAGGTTTTTAATAACTCATTGTATTGTTTTTCTATTGAATCATTAAGAGCTTTCAAATAGCTTTTTAAGTTAATTTCATTTTCAACCCTAATTGCATTTCTAAGACTGTTGGTTTTAGACCAACGTTCTTGTTTAATGTATTTAGATGTTGCAAATGTGGAATACTGATTTCCTAAATAAATTTTGCCATAAATGGCTGTTTCACCGTTTTGGTTTTTTTTGTCTCCTTTCAAATAGAAGCTCACTTTCAATTTTTTCATAAGTTTTATTTTTTTTGCAAAACTACTTTTGAAAGTTCCCAATGCCTATCTATTGTTAACAATATACAACTTTTGGTACCCTAAATTATTTATCATAAACATAGGGTACCAAATAGGGTACCTGTCGAATGAGATATAAAGTATAAAATGATATTACTCATTTTTGAACTACTTTATTCAAAATAACTCTTAGGTGCCGTAAAATATAGGATTGTATAAAAAACAGGAAAGTACTTAAATGTAAAAAGCACCTCTTTGAGGTGCTTTCAGCGGAGAAAGAGGGATTTGTATTTCCTCTTTTATGCCTTTAATAATAAGGATTCAGCAATACTAAATTCTAGGGTCTCGATTTTAAACCTCAAAAAATCAAACTTTTTTTGACAAATCTTAATAATCAAATATACAAAATAAATTATAGATAGAAGTTTAATAAGTGAATTAGTATTGATAATTAATCAATAATTAACTCTAGAACTTTTTCAAAATTAAGCCCTGTATAAATGCAAAATTCTTCTATGCTCACAAACTCATTTTCGAGCTTATTGAGGTCATTTCTAATCTTGTTCAATAGTCTAAGACTTTGCCTGTAACTTTTGCCTGTAATACGCTGTATATCCTTTGGGTAGATACACAACCTCTTATTGTGTGATTTCATACTTTATCCATGCCTTTGATATGCCTTTGAGTAGGTTTAAAGTTAGAAATAATTCCTTTTGTTTTTAAGTAATCGTTTTTGGTGATTTGCAGCCGATTTTAGGTGACTTCTAAGTTTAATTATGTCATTTATTCCAATGGTTGACAGATTGTATTGTGTGATGTTTTAAATGGTTTATTTAAGTATAAACTTTGTTCTTGAATCAGTCGGAAAGTGTTGCAACAGGATTAAGATTGACAGAGTTTGAACATTAGTTATTAATTAAAATTTTGTAGTTATGGCCAGACAGAAAGGCATAATTAAGTTGAAAGGTACTATCGGGGATATTACATTTTACAAAACCCAAGACGGACACTTGGCACGCGAAAAAGGGGGCATTGATGCCAGCAGAATCGCAAGCGATCCTGCGTTCCAGAGAACGCGCGAAAATGGTTCCGAATTTGGAAGAGCAGGAAAAGCCGGAAAGCTTTTAAGAACTGCTTTAAGACCGTTGCTTTTGAATTCTGCTGATAGCAGAATGGTGAGCAGACTTACCCAGGCAATGGTGAAAGTAATCCAAGCTGACACAGTTAGCGATAGAGGATTACGAAACGTTATTGATGGAGAAACTGAATTGTTATTCGGTTTTGAATTCAATATCAGGGGTAAATTAGGAACTAGTTTGTATGCTCCGTATGTTGGCGCTATTGACCGTGTTTCCGGTGAAATCACAGTTGATTTGGCCTCTTTTGTGCCTGCCAACATGTTAGCTGCTCCGAGTGGAACCACTCACTTTAAAATTATCTCTGCTGGTGCAGAAGTTGATTTTGAAGCTGAAACCTATGTAGTAGCAACTTCTGAGACAGCAATTTTGCCATGGGACGCAACTGCAACAGCAGCCATCAACCAAACCAATGCGGTTACTCCGGCGAGTACTAAACCCTTGTTTTTAGCTTTGGGTATTGAATTCTACCAAGAAATCAATGGTCAAATGTACCCATTGAAAAATGGTGCATTCAACCCTTTGGCGATTGTGAAAGTTGACAGTGGCGTGTAATGGTTCTTGTGTTGCATAGAACATATTTTCCGGAGGGAACGCAAGGGATTTTAGAATGGAACGGCGATTTGATTTGCTATACCATCGAGCTGCCCTGGTTGGATAACCAAAAGCGAATTTCTTGTGTTCCTGAAGGAGAATATATTTTACAGAAGCGTTTCAGTAAAAAATTTGGATGGCACTTGCATTTAGTGAATGTTCCGGGAAGAGATTACATCTTGATTCATCCCGCCAATGATGCCAAAAAAGAATTATTAGGTTGTATTGCTCCTGTTACTACGCACACCGGGATTGGAAAAGGAAATTATTCCAGAAAAGCATTTTCGAAAGTTAAGGATTTGGTTTATCCGGTTCTCTCCGATAATCAAGTTGTAAAAATTCTAATCACTACTAAATCATAAAATCATGAATGTAGTTCAAAGGGCAGCTGCCCCAACCCCGAAGTTTTTTAAGATTTTGCGAACCATTGGCTTGGCATTATTGGCCGTAAGTGGTAGCATCATAGCTGCACCTGTAGCTTTGCCGGCCGTAGTTGTCACCATTGCCGGATATTCAGCCGTAGCCGGCGGAGTACTTTCGGCAGTCAGTCAGATAACTGTTGAGGACAAGGTCCTTCGACAAGCCCTGGATGACAAGGCTAAAAACCTCAATAAACCTCGTGATGGAGACTAATCTTTCCATCAAAACGGGAACTGCTTCCGGAACAGTTTTGAGCATTTTGCCCAATATACTCTCGGAAGATATTGTAAAAACAATTATCTTAGCGGTGATTGGAGCAACAGTAAGTTTTTCCGTTTCTCTATTCCTTAAATGGGTAACAAAATCTAAAAAACAATAGTCCGGTTTTGATTGGTAACCTTTACCGGATATGAGAAAGCCTAGTCGTTAGACCAGGCTTTTTTTATTTATTACAGTACCGATACAAAATAGCTTTCCGCAAATCATTTATAAGGATTAAATTCTCATGAAATTGTTTTTCCTTTTGCTGGAGCAGTTTCAGCGCGGTTATATTTTTTTGGTGCTGCTCGTGTTCTTCCATCATAGTTTTTGCTCTTGGAGTGAATTCATTTTTGAAATCCGGAAGGCGCAAAAATGGTATTACGGAGCCGATTAGGAATTGATGCCAGAATTTGGTTTGCCATAAGCTGAAGGCAATAAAATAGAAGTTTTCGCAGTCCTCTTCATGTTGTAAGAGTATCACAAAGCTATTTGTAAACGGCTCTTTTTGGGGTTTGCCGCTGTTTAATCCTTTGTTTAGGATGAACAAATGCGGTTTTGAATAGTTAGTTCCTGGTCTGTGGGTTTTGATGATAAAATTGGTCATGGCTTCGGAATTAAAGTTAACATCTTCCTGTTCCTGTCTTGAGCGGTGGTTCCGGGTTATCACCCTGCCCCACACACAAATTTTTCAAAAGAAAAAAGGAAAAAAAAGAAAGCCGTTTGACCTTGTGGAAGGTTTCTAAAAAGCCAGTTTTTTGGATGAAATACTACCCGCAGGGTGGAGATTTTAGCCAAAACCCAAAGGGCTTGAACTTGCTTTTTTGAATACCTGCAACATAGATTTGCTCTCTTTTTTTTATTTTTTATTTTGAAATATCTAATCAAATTTTCCTTGTTTGTTTGGATGAAATTTTGAATTAATGAGTCTTGATTTATGCAGGAATGTTCTTGAAAGGGTATCCATTTTTTTGGACGGATGGAAAGTCCAAATCAAATAATAAAAACGTTTTTCATCCGGCAGAAAAATTGGATACTCTTTCTTCTCATTTGATTTTTGAGGATGCTTGAGTCGTGTTCAGTAATCAGTAGTTAGTGTACAGTCGGAATGTTAATATGGAAATGGAAGCATCTTCAAAAAACAATGTAAAAACTTACCTAGTGCGATGGGGCAGTAGCGCAAGCAAGGGTATTATTTTTTTATTTGTTTATCGAGATGTTCTAATTGGTTTAATGGAAAAGCTGCTGCCATAGACTTGAAAGAAATACAATCCTTATAGTATGTCATTACTATTATTATGAACGGTATGGCATCGGCTTTTCCGTTAAAGCAATTACTGCTGTTTTTCTAGCAAATAAAAAAATAATACTCTTGCAGGGAATTTTGGTTTTGTGGGTAATAAAATGGCTTTTACCATAGGCAAATAAACTGAAAAATTAAAGCCATTTTATTACTTACAAAAGCAATACAACTACTTCCTATTTAAATGCAAAGATGATAAAGACAATTAACGCAAACGTTCTTAAAAAGAAATAACAACGCTAAAGTTTACGATGAAATGGCGAGCGTTGTTAAAGACAGTGGCGAAGGACGGTATTTTTTTGTAGCTGGGTGGTGCGATGGGAGCTGCAAAAAATGTTGTCCTGAAGCCACTGGCAAGCGCGTTGGGTGTGCGGCTTTTTTACATAATGTTATTATAGTGCATACGGTAACTTCTTTTGGATTGGGATTTTGGTGATGCACTATAATGCCACATTATGTAAAGAAGCTTTGGGAAAAAAATTACTGGCGCAAGTTGCGAAGCGTACGGGTTTTTTCTAAAAACTGTGCCAGTAATTTTTTTGGAGCGTTGGCAAAGGAGTGGCAACTGGAATGTAAAACGTCCTTTTAACCTATGAGCGAAAAAGTCAATTGTTTTAAAAACAAATATTAATCAAAAACTATTATATTTTTTTACAGTCCAGTTTTAAATTTTACTTAAAAAAAAATGCTTGTTTTACAACAAGCATCTTAAATATTAATTTAAAAAAAATTAATAATTCAAAGTAGCTCCCAATCCAAATCCCATATCACTGTCATAATGAGTCGTTATGCCAAAGTTTCTTTTTACTATGTAACGCAATGCTGCCATATATTCTTTATCTGTATTCCACATTAAACTCATTCGTAGTCTTTTAGAAACTGGAATATCTTTTCGTTCCAATTGGAAACGAACATTTCCATCTGTGAATACTTCTACTTGAGCCATAATAAGCATTGGTAAAGTATAATTTATACCAGCACTAAAAACAGCTCGATTGTCTTTAGTATTGGTTTGTCCAAAAAGATTATGTTCTTGTTCATCTATACCCATTTTCCTGTATCTCCAATCAAAACCAATGAAAGGCATTAGCCATTGCATTTTACCGATATATCGTCCGATATGTGTTTCGGTTTCGTAACCGTGCATATCATTGTATCCTAATCTCCATTCTGTTCCAATGCTCCAACGTGTGCTTTGATACATTGCTTCTCCATCGTTTCCGTTGGTAGCAAAATCATTTTCTGCCATAAAATGAAATTTCCTATCATCGGCAAATAATTTTCTTTGTGCTAATTTGGGATTTGGAATAAGTGGATTTGGAGCTTGGTTTTCGTAGGTAAAAACTCTTCCCATACCTGCCATCATGTGGTATAAAATATGACAATGAAAAAACCAATCGCCTTCAACATTTGCATTGAATTCAATAATATTTGTTTCCATTGGCATTAGATCCATTACATTTTTTAAAGGCGCAAACTCTTCTTGACCATTAATAATTCTGAAATCATGACCATGCAAGTGCATTGGATGACGCATCATGGAACCGTTGTAAAGCGTAATTCTAATATTTTCTCCTTTTTTTATAAGTATTTTATCGGTTTCAGAAACTACTTTATTGTCTAAACTCCAAACGTATCGGTTCATATTTCCTGTAAGCTCAAAACGAAGTTCTTTTACTGGTGCATCTTTGGGTAATGTCGTTTTATCAGTTGCTTTTAGCATTGCATAGTTGAGTGTTGTAATACTAGATAGCTTATTGGCATTGTATTGATTTTGATTATGGTTGGAATGGTCATTTTTCATTTCCATACTACTCTCATTTTCTTTGTTTTTTGCATTTGTAGCACCAGTTATTTCTGGATACATTACTACATTCATATCCATTTGGTTTAAGGACATACTCATTCCCATATCGTCCAAGTCGCCGTTCATTTTCATCATGCCATTCATCATTTTCATACCTTCAAAATATTTTAATTTAGGTAAAGGAGCAATTAATTGTTTGATGCCATTGCCAATGTATAATGAAGTTGATTTAGTTCTATCTTCTGGAGTTGCTAAAAATTCGTAGGAAGTATTATCGGCAGGAATTGTAACAATAACATCATAGGTTTCTGATACTGCAATCAATAATCGATCAACTTCAACTGGTTCAACATCGTTACCATCACTGGCAACTACAGTAATTTTTCCACCAGCATAAGTCAACCAAAAATAAGATGAAGCACCGCCATTTGCTATTCGCAATCGAACTTTATCACCACCTTTAAATTGCGATAATTGGTTTTCATTTTTACCATTAATTAGAAACTTGTCATAATATACATCGCTTACATCCATTGCGTTCATTCGTTTCCATTCGTTGGCAATTTTTGTTTTGAAATGACCTTGCCTAATAGCTTCCGCATAACTTTGTGTTGTGCCTTTTTTGATGGCAAACCAATCGGTTGCGTTGTGTAACATTCGATGAATGTTTTCGGGTTTTAAATCGGTCCATTCACTTAAAATTACTGGAACAGTTGGTAAATCATCTATTCCTTTTCGAAATGTTTTATCATTTTGTTTTTTGTTCATGATGAACATACCATACATGCCGATTTGTTCTTGTAAACCCGAATGACTGTGATACCAATGTGTTCCGTTTTGTATGATTGGGAAAGTGTATTTATGAATTGTTCCGGGTTTGATAGGCATTTGCGTTAAATTTGGTACACCATCTTCTTTATTAGGTAAAAATAGTCCGTGCCAATGTAACGATGTGCTTTCTTTTAATTCGTTGTGTACATAAATTTCGGCAATATCACCTTCGGTAAACGTTAGTGTTGGCATTGGAATTTGACCATTAACTGCTATGGCTCTTTTTTCTTTACCAGAATAATTGACAATAGTATCGCGAACATACAAATCGTAACGCACTATGTTTTGCGCAACAAGTAAATGAGTAATAAAAAACAGAAAAACGATAATTAATACTTTAGTTTTCATAATTTTAATTTTTTAATATTATTTCCCAATCCGCTATTCTTTTATTTAGTGTCTCGATTGTAGTTTTCATTTTTTCCTTATCAGCCAAAGTAATTGCTCTTTTTGCTGCTTCAATTGCATTGGTATAATCTTTTAATTCGGATGCTATTTTTTGTCTCAAATTTGGGTAATAGAAGTTTTCAGGGTTTAATTTTTCTGCTTCTAAAAGCCAAATTATTGCCTGTTTATAATCTCTATTTGTGCTGTAATAATAATTAGCTGCCTGAAACAATAAATTGGCATCCTGGGTTTTTCCTTTTATGATATGTTGTTCTATCAATGCTACTATTGTATCATCTTCTTGGCTTTTTATTGGTATTTTAACCATCGTATTTTCCCAAAGTATTTTCAGAAATGCTTCACCCTTACTGTTGATGTCATTTAAATCGATTGTAAATGTTTCATAGAAGTTAGAGCTTTTTTCGACAGGAACTTTGAAACGCATCACATCCTTTTTTTCATCATAGCCGGTTTCGCCATGTAAAGTAGTATCTGTGTTGATAATTATAGTCCACTCATTGATTGAAGGAATTGTGAATATTGAGTAACTACCTGTTTTTAATACATTGTTGCCAAATGAAATATCTTCGGAAGTAGTTATTACAGTACAATCACTTGCCCCTGTTCGCCAAAGTTTATCAAATGGTACTAACTCCCCAAATATTTTTCGTCCTCTGACTAAAGGTCTGCTATATGAAATTTTTATTTTTGCGCTACCCACTTCTTGCTCATACGATGCTGCAGGGCTAGCTGCAGTTACTCTAATTTGAACTTTGTCTTGTGCTGACAGTATTACAGATTGCAAAAGCATAAAGCTTAATAGGATGTTTTTTTTCATTTATTTTAATTTTTAAATATGTTGGAATATTAATCTAATTCTTTAAGCTTAGCTTTCATTTTGTTAGCTTCCGCATGCTGCCCTGTACTATTTTTAGCAGCACTTTTCACCTGATTGAATAGGTGGACATTTTACAGTGCCATAGCTGCAATAAACACAACAATCACCTTGTTTAGGTTTCACTATTTTTTTACAGTTTTCGCATTCATAGAAGAATTGACAAGCATCAGTAGGCATCATTTCTTCTTTTTTGTGACCGCAATGTGGACATGTTATTTTTGATTTCAGTTCTACTGATTTACCGTTGTACATCGTGCAAGTATTACAGCCATAGTGAAGTTTGTTTCTATGATAATTGACTATTGTAGCGATAAGAAGCCCGAACATACCAGTATATAAAAAATAGGACTGATAATCATTATTACAAAAGTAATAGCTGTAAAAAATGATTATTGTACTTGGAATAGCTATCAACAAAGGATATAGGCATCTATGCAGGCGATAGGAAAGAAAAAAGCCAACTAAAGATAATAGGACCATCCCTTGAAAAATCCACATTGTCCAACCTCCAAAAAGTTCAAAACTACCTAAACCTAAAGCAGATGCTACAAATGCAAAAAGAGGGAAACAGCAAGGCGAAAGCAATGCTGTAAAGAACATCCCGATTGTTCCTAATTTATCTATGTTATTTTTTAGTTTCATTCGTGTTATCGTTAATTATTATAGTTTTAAACCTCTTAGTCTCAAGGCATTGATAATAACAGATACGGAGCTGAAAGACATTGCCAAAGCTGCAATCATAGGAGATAGTAAAATTCCGAAAACCGGATATAACACACCAGCTGCAATTGGGACACCAAGTACATTATAGAAAAAGGCAAAAAATAGATTTTGTTTAATATTTCTCATAACAGCATGGCTTAAATTCTTGGCTTTTACGATACCCTGTAAATCGCCTTTGACCAGAGTTATTTTGGCACTTTCAATAGCGACATCTGTTCCTGTTCCCATTGCTATTCCAATGTTGGCTTGTGCCAATGCCGGCGCATCATTTATACCATCGCCAGCCATGGCTACAATTTTGCCTTCTGCCTGCAATTTTTTAATTTCTTTGAGTTTGTCTTCGGGTAAGCATCCAGCTTTATAGGTTTTTAATCCCAATTCATCAGCAACTGCTTTAGCTGTATTGACATTGTCACCAGTCATCATGATTACTTCGACACCCTGGCTCATTAATTCTTTTATGGCTTCTTTGCTAGAAGTTTTAATAGCATCTGTTATAGATACAAAACCAACAGCTATGTTATCAACGGCAATGTAAGAGACTGTTTTTCCTAATTTTTGTTCAATAATGATTTTGTTCTCTAAATCGTCAGAAACTGTTGCTTTAACTTGTTCCATTAGTTTTTTATTACCTAATGCTACTTTTTTACCAGCAACTGTTCCTGTAACTCCTTTTCCGGCAACGGCTTCAAAATCTTTTACTTCGATTAAAGAAATGGATTTTGTTTTGGCATAAATTACCACAGCTTGTGCCAATGGATGTTCACTATATTGGTTTAAGGAAGCAATGCTTTGCAATAAGTCACTATCGTTGTTATTGGATGCATAAATTTTTTCGACAGATGGTTTTCCTTCGGTGATGGTTCCTGTTTTATCGGTAATTAAAACATTAACCTTATTCATGTTCTCTAAAGCCTCAGCATTCTTTATCAAAACGCCTGATTGTGCTCCTTTGCCAACACCAACCATTACTGACATGGGAGTTGCCAGACCCAGAGCACAAGGACAGGCTATAATTAATACAGCAATAGCATTTATAAAGCCATACACCAATGCTGGTTCGGGACCAAATTTTGCCCAAACAAAAAATGTTATTACTGATATGATAACCACAATTGGCACAAAGTACTTGGAGATACTATCTGCTAATTTCTGAATTGGTGCTCTGGAACGTGAAGCATCATTAACCATTTGCACGATTTGAGATAGCAAGGTTTCGGAACCTACTTTTTCGGCTATCATCACAAATGATTTGTTTCCGTTTATTGTTCCGGAAATTACGTTATCGCCTTTCTTTTTATCAACCGGTATTGGCTCACCAGTAATCATGGCTTCATCTATACTGCTTTCCCCATCGGTTATTTTACCGTCAACAGGAATTTTATCTCCGGGTTTTACTCTCAATAAATCGCCTTTTTTGATGTCGTGGATTGATATTACTTTATCACCGCCATCAATAACCAAAGTAGCTTCAGTTGGCGCAAGTTTTAATAATTCTTTGATAGCTCCGCTGGTTTGGCTGTGTGCCCTTGCTTCGAGTAATTGTCCTAACAAAACTAAAGTCAGAATAACTGTTGTTGCTTCAAAGTATAATAATACAGTTCCGTGTTCTGTTTTGAATTCACTTGGAAAAATATCCGGAAAAAACATTCCGACTAAACTAAATAAAAATGCCACTCCCGTTCCAATTCCGATGAGTGTGAACATATTCAGATTCCAAGTAATAATTGATTTCCAGGCGCGGACAAAAAATACCCAACAGGCATAAAAAACAACAGGAAGAGATAAAATAAGCTGTACCCAGTTCCATTTGTCCGCATCCATTAGTTGCAATAAAGGATTATTGTGTGCCATTTCAATCATGGCAATGGCGAAAATGGGAACTGTAAACACAACTGCTATTTTCATTTTCTTAACCAAATCTTTATAAGTCCTTTGGTCTTCGCTTTCGCTTGGTTCCATTGGTACTAAATCCATACCGCATATAGGACAGGAACCCGGAGTTTCACTAATTACTTCGGGATGCATTGGACAAGTATATAGTGTCTTGTTTACGGTTAGTTCAGGTGCTTTGACTAGATCCATTCCACACACAGGACAATCGCCCGCTTTGTCATAGACTTTTTCGCCTTCGCAATGCATTGGGCAATAATATTTACCAGCGGCGTTGGTTGGTATAACAGCCTCTTTTTTATAATTATGCTCATGAGTAGAACAACATGACTTTGCAGCGGATTCATTAGTTGTAGTATCTTCTGTAGTTTTATCATTGCTCATTTCTATGGTGTATTTTCCAACAGTCGTCAGTGCTTCCTGCAACTTTGATGTTGGAATGTGTTTGTCCATAGTAATTATGGCCACTGGTGGGCTTAATGAAACTTTTGCTTCAATACCATCAATAGTATTCAATGCTTTCTCGACTTTAGAGCGACAACCATCGCAAGTCATTCCGGTAATGCTGTAAGTATGTATCATTTTTTATATTATTTTAATACAAATTTCTATCATAACTGCTTTTTGTATTTGCAAAATTTTGGGTTTGATTTGCAAGATTTATAAGTCTTCGATTTGCTTTCGTTTAATGGTTTTTATATTCTTAAAGTGTGTTGGTGAAAAGCCGGTTACTTTTTTGAATTGATTACTTAAATGTGAAACGCTACTATAGTTTAAAGAGTAAGCTATTTGGCTTAGGGATAATTCATCATAGATGATCAACTCTTTTACTTTCTCAATTTTCAGATTAATGAAGTATTTTTCAATTGTTGTGTTTTCTACTTCGGAAAAGAGGTTGCTCAAGGTATTATAGTCTTGGTGTAGCTCTTGGAATAGAAACTCGGATAGATTTGTTTTTAAATGATTGTTTTTATTTTGAACCAAATCAATAATCAATGTTTTAATCTTATCGATAGTTTTGCTTTTCCTATCATCAATCAAATCAAAGCCTACAGCATGAAGCTTTTTTAATAATTCGTTTTTTTGGATTTCCTGAATGTCATTTTTCAATTCAACTTCACCTAAATCAACTGAAACAGGATTGATGCCCATATTTTCAAATACAGATTTTACTACTATCTTGCAGCGGCTGCATACCATATTTTTAATGTGTAGCTTCATCATTGAGTTATTAAATTGTTTTTGCTATTTTATCCATGATCGAATGATCTGTACCAAATTTGCAAATCGCATCACAATTGGCTCTTAATTCTGAAAAAAGAATGTACTTTATATTCATTTCGGATTTTTTTATCACAGGCCTGTTGAGTTGCTGAATAACATCTTTTTCGCGACTATCAGGGATTATTATATAAAATACCTCATCGCCATCTGAAATACTAAAATAAAGGTCTGAAAGACGTAAAATACCTGAATAAATACTCGTACTTTTCTCTACTTCAAATGCCCCAATTATGTTATTAGTTCCTTTTTCAAACCATAATACATCTATGAGTTTTATGGTGTTTTGCGTGTCTTTATCACAGGGTAATTCAGGAAATTTACTTATTGAGATAAAAGAAAAACTTTGTCCATTGAAAGCTTTGCTTTTATCATTACTGGCAGGAGTAACATCGAAACCTAATGATGCCCCAATTTTCAGTAAATGGTACTGCATTTCACTATGTAAATTATCTTCCTTTTTTTCTTCAATAATTTCTTTTTGGCGTTTTACTATGTTTTTCTCGAATTTATGGCGCTCTTCTTCACTCAAATAATCATCATTTCCTATAAGCATTTTTTGTGTCCCAATTTCAAAACACAAACCTGCGATTGCCCCTAAATCATTGGACAATTCAGATTTGAATTTGGAATTTGTTTTCAATAGTGTCTCCCTAATTTTTAAGTATTCACTCCAGTTTCCCAGTTTCTTTTTGTCTTTAAACAGAAAATTAAATCCATTAATAATGGCTGTATTAAATGGTGGAAACCATGTGGGATGTAAAAAATATAAAATACTTGCAACAGCTGGACCAAGTCCTTTTATTTTAAGCTCGTCTAATTTTACAATTTCCTTTATAACTTGTTCTTCTGATTTAGCATTTAGGCAATTTTCGAGAAATTGTCCAAAAGCTATTTTATTGTCTTGGTTTTCATAGATGTCAGGAATTCTTAGCTTTGGTTTCCAATAAAAAGGATGTGATACACCAACAAATACTTGTTTTTGCTCAGCTATACAATTCAATACAAATTCTAAGCTGCTATGCTTAAAATCGTTAGGGAATGTTTTATTTTTTATATCATCTATAACTTGTAAAACCCCTCGACGAATTGTTCTAAACGCTTTTAATCGCTGGTCATTATCCACAAACCAAGTGTTATAAACGCTTTCTGTATCGGTTTTGTATTGCTGTATTATTTGATTAAAATTGTTCATCCTTACTGTTTAAATTACATTTTCATGCCTTCCATCGGGTCGCTGCCTTTGCGGAATTTATATTCGCTATTGATGGCATAGGCTCCTGTTATCACTACTTTTTGACCATTGGCAATTTTTGTTTTGATTTCTATCAGTCCATTGGTTTCAATTCCTGTTTCTACCATTAGATTTTCATAAACTCCCGGTTTTTTTTCTACCCAGATGTAGGATGCGTTTTCTTCTCTAATTACTGCATCGGTAGGAATGTAGATTCCTTTACCGCCGGAAATCATCAATTTTGCAATGGCCTGCATTCCCGGTTTTAAAATTAGATTTTGATTAGGGACTTCAAATCGAATCAAAAGTAAACGGGTTTCCGGGTTTATTTCAGGATTGATAAATGAGATTTTAGCGCTTATTGATTTATCAGGGAAATCGACAAATGTTATTGTAGCAATTTGGCCTATTTTGAGGCTTTTGAAGTAGTTGATATTAACTTGTGTTTCAAGCCAGAGTTTATTCAAATCAGTTACTTTGATGATTGGTTCGCCTTCCATGATATAGCTTCCTTCAGCAGTACTTATTTCTGAAACTGTGCCGCTGACAGTGCTATAAAATGTGGTATATGGGGAAACATCTTTATTACTTTTAATATTCTCAATTTGAGTATTGGACAAACCATAGAATAAGAGTTTTTGTTTGGCGGCATTCATTATATTTTTTGCGTTTTTTCCAAAATTACCGGGCATTTCCAATTGTTTAAAGGCAGTATAATAGTCTTGTTTTGCTATTGCAATATCCTCACTGTATAATTGAAAGACAGGCTGGTTTTTGGATAGGTAATCACCAGTGGATTTGAAATATAATTTTTCAATTCTACCCATTGCTTTTGAAGAAAAGGTTTTAGATTTTTCTTGATTGAATGTTAAAACACCTGTGTAGTTTTGTTCTAAATTGTTTTGTGTTTGTCCTATAACTTGAGTTGTGATATTACCAAGTTGAATTTGTTGTTTACTTAAACTTATTTGGTTAACCTCACTATCATCCTGTTTTATGGGTGTTAACTCCATGTGGCAAATAGGACACTTGCCGGGTTTATCTTCTTTTACTTGAGGATCCATAGAACAGGTATAAAAAGTAGTTTCTTTATTTTTATCATGTTGAGAGTGGTCTTCTTTTTTATTCTCATGCTGAGAATGGTCTTCTTTTTTAGAAGAATTACAAGCTGTAAATATTAGGGAAAGCAATAAAAAGATGCCTATTTGATTTAAATTTTTCATACTTACTCCGTTTTAATAAAGCTTTCGCTATCGATTAAATATTGTGCATTTTTTGCAATAGTATCACTAACAGAAATACCTTTAATGATTTGAATATAACCGTTCAGTTCAAACCCTGTTTTTACCGGTGTTGCTTTAAAACCATTGTGAGATTTAACAAAAACAATTTTTTTATTACCTGTACTTACCAATGCGTTTTTTTGTATCCAAAGACCGCTAATTGACCGTGTTTTTATAATACCTTGCAATCTCAAACCTATCGGCAATTTGAGTGTATTGTTGTTTAAATAAACCCTAATTCTATTGGTTTTGTCGGTAGCATTAAATTGTGTTTCAATAAAATTTATTTTCGCTTCTATTGATTCTTCAGCATTGAGTTCAGAAGTTATTTTAATGGCTTGATTGACTTCAATAAAACTGCTGCTTTCCTGAGTAATGTTGAATACTCCCCAAACTTTATCAGTATTTACTAATTTAAACACAACTTCTCCTTTTTTGACATAGTTTCCTTCTTTTAACTCAAGTTTTTCAGTACTGTTATTCATACTTTGCATTGCAGAATTTGATGGAGTAACCATTGTTTCTGACCCTATGACAATTCCATTAGAAGGACTGTAAATGGCTATTTTAGGATTGGCTTTTTTTGAATTAGCTAAAGCACTTATTTGATTTTGAGTCATACCGTAAAGCAACAACTTTTGTTTTGATGCCTCAATAATTGAGCTGTTATCAATATCATTTGAAAGTAAATAAATAAAGTTTTCTTGCTCAGTTAAAAGTTCAGGGCTATATAAATCAAATAATTTTTGTCCTTTATTAATTCGTTGGTATTTAAAATTCACATATATTTTTTCAATTCGGCCACTTATTTTTGCTGCAATATTTACCGCTGAATTTGGGTCATAAGCGACAGTGCCAGGAAGATTGATTTCACCACTTAAAGTTGAATCTATTGCTGTTATAGTTTGAAATTTACCCACTACAAAGTTATCTGTTGGCTTGATGACATTTTCAATATTATAATCTTCAATAGCATGATTGTCAATTACTTTTTTTACTAAAGTCATTCCGCAAATAGGGCAGTTTCCAGGTTTATCTCTAATAATTTGCGGATGCATTGAACAGGTATAGACAACGTTTTGATGAGAGCTTGCGTCATGTACTTCAGGTTTTATGACATAGAAATAAATAGCAGAACCGATTATTGCTATTATACCTAGAATCAAACCATATTTTATATACTTATTCATAGTTACTTAATTTCGAGTTGTTTTTCGATTTCGACCTGAGTGTTTAGTATGGACTGCAATTTGTCGAGAGCGTCCATTTGGGCCATGTTCAAAGCTTCCCATGCGTCTAAGACAATGAACAAATCACCAGTGTTATTTTGCCAAGCCAAAACGGCGGTATCATAATTTTTGCGCAATGAAGGGATGATGCTTTTTTCGGAGATATTGTATTGTTTATTGAGGTTAGAAAGCTCTGTATTCATGCCCGAAATCATTCCAACTGTTTCATTTAAAATCATTTGTTTTTGCCAATTGAGACTTTCATTTTTAATTTGAAAGCTACTGATATTGGCTTTGTTCATTTTTGTTGACCAAGGCATGGGGATAGTCATCATGCCCATTAGTGAGAATTGCTGTGGCTGTTGTCCAAAAGCAAACATGTGGTCATATTTAACTCCAAATTCGGGTAGAAATTTTGATTTTTCTGCATCAATTTTCAGTTGGTTTACTTCCATGGTTCTTTTGATGGCATTTATATCACTTCTGTTTTTGGAAATTGATGAGGTGTCCAATAGTTGTGAATTGTATTCCTTTAGTTCGAATGCTTCTTCAATTTCAAACACCATATTTTTATCTCTTGACATTAGAGTGTTGAGCATAATTCTTTTTTGTGAAATATCATTCTGAAGCATTATAATCATACTTTCTAACTCATTATATTGAGATTTTGCTTTATAATAAGTGGGGAGTTTATCCATATTGTACTGGTATCTTATTTCCATGCTTTTTATCATGTATTTTAAGAGTAGTAAGTTATCATTGGCCACTTTGACTTTTTTGTTTAGTACAAGCCATTGATAATAATTTGTCTTGGCTATAGCATAAAGCTGATTTAAAGTGTAATTTTTGTTTTCTTTTTCAACAGATGACATTGCGTTCATATACTTGTATTCGGCATTTTGTTTTTTTGAATTGGGAATCATTTGTGAGACTCCAATCATATAACTGCCCATGCCAGGACTCATATCATCTGCTTTCCACATTTTGGTATTGTAGGGCGTCATAAAAAAACCGGTTTCTACTTGAGGTGCCATCCAGCTTTTAGCCCCTTTTGCAGCAGCATCCATACTTTGGATATCGGCATCATACATTTTTAGCTGCGGATTATCGGTTTTGATTGTGCTCAAGATATTATCCAGTGAAACAATCTGTGCATTAGCAATTGTAAAGCTTAAAATCAAAAAGCTTATAACGATATAATATTTATTCTTTAACATCTATAAGTTCTATTTTGCCTTTAGTTTTTAATTCGTGAAGTTTCACCATTTCAAAAACAATAGGAGTTACTAATAATACATAAATTGTAGAAGTAATTGTCCCACCAATAAGAGGAACTGTGATAGGTAACATTACATCGGCACCTGTACCTGTTGCCCAAAGTATCGGAATAAGACCAAATAAAGAAACAGAAACCGTCATTAGTTTTGGTCTTAACCTTTTGGCTGAGCCATCGACAATATATTGTTTTAATATGTCTTCAGTAATTGTTTGTGAACTATTGCCATGTTTTTCGACCATTTTGTTCATAGATTCATTCAAATAAATGGTCATTAACATTGCTGTCTCTATAGCCATTCCAAACAATGCAATAAAACCTACAGCCACTGCTACTGACAAATTGATTCCGTAGAAATAGACCATAAAAACACCACCGATTAAAGCAAAAGGCACTGTTATCATTGTAATGAGGGATTCTTTCATGGAGTGGTAAGTAAAATATAAAATAAGGAAGATAATTATCACCACAATTGGTAGTATCATGCTTAGCGTTTTATTGGCTCTCAACTGATTTTCCCACTGGCCACTCCATTCAATGTAATATCCTTTTGGCATTTTAGACATCATTGAATTTAATTTTTTCTGAGCTTCTTTCACAGTACTACCTAAATCTCGATCACGTACATTAAACAGCACACTTCCCCGAAGCATGGCATTTTCGCTATTTATCATAGGCGGCCCATCGCTTATTTTTACCTCTGCAATGGTTTCTAAAGGAATTGGGCCATATTGCATCGTTTGGACTTGCAATTTTTTCAGTGCATCAATACTGTTTCTATATTCTTGTGCATATCTTGCATTTACAGAGAAGCGTTGTCGTCCTTCAATTGTAGTTGTCAGTTTCATTCCTCCGATAGCTGCTTCAACAACTGCATTAATATCGTCAATTGAAAGGCCGTATCTGCCCAAAAGCTCCCTCTTTGGCTCAATGTCAATGTACCTTCCACCAGTTATTGGCTCCGCATACAAATCTTTTACACCCGAAGTACCTTCGAGTGCTTTTTTGATTTTTTGAGATAGTGCATTAATGGTATCTAAACTTTCTCCATAAACTTTAATTCCAACATCTGTTCGAATACCAGTAGATAGCATGTTTATTCTATTAATGATAGGCTGTGTAAAGCCGTTGGTTACTCCCGGAATTTGGAGTTTATTATTTATTTCGGTTATAATATCATTCTTTGTTTTTCCTTCTCTCCATTCACTTTGAGGTTTTAATAAAATGATGGTTTCAATCATGCTAATAGGGCTATTATCTGTAGCAGTATTGGCTCTACCGGCTTTTCCCAATACATGGTCTACTTCGGGAATTGATTTTATCAATTTGTCTTGAACCTGCAATATTCTTTTTACTTCCGAGTTTGAAACATCGGGCAAGGTAACCGGCATGAAAAGTACTGAACCTTCATCCAATGGTGGCATAAACTCGGAACCTAAACGAGTAAACATGACTAAACCGATTAGTAAAGCTACTACATTAATTCCTAAAACCGTTTTCCTCCATTTCAAACAAAAAACCAAAATAGGAGTGTATACACTTTCCAGTTTTTTATTGATTGGGTTTTTATTCTCAGGACGAAGTTTACCTTTTAATAAAAAGCTTATAAGCACCGGTGTGAGTGTAATGGCTAAAAAAGCATCAACGATTAGAATGAATGATTTTGTCCAAGCCAAGGGACTAAATAATTTTCCTTCCATACCTGTGAGTAAAAAAACCGGTAGAAAAGACGCAATTACGATCAGTGTTGAGTAAAAAACACCCGGTCCTACTAACTTTGATGATTTTTCAATTAGTTGAAGTTTTTCATCAGAGGATAAAGGGTCGTGTTCCTTTTTAAATAAATTTTTAATTTTTTCTATCATCATACCAATTTACTTGTTATCAATCATTTCTTCTTGTTTCTCTGAGATTGTCCTGTAGGCGTTTTCAACCATTACAATTCCATCATCCACAACAACTCCAATAGCGAGTGCAATACCGGTTAATGACATAATATTAGATGAAATACCAAATGCTTCAAGCAATATGAAGCCAATTGCTACGGATATAGGAAGTTGAATTAAGATTATAAGGGCGCTTCTCCAATGGAACAGAAAAATTAAGATAACGAGTGAAACTGCTATCATTTCTTCTATAAGTGTTCCCTTGACAGATTCAATAGCTTTTTCGATTAACTCGCTTCTGTCATAGGAAGTTTTAAATTTCACTCCTTCGGGCAATCCTTTTTCAACTTCTTTCATCTTTGCTTTAACCGCTTTGATGACTTTATCAGCATTTTCGCCGTAACGCATTACCACTATACCGCCTACGACTTCCCCAGTTCCGTTTTGGTCAAAAATTCCAAGGCGTAAATCTCCACCCATTTGTACTGAACCTATGTCTTTTACCTTCACAGGGATAGAATTGTAATTTTTAATCGAAATATCCTCGACATCTTTACTGTTCTTTATGTAGCCTAAACCTCTAATGATATAAGACATATTACTCATTTCAAACTTTCGGCCGCCTACATCATTGTTATTAGCCTTAACAGCATTCATTACTTCCATCATACTGACATTATAATACTGCATTTTTAGTGGATCTAAAACCAATTGATATTGCTTTTCAAAACCTCCGAATGAAGCAACTTCTGCTACACCGGGAACAGTTTGCAGTGCAAATTTCACATACCAATCCTGTAAGGCACGTTGTTCCCCAAGATCCATTCCGTTAGCTTCCAAATGATACCAAAAAATATGGCCAACACCTGTACCATCTGGTCCTAAGGTTGGAACAACATTTTGTGGAAGTAAACGTTGGGCATAATTTAATCGTTCCAACACACGGGTTCTTGCCCAGTAGGTATCTACATTGTCTTCAAAAATGATATAGACAAAGCTCATCCCAAACATGGAGGCTCCCCGTATATTTTTAACTTTTGGTATCCCTTGAAGATTAGAAACCAAAGGATAAGTTACTTGCGCTTCGATTACCTGTGGGCTTCTACCCATCCACTCGGTAAATACAATCACTTGATTTTCGGATAAATCAGGAATTGCATCGATAGGGTTTTGTCTTACGCTGTAGATTCCCCACACAAATAATCCTGCAGAGACCAGTAGCACAATTGCTCTGTTTTTTAGTGAGAATGTTATTAGTTTTTCTACCATATTTCCTTATTTTTCAGATAAACTGTTTTGTTTTATTGAATTAATCCAGGTTATTAATTCCTGTTTTTGGACTTCATTAATTATTGCATCGCGATGTAATAGGGTATATGAAGTTAATGGCATTTCATCCGATTTAATTTGTTTACCGATGGCTTCTAGTTTACTTTGCTGCTTTCGATTTGAATAACTGCCAAACTCATTAAAGTTTAACTCTTTTTTCCCATCTGTTATATGTTTTTCTACAAACATTCGAACAGGCTGAAGGTAATCATACCACAAATAGTCAGTGTTATTGCTGTGACAATCGTAACAAGATGTCTTTATAAGTTTTGAAATATTACTTGGTGCATTGGTTGTAATAATAAAATCATTTGTATAATCCTGGTCGGGATTTTGATTCAGGGCAGGTTGATAAAATTGTATTGCAACCACTACCAAAAAAAGTAAAATACCTACTTTCTTTAAACTATTTTTCATTTTATAACGTCTTTTTCAAACTGCCACATGTTAGCATCTTAGAGCCGTAGAAAGGATTTTTTATTTCTTTGGTTTCGCTTATCCAAATAGCACCTTTACCATCATCTGCCATAGGACAATAGTCCTGGTATAGTTGCATTTTTGAACCAAACATTTTAATTAAATCGTTAATGTCTTTGCTTAACAAAATAAAATGTTCTCTTTGGTGGTCTAGTTTACCGGCATTTTCAGCTATATGCTCAGCTTGTTCTTTAGCATCTTCAGCAATGTCTATGTAAGCTTTTTTCTGATTAGCATTTAGTGTTTTTGTATCAAGTCTGTTAAATGAAGCTAATAGTATTTTCCCTTTTTCGGCAGCACCTTTAGAATCATCGCTTACCAGTTTGTTTTTTAGGTTTATATAACTAATAATAATATCATTAACATAATCTGATGTAGCCACCGGAGAATCAGTGTCAAGGACTCCGACTTTTTCCGATGGATTATTCTGACTTGGTTCTTGGGTATTTTTATCAGGTTTAGATTGAGCGACAGGTTCTGTTAATTCCATACCACACTTGGAGCATTTTTCTCCTTTTTTTCCTGTTACTTCCGGATGCATTGGACAGGCGAATAATTCATTAGAACTTTCTTTGTTCTCTGTTGAGTTGGTTTCTGTTTCTTTAGCCTTGTTGTTACATGATACTATTGTTATCGCTAAAAAAGCTGTTAAAAAAAGTGTTTTCATAATATATTATTTTTAGTAATTAATTTTTTCTGCTTTATAGTAAGAATAAGTGCCTATTGATGTATTGATATAGTCTACTTCCTGAACGTTTTTGAATCCTGCATCAGTAATGTATTTTATCATTAATCCATTTACATTATCAGTAGTAGTTTTGAAACCGTCTAATAATTGAACTAAGTAAAAAGAAAATCTCATCCATTTTGTTTTTGCTTTACCCCAATCTCCAATGATTAATTCTCCATTAGGTTTTAATATCCTATAGATTTCCAGCAGGCACTTTAGTTTTGTAATCATGTCTAACTGATGAAAAACAAGTGAACTATAAACCTTGTCAAATGAATTGCCTTCAAATGGTAACTTATTTCCATCATACAAAAAAAGTGTGGCATCAATACCAGCCTTATTTAATTTGTATTGAGCAATGGTCTTAATCTTGGGATCGATGTCAACGCCTTGTATGTTACAATTAGGAAAGCGCTGTTTTAGAATGATGATATTTTGCGCGGTTCCAAAACCAAACTCTAATATTTTCTCATTCTCTTGAGGATTGACATAATCTATTAGCTTGTTTCTGAATTTTTTTTCGGGCATAGTTAATTTGATTGCTAAATCGTAGTAATCGCTTAAAAAATCATAACCTAATGCCGGAATAAATTTTGTTGTACTCATCTTGGTTTTACTTTGTTAAATCGAAAAAAGTATAGTACAGATTGAAATAAAATCCATTTGGTGCTGAACGTAACATTGAACTTATTAGTTCTTGACGATACGCCAAATCCAATCGCGCCTGACTATTGAAAATAAATTGTATTGCCGGCACAACGTCTAAATATGACTTACCGTTTTCATTGATAGTTTGCCCTACAAATTCTACCATTAAATTGATATTTGTTTGTTTAAAACTGGTATATTTTTTTGGATACATCAGTTTACCAAATGATAAAGTGTAGTTTGTCGCATTGTCGCCCATATTATCAGGGAAAGGATAATCAGGTTTGTTGTCAAAGGCTTTTTCAAAGCTTATGGACGAACTTATTGCCAGTTTTTTAATCAACTTTGTGGCTACAAATCCTCCTTCGAAACCTGTGTTGTGTCCTAAGATTTCTATTTGCTCTTGGTGAATGTCAGCATTATTGAAACTATATCTACCAAATACTGCCATCCTAAAATGACTGTTGAGGTCATCGGAGGAATAGAAACGATACTTTGTATAAAAACTACCTCCTTCAGTAACCAGTTGGTTGCTTCTGTTACTTATAAAAGCAGAAGCCCTGAACATAATATTTTTGTTAAGGCCATAAGTTACTTCGGGCATAAAATGGTAATTGTATCCAGATTTCATTTCTTCTTTGAAAAGAGACTGCATTACATTGACTGCCAACGAATTTGCCGGAACATTACTAGCCGGATCAGTAACTACAAACAACTCCTGACTCAAAACATTTTGGCAACTTATTGCAATAAAAATTAAAATAATCTTTCTCATTAATTTAGAATTTTAATGTGAAAATCATCTTCATTGTTTGAAGCATAGGTTACGACATTCTTATATGATTTGGATAATTTTTTGAATTCTTTTTCAGTTACATAGCCTTTATCAACTACTTGAAATTGTATTTCACTCAAGTTATTTGGTTTGTCATTAACCAAAATATAAGGGGTTTGAGTTATAGTTTCCGGTTTTGCTGTTATCACTAATGTGCCGATAAAAAAACCTGCTTTTTCAACTTTTTCCTTAAATACTTTTGGGCTTAATGTATTGCCTTCAGTCAGCGTTACCGTAAACGTATTGGTGTTTAAATCGGTTTCTACATTAACTACTTCGGGCAATGTTTTTAGCTGTTTGTTTATGGCATTCGAACACATAGAACAAGTTAAACCCGTAGCCCTGATTTCGGCTTTTACTATTTGGGCGTTACTCTTTATTGAGAACATCAAAACGATTGATGCTACAATTACACGCACTTTATTTATTTTATTCATCTGTATTTAATATTTGTTTTTTAATTGAAGATAGAACGTCTACTAAATCTTCTTTATATCTAAATAATGTTAATAGGCGTTTCATTTTAATCTTTTATTAATTTTATTATTTCTTCTTCTGTTGGATTCTTCGCTATTAGAACACCTTCGCGGTTAAAAAGGTATTTGGACGGTAATTCATCTACTCCGAAAACTAAGGCGGCATTAGCATCAAATCCTTTAGGGTCTATCAATTGAGTGAATTTGATTTTATCTTTTTCAATTGCTTTGAGCCATTTGTTTGCATCAATGTCGATTGATATTCCAATTATTTCCATTTTATCCGGACTAACCTCATTGTGTAGTTTGACTAATTTTTTATTACCTAACCGGCAAGGCGCACACCAAGATGCCCAAAAATCGACAAGCACGTATTTTCCTTTAAAAGATGAGGTGTTTACATCGCTGTTGCTATTACTTTTTAGTGTAATTGATGGTATTGTATCACCTACTTTAATCTGTGCATTCATCGAAAGCGCGACCAATATTAATAGTGCTGTAAAGTATTTTACTTGATTTTTGAATAACATATTAGTACCATTGTTTTTTATAAAACTAAGTCCTATGCCAACATAAGACTTAGTCTATTAAAGTGTTACATTTTTATAACAATCCCATTTGGCTTTCTTCCAACATTGATTGTTTTTGTTACTGAATGATTAGTGGTATTTACAACAGAAACTGTATTAGCAGTTTGATTGGTTACATAAGCAGTATTACCATCTGTTGTGAATGCAATTGCATGTGCACCGGCACCAGTATTAAATGAGCTTCCGTGCATCCACATATTCATTCCTGTATCCCAAGTCCAATAATGCACTTTTCCAGCCATTGGATCGGAAACCCATAATTCATTTTTAGGACCATTATATGATGCTATTCCTGGCATGAAGCCCAAAGTAATTGTTTCATCAACAGAGTTTGTAGCTACATCAATTACAGAAATGGTTTGTCCGTCTTCATTGTCTACATACATTTTACCATTGCTTCCTGTCCAAGCACCAACAGGGTTATCTCCAACGGCAATAGTTGTGATTATCGCTTTTGTTGCCGTGTTTATCACTGTTATGCTATCATCATCACCATTTGCCACATAGGCTTTTGTACCATCGGAAGAAAATGTTAGTTCAGCTGCCATCATTCCGACATCGATTGTATTCAATAAAGCATTGGTAGTAGCATCATATACTAAGACTTTACTATTCATTTCATCCATTTGAGGTACCCAAATTTCATTTCCGTTAGGTGAATAAATAGAATTATGGTTCATTAATGGCAGGTTGATGTTTTTTACAATCGAACCATTCATAGCATCAATTACTAACAATTTTCCTGTCATCCCTGATGTCATTAAACCAGAATGACCTGCACTCAAATCCATTCCCGGAACACCAATCGCTAGATGATCTTGGTGTGATGAAATGTGATGTGGCCACATAATCATATCTGAACCACTTCCCATTAATTCTATAGTTCCGGTTACTTCATTAGTACTTAACTTTACTACTGAAACGGAACCATCTTCTCCGTTTACAATGTATGCCGCTGGATAATCGACATTTAATGTCATATCCATATTGTCATCGTTGTTACTACAAGAGGTTAAAAATATTGCTCCAATGAATGAAGCTATCATTGATAAATTTTTCATTTCTATTTTTTTTAGGTTATTTAATAGTTTCTACTGTTTTTCCACAGTTTAACATCATTGTCCCATAGTATGGGTTTTTTACAGTGTTTTCTTTGCTCAACCAATTGGCTCCTTTGCCATCATTATACATTGGACAGAATTGAAAGTAAACAGGTACTTCGTATTTTGCTGCTTTAATCAAAGTATAGATATCTTTTGACAATGTTGTAAAGTGATCACGTTGGTGTTTTACATCTTTTGTATCAGCGATGTGTTCTGCATCTTCTTTTATTGGATTTAAAACCTTCATCCAAACCATGTGCACCTCCATATCAAGCTTGTCCATTTTGACATTATTTACAGCTGTTAAAAGTTCTTTTGAAGTTGCAGCTACTTTGGTTCCATCAGAAGTTATCAAAGCATCTTTCAATAAAAAATAATTATCAAATACAGCTTTTAATTGATTTTCATTTTGAATTACATTAGTAGTTGTTTCAGAATGGTTTCCATGATTGGAATGGTCATCGGTATTAGCAGTAGTTATGTTTTCTTTTTTTACAGGAACTTTTGCTACTCTATCGTATTGACAACATCCGTGAAGGCTATTGTAAACCTCATCAGGAGCTAGAAATTTATCGCTATCATAACCTGCTAACGCAATTCTTTTAAGTATTTCATCCTGATTTGTTAGACTAGCATCATAAGTTAATGTTGCCATTTGGGTTTCCTGGTTCCAATCGACTTTAGCAATTTTTTTAATACTTCCTGCTTTTTCGATTTTAGTTTCACACATTCCACAGTTACCATAGACTTTAACTGTTTCTATTTTTTCATTTTTTATTTGTGCGTTGATAGAAGTTGATAGCAACATTAGAGCTGCTACCATTATTTTTATAAATGAGCTTTTCATTTTTAAATAATGTTAGTAATCAAAGTGTTTTACCTTGATTGATTGATAAAATAAATTTGAATAAATAACAGTTGCGAAAGAAATAGAAATGCAAACCAAATAATGGTATAGCAAAATGTATTCTAAAACTGTTGTAAATTGGATAGCAAAACGCTATGAATTTGACACACTTATGGCTGTCAAAAATTGGATTTAGCTTATTTTAGGGATTAGCCAAATGGAATAAAAACCATCGGAGACTGATGGTGTAGTATATAAAAAATTGATTTTTTCGAATAGAGGAAAGTTAAAGGCAGTCAGCTGAAAACTAATTTCGGGTACGAAGCTTACCAATGAAGTGGGGCAAGTTGATGAACAACCGCAACCGGAATGCCCGCATTTGCCGCCACAACCCTTGTTGTCTTTATCTTTTGTATTTTCATCAGCGCAACAGCTCTTTTTTTCTGCTTTATTGGATGAAATTTCTTTTTTGCACGAATTCTTTTCTGAACTTTTACCACAAGCCATAGTAGTATTAGGCATGAGGAACATGCCTAATAAAACTACAAGTATGATGTGGTATTTGTTCATATATCTATTAAAACAGTACAAATTTAGCTAAAAATTATTGCCTTATGTTAAAATTGATGTTAAAATCTCATTCTCTGAATTCTAACGGCGTTTAATATTGCCAACAACGCTACGCCAACATCGGCAAAAACGGCTTCCCACATTGTGGCTAAACCACCTGCACCAAGTACTAAAACTATTGCTTTTACAGCAAATGCTAAAATAATATTTTGCCAAACAATCTTTTTAGTTTGTTTACCAATATTTATAGCCATTGGGATTTTACTTGGTTTATCATCTTGAATAACAACATCCGCAGTTTCGATTGTGGCATCACTTCCTAAACCTCCCATTGCAATTCCTACATTGCTTAATGCTACTACTGGTGCATCGTTTACACCATCGCCAACAAAAGCAACCGTTTCGTTTTTAGCTATAATTTCTTTTACTTTGTTTACTTTATCTTCGGGAAGTAAGTCTCCAAAAGCGTTTGTAATTTTGAGTGATTTTGCTACAAATTGAACAACAGTGTCTTTATCACCACTTAACATTGTGGTTTTAATATTCAACGCTTTAAGTTTATCGATTGTGATTTGAGCATCCTCTTTTATGCTATCGGCAATGGTTATATATCCTACAAACTTTTTATCGTAAGCTACTGCGATTAATGTATAAACAATACTTGTAGGATCAATATCATATTTAATAGAAAATTTATCCATTAGTTTGAAATTACCAACTAATAATTCTTTTCCTTTGACAAGGGATTTTAAACCATGCCCTGAAATTTCTTCAACCTCTTTTAGTTCAATTGTACTATCAATTTTTCCAACAAACTGATGAATCGCTGTTGCGACTGGATGTGTACTTTGACTTTCTAAAGCATTGACCACTTGTAGTATATCGTCTTTATTGAAATCGGAATTAAAAACTACTTCTTGTACTTTGAAAACACCTTCAGTCATTGTGCCTGTTTTATCCATTACTACATTTTGAACAGTAGCCATTACATCGAGAAAATTACTTCCTTTAAATAAAATTCCGTTTTTAGAAGCAGCTCCAATTCCGCCAAAATATCCTAACGGAATACTAATAACTAAAGCACAAGGACACGAAATAACCAAGAAAACCAAGGCAC
Organism: Flavobacterium sp. FEMGT703F; assembly: GCA_002786385.1. Taxonomy (GTDB): domain Bacteria; phylum Bacteroidota; class Bacteroidia; order Flavobacteriales; family Flavobacteriaceae; genus Flavobacterium; species Flavobacterium cheonhonense. The sequence continues at coordinate 373,214 of PGCN01000007.1, forward strand.
GATACAGCCAATCTCTAAAAATATAATTATCTACAAAAAGAATTGGAACTACACAAATTAAGATGGCTAAAAGCACCACAATTGGTGTGTAAATCTTGGCAAATTTGCGTATGAATAATTCAGTTGGTGCTTTTTTTGCTGTTGCATCTTGCACCATTTCAAGTATTTTTGACAGTTTACTATCGGTATAAGCGGTTGTAACTTTTACTTGACAAACCGAATTTAAGTTTATCATTCCTGCTAAAACCGTTTCGCCTTTTGCTTTGGTGTCGGGTTTACTTTCACCTGTAAGTGCTGCTGTATTAAATGAAGCTGTATCGGAAAGTAATTCGCCATCTAAACCTAATTTTTCTCCTGCTTTGAGTTGGATAATATCGCCAATTTTAGCGGTTGCTGCTTTGATTGTTTTGGCTACATTATTTTCTAAAATAGTAACTTCATCTGGTCTTTGGTCGAGTAAGGATTTTATATTTGCTTTGGCTCTTTGAACTGCAAGTGTTTGAAAGACTTCGCCAACAGCATAAAACAGCATCACGGCAACACCCTCTGGAAATTCTGCAATTGCAAAAGCTCCGATGGTTGCAATACTCATTAACAAAAATTCTGAAAATATTTCTCCTTTTTTTATAGCGACAAAGGCTTCTTTTATTACAGGAAAACCGACTGGTGCATAAGCAACAACATACCATATAGTTCGTACCCAACCTGTAAACCAAGTTTGCGGAAAGTAATTATCAAAACCAATGGCTATTAATAACAAAACCAAACTAATGCCTGCTGGCAAAAACATTTTGAAAGTGCTATCAGTACTGTTTGAGTGGTCGTGACCGTCATCGTCGCTATGTGTTTCTTTCGTTGGTTCATCGGTAGCACAACATCCCATTTCTTTGTGCTCTTTTTTTAATTGCTTGTTTGCAACTGCATTTATTTTTTCTTCCTGTGTGCAACAAAGCTGTTTTCCATGAGCATCGAAGATGTGTTGGTGTTTTTGGTCTGAATTTATCATATTATGACTTGTTTAATTAAAAAAAGGTTGCAAATAGTTAGTTACTATTTACAACCTATACATGATTTATCTGCGAAATGTTATGCCGAAAAACTTACAATTAATCCAGTTAAGGCAGAAAGCATTAAGACACATTTCCAACAATTGAGTCTGTTTTTCATTTTTTAAAATATTTATGTTATTATTATTGTACATGTAGGGCAATTTTTGTGCCACTAATACTGGCGGTTAATACTATTTGAAATTAAATAGTATGTTGATTATTTTTTTCCATGTACCTAAACTACGGTATCATGATATTATTATTTGTCTATTTTAAAAGCATTACCTTGCAACTCTTTCTTCAAATATATTAATCATTTTCATTGTCTTCTCCGTGTTTACGAATCATTTTTTCTTTCCATTTTATGTACCATTTTTGATGGTGTAATGAAAGTAAAAAACACAAAGCAAAAGCACTTATTATTGCAATAATAAACATATTTAAAGCAACAGCAACTCCTACTGCTGATGTACACCAAACTGTTGCTGCTGTTGTTAAACCGTGTGATGTTCCTGCGCTGGAATTGCGATAAATTATTCCTGCTCCAAGAAAACCGACACCAGTAACAATATTTGCGATTACTCTTGAGGTATCCGCTGGGCTTTTTACCAAATGGGCTGTTATTGCAGTAAATAAAGTTGCGCCAATACAAACGGCAGCATAAGTTCTTATTCCAGCATCGTGACCATGTTTTTCTCGATCTAAACCAATAAATGCTCCTAATAGGAATGAAATTATGAGCTTGGAAACAATTATTAATTCTACCGTAACATCCATACTTAAGGGTATAAATTTAAATTAATATTATTTTGTTGTAGTTTCATCATTATTGATTTCATTTATAATCCATTCTTTTGCTTGTGCTTTATCTGATAGTTCAAAATACTTCAAGTTAGCATTTGCAAATGGTTTCATAATTGCCATCATACACTTTTCCCATTTTTTTTCCCCAACAATAGCTATAGTTTCTATATCATCTGAATGTGTGAACTTCATGTTACCATAATTAATTTCAATGATACCATCTTCCCAAAATCCCGTAGAATTTGTACTTGACCCATCATCCATTTCAAAATACCAGCGTACTTTTTTTCCAGTTTTGATAATATTATGAATAAAAGGATGGATTTTTTCATAATCTTTTATGCCTAAAAAATCATTGGCTGTAGTTGCAATAACATTATTTCCGGTAAAATCTAAAATCTGTAACATAATTCAACTCTAAAGTTTAGAATGGTTTTTATGTAATAAATAACTATTGAATTACATAACATAAAACGATTTTGGTTTTTCTTGAATGGGTAAATCTTTATCGCCTATCAACTCTTTAATATTAATTTCTATTGTTATAGCTAAATTTGTCATTGGTATGTCGGTAGTAACATTTTCGAATGGATCTTGTAATATGATCGCAGTTCTTTCAATAGCAATAAATATAATTGGTATTAAAGCGGTCAAAAATATTTCTAGTATGACATATTTATCATCTAATCCAAATGGTAAAAGCGTTGCAAAAACATAAATTAAAAAATGCACCAATAAGCTGTAAGATTTTGGGAAAACAGTATTTTTAATACGTTCACACTTTCCCATAGCATCACAAAGTCTGCTGAGAGTATTGTCGATTTGCACTTGTTTTAAATCGCCAATATCTAATTTAGATAGTGCTTCACTATGTTGATTTATAATTGTATTTGGAATGTTATTTTTGGACAATTTATGCTCTTTCACATAGTCGTATACTTTTTTTGAATATGCTAATTTTCGCAACGTTTCTCCCAAAACATGACACCAAATTATTTGACGATAAGCAAACTCTTCTACAATTTTTGTGTCAGATTGCGGCAAAAATTGCTTTATTTGGCGTATTAAAGTTCTTGAATCGTTTACAATTGTACCCCAAATTATTCTTGCTTCCCACCATCTTTCATAGGCTTGTGCTGTTCTAAAAGCCAATAACAACGACAAAGCAGTTCCAATAATAGCGCTTACTCCAATGGGTATATCGATTTTTGAGAGAAAACCATATTGATCAGCAATACCCACTACAACAGCATAAATTAATATCGCACTGATGTCAAATCGAATTTGTTTTAAAAATGTGAAAACTGATATTTTTTTGTTTAATAGCATGTAATCTAATTTTTGATTTTTTTTACTAAATTATATCTCTTAAATTATTATGTGAAAGGATATAAGTTATGTAAGTCTATATTTTACAACAACCATCTAAAGAAGCTATTCCTTCGCTTGTTGCTTTCACATCGTCAGCATCATATCCTAATTTAGCAATACCTTCCTTAATAACCTGTAAAGTCGTCTTTTTTGTATTGTAATACACCGTGAAAGTCATTGCCCTATCGTCGAGTTCGTACATTTTTACACCCTTGATTTTAAGCATTTCTGTTTTGAATTTTAAACCACACGTTTCACATTCTTTACAATGGTCGCAATGAAAGAAAGTTTTTATGACTGCTTTTTGAGTAGTTTTTTGTGCTGAAACTAGATTTGTTGAAAAAAATACTATTGCTAAAAAAGCGATTGATTTTAAAATTGAATTTTTCATGTTATTTATTTTAAATTATTATTTATTAATGTTCGTGTTCGCCACCACCTTTTGATGTTGCTAATAAATAGAAAGCACCTTTGATTACAATTTTTGCATTGGCTTGAATTTCCTCAACCAGTTTGACTTCGGTATATCCTAAATCGGTTGTTCCGGGCATTACTTCGATGGCTTTGAAGTGCACTTCATTGTGGCCTTCTTTTTCTCCTTCTGTGTGTGCTTCTCCTTCCTTATGCTTGTGTTCTTTCTTCTTTACTTTTGGTTCTTCTTCCTGATGTTCTTCCTGAACGTAAATATAATATTTGTCGCCATTTCTAACAATAGCATCTTTTGGCAAAGCTTGAACTGTTTGATTAGTAATGTTGATATTAGCCGCTACATACATTCCGGAAATTAAATCTTTAGCATCGCTTGGATTGATTTTGGCGTGAACTGCAACGGTTTTACTTTCGTTAGAAAATGATTTATTGATACCGAATATTTTTCCTTTTATTGATTTATTGGATTGATTGGTCAATACAAAATCGACTTCTTGACCAACGGAAATTTTACCTAAATCTTTTTCAAACACATTCAAATCTAAGTGCATTTGGCTGTTATCGACTACTTCAAAAAGAGTAACTCCGGTTTCTGCAAACGCTCCTTTGGTGATGCTAATTTTACCCACATAACCACTTATCGGCGAAACAATCGGAATTAAAGAAGTGCTGCCTTTTAAACTAACATTCAACGCTTGTAGTTTATTTTTTGCTGCTTGTGCTTTTGCTTTTTCAACTGCTAATTTTGACTTAACTTCTTGAAACGTTTTACGAGGATTTACATTTTCATCGCTCAATGTTTTTTGGCGGTTGTATTCTAATTGTAGGTATTCAATGTTTGCAATAGCCGAATTGTAATCTTCTTGCATTTCGGTTACTTCAAGGTTTTGGATGGTTGCTAATGTTTTCCCTTTTACCACATAAGTGCCTTCTAACACATAAATATCTTTTACGACACCACCAATTAAGGTTGATATATTTGCCATATTCTGAGGTGGAACAGCAGTATATCCGTTTGCTTTGATTACCGTATTGAGGTTTTTCATTACGATAGTTCCTGTTTCTATACCAATGGTTTTGAATTGCGCTTCTGTTAGTGCTACTTCGGTTTCCGATTTTTCTTCTTCGTGTGTTTCTTCGGTTTTCTTTTCGCCGCAAGAAGTAAAAAGTATTAAGACAAGAGTATTAAGTATTAAGAAAAACTTCGATTTTGATTTTATATTTTTCATATTATTGAATATTAATTATTGTTGAAAGATGGAAATTGCAATTGAATAGCACTTTGATTATAGGTATTAACAGCTTCTGCGTTTTGCTTTTTAATATCAATGGCTTGGTTTAAAAAACTGATGTAAGTCCAATAACTCATATCGCCATTGGCGTAGCTCTTTTGTGCCGTTGTAATAATTTGGTCTGCATATTGCAATCCTTCGTTTTGGTAATACGCCACTGCTTTTTTCTGCTTTTCAAACTCGTTTTGTAGTTCCTCTTTTTGTAGTTTTAAAGTCAGTTTGCTTTTATCCAATTCTAATTGCGATTGCGAAATACTTATCTGCGAAGCTTTCGCTTTAGCGGTATTTGCTCCACCAAATAAAGGAATTTGTACACCAGCAGTAAATCCTTGAAAATACGATTTTGTTTCAATGGTTTGCCCGAAATAACCTAATCCTAGCCTCGGTGTACGCATTGCTTTGAATGTATTAGCTTCTTTTTGATAGACTGTAATTTGCTGTGTGTAATAGTCGTTTACCAATCCTTCCACTTTAGCATTATTCACATCAGTTGGGTTTGCATATTTCAGTGGCGTTGTAGCATCTGGAATTATATTTTCATCGGTTTGAATGAAGTATTGTAATTGCTTTTGATATACAACCAAATCATATTCTAATTGTGCTTTTTGGGTTTCGATTTCCTTTACTTTAGCTTTGGCACTTATGACTTCAATATTACCACTTTCGCCTGTTTGAAAACGAAGCTCTGCATTTTTTAGGAATTTGGAATAAATGTCGAACAATTCAGTATTCAGTTTTTGAATGGAAACACCGTATAAATATTGATAATACGCAAGTGTTACCGCTTTTTCGATTTCATATTCGGTTAATGCTTTTCGCTTTTCAGCCAATTTTGCTAATTCTTCTTGTAATTGTCTATTGGCTTTTGTGATTTTACCAATAGGAAAGTACTGTTGAATGGAAACATTATGGTCGTAATCAACATTGTTGAATTGTCCGCCTTGGTATTGTACTTGCAAAGGATCTACTTGAAATGCAGTTTTTTTGAGGACGGTTTGTTTTTCAATTTCCTTGTCGGCAATTTTTAAATCGATGTTATTTGCTTTTGCTTTTTCAATGGCTTTTTCTAGCGTTATGGTTTGGCTATTTTGAGCAAATGAAAAGCTACTTATTAATAAAACTATTAGTGTTACAATTGGATTTGACATTTTTTTTCTTCTTTTAATTCCCTTTTCAAAGAGTAAATACAAAATTGGTAAAACGATTAAGGTTAGTAATGTAGCCGAAACCAATCCGCCAATTACTACAGTTGCTAATGGTTTTTGAACTTCGGCTCCGCCACTTGTTGACAATGCCATTGGTAAAAACCCAAGTGAAGCTACCGCAGCAGTCATTAATACTGGTCGCAATCTTGTTTTTGTTCCGATTAAGACACGTTGCATTGGGTCGGTTATTCCTTCCGTTTTAAGTTGGTTAAAATAAGATATTAGCACAATTCCGTTTAAAACAGCAATTCCGAATAAAGCAATAAAACCAATTCCTGCGGAAATACTGAACGGCATTCCGCGTAACCATAGAGCAAAAACACCACCAATTGCTGATAATGGAATGGCTGTGAAAATCAGTAATGATTGCTTCATACTGTTGAAGGTAAAAAACAATAAAACCAAAATAAGTCCTAAAGCAATTGGTAAAGCTACCGAAAGGCGTTTATTGGCTTCCACTAGATTTTCAAATTGTCCACCATACGTAACATAATATCCTGCTGGAAGTTTGAAATTGGTGTCTAACTTTTGTTGAATTTCCTCAACAACACTTTTTATATCACGACCACGAACATTTAGACCAACTGTAATTCTTCGCTTTCCATCTTGACGAGATACTTGTACAGGCCCTTGTTCGTAACTGATGGTTGCTACTTGGGAAAGGGGTACTTGTTGACCGTTTGGCAATGGAATAAATAAATTACTCACATCGGTTATATCACTTCTATTAGCCTCATTCATACGAACCACTACATCAAATCGTTTGCTCTCTTCATAGATTTTACCGGCGCTTTCTCCGGCAAATGAGGAACGAATTATTTGATTGATATCGACAATATTCAAACCGTATAAGGCTATTTTATTGTAATCGTATTTGACTGTGATTTGCGGCAGACCTACAACTTTATCAGCTTTTAAGTCACCAACACCTTCAATTTTACTAACTTTTGAAATCAATTCTTTGGCTTTTGTATCTAAAATCTCTAAATCATCACCAAAAATCTTAATGGCTATATCGCTTCGGCTTCCTGTCATTAACTCGTTAAAGCGCATTTGAATAGGCTGTGATATTTCGATATTCGCTCCTGGAATAACTTCCATTTCTTCTTTCATCAAATTGGCTAAATCTTCCCAATTATCGGCAGAAGTCCATTCGCTTTTGTCTTTCAGTACAATAATAAAATCGCCACTCTCAATTGGCATTGGATCGGTTGGAATTTCTCCACTTCCGATTTTTGTTACAATGGTTTTTATTTCAGGGAATTTTGCTTTTAGGATTTTCTCATATTTAGTAGTTGTTTCTACCATTTGTGTTAATGAGCTTCCGGTCATAATGGTAACATTAATGGCTAAATCACCTTCTTCAATGGTTGGAATAAATTCGCCTCCCATATTTTGAAAAGTTATAAGTGCCAAAGCAAACAACCCTAATGAAATAGCCAAAACTGTTTTTTTTAATCGTAATGCTTTTTCTAAAAATGGTGCATATATTTTCTCGAACCATGCCATCATTCTATCGCTAAAGTTTGGCTTATGCTCTGTGTTCTTGGATAAAAACATTGCACTCATCATTGGAACATACGTCAGTGATAAAACAAAAGCTGCGATTACTGCAAAGCCTACCGTCATTGCCATAGGTTTGAACATTTTACCTTCAGTACCAACTAATGCTAAAATTGGTAGGTATACAATTAAGATTATGATTTCTCCAAAAGCTGCACTGTTACGGATTTTAGAAGCTGATTTATATACTTCACTGTCCATTTCAGTTTGGGTTAAATTATTTTGTCGTTTGAGTTTTTGCAAATGGTGCATTGTGGCTTCAACAATGATTACAGCACCATCGACAATAATTCCGAAGTCGATTGCTCCTAAACTCATTAAGTTACCACTTACGCCAAAATAATTCATTAGAATTACCGCAAAAAGCATAGATAATGGAATTACAGAAGCAACTATTAAACCTGCACGAAGATTACCAAGAAATAAAATCAAGACAAAAATTACTATTAATGCGCCTTCGAGTAGGTTTTTAGTAACTGTTCCGATTGCATTATCAACTAATTTTCCTCTATCAATAAAAGCTTCAGCAACAACACCTTCGGGAAGTGTTTTATTGATTTGCTCCATTTTCTCTTTTACTCTTTCGTTTACCGCTTTTGAATTTTCACCTTTTAGCATCAATGCCATACCACAAACGATTTCCCCTTTACCATCTTTTGTGGAAGCTCCATAACGCAATGCAATGCCTTCTCTAACGGTTGCCACATCCCTGACTAAAACCGGTGCCCCGTTTCTGTTTTTAATGACAACTTTTTCTAAATCTTTATTTCCTGTTGCCATACCGACACCGCGGATGAAATAGGCATATTGGTCTTTTTCGATGTAAGCTCCTCCTGTATTTTGATTGTTTTTTTCGAGTGCTTCAAAAATTTCAGTAATGGTTACTCCAAGACTGTTAAGCGTATTTGGGTTTACTGCGATTTCATATTGTTTCAATTTCCCACCCCAAGTACTCACTTCGGCAACGCCTTCAACACCTTGAAGCTGAGGAACAATAATCCAATCCTGAATGGTTCTTAACTTGATGGCGTCGTATTTATCTTCATACCCTTTTTTGGCAAAGACATCGTATTGGTAAATTTCCCCAAGACCTGTTGAAATTGGACCTAACTCTGGTGTACCTGCATAAGCTGGTATATTTTCTTCGGCTTGCTTTAAACGTTGGAAAATTTGCTCTCTTGCCCAATAGATATCGACATCATCTTTGAAAACAACTGTAACTACCGAAAGTCCGAAACGAGAGATACTACGAAGTTCAATTACTTTGGGGATTGTTTTTACGGATTGTTCTAAAGGATACGTGATTAATTGTTCTACTTCCTGACTGGCAAGAGTTGGAGCAGTAGTAATGATTTGCACTTGGTTATTGGTTACATCAGGTAACGCATCAAGCGGTAATTGTTTTATAGAGTAGCTACCAAAAGCTATTAGAACCAAAGTAAATAAAAGTATTATAAACTTGTTCTTTATACTGAACTGTATGATTTTGTCTAACATTGAAAATATTATAATGAATTAGAAAATTAGCAAAACTGCTTTTGCTATTATTTGTGAAAAGGTCACAACTTTCTAACCCGAATCCCGAAGTTTCGGGACGGGCATCATTATGCTATCTGAGGTGGTTGCCAAATACTTCCGTAGAAATTGGAAGTGAATTTAGAAGTGTACGAAGGTAACTGTGTTTTAATATTTTTGGAAACTACTGCAAAATTTACAGTTAAAATCTTAAAATAACTTACTATTTGAGAGCCACAACAATTACAACTGCAAAAAGGAGAACATAAATCCTTTTCTTTATCGTGGTTATGGGATTTTTCATTGTGATTAGATGAAACCTCTGCAGCTTTGTGTGCTGCACTACTTACTTCCATATCTGCACAAGGCAAACAAGATAGTGCCACTAGATAGATTGATAATATGTAGTTTAAGAGTTTCACGAGTGTAAAAATAGTTAATTTTTATTAAGTACTATAAAAATTGTATTCGTTTGTCAAACTTATTTCTTTTGATATTTTTTTTCAAGATTTTTAAACTTCTTTGGTTACTTATCACTGCATAAAGGATTAATCAACTTTAAAAATCGGTATGTTGCACGCATTCAAAGAAAAGATAGATTAACGTTTGTCTTTTGAGGTTGTTGGAAAACTGATGAGGTTGAACATGTTTCTCATTCGGGAGCGTAGCCGGTTGCCATAATGTTTTTCAATTTCTGAGGCAGATAGATTGGTTGTTAAATGCGTGATGGATTTGTTATATATAAATTCCTCATAACGACTTATAAGTATTTCGGCCATCACGTTACATTCATTTCCAAAGTGCTTGATTTGTTGTTCGGCGCCTAAGTCGTCGAAGCAATAACCTGATAATCGGGATTGGTTGTTGTTTCTTTTTGTATAAGGTTCTAGCACTTCGTAACCGTGTTTTGCAAACTCGAATGCTATTTCTCGACAGGTTTTAATTTTATAATCGGATACTTGAACCGCGAAAGGCCGGATAAGGTGCATGATGGATGTTTTGCCACAACCAATTGGCCCGGACAACAAAATACCTTTTGAGAGATTTATTTGCTCGCTATTGGCCGCATGTTGGTCTTTTATCATGTAGATTAAAAGTTTGTAAATGGTTGGGGTGTCGATGTCGCTGATTTTAAATGAATGGCCGTAAAGAATTTTTCCATGGGTTTCGATAAACTCCAGGCATTTATTAAAATCGTAGATTTTGAAACCCTTCTCAATGGTGAAAGTATCGGTTATGAGTTTAGAGTGGCTCATTGTAATCTTTTTGGTTTGTAGTATGTAAATGGTTTGGTTTTGGTCCTTCGACAAGCTCAGGATGACGGTTTTTAGGATTAAACCTTTCTATATTTAAAATCCAATGGTTACAGGATGCTCTCCAGTCTTTCATTTTGGATTTGCCTCCCACCAACCAACCTTTACTTGCGTAATAATTGAAAAATCTTTCGGCTTCCTCCGGTGCACAATTCTTTTCTTGAAAGTAGTTTTTGACCTCTTCGATGTCGGGCGGTCCCTCGTCCCTCGTCCCTCGACTGCGCTCGGGATGACGCGCTCGGGATGACACGCTCTGGATGTCATCATCGGGTTTGTACCTTTTTTTTTCGCGCAACTTTTTTTTTGGTCCCTCGGCTGCGCTCGGGATGACAAAATCATTTTTAAAATCCGGTTGAAAATTTAATTTTTCAATTTTTTTTGATTCGCTATTTATATCGTTTAAACTGTTTGTATTGTTTATATTGTTTGTATATATATATACCTGTTCAGTACTTGTATCATTACTAGTACAGTGCTGGTTCAGTACCGGTTCATCAACTTGTTCATTTTTTAGTTTTTTGGCTTCCTTGCGGGTGATGGGTTTTGTATAAAAATCGAGTTCCAATATTTCCACCATGCTGCTTTTGTATGGGTTGTAAGACGGAGAGTAGATTATATAGCCGTTTTTAACCAGATCCTTAATGCATTTGTGGTAAGTTGCTTTGGAACTTATTTTACTAATACGCATTAATTCGTCCCGGGAGATGCTGATGGGATTTACAAAACGGTTTTGATTCCATACTTGAAATATTGCAATGTAAAGACTTATGTGTGTAGGATTAAAGTCGTAATCGAGCACTACTTTTTCAAAAAAGCCGGAGAGGTGTTTTATGTAATTCATGGTAGTAGTATTAAAATTGAATTTTTAAGAATTATGACTTTTATACAGTCACATGCTTCGCATGTTCCGTTGCATTGGTTTGATGGTTCCATACTATTTCTCGAGCATTTTTTTAATGTCTTCGTATTTGTAGAAAATGATGCCGCCGATACGTTTGTAGTTGAGTGTACCATTGATGCGTAAGTTTTGTAAAGTGCCTGGGGAGATTTTGAGCAGCTTGCGGACTTCCGCTGATTTTAACCATTGTGCCGGTTGTTCTGTTTTTCCGAGCATTTCTTGAATTTCAGACAGTAGTACATGACTGAAGTTTAATAGGTCCTTTTTCGTGATTGGTTGATGACTTAGTAGCTCTAAATTATCAACTTCCGGAAACAATTTTCTTGGGTGTAAGTTCATAATGAAAGTGTTTTATTTGTTATGTGACAAAACAAATTCATTTGCTAATTTTTTATTCCCAAGTTGAACCCAAGTTGGGAACGATTTTAAGTCAAATTAGATTAAACACTTTGATTTTATTGGGGTTTCAGATTTATAATTTCACTCCTTTGAAATAGCTTGATTGGTAGAACAGTACAAAAAATAATCAAAACTGAAAGTAGATAGTATTTTCCCAAGTTGTTCCCAAGTTGGGATAAATTAAAACCCTAGTCGCAGACCAGGGTTTTAATTGTCTTCCTCAATCATCTTTTGGTTGAGGTTTTCTGAAAGTGTGTTCAGAAATTTTGTTTTGTTGTTCTTTCTTGCTTTGATATCGAGATATGCCCGATACAATCCATCTTCAATATCAACGTTTAACATCCTACCTAAACACATTGCAATCTCTTTGATGTCATTATTGCCATGGTTGATTGCTTTGGATGCATGAAGCGCATAAACAAGCTCGATTAAGTCGACCTTAGTACCGGTCCAATTAAGATTTGATTTGGTGTTATAGAATAAGCTTTTGGAAATATTTGTCAGTTCCTCTATTCGTTCTTCGTAGAATTCAATAAGATTATCGTTGGCCAAAATTAAGGCCACATTATAATCGTATAAACTGCAGCGCCTAACATCAATATAAATTCTAGCAATGTGTTTGTTGATTGATTGTTTGGTTCCATACCTCGTAAAGTACATGTGATCATAATGTGTAAAACCGCTGCGGTAATACTTGTAAAACTCTTTATCCTTGGTTGATGCCTGATGACATTTGACAATTACATCTTTGTAATATTTGATTTTTAGTTTCCGGCTGGTGTTAGGTGCCTTGGATTCTATTTCCAGAATTTTGTGGTAATAAATGTATTTTGAGGTTAGTTTGCTTTTTAACTCCTTGAAAAAGAAAATTTCCTCTTCGATGTTTTTAAACTCATAACCCTCCAGCCAAATAAATAACTCATTGAGCTTTTCTTCCAAATAATTTGACAAATGTTTGGCTTGGCAAATTGGGGAATTATAAGTCGTTTCAGTTCTTAAAATTTCAGAATCAACCTTGCAAAAGAATTCACCACAAAATGATTGCATGATGTATAGTTTATATTGATTTGGTTTGTTTTGTGCTAAAATACTGTAATTTATAAAATAAAAAAGTACACAAAAAGTGTACTTTAAAACAATATTATTTGATATGGTTTAAAACCAAATCAGGTTCCTGATTTATGAGTAATTAAGTATGAGTTAGTCCCGAATTTAGATTTTAAAGCTATCATGTCTTCACTAATTTTCTTGTCTAAGATTTTAGCATAATGTTGGGTAGTTTTCAAATTGGTGTGCCCTAACATTTTACTGACGGTTTCCAACGGTACACCGTTAGACAGCGTTACTGTTGTCGCAAAAGTATGTCGGGCAATGTGAAAGGTTAAGTCTTTTTTAATACCGCATACATCAGCTATTTCCTTTAGGTAGGCGTTCATTTTTTGGTTGCTTAAAATAGGCAGTAATCTGTTTTCATTTATACAAACCGGATGATTCTCGTATTTGGATATTATTTTCTGTGCTGTTGGCAGCAATGGAATTTTTGAAGCGGTATCCGTTTTTTGACGGTTTTTGAATATCCACTTATCGCCATCTATTCCCATGGCGATGTTGTCTGTAGTAAGCTGCTGAACATCGATATAGGCAAGGCCTGTGAAGCAAGAGAAAATGAATATGTCGCGGACAAGTTCCAACCGCTCAGTTGTAAATTGTTTATTGATGATTTCCTCTAATTCTTTTTCGGTAAGAAACTCTCGAATGACTTCTTTAATTTTGGCTTTATAATTAACAAATGGGTCCTTTTGCAGCCATCCATTAGCCAAACATTGGTTTATTATTTTATGGAAGTTCTTGATGTATTTAACAGCGGTATTGTTTGCACATTTTCTAACACTTCGTAAATAAAACTCATATTCTGTAATAAATGCATGGTCAATCTTATCAATATTGATATCAGAGATGTTGTATTTCCAAATAAGAAATTCTTTAGTGTGCTTTAATGATGTTTCATATCGCTCCAAAGTTCCGGCAGCATATTCATGGCCGACCAATTCTTTAATTTTGCGATTGTGCTCCACGAAGATAGGGATGAGCATTCGTTCTCTAACTTTTATATCCAAGAGTCTGTTTTTGAATTCCTCTAAAGTAACTGTTATACCATCTTTTAAAAGTTCAAAGTGAATTTCATTAATTCGGTTTTTTGTAAAATCAAGTAAACTGTTAATTGAACAAGCCTCCTCTGAATTACCTTTCATTCTGCCTTGTTCAGAGGACCATTTTGAAGGTTCAATAAATTTTTTGGTACTATACTCGAGTCTTTTACCATCTACGGTTAATCGAATATAAATTGGGAATTGTCCAGAGGAATTGACCTTAGTCGACTTTGCATAAAAATGCGTAGTGATTTTTGTTTTCATTTTTGGTAACCTTTAAGTTAGAAATAATTTATAAAAAGGTTTGCCAATTGACAAGATGTTCAAGTATTGAAAAGGTTACTGAACATGTTAAGCACCGTTTGTGTAATAGCAGTAAATACAATGCTTAAGCGAATTTTGCGAGACCCGGATCATATATTTTTTTGGGTCTCGATTTAGTCCCTTGTATTTTAAAAAAGAATGAATAATTTGGTTGATTCAAAAATGGAAAAACCCCAAAATCATAGGATTTTGAGGTTTTTTATTTCCTTTGAAAGAAATACTGCGGAGAAAGAGGGATTCGAACCCCCGGACCTGTTACAGTCAACAGTTTTCAAGACTGCCGCAATCGACCACTCTGCCATTTCTCCAATAAGTCGGTGCCTACTTGCGTAATGCGGATGCAAATATAACAACCTTTTTCTTTTTCCAAAACGATTTTGAGGAAAAAATAAAGATATTTTTTTAAGTAGTGGCTATATCGTTAATGCTGTGTTGGTTACTCTTTATTTACAGTATCCTGAAAAGTCACTTTTATAGTTTGTTGATGTAGTTACTATACAAATCTCTGAATTGGTAGCCTACCGCAACTCGGTCTTTGCTTAACTTATCATAGGCTACTAACCCCCACAGTAAAAATTCTTTTAGGAAATATTGGTCTTCCGGTAAGCAGTGAGGTTGGTATTTTTGGATTACATCTTCCAAGGGCTTAATGCTATCCAATTGTTGCTGGTAAGTCTCGTTTGAAGCCTCGTCAAGGAGTTCGAAACCTGTCTCGATAAAAAACCATTCCAGTACTTTGGCATACGGACTGGCATCGGCATCCCGTTCCAATTTTTCTATTTTGGGGAAATAAGCCGGAAAAAAGGTTTTAATGGCATCGTTTATGAGATGCTGGGCCACTACTACAGCCCCTTCTTGTTCGCCTTCATACACCAGTTCTACTTTCCCGGTAACCGCCGGTATGATCCCCATAAAGTCGGACAAACGCACTGTAGTGGTATCTGCTCCTGTTACAAGCGCCCGGCGCTCGGCAGTACTCACTAAGTTTTCATAAGCGGTGATACTCATTCGGGCACTTACCCCGCTTTTGGCATCGATAAACTCACTCTCTCGGGCTTCAAAACTAATTTGCTCCAACAAGTCTTTGGCCAACGAGGGTACATACACTGTTTGGTTTTGTTGTGCATCTAACTTAGCTTCTTGTTGGGTAATGGTGCGAGCTACTGCAATAGTTTCAGGGTAATGGGTTAGTATTTGAGAACCAATACGGTCTTTTAATGGCGTTACGATACTGCCTCTGTTGGTATAATCTTCAGGATTGGCAGTGAAAACAAATTGCATGTCCAGCGGCAATCGGAGTTTGAATCCTCTGATTTGAATATCGCCTTCCTGCAAGATGTTGAACAAGGCCACTTGAATGCGCGCCTGCAAATCGGGCAACTCATTGATGACAAACAAACATCGATTAGCACGAGGAATCATTCCAAAATGAATGACACGGTCATCAGCATAAGACAGTTTTAAATGGGCCGCTTTTATCGGGTCAATATCGCCTATCAAATCGGCTACGGTTACATCAGGAGTGGCTAACTTTTCAAAGAAACGCTCGCTGCGGTGTAGCCAACTGATTGGAGTGGCATCGCCTAGCTCGGCGATAAGGTCTTGGGCAAAACGCGACAAGGGTTGCAAAGGATCATCGTTAATCTCGGAACCTGCCACCACCGGTATGTATTCGTCCAGCAAATCAATCATTTTACGGGCCAAGCGGGTTTTGGCTTGCCCTCGAAGTCCCAATAAATTGATATTGTGACGCGATAAGATGGCGCGCTCCAACTCGGGAATAACGGTATGTTCAAATCCATAAACAGCTTCAAAAACGGGCTTACCCGACTTTAGTTTTCGGCGCAAATTATCACGTAACTCGTCTTTGATACTTTTGGAGGTATACCCCGATTGTTTCAAGGCGCCTAGTGTGTTTATAGTTGTTGTATTCATTGCTTTCTTTGTTATCTTGTTATATAGTTTTGTAATGACTATTTTAATTTCTTCTTTCTGTTGGTTTCATAATCCTCAAAAATCATTTCTCCCAATCCCTTTAATCCGGTGTAAAAGGCTTTTCCCTGGTTGGCTTCTGTGAATCGGTTGACAAATTTTTGCAAATAAGGATCGTTGGCTATCATAAAGGTGGTTATGGGAATGTGCAATTTACGGGCTTGTGCCGCTTGGTTGTAACACTGCTCTACAATATAATTATCTAAACCATTGCTGTTCATGTAGTAAGTTCCGTCTTTCTCGCGCACACAGCTAGGTTTGCCATCAGTAATCATAAAAATCTGTTTGTTGGTATTGCGCTTTCTACGGAGGATGTCCATGGCTAATTGCAAACCGGCTACTGTGTTGGTATGATAAGGTCCTACCATTAGATAGGGCAAATCCTTAATGGCAATGGTCCAGGCATCGTTTCCGAAAACCAAAATATCTATAGTGTCTTTCGGATAGCGTGTAGTAATTAACTCGGCCAACGCCATCGCTACTTTTTTAGCAGGAGTAATCCGGTCTTCACCGTACAATATCATACTGTGGCTGATATCTATCATCAACACCGTACTCATTTGGGCTTTGTACTGACGGTCTTCTACGACTAAATCGTTCTCGGTAAGCTGAAACTCCCCTACACCGTTGTTAATTTGGGCGTTTCGGATGCTCTCGGTGAGCGCAATGTGCTCTAAGCCATCGCCATAATGATAAGCCCTGAACTCGCCTGTTTTCTCATCGCCATTGCCCGAGTATTTGGTTTTGTGGTTCCCGCTGCCCGACTTGTTGAGATTGCCAAATATTTGGTCGAGCGCCGCCTGTCGGATGGCTCTTTCGGTTTTGGCGGTAATACCTATACCCCCGGTACCATCGGGTTTTACTTCCTCACGGATGTACCCCTTTTTCTTTAAGTCTTCGATAAAGTCGTCAACGGTATAATGCTCGTCGGTGAGTTTATACTCTACATCCAACTGTCGCAACCAATCGATTGCTTCCTCAAAATCGCCTGAGGTGTGGGTAATGAGCTCTTTGAACAGGTCGAATAGTTTATCGAATGGCGAAAGAAAGGGCGCTTCGTAGGGCTTGAAGAAAAATCCTTTTTTGGTTTGCTTTTCCATTATATAAAAATATCACTTCTGGTTCATAAGTGGGCACAAACGAATGTTAATTATTAGTGAAATTGTGGGGAACTGAGGTTTTGAGGTTCTGAGATTGTTAAAAGCCTAAAGGCTTTTGTACCTGACTGCCACCGGCAGTCCTCCTCTTAATATCAAAGGTGCTAAGGTTTTCCTTTGCTCCGGAATACCCTTCTGGGAACAGCGAAGCTAATCCCTTAATTTAATACGAACTATTACGAACTGAAGTTCGTGTACCTGAAGCCCAAAGGGCTTCCTCCTCTTACTATCAAATGCAAAGGAAAACCCGAAACTTTCGTTTCGGGTTTTTTGTTTTAAGGCCGCGTCAAAAGCTCGCTTTTCCTTCGGCAGTCGCTTCGCTCGTGTGTAAGAAGCTTTAAAACAATAAACCAATGCCACTTCTGAAAGTACCTAAAATCAGGTAATTTGAAAGGACTTCATCGGTTAACATCCTAAAGATGCTTATTTTTGGACTTAAAAAATTATGCAAAGAATAGTATTGACAGTCTTTTGTTTGGTATTTTCTTTTGGGTATGCCCAAAGGCTGAACACGCTATACGATGACAAAGCCTTTACCGACAGTCTTTCGAGGGTGATACAAACCACCAAAAACGACAGCATTAAAGCCTTTAACGCTTTTAAATTGGCCGATCTTTATCGAAAGAATAAGAATATGTCAGCTTTCCGACAATACCTTAAAATTGGGAATCAATTTGCCGCAACCTCCCCTTATTTAAAAGACAGTGGCATTTATTATAATGCTTTAGAGTATGCGGTGAAAAATGACCCGAACCGCTATGCTGCGGGCATGAAAGCCGCCTTGCAAAAATTAAAAAAATACCGGTTTGAGGAAAGTTATAACCTCCAAACGCTAATACTGCAAAATTTATCTATTTACTACCAAACCCATAACAATCCCAAAGAGGCTTTACGGATTTTGACGGATGAGGCTATTCCGCTCGCCAAAAAATACAATAATCCCACAGTGTTGGGCAATTTATATAGCCTCATCGGGATTGCCATCATGAACAACGGCGATCGCACCAAAGCCAACGAATACTTTCAAAAAGCCATAGGCGAAATGGAAAAAGACTCGCCCAAAAAGGCCCCGGATGTGTTGGAATCTAAAATTGAGTTGTATATCGTAGCCGCCGAAAATTTGATCTATAGGGACCAATTGCAAGCTGCTCAAAAATTATTGAACAAAGCCTTTAGTGTCTTGAAAAATCATCCCAAATCCAATCTTAACGGGCTGTATTATTTTGCAGATGGTTTGTCCTATTTTAAACAAAATAAATTTAACAGAGCCATTGCGAGCTACGATAAAGGCATCGCCAACTGTTTGCTCAATAAGGATATGTTTTCTCTCGACCGGTTGCGATTTGTAAAATACCAAGCGCTCTATGCCCTAGAGAAATATAAGGAATCTAACGATATTTTAATTGAAATGGTTGATAGCGGCCGACTGCTCTTAGGGGATCAAAAAAACTATTATAAAGAAATAGCACTAACCTTTGAGAAACTCGGAGAGTATAAAAAAGCCAATGAATACAACCAAAAATACATCCAACTGAATGACAGTTTAACGGCTTCTAACACCAAGGAAGAAATCGCGCTTTTGGAAGCCAAATTCAACAAAATTGAAAATGAAACTAAAATCAAAGAGCTAAAAACCGAAAAAGCCAAAGCCGATCTTGCCATACAAAACAACACCCTCAAGAACTCATTACTGGTGCTTTTATCTATGGTTTTGCTAATTGGCATTACATTTATTTTTATCCAGATCCGCAACAAAGAAAAACTGATCAAAGAGAAAGAATTGAAAAGCAAACAAAAAATAGATTTACTGAAAAAACAAAAAGAAGTAGAAATTATCCAAGCCATGCTCGATGGTGAAGAAGTAGAACGCAAACGCATTGCCAAAGAGTTACATGACGGCATTGGCAGTAAATTGTCGGCCTTAAAAATCATGTTGTCTCGCCTTGACCTTCACGAAAGCCGAAGCAAAGAACAGATCAATCAATTGATAAGCACCTCCATAAACGAATTGCGCCAAATCTCCTATAACTTGGTTCCGGAAACCCTCTTAAAATTGGGAATTGAAAAAGCCTTGAGCGATTTGTGTTATTTGCTGCATTCGGATACTACTAAAATCGAATTCCAATCTTTCGGGATGACCAACAACATTCCCATTTCAAGTCAAATCAACATCTACCGTATCATCCAAGAATTAATAAACAATGCCTTGAAACACTCGGATTGTACCGAAATTTTAGTCTCCTGCAGTCAAAACGAAAACATGTTTTATATTGCTGTAGAAGACAACGGAAAAGGATTTAACTTAGAACAAATGGAGAGCGGTACGGGTTTGGGTTTAAAAAACATCAAAAGTCGAATCGAATTGTTAGACGGCTCTTACACCATCGATAGCAACGAAACGGGAACAGCCTATAATATTGAACTAAAAATAAAGGCATGAGTACTCCAAAAACCAAAATAGCCATACTCGACGACCACCCTCTGATCATTGAGGGCTTAAAATTATTGTTTTCCGCTTCGAGCACCTACGAAGTATCGGCCAGTTTTAAATCTGCTGAGGAACTTTTTGCCTATGAAAACATGAATCATATTGACGTATTGCTGTTGGATGTTTTTTTAACCCATGACAACGGGATTGATGTGTGTTTGAAAGTAAAAAAACTACACCCTAAGTTGATTGTTTTGGGTATGAGCAGTCAATCGGAACGCAGCATCGTGATGCAAATGATAAAGAACGGTGCCAGCGGATACCTGCTCAAAAGTGCCGGTTTGGAAGAATTTGTCTATTGCATATCCCACGCGCTCAACGGCAGTGTCGTGTTTAGCAAAGAAGTACAAAAAATTATCGATAAAGTACAGCTGTCCGACCTCAAAAGCATCCCCAGATTAACCCGTAGAGAAAAAGAAATATTAAAACTGCTGATAGAAGGTAAATCCACGCAACAGATTTCAGACGAACTCTTTTTGAGTTATTTGACAACCCAAACCCACAGAAGAAATCTGTTGTATAAATTTCAAGTCAAAAATGTAGCAGAACTGGTGAGCTTTGCCTTAAAAAATGGTTTGCTCTAGAACCTACCGTTTCCCTGTCAAACTTTTCCCTAAGTTTTAAAAAATAACAAAGGGTTCAACTCAATTGAAAGTCAAACCCTTTGTTTCCATAGTATGCTGTTTGAATCTTTGTTGGTAGTGAGCCTTTAACACACTCCTAGTAAGACTGATTACCTGCCGGATTTTACAAATTGTGTCACGTATTGTAAACCGCTAGCGGTAACAAAAGAAATCACATAAGTCCCTTCGGATAATCGGTCTACCTCAATCGAAGCATTTTGCAAAGTTCCCTTGAGAATACTTCTGCCCAAGGCATCAAAAATTTCATATTGCAAGTCTCCTAATCCCAAATTGTATTGCACCTTGAGCACTTTTACCGTAGGAACCGGATACAACACCAACTGTTGGAGCAGTTCCGATTCGGTTAAATTCAGCGTATTGGTCGTGGTAAAACTCCAGGTATCCGACCATAAACTCACATTGCCGTTAACGTTCGCTCTAACCCTCCAGTAATATACTGTATTGGTTGCCAAATTTTGAATGAGTGTACTGGTGGCATTGGTGGTAAAGCCGGAAGCAACCAAGGTAGTAAAAGCCGGACTCAAAGACACTTCAAACTGATAATTCTGAATTTGATTGAGTTGGTTCCATACCAAAGTAGGCGAAACCGAAACATTGGTAGCCCCGTTGTTGGGCGATTGCAACACTACTTTTTCATTGTACACCACGTTTACCCCAATTACTTTTCGGTACACCGGTCCCCATTGGTTGTCTAAGGCTTTTGTTCTTAGCTGCAAAACATGCAAACCGGAATCTACAGTTACCGCTAACGATTGAGATACTGCTTCCAAGGCTTCATCGAAATTGCCGTCAAAGGCCAGCAAGGCAGTTCCGTTGCCTACACCGGGATCCGTGTCCCAAAAATATTCTGCTTGGGTGATGGCTACGGCAAAATTAGTATTGTTGTTGGGTGTTAATCGGAATACTTTTCTGAAACTCGGACTCCAACTACCGTCTTGCGCTTTAACCCTAACATGCAATACATGATCCCCTTGAGCCGGTAGCGTCGTGTTATTGGTAAAAACCGATTCTAAAGCTTGATTAAAATTACCGTCAAAGGCCAATAAAGACAAACCGTTTCCTATTCCGGGGTCATTGTCCCAAAAATACTCCGCTTGTGTGATTTGGACACCCAAATTGGTATTGTTGTTGGGAACCAATCGAAATACCTTTCTGAAACCGGGGCTCCAGGAACCGTCTTGGGCTTTTACCCTAATATTTAAGATATGGTCGCCCACCGCAGGGAGCGTAGCGTTATTTTGAAACACGGTCTCTAACGCTTGGTTGAAGTTCCCATCAAAAGACAATAGCGGAAAACCATTCCCAACCCCCGGATCGTCGTCCCAAAAGTATTCGGCCTGTGTTAGGGTTGCCCCAACATTGGTGGCACTGTTGGCCATTAATCGGAATACCTTTCGGAAACTCGGACTCCAAGAGCCGTCTTGAGCTTTAACACGAACCTGCAACACATGGTCTCCCACAGCCGGTAAGGCCGCCGCAGTAACAAAAACCGCCTCCAAGGCTTGGTTAAAGTTGCCGTCAAAGGCCAATAGCGTTGTGCCATTCCCTAGCCCGGGATCTACATCCCAAAAGTATTCGGCTTGTGTAACCTTTACCTCTAAATTGGTATCGCTGTTGTCGGATAGTCTGAAAAACTTTTTAAACGTAGGTCCCCAACTACCGTCTTGCCCCTTTACTCGAACCTGCAGGATGTGATTGCCTACTGCCGGTAAAGTAGCACTGTTGGTGAATACCGACTCCAAAGCCTGATTGAAATTCCCATCCAATACGGTTAAGGGTACTGCATTGCCTTGCCCGGGATCGGTATCCCAAAAATACTCCGCTTGCTGCAGGGTTTGCCCCAGAGCCCATTGTGTAAGCAACAAGGTGAATAAAACAATTACTCTTTGCATAAAGACGGGATTAACGGTCAAAACCTTCTGCTTTAATTTGCACCGGACTTCCTGTAGTAGTGACACCAAAAGGAACCTCTAACCAAAACACTCTCGAACTCCCGGTAATAGGAAAGTAATTATCCAACGAATAACTTCCTCCAAAACAACCGGCATCCCCAACTGACAAGTCTAAATCATAAAATTCAAAACTCGGATCAGCACCGTTCAAAGCCGGTGTAGGCAAAACTAATTGACCGGTAGTGGCATTCACCGGATTGGCAGTCAAGGTAACATCGGTAGTGGAAGCTGCCGGATACGCCACCAAGGTATTCATGATATAATTATAGGAACTGGAGTTACCGGAAGCGGCCACTATAGCATTTGGAGCAAAGTTAGACACTGAAAATTGTGACGCTTGAAAAATATTATTTTTAATTAGTGCCGGCGAGGATAAACTCAAATAGCGCGCTCTTCCGGTAGAAAAATTTGAGTATGGGGTCACTACAGTATTATTGATAATGTTCATCTTATTTTGCGTAGCCACAAAAGTATATTCTATACTATGTGTATTGGCTACGGTATTGATGAGATTTCTTCTGATGAAATTATTGTAAATGTTTAAGAAGATATTAGAGCTGCAAAATATTCTTGGTGTAATATTGGCCACGATATTGAGGGTATCATCTGCAATTGAGGTAGAGTTGGCTATCTGAATCAAAGTGGCTTCATTGTTCAATTGATTCCCGAGCACTCTACCGTGAGAAAGGATAATGGAACCGCTCTCCAAAATATTGGATACCACACTAACATAGTATTGGTTGTTAAAATTGATGCTTCCACCGTCTAAAATACAGCCCATAATATTCACATTGGTTCTCCAACCGGCCGTAGCACCACTGATGTCCCCGGAGACCAAGTGAGCCCCAATAAGGGTTACGGTTCTGTTGTTGAGTGCCGTGATGACCACATTCCCTTGAATGCGATACCGAACATCGTTGGTAGCTGAGACTATCTCTAAACTTTTATCGATGGTAATGTTTTCAATATAAGGATTACCGCCAATTTTGGGATGCACAATAATACGGTCACCGTTTACAGAGGCAGTGATGGCGGCTGATATGGTACTAAAAGTCCCGCTCGGTCCGTTTTCCTGCACTATCCGATCTACAGCAAAAGAATAATTGAATAGACATAAAAAAGCGAATGTTTGAAGTAGTGTTTTTGTTTTCATCTTATTTTTTTTAGAATTGTTTTTATAATTTTTCCAATTGTTGGTGTTCTATGATTTAAATCCATAAAAAAGCCCCTTTTTAAGTTATTCAAAACGGTAGCAAGCTTACTCACTTAAGCATTGATTTCGTTATAACTCAAAAAGCCTTTATGAAAATTGCGCAACTGTATGAGAATCCACCAGCGGAAAGCCCACAGTAAGTACCGGAAAGTTTGTAGAGGTTGATTAGCAACTTTTTATCAGTATAATTTATTCTTTTTCAACACAAAAATAGTTAATGAAAAGGAGAAAAAAAATACCCCTCAAATTGTAATTTTCACTACCTGATTAGAGGTATTTTTCACTGCACCATTGGCTGTTTTGTCAGTTCGAGTGTTGCGAAGCAACGTATCGAGAATATGTCAGTTTGAGTACCCCGCAGGGCTTACTTCTCGATACTTCCCGATGCATCGGAAAACACGACGTGACGTGATGAGGGTGTTAAGCTTGAAAAGGTTTGCTAATACTTCTACTCCCGTCAGTTCGAGTGTTTTTTTATGGAGTGAAACGGAACAAAAATTTTATCGACCCGAGCGCAGCGAACTGAGCGTAAGCTAGAACCGTTGAAGTAACCAAACCTTCTCGATTAGCTTCGCTCAATTCGGCTATAGCCTCGGGTCTATTCTAAAACTCAAAAGCT
>PGCN01000010.1 GCA_002786385.1 Flavobacterium sp. FEMGT703F
ACGGAGCCAGCAGTCAATGGGTAGGGCCATTTGCGTTTTCTACTTCTTCACCGGGGTTAAGTTGCAGCGCACCTATAGTGATACCGGCATTGCCATACACAACAACAGACAATACCTCTAATTATAGTGACAATACTGCTATTGAAGGAATTCCCGGTACAAGCTGTGGTCCCACCAATAATTATCTAAACGGAAATGATGTAGTATACGCCTATACTGCTACTACTAATGGTGTAATCAATGTTAGTATGACACCAACCGCTACTTACTCTGGAATATTTGTTTATAATAGTTGTGCCAATATTGGTGTTAACTGTGTTGCAGGAGTTGGAAATTCCGGTACAGGTGTGCGAACATTCGATTTGACAGTTACCGCAGGTACTACCTATTACATAGTAATTTCAACTTGGGCTACTCCACAAACCACAGGCTATACTTTAACACTTCAAACCGTTAACTGTCCGCCGCCAACTACATTGGCAGCTTCAGGAATCACACAAACTTCTGCTAACTTGAGTTGGGCTAACCCAGGTGGAGCTACTTCATGGGAAGTTGCTGTACAAACAGCAGGTTCAGCCATACCATCGGGATCAGGAGTACAAACAAATGTGAATACCAATTATCCGGCAACCGGATTAAATTCGGGTACTAATTACCAATTCTATGTCAGAGCCGATTGTGGTAACGGAACTTTTAGTGCTTGGACAGGACCATTCTTATTCACAACAGCAGCAAATTATTGTGCCGGTAATCATTTTTATGATACCGGAGGAGCCACCGGTACTTATAACAATAATGCTAACGTGACAACTGTAATTTGTCCCGGTACACCCGGAGATCAAGTTACTGTTGTTTTCAATACTTTCAATCTGGAAAGTGGTTTTGACTTTTTGAAAATTTACGACGGAAATAGTGCAACAGGAACCTTGTTAGGAAACTTTACCGGGACAACAATACCGCCATCATTTACCTCAAGTGCTGTTAATGGGTGTTTAACCTTTGTATTTACTTCCGATACTAGTTTGACTGCAGACGGTTGGGACGCCACTATCATTTGTGGACCACCTCCAACTTGTCCGAAACCAACAGCCGTAAACATTACCAATATAGGACAAAATGGTGCTACAGTAAATTGGACGGAAGTCGGGATGGCAACTAGCTGGGAAGTAATCTGGTTACCGGCCGGTTCACCGGCGCCGACCGCAACTTCAACGGGAGCCATATCAAATACCAACTCTTATGTTATTAGCGGGTTAACTTCTGCTACTGCTTTTGATGTTTATGTTCGAGCCATATGTAACCCTGCAGATATCAGTTTTTGGTCTAATAAAGCTTCCTTTACTACTTTAATCGCTAATGATGAATGTATAAATGCCGTTAATGTACCTGTTAATAGTACAACCACTTGTTCGTTGGTTACAGGAGGAAGTGTTCTAGGGGCAACTGCTTCAGCTCAAGGCAATACTTGTAACGGCACTGACGATGATGATGTATGGTTTAAGTTTACTGCTACCAGTACACAACATTTAATCTCCTTACTTAACGTAAGCGGAAGTACTACAGATCTGTATCATGTACTATACTCTGGAAATTGCGGAGCCTTAACACAATTGTACTGTAGCGATCCTAACAACAGTACAGCCAACAATTTAACAATTGGTCAAGTATATTATGTTAGAGTTTACTCCTATACCTCAACTACTGGACAAACCTCTACTTTTAATGTTTGTATTGGTACACCTGTTCCGCCACCTAACTGTATCAATAATCAACCGGCAGGAAATACTTGTCAAACTGCTACTCCAATTTGTAACCTTAACGGATATTGCGGAAGTACTTCTTCTACATACACTGCTGATTATTGGTCACAATTAAACAGTACTTTTTGTGGTTCTATTGAAAACAATTCGTTTTTGACTTTTGTGGCAACATCAACCACGATTTCATTTGATGTTTGGGTAACAAGTTCACAAGATAACAGCGGAATTCAAATTATGATTTTCAGTGCCAATAACTGTTCAGGTGCAGTAAACAATTTAACTTGCTGGAGTCCCGGAATTGTACCAAGCGGTTCAACCAATATCTCCGCCAATGGTTTGGTGGTTGGAAATACATACTATATTATGATAGATGGTTATGGAGGAGATGTTTGCGACTATGTAATTGCCGCTAATAGTGGTATACAAACACAAGTCAATACAACCGCCTCCGACACTGAAATCTGTTTGGGAGAAACCGTAACATTAAACTCAACAGGTGGAAACGGAAGTTATAATTGGACTACATCACCTGCTTCCACTGGGTTAAATGCTACAACCGGCGCTACGGTAAACTTTACGCCAACTACTGCAGGTACTTATACCATTACCGCAACTTCAACAGATGGCAATACTGTTTGTCCGCAAGACGTAACAGATAGCGTAACCATAGAGGTTAATGACAATATACCGCCTACATTTGACACTTTTGGCCCTTACTGTGAAGGAGCTACGGTAGCAATTCTACCAACAACCTCCAATAATGGTATCAACGGGACTTGGTCTCCTTCAGCGATTAACAATACCCAATCCGGTTCCTATACCTTTACTCCTGTAGCTAGTTCATGTGCTTCACCTCTGACTATTAATGTTACTATAAATACCAATATTACTCCAACTTTTACAACAATTGCTCCATTGTGTAACGGAGAAACAGCTCCTATTCTACCATTGGTATCTAATAACAATATTAACGGGACTTGGTCGCCTTCAACTATCAACAACACACAATCGGGCACTTACACCTTTACACCGGATGCAAATCAATGTGCTTTAAGTGTAATCCAAAATGTAGTGGTAAACCAAATTATTACACCTACATTCTTGTCACCTGCACCAATTTGTAGTGGTGATTCAGCACCAACGTTACCAACTACATCCTTAAATAACATTACAGGTACTTGGTCACCTGCTTTGGTAGATAATACACAAACAGCAACGTATACTTTCACACCGGATGCCGGTCAATGTGCCGATCCAACAACTTTGGTGGTTACGGTTTATCAAAATTGTTCCTTCGGAAGTTTTGCCAGCGCTACGTGGTTGACCAATTGTGAAGATAACAACTTCTTTAACACTGTTGGTTCAGGGACTTCTATCATCGGACCAGCTCAAAATATTTTCCCTAACACCGACTTCGGAACCTATTTAACCAATTCAGGAACCTTTAAATTGAGAGGTGGCGAAGTAAAAACTTTCAAAATTGCTACGGCTAATGTTTGTAGTGCCCGAATGAATTACCGCATTTATCCTGCCTCAGGAACACCTGGTGCTTTTACAGTTTTGAATTTACCTTTCTTCAACGATTGTATTTCAGGTTCATTCCCTAGCGGTGGTCCATGTAGTCCGGGTGATCAAAAATGGCAAAGGGTTTTAAATGACAGTCAATCACCGGTTGATTTGACAGCTTTCCCTCCGGGAGATTATGTAATTGAAGTATACTACGATATTACCGGTGATGTCAATTCTACTACACAATGTGACGACACTGTTGTTATCAATAATAACGGAACTAACTTTATAGCTACTTATACACTTCAGGCTAATCCGACTTACACGGCTGTAAATCCTTCTGATTGTAGTGCAGCAGACGGTAGTATAACTATTAGCGCTTTAGCTCCAAATACTACTTATGATTTCACTTATTCTTATAACAGTTCATCCGTTGGTCCAAACACAATCAGTACCGATGCTTCAGGAAATTATACAATGCCAGGGTTGAGCATAGGAAGCTATAACGGATTTACATTTGTAGCCAATGGTTGTAACATTAACACAACAAATACCATTACGTTAAACGCACAATCCAACGTATTGGTTTCAGGCACTAATCCGTTAACGTGTAACGGAACCAGTGGAACTATTGTTATCAACGGTCTTAATCCGAATCAGTCTTATACAGTAACATACACTGATGATACTGTTCCTGTTGGCCCACTGAATTTGACATCTGACAGCAACGGTCAAATCATCATAACAGGATTAAATGCCGGAATTTATGCTAACTTTAGTCTGGCAACCACTTACTGTACTTTTGTTTCTAATCAGGTAATTACTTTAACCAATCCGAATGTACCTGTAGTAACAGTTAATAGCGAAACGATCTGTTTTAACCAAACTACGACGATAACTGCTACACCACAAACTCCGGGCAATTACATCTATTCATGGACTGTACCTTCCGGATTTGCCAATCCTGGTAATGTCGCAAGCTTTACCACCAATGTGGCCGGTACTTATACAGTAACGGTAACTCCAGTCGGTACCATTTTTTGTAACGGTAGTTTTGAAAACCCTGCTACTACAGGTGCTTTCCCTAATATGCTGAATGAAAGTGCTGTCCCTTGTTGGGATACTACAGCTCCTGATGGAATTTTGGAAGTTTGGCCACAAGGATTTGAAAGTTCAGCAGCTTACCAAGGCACCCAATTAATTGAAATTAATGGCAATTCTACTGCCACTGTTTTCCAAGATTTTACGACTTATCCGGGTGCCGAATTGCAAATTTCATTCGCCCACAAAGGCCGTTGGGGTAATGATGTGGTTCGCGTAGAAATAGGCCCTGTTGGCGGACCTTACACTTCTTTAGGTCAGTTTAACGATGGTAACGCTGCTTGGGTATTCCATACTTTAACTTATACTGTTCCATCCTCAGGAAGTAGTAACTATTCCTTGCGATTTGTATCAGTATCAAGTTCAGGCGGAGATGCTACTGTGGGGAATCTTCTGGATGCGGTTAGTGTAACCTCAACAGAATGTTCTTCTACACCGGCTTCAGGAACTGTAACGCTAACACCGGCTGTTACCTTGACTTTAGATTCGGCAAATAATACCCAAAACGTTTGTATCGACACTGCCATTCAAAATATTTTGTACACCGCAACCAATGCTACTAATGTAACGGTAAGCGGATTACCTGCTGGAGTTAATGGTTCATACGACAATACTACCGGAGTGTTTACTCTTAGCGGAACACCTACGGCATCAGGTATTTTCAATTATACCGTAACTACTTCAGGTGGCTGTAATGTAGTGGTAGCCAATGGTACTATCAATGTAAATGCAACTGTTGCGGCTACTTTCAACAACATCGTTATTTGTCAAGGTGATGCAGTAAGCTTACCTGCAACTTCTATAGAAGGATTTAGCGGCACTTGGTCACCGTCGACAGTAAACAATACACAAACCGGCACTTATAACTTTACGCCGAATACCGGTCAGTGTGCCACAGGCGGTAGTTTAACGGTAACCGTAAATATGCCGAATTTACCAACATTTACAGCGGTTTCACCTATCTGTAGCGGCGGTACTTTAAATGCTTTGCCAACCACTTCCAACAATACCATTAGCGGAACTTGGACACCGGCTTTAAACAATACGGCAACTACAACTTATACGTTCACTCCTACCGGCGGTCAATGTGCCAGCACAACTACTATGACTGTAGTGGTGAATCCTAATATAACACCTACTTTCACCTCTATTGGTCAATTGTGCATAGGCGAAAGTGCACCATCGTTACCAACTTCTTCATTAGAAGGAATTTCAGGAACTTGGACTCCGGCTGTAATAGACAATACGGTTTCGGGTACTTACAATTTTGTACCGAATGTCGGTCAATGTGCCACCAACGGTTCATTAGCCGTAACCGTTCAAAGTGGTTTCGATTTTGAAATTAGCGGCAGTTGTATCGGCAATAATTTCACATTGGAAGTTACCGCCGTTAACGACACCTTTAATACTGATAATGCCAGCTACGCTTGGTATAACAGTAACCTGCAATTGGTAGGATCAAATGCTACTACGTTCAATGTAACAGAATACTTATTTAGTTTGTCATCTGTACCAACTTTACCTATTACGTTCTCATTAACCGTGACTACTCCGGATGGTTGTTGGAGAAACGAGCCGATTACCTTAGATAGAATTTTCTGTGGTATCCAAAAAGGTATTTCAGTTAATAATGACGGTAAAAACGAGTTCTTCGATTTGCGTTTATTGGATGTGAAAAATTTAACTTTATTCAACCGTTACGGTATGAAAGTTTACAGCAAAAACCAATATAAAGACGAATGGAAAGGCCAATCAGACGATGGCGATGACCTTCCGGACGGAACGTATTATTATGTCATCGAATTCAACAACGGCAGCGAAGCCAAAACCGGTTGGATTTATAAAGTAAAAGAGAATTAAAAATAAAAAGTCCCGAATTTGATTCGGGACTTTTTATTTAATATAATTTTTCGGCTTCCAAAATTACTTGTGTCAACACTTTGATGTCTATCGATTCTAAAGTATAATATCGCAACGATTTTATCGTATTTCTGCCGTTATCCGCTATTAAATGATCTAAGTGATTTTGTAATTGGAATCCTTTAGCAAAGCCTACATCTACATATTGCTTTTTGTGACTCGCATTCAAATAACAAAAAGGTTTTCTCTTGTAATAAAAATAAGGTATACCCCATTTGTACTCTAAAGTAGCTTCGGGCAAAGTTTGTTTCACCACATCAACTATACTAAGAAGAATATCTCTGTAATGAGATGGTTGATTGATGATATAATGTTCAGCAGGTTTCAATTAATCAATTCCGTATTGGTCAAACAAATACACCAAGGAAGCCATAGTGGCGGCGCCCAGTTCTAATTCTCGTTTATTGATAGCGTCAAAAGTATCGTTAGCCGCATGATGGTGGTCAAAATAACGTTGCGAGTCGGGACGCAAACCGGCTTTTACAATTTTCTCTGAAGTTAACGGATGAATGTCGGCACCCGTATAACCTTTTACAAAAAGATGGATCAAATAAGGTTCAAATAGCGGTACCCAGCTTTTGACTTTAGCAAAATTCGCATCATCACACTCTAAAGAAAAACCTCTCGGAGTAAAACCGCCGGCATCGCTTTCCACGGCAAAAATATGGTTCTCATTATTGCGTTTGGACTCCGCTTCATATTGTTTTCCACCTCTACCACCGTTCTCTTCATTCATATACAAAACTACTCTGATAGTGTTTTTAGGTTGGTAATTGAGTTTTTTAAAGAGTTCCAAAACCGCCATACTTTGCACACAGCCGGCGCCGTCGTCGTGTGAACCATCGGCTAAATCCCAAGAATCCAAGTGACCGCTCACCACCATAATTTTCTCCGGATGAACCGAACCTTTAATTTCACCTATGACATTATAGGACAGTACATCTTCGAAAAGTTGACAAGATTGTTTGAAGAAGAAAGTCAGCTTCGAATTTTCTTTCAACTTTTTACTCAACAATTCCGCGCCATTGGTACTGATAGCGGCAGCAGGAATATATTGTGATTTTGGTAAACTGCCATAACTGGTGGCTCCGGTATGCGGAAAATCGTCTAATCTTAAATTCAGGGAACGTACTATGGTTCCAACAGCACCAAATTTGGCCGCTTCGGCAGCACCGGCATATCTTTGATCGCCGCAACGACTGTAGGACAAAAAGGTATCAATATTGTCGGGTTCCATCGGACGGTTAAAAAAAACAATCTTACCTTTGATATTGGCTTCACCTAAAGTCTCTAATTCTTTTAAGCTGTGGACTTCAATCACCTCTGCTGTAATTCCCGATTTTGGCGTAGCTATCGATCCGCCTAAAGCGCAAATCGGTACCTTAATCTTAGTTTTAGCATCGATGATATAGGCGGTTTCCATGTCGCCTCTCACCCATTTGGGCACCATCACCTCTTGCAGAAATACGCGGTCCAACCCTAAAGCTTCCAGTTGTTGTTTGGTATAAAGCACTCCTTTTTGAGCACCTTCGGAACCTGATAAACGTTGGCCTACTTTATTGGATAAATCGTCTAACCACGAATAGCATTGGGAATTCGTTAGAGCGGTTTTGTAAATCGATTGCAACATTTGTTCGTCATTAGATTGCGAAAAACCTAACGATGTCAATAATAACAAGCCACCGAAGAGCACTTTTTTCATGAGACTAATTTTTCTCAAAAATAATTGAAAAAACATTTGGTCACGGAAAAATATTTCATTTACTTTGTTTTTCAAAGTACTTTAAAATGGAAGCAAAAGATTATTTGAAAGACATACAAGACATCAAACAAATGATGGCGCAATCAACACAATTTATCTCCTTAAGCGGATTGTCGGGGATATTAGCCGGATTGTATGCTTTGTGTGGTGCTGTAGTCGTTAACTTTTTAATCGACAATCATCATGCTGAATTCATAACTTTAGAGAGCACTACTTTCAAACAGATCATAGCGGTAGCCATTGTTGTTTTGGTTTTTTCCTTGGTTACAGCCTATCTATTAACCGTAAAGAAAGCCAAAAAAATAGGTGAAAAAGTTTGGAATCCATCGTCGAAAAGACTGTTAATTAATTTTTGCATCCCGTTGTTCACCGGAGGTATTTTGGCCCTACTTTTATTGAGACACGGTGTATACGGGCTTATAGCACCTATTACATTGATATTTTACGGATTGGCTTGTGTTAATGCCAGTAAGTATACATTGCGTGATGTGCGCTACTTGGGAATCACCGAGATTATTTTGGGATTGATTGCCGTAGAATATTCCGGTTACGGCTTGTATGTATGGATAGTAGGATTCGGAATTTGTCATATCGTTTACGGCGCCGTGATGTATTATAAGTACGATAGAAATTAAGTTGAAAAATCTCATACAAAATATCAACAAAGCTTTTGATCACCGAATCCGTTTGGGGATCATGTCGGTATTAATGGTGAATGAGAGTGCCGATTTTAATATGCTCAAAGAATTATTGGGCGTAACCGATGGCAATTTGGCCAGTCATACCAAAGCGTTGGAAAACGAAAACTATATTATGATTGAAAAACAATTCATCGGAAAAAAACCGAATACCCGCTACATTGCCACAGTTGCCGGAAAAAAAGCCTTTCAAGAACACATTGAAGCGCTTGAAAAATTAATACAGAAAAGTTAACGCTATTTTTTTATCTATTTACTTTGTATTTCAAAGTACTTTTAATTAAAAATTATGAGAGATTTAATCATCGAGAAAATGTACGAATGGAGCAAAAAGCCTTATCAAAAGTTCTTTAAAAAGAACGAACCCTGGCCCATAACTTCTAAAGAGTTAATTCGTTATCCGCCGGAGAGTTTAGGCTTTCACATGGGCTGTTTTTTATTGAAATACAATTTTGAAATCCAACCCAAATTGGAAGATCACGATGTATTTCATGTCCTAACCAATACCGGTGTTTCGGTAACAGAAGAAATAGGAATGCAATATTTTTTGTTGGGTAACGGCAAGAGAAGCGCGTATCAGTTTGCTGTGATTGTTATCGGAACACTCTTCTACCCTATGCAATGGAAACGCTTCAACACCTTTTACCGACGCGGAAAATCGGCACATCAGTTTTATGATTTACCCTTTGAGAAAATGCTGTTACTGCCACTCAAAAACATTCAAAACACTTTTAATATCAAATAATTATGGAAACTACCTTAGAAAACAATGCTGAAAACGACAGCAAGTTTACCACGTACTTGGCTTTAGGTTCCTTTGGCGTAGGCTCTTTGCTGTTCTTCGCCTTTATGCTTCATCCTAATCCAACTCTAATCTACATCGGAATTTGCTATGTGATATGCGCGTTATTGGTCAACACCGTTGCTTTTATCAGTCTGATAATTGAGCTACTGCTTCATTGGGACAACCGAGAACAAATTGCCATCAAAATGCTCATCATGTTAGCCAATCTTCCAATCGCCTTTTTATACCTCAACATTATATTTAATTACAGTCACTTTTAAAAATCAACCTCATGGAAAATCAAGAAAATCAAGGCAACGAGCCAAAATCATTTTTACAATCCAATACCGCCAAAATGATTATGGTGGGATTATTAACCCTCTTTTTACTCATTCCGCTTCTGTTTGTGCAAGATTTGATTCGGGAACGCTCTGAGCGAAAAAACGAAGTTGACCAAGAAATTGCTACCCTTTGGGGAAGCGACGTCACGTTCTACGGACCTATACTCCGAATTCCGTATCAAACGTATGAAAACTATAACGTCACCGATACCAAAACCGGCGCGACTACAATTCAGAAACGGGCTTTCACACAATATGCCTACTTCTTTCCGAATGAACTGAACAACGTTTCCGAGGTAAAGAAAAACGAATCGCTAAAACGCGGCATCTTCAATCCGATAGTCTTTACGGCAAATATGAAGTTCAATGGAAGTTTTACTGCGCCTAATTTTGCCAAACTCAACATTCCGACAGAAAATGTACAATGGGACAAAGCGGCTGTTTTGGTGAGAACGACCAACTTAAAAAGCATCAAAAGCGAGTTGTCTATCAAGCTCAACAACGAAAAACTGCTATTTGAACCACAACCGGAAGACAAAAGCGACTACAGTATTTTAGCCACGACCTTATTTAATTATACCAATTTGTCCGCGGGAAAACCGATACAGTTTCACTTCGATATTAAGTACAACGGCAGCAACAGTATCAACTTTATTCCGATTGGGAAAATCACAAAGGTTTCCATGGACTCCGATTGGGAATCGCCCAGTTTAGAAGGTTCATTTGCCGCTAATGATGCGACCAAAGTAGTCAACAAAGACGGGTTTCACGCCGATTGGAAAATACTCGATATCAACCGAACTTTTAGCCAACAATACGCGGCTTCTTTACCCAATTTAGACGATTATAAATTCGGCGTCAAATTAATTGATACAGTAGACGAATACCAACAAAACGAACGCGTGTCCAAATACGGCTTTTTGGTCATTGGATTGACTTTTCTGATTTTCTTTCTGATCCAGTCGGTGAGCAAAATCAGCATTCACATTTTCCAATATTCTATGATTGGAATCGCACTCATCATGTTTTACACTTTGCTCATTTCGATTACGGAACACAGTAGCTTTAGTTTGGCTTACGCGATAGCCGGAACGGCAGTTATTACGATGATTACGCTCTACTCGATATCGATTTTAAAGAACCGAAAATTCGCGCTGTTTATAGCCGCCGCACTGACGGTTTTGTACAGCTTCATTTATGTGATTATTCAAATGGAAGATTATGCGCTGTTGGTAGGAAGTATAGGCTTATTTTTAATCCTCGGAGCTGTGATGTATTTCTCTAGAAAAATTGATTGGGGAAAATAAAACGCTGTGAATCTCATTTTTTCTCCGTGAATCTCTGTGTAACTATAAAATGTGACTGAGATTCACGGAGTATTTTTTTTATTCGAAGCGATTAAAGTTGATCCAAATCAAATGCCCACTCGAGTTCATTTCGATACCATAGTTGGCCTTGTGCAACTTGCAGCGGACTTTCAAAATTGTTAGTATACAAAGCACCCGTTCCTAAACCTTGCGGCATCGGATTGTTTTGTAAAAAAGTAAATTGGGCAATCGCATTCAAACCGATATTGCTTTCCAAAGCCGAAGTAATCCACCAACCGATTTGGTATTTTTCGGCCAAGGCAATCCATTCGGAAGTACCTCGAAATCCACCAATAAAACTCGGCTTCAAAATGATGTATTGCGGTCGAACTTTTTGCAGTAACGCTTCTTTATCAGCCAAAGAAAAAACGCCTATCAGTTCTTCGTCTAAAGCAATGGGTAATTGGGTGTTTTTACAGAGAACTGACATCATGTCAGTCTTGTTTTTTTGTATTGGTTGCTCTATACTATGAATTTGAAAACCAGTTATTTGATTAATTTTATCTAAAGCTTCATTTTCAGAAAAAGCACCGTTGGCATCAACCCGAATCTGCATAGTTTCCGCATCGAAATTTTGACGAATAAAGCGTAATAACGCCATCTCTTTTTCAAAATCTATGGCGCCGATTTTCATTTTGATGCAACGAAAACCTTGTTCAATTTTCTCTTCAATTTGACGTTTCATAAACGCTTCATCACCCATCCAAACCAATCCGTTTATCGCTATAGAAGCAGCTCCGGAAGTAAATTCTGAAGGCAACAAAACGAATGGATTTTCACTTTGCAAAGACAAAAAAGCCATTTCTACTCCAAACTGAATTGAAGGAAATTCCATTAATTCCTCCCATAATTTTTCAGCACCGAGATGAATATTGTCGCAAACCCATTGTAATTTTTCTTCATAATCCGGTCGGTCATCTGCCGAGAGTCCGCGTAAAATGCCGCACTCACCTATGCCTTTTTTTCCGTTTTCTTTCAAGACCAAAAACCAGGTTTCTTTATCGGTTAAAACACCGCGCGAAGTTCCGGATGGTTGTTTGAAATGCAGTATGTATTTATGATAAGTCGCTTTCATTTTTAGTCTAAAAGGCGTAAAATCTTTTTAAAATCGGAAGTGTAAAATCCGTTCTTTTCGAATTCTTGAAAATCGGCTTTAGTTTGTTCAGCCCAGCTTTTCCCATCAGATAAATGATTGTTTTGGTATTTTTTATGAAGGTCTTTCGCCTTACTCAATTGATTGGTAAACAAATAAACATGTGCCAATTGCAATTGGTAATTCAACGCTGTTTTATCCAAACTAACCGCTTTCAAACAAGCTTCTTCCGCCTTAACAAATTGCTTAGACGACAAATACAAACTACCTAACAAGCCGTAATCAGCGGCCGTGGCTCTTTTTTTCTCGATAATTTCTTTTTGAATGGTTAGAATTGCTTCAGGCGTTTTGGTGCTGAAACGAAGTTGTTGTGCTTCTTTGCGCAGACTTTCCAAATAACTATTGAGTTGCCCTGATTTGACCAAACTCTCTTCCGAAGCCGTTTCCATCGCTTTTACTTTCTCTGCAGCCAATAGTTTTTGGTACTCGGCATAAGTGTATTTCTTAGTAAACAACTCTAAAAATGTTCCGAACCACAAGTCTTTATTCGCTACTTTTAAAGCGATATCCGACTGCTGAATCGTTTTCAAAAGTTCTTTCTTGGCTTGAGTCGACCAGCCATTTTTTAAATTGTTATCCACCCAAGGTACTACTTCTAAGACAATTTTTTGCTTCATTACCCAATTGTCACTTTCAAAGGCAAACCAAAGGTTTTTGGGGGTAGCCGACAAACATTTGGAATCTTCAGACAAAAGTTTAGCTGCTTTATTTACCGGTTCTTCTTGAGCAAAACAGGCATTTTTAACAGCCCCGGATTTTTCAAATTGTAAAGCATCGGTTTCGTTGGCAAAAACATAAAACCTACACTTGTCTTCGCCTGTAATGGTGGAAAGCAAAAAAACCGCTCCCGCTGTCCCTTGACTAATGCCGCTCGGATCCGGAATTGCTTTTAAGAGCGAGACCAAACTCGAACTGATTTTTTGATTGTCGTCCAGTAGTGAAATGCGAAAAACCATTTCTGTAGTTCCTGCAGGAAAATCGGCCGACTTGATAGCTTTGCGCTTTCCTGCCTCTACAATAATGGTTTCGTTGGTGGTGCGAACATTATCCCAATAACCCTCGCTATTTTGAGCAAATAAAACAGCTGTAAAGAACAAACAGAATGTGGTAAGATAAAATTTCATGGTATTTTTTTCGTTTAAAAAACAAGAAGAGTGCCAAAAAATGACACTCTCGTTTTAGAAGATTACTTTGAATTATAGCTGAATGCTTTCGCCGATGGCCAACAACATCAAATCTTTTCCGGCGTCGAAGAATTGCTTCTTGGCTTCCTCATGATTGATTACGATGTAACCGAAAGTATCGTAATGACAACCCAATACCTTATCACAATCAACGAAATCAGCCGCTAAAATGGCGTCTTCTACGTCCATAGTAAAATTGCTTCCAATAGGTAAAATGGCCAAGTCTAATTTAGTACGCATCGGAATCAACTTCATGTCCATGGTTAAGGCTGTATCGCCTGAAATGTAGATGTTTTTGTGTTCGCCTTCGATCACAAAACCACCAGGATTACCGCCATAAGAACCGTCGGGAAACGAGCTGGAATGGATAGCCGAAACATATTTCACTTTACCGAAATCAAATATCCAACTACCGCCATGATTCATCGGATGGTTTTGAAACCCTTTATTACCGTAATAAGAGGCAATTTCCCAATTGGACACGATAATTGAATTGTTGTTTTTGGCGATGGTTTCTACATCTAAAATATGGTCTTGGTGTGCGTGTGTTAGTAAGATATAATCCGCTTTTAAAGCATTCACATCAATATGAGCAGCATTTGGATTTCCGGAGATAAACGGATCAACAATAAGATGTTTACCTGCGATTTCTATGCCGATGGTTGCGTGACCGTAAAAGGTAATTTTCATAACTGTACAATATTTTGATTAAACGTAATTCACTACAACATCTGAAATGAAGAAAATAAGGCACAATGCTAACAATACCGCCAGTAAAAATGTACTGATGGCTAATTTTTTCAATTCAGGATCTAAGAACTTCGGGTTTTGGTTTCGGTAAACAGTGATCAAATGGCTAATCATGGGGAAATAAGCCACTACAAAGATGTATTGATCGAAATGGAAGTCGTTTAAAAAGGCAAAAACCAAAACCAAAATCATGGCTGAAATCACCAAAAAATAATGGTATTTCTTGGCGGCTGCTCCACCCATTTTTACCACTAAAGTATTCTTTCCCGATTTTCTGTCACTGGCTTCGTCACGCATGTTGTTTAAGTTTAAAACGCCAACGCTTAAAAAACCAATCGCAATAGCCGGCAATAATAACAACCAATCAATGCTTTTGGAAAACATAAAATACACGCCAAAAGTACTTACCAAACCAAAGAAGACAAACACAAACACATCGCCGAAACCTCGGTAACCGTAAGCGCCTTTTCCAACCGTATAACGAATAGCCGAAGCGATAGCTAATATTCCC
This sequence comes from Flavobacterium sp. FEMGT703F, assembly GCA_002786385.1. Lineage (GTDB taxonomy): Bacteria > Bacteroidota > Bacteroidia > Flavobacteriales > Flavobacteriaceae > Flavobacterium > Flavobacterium cheonhonense. The sequence continues at coordinate 14,841 of PGCN01000010.1, forward strand.
AACACAAAGAAGATCAACGAGTAAAGCAAATAATGGTCTTTAAACGCGAAGTAAATCAGCAATACGGCAAACAACAAGGTAATTGCGGAAGTCAGCACCATCGCTTTCTTCATGGCCGCCGGAGAAATGACACCGCTTTGAATGGCGCGCATAGGTCCAACGCGGTCTTTATTGTCCGTTCCTTTTACGCCATCGCCGTAATCGTTGGCAAAATTGGACAATATTTGCAAGCCTAAAGTGGTCAACAAAGCAAAAACGACAATATTCCAATTGAACATGCCTTGCGACATGGCATAAAAACTCCCAACGATTATACCGGACACTGATAGTGGTAACGTTCTGACTCTGGCGGCTTCAACCCAATGTTTCATAATAATTTTAAATATTAAATTTTAAATATTAGATGTGATTTATACCTAATCATCATATTTGATATTTCAAATCTGAAATCTAATATTATGGCTACATCCAATTACTGTTTGAGGTTTCTATTTCATACAACCAACGGTTGACATATTCGTTTATTTGGTCGAATTGTCCCAAATGAAACGTAATGTTTCCACCCGCCGTGTGCATGGTTAACGAACCTATATTTAAACTCTTATGCCAAAACAATTGTGAGGTTGTAATGGCTTGTATTTTATCGATTTGTATTATTTCTTGGTCTACATCCCAAGCGCCGCTTTGTTTGATGATGTGCTTGTCAGCTACGAAAAGTCTGTAATTTCTATACCCGAAAAACAAGAGCGTTGCCATCAACAAAGCATAAATCCATGCGCCGGTTTGGTATTCCAAAACCTCCGGAGAAACAAATTTCCCCAGCGTAAAATAAGCGGTTAAAGGTAGGATTATTATCAGGAATACCGAAAAAATGAGTCGGCGAAAATTGGGCAACATCATAACACCTTTTAGAGGCAATTCGTGAAACAACAACTTTAAAATTTCATCGCGTTCAGCAGTGTTACAACCCGGAATTTCAATGAGTGATTTGCTGTCTTTTTTCCCATCGCTTATGGCTTGACGGATTTTGATTTCGAGCACATTCAGCTTTCGCTGGAAATAATTTTCTGAAACCTTAACTATCTGAACCTTTTCAGGTTTTAGGATAGTACTTTGAGTAGAAATCAAACCGTAAGTCAACATTAAAGAGCCTTTTTGTTTTGTCACCGTATAGTCGAAAAACTTGATTAATGTCCGAACGACATTGATAACAAAAATGACAGTAAACATCATTAAAACAAAAACCAACATTGTGTACAGCAACGAATAGCCATCAACCAAACCTTTGATGCGATCCGTATCTACCAAATCTTCGGCACCGGCTTGGTGTAGATTTTCGTAAATGGTAAAGAAAAAGGTCAAGATCAAACCGATGCTTTTCACATAATTCGAAGTAAATCCGATTTTGAGCAAACTCACCAAATTGATTTTTAAGAACGGAGCTTTTGTTTGAACTGCTTGAGCAACTTCAGCCTCGGCTTGATCGATTACCGCTTTGCCTTCGTTTTCCAATAACTTCGATTTTAAGGCCAATGCCAAAGTATGTGATATAGCTTTGATGTTACCTTCTTTTTGATCACTTCCGGCGGTATCAACATCCATAGCATACACGCCAATCAGGCGTTGGATAAAATTCTGCTTGATATTCACCTGCTGAATTTTGTGCAATTGGATTGCCGTCTTGGTTTTGTTGATGATGCCATCATTAATAACAAACTCATCGATATCGGCATCGATATAAAAAGTAAAGTTTCGGTATTTTAAAAAAGAATAGACGCCAAAATAAACCATTATGGCAAGTGCAATCAGAAGCCCAATCCAAACCGATTTATCTTCGGCTTTCAATAAAGTAATCACTATAATCGGCCAAATATTCTTTACCAAGACAAAAATCATCTCCAGAAAAATCACCAAAACTCCGATAGCGGATTGGCGTTGCGGCTGATTGAAATTGACTTCCATTACAATTGCTTTTGAATTTTACCCATCAACAATTGTTTGATATTTTCGGCTTCTTCTTTGGCAATTCCCGGGATTTCCAAATCGCTCGACATGCCGCCGGCGGTAAAGATTTCAATTTTAGCCAACCCGAAAAAGCGCGCTATCCAACCTTCGTGAAGTGCCACGTGCTGTACTCTGTTGTACGGAATCACCATGGTATTGGTTGCAATGATACCACTGCGAAAAATCACATCATGAGTCCTAAAAGCGTAGGCTTTTTTCTTGTAGGTGATATTGGTAATCAAAAGCAGTAAAACAACAAAAACTATAAAACCGGTTGCAGCAATCCAGCGGTAATCGATAAATTCTTCGATAAAAATCAGCGCCGAAACTAAGGCAATGGCCAGTCCCAAAACCAACAATCCTCTGGCTACCAACAATTCTTTCCAATAATTCGGATGCAAAGCAGTCAATGGCACCGCTTCATACCGAGGCAATTGCGTGGTATCGATTTTTTCGTTTGAGAATTCTGTCATGAGTGAATGCAATTTTATTTTAAAACGCTGTTTACGGAATCCATTTGTTCTTTCCGAAGTTCGGCTTTCTTTTCTCCAAAAAGGCATTTCTTCCTTCTATGGCTTCGTCAGTCATATACGCCAAACGCGTGGCTTCTCCGGCAAACACTTGTTGTCCAACCATACCATCGTCGGTTAAATTCATGGCGAATTTCAACATTTTGATAGACGTTGGTGATTTTTCTAAAATTTCCTGCGCCCATTGATAAGCAGTCGTTTCTAATTCATCATGTGGAATTACGGCATTCACCATTCCCATCTCAAAAGCGTCTTGTGCCGAGTAATTTCTACCTAAAAAGAAGATTTCACGGGCTTTCTTTTGACCCACCATTTTGGCCAAATACGCCGAACCGTAGCCGCCGTCAAAACTAGTCACATCGGCATCGGTTTGTTTGAAAATAGCATGTTCTTTACTGGCCAGCGTTAAGTCGCAAACCACATGTAAACTATGTCCACCGCCAACAGCCCAACCCGGAACTACAGCAATAACCACTTTGGGCATAAAGCGAATTAAGCGCTGCACTTCTAAAATATTCAAACGATGGTAACCATCTTCGCCTACATAACCTTGATGACCGCGTGCTTTTTGATCGCCGCCGCTGCAAAACGACCAAATACCGTCTTTAGTACTAGGACCTTCAGCCGAAAGCAATACTACGCCGATGGAAGTATCTTCCATAGCATCGTAAAACGCATTGTATAATTCGCTGGTGGTTTTAGGACGAAAAGCATTGCGAACGTTTGGTCGATTGAAGGCTATACGTGCTACGCCATCGCATTTTTTATAAGTGATATCTTCGTATTCTTTGGCCGTAACCCATTGGATGGTACTCATAATAAAACTAGCTGTATTTAATTTTTCATTTAATTAGTTAAAAATAATAGTTAGCCGAGGAAAACCATTATTTTAGCGTAAAAATAAATCATTTTTTGGGTTTAACCTCATTACTAAACATATTCTTATGAATAAAACTTTTATAGCTGTTTCAGCATTATTTATGACTTTAACTGCTTTTTCTCAAAAGTATGAATTTCAAATTATTAAGGAGATAAAATGCACTCCTGTTACGGCACAACAAAATACCGGAACTTGTTGGAGTTTTTCATCGACTTCGTTTTTAGAAGCGGAAATTATTCGCAAAACCGGCACTACAGTCGATTTATCTGAGATGTACACCGTAAGAAACATTTACCTTGACAAAGCCGAAAACTATGTTATGCGTCAAGGAAAAGCACAATTTGGCGAAGGCGGTTTGAATCACGATGTAATGAACAGCGCTCTAAAATACGGATTAACCACACAATCGGAATATTTGGGAAAAATTGAAGCAAACGGAAAATATGATCATTCTCAGATGGTGACAGAACTTGAAGAAATTGTAAAAAAAGCGGTCGCACTTACCCCAAAAGGTTACCCAAATTGGAAATCGGATTATAATACTGTCCTCGATAAATACATGGGTAAAATCGAAGGTGTAAAGACCATAACTGCTGAAATTTTAAACCGAGATTTCAAGTTGAACTTAAACGACTACATCACTATCACATCCTTTAAACACCAACCATATTACACTAAATTCATCTTAAACATCCCGGATAATTTCTCCAACGGGTATTTTTACAATTTGACTTTAGATGAATTTGTTCAAAATATTGACAATGCATTAGATAAAGGGTACACGGTTGCTTTAGACAGTGATGTGAGCGAAACTACTTTTTCAAGCACTTCAGGTGTTGCGGTTATCCCACAAAACACGGCTGATGCCGCGGCTATCTTAACAGAAATCAAACCCGAAAAAGTAATCACACCGGAATTCCGCCAAGCCGAGTTTGAGAATTACAACACCATGGATGATCATTTGATGCACATTGTAGGTAAGGCCAAAGACCAAAAAGGGAATGTTTATTATAAAGTTAAAAACTCTTGGGGTGCCACATCCGGTAGAGACGGCTTTATCTACATGAGTGTTGCCTATTTACGATTGAAAGCCATTTCGGTATTACTACATAAAGATGCCTTGACTGCACCAACTAAAAAAGCCTTAGGGTTATAAAAAAAGGAAGCTGACAGCTTCCTTTTTTTATCCTATTTTTACCGAAGTCATCGTCAATGAACCGCCAACAGCTTTATCATTGAAGAAATCAATGGCGTCAGTTTTATCCTGTAATCCCAAGGTATACAATAGCGGATAATAATGATCCGGTGTCGGAATGGCCAATTGAGCAGCGCTGCCTAGTCGTTCATATTGAATTAGTGATTGGACGTCGCCTGCTACAATTTTTTCTTTAAAAACCTGATTGATTTCCCGTGCCCAATCATAACCGTATTCCGGTTCATCCAGTTTGTCCCAAGCAACCATTCTGAGGTTATGCACCATATTTCCACTACCAATAATCAACACTCCTTTTTTTCTTAAAGCAGCCAATTCTTTAGCCAAATCATAATGGTATTGTGGTGGTTTACTATAATCAATACTCAATTGTAACACCGGTATGTCGGCATTGGGATACATATGTCGCACTACCGTCCAAGTACCGTGATCCAAACCCCAATCGTGATCTAAACCAACGGAAGTCGACGTAATTAATTTACTGGTTTCCAGAGCCAACTCCGGACTTCCCGGAGCCGGATATTGTACATCGAAAAGCGCCTGCGGAAAACCACCAAAATCGTGTATGGTTTTAGGAACTTCCATGGCTGTAATATGGGTTCCGTTAGTTAACCAATGCGCCGAAACGACCAATACCGCTTTTGGCTTGGGAATTTCAGCACCAAGTTTCACCCAGGTTTTTGAAAAGGCATTGTCTTCAATCCCATTCATAGGTGAACCATGACCAATAAACAATACCGGCATCTTACCATCCGTCTCTTTCAAGTCCTTAGACCAATTGTATAAAGGATTTAAAGCCATCATTGTTGTTCCTCCTATTGCTAATTTGATGAAATTACTTCTATTCATCATACTAATATTTGTATATACAAATGTACAATAAATATCTAAGCAACAACCGATTTACAAAAAAATTAACAGTCACCAAAAAAAGTATATATTTGATTTTAAATAGGTATACTATGCAACATTTTACAAGACGGGAAAAAATCAAACACCTGCTGGGATTTCCAGTAATTATAGCTTCTCTGGGATATTTTGTAGATATCTATGACTTATTATTATTTGGCATTGTTCGTATTCCCAGTTTGAAAGATATGGGATTAGAAGCTGATACTGTAGGCACCATGATTCTGAATTATCAAATGGTTGGTTTGGTTTTGGGCGGTATCATTTGGGGCGTTTTTGGCGATAAAAAAGGACGCCTTTCCGTGCTTTTCGGATCCATCATCGTTTATTCTTTGGCCAATATTGCTTGTGGTTTTTTACCTCAAATGGATTTTGCTGATAAAGGAATGATTTATGCTTGGCTGCGTTTTATAGCAGGCGTAGGACTCGCAGGCGAATTAGGCGCCGGTATCACTTTAGTTTCGGAAACTCTCCCAAAAGAACTCCGTGCTATCGGCACTTCCATTATTGCCGGATTTGGTGTATTTGGTGCTGTAGTGGCGCAATTCACCGTTGAATTAGCTGGCAGTTGGACCACCGCTTACTTCATTGGTGGCGGATTGGGTTTGCTGTTGCTGGTACTTCGTATTAGTGTGGCTGAAAGCGGCATGTATCAAGCTGTAAAAGAAAATCATACGGTTAAAAAAGGTAATTTTTTTGCTTTTTTTACCAATAAAACACTATTTATCAAATACCTAAAGTGCATTCTTATTGGTGTTCCGATTTGGTATTGCATCGGTATTTTAGTCTTTATGGCCAACCAGTTTGCACCCGAGCTAGGCATTAAAAGTATAGATCCCGGAAAAGCCATTATGTGGGCTTATATTACGACTTCGGTTGGCGATTTCTCCAGCGGATTCATTTCTCATGCTTTGCATTCCAGAAAGAAAACCATTTTGTACATGCTGTTATTCACGCTAATCGGAGTGTTTTTACTTCTTTTCGGCGGCACTAAAACCGAAAATATGTATTATTTCTATTGCGGTTGGATTGGATTGGGTTGTGGTTTTTGGTCGATGTTTGTCACCGTAGCTGCAGAGCAATTCGGCACCAATTTAAGAAGTACAGCAACCACGAGTATACCGAATATGGTTCGCGGTACCGTTCCGATTATGCTATTGGGCTATGATTATCTGAAACAATACAACTCCATTATTTTATCGGCGGCAATTGTAGGATTGATAGCCTTCGGTTTAGGAATTTATGCGATTTTAACCATCAGTGAAACCCATAACAAACAGATGGACTTTCTTGAGTAAAAATCCGCTTTTTAACAACAATTTCTGAATTTAAAAACCATTATTCTTCAATCATCCTTTGTATCTTTGCAAGGCAAAAAAAGCGACTATGGAATCAGTAATCGAAAGCAACCAACCGATTGGCAAGCCAAAATGGCTTAAAGTCAAATTACCTATCGGCCAAAAATACACCGAACTTCGTGGTTTGGTTGACAAATACAAGCTTAACACCATCTGTACTTCGGGCAGTTGTCCGAATATGGGCGAATGCTGGGGAGAAGGCACCGCAACTTTCATGATTTTAGGGAACATTTGCACCCGCTCTTGTGGTTTTTGCGGGGTAAAAACAGGTCGCCCGGAAACCGTGGATTGGGATGAACCCGAAAAAGTAGCGCGTTCCATCAAAATCATGAAAATCAAACATGCGGTAATTACCAGTGTAGATCGCGACGATTTGAAAGATATGGGTTCCATCATTTGGTTTGAAACGGTACAAGCCATTCGCCGTATGAATCCGCAAACGACTTTAGAAACACTTATCCCCGATTTCCAGGGCAACGAACGCCTACTCGACCGCATTGTAGAAGCCAATCCTGAAGTAGTATCGCATAACATGGAAACCGTGCGAAGATTGACTCGCGAGGTAAGAATCCAGGCCAAATACGATAGAAGTCTGGCCGTTTTGAAATACTTAAAAGAAAAAGGCATCCGCAGAACCAAATCCGGTATCATGTTAGGTTTAGGGGAAACCGAAGAGGAAGTCATTCAAACCATGCAAGACTTGCGAGATAACAACGTTGACATAGTAACTATAGGTCAGTATTTACAACCAAGTAAAAAACACTTACCGGTAAAAGAATTCATCACACCGGAACAATTCGAGAAATACGAAAAAATCGGGAAAGCTATGGGCTTCCGTCACGTAGAAAGCGGCGCATTGGTTCGTTCTTCTTACCACGCGGAAAAACATATTTTGTAAAAGAAAAAAATGTTTAAAAGGTTAAGGGTTTAAAAGGTTTACAATTGTTGTTTAACCATTAAACCATTTCAAACAATATTAAACAACTTTAAACCATCTCCAACTTGAACCAAAAAACACAAATCGCCATCAACGGTTTTGGGAGAATCGGCCGAAATGTATTCCGATTACTCTTGAATCATCCTACTATCGAAGTGGTTGCCATTAACGATATTGCCGACAACAGAACGATGGCGCATTTGATTAAATACGATAGCATTCATGGGGTTTTGCCTTGCGAAGTATCGCATGATGAGCACTCTATTATGGTGGACGGCAAACATTACACCTTCTTCCACGAAAAAGACATTGCTAATTTGCAATGGAATAATGTCGATTTCGTCATAGAATCCACCGGGAAATTCAAAACTTTCGACGAAATCAGTAAACATCTCAAGGCCGGAGCCAAAAAAGTAATACTCTCCGCCCCAAGCGAAGTTCCCGAAATTAAAACGGTAGTTTTAGGTGTAAATGAAAACATTTTGGATAGTTCTGAAGTCATCGTTTCCAACGCCAGTTGTACGACTAACAATGCGGCACCAATGATCAAAGTCATCAACGAATTGTGCGGTATTGAACAAGCTTACATCACCACAGTTCACTCTTACACCACCGACCAAAGTTTACACGATCAGCCTCACAAAGATTTGCGTCGTGCCCGCGGTGCCAGTCAATCTATTGTACCAACCACAACCGGAGCCGCCAAAGCACTGACCAAAATTTTCCCGGAAATGGATGGAAAAATCGGTGGTAGCGGTATTCGTGTTCCCGTACCCGATGGTTCTCTGACTGACATTACTTGCTACGTAAAAAAAGAAGTGACCATAGAAGAAATCAACGCTGCTTTCAAAAAAGCTGCAGAAACGCACCTAAAAGGCATATTAGCTTATACCGAAGACCCTATAGTTTCAGTTGATATTTTAGGCAATCCCAACTCTTGCCTATTCGATGCCCAACTCACTTCTGTCATTGACAAAATGGTTAAAGTTGTTGGTTGGTACGACAACGAAATTGGCTATTCCTCACGAATAATCGACCTAATTAGGCTGTTAAAAAAATAATTTCTCTATATTTATAGCCCTAACGATTTGTAAACTATCCGATTATGAAGTGGTATTGGCTATGCTTATGGTTGCCAACGATGTGTTTTGCACAAAAGAAATCTGTCGCTACAATTGACAGCACTAAATACTACATCGATTTGGCTGTATTCAATAGAAAAACGGACAACTACAAATCCTCTTTGTACTTTTCGCAAAAAGCCATTAATTTTTCCGGAGCTAATCGGGATAAAAAATCGGAAGCCTTAGCCCAATATTCATTGGCCACAACCTACTACGAATTAAAAAAGTTTGAAGATGCCATTGATGTTTTTGAAAAGTGCATCAAGCTCCTGAGTGCCTATCCGCCTACCACGCAACAAGCCATTTGTTATTACGACATTGGCATGTGTTATATGAATTTAGATGAATTCAACAAAGCGGAAATCTTCTTTAACAAATCCCAATCGGTTTACAGTCTCTTAAAAATTGACGCTACAGAACCTTTGAATTTGCAAAAAGCAATCCTATATAAAAAACGTGGTAAAAATGAATTGGCGTCCAAACTCTTCAATCAAATTATAGCCAAACCGGATCATAAAGACGTCTATAAAATTAAGGCAGAAGCAATGTACCAGTTGGGGATGATTGAACGCGAAGAAAACCACAACAATTTGGCAGTGAACTACCTCAACCGTGCGTTACTGCTCAATGAAAAGAGCAGTGACTTGGAGCAAAAAGCAGCCATAGCATTAGAATTGAGCTTGGCATATGAAAAACTTTTGAACACTGAAAAAGCACATCAATTCCTGAAAGCCCATTTGCAAATAAAAGACAGCTTACTCCTAAACAACAGCGCCAAATTATCGAGTGATGATTTCATGGACTTCAAAGAAAGTGAACGCCTCAAAACGATAGAACAGATGACCAAAGAGAGTGAAATCCAACAAAAAACCAACAAGTTTATCAAACTCATCAGTATTTTGGGGATCGCGCTTATTTCGATTCTTTCGCTATTGAGTTTGTCTTTGTACAAAAACAACATCATCCGCAGAAAATCTAACGAACTGCTCCAAGATAAAAACAAAGAACTGCAAATCGCCAAAGACAAAGCAGAAAAAGCCTCTAAAGCGAGAGCTGAATTCTTGTCTACTGTGAGTCACGAATTGCGTACACCGCTAAACGCCATCAACGGAATTACGCACTTACTAATTGAAGACAATCCGAAAAAAAACCAATTGCATTACCTTAATTCACTTAAATTTTCGGGTAATTATTTGCTGACATTCATCAATGAAATATTGGAGATCAACCGAATTGAGTCGACTAATATCGAAATTGAATACATCGACTTCAACTTCAAGCAACTGTTGGTCGATATTCAAAACTCAATGAATGAAATCGCCGCCAAAAATGAAAATCGCTTTGTCCTTGAAATCGACGACACTATTCCGGAAACCTTATTAGGCGATCCTACTAAACTCTCGCAAATATTAATCAACTTAATCAACAATGCTCTCAAATTTACCCACAAAGGTGAAGTTAAAGTGAGTGCAGTCGTAATCGAAAAAGAAGCCGATTTTTCCCGAATCAAAATCAGTGTAAGTGATACGGGCATAGGCATTCCCGAAGAGAAAAAAGAAACTATATTCGACAGTTTCTCTCAAGGTTCGATCGAAATCAATCGCAAATATGGTGGCACCGGATTGGGTTTAACCATCGTAAAAAAATTAGTCGACTTATTAGGCGGAGAAATTTCACTCGAAAGTGAAGTCGGAGTTGGTACAGTCTTCCAAGTAGAACTCAACCTATCTAACAGCACTAAAGAAATCAAACCCAAAGAAGAGATTACTTATTCGGATGAAATATTAGACGGCAAATACATTTTGGTGGTAGAAGACAATAAAATCAACCAAATGGTTACCAAAAAAATGTTGGAGAACAAAGGAATACAATGCAAAATCATCGACAATGGCGAAGAAGCCGTGGCAGTGCTCAAAAGCCAACATACATTTGATTTGGTTTTGATGGATGTACATCTGCCGGGCATCAACGGTACCATTGCGACGCAAAATGTACGTGAATTCGATCCCAAAATTCCAATTATAGCCTTAACCGCTATCTCCTTGAACGAAAATAGGGAAATGCTATTGTCTTTCGGGATGACAGATGTTATTACGAAACCTTTTGATCCTGAGAATTTCTACCGAGTGATTGCTTACTGCCTTTCTAGCAATACTAATACTGCAAAATCAACTCTTTAATTAGGTGTCGAACATGCGGTTCTGCAGCATTGGCGGCTTTTAAAACTTCCTCGTGAGTAATGGATTCCAAATGTTCTTCACTACCGATATCCGTGATAACAGAGATGCCGAACGTTTCCAATTCCATGTGACGCGCCACTATAACTTCGGGAACGGTTGACATACCAACACAATCGGCTCCAATGGTTTTCACCATTTTGTATTCGTGTAAGGTTTCAAAAGTTGGTCCTTGTAATCCTAAATAAACACCGTCGAACAATTCGATGCTTGCTTTTTGAGCAATGTCTTTTACTTTGGCAATCATTTTCAAACTATACGGTTCACTCATGTTGACAAAACGAGGACCGAAACGAGGATCATTTTTACCGCGCAACGGATGTTCAGGCATCATATTAATGTGGTCAGTTATAACCGCTATCGAACCTACTTTGTAATTCGGATTAACACCGCCGGAAGCATTGGAAACAACGAGTTTAGTAACACCCAAATACTTCATTACACGAACCGGGAAAGTCACTTCCTGCATAGAATATCCTTCGTAGTAGTGAAATCGCCCTTGCATGGCTACTACTTTCTTATCACCTATAGTTCCGAACACCAAAGCGCCTTTGTGACCTTCTACAGTGGAAACCGGAAAATTAGGTATTTCGCTGTAAGGCATAGTAAATTCTATAGCAATATCATCGGTAAAACTACCCAATCCTGAGCCTAAAATCACACCATATTCCGGTGTAAAATTGGTTTTATTTTTAATGTAATTAACGGTTTCCTGTACAAGTTCCCACATAATCTAAAATAATTTGATCAAAAGCCGTCGCGTTTGAAACCAACCGACTCTTGATAGGTAAATAATATAATTGTTTTCGCAAAATTGCAGCCTCCAAACGTACAAAATCCTTTTCGGTTGTGACAATAATTTTTTCTCCGGCTTGCGATTTTAAAGCCTCAATCTCAGCGTTGGAAAAATGATGGTGATCGGGATATGAGATAACCATATCATTTTCAGCTTTCAAAAAATCGAAGAAAGGTTTGGGTTTGGCTATACCAGCCAACAAAATTTTCGCTTTATTTTTAATTTCTGATACTGACAAGCTATCCGTTGCACTGTAAACTTGATCGTCATAATCTACAAAACTGAAAAAAATCGGTTTGTCCAATCCAATCTTTTGCCTGATTTTTTCCTGCGCAATTTCGGAAATCGTATTGGGACATTTGGTGACAATTATCATATCGGCTCTTTGTGCTCCGGAGCGACTTTCCCTGAGATTGCCGGTTGGCAGCATCCAATCGTTACAAAACAAATCGTCATAAGCCGTTAAGAGAATGTAAAATCCGGCTTTTACTTTGCGGTGTTGAAAGGCATCATCGAGTAAAATAACATCGGGCTTATCTTTTTGCGCCAGTAATTGGGAAATCCCGTTTCGTCTGTCGGCATCAACGGCAACTTGTATCTGAGGGAATTTTTGAAAATACTGAAACGGTTCATCTCCGAGGACTTCCGCATTGGCATTGGCATCCGCCAGAATAAAGCCTTTCGATTTTCTTTTGTAACCTCTACTTAAAGTCGCTACTTTATATTGTGGTGAAAGCAAACGAATCAAATACTCTATCTGCGGTGTTTTTCCGGTGCCGCCAACACTAAGATTCCCTACAGCTATAATTGGAACATCAAAAGCATGCGATTTTAAAATCCCTTTATCATACAGATAATTTCGAATCGAAGTAATAAAGCCGTATAATACAGCTATCGGAAACAATAATTTTCGCAACCAAGTCATACTACGAAAGTAATTATTTAGGACGAATGCACGAATTATTTTTAAATCTTTTATCTTTGAAGCTATAATGTCAAACAGCCAACTTGAATCAACTCAGCTGAACCATTCAACATGAAAACTAAAATTGCATTGTGCTTTTTTTTAGGCTTGTTCCAAATTACTGCTTTCGCTCAGGAAGCAGACAATGCGGCTATTCTCAAAATCATACTTAGCCAATATTACAAAAACGAAAAAGTAATTGCCAAAGGCCGACTACAACTGTTGAGTCTTTATTGCCAAAAAGCGCCCAATAACGAAGAGGTTATTGAGGTAATCAACGGTCATTCCCTCCTGAAAAAAAATACAGCCGAAATCAAAAAACAAATCATTATTGGCATAAACGAAGATTGGTCAAAAGAATACAATTTGCTGTTTGATAATCAACACCAATATTTGAAGAGTAAAGTCAACGATTGCGTTTCCCTGGAAGCATTTCAAGAAATCAGTAAAAAATTCGGTGAAAACAACCAGCGTTTGCTCATCATCAATAAACCGATTTATTTTGCCAAAAACCATTTTGCCTTGGTTAAAGTGGCTTTTTACAGAAACATCGAACACAATAGTGGCCGATTCTTATTGCTCGAAAAAGTCAACAACCAATGGATTATAAAGGAATACTTGAATGAATGGGCAACGTAAATTATAACATAAAAAAAATTATTTGCCTGATAGGTTTCATCACTTGCTTTTCTTGTAAGCAAGATAACCAAGCCATTCAGATAAGCAACCCGGTACCTAAAAGAAATGTTCAAACGCAAAATGATTATTCCAAATCCAACTTTGATGCGTTCAAAACAGCCCTTTTTGAAAACGACTTGGTAGCGCTAAAATCCTATATGCGATTCCCTATAGAAACCGACACTTATATGTCTTGGCATTATGCCAAGGAGCGAGATGCCGAAGGTGGCGAAGACATTTCGTTGACCAGTGATGAGTATGACCTCAACATGGAACAATTTTTTCCGGAAGCTTTATGTGCCGTGATTAAAAATGTCACTATAGACGAACTGGTAAGAAAAGAGAACATCTCTTTGTCTTTCACTGATGAGGAAGGCAAAGAATATGAAGTGGAATGTATTTATGAAGCACAACTGAACCAAATCTGTTTCCTGTACATCGAAAAAAACACCATTCATATAAGAGATGAAAACGATAAGAGTCAAACGGAATACACCGAAGCAGAACTCGAAGCTTACCGAACAAAACGGTTTGATGACATCCGTTACTTTTTCGATGTGGATAAAAACTGGCAAATCAAACTTACCAAAATTGACGCTTACAAATAAAATATGAAAATAACAGCAATACTACCGGTTTTAGAAGAAATGGCTCCTTTAGCTTATGCCGAAGATTTTGACAACGTAGGCTTACTCGTAGGCAATGCCAATGCCGAAGTTACCGGAATCTTAGTTTGCCACGATGCGTTGGAAAGCGTAATCGATGAAGCCATTGCTAAAAAGTGCAACTTGGTGGTTTGCTTCCATCCTATTCTTTTTTCGGGCTTGAAAAAAATTACCGGAAAAAATTATGTGGAACGCGCTGTACTCAAAGCCATCAAAAACGACATTGCCATTTATGCGGTTCATACGGCTTTAGACAATCACAAACACGGCGTGAACAAAATTTTCTGCAATGCACTTGGCTTGACCAACACCAAAATATTGGTTCCCAAAAAGAATTTCATCCAAAAATTAGTCACTTACACCATCCCCGAAAATGTAGAACAACTGCGCAATGCCCTATTCGACGCCGGAGCCGGAAAAATTGGCAATTACGAAGATTGCAGCTTCAACTCTAAAGGTATCGGAACTTACATGGGTAACGAAGACAGTAATCCTGAAATCGGTCAACGCTTCGAATTTGTAGAAAACGAAGAAATCAAAATCGAAGTCACTTTCGAGAAACACTTACAGTCTAAAATCCTCCAAGCACTTTTCAAAAATCACGTTTACGAAGAAGTAGCTTACGAAATATACGAATTGCAAAATGCCCACCAAAACATCGGACTTGGTATGATAGGCGAACTCGAAAAACCAATGACGGAAGATGATTTCTTAGCCTTTGTGAAAGATAAAATGCAATGCGGCGGCATTCGTCACAGTGCTTTGCTCGGAAAATCCATTCAAAAAGTAGCCGTTTTAGGCGGCTCAGGAAGTTTTGCCATCGGGAATGCCAAACAAGCAGGCGCCGACATCTTTCTGACGGCCGATTTAAAGTACCACAACTTTTACGAAGCTGAAAATCAGTTGGTTTTAGCCGACATCGGGCACTTTGAAAGTGAAAGATTTACAAAAAATTATATTGTTGATTTTCTTAAGGAAAAAATTCTTAATTTTGCCATCATTTTTTCGGAAGAAAATACAAATCCAGTTAAGTACTTATAAAATATGGCGACTACAAAAGAACTAAGTGTTGAAGACAAATTAAGAGCTATCTACGACTTGCAAATCATAGATACCAGAATTGATGAAATCAGAAACGTTAGAGGAGAATTACCTTTAGAAGTGGAAGATTTAGAAGATGAAGTTACCGGCTTGAGCACTCGTTTAGACAAATTAAAAAGCGATTTACTTACTATAGAAGAACAAATCAAAGCCAAAAAAAGTGCCATCGAAGAGCATCAAGCGGCCATTAAAAAATACACCGAACAACAAAAAAATGTTCGCAATAACAGAGAATTCAACTCGTTAACCAAAGAAGTGGAATTCCAAGAATTGGAAATCCAATTGGCTGAAAAACAAATCAAAGAATTAAAAGCTTCTATTGAACACAAAAAAGAAGTAATCGCTTCTTCTAAAGAGCGTTTGGAACAAAAAACCGCGCACTTAAAACACAAAAAAGCAGAATTAAACGATATCATGGCCGAAACCCAAAAAGAAGAAAACTTTTTGATGGAAAAATCAGCCGAGTTTGAAGCCTTAATCGAGGAGCGTTTATTAGCGGCTTACAAAAGAATCCGTTCCAGCGTCCGCAATGGTTTAGCAGTAGTATCTATCGAGCGTGGCGCTTCTGCAGGTTCGTTCTTTACGATTCCGCCGCAAACACAAGTGGAAATTGCAGCCCGCAAAAAAATCATCACCGATGAGCATTCAGGAAGAATCTTAGTAGATGCTGCCTTAGCGCAAGAAGAAAGAGAAAAAATGCAAGCATTATTTGCTAACTTATAATAAGGAATCCCGACCAGTTCGGGATTTTTTTATGAAGAAAATCCAATACTTTCTACTCACCAAATTGGTTGGTTTGTACATCAACCTCATCAGCTTCTTCAATCCCGAAAAAGCCAAGCAAATCGCCTATACCATTTTCAGCCAACCCCGAAAAGGCAAAATCAAAAACGGAAAACTCCCCAAAACGCTGCAAAGCGCCCAACAAGAAACACTACACTACGATGGCGAAAATTTCCAAGTCTACACTTGGTCGGGCAATGACGAAATCATTCTTCTCCTCCACGGCTGGGAAAGTAATGCCTCACGCTGGAAAAAACTATTGCAATACCTAAAACCACTTGGGAAAACCATCATCGCTATCGATGCGCCGGCGCACGGCCAAAGTACCGGTAAAGAATTCAACGCACCTCGTTATGCCGAATTCATCCATGTGTTACTTCAAAAATATCAGCCTAAAACGCTAATCGGTCACTCCATTGGCGGTGCTGCTATTGCCTTTTATTTGAACAAATATCCCAATGATCATATCGACAAAATTGTCTTGTTAGGCGCACCGTCCAGCTTTAAAAAAATCAGCGATAACTTTATCAGTTTATTGAGTTTGAACAAAAAAGTACAAAATCGTTTGGAACAATATTATCACGAAAAGTTCAACATCCACATTAACGATTTTGCCGGACACTTATTTGCCCAAAACTTCACCCAAAAAGCCATCATTGCTCATGATGCAGACGATTCGGTAATCAAAGTCGAAGAAGGCCGTCAATACGCCGCCGCCTGGAAAAACGCCATCTACATCGAAACCCAAGGCTTAGGCCACAGCATGCACGACAAAACACTATACCAACAAATAGCCGAATTTGTCGGAGCGTAAAGGCTCGCGCATTCTTGCTATCCATATTCCCGCTATACGCGCTACAAGGTAGCTAGCTTCTATCGGGGCTAGCTAGGTTTTGTCTTTTGTTTCAGTAAACTTTAAACCACTGACTATCAGATTAAAAAAACAAACAGTAAGCGCTAAATTTTCTTTTTTAGGTTTTGTTTAAAAAACTTGTCGAATAAAGACAATTATTTCCTATTTTTAACAAAATCATTACACAATCACATTACAATTCCTTCTACTTTATGAAAATTCTAAAAATACAAGCTTTACGCGGACCGAATCTTTGGAGTGTCCAACGCAAAAAATTAATCCAAATGCGTTTAGACTTAGAGGAAATGGAACAATTTCCAACCAATAAAATCGAAGGTTTTCGCGAACGCATAGAAGCCATGTTTCCTACTATGATTGAGCATCGCTGCTCCGAAGGCGTTCGTGGCGGTTTCTTTTCCCGCATCGAACGAGGCACTTGGATGGGACACGTTATTGAACACATTGCATTAGAAATTCAAACCCTAGCCGGTATGGAAACCGGTTTCGGAAGAACCCGAGAAACCAAAACGCCCGGTATTTACAATGTGGTCTTCAGTTATACCGAGGAAAGCGTTGGGATGTTCGCCGCCGAAAGTTCAGTCGCCATAGCCGAAGCCTTAATTGCCGGCACCGATTACGATGTGGAAGCCGATATTCAAAAAATGCGTGAAATTCGGGAACGTGTGCGCCTCGGTCCTTCCACAGGAAGTATCGTAGACGAAGCCGTTGCCCGAGATATTCCGTGGATTCGCTTAGGTACTAATTCCTTAGTACAATTGGGTTACGGCGTCAATCAAATGCGCTTCCAAGCGACCATTACTTGTAAAACGAGTAACATAGCCGTTGATATCGCTTGTAACAAAGAAGAAACCAAACGCATGCTCGACTTGGCCTCCATTCCGGTAGCCAGTGGCAGCATTTGCGTAGACGAAGAAGATTTGGAAAACACCATCAAAAAAATTGGTTACCCAATCGTAATCAAACCGCTGGATGGAAATCACGGCAAAGGTGCTTCGATCAACGTAGTCACTTGGGAAGATGCTGTAGCCGGGTTAGAATATGCTAAAAAATACAGCCGACGCGTTATCGTGGAAAAATTCATCACCGGATTTGATTTCCGAGTGTTGGTCATCGACAACAAATTAGTAGCCGCAGCCAAACGCGAACCGGCACACGTAATAGGCGATGGCAAACAAACCATCCAACAACTCATCGACGAAACCAATCGCGATCCGCGACGCGGTTACGGACACGAAAACGTATTAACCCAAATTGACGTTGACAGAGATACTTTAGACTTATTGGAAAAACTCAACTATACGGTTGATTCTGTGCCGAAAAACGGAGAAATAGTCTATTTAAAATCGACTGCCAACTTAAGCACCGGAGGAACATCGATTGATGTAACCGACATGATGCACCCGGAAAATATCTTCTTATGCGAGAGAATTTCCAGAGTCATCGGCTTAGACATTTGCGGGATTGATATTATGGCGGAAAACCTAACACAACCGCTCAAGGAAAATGGCGGTTGTATCTTAGAAGTCAACGCTGCGCCGGGCTTCCGCATGCACTTAGCACCGAGTGAAGGTTTACCAAGAAACGTGGCCGCACCGGTAATTGACATGCTCTATCCGCCGGGCAAACCAAGCCGTATTCCGATTATAGCGGTTACGGGAACCAACGGTAAAACCACCACTACCCGATTGCTCGCACATATTGTAAAAAACAACGGTTACAAAGTAGGATTCACTACTTCCGACGGGATTTACATCCAAAACCACATGATGGAAAAAGGCGATACAACCGGACCATTATCAGCCGAATACATCCTAAAAGATCCAACCGTAGAATTTGCTGTTTTAGAAACCGCCCGCGGTGGTATTTTGAGATCCGGTTTAGGCTTCAGCCGTTGTGACATTGCCATTATTACCAATATTCAAGAAGACCATTTAGGCTTGGCCGACATTCATACGCTGGACGATTTAGCACGCGTAAAAAGCGTAGTAGTACGTTCGGTAAAAAAAGACGGTTGGGCCATTCTTAATGCCGAAGACGAACAGTGTTTGAAAATAGCCAATGAACTGAGTTGCAACATCGCCTACTTCAGTATGGATGAAAATAATCCTACGGTACAAAAGTTCGCTAAAGAGGGCAAAATTGTAGCAGTATATGAAAACGGTTTTATTACCATCAAAAAAGGCGAATGGAAAATCCGAGTAGAGCGCGCTACTCATGTACCGTTAACTTTAGGCGGAAAAGCCAAATTCATGATTGCAAATGCTTTGGCGGCGACTTTAGCCAGTTATTTATGGGGATTCAAAACGGAGGACATCAGTTTGTCGCTCCAAACCTTTATCCCTAGTGCCGCTCAAACACCGGGGCGTATGAACATATTCGACTTCAAAAAATTCAAAGTCCTTATCGATTTCGCGCACAATCCGGCCGGTTATCGCGGTGTGGAAGAATACCTATCGACTGTTGAAGCCAGCAAAAAAATCGGTATCATTGCCGGTGTAGGCGACCGTCGTGATGAAGACATCCGCGAATGCGCTACTATCGCCGCTCGCATGTTTGACCATATCATCATCCGTCAAGAAAAACACTTGCGCGGCAGAACTGAAGAAGAAATCATAGGATTAATCATGGACGGCATCAATGCCTCCGGCAGAAACGTTACCCACGAAATCATCACCAAAGAAGTAGAAGCCATCAAACACGCCATCAACAGCGCTCAAGAAGGTACTTTCATCACTGCTTTAAGTGATGTAGTGACTAATGCTATCGAAATTGTTCAAGAATACTTGGATAAAGAAAACGAGGGCGGCCATTTATAATAGGTGCATTAATAAAAATCCCAAATCGAATCAGGTTTGGGATTTTTTGAATACAATCATAATGAAAGAATTAAACGATATATTACAACAAATAGAAAATGCAATACCCTATTGGGAAAAACAAAATACGACCATTTCTCAAGCAACCGTAGGCTGGCAATTAGACCATAGCTTATTGGTCATTAATGGCATTATCACTCAATTAGCGCAATCGAACCCTAACCACTACCAATGGCGTCCCAATTGGAAACGCACTTACATTCAACTGCGCAATTCCATTCCCAGAGGCAAAGCCAAAGCGCCAAAACAAGTGCGACCGGTTGACAACACTTCCATAGAAGACTTCCAAAATAAATTGGCTAGCGCTAAAAACAATATGGCCTTGCTGGAAAAACTCGACAAAAACAGTTATTTCACGCATCCGTATTTTGGCGACTTGAATTTGAAAGCAACTATTTGGTTCCTGAAACTGCATACCCGACATCATTTGAAAATCGTTAACAACATCATAAACAAAGGATAATTCTAAGTAAAGATTATCCTTTTTTTATACATTTACGGTCAACAAAAACTTTAATTCATGAACCGTAAGATTATCCTTTTCCTCAGCTTGTTACTGACTGTGACTATACAAGCGCAAAAGAAAAAAATAACATTAGAAGAAGCCGTATTACAACAAGGTCGTGCCTTCAGAGCCGATGGTTTAACCGGTTTTCAATGGATACCCAACACCAACAAATACGTGTTTTACACCGATGCTTGGACCAAAATAAAATCGGCTTCCACCACCAATGATGCTGCTAGTGAATTGGTTTCTTTAGCCGATATTAATGCTGCCTTAGGCACCAAATTGAAAAACTTCTTTGGATTGCAATGGCTAGATGCCAATACTGTTATGGTGACAGAAAATGGTAAATATTTCCAATACAATTTATCCACCAAAACCGGAAAACAAACAATACAAGCACCGGAAACGGCTGAAAATGCAACTTTCGACAGCAACAAAGCAAACTTGGCTTTCACGGAATCAAACAACTTGTACTTCATCAACAGCAAAGGCGAAAAAGTAACCGTAACCAACGAAACCAATAAAGGTATCGTATCCGGACAATCGATTGCCAGAAACGAGTTTGGTATCAGCGGCGGTATTTTTTGGTCACCTAAAGCTTCGTATTTGGCTTTTTACCAAAAAGACGAAACTGAAGTAGCCGATTATCCTTTGTTAGACATCACCGAAACACCGGG
Source organism: Flavobacterium sp. FEMGT703F (assembly GCA_002786385.1). Classification (GTDB taxonomy): domain Bacteria; phylum Bacteroidota; class Bacteroidia; order Flavobacteriales; family Flavobacteriaceae; genus Flavobacterium; species Flavobacterium cheonhonense. The sequence continues at coordinate 35,955 of PGCN01000010.1, forward strand.
CAAATTGGTGAACATCAAATACCCAATGATTGGTCAAAAAAGCGAAAAACCACGCGTTGGGATTTACAATGTAACCACCGGTAAAACTGTTTTCATTGCGCCAAAAGGAAATCAAGACGACTATTTAACCAACTTATCGTGGACACCGGACGAGAAATATGTTTTGATAGCCGAATTAAATCGCGGTCAAAACGACATGAGTTTGAACCTATACGATGCTGCAACCGGAACGTTTATCAGAACCATTTTAAACGAAAAAAATCCACGTTGGGTAGAGCCGGAACACGAAGCCTTTTTCCCGAATGCCAAATCGAATAACTTTGTTTGGTTTAGCGAAAAAGACGGTTTCCAAAACTTATACTATTATACTTTAGAAGGTAAACTCATCAAGCAGTTAACCAATAACCAGTTTGTAACTCGTGATATCATCGGAACCAATACAGCCGGAACCGAAATTTATTTCAAAGCTACCGGACCAAACCCAACGAATATGTTGGTGTATAAAGTCGACTTAAAAGGCAAACAAACTTTAATCACCAAAGACCAAGGTGTTCACAATGTAGTGCCAAGTGCCGACGGAAATTGGTTCTTTGACGAATTCTCCAACCACGACACGCCATCAAAATCGTTGTTGTATGATAAAAACCTAAAGGCCAAAACCCTTTTGGTGAGTCCGAATAAATACGACGGTTACGAAATCGGAACAGCTGACATCAAAACCATCAAGTCAGCCGACGGTACCACCGATTTATACACGCGTTTAATCAAACCAAGTCATTTCGATCCAACGAAAAAATACCCCGTTTTGGTTTATGTTTACGGCGGTCCGCATGCGCAAATGATTACCAATTCTTTCCTTGACGGCGCGAATTTATGGATGTATTGGATGGCGGAACAAGGCTATTTAGTATTCACGTTGGATAATAGAGGTTCGGACAATCGCGGTTTTGCTTTCGAAAGTATTATTCACGCCAATTTAGGTAACAACGAAATGGATGACCAATTAAAAGGTGTGGAATACTTAAAATCGTTGCCTTATGTTGATGGCAATCGCTTAGCGGTTCACGGTTGGAGTTACGGTGGTTTCATGACCACTTCCCTAATGTTGCGCAAAGCCGATACCTTTAAAGTTGGTGTAGCCGGCGGACCGGTAATCGACTGGAAATGGTACGAAGTAATGTACGGCGAGCGCTATATGGATACACCGGCAGAAAATGCTAAAGGATTTGAAGAAAACACCGTGTACAATTATGTAAAAAACCTTAAAGGAAAATTGCTTTTAATCCACGGCACAAACGATGACGTAGTAGTAGAACAACACAATTTATCGTTAGTCAAAAAGTTTGTGGAAGCCGGGAAGCAAGTCGATTATTTCCCTTACCCAATGCACAAACACAACGTAACTGGTAAAGACCGAGTGCATTTGATTCAAAAAGTATTGAACTACGTGATTGAGAATAATAAATAATATCAGAAGCTAATCCCGCTATACGTTACAATCTTTTTATTGTTTTGTCACCCTGAGCGCAGTCGAAGGGCTTTTCATCTAAACAATAAAAAGGATTTCCACTACTATCGGGGCTAAAAAAATCCCAAATTTCAATTGTCACACTGAGCTTGTCGAAGTGAATTGGAATTTGGGATTTCTCCTTTAAAACGTTACCGTTAGGTTTTCTGTGGTTTCTTTCTGGCTGCCGGGAACAACACATTATTTAATATCAACCGGAAACCGGGAGACGTTGGATGCAAGTCTAAAACCGTTGGCTCATCGCCTACTCTATGCTGATAATCCTCAGGATCGTGTCCACCGTAAAACGTAAAGAAGCCTTTTCCTTTTTGACCGTGAATGTAACGGGCTTCATCATTGAGCTCATTCTTGCCCAAAATTAAAACATTCGATTTGATTAACTCGCTGTCGAAAGCCGTGGTTTGTCCCATGAAACCTTTCACCAACTGCGTGTGATTTTGGCACAACATACTCGGAATCACATCCCATTTAGCGGAGAATTCCATCAAAGTGAAATAGTCTTTTTCAAACGGAATGCGGCGTTTCTCCGTCATATCTATATCCGAAAACTCGTAATGCTCCGGTTTTCTGTCGAGGATAAAATTCTTAAACGCGAAAGTCTTGTTGTAATCAATTTGCGATTGGTAGTTGGCATCACTGTTATCGCCGTCAAACATCGGTTCGCAAATGTCCACACCTTCCGCCGATAGCGCTATGTCAAAACTATCCGTCGCCGAACACATGGCGAACATAAAACCGCCACCAATCACAAAGTCGCGTATTTTTTTGGCTACTCCTAATTTCTCTTGCGATACTTTACCATAGCCTAATTTAGCAGCTAAAGCTTCCGCCTCTTTTTTTTGCTCAATATACCAAGGTGCATTGCGGTAGGCGCCATAAAACTTACCATACTGACCGGTAAAATCCTCGTGGTGCAAATGCAACCAATCGTATAGAATAAGTTGGTCACTCAATACTTCTTCATCATAAATCACTTTAAACGGAATTTCCGCATAAGTCAGCACCATCGTAACCGCATCGTCCCAAGGTTGTTTGCCCGGAGGTGAATAAACGGCTATCTTAGGCGCTTTCTCTAACACCACGGTTTCCATATTTTGAGACGGACTCGAAATATCGTCTAAAATGGACTGCATCTCTGCATCGGAAATCACTTCGAAACTCACCCCTCGAATTTGACACTCTTTGCGAATTTCAGGTACATCGGGCAACAAAAAAGAACCGCCGCGATAGTTAAGCAACCAACTCGCTTTGTATTGTTTGTCGAGTGCCCAATAGGTAATACCATAAGCTTTTAGATGGTTTTTCTGCGCTACTTCATCCATTGGCAATAATAAAAAATTGGCCTTAGCGGAAAAGGAAAGCAATAGGAAGAAAATGTAAAGTGACTTTTTAAACATTCGCAGCAATATTTTACTCAAAGATAACCGATTTTCTGTGAAAATAATCATAAAAAAATCCCGACTGAATCGGGATTGTTATTTTAAAACGGAACGTCGCTATCGTCGTCATTGGTATTGATATTACTACCAAAAGCTTCATTGGCAGATGGCAGGTTTTTGGTAAAAAACGGATTATCATCGCTGTTCATGCGCGACGGTAAATCGTCAAAACTACTGCCGTATTCTTCAAGGTTGTCAAATTTACCCAAATTACCGATGAATTTCAAACGGATGTTTTCCAAAGAACCGTTACGGTGTTTAGCGATGATAAATTCGGCTTGTCCGGCGGTTGGCGATTGTTCTTCGTCGTCCCATTCGTCAATTTTGTAATATTCCGGACGATAGATAAACGAAACGATATCGGCATCTTGCTCAATCGCACCCGATTCACGCAAGTCGGACAACAAAGGTCTTTTGCTGGAACCACGCGTTTCTACGGCACGGGAAAGCTGAGATAAGGCAATCACCGGCACTTCCAACTCTTTGGCCAAAGCCTTTAAGTTTCTTGAGATGGTAGAAATTTCTTGTTCACGATTTCCGCCACCTTTACCGTTACCACCGGCTGTCATCAACTGAAGGTAATCAACGATAATCATTTTGATCCCGTGTTGGGAAGACAAACGACGGGCTTTCGCTCTTAAATCGAAGATGGAAAGCGAAGGTGTGTCATCGATGTATAAAGGTGCTTTTTCTAGGTCTTTTACTTTGGTGGACAACTGTTCCCACTCGTGTTTTTCCAATTTTCCGGTACGCAATTTCTCGGAAGACAAGCCGGTTTCAGAGGAAATCAAACGGGTGATTAACTGTACAGAAGACATCTCCAACGAAAATAGCGCAACCGGTGCACCATAGTCTATTGCCATGTTACGGGCCATCGACAATACGAAAGCTGTTTTACCCATACCCGGACGTGCGGCAATAATAATTAAATCCGACGGTTGCCAACCTGAAGTCACTTTATCCAGTTTTTCAAAACCGGTAGCAATACCGCTCAATCCTTCTTTATTGGCAATCTCTTCGATTCTTTTCTTGGCTTGGATAACCAAACTTTGCGCAGTTTCCGAGCTTCGTTTGATGTTGCCTTGCGTTACTTCGTATAGTTTGGACTCGGCTTTATCGAGCAAATCGAACACGTCTGTAGATTCGTCATAAGACTCTTCGATAATTTCCGAAGAAATTTTAATCAAACTTCTTTGGATGTATTTCTGCAAAATAATTCTCGAATGGAACTCGATGTGCGCCGACGAGGAGATTTTTTGAGTGAGTTGAATGAGATAGAAATCGCCACCCGCCAATTCTAATTTGCCGTTCTTTTTGAGCTGAGCGGAAACTGTTAACAAGTCGATAGGCTGAGAATCGGTGAATAACTGAAAAATCGCCTCGAATATGTGTTTGTGAGCGTCTTTGTAAAAAGCGTCGGGTTGCAAGATATCGATAACCTCATCTACCCCTTTTTTATCGATCATCATAGCACCCAAAACCGCTTCTTCTAAATCGAGTGCTTGCGGCGGGAGTTTGCCTTTTTCTAAATTGATGATGGTAGTTTTATCTACCTTAATCGGGTTAATATTTCTGAGATTTTCCATGAAACGAAAGTAACCAATTTGGTCAAATTAATGAGATTGAGTTATTCAAAAACGATGTTTATAAGTTTGCTTTTTTTGTTGATAACCCAAAAAAAAACCGAAACCATAGGGCTTCGGATTTGAGTTAAATTTTGTGAGAATTTATTCCTTGAATTCGCCCATTTTACTGTATTTATCCATCCTTTGCGACACTAATTCGGCTGTTGATAAGTCTTTTAATTCGTTAAAGGCCTTCATGATATATTGTTCTACTGTTTTAAAAGTAGTTTCTTTATCGTAATGTGCGCCACCAAGCGGTTCCGGAATAACATCATCAACCAATTTCATTTTTTTCATATCCGCAGAAGTCAGTTTTAAAGCTTCGGCAGCTTGCTCTTTGTATTCCCAGCTTTTCCATAAGATAGAAGAACAAGATTCAGGAGAAATCACGGAATACCAAGTGTTTTCCATCATTAATACTCTGTCTCCAACACCAATGCCCAAAGCACCACCGGAAGCACCTTCACCAATAATCACACAAATAATAGGCACTTTTAAGCGAATCATTTCCAAAATATTACGGGCGATGGCTTCTCCTTGTCCGCGCTCTTCGGCTTCTAATCCGGGAAAAGCACCAGGAGTATCGATTAGGGTTACTACAGGAATGTTGAATTTCTCAGCCATTTTCATCAAGCGAAGTGCTTTTCGGTAACCTTCAGGACTGGCCATACCAAAGTTGCGTAACTGACGCATTTTGGTATTGATTCCTTTTTGTTGTCCGATTAACATGAACGATTGACCGTCGATTTTACCCAAACCGCCCACCATGGCTTTGTCATCCTTGAAATTTCTGTCGCCAAATAATTCTAAGAAAGTACCATTGGTTAAGTTGGTAATGTGTTCTAAAGTGTAAGGTCTGTTAGGGTGACGAGACAACTGCACGCGTTGCCAAGCTGTTAAATTTTTATAGATTTTTCTTTTAGTTTCTTCTAATTTTTTCTCTATTTGTTTGCAAGTGTTGGTCACGTCTACATCAGATTCTTGACCGATTAACTGGCATTTATCTAGCTGATCTTCTAATTCCTTGATAGGGAGTTCAAAATCTAAATATTCCATAGGTTGTTAGTTTTGTTTAAACGAGTAGCAAATATAAAATTTTAAATTGTGATAAAAAGCAATTCCGACGGATTAGTTTTAAACAATCAAAAGTCGCAGTCCTTTCAGGAAGCAGTCTTTTTTCGGCTTTTAATTACAGCATTCAAAAGAACTGTCAGTAAGATTATAAAGGCGCCGATGTAAAAGCCAAAGCTCATTTTTTCTTTCTCTTCAAAGATCAAAACGGCCAAAATGATGCCATAAATCGGTTCCAAATTAATGGTAAGCATAACGGTATACGGACTTAAAAATTTCATCACCGATGTGGAAGCAATAAAGGCATAAGCCGTACAAACCGAACTCAAAATCAGTAAATACAATAAATCTTTCACAGACAACTGAAAGAACGATACCGAAAAACTTCCGAAGAACAATAAAATAAAAGAAAAGAAAACTACGCCACCGCTGAGTTCGTAAAATGAGATTACGGTTGCGTCGTAAGATTGAACCAATCGGCTATTGATAACAGCGAACAAAGCCGATAAAAAGGCGGAAGACAAAGCCGTTAAAATACCCAAGAAATAGTTCCCTTCTACATTGAAAATGATATACAATCCCACTACAACCAACAAACCGAAAAACAACTCATAAGGGACTATTTTCTTTCCGTACAAAATTGGTTCTAAGATAGCAGCAAATAAGGCGCCGGTTGACAAACAGGCCAAAGTGATGGAAACGTTTGAAATTTTTATCGCATGAAAAAAAGTAAACCAATGCAAGGCAATGACCAATCCGGAAAACAAAAACTGCATTAAAATTTTGAAAGGAACGCGTAATGGCAACTTTTTATAGTAGAGGTAAATCGCAATAAACCCAACAGCAAATAGCATTCTGAACCAAACCAACGGCAAAGCATCCAAAGTAATCAAAGCGCCTAAAATAGCTGTAAATCCCCAAATGAAAACTATCAAATGAAGGTGCAAATAGCTTTTTAAGTTATCGTTTGGCATTTCGTAAGAGGTAAAGCGCTAAAATGCCGAAAACAATATTAGGTGTCCAAACAGCTAACAAAGGTGGCGCTGTGGATTTTTCAGCTAAAACGCCAAATACCTTGTCTAAAAAGACAAACGCAAAAGCCAAAACGATACCGATAGCCAAGTTGGCTCCCATTCCACCACGACGCTTCATTGCGGAAACCGCTACGGCAATAATCGTTAAAATGAAGGCCGAAACCGGTATACTGTATTTTTTGTACAATACCACTAAATAAGTATTGATATTAGATGAACCACGGGCTTTTTCCTTATCGATAAACTTGTGCAATTCGTTCAGTGGTAGTGTTTCGGCTATGTAAACCACCGGCGTTAAATCTTCCAAATCAAAATTAAAAACGGTGTCTTTTCGCTCGGCAGTTTCAATGATATCACCCATTGCCCCTACTTTGCGTTTGGTGTAATTGAACAAGGTATAATTTTTCTCTTTCGGGTTCCATTTGATACGGTTGGCAATGAGTTTGTATTTCAATTGATCGCCTTCAAACTTCTCCATGGAAAAATTATAAGCCGTTTGATTGACTTCTTGAAAATTACTAACGAAAATATATTCGTCTTTGCTGATTTGTCGAAATACATCGGAATTGTCTCTGACTTCATTTTGACCATTTCCGATAAGGTATTTGTACCGGAAACTTTTGAAACCGGCACTAGCACTCGGCACCAAAAAAATGCTCATGATTAAAGCAAAAACAGAAATAATAGTAGCCCCAATAATGTAAGGTCGCATAAAACGACTAAAGGAAATTCCGGAACTCAGAATGGCAATAATTTCGGTATTGTTGGCTAGCTTAGAGGTAAACCAAATCACCGACAAAAACAAAAAAATCGGGAATAACAAGTTAGCGAAATAGATGGTAAAGTCGAGATAATAAAGTGCAATTTCTTTGAAAGGCACTTTGTTTTCAATCATTCGATTGACTTTCTCCGAAACATCAATCACGATACCAATAGGAATAAACATCAGTAACATTACAGAAAAAGTTACCAAGTATCGTTTTAAGATGTATTTGTCTATTATTTTCAGCATTGATTATTAGATTATTAGACTGTTAGACTTCTTAGACTGACTTAGACTTTCTATATATCTGAAAGGCGAAGCCTAGTCTAAGCGGTGCAACCGCTTCTAGAGTCGCTGGCTCATTTGCTTCACCATCATGTCTTTCCAAGTTCTGAAATCACCTGCTAAGATATGTTTTCTGGCTTCACGAACCAACCACATGTAAAATCCGAGGTTGTGAATAGTAGCAATTTGTTTGCCTAAAAACTCATTGGCAGCAAACAAGTGTCGCAAATATGCTTTGGTATATTCGGTATCAACAAAGGTGTGACCCATTTCATCAATGGGAGAAAAATCGGCTTCCCATTTTTTATTTTTGATGTTGATGGTACCGTTGGCCGTAAACAACATACCATTTCTGGCATTACGGGTTGGCATCACGCAATCAAACATATCAATACCTAAAGCGATATTTTCCAAGATGTTAATCGGCGTTCCGACACCCATCAAATACCTTGGTTTATCTTGTGGTAAAATGGCTGTTACGACTTCGGTCATGGCGTACATTTCTTCGGCCGGTTCTCCTACTGATAAGCCTCCGATAGCATTCCCTTGCGCACCGGCATTGGCAATATATTCGGCAGATTGTTGGCGCAAATCTTTATAAGTACTACCTTGAACTATAGGAAAAAAAGTTTGGTCATAACCGTACTTGGTAGGCACTTTTTCCAAATGTTTAATACAACGATCTAACCAACGGTGCGTCATGTGCATCGATCGTTGGGCATAGCGATAATCGCAAGGATAAGGCGTACACTCGTCGAAAGCCATGATGATATCGGCACCAATGGTGCGTTGAATTTCCATCACATTTTCGGGAGTAAATACATGGTAAGAACCGTCGATATGTGATTTAAATTTTACACCTTCTTCCTTAATTTTACGGTTAGCTGAGAGTGAGTACACTTGGTAGCCACCGCTGTCAGTTAAAATATTTCGGTCCCAATTCATAAACTTATGCAATCCGCCGGCTTTTTCCAAAATATCGGTTTGCGGACGAAGGTACAAGTGGTAGGTATTTCCCAGAATGATATCGGGATTGATTTCTTCTTTCAATTCGCGTTGGTGTACGCCTTTCACAGACGCCACAGTACCAACAGGCATAAATATTGGGGTTTCAATTACACCGTGATCAGTAGTAATACTTCCGGCACGGGCACTTGAATTGGGATCTTTGGCTAATAAATCAAATTTCATAAAACGCTTTTACAGTCGGCAAAGATAAAAGATTTAGGATTTAGGATTTAGGATTTAGGATTTTATTTAACAGGTTATCCTATCCTTACATTGCGATGGTAAAAATGTTATTGTTACTTTAGACAACAAAAAAAACGAAAAACAAATGACACAGTTGCCACCCTACGATTCTTTTCCGGAGATTCAAAACACTATTGTTTTGTTAAGAGATATTTTACCTACAGAAGCTGAGGCCATTATTGATATTTCCTATTATAATGGTAAAAAAGCGACTACTGTAGATGATGTATTACTGATGCTGGCTAAAATCCGAAAAGATTACAGAGAGGGTAATGCAATCAATTGGGGAATCGTTGAAGTTGCCAGCGGAAAAATTGCGGGTTCTTGTGGATTTTACAGAGGATTTGAAAACGGGACAGGCGAATTGGGCTGTATTTTACATGAAGCATTCAGAGGCAAAGGATTAATGACATCCGCCATGCAATTGGCTATTCAATTCGGATGGAAACAATTGCAATTGAGTCGCATTATTTCGATTACCAAAAAAGACAATAGCAAGGCTATTCAACTCTTGAAACGTTTGGGTTTTGTTGAAATAGCCCATTTGGAAAACAATTACACAGAATATGAGTTGAAAAAACCTAACACTTAGAGCTACCCTAAAGCTTATTGATAAACCTTTAATAACTTGTTTTAAAATCATTTGCCTTCCTATAAAATTAGAAGTACTTTTGAGGCATAATTATACATCCTTTTATAATGTCAAACACACAACATTTACAAGATTTTACAACCCAAGTCAGAAGAGACATTCTTCGTATGGTTCATGCCGTAAATTCGGGACATCCCGGAGGATCTTTGGGTTGCGCTGAATTTTTCACCGTTTTGTACCAACACCAAATGCAACGCAAAGCCGGATTTGATATGAACGGTATTGGTGAAGATTTATTTTTCCTTTCTAATGGCCATATTTCGCCTGTTTTTTACAGCGTTTTAGCCCGTAGCGATTATTTTCCGGTATCGGAATTGGCTACTTTCCGCAAACTAAACTCTCGTTTGCAAGGCCATCCTACTACTCACGAAGGCTTACCGGGCATTCGCATGGCTTCGGGTTCTTTGGGACAAGGTTTATCCGTAGCGATTGGTGCTGCACAAGCCAAAAAATTGAACGGTGACCAACATTTGGTTTACTCACTACACGGTGACGGTGAACTACAGGAAGGTCAAAATTGGGAAGCCATCATGTACGCTTCTGCTAAAAAAGTGGACAATTTAATCGCTACAATTGATTACAACGGCCAACAAATTGACGGCTCTACGGATGATGTTTTGAGTTTGGGGAATTTAAAAGCCAAGTTTGAAGCTTTTGATTGGGATGTTTTGGAAATTACAGAAGGTAACAATATCGAAGCAATCAAAGACGGTTTAGCCGAAGCGAAAAGCAGAACCGGAAAAGGGAAACCGGTTTGTGTATTGATGCACACCGTTATGGGGAATGGTGTTGATTTTATGATGCACACGCACGCTTGGCACGGAAAAGCACCAAATGACGAACAACTGGCTAATGGATTAGCTCAGAATAAAGAAACCTTAGGCGACTACTAAAATTATGAAAAAATATACAAATACAGGAAGTAAAGATACCCGTTCCGGATTTGGAGCAGGAATGACCGAATTGGGACAAAAGAATGAAAACGTGGTGGCACTTTGTGCCGATTTGATTGGCTCATTGAAATTTGACGATTTCAAAAAGAACCATCCGGAGCGTTTTTTCCAAATTGGAATTGCCGAGGCTAATATGATTGGTATTGCTGCCGGTTTGACCATTGGTGGTAAAATTCCTTTTACAGGAACTTTTGCTAATTTTTCTACCGGAAGAGTTTACGATCAAATTCGCCAATCGGTAGCATACTCTGATAAAAACGTAAAAATTTGTGCTTCGCACGCCGGATTAACTTTAGGAGAAGACGGTGCTACACATCAAATTTTGGAAGACATCGGATTGATGAAAATGTTACCCGGCATGACGGTAATCAATACTTGTGATTACAATCAGACTAAAGCAGCTACTATTGCTTTAGCGGAGCATCATGGTCCGGCTTATTTGCGATTCGGGCGTCCGGTTGTACCTAATTTCACACCGGCTGATGAACCGTTCATTATTGGAAAAGCCATCATGCTCAATGAAGGTACTGATGTAACGATCATTGCTACTGGACATTTGGTTTGGGAAGCTTTAATTGCTGCAGAAGCATTAGAAGCTAAAGGAATTTCTGCTGAAGTCATCAACATCCATACTATTAAACCTTTAGATGACGAAGCCATTTTGAAATCGGTTGCCAAAACCGGTTGCGTAGTTACCGCTGAAGAGCACAATATTTTGGGCGGATTAGGAGAAAGCGTTGCCAGAGTGCTGGCTTTGAATACGCCGGTACCTCAAGAATTTGTAGCCGTTAATGACAGCTTTGGCGAAAGTGGTACACCGGAGCAATTGATGGAAAAATACAAATTGAATCACCAAGCTATAGTAGAAGCTACAGAGCGAGTGATGAAAAGAAAATAATTCCTCATCTTTATAAAAAGAAAAGCCGCTAAAATTAGCGGCTTTTTTTTATTGATTGTGATTGCAAAGACTGGATAAATGTCTTTTCTTGCCATCGCTACATAGCGGAATATCAGCAAAAGGATAAGGGTCGTCTGTAAGTGGATTATTGATTTCGCTGGCGGTGGTAAAGAAATCACCATCATCATCAATATCAAGAAAATCAGGAACGCCATCACCATCCGTATCATCCGGATTGTCAACATCTTCCGCTAAAACTCTCACATAACCATCCGGAACACCATTGATAACAGTAACAGAACCATCGGCATTTACAATAGAAGAACTAATATCTTCCAAATATGACGGGATGCCATCGCTATCGTTATCCACTCTTTGAATTTCATACAATTTAAAACTGAAAATTAAAGGAGAATAGGATGGTATGGTGCCTGAAGAGTTGTTGTAATAACCCAACCCTGAAGGTATAAACATTATACCGGCACCAAAATCATTGTAAGACACAGTTCCGTCGGGATTAGCATTGTAACTACCTGTTTTAAACTTAGGGAATATCTCTTGCCAACCTTTAATTAGTGAAGATAAAGTAAGATATGATTCCGGATTGATTGATTCTTCAAACTGTTTGAAAGTCAACGTTTCTACTTCTTCACTATTCACTGTTTCAGTTTTAGTGTAAATGTAACTTCCCTTGTAGGAGGTCAGCACTCTGTCTACATTACAAGGAGAACTGCTCGTTGGTCCGGATCCTTGACGCAATGAAATGTAATATATCTTGTAAGTGATATCATCTTGTGATACATAATGGGCCTGTAAAGGATATTGTGTTTGGTTCCAAACTGAAGTTTGGGTACCGCCTTCAGGTATTTCATAAAAAGAGACGTCTTGATCATCTGTGTTACCGGGATTGTTCGTTACCTCCATATAATGAGTTTGTAAAAACTCTTCCATATTGGCTAAATCTGTTGCATACTGTTCAGCATAATCTCGCTTTGGAACTGTAGGATTACGATCGCTTGGCGTACAAGACACAATAAAAATTGCCGTGATAAAAAGTAAAGCAATTCTATAAAAATTATTCATTTTATACTATTTTTGAGGTCGCAAGATACAATATTGATTTATTTTTGTGAAGTATTTAACGTTGATTTTGGAAAAAAAATGAGAGTGGATAAATATCTTTGGTGTGTTCGGTATTACAAAACCCGAAATATGGTAACTGAAGCTTGCCGAAAGAATCAAATTACGGTAAACGGCCAGGTAGCCAAGCCTTCCAGAGAAGTTTTCCCGATGGATAAAATCACTTTTCGTAAAGACCAAATCACCTACAGCATTACAGTATTAGACATTCCTTTAAACCGTGTCGGAGCCAAGTTGGTTGATATTTATCGAAAAGATGAAACACCAGCTGAAGCATTTGCCCATTTGGAGATGTTGAAGCTATCAAAAGAACATTATCGCAAATCCGGTGTTGGACGACCAACCAAAAAAGACAGAAGAGATCTTGAAAATTTTGACCTGGACAATGAAGAATAACCAAAAAAAAAAATTAGGAAAAATTATAATACAATGTCTTTTTTTATAACCTGATTATTTTACTACTTTTTTGGTAATAATCTGTCCGTTTTCCAATTTTAATTGGATCAAAATCAATTCATTACTAAGTCCAACATTAATAATTGTTTGATTAGCGTTAATTTCGTTTAATTCATACAGTAAACGACCTCTAACATCAAATACTTTTACCGAGTCCATGGTAAATTGCCCAGTATTAACAACAAAGCTCTGCTCTGAATCTTTATATATTACGACCTCATTAGAAGACAAATCAGTATTACCAACACTTAATGTTCCCGTTTCAAATTTAATTCTAAATCGATCATCAAAAGTTCCTGATGGAGTAGAAAATTCATAATCGCCGGATCTTAAATCGTGGGTAATATTGATTTGTGTATCCTCTAAATAAATATTTTGACTGTTGAATAATCCATCAAAATTTGACAATCTTATTTTATAAACACCGGCAACAGTTGATTTAAACCCTAAAGGAATTACATCGGTTTGATTAAATGGTAATGCCCTACCTTGAATGGATAACTTTTTTCCTTCTTGCGGAATATATAATGTTACCACATTACCCATATCAATCATTTCACCATCAAATCCCCTGTCCATTCCTGTATTGGTAGCATTTTGAATGTAGGCAACGAGTGTTTGTTTAAAGGCACCTTGATTGTTATACACATCTAGCCAAAAACGATGACGGTCAAAAACAACTGTATTTTGGTTGTTTTGATTACTCATCCTGAAAAATTGGTCATTATTTCCAGAAAGCCTCATACTATTTTTAAAAATAATGTTTCCAGAAGATAAACCCTTAACGAAAAACCCTTGTCCTGATGCAATCTTACCGTTAGGCACACTGTTATTCAATCCTAGATTAATCGCTTGAGAACCTGTACCGACTCCTCCTGCATAATTGTACATAGCATAATCACCCGTATTATAAACATTGTTAGTTATAGGAGTATTATGTGTCCATAAATAAATCGTAGCATCAATTAATGGAGTATTGGTTGCATCTGATAAAAAGGCATCTGCACTTAACGCACTAGGGTAAGGATTTCCGATTAAGTTGAATTGATTTGCATTACCTATAATTGGCAAAGAAATATCACCAGTATTAGGAACACCAACAAAGGCACCATTAAAATTATTAGGAGTTGTAAAATTAAATGGAGATACATCAGGAGCTCTGACAAGATAACCTTTTCCCGGAATCATTGGAACATTTGTTGTTGCGTATGCCCAATTGGTTATTAATGGATTGTAATAAAAAAACAATGCTGTTGAAGGTGAAAATGACAGTAACGTTTGCGGAAAAACAGGTGATGACCAATAAACATAATCAAGTCTTTTAATTGGAGTACTGATTCTCTTGTAAGTGATATTTCCGGTATTAGAGAAAGGCAAGCCTAAATTATTAAGAGAATTTACCTGAACTAAGCTAGCATTATTCTCAAAAGTTAACGTACCGCTTACTATTTTAACATCGTTTTGAACATGTAAAGTATGATCAGAATTAATCACAACATTACCTGATAAAACCTCTATGGAACAAGCTTCGATATCACCTGTTGAGTAAAAAGTGGAAGCTCCACAGTCAAAAATAACTTTAGTATTAGAATTGGGTAATCCATCACTCCAAGAAACACCGTCCCAACGAGTCGAAGCGTAGTTAATTGATACGAAATTAGAATAAACAACAGGACAACTTCCATTTTGGATAACGACTCTGTAATAACGCGTACCGGAAAAAGTCCCAATTTCACTAGAAGTTAATATAGAGTTTGTATTGGCTATAGATGTTAAACCTGAGGTAAAAGCGGAATCGTTGGCATACTCCCAGCGCACAATATTACCTCCTGAAAAACCTGTCAGAACTAAGTTCCCAGCTTGCCAAGTCGCACAAACTGATTGACTATCCGAGAGTACTCCTGCTATCGGAGTTGGTATAACTGTAATATTTGTTGAAGAACTTGCTGAACAACCGTTAGAACCAACCACACTGCCAGTGTAAATTGTTGTCTCAGTTGGCTTTGTATATATAGTTCCCGTTGGTGTACCGGCAATATACGGAATTGAAGCTGCTGCATCAAAAAAAAGTGCTGTTGGGGGATTCCATGTCACTTCTACCGCTAAATTTCCGGTAATATTAACATTGTCAATAGCCCATCCAAAATCCCAAGTAGCATCATATAAAAATCTGATTTTTACATTAGCAAGGCCAACGTAAGCATTCATACTGATAGACGCATTTGTAAAACTCGAAGGTGAACCTTGATTAGAAAGATAATTTCCAATAATTGTCCAACTACTCCCGCCATCTGTAGAGACTTCAACCCTTGCTTTGTTTCCCGGTATATACCTCAAGAAATGGAAAAAACTTAAAGTTGCACTAGTGTAACCAGATAAATTAATCGATGGAGATTCCAAATAAGTCAAAGTTCTATTAGTCCCCGGACTTCCTTGTGCATCAGAATTAGTCAAATAAAATTGAGAAACATCATTACTATTCATAGTAATATTCCAATAAGAACTTGAGTAAGGATACGGACTTGGTCTCAAAGTCCAAGCTGCATTGGCAACAATACCACCAACAGAAGCATTTATTTTATTCCAACTATTAGTTGGAGCATTAAAGTCTTCACTGAAAATAACCACCGGCGTAGATAAATCCAAATTGGCATTTAAGGTTTGTATGGCTCCTTCACACAAACTTATAGCAGCCGGAACAATTGCAATTGCAGGAGGATCAGGTTTCACTACAACAGTGTAAGCAATAACAGAGGAACACAAACTACCTGTTGATTGAGATGCCGTTAAAATGTAATTTGTTGTAATTAAAGGGTTAAAATTAAAGCCTGTAGTAATATTTCCAGATAAGCCTACCGTTGTATTCCACGCAAAGGTATCATATGAATCTGCTCCAGTTAAAGTTATCAAACCAACCGATTCTCCTTTGCATATGGTTGATGAAGTCCCGCTAAAAGATATTACCGGTGGAGCAGTTACTGTTGCAGTAACCGGAGTTAATAACGATCTACAAATATTTGATAATTTCCAATTGTAAGCATAAAAGAAGAAGGTATTATCATAATCATTCCCATTAATATTTGCAATTGATGAGTTGTAAGGGTAAGATGCATTGTCTATGTTTCCAATCAATCCGGAAGCTGGTAGTGTCTCGAAATATAAAAAGTAATTGCCTATCGCCAAATCTAAAGTTAATGGAATTGTTTGGGGTGTATTACCTCCGGCTGCACTTGTTATGTATGTATAGGTAGCTACAATAACATTCACTGAATTCCGAATTTCAATCGTACCATTTTGACCCGCTGTCATTGGATAAATATCAAAAGATTGTAATGTTGTTGCGGATGTCACCGAAAAGCTTATCAATGTTTGTGTAGTTTGAGAGCCTAACGAGCCGCCTTGCAAAGAAGGTGAAATTGGCCCCAAACTAACCAATCCGCCGGGTGCTTTAGATTGTGCATAATAAACCGTTGTAGCTGATAAAGTTGGTGTAACAAAAGTAGTACCGGTTGACAATAATGTGGTCCCCGTTGAATCAGCATACCATTCAATAATTGATCCTGGTGACCCAATGGCTTGCAAACTGGCAGAACCTCCTCCACAAAGTGTACCCGCAGTTACATTTAAAGGTAGTGCAGCTGCACAATCTGTACTGAAGGTTTGGATATTACTCCAAATACTCTTATCAGAACTACTACAGTTTCCTCTAACCCAAACATAATACAAAGTAGCCGGAGCCAATCCGGAGACCGTGGCTGTAGTTTCACCAAAACCAACTGTTGCATTAGGAGTTACTGAAAACCCGGGAGTAATATTTGAGGTACTAACGTAAACATCGTAACCATCGGCTGGTTCAGGCACTGAGGCAGACCAAGCAATGACTGCTGAATTGCTGTTTACAGAAAGAATTGATAAATCATTCGGTTCATAACATGTTGGAGATACAATAATACTAATATCATCGATCAATATTTTACTCTGACTCGCAAAACTATACCCTTGAAAACCAATATAATAAACATTATTAGATACCGGAGTAAAATCTACAGTGGCTGTTTGATAAACAGTATTCTGAAAATTTGATAAATCTAATATAGTGTTGTTCATATTACTCTCACTTGCTCCTGTTCCCAGACGAACTCTCAAATTCTCAGAATAAATACCGACGCTTTGCGTATTGTATTTAAACCTTAAACGGTAGGTAACACCTGCTGTTAAATTCAACCCCGGAGTAAAAAACCAATCATCAGAATCTGACGTAGTACTTGTAACCAAATGCAATGCGTTAGGATTAGAAGCAGGTTGAACATTTTGAGTACTCCAACTAGTTGAATCCGAATTGTTATCGGCTGTAGTAAAACAACTTGGGATAGAATTTACCGCAGTAGTATCAAAATTTTGAAAGTAAGGTATATCATAAGCACCGCAAATAGTTGTACATGTTGCTGTTGCACTATTGACATTACAAGTTATCCCAACAGCTCTAACCCTAAAATAATAAGTTGTTAAAGAGGACAAACCAGATACAACAAAGTTGGTTGACCCCGAAGTTGATACTGCGGAAAAACCAGGTAGCAAAGCGGTAAAAGTAGTATTAGTTGATACATCTATAAGGTAATCTGTTGCTCCTGTTACTGCATTCCATGAAGCAGTAAATGAATTCCCTTCTACAGTAGATGCGGTTAAACCTGTTGGAGCTGCAATACAAGTTGTTTTTGAAGCAGAAATCATTGCCCCTAAATTGTAATAAGGACCTCCTTGACATCCTGCATTGTATGGAATAATCCAATAATAGTAGGTTGTGTTAGGTGTTAACCCTGTTTGTGTAAATGCAGTTGCATTGGTAACACTAAGTACAGTGTAAGTCCCAGATATAACATTTGAAACTGCCCAGTATGTTCGATTAGGTAAATCAGTGATAGTTGGAGGAGTATTTGATAAACTTCTCAGAATTAAATAATTGGTAGGTGCCGGACTGGCAGCTGTAAAACTATTACCCACAAAAGAAGTTGGTGTTACATTGGTATTACCCACAACCAAAGATGATGGTCCGGCTGTTGGGCTTGTACAAGGTAATGAAGGTGTATAAGTATATTTTAAACCATTGTTAGGATATTCTGTAAGACTGGTTCTGACAGTACTAGAATTGGCAGTTCCGTTTGTTGTCTTACCCAACCATGCAGCATTAGTATTAACCCCGGTTTGTAATCTGTTTTGAACATCTCTTTGGGTAAAATTATTTGATGCTCCCCTAATCCCAACTTGTGCATTTAGAGCCGTAACATCATCAGGAGCACATACTCCATAAGAGAATTCGATTGTGTTACTAGTTTCATTCAATCTAATCTGAAAATTGAAGTTCCCTGTTTTAGACTTTCTTCTGACATTACTCCATTGAACAACGAAAGTTCTGTTTGGGGCAGAACCGATAGTTTGATATGTAATATTATCCGTTGTAGCAATCAAATCAAGACCTAAAGCACTAATCGTTCCTCCATTAGTAAAAACTGTTGCAACACTTAAAGGAAGATAATTATTAGCGGTTGGTTGAACTCCAAATGATATATAACCATTAGGACTGATGAAGCATTGGGTTTGTGTTATGCCGTCATAAACAAAATCAAACCCCAAAGCGGCTTGAAAAGCTGATCCCGGAGTATGATCATCCCAAGGTGCTGTGTAGGCAACCGAAGGACTAGTTAAAGCATTGTATACAACATTTGATTCACTAAATGAATAAGTAGCAACTTGCGCTTTGGTTGTTTGATAAAAGGAAAACAACACTATGACACCAACCAAATCAATCCATCTTTTTTTATACTTAAAACCAAATCCTTTTCTAAAAAACATACAAATCAATAGGTATAATTCAACGTGAAGCAATAACGAAATTTAAAATCAAAATAAAAAATGATTATCATAAATCAATAAAAACCAGCCCAATAGATAATCACTGGTAAATTTATAGCAAAACTTTAAATTATTAAGTGATTCAAAAAAATTGTTTCAAATAATCGCCAAAAGACATTAAAAAATCGACAAAAAGCACTCAACTGTAGATGTAGCAATAAATAACTTACATCCATAAAAAACATCTATTACTTTTCGGTAAGTATTTTTACATACTAAACATCATTTTAACTAATGGGTTTACAAAAGTAAAAAGAAGCCATTATCTTTGATAAAAAAATTAAGATGACAAATATTATTCTCAACCACCAGGAAATTGAGCACAAAATCAAGAGAATTGCTTACCAAATATACGAAACTTTTGCCGATGAACAAGAAGTAGTCATTGCCGGTATTACTAGTAACGGCTTCGTTTTAGCTCAAAAAATCGGACTTGTTTTAAATGAAATCACTAAAAGCAATATTATTTTGTGTGAAGTCAAAATAGATAAAATCCATCCTGCCAATCCCATTACTACTTCTGTAGCTCCTGAAGTATATCAAAACAAATGCATTGTATTAGTTGACGATGTATTGAATTCGGGAACGACTTTAATTTACGGCGTAAAGCACTTTTTGGAGGTTCCTGTAAAAAAATTCAAAACGGTGGTTCTGATTGACCGCAACCACAAAAAATATCCTGTAAAAGCTGATTTTAAAGGACTTTCCCTTTCCACATCTTTGAAAGAGCATGTGCAAGTGGTTTTTGAGCCTCAAAATGATCACGCTTATTTAGTTTAGAAGTTGCAGAATTTCCTCGGCTACTGCCTGAGACGTTTTTCCATCAACCGACACATTGTGGGTGGCCTGATGGTAAAAGTAACTGCGATCGAAAAGGTGCTTGGCGATAAACTCTTTCAACTCTTCTTCCGTTTTTCCGGTAACTAAAGGACGCTTATTGCTTTCTGACAACAAACGTTCATACAGTACGGGAATAGAAGCCTTGAGGTAAAAAGAAGTAATGCCGTCTCCGTTCAACAACAAATGATTGTTGGCATAACAAGGTGTTCCGCCACCGGTAGCGATAACCAATGAGTTGGGATTTTCCAACCATTTCTTTAATTCGAGATGTTCTTTTTTTCTAAAATAGATTTCGCCATGCTTGGCAAATATCTCACTTATCGATAGGTTTTCATTTTTTTCGATGTTTTCGTCCAAATCAACGAAGGCAATTTTCAATTTTTCAGCTACTATTTTACCAACAGTCGACTTCCCTACTGCCATATAACCCACTAAAACAATTTTAACCATCGCAATAAAACCTTATAAATTAAGCCCTTACAGACCATCATTGAAAAAAGGCAAATTTATAGCAAATTTGCTTTGAAATATAAATAATAAGGTCTTATATTTGCACCCGCATTCAAGAAATGAAATTGACTCGATAGCTCAGTTGGTAGAGCACAACACTTTTAATGTTGGGGTCCTGGGTTCGAGCCCCAGTCGGGTCACAAAAAGTTGTTCGCCAAGCGGATGACTTTTTTTTTTACGGCCACGTGGAGAAATTGGTAGACTCGCCATCTTGAGGGGGTGGTGTCGCAAGACGTGTCAGTTCGAATCTGATCGTGGTCACACTTTAAATTAGAAAACACTCTTTTAGGGGTGTTTTTTTTTTGCACAATTCTCCCCATTCTTTACTTATAAATACACCTCAATCAAAAGTATTTTGTAAGTGATTTTTCAATCTATTACTCTTTTTTTGAAAGTTTTAGCATAAAAACAGTTGTGATAAATTAATTTTACTAATTTTGTTTAACTAATTTCAACAAAAGATGAACAATATAAAAAGTGTTTTTAGTATCAAAGACTTGGAAAACCTATCCGGTATTAAGGCACATACAATCAGAATTTGGGAGAAAAGGTACAATGTGCTCGAACCTATGAGAACAGAAACCAATATCCGAATGTATGATTTGGAGAATCTTCAAAAGCTATTAAACATTACACTGCTTCACAATCACGGCTATAAAATTTCGAAAATTTCAAAACTATCTGAAGATCGAATTCCACAATTAGTAAATGAAATCATTTCTGAAAAAAGTGCCAAACATCACGCCATTAGTTCGTTTAAATTGGCCATGATGAATTTTGACCAAGCGTTATTTTTCAACACTTATAATAAATTACTTTCAGAAAAATCATTCCGTGACGTTTTTTACGAGGTTTTCATTCCGCTAATTCAGGAGCTTGGACTATTGTGGCAAACCAATACCATTAGTCCTGCACATGAACATTTCATCACTTACTTAATCAAACAAAAAATTCTAACCAATACAGAAGTAGTTCAATCTCAAGAACCCACAAGAGATGACAAAGTATTTGTGTTGTATCTTCCAGACAATGAAGTACACGAACTAGGCTTGATGTATTTGAATTATGAAATACTGAGCCACGGTTACAAAACGATATATTTAGGAGAAAGTGTACCCACAGAAAGCTTAAAAGATCTAAAAAAACATTTTGACAACATTGTTTACATTTGTTACACGACTGTAGAACCAACAAAATCAGAAATCAATGCCTATTGAAGGAACTGCAAACCGAAATCATGGTGGACTCTTCGAGACTTTGGCTTATTGGTCGCATGATTGAACATGTAGATTCTAAGTTGATATCAGAAAAAATCACTACCTTCAACTCCATTAAAGAATTAGTAGAATTTATCTAGACAAATATTTTTTTATTGTTTAACTTTTTTCTATTTTTGTTAAACAATATGAGAAAGAAAATTAAAATAATCGGATCCGGTTTTTCGTCACTAGCCGCCGCTTGTTATCTGGCACAACAAGGTAATGAAGTAACGGTTTACGAAAAAAACAGCACTATCGGAGGCAGAGCTCGTCAGCTCAAAAAAGAAGGCTTTACGTTCGACATCGGACCAACATGGTATTGGATGCCGGATGTATTTGAACGTTTTTTTGCCGATTTTGGTAAAAAACCTTCAGATTATTACGAACTAATCAAATTGAATCCGGCCTATCAAGTGTATTTCGGCGTGAAGGACTTTGTGACCATAGCCGACAATCTTCCTGAAATCATCACCGTTTTCGAATCCATTGAGAAAGGCAGTGGTGCCAAACTGGCGGAATTCATGAAAGAAGCCCAAAGCAATTATGATATCGCCATCAAAGATTTGGTCTATCGCCCCGGCGTTTCACCATTAGAATTGGTAACATTGGAAACAGCCAAAAAAGTCAATCAGTTTTTTGGGAATATTTCCAAAGATATTCGTCGCCGTTTCAAAAACACCAAACTCATCCAAATCCTTGAGTTTCCGGTTTTGTTCTTGGGCGCTAAACCTTCTGACACACCTTCTTTTTACAGCTTCATGAACTTTGCCGATTTTGGTTTGGGTACTTGGCATCCTAAAAACGGGATGTACAGTGTTATCCTAGCTATGGAAAGTTTAGCCAAAGAATTAGGAGTAACATTCCACTTGAATGCCAATGTCGAAAAAATAATGGTGCAAAATAGAATTGCTGAGGCTTTGGTTGTAAACGGAGAAATCGTTAAAGGCGATGTTATTTTAAGCGGTGCCGATTACCATCACAGCGAAAGTTTACTAGATGCGCCTTACAGAGCTTATTCTGAAAAATATTGGGACAAGAGAACGTTTGCACCTTCTTCCCTACTGTTTTATGTAGGTTTTGACAAAAAAATTGAGAACGTAGAACACCATTCGTTGTTTTTTGATGTAGATTTCGACAAACATGCAGAAGCCATTTACGATTATCCACAGTGGCCTAAAGAACCGCTTTTTTATGCTAGTTTTCCCTCGAAAACAGACGATAATGCAGCGCCTGAAGGCAAAGAAGCCGGTATTTTCTTAATTCCCTTAGCTCCGGGATTGAAAGATACTGCCGAGTTGAGAAATTTGTATTTTGAAAAGATTATTTCTCGCTTTGAAAGATTAACACAACAAACTGTAAAAGAAAATGTTATCTTTAGAGAATCTTTTTGTGTCAACGACTTCATCAAAGATTATAATTCGTACAAAGGGAATGCATACGGCTTAGCTAATACCCTATTGCAAACCGCTTTTTTAAGACCTAAATTGAAAAGTAAAAAAGTCAAAAACCTATTTTTTACCGGTCAATTAACTGTTCCTGGACCCGGCGTTCCACCGTCGTTAATTTCCGGAAAATTAGTAGCTGAACTTATAGAAAAAAACTAAAAAATACCATGCTATGAAATCAATCTTTGACACCGTATCATTTGATTGCAGCAAAAATGTAACGAAGTCTTACAGTACTTCATTTTCTGCTGCCGTAAAAATGTTAGCACCAAGCATTCGTCAAGACATTTACAACATCTATGGGTTTGTGCGCTTTGCGGATGAAATTGTGGATACTTTTCACGATTACAATAAAGAACTATTATTTGAGCGATTTGAAAAAGATTTAGCCGAGGCTTTAGAACATAAAATCAGCTTGAATCCGATTTTAAATTCTTTTCAGCACACAGTAAACAAATATCAAATACCGAACAGTTTGATTGCGGCCTTCATGAAAAGCATGAAGATGGATTTGCACAAAAAAGAATACCAAACCTATGATGAATACCATGAATACATTTACGGTTCTGCGGACGTAGTAGGTTTAATGTGTTTGAAAGTATTTGTAAACGGCGATGATAAAAAATATGCCGAATTAGAACATTCAGCCATGCGATTGGGATCGGCGTTTCAGAAAGTGAATTTCTTACGTGACTTGAAAGCTGATTTTGAAGATTTGAGCAGAACCTATTTCCCTAACACCGATTTATCTCGTTTAGATGAACAATCGAAAAACGAAATTATCAAAGAAATTGAAGCTGATTTTCAAGTAGGTTTTGAAGGCATTTTAAAACTGCCTTTGGAAGCCAAATTCGGAGTTTACACGGCTTTTGTGTACTATAAAAAGTTGTTGTCTAAATTAAAAAAGACACCTTCTATGGAAATCAAAAATACCAGAATCAGAGTGCCGGATTACGAGAAAATTGGTTTACTAGCAAAGTGTTATGTGAATTATCGTTTAAATTTAATCTAAAATTATGTTACTACATATAGTTGTTTTTTTAATTACCTTTTGCGGAATGGAGTTTATGGCTTGGTTTAGTCATAAGTACATTATGCACGGCTTTTTGTGGAACCTTCATGCGGATCACCACAAAAAAGACCACGATTCTTGGTTTGAGCGCAACGATGCTTTTTTTATCTTTTACGCGATAGTTAGCGTTGGCTTCTTTTTATTGTGGCAAAATAATATTTTGGAGATTGGATTAGCTATAGGATTAGGCATTTTTGCTTACGGTTTGGCGTATTTTATGGTGCATGATATTTTTATACACCAACGTTTTAAACTCTTCCGAAATGCAAACAATCGTTACGCGAAAGCCGTTAGAAGAGCACACAAAATGCACCACAAACATATTGGCAAAGAAGATGGCGAATGCTTCGGAATGCTGATTGTTCCTTTTAAATATTTCAAGAATTAAAAAAAATCCCGACAGTGTCGGGATTTTTTTTGAGGGAAATTTATTTTAACAAACCTTGAAGTGGTTTTAATTGCTCCATATCAACATTGGCAATTTGTAAAATACCAATCATGTTCATGATGTTATTCGGATTCATATCGTTGCCCAAAATTCTGACTACTGCAAATCCGTTGTCCTTATTTTTGGCAAAAAAAATAAATTCGTCGATGTCGTTTTCATCACCCACAAAACTTACAGAAGCACCGTCTTTTCCGGAACCGATTTTCATCAATTCTTGGTAAGTCTCATCTTTAAGGATGTCGCCTACTTTTTGGGTTTCTGATTGGTATTGCGTTTCGTTTTTTCCATTCGATTTAAAAATCAAAACGTTCATCTTCTCAAAAGAATTCAAAGCCGTTTGCTGTTCCGGAGTCAACTTGGATTTATCGATATTGATAATACTTGGAGAAATATCCAACGCTATAAAATCTTTCTTTCCTGAATTTTCTACAAAATACTTCTGAATACTCGGCTCGTTACTGCAACTTAGCAAGAGTAATGAAAATAATACAGCCGTAAAAATGGTAATTTTCATAACTATACTATTTGCCGCCTTTCGGACCTTTACTACCTTTAGAAGCTTTCTTTAAATCTTCTCCTCCGGGTAATTTCATTTTCTCGGTAAGCACTGAAAGCTCGTCCAAATCGAAGTTCCCTGTTAACGACATCAATACGGTTTCTTCAGTGCCGCTGCCGTCAACAAACATCAACAACTCCTTGATTTGAGAATCGGTAGCACCGGATTTCACATAAATCTTCACGCTCTTTCCTTTATCGGTAATGCGCATTAACTCTTCCATTCCGGCAGTTTTCAAGTATTTCTCCGCAGTAGCTTTCATTTCCTCGGCTTTGCTATCGCTTTGAGTCGCAAAAACTTTAAGATTCTCCAGCTTTTTGATCAAATTCACGTATTGCTGGGTTTCTTTGTCTTCGACTTTCATTTTACTCAAAAGCGAAAACATTTTTTTGTTTACGATAACCGTTCTGATTTTCTCTTGGTCTTCAAATTTATCAAAAACACTTTGACCAAAAGCAACATTGGTTACTACTAGAATTAACAGACTTAAAAATATTTTTTTCATGATTTCTTGATTTTTTTTATTTAAAAATGATGTTTTTTGATTGTTCGTATTCACTTAAATAGTCCATACTTTCGATACCTTCGTTTACACTTTGCGAGATCATTTCCAGCGCTTTCTGCGTTTCTCTGAAAGCTACCGCCGGATCATCATAAGTCCCGAAATCTTCTGATACAGGTTGGTTATAATGATTAAAAGTAAAAAAACCTACGCCCAATAAAACAACCACAGATGCTGCCACAGAGATCCAAAGTACAGTATGCCTTTTTTTAGCTTTTAAAGGAATGGTTCCTGTGAACTGTTCGTGTTTTGCTTGTGCCATGTAACCAAATATAGGCTTATATTGCTCTAAAGGCGGAGCAACATTATCGGAGGAAAAATAGGCCTTTAATTCTTTTTCCTCTGCCAAAGTGGTGGTTGCATCAAAGTATTTCTCTATTAATTTTTCTATGTTATCCAATGCCATAATGATGGGTTTTTGTCATTGTTTCTCTGATGGCTTTTCTGGCTCTGGACAAAGCGGTTCTCACGGCCGATTCGTTCATACCCAAAATAGCGCTGATTTCTTCAAATTCCATTTCTTCAATATCGCGCATTTGTACAATTAACTTTTGCTGTTCCGGTAAGTCGTTCATAATTCGTTCTACCCATTGCCAAGTATCTTTGTCTTCAACTTGCTTCTGCAAACCGGCTTCTCTGTCCGTAAAATTGTTGTGCACTATGCGCATGTTCCCGGCGCGTTTCGACTTTAACTGATCCAAACAGTAGTTTTTCGTCATCGTCATGGCCACCGCTTCTATACTTTTATACTCGTCTAAATTGTCGTTTTTGTACCAGAGCTTCACCAAAACTTCCTGAGTTGCATCCTCGGCTTCTTCCGTACTGACCAGCAATCGCTTCGCCATTCGAAAGACTTTATCCTTAAAAGGATTTACCAATTGCATAAACTCTTTTTGGTTCATTAAAACAACATTTGGTTAACGGTTATATAAGCAAGACGAACCATGATTTTTTTTGTTACAAACAAAATACAAATAATTAATCTAAACTTATTAAATTTACGTTTATTAAATAAAGAACTGCTATGAAAAACTTATTTAAAACTGCATTGTATCTGTATTTACTGACCTTTACTTTCAGTTGCACAGACAATGATGACAATCCCGTCCCGGCAAGTTTAGAGGTCAAAGATTTTGTATGGAAAGGGATGAATTTATATTATTTGTGGCAAGGTGATGTACCCGATTTGGCGGATGACCGTTTTGCCAATCAGCGTCAATTGAATACTTTTTTGGAAGGTTTTGACGAGCCAACAACTTTGTTCAATGCCTTAAGAGTAGATACTTCTATCGACCGATTTAGTGTTATTTACAGTGACTACTCTGTGTTAGAAGGCGTACTTTCCGGAAATACACTGAACAACGGAATGGATTTCGCCCTGCGCTATAAAACCGGTAGTAATACCGATATTTATGGTTGGGTTCGTTACATTATTCCAAATTCTGATGCTGCTACCAAACCGATACAACGCGGTACGATTTTTTATGCCATCAACGGAACGCCGCTCACAGTTGACAATTACCGTTCTTTATTAGCTAACGACACTTACACCATCAACTTAGCCGATTACGATGGTGGTAATATTACGCCAAACGGACAAACGGTTTCGCTTACCAAAACCGCTTTAGCAGAAAATCCGATTTTATTAAACACAGTTATTACGAACGGTTCTCACAAGATTGGCTATTTAATGTACAACGGTTTTTATTCGACTTACGATAACCAATTGAATAGCGTTTTTGGCAGTTTCCAAACGCAAAATGTAACCGATTTGGTTTTGGATTTGCGTTACAACTCGGGTGGTTCTATCAGTACAGCCACAAAATTAGCCAGTATGATTACCGGACAATTTACCGGACAACTTTTTGCCAAACAACAATGGAACGCGAAAGCCCAAAGCTATTATGAAAGCAACAGCCCTTCAAGTTTAGAAAATCGATTTGTAGGCAACCTCAACAGTTTGAACCTAAACAAAGTATATGTGTTAACTACGAACGCCACGGCTTCGGCTAGTGAATTGGTCATCAATTGCTTGAAACCTTATATTACGGTAGTACAAATCGGTACCACCACTACCGGAAAAAATGTGGGTTCGATTACTTTGTATGATTCGCCAACCTTTGCCAAACAAAATGTAAATCCGCGTCATAAATATGCCATGCAACCTATAGTGTTAAAAATAGTAGATAAAAATGGCTTTGGCGATTATACTTCAGGAATTGCTCCTACTACGCCTTTACCGGAAAGTATGGATGATTTGGGTATTTTGGGTAACCCTAGCGAACCTTTGCTCAATGCCGCCATCAACCAAATTATTGGCAGCGGCCGACCAACTCCGTCAAGACCAAGCAACCTGCAACGCGATTTTGCTGATCTCAAATCCCTATCACCATTAAGAACTGAAATGTACATTGAGCGTCAATAAATAAAACAAAAAAGGCTAACCCGAAAGTTAGCCTTTTTTTTAACAAAATGTTTGACCTTTTACTGTATTACAAAACAAAGTTCAAACCTAATTTAAAGTTTCGACCACGGGTAGCATAGCCGATATTTTCGACAAAAGTTTCGTTAAAAATATTGGTTGCTGTGGCAAAAATGCTCAGTCGCCCTTTCACCAGTTCGTATTTGGCTAAGCAATTTACCAACTGATACGAGTCCAATACTACACCGGTTACGCCAAAAGTATTGCCATCAAAAAACACATCTTTTCGGGCGTCAAAATATTGGTAGTTTACATTGAACAAGGTTCTGCTGTTTGGCTGATAATTCAAACTCGCATTGGCTTTGTGTTTCGGAATCAATCGGTCTAAAGCCTTATCCACTTGCGTAAAAGTGTAATTCGCATTCAGCGAGATTTTCGCGGTCAATTCATAAGTCATTTCCGTCTCAACGCCTTTGGCTTTGTTGGTTCCGTTAATATTTACATAGTACGATTCAAAGGTTGCAGGATTGTAAAAGAAGTCGATGGAATTGGTTTGATCACGATAAAACGCTACCGCATCCCATTTTAATTTGCCGGATAACAATTGGGTTTCAAAACCTACTTCAGCAGTAGCATTTTTCTCCGGAGTTACGTTGGCATTTCCATATTCAGAATACAATTGGTACAAACTTGGTGTAATATAAGCCGTGCTGTAAGAAGCCACTAACTTCAAGGGAAAAGCCGTTTTGAAATTGTAAGACGGATTAAAATTATACACAAAATTATTGCCGTAAGCACTGTGGTTGTTCAATCGACCACCGGCATTAAGATTTAAACCGAAATCAAAATGATACACCAAAGTGGAATAGCCGTCGATGATATTGAATTTAGTTGATTGATTCTCGATATTCCCAAAAGGCGTTTCGCTCAGCATATCATTGAATTGGTAATTCACACCCAAAATCACTGCAAAATCTTTGTTGATATTGTACTTGTTCACTCCGTCAAGGACCACATTTCTGGATTCGTAAACCGAATAATCCGTAGTACCCGAAAAGCTATTGAACTCTGTGTAATCGCGTACAATTTTGTTGAAACCTGAATTCAGGATAAATTCGCCTTTGCGGTATTGGTATTTAGGCGAAAAGCCAAAACGCACTTGCTCCGAAGTCGTCGTGTTGATAGCCGTATCGTTAAAACCGGTATTATCGTACGTTAAGTCGTAACCGTTTTTCAATCGGTCGTAATTCCCAAAAAAGTTTAGGCTTAATTTCTCTGTTGCTTTGAAGCCGAATTTAGCGATGGCATTCTGACGGGAAAATCGATCATCTTCATAGGTAACCGCTTCATTGGGCGACGCTATTTGAGACATGTTTGCGGTTTCCGTACTATTGATTCCTGCAAAATAATTCACTTTCTTGTAGTTGCCGTTTACCGAAATACCTTGGTTAAAATCCTGACCGTTGTATTTTTTATCGTTCGAAGTATTGTTGGAACCTATGTTCAGATAAGCGTTGCCTTCAATTTCTTTTTTCGACCCTTTTTTCAAAGTAATATTGATTACTCCGGTTGCTGCTCCGGTTCCATACAAAGTACTGGCAGCGCCTTTCATTACTTCGATGCTTTCCACCTGCTCTACAGGAAGCAAACGCAAATCGTATTCTAAACTAATGCCTGAAGCGTCAGTCACCGGAATACCATCAATTAAAATTAAAACTTGTCGGTTTTTACCACCGCGAATATAGTAGCCGAGGTTTTTACCGTTGGCCGATTGGTTACCATTGATTTCTACTCCGGTAACTTGCGACAAAACGGTGGCCAAACTTTGACCGGTTTTTTGTGCTAAGTCTTTTGCCGAAATGACTTCAATGATTTTTCCCGATTTTTCTTTG
The DNA here is from genome assembly GCA_002786385.1 of Flavobacterium sp. FEMGT703F. GTDB lineage: Bacteria > Bacteroidota > Bacteroidia > Flavobacteriales > Flavobacteriaceae > Flavobacterium > Flavobacterium cheonhonense. The sequence goes on from PGCN01000010.1 coordinate 65,966, forward strand.
CGTTGTGCAAATTTGGTATCAGAAATGACCACTTCTTTCAAAGGATTCACTTTTACCGAATCCTGTTCTTGCGCCCAAGCACAAGTTGCGACCAATGCGAAGAATGCACTGATTGTACTGTTTTTTTTCATTTTAAATTAAACACTCTCAATAAAATCAAACCATCATTTACTGCAAGACTGAAAACTCAGAAAAGCCCGAAAACTAATTTTTAATTTTACTGAATTACTAATGTTGGGAGAAAAGCATAGAATTTACCCATACCCAAACCTTTTTTCCCGAAAGTTTGTTACTCAATGAATTAGGCAGGTCTCCTGGCTTGCGTCTTGTTGTTGACCTTCCCGTCCTGAATATTAGATATTAAATTTTTGATATTTAAAATCAAACAACATGAACAGTGGTGTTGCAGATAACAACAAGCTTGATAGCTTACAGTTGCGGGAACAGCTCGGGATTTTTGATTGTTGATTTTCTATTGCTGATTTCAGATTAGAGCTCTGCCATCTTCAATTGTTCATCTTACTTAATCAATCACCCGATTCCCTTTTAATGCGATTTTGAATTTCAAAATGCGCAACCATAATTCGGCTGCAAATGTAGCAGAAATAATATAATTTAATCCCAACAAGCCGAATTTATTTGTCTTTTTTCTTAGAAAACTTGACAATCAACCAAATGAAACCAATCAAAAAATGCAATAGGATAATTCCGCCAACGAGGTACATAAAGGTATTTGAATCCTCTCTCATGGTTTTATTTTTCAGTAAAATTACACAGATAAAAACTTTGGTTTGGCATCAAATGTTACAAGAGTCAAAATATTCGGTAACAATCTTCTATTTTTGCAAAAAATAATTGAATGAAAACTTATTTTCGACTGTTGTTCGTTTTGGCGCTAAGTATCCTATTCGCACAATGCAAAAAAGAAATTGTAACTGTTGAGCAAATCGATTCCCAAAATACCATTCGCCACGCCAAAGGTTTTTCGATTCAAAATTATGAAGGTTTTACCGTACTAACGGTTCGAAATCCATGGCCTAATGCGACTAAAACCTATACTTATGTCTTAAAAGAAAAAAACGGTATAGTCCCGGACAGCCTTAAACAAAACCCAATTATTGCTGTTCCGATAAAAAGTATCGTGGTAACCTCAACTACACATATTCCATCGTTGGAAATGTTGGAAAAGGAAAAAACCTTGGTCGGTTTCCCAAATCTTGATTACATTTCTTCAGAAAAAGTCAGAGATCGAATTGAAGCCGGAAAAGTGAAAGAATTGGGGATGAATCAAAATTTAAACACTGAAGTAATGCTCAATTTACAACCCGATGTGATCATTGGTTACGGCATCGATAACAACAATCCAACCTTGGATAATTTGCAAAAAAGCGGTTTAAAAGTACTGCTGAATGGCGATTGGAATGAAGAAACTCCTTTGGGTAAAGCCGAATGGATCAAGTTTTTCGGTGCTTTATACGGACAGCAAAAAAAGGCTGAGCAAATCTTCAGCAAAATAGAAAAAGAGTATTTAAAAACCATCCGAATTGCCCAAAACGCCAAAGAAACACCAACCATATTGGCCGGAGACATGTTTGAAGACCGTTGGTATTTACCCAAAGGCAACAGCTGGGGAAGTTTGCTGTTGAAAGAAGCTAAAGGTCAGTACTTATGGGCTGAAACCTCAGGAACCGGTAGCTTATCGCTCTCATTTGAAACCGTATTGGAAAAAGCCAAAAATGCGGACATTTGGATAACTTCGGGACAATTTTCTTCATTGCGAGAAATGACTTCCGCCAATCCGCATTACAGTCAGTTTAAAGCATTCCAAAATAAAAATGTATATTCGTTTAGCGGTAGAAAAGGTAAAACCGGTGGCATCGTATATTATGAATTAGCGCCTAACCGACCGGATATTGTTTTAAAAGACATCGTTGCAATTTTACATCCGGAACTCCTAAAAAGCTACAAGCCTTATTTTTTCCAGAAATTACAATAATTTGAACAATCAAAGTCGAAATACATTACTCTTTTCCCTTTTGTCTTTAACGATGTTACTGACATTGCTTCTGAATATCTCCATGGGACAAGTAGCCATTCCGATGAAAGAAGTCTTTAAAAGTTTGTTGGGCAGCCAAGCCGAAAAAGAAACTTGGGAATACATCATAATGAATTTCAGATTACCCAAAGCCATTGCCGCAATTTTAGTTGGCATGGGATTGTCTGTCAGCGGCTTATTGATGCAAACGTTTTTCCGAAATCCAATGGCAGGACCGTATGTATTGGGTTTGAGTTCGGGTTCGAGTTTGGGCGTGGCTTTTGTGTTGTTGGGTGCCGGATTTTTGCCTTCATTTTTTTCAGAATTCTTATTGTCATCTTACGGAATCATCTTAGCATCTTGCTTAGGAAGTTTGTTTGTTTTACTAATGATTTTAGTGGTTTCTCAACGATTGCGAGATACGATGTCGATACTTATCGTTGGTTTGATGTTCAGTAGTTTTACCGGAGCCATTGTGAGTGTTTTCAGCTACTTCAGCTCGGCCGAACAATTGCAGAAATACACTTTTTGGTCGATGGGAAGCATCGGTAATTTGTCGTGGGAAAGCATCATGATACTCAGCGTTTCTGTCGCATTTGGTTTGCTGGTGAGTTTACTCACCTTAAAACCATTAGATGCGCTATTGTTGGGTGAAAACTATGCTAAAAGTATGGGCTTGAATATCAAAAAAGCCCGATTATTACTGATTTTGGCGACCAGTATTTTAGCCGGAAGTATTACCGCTTTTGCCGGACCTATTGCCTTTGTTGGGTTAGCGGTACCACATTTGTCGAAGCTAATATTCCAAACCAGTAGCCACCGAATTTTATTTTCGGGCACATTACTTATTGGTGCTATCATCATGTTGGTTTGCGATACCGTTTCCCAGATGCCCGGCTTTGAGTTTACCTTACCCATCAATGCCATAACCTCTATTATCGGAGCGCCGGTAGTAGTTTGGTTGATTGTCAGTAAAAAAAACATGTCGTAATGAGTACCAATACCAACATAATCACCACCCAAGAATTGAGTATTGGTTACCACTCCAAAAGGATAACCAACACCATTGCCTCCAACTTGAATTTGGAATTAACTTCGGGGCAACTCTATTCTTTAGTTGGTGCGAACGGCGTGGGAAAATCAACTTTACTACGCACCATTACAGGTATTCAAAAACCATTACAGGGTTCCGTTTTTTTGCATGAGAAAAGCATTCATGATATTCCATCGACAGCAATAGCGCAAGAACTAAGTTTGGTTTTAACCGAAAAATTACCCCCTAACAACCTAACCGTATATGAGCTGATTGCGTTGGGCAGACAACCTTACACCAATTGGCTGGGACAGCTCTCAGCAACAGATCACGAAAAAATAAAGCAAGCCATTGCACTCACCCAACTTGAGCATTTGACTAATAAAAAATATTACGAAATCAGTGACGGGCAACTGCAAATTGTACTTATTGCCAGGGCTTTGGCACAAGATACGCCAATAATTATTTTAGATGAACCGACTACGCACTTAGATTTAGTTCACAAAGTATCGGTCTTTAAATTGCTGAAAAAACTGTCTTCAGAAACGAATAAGTGCATCTTGTTTTCTACACACGACATTGATTTGGCCATTCAACTCAGTGACCAAATGATAGTGATGACTGAAAACCAAGTTCACCAAGACCAACCTTGTAATTTGATTACGCAAGGTGTTTTCAGCTCGCTTTTCAAAGATGAATCCATTGCGTTTGATGGTGAAAAAGGGAAGTTTATTATTTCCTAATCGATTACTTTGTACCGATTTGTCGCTTGGCTTCACCAACCACAAACGCGACAGAATTAGCGATGTTGTAACTGCGAATTAGTTTCGACATCGGTATAGTCAAGTGGTTTTCAAATTGGGCTAAAACTTCCTCACTTAATCCTACGCTTTCTTTGCCGAAAACCAGCCAATCTTCGTCTTGAAAGGCTACTTCATATATCGATTTTGTTGCATGAGAACTCATCAAAAACACTCTTGATTTGTCCGGAATTTGCGCAATCCATTCCTCAACATTACTGTATTCCTTCCAATCCAAGTGCACCCAATAATCCAAACCGGAACGCTTTAGATTTTTATCAGTAATTTCAAAACCATATGGTTTGATTAAGTGTAAACGACTTTCGGTTCCCACGCACAGTCGACCGATATTACCGGTATTGTTAGGGATTTCTGGTTCAACTAAAACTATGTTAAGCATTTAGATTGTTAGATGATTAGATTGTTAGACAATTTAAAGATTGAATTGACTTACCGGCAGTACTTCTCCTGCTTTTAAGTTTTGCAAAGTTAGGCTTCCTACCCGAATTCGGACTAGTCGCAAAGTAGGAAATCCTACGGCTGCTGTCATTTTTCGTACTTGACGGAATTTGCCTTCCGTTAAAGTAATAGAAACCCAACTGGTTGGCCCGTGGCGTTCATCACGTATTCTCCTGCCCTCGCCTATAGATTCGGGTAGCTGAGTAATAATTTTGGATTGACATGGTTTCGTAGTATAGCGAATCCCTTTAAAACCAATTTCAACTCCGTTCTCCAACTGTGTTACTGCTTCCGGTGTGATAATGCCGTCCACTTGGGCATAATATTCTTTCTCGATGGTTTGGCTGCGAACGATTTCACTCATCATCCCATCAGTGGTTAGCAATAGTAAGCCTTCCGAATCTTCATCCAAACGGCCGATAGCCATAGTGCCTTCGGGAAAATTATACAGTTCGCCCAAAAGCTTCTTGTGCCGTTTTTTTTCGTAAACAAATTGGCTTAAAAAACCATGCGGTTTGTGGAGTAAAAAATGATGGTGTTTCATGACAGAATTTGAGCAAAAATAAAAAGACCATCACTAAGGATGGTCTTCAGATTAAAATATTTTTCTGTTATTGTCTACTTTGGACGTAATCAGACAACTCATCTACATTGCTGCTGAAAGAGAAAATGCCATTTAACTTGAAATAGTTTCTTGGTTCGATACAGTAATCGTAGGCGAACTTGGCAAATTCCAATTTGTTATCTTCAAAGCTAAAAGTATTGGCAATTTGGATAATTTGGTCAACATTCAAACAGTTAGCCGAAATTACTTGTTTGGCTGTTTTTAGTTGAGTGTCTTCAAAACTTTGCTTTTTAATAGTAGCTAAAGCCGCATTAAAATTCCCGGCAGTCATACAACTTCTTCCGTTACAACCTCTAACTGGTTCAACTGTTTCCACTACGTGACCTCCACCTACAGTGGTAGTGGTAGTAGTAGTTTGAGTAACAGCTCCGCCACCCATGTTGTCGTTGATAGAAATACCCATATTAACACCGCCTACATTTACACCAACACCTACAGCAGTACCGCCGGTTTGAGTAGTGGTAGTCGTGGTTGTTTGAGTAACACCTCTAACCGGTTGTTGCACCGGAGCAACTACCTGAACAGGGCGAGGCTGACCGTAATGAATTACATGTACATTGGAAGGTGGAATAAAATCAGGTTGAACCGGGATAGAGGAGAAATAATTCAACTTCATTTTGGTTTTGTTGTTTTTATCTCTCCTGATTTTGTAGGTAACATCGGCAAAAATTCCGTCAACATCGGTTAACATCAAATTGTTTTTGGAGATATCCATTAAGGATTTGTCTTCAAACTTGATTTTAGCATTGTAATAAGGTTGGTTCAAATCTTCCACTCTCAAATTGGTTTGCGGAACATCATTAATTACCTCACCGTTAAGAATTAAGGTAAACTTGTCGCCGTCTTCCGAAAAAATAGTCAAATGACCTACCGGTCCTAATTGTGCAAAAGAAAGCGAAACAAAGAGCATTAAGGCTGAAAAAGTAATTTTTCTAATCATAGCTTACTGTGGTTTTAAATAGGTTTATTATTAGTTTGTTTTCTCTAAAAAAGCATTTTTCAAAAACGATGCCAATTTAGGAAACAATTTTGAAATTACTATAACTTTATCTCATAAAACGCTGTATATTTAGACCTTAATTTTGTGGAATTATATGAACGATAATATAATGATAATCATCGCCTTTATTATTGCCCTAGCTATTGGATTTTTCTTGGGTAAAACACTATTTGCCGCTCAATCCAAATCGGATAAAGCTTCGTTAGAAGAAAAGACAAACAGTTTGTTACAACAAATAGAGCAACTCAAAAACCAAATGAGTCAAATTGTTCAGGAGCGCGAAAAAATTCGCACCGAAAAAGAAACACTAGCCATTCAATTGTCGAAAAAAGAAACTGATTTTGATCATCTGTGGGAACGCCATAAAGAACAAAAGGAAGAAGTGGAAAAACTTCAGGAAAAATTCACCAAAGAGTTTGAAAATTTGGCGAATAAAATCCTAGAAGAAAAAACGGTTAAATTTACTGAGCAAAACAAGGAAAACCTCAAAAACATCCTTTCCCCTTTACAAGATAAAATCCAATTATTCGAAAAGAAAGTTGAAGACACGCATAAAGAAAGTATTGATTATCACGCCGCTTTACGCCAACAAATTTTGGGCTTGCGTGAGATGAACGAACAAATGAGTAAGGAAACATTAAACTTGACCAAGGCACTTAAAGGCGACAGTAAAATGCAAGGCAATTGGGGCGAATTGGTTTTAGAACGCGTTTTAGAAAAATCCGGACTGGAAAAAGGGCGAGAATACGAAGTACAGCAAAGTTTTGTAACCGAAGAAGGAAACCGCTTGTTTCCCGATGTAGTGATTAATTTACCGGACGGTAAGAAAATGATAGTCGATTCGAAAGTAACCTTAACCGCTTATGAACGATATATCAACGCTGAAGATGAGACTGAAAAAGTGCAATTTCTTAAAGAACACCTCATCGCCATCAAACGACACGTGGATCAACTAAGTGAAAAAAATTATCACGATTTGTACCAAATGGAAAGTCCGGATTTCGTTTTGCTTTTCATCCCGATTGAATCGGCTTTTGCCTTGGCTTTAAACGAAGATACCAGTTTGTACAATAAAGCTTTTGAAAAAAACATAGTAATCGTAACGCCTTCCACTCTGTTGGCTACCTTGCGAACCATCGACAGCATGTGGACCAACCAAAAACAACAGGAAAATGCAGTGGAAATTGCACGTCAAGCCGGTGCTCTATATGATAAATTTGAAGGCTTTGTATCCGATTTAGTAAAAATTGGTAAAAAAATGGATGAAGCAAAAGCAGAATACGGCAATGCCATGAACAAACTTTTTGACGGTAAAGGAAACTTAATTAACAGCGTTGAAAAGTTGAAAAAGATGGGGGCCAAAGCCAAAAAAGCCTTACCGGAAAACATACTACAGCGCGCCAATAAGGATTCTGAATAAAATCCATTGTTCTGCACAAAAAAACACAAAAAGCATTTTTTTCATAAAAATTTCGAACTTAACATAGGGAAATTTGTTAATTTTTAGATTGTTACCAAAATATTATTATATTTGGTCAGCATTTTAAAAATCATATGAAAAAGAATTACTTACAAGCGCTGCTTTTAGTCTTTACACTCACCATTTTCTCTTCTTGTTCTGACAACGACGACGAAGAGAGTTACACGCCGGTTTCACCTGTAGTTGTTGATTTAACCCAGGTTCCTTATCCTAAATTATCCGATTATCATTTTTTTGAAGGTGATTTAAAAAACCTAACGCCTTCCTTAAATGTAATTCCTTATGAGCCTGCCAGTATCTTATTCAGCGATTATGCGCACAAGAAACGTTTTGTTTGGATGCCAGAGGGTACAAAAGCTACCTTCAATGGTGATGATAAAATTTTAGAATTACCGGTTGGGGCAGCCATCATTAAAAATTTCTACTACGATAAAATCCAACCTACTGATACACCTTTAATCATCGAAACACGAATTATGATTCGCAAAGTTGACGGATGGATTTTTGCGGATTATGTATGGAATGACGATCAAACAGAAGCCTATTTAGACTTGAACGGAAGCTACAAACAGCTTACTTTTAAAGATGACAATAACGTGGTTCGCAATGTAAACTACAGAATTCCTTCCGAAGCGCAGTGTATAGTTTGTCATAAATACAAACAAGATGTTGGCGGACAAGAAGTAACTACTTTCATTCCGATTGGTATCAAACCACAAAATTTAAACTTCAATTACAACTACGGTGATGAAACCAAAAACCAATTAACCAAGTGGATTGAACAAGGATATTTGGAAAACAATTTTGCATTCCCTACTCCGGAACATACTACCATAAATTACAGTGATGCTACACAACCTTTGGAAAAAAGGGTTCGTTCTTATTTCGACATCAACTGTGCCCACTGCCACAAAGAAACAGGTCATTGTGATTACAGACCGCTTCGATTGAGCTTTACAGAAACAGGTGGTGTTAATGGTCACAGTAACATGGGGGTTTGTGTGCCTACTGTTGACATGCAAGACTTTGACCCTGAATTGAGCAACTTGATAACACCAAGTAAACCTTCGCAATCGATGCTGTTCTTCAGAATTAACACCACTAATGAAAGCTATATGATGCCATTACACGGCCGATCTTTAATACATGACGAAGGTGTTGCCTTAATTGAAGAGTGGATTAATTCACTACAAAACTGTCCATAATATTAAAACCAACCTTATAACTAGAAACATGAAGAAAATTACATTTTTATTTTTTTTGTTAGCGGTGAGCAGTTTAACTTTTGCACAAAATACTTGTGCAACGGCAATACCAATCACAGCTGCAGGAACTTTTACTATTAGTACCATAGATGGTACCGGTTTACCGGCGACAACTTGTAATTACACGAATGCAAATGTAACAGCAGTTGAGTGGTATGCTTACACACCAACTCAAAACTACACCGTTACAGTATCATCAGATTTACAAGAAAATTTATGTAGAGACACGAGGGTAAGAATCTACACAGGTAATTGTACCACAATGACTTGCGTTGTGGCAGATGACGACTCCGGTGTTTTAGCTTGTAATTCAGGAAATACTAATTCGTATTTATCTAAAGCTACTTTTAATGCTGTCGCGGGTCAAACTTATTATATCGTTTGGGACAACCGTTATGAATCAACCGGATTCAACTTTCAGGTAAGTGAAATCCCAGCCGGATACAATCCATGTAATGGAGCCGTTGCAGTTAGCGCAGGAACTACCACTGTTACTGCTATTGATCAAACCAATATCAACACCAGTTGTTCTACAGCAACTTTATCCAAATGGTATTCTTATACACCAGCTGTAAATGCTAACGTGACTATTACCTCTGATTTAGCTGTTAACCTATGCAAGGATACTAACGTAAGTGTATATTCCGGAAACTGTACCTCAGGTTTAACTTGTGTTGGAAGTGATGACAATTCAGGTGTTTTAGCTTGTAATTTCGGAAATACCAATTCATATTTATCAACTTATTCCTTTATTGCTTCTGCAGGTACTACTTACTACATTGTTTGGGACAATAAATGGAGTGCTAACGGATTTGATTTCCAAATCAATGAAACGCCAATCGTAATACCGATTACTTATAACAACCAAACTGTTTCAACTATCAACAGTAGCTATAACATCTGTATTGTAGATATGAATGGCGACTATAAAGATGATATTGTAGGCGTAAGTGGGAATAACTTAAGAGTTCATTTCCAAGGAAACACTCCGGGTACATTCACAGTTACTGATTTCCCAATTACAGGTACCAGCGATATGCCGTCTTGGAGTATGGCTGCCGGAGATTACAACAAAGACGGATACAATGACTTACTATTAGGAAGCGGATCAGGATTAACATTTTGGAGATCTGCCAACAATGGTACTTCTTATACCAACATCAACCCTTCAGATTACATTTTCTGTCAAAGAACTAACTTTGTTGACATCAACAACGACGGTCATTTAGATGCTTTCTCTTGTCATGATATTGCTCCAAATGTGTACTACATGAACGATGGAAGTGCTAATATGAATTACTACCAATCAGGTACTTCGGGTGCTTATATGTTAGGTGTTACTGCCAGTGGTGGTAACTATGCTTCATTATGGACAGATTTCGATAATGACGGTGATTTAGATATGTTTATTTCCAAATGTTCAGGACCTCCTTGTGAACTACACAGAAATGACGGTAATGGCGTTTTCACAGACATCTCTGCCCAAGCCGGAATTAATGTTACGCCTATTCAAACCTGGTCTTCAGCTATTGCTGATTTTGATAACGATGACGATATGGACGTAATCATCACGGCAAGTGCAGGAACTCATAAATTCTTCAGAAACAACAAAGACTCCAATACAGTTGCCTTTACTAATATCACAGCCGGTTCAGGTTGGGATACCAATACAGCAACGAACATTGACAATATTGCTTACGATTTTGACAACGATGGTAAAGTTGATGTTTTAGGCGGTGGTAACAAAATCATGTTCAACCAAGGAAACAACTCTTTCACTCCTGTAGGCTACAACGCTATTAGTGTTGGTGCCGTTGGCGATTTGAACAACGACGGTTTCTTAGACATTCAAAACGGCTCTACCATTCGTTACGGTGTGCCTAATGGCAACAACTGGCTGAAAGTAACCTTACAAGGTATTCAAAGCAACAGAAACGGTATTGGTGCTCGCGTTGAAATTTATGGTCCATGGGGCAAACAAATCAGAGATATTCGCAGTGGTGAAGGATTCCGTTATATGAGTTCATTAAATGCACACTTCGGCCTTGGAACTTCCACAGTAATCAACCAAGTAATTATCAAATGGCCATCCGGTATAGTTGACACTTACAACAACGTTACAGCCAACCAACCATTAAGCGCAGTGGAAGGTGCTACTTTAGGAATTGATGCTTTTGAAAGTTCTGTATTTACAGTATATCCAAACCCTGTAAAAAACACCATCAACATTGCAATCAATACAGCCAATCCTGTTGAATTTGTTACGGCTCAAGTATACGATTTAAGCGGAAGAATGGTTCACCAAACACAAGTGGCTAACCAAACTGTAACTGTTAATCATATTGCCAAAGGAACTTACATCTTGATGTTAAGAGACAGTAACGGTAAAGATTACTCTCAGAAATTCATTAAAGAATAAATTTCTTTGAAATACAATAAAAAAAGTCCCGAACAAAATTCGGGACTTTTTTTATATGGCTACATTTTCAAAAGCATTCAATTTATTAAGGTGCAGTAAAGTATGATTGTCATCATGACTTCTGGAGAACATCGGGACAAACTTGGCACCATATACCACTTCTTGAAATATATAAGACGTTCGTTTAACAACCGTGGTACTGAAACGATCATCAAAAACTTTGACATAAACCATTATTTCTCCCTTGATATTAACATAATCCTCTTTAGATAAATTATAAAAAGGACTGTTTTCGGTAATGGGATGTACCAAAGTCCAACTCAAAGTCAAGGCATTAATCTTAGACAACTCTAAGTCAAGATTATAAAACTTATTGACCATTTTACCATTTTCCTCAACGGTCAAACCCACTGTCATTTTTGCTTCAGCATCTGTTAAATGGGTATTTTTATAAGGACTCATTCTAATCATTAAAGCAGTGCCTGATTGATAAGGTGCTATCAAGGCATTTTCAGAAAAACGCAAAAAAGCTTTTGGCATACTAAATCGCCCATAAAACAAACCGGTAGCTATGGCAAAACTCAACAAGCCAAACAAAGCCTCAAAGGCAGCCACAAAACTGGTTAAAAAACCACTCGGACTAATATGACCATACCCGACGGTAGTATACGTTTGAATGCTGAAAAAAAAAGCTTGACCAAATTGATCCATAGCATTTTCAGCATTGATTCCTTTAAGATGCTCCACTCCAATCAAGTAATATACAGTTGCAAAACATAGGTTTACAACAAAATAAAACAATAGTATAATGAGCATGAATTTCCATCTTGGGATGTTAACCATGGTATGAAACCAACTAATGCCGTCAAAAAAACCAATCCCGGTTCTTTTAATGTTGGCGTTTCCGTTTTTCGTCAAAAAACGACCTCCGTAACTTCCCGGATTGACACCAAAACCGGTATTGCTATCTGTTTTTGCTTTCGCGTTAATTTTTTTTAAAAATGCCATGTAGTTACAGTTGTTTTCCCATTACATAATCATCCATTACAAATCCGTTGCCTATATCGATTACTTCTTCTTTTACAATCTCAAAGCCTGTTTTTTGATAAAATTGAATAGCGGAATTGTATTTGTTAACGTTTAAAAACAAAGCCTTATCTCCAAAAGCTAAAGCTTGTTGTTCAATATAATCTACCAAAGCTTTACCGGTTCCTTTGCCTTGTTGGGAAGATAAAATGTAAATTTTGTGAATTTTAGTTTTCCCGGAATTGTTTACATTGTATTCGTAAGAAGCAAATCCAACGGCTTCATCATTAGAGTAAATCAGCACAAAATGATGTTGCTTAAGAGTAGATTGTTCTTGAAGAGCAGCAACACTATACATCATTTCAAGCATGTAAGCTAGTTGCGCTTCCGTTAAAATTGCACCATAGGTTTTAGGCCAAACTTCGAAAGCAATAGCTCTTACGGCTGTAAATTGGTTATCAGTGTTGGGAACAATTGTAAACATCTGCTATTTTTTAAAAGCAGATTCATATAAGGCAATCCAATCCTGAACTGATATTTTCTGAGTCAATTCGGCAATCAAGTCATACGGAATATCTTCCATCTTTTTGAAACGAACACAGCTTTTACCCATATCGAGCTTGTATTTGCAACGTTTACCATATTCAGCCACAAACCAATCATACAAATTTTTATCGGCATAAACGCCCATATGGTAAAATGCGATAAAGTTTTTTTGCGAAGCCAATCCCATAAACGGTAGCGGATCTTTGGGATTACAGTGATAGCCTTTTGGGTAAATTGAATGTGGTACAGCATAACCCAACATCCCGTAACCCATTCCCTCTTGAAAACCCTCAGGTAAATTATCCGTAATGGTTTTTCTGAGTTGCTCCATAACCTTTTTACGGTCTTCCGGCAATTCGGCGATATAGTCTGATGGTGTAAGTGCTTTTGATTGCATCGTTTTGTATTTAGTTCCTCAAAAATAGAAATTATTTTAATAGTTTTACGTATCCAATCACATTACAGTAGTATGTCTAAAAGCCCATTAAGAAAAGATAAAACCTGCCTAAACTGTAGGCATGTGGTAGAACACCGTTTTTGTCCAAACTGCGGTCAGGAAAATACCGATACCCGAAAAACGTTTGTACAGTTATTTGTCCACTTCTTCGAAGATTTAACCCATTACGAAAATTCGTTTTGGAAAACCATTCGAAATTTAATCTTTAAGCCTGCATCCCTGACTAAAGAATACCTTTCCGGCAAGCGAATGTCCTATTTGGCGCCTATTCGATTGTACATTTTTATCAGTTTTGTTACTTTCTTTTTGATTCCTATTTTACAAGATAGTTCCAATGATGAGGTGGTTGATGTAAATCAAACATCAGCTAAAGAGATCGTTTTAACTCCTGACACCCTTAAAACCACTCAAGACAATTTATTAAATAAAAAGAAGTGGACAGCCGATATGGATAAAAAAGGGAATATCGACAAGGAATCCTCTGAATCGTTGCAAAAAGAAGTGGGTCAGAGAAAAGACAGTAATGATGCTGACGATTATATGAATTTTGGTTACCGTTCGGTGGAACATTTAGACTCAATTCAAAAATTTGGCAAAGCCGATGACAAACTATCCGATTGGGAGTATTGGATTAATAAAAAAATGCTATTGGTAAAAAAAGGAAAAACAAAACAAGAAATTAATGAAAAATTGATGGAATCGTTTTTCCGAAATATCCCCAAGGCTTTATTCATTTACATGCCTTTGTTTGCTATTGTGCTTTGGCTGTTTGAAAGCAAAAAGCGATGGTATTACTTTGACCACAGTATTTTCACCTTGCATTATTTTTCTTTTTTATTATTGGCTTCGCTAATTCTTGAACTGTTCAATTTCTTTTTTGAATGTTTTAACCAATTTAGGATTGTGAATATCATTAGTTATATCGTTGAATCGGCCATTATTATATATATGCTGTATTACTTTTTCCCGGCGCATCATCGCTTTTATGAGCAAAGCAGATTCAAGACCATCATCAAGGGTATTTTAATATTCTTCATCAACATGTTCATCTTAAGTTTTATCCTGATTGGGCTTTTCTTCTTTTCATTCATTAACATACATTAATCATGTCAAAAAAAATATTATTCTTATTAGCACTATTTACATTAGTAACCAGCTGTAGCCCTTCAAAATCCGGCAATAAAAAGTTGGCTAATGTTAGTACTTATCTCTCTGCAATTAATACTGAAAGTTTGCGCACCAACCTTACCTATATTGCCTCCGATGAAACCGAAGGACGGGAAACAGGCAGCGAAGGCCAAAAGAAAGCCGGCAAGTTTATCATCGATTTTTACAAGAAAAACGGTATTTCGAATCCCAAAGGTGCCGACGATTACTACCAAAAAGTACCGGCCGCTTTTTTAAATGCTAAAAGAAACGAAAACTTACCCGACTCAGAGAACATTTGGGCCTTTATAGAAGGTTCTGAAAAACCGGATGAAATTGTTGTAATTTCAGCACATTACGATCACGTAGGAGTTAAAGACGGTGAGATTTATAACGGAGCCGACGATGACGGTTCGGGAACTGTAGCTTTAATGGAAATGGCTGCTGCTTTTCAAAAAGCCAAAAACGAAGGCAACGGTCCGAAACGATCTATCTTAATTTTACATGTAACCGGTGAAGAACATGGCTTACACGGATCTCGTTACTATTCCGAAAATCCGCTTTTCCCGTTAAAAAATACAGTGGCTGATGTGAACATTGACATGATTGGCCGCCGTGATGATTTTCACAAAGACAGCAATAATTATGTATATGTCATCGGTTCCGATTATTTATCGACCGATTTATACAACATTTGCGAGAGTGTGAACCAACAATACATTAAGCTCGCTATTGATTACAAATACAACGACAAAAAAGATCCGAATCGATTTTACTACCGCTCCGACCATTACAATTTTGCCAAACACAATATCCCATCGGTTTTCCTTTTTAACGGAACGCACGCCGATTACCACAAACCAAGCGATGAAGTGGGAAAAATTGAATTCGACGCGCTCACCAAAAGAACGCAATACGCTTTTGCTATTGCCTGGGAAATTGCCAACCGAGAGCAACGTTTAGTAGTAGACAAAACCGATAAATAAACGGTAAATTACAGTTACAAAAAAAGCCCCGAAATACGGGGCTTTTGAATTTTGGGTGAAAGACGGGTCTCGAACCCGCGACCTTCGGAACCACAATCCGACGCTCTAACCAACTGAGCTACAATCACCATTTATTTTTGCAAAGAACCTAAGTTGCTTTTGCGAGTGCAAATATAGTGCAAAACTTAACTTTTGCAAAGGTTTTTTAGATTTTTTAAATCAAATCTCCTAAGCTCTTGACTGCCACGTATCTCTCGGTTGTAAAACCTTCAGCATAATCCACACCAATCAATCGACCGAAGTCTTGCGTGCGGTAATGAATACTTTGCAAAAAGTTTTTAGTAGCTATCGGTGTGATCGGTTCATTAGAGTTTTCAGAATAAAACTGAGAAGCATAAGCCAAAATAGACTTTGTTTTTATATCCATGAATTCAGAAATATCTACCACAAAATCAGGCTCTATATTTTTCCATTGGATGTAATGATACACTACTTTCGGACGCCACACTTCCTGTTGCACGCCTTCATGCTCGGTTTCAATTTTTCGCAAACCTGATAAAAAACAGGCGTCAGAAACCAACTTACTGCCTTTGCCGTGATCGATGTGACGGTCTTCGATGGCATTACAAATTACAATCTCAGGCTTGTATTTGCGAATTCGCTTAATGATTTCCAACTGATGGGCTTCGTCATTCACAAAAAAACCATCTCGCATGTTTAAATTTTCTCGCATGGAAATCCCCAAAATTTCAGCCGCCAAAGCAGCTTCCTGATCACGAATTTCCACCGATCCTCGAGTTCCGAGTTCGCCCCGCGTTAAATCGATTATCCCTACTTTTTTTCCTAATGAGACTTCTTTGGCAATGGTTCCGCTACAGCCCAATTCTACATCATCAGGATGCGCCCCAAACGCTAAAATATCTAATTTCATACTTTTTATTTTTTATAGTATCATGTAAACTATGAGTCGTAGTCTATTACTTTTAACTTACAACATAGAACCCACAACATACAACTGCTTTAATTCAAAACCTTCCGCATGGTCATCGATTTGTTGACCGTTTCGATAAATTCTGCTTCCGGCACACTGTCTTTGGTAATGCCGCAACCGATGAATAATTCGACGTGCTTGTCGTTGATTTTCATACAACGCAAATTAACAAACAAATCCGTTTGCTCGGTTCGGAATGTGGCCAAATCGATATTCAACTCACCCAAAAATCCCGAATAATAACTTCTGTCATACGATTCGTTTTGCAAGATAAAATCCTTTGCCGCCGCTTTCGGCAACCCGCAAACAGCTGATGTCGGATGCAAAGATTTAATAATTTCCTCCAAGTTACTGTTGCTACCAATAGTCGCTGTAATATCAGTCTTGATGTGCCACAAATTTCCGGCTTGCACCGAATACGGACTCGAAACAGTGAGTTCCGACACTTTATCGCTCAAACTTTGGGTAATAAAATCGGTTACCAATTGTTGTTCCTCAATTTCCTTTTCTTGCCAAACGACATCTGTAGATTCAGTTACCGCTTGCGTTCCGGCCAAAGCCACGGTTTGCAATGTTTCCTGATTGATTTTTAAAAACTGTTCCGGACTGGCGCCTAACCAAAGCCCTATTTTGGGGTGAAAAAAACAATATTTGAAAGCGGTCGGATAAAAAGCCACCAACTTTTTAAATACAGTTTCCAACTCAAAAGAAGGTATAGCAACCTTCGCTTTACGAGACAAAACCACTTTCTCAAATGCGCCTTGACCAATGGCATCGACTCCTGCTGTCACCAAGGCTTCAAAATCTCTTTTAGCGGCTTCGTCAGCCTCAATGATCGGATTAGGAGCTATTAAAAAGTCTGTTTCCTTTATCTTCTCGACATAAACTTCTGATTCGGCTTGTGGAATATAAGGAATGGCATCTCCGTCAAAAGGGGCAAAAACAAAACCTTTCTCACTAAAATCTTTTAAAAAGTGTAAGCTGTCGTTCGCCTGAAATAAAGCAATCATGCGGTCAGCTTTGGGCTTCGCATACAGCACAAACGGCAATTGTTTTTCCAGTTGCGCTTTGACTTTTACAAACACATCTGTCATTTATCTTCTGGGTAAAATCATGTTAGTCAACTTACACAACGAAATCAGCTTGTCGTTTTCATCTGTTATTTTAATCTCCCACAAATGAATACTTCTTCCTTGATGAATAATTTTGGCAGTACAAAATACAGTTCCTTCGCGTTTGCTTTTCAAATGATTAGCCGAAATTTCAATCCCGCGCACTTCTTGCTTTTCAGTATTGATAAACATGAGTGAAGCCGCACTACCAACACTTTCTGCTAAAGCCACTGTGGCACCGCCATGCAACAATCCCATGGGTTGATGCACTCTTGAATTTACCGGCATTTTAGCTTTTAAAAAGCCTTCACCGGCGTCTATATATTCTATTTCTAAGGTTTCCATCAAAGTGTTTTTGCTCCATTCGTTGCACAGTTGTAACACTTTTTCTCTATCCAATGCCATAGCTTAAATTTTTCACGAAATTACTACTTATTTCCCACAAGGAAAAAAGCCAACACCACGAATATACTATAATGGTATTTTT
Organism: Flavobacterium sp. FEMGT703F; assembly: GCA_002786385.1. Classification (GTDB taxonomy): domain Bacteria; phylum Bacteroidota; class Bacteroidia; order Flavobacteriales; family Flavobacteriaceae; genus Flavobacterium; species Flavobacterium cheonhonense. Next base: position 83,833 of record PGCN01000010.1, read on the forward strand.
ACCGTTATTTACCAAGACTATAGTCAAATTTTCAAATCGACTTATTTTCAAATTAAACTATAATACCTACATTTACGACCGGAGACTGTTAGGTCGAATTGTACAAAGTAAAAATTCATAATACTGATGCGCTATCTTATTTTCTTTTTTATAATTGGTTTAACTTTATTCACCAGTTCTTGTCGACAAGATTTTGAATTTGAACCCAGTACAGGCGGTTTGTTTTTCTCGAAAGATACCGTGTATTTAGATACTGTTTTTACCAATATCGGATCGAGCACTTACACCCTAAAAGTGTATAACCGAAGCGATAAAGACATCAAAATACCAACCATACAATTAGGAAAAGGACAAGCTTCTAAATACCGCATGACCGTTGATGGTATGGTAGGCAATAACAACCGAGTGTTTAATGATGTAGAGTTGTTGGCCAAAGACAGCATGTACATCTTCATCGAAGTGACTGCGGATGTAGCCGAAGCCAATCCAACCGATTTCTTATATACCGATATTATCGAATTTCGCCACGCCAACGGAGAAGTGCAAGATGTAGATTTAGTGACACTAATCCAAGATGCGTATTTCTTATATCCGAAACGATTTTCCGACGGCACTACCGAAACGCTCACCATTGAAGGTATAGAAGAACCGGTGTATGGTTTCTTTTTAGATGAAAATGATCCCGTTAACGGCAATGAATACGTTTGGGGCAACGATAAACCTTACGTCGTTTATGGTTATGCAGCCGTTCCCGGAGGAAAAACTTTGAACGTTCAACCCGGTGCTCGTATACATTTCCATGCCGACTCAGGATTAATTGTGGGTAACGGCGCTTCATTCAAAGCCAATGGAACTTTAGAAAACAATATCATTTTTGAAGGCGATCGTTTAGAACCTGGATTTTCAGATGTTGCCGGTCAATGGCAAACCATTTGGCTGACTGCCGGAAGTACCGGAAATGAAATCGATAACGTCATCATCAAAAATGCAGCAGTCGGTTTGAACATCGATAGCAATGATGGTAATTTTATGACGATTAAAAATACCCAAATATACAATTCGTCATTGATTGGATTATACGCCAAAACGGCAAAGATTAGAGGTGAAAACGTGGTTATTAATTACGGAGGTATAGCTTCACTGGCTTGTACATTGGGTGGAAGTTACGAATTCAAACAGTGTACGTTCAACAACAATTGGTCGAGTTCTAGACAAGTGGCTGTTTTGCTGAATAATTATTACAAAGACGAAAACGACACCCAAGTGCCTTTCGATTTGGTGCAAGCAGACTTTAAAAACTGTATCATTTACGGAAGCAATACTTATGAACTATCACTTGATCCGGCTACTTCAGGCCTATTCAACCATTCTTTCACCAAATGTTTATTGAAATTCGGTAGCAGTAGCAATCCGTTGTACAGCTTCCTGTTCGATAATCCTGAAATCAAACGCAACGAAAACCCTAAATTTTTAAACGTACAAAATAACCAACTCAACATCGGCGATGATTCGGCTGCCAGAGGATTTGGAGATGATGTTAGCGTACCTTTTGATATTTTAGGAAATCCAAGAACAACTCCTTTTGATGCCGGCGCTTATAATTGGACAACTTTTCAAGACTAATTTGTTGAAAAACCTTTTTCCATATTCGCATTTTTTAGTCTAAATTTGCAGTAACAACAACAACATTAATAACTACACAATGATTCATTTCTTCGGAAACGAAAGTACTACTGTTTTTGCCGTACAAACGCAAAACGAACTTTCGGCAGAAAACATCTCAAAATTAAACTGGCTTTTTGGCAACGCTCATAAAATAGAAAAATCCGTCATGACGGATTTTTTTGTTGGTCCACGTGCCGCTATGGTTACGCCTTGGAGTACCAATGCCGTAGAAATCACCCAAAATATGGGAGTTGAAGGCATTATCCGAATTGAGGAATTCGAAAAAGTAACTGAAAACTTTACCGATTTCGACCCAATGCTTTCGCAAAAGTACAACGAGTTAACACAAGATATTTTCACCATCAACATCCAACCGGAACCGATTTTGGAAATCGAGGATATCGCCGCTTACAACCAACAAGAAGGATTAGCGTTAAGCGAAGAAGAAGTTGCCTATTTAAACAGTGTTTCTCAAAAAATAGGAAGAAAACTAACCGATTCTGAAGTCTTTGGATTTTCTCAAGTCAATTCAGAACATTGTCGCCATAAAATTTTCAACGGCACTTTTGTGATTGACGGACAAGAAAAAGAAACTTCCCTATTCAAACTCATCAAAAAAACATCGGCCGAACATCCTAACGATATCGTTTCGGCCTACAAAGATAATGTCGCATTTATCAAAGGGCCGAAAGTAACTCAATTCGCCCCTAAAAGTGCCGACAAACCGGATTTTTACGAGACTAAGGAATTTGATTCAGTGATTTCGCTAAAAGCCGAAACCCATAATTTCCCGACTACTGTAGAGCCTTTCAACGGAGCAGCAACGGGTTCAGGTGGTGAAATCCGTGACCGTTTGGCCGGTGGACAAGGTTCATTGCCTTTGGCCGGAACTGCTGTTTACATGACGGCTTATTCCCGATTAAAAGATAACCGCGAATGGGAAAATGGCATGACGGAAAGAAAATGGTTGTACCAAACCCCAATGGACATCTTAATCAAAGCTTCCAATGGTGCTTCAGATTTCGGAAATAAATTCGGGCAACCGCTTATCACTGGTTCCATTCTAACCTTCGAACACGAAGAAGAAGACAGAAAACTCGGCTATGATAAAGTCATCATGCAAGCCGGAGGCATTGGCTACGGAAAGCTAGACCAATCCATCAAAAAGAAACCTAGCGAAGGAGACAAAATCGTTATCCTTGGCGGGGAAAATTACCGAATCGGAATGGGTGGTGCCGCAGTTTCCTCTGCCGATACCGGTGCTTTTGGTTCGGGAATCGAACTGAATGCCATCCAACGTTCCAATCCTGAAATGCAAAAACGCGCCGCAAACGCCATTCGCGGTTTGGTAGAAAGCGATGAAAATCCGATTGTTTCCATACACGATCACGGCGCCGGCGGTCATTTGAACTGTCTATCCGAATTGGTAGAAGAAACCGGTGGTTTGATAGACTTAGATAAATTACCTGTTGGTGATCCAACTTTATCGGCCAAAGAAATCATCGGCAACGAATCGCAAGAGCGAATGGGATTGGTCATTGGTCAAAAAGACATTGATACTTTGCAACGTATCGCAGAAAGAGAGCGTTCGCCTATGTACCAAGTGGGACACGTAACAGCCAACAAACGTTTTACTTTTGAAGGCCAAAAAACAGGCAGTAAACCTATGGACCTGGCCTTGGAAGACATGTTCGGCAGTTCGCCCAAAACCATCATGGCGGATAAAACCATACAAAGAAATTATACTGATTTAGAGTATAGTTCCGATTATATTCAAGACTACTTAAGAGACGTTTTGAAACTCGAAGCCGTAGCTTGTAAAGACTGGTTGACCAATAAAGTCGATCGTTGCGTAGGCGGAAGAGTCGCCAAACAACAATGTGTCGGACCTTTACAATTGCCGCTAAACAATGTGGGCGTAATGGCCTTAGATTTTAACGGAAAAGAAGGTATTGCCACTTCAATTGGCCACGCTCCTATTTCGGCATTAATCGACCCGAAAGCCGGTAGCCGAAATGCCATAGCCGAAGCTTTATCTAACATCGTTTTTGCCCCTTTAAAAGACAATTTAAAAAGTGTTTCGTTGTCCGCTAACTGGATGTGGGCTTGTAAAAACGAAGGCGAAGATGCCCGTTTGTACGAAGCGGTTCAGGCTTGCTCTGAGTTTGCTATCGAGTTAGGCATCAACATTCCTACGGGAAAAGATTCACTTTCCATGAAACAAAAATACCCGAACGACGAAGTGATTGCACCGGGAACGGTAATTATTTCGGCGGCAGGGAATTGTTCCAATATTACCAAAGTGGTTGAGCCGGTGTTGCAAAGAAATGGTGGTTCGATTTATTACATCAATTTGTCTCAAGACGAATTTAAATTGGGCGGAAGTTCTTTTGCCCAAACCCAAAATAAAGTTGGTGCTGAAACGCCAACCATCAAAGATGCTGCTTTCTTTAAAAAGGCCTTCAATGCTGTGCAGAATTTAATCAAAGACCGACAAATCGTTGCCGGACATGATATCGGGAGCGGTGGTTTAATCACAACGCTATTGGAAATGTGTTTTGCCGATAACCATTTAGGAGCCAAAATCAACTTCTCGTCATTGGAAGAAAATGATTTGGTTAAAATCCTATTTGCAGAAAATATCGGATTGGTATTGCAAGCTAAAGACGATGCAGCCTTTGAAAAAGCCTTAGAAGGAATTGAATACTTCAAAATAGGACAAGTTCAAGATTCAGAATCATTGATTATTGAAAATTTAGTGCTTGACATCAGAACGCTGAGAGACGTTTGGTTTGAAACTTCTTATTTACTAGACCTAAAACAATCTAAAAACAATACGGCCCGAGAGCGTTTTAACAATTATGGCAACCAGCCATTACAATACCAATTTCCTAGTCATTTTACGGGTCTGAAGCCTGTCATCTCGAACGCAGTCGAGAGACCAAAAGCAGCCATCATCCGTGAAAAAGGGAGCAATTCCGAACGCGAAATGGCGAATGCCATGTACTTAGCCGGATTTGACGTAAAAGACGTCCACATGACCGATTTAATCTCAGGTAGAGAAACACTGGAAGACATCCAATTCATTGGTGCTGTGGGTGGTTTTTCTAATTCCGACGTTTTGGGTTCTGCTAAGGGTTGGGCTGGTGCTTTTTTATACAACGAAAAAGCCAACACTGCTTTGAAAAACTTCCTTAAAAGAGAAGACACTTTATCAGTAGGCATCTGCAACGGTTGTCAATTGTTTATGGAATTGGAAGTCATAAACCCTGAACATGAAGTTCACGGTAAAATGAAACACAATGATTCTCACAAACATGAGAGCATCTTTACCTCAGTTACGGTTCAAGAAAACCATTCCGTAATGCTGAAAACCCTCTCCGGAGCAACCTTAGGTGTTTGGGTGTCGCATGGCGAAGGGAAATTCCACTTACCTTACGAAGAAAGTAAATATAACATTGTAGCCAAATACGCTTACGAAGGTTATCCTGCCAATCCCAACGGTTCCGATTATAACACGGCCATGTTGTGTGATAAAACCGGGCGCCACTTAGTCATGATGCCTCACATTGAGCGCTCTACCTTCCCTTGGAACTGGGCATATTATCCTGACAGAGGACAAAAAGACGAAGTTTCACCTTGGCTTGAAGCCTTTGTTAATGCCAGAAAATGGATAGAAAATCAAAATAAATAAACGGAAAACCCGCTCCTTAGAGTGGGTTTTTTATTGGGGCGTGTCCCCTTGGCCCGTCTTGAGCCTGTCGAAGGGCAACCCTATATAGAACATTGGATAGTAAGAGCTGTAAGACCTACAGTATACAGTTAAAGTTTGAAGAGGGACAAACGGTCATGTTTAATTTTGAACTCAATATGTTAGAGGGCTTCCCATCATATGTTCCTATAAACTTAGAGATTAGAAATTTAGCCGGTACAACTGTTTTTTGGAGTACTACAATTAGTGCTGCTGGTGTTGTATCGGGTTCATTTACTGCGCCTATTTCTGCAGATTATAAAATTGTACTTTCAGTTAATAACACAACCGGAAATGATATAGGAATTACGATTGATAATTTTTATGTTTATACGCAACCTAGTTTGAGTAATGATTATGTTTCACTATTTTTACCAGACGTTCTGAGTTATAATGATTACTATCCGTTCGGTAGTTTAGTACCTAACCGCCACCGCAGCACCGATGATTACAGATAC
>PGCN01000017.1 GCA_002786385.1 Flavobacterium sp. FEMGT703F
ACCCGAGGCTATAGCCGAATTGAGCGAAGCTAATCGAGAAGCCCTATCAATACAACGGTTCTCGATACGCTCTGCGAGCTACTCGAACTGACGGGAGTAGTAGTCATTTAGAACCCCATTTTAAATAGGGTAGCGAGGAATATAATTTAAACTTCAATAATGCTATGATTGGCGAAAGTTGTGACCAAAAAATATTTTTTGAAAAAAATGCCACTCTTTTGTGGCCAAAAAAAACATTTAGAAAAAATTGGCCACAACACTGTGGCAAAATTTTCTTTTTGATAAAGTTGGCCACAAAAAAAGATTATGAAAACGGAAAGCTTTACAAGGGATTAACTCTCTCCGAATTACATTTCTTCCGGCAGCTTGGAATCATGAATTTGGGTTATTAAACTATTGGTTGTCAGATGTATTGACCTGCTACCGCGCGAAATGCAATTCGACGGAGTCAATCCCTTCGCGTGGTTTTTTGATTTTGATGTTATGGTATTTATTGCGTGTTAATTTTCTGCTTATTAGCAAATGGATGGTGATTTTGATTTTTTGAAATTGTTTAAAAACAGTAAAAAGTAATAATTGTAAGTTTACTTCCCAAGAATCAGCTATAAAAATCCCCATTGATGGGGATTTTTTTATTGGTAAATATTATGGAAATTGTAAGCAGAATATTATAGTGTTTTTTATAATATTTTAAAAATCAAATCATTACTAACTATTAAATCACATGTTTATGAGATTGAAAAACAACCAACTTTTGCCCCAATGGCTTATGCTGTTTGTCTTTTTGAATGCTTTTAGCAGTTATTCCCAATCGTCGGGAATCCAGATTAGCTGGAATTTTTCGGTGGGCTGCCAAGTGTATTCGAATGAAGACCCCAGAGACGGTAAAGATCCTATTTTTATTGAGGATATTGCCGCCAATGAATGTTTGCTGACCTGTGCCGGTCAGCGTGTTACTTACACCTTATCCGGTAGTTTAGGGCCAACCCCCGATACTACTTGGAATGTTAATGGTGGTACCATTATCAATGAGACTGAAACCGCTTGTACCGTAGAATGGAGTTCGGTAGGAATGGGTTCTATTTCTTTTACGGTAAATACCGGAGATGGAATTTTCAGTAAGACTATTTGTATAGAGAAAGTCCCTAGGCCTAAGGCTTATTTTACAGTATTGCCGGGAGTTAGAGACGGGGATACTTATTATGTTTGTTCAGACCAAACCATTGCATTTGAAAACCTTTCAGTAGCTGATTCAGGATCGCCTATAGTAAGTTATTTTTGGGATTTTGGAGATGGTCAAACGTCCACTGCTTTTGAACCTACTCATGTGTTTGCCGATAGCGAACCTTACCATGTAACCTTAACGGTAACCAATAGCTGTGGTTGTTCCAGTAAATACAGGGTTGTAGTTAAGGCAGATCGAAAAGGATTTGAAATTGAGTGTCCCGCCGTGGTTTGTGAAGGTGATGTGGTAACTTACCATCTCCCTTTTGAAGGTAGGGAAATTTGCAGGGATAATTTCCATTGGACTGTTGAAGGTGGTACAATACAAGAAATTAACCAAGAAAACGGTGATGTAACCGTAATTTGGAATCATGTGGATGAGGACGGATTTGGTTATGTGACTTTTAATCCATCTGATTGTCGACTTTCCTGTTTGTTGCCCACTACGATTAAAGTACCGGTAATACAAAACAGAGGTACTATCAACGGACCGACGAGTATATGTGTTGGGAAACAATACAAATACGTTATGCCGCAATGGCCTACTACCGATTTTCAATGGGAGATAATAGATGGGAATAATGGAGATAATGCCAATATTATTTTAACTGACCAACGCAATGAAATTTTCCTGGAACCCAGAGTAGGCGGGACTATTATTTTAAAAGTGGTTTACAAAAATACTTTGCTGAATTGCGGTGGTATAGCTACTTTAGAGATTAGAGTTGGAGAACCTTATCTAATTTCGGGGCCTGACAGTCTTTGCAGAGGATCTTTAGCCATGTATACAGAGCCTAACGGACAGGTAGGTAATTGGGTTTTGCTTACAGGTTCGGGTCAGTTTGTACACTCCTTGAATGGAAGTGCTTCATATACTTATTCCTTTACAAATCCTGGTAATTATTTATTGAGTGTTAGTGGTGCTAATAATTGTAATGGTGATCCTAAGTTAATTAAAGTGGTTGCGCCACCATTGGCACCGGAAGGTATATCCGGTGTTACTGAAATTTGTCCCGGTGTGCCTTACACTTATACCGTAAACAATTACGATCCTAACTTTACTTATGAATGGTTACCTCCTGTAAATGGTACCATACAAGGGGCTAATACCGGACCGCAGGTAGTAGTGGTTTTTAATAATAGTTCTACTTATCAAGTTTCTGTTAGGAGGAGTACAATCTTACCGTTAGCTTGTGCTTCGGCTACAACCTCATTACATGTTACCAAAAAGATTATACCAGTGGCATTGGATGGGCATGATTTTGTGTGTGGTAATTCGACCAGTATCTATAAGGCTTTGGTAGCAGGTACGACCTCTACTTTATACGATCAAGGCGAGACCTATACTTGGTCGTTGAGCAATACTGCAGTAGGTAGTATTATATCAGGGCAAAACACCAATACTATTTCTGTAATGTGGAATAATGTTACCACTATCACTACCGTAACTTTATTATGTATTGTACAGAAATGTACCGTAGTGACCCCTTTTGAAATTGAGATTGAAGTACGACCAACCCCAACCATAGCCATCAGTGGTTATAACGGACCGGTTTGTAGTGAAACCGATATTGCTTTAGAAGTAGTTTCCACTGATCCTTTGAACCCATTAGATAGTAGTTCGCAAGTGAATTGGAATGCCAATTTGCAATCGTTTCAGGGAGGATTATCTGAGATTTTTGCTTATGAAAATACTAGCACCGGTAACTCTGTTTATACGATAACGGCACAGGTAATTAATCCAAACGGTTGCGGGAACTCTACCAATATTGCTACTGTACAGGTTGCTATTTTGCCGGCACCGGATGTATCTATTTCCTTGAACAGCGGTGATAATGCGTTTTGTTTGCAAAGCCAAATCAATTCGGAGCTGACTGTTGCCACTTCCAATAATGCTACGGTGGAATGGTTTTACAATACCAACACCGGTTTGGGAGTTACTACGGAGACTTACAATCCCACTCAATTTGGCTTTTACACTGTATGGGCGGTTAATCCGGCTAACGGTTGTGAAAATGAATCTGATCCCTTTATTGTGTATCAGGTAAATTGTGCACCGGTTTGCGTTTTAGACCCGGCTCCTCAGGTTACCAATAATTCTGTTGTAGAATGTAACAGCAACGGCGATGGTGGCTCCACTATTAGTTTAATTGGTACAGCCACCCAAACCCCTTTTACTCCTATTCAGGATTATTATGATATTTTAGGTCCTGTACCTACCGCCGGTTATACCGGAAGTTCTTATCCTGTTACCGTAGCCGGTATGTACAATGTGTTGCACAGGGCTAAATACGAATGTGGTGAGGATATCAATATTTATGAAGCCCGAAAAGACCTGTTAGTACCTTATGTGCCACAGTTTAATTATGCGGCTGTTTGTAACGGTACCGGGAATTCCTCGTTTACCATAAGCGTAACCGATAATACCGATTTCTACAGTCCGATTACCAACCGTACTTTTGCGTACTACATAAAGCCAACAGCGGCACCGGACAGTAGTTATGCTTTAATGTTGAGCAGTGCCAACGGTACTTTTGCTACTACTTACGGCAGTGGTAATTATACCATTAAATTGGTAGTTACCGGGGATTATAACGGGGCAACCTTAGACTCTTGTGAAAGGTTGGTTTCGTTTAGTTTGCAGACGTTGCCGAATATGACTGTTCTTTCTCTACCTCCAGCATGCCATGATTCAGCTGTCGAGTTTAATGTTTCTCTACCCAACAGTACATATAATTACTTTTGGACTTTTGAGACTGGAATAAACAATACTCTGCAATCTCCAAGAAGAGTATTTACCTCTAGTGGCACATACAATCCACAGGTTACAGTGACTAACCGTTTGGGTTGTCAAAGAACTTATACTTCATCCAACGTTATTGTTCCGGAGGAGTGTTTCAATGGCGATATAGTAGCTACTCCCGCCAACGCCACTGTTTGTGCCGGAAGTAGTAATGGTGTACTGATGACCTACCAACCTAGCGGGGCAGAATGTGGAGCTTCCTACCAATGGATGAATGAACTAACGCCTGTACCGGGGGCTAACAGCATCAGCTATACGGCTAACAGTCCGGGAATTTATTGGGTTAAACTGAGCAGTGCGCAAAACTGTACTTACAGTTCTCCCAGCCGTATTGCGCCGGTGTTTAGAGTGGCTCCTTCGGTACAGTTGAGTGGTGCTACGGTTTATTGTGCTAATAATTTCAATAGAAACATCACTGCCTTAACGGCAGCCGGCAACAGTATCAGTTGGACGGTTAACGGACAATTTTACGGTACTGCGCCTACAATTAATTTGGGTAGCTTGGCGGTTGGCGTTTACAACGTAACAGCCACTGTTACGGACACTTTTGGTTGTCAGAACGCTGCCGGAACTGTAGTAGAGATTATTCCGTTACCCGAACCTCCGGCTATAGAATATAGCTTGAATAATTGCCAGCCTTACAAGGTGGATGTATTTGTTGGGAATGCCGGTAGTGGTGTTTACAATTGGAGTAACGGTATGGGTGGTACGGCTAATACTTTGCTGAATGGCGGTCCTCTTGAGATTGCTTACACCGAAGGAGGTTGTACTGTTAGAAGTCAGAGAGACATCCCTAAAGACCCTGAGTTTTATGCTTGGATATTCCCTAGTGGTTGTATAGCCGCTTGTGACTACAAGGAAGGATTTGGGTATTTGATAGGGCCAAGATTGCCACTGCATTATTGGGGATGGATGCAAGATTACAATATAGTGTCAGACGGAACGGAAAGTTTTCCTGAACCTTTTGAGGTGACCGGGACCGGGATTTACAATTTGTCATACAATACCGGTTTGTGCAACTTTATCACCGAACCTTTGGATTATACACTCAGTAAAGAGTGTGACAAGTGTAGGGCAATTAAAAGTATCAAGATAGACAAACTTTATAAAAACGAAACCAAGTATTGTTCGTTTACTTTGGATTTGAAAATTGAAAATGGTACTTCAGATCCTATGACCTATACCGTTACTTCGTTAGGTCCTGATGTGGTAGTGGTTCCTTCATCGGTTACTGTGCAGCCCGGCTCTGCTCAAATTTATTCTTTTACCATCATACCGGTAAATATGATGAATGGCGGTAGTGTTACCCTGTTTTTTGAAGGAGTTGATGCCGAGGGCAAACCTTGTATGACCGAGTTTTCCTTTGACTTACCACCCTGTGATATTTCGTTTGAAGCCAGTAAAACGAGTGTTGCTACAAACAATACTTTGTCAGCAGCACGACAATTGACCATAGTACCCAATCCGGCTAAGGATAAGGTAGCGGTACATTTTGAATCGTTTACCCATAACACTTCCTTAGAGCTTTATGACTTGGCCGGGCGTTTGTTAGACCGTTTTGAGGCAACCGAAGGCCAAGGGCTGTGGGATGTAACCGTTAGCGGTTATCCTGCGGGTCTTTACATCGTGGTGTTGCGTGAAAATGGTGTAGTAAAATTACAGCAAAAGTTAATCAAAGAATAGTTATCTTTGTAAGAGAGGTGCTTGGCACCTCTCTTTTTTAAAACACAACATTATGAAACAAACACTACTTTTTTTAGGAATCTTTTTCAGCACCTTGGGCCTGCAAGCCCAGTGTTTTAGCAACATATCCTCCGGGAATTACTTTAATTTCGGTATCAAGCCAAATGGCACTATATGGGGTTGGGGGTCGAACAATGCTTTTGGTCAGTTGGGTGACGGTACGGAAACAGATATATGGGTGCCTACTCAGATTACCACTTCAACCGACTGGCAACAAGTAATCTGTGGCCCATACGCTACTTTTGCTATAAAAAGCAATGGAACGCTTTGGGGGACCGGTGATAATACTTATGGTCAGTTAGGTATAGGAAGCATAGTTAATTATAGGAATGCTTTTACCCAAGTTGGTACCGACACGAATTGGTCCCAAGTAGCGGCCAGTAATGGGTTTACTATCGCTTTAAAAACCAATGGTACTTTATGGGCTTGGGGTCAGAACGATTCTTATCAACTTGGTAACGGTACTTGTTGTAACAATAGGTTATCACCCGGTCAAGTTGGCACCGACAGTGATTGGATGAAAGTTGAGGTGGCTTCCCTACGAACTGCTTTAGCTTTAAAAAGCAATGGTACTTTGTGGGGTTGGGGATTAAATTCTACGGGATTAATTGGACCATCAAATGTTGGTTCCCGACAATACCCCACTCAATTACGTTCAGATACAGATTGGGCAACGATTAGTGTTGGTAATGGCCATGCTTTAGCTTTAAAGACCAATGGGACGCTATGGGGCTGGGGAGCAGGAAACGAAGGTCAAGCTGGTGATACTTTTCCGGAAATTTATTTTAGAGATACCCCGGTTCAAATTGGCACAGAGACCAATTGGGTTTATGTAGGCACCGGTTTTGCAACGTCTTATGCCATAAAAAGTGACGGCACCTTGTGGGCTTGGGGCAGTAACGATTATGGACAAGTGGGCGATGGTACTCTTGTTGACCGAAGACAACCCGTTCAAGTAGGTACCGATACCGATTGGGCAAGGGCAACCGGAGGTTTTGCGCACGGCATGGCCCAAAAAGCCAACGGAGCCATTTATACTTGGGGAGCCAATGATTTCGGTCAGTTAGGTAACGGTACTATGGATGCGGTTAGCTTGCCTACGGGGATTACGGTACCGGGTTGTACTTTGGATACTGATGAATTTAGTACTGTAAAAATGGTTATAGCGCCTAATCCGGTGCAGGAGGTGTTGCAGTTTTCTTATAGCGGTAATACAGTGGTTAACGGACTTAAAGTTTATGATATGTTAGGCAGGGTGGTGTATGGTAGTCATCCGGTAGCCACGAATCATTTGCAGGTGTCTTTGCCTTTGGTATTGCCTAAGGGGATTTATTTATTGGTATTGGAGTCGAACGGCAGTGTAGTGGTTAGTGAGCGGTTTGTGAAGGAATTATGAATTACGAATTATGAATTACGAATTACGAAGTGGGAATTACGAAGTGGGAAAGGGATAAGGGAAAAGAGATGAGGAAAAAGAGATAAGGTGTTCTTCTTTATTTTTTTTTAAACACAACATTATGAAACAAACACTACTTTTTTTAGGATTTTTTCTCTATTCACTGGGGTCTTACAGCCAGTGTTTTAGTACTATATCCTCGGGGAATTACTTTAATTTGGGTATCAAGCCCAATGGTACTATATGGGGTTGGGGCTCTTCTGTTTTCGGACAGATGGGCAATGGCAGTGAGGCTGATTTTTATGTGCCTACCCAGATAAGCAATGCTACCGATTGGCAGACAATAGTAAGCGGTCCTTACAACACTTTTGCAATTAAAACTAATGGCACTATGTGGGCCTCCGGTGATAATTTGTATGGGCAATTAGGTATAGGCAGTACAGTAAGTTATACCAATACTTTTACCCAAGTTGGAACAGAAAATATCTGGTCGCAAGTCTCCGCAGGGAATGGTTACACTATTGCCATAAAAAGTAATGGCACCTTGTGGGGTTGGGGTCAGAACGATTTTTATCAGATGGGTGACGGTACTTGTTGTAACAATAGGTTATCACCCGGACAAATAGGTACGGATAGTGATTGGGTAATGATTGAGGCCACGAGTGCCAGAGTTACAATAGCCTTGAAAAGCAATGGTACTTTATGGGGATGGGGATTAAATGCCTCCGGATTGGTAGGCCCTTCTAATGTAGGCTCTCGTCAATATCCCACCCAATTAAGACCCGAAACGGATTGGGCAACGATTAGTGCCGGAAATGGCCATGCTTTAGCGTTAAAAACTAATGGAACACTTTGGGGCTGGGGATATGGTGGTTTTGGTCAAGCCGGTGATACATTTCCGGATGCTTATTTTAGAGATACCCCGGTACAAATTGGTAATGAAAGCAATTGGGTTTATATAGGAACAGGGTATAGTACCTCTTATGCCATCAAAAGTGATGGTACTTTGTGGGGTTGGGGTCGTAATGACACCGGTCAGGTTGGAGATGGTACAACTACTAATCGAAGACAACCGGTTCAGGTTGGTGCCGATACGGATTGGATAAGGGTAACGGGTGGTTGGTTTCACGGCATGGCCCAAAAAGCCAATGGTGCCATTTATACTTGGGGAGCCAATGATTTCGGTCAGTTGGGTAACGGTACTATGGATGCGGTTAGCTTGCCTACGGGGATTACGGTACCGGGTTGTACTTTGGATACTGATGAATTTAGTACTGTAAAAATGGTTATAGCGCCTAATCCGGTGCAGGAGGTGTTGCAGTTTTCTTATAGCGGTAATACAGTGGTTAACGGACTTAAAGTTTATGATATGTTAGGCAGGGTGGTGTATGGTAGTCATCCGGTAGCCACGAATCATTTGCAGGTGTCTTTGCCTTTGGTATTGCCTAAGGGGATTTATTTATTGGTATTGGAGTCGAACGGCAGTGTAGTGGTTAGTGAACGGTTTGTGAAGGAATTATGAATTACGAATTGTGAATTACGAAGTGGGAAAGGGAAAAGGGATAAGGGAAAAGGGATAAGGGAAAAGGGAAAAGGGAAAAGGGATGAGAGATAAGAGATGAGGAAAAAGAGATAAGGTGTTCTTCTTTATTTTTTTTTAAAACACAACATTATGAAACAAACACTACTTTTTTTAGGATTTTTTCTCTATTCACTGGGGTCTTACAGCCAGTGTTTTAGTACTATATCCTCGGGGAATTACTTTAATTTGGGTATCAAGCCCAATGGTACTATATGGGGTTGGGGCTCTTCTGTTTTCGGACAGATGGGCAATGGCAGTGAGGCTGATTTTTATGTACCTACCCAGATAAGTACTGCTACCGATTGGCAGACAATAGTAAGCGGCCCTTACAACACTTTTGCAATTAAAACTAATGGCACTATGTGGGCCTCAGGCGATAATTTGTATGGGCAATTGGGTATAGGCAGTACAGTAAGTTATACCAATACTTTTACCCAAGTTGGTACCGATACCAATTGGGCACAAGTCTCAGCCAGTAATGGATTTACCATCGCTTTAAAAACCAATGGTACTTTATGGGCTTGGGGTCAGAATGATTTTTATCAGCTTGGCAATGGAACTTGTTGTAATGATAGGTTATCTCCCGGTCAAGTCGGAACAGATACTGATTGGATTTTTATTCAAGCAGCAGGAATTGTCAGAACAGCTTTGGCTTTAAAAAGTAATGGGACTTTATGGGGTTGGGGCGGTAACAGCACCGGTCTGGTTGGCCCGTCGAATGTAGGTTCCCGACAATATCCCACTCAGTTGCGGTCAGAAACAGATTGGGCCACCATTAGCGTTGGTAATGGCCATGCTTTAGCGTTAAAAACTAATGGTACTTTGTGGGGCTGGGGAGCCGGAGGATTAGGGCAAGCAGGTGATACTTTTCCTGATGCTTATTTTAGAGATACTCCTGTTCAAATAGGTAATGAAAGCAATTGGGTTTATATTGGGACAGGGCACAGTACCTCTTATGCCATAAAAAGTGATGGCACCTTGTGGGGTTGGGGCAGAAATGATACGGGTCAGGTAGGAGACGGTACAACCACCAACCGAAGACAACCTGTCCAAGTTGGTACCGATACCGATTGGGTAAGGGCAACCGGAGGCTTTGCGCACGGTATCGCTCAAAAGGCCAACGGTGCCATTTATACTTGGGGAGCCAATGATTTCGGTCAGTTGGGTAACGGTACTATGGATGCGGTTAGCTTGCCTACGGGGATTACGGTACCGGGTTGTACTTTGGATACTGATGAATTTAGTACTGTAAAAATGGTTATAGCGCCTAATCCGGTGCAGGAGGTGTTGCAGTTTTCTTATAGCGGTAATACAGTGGTTAACGGACTTAAAGTTTATGATATGTTAGGCAGGGTGGTGTATGGTAGTCATCCGGTAGCCACGAATCATTTGCAGGTGTCTTTGCCTTTGGTATTGCCTAAGGGGATTTATTTATTGGTATTGGAGTCGAACGGCAGTGTAGTGGTTAGTGAACGGTTTGTGAAGGAATTATGAATTACGAATTGTGAATTACGAAGTGGGAAAGGGAAAAGGGATAAGGGAAAAGGGATAAGGGAAAAGGGAAAAGGGAAAAGGGATGAGAGATAAGAGATGAGGAAAAAGAGATAAGGTGTTCTTCTTTATTTTTTTTTAAAACACAACATTATGAAACAAACACTACTTTTTTTAGGATTTTTTCTCTATTCACTGGGGTCTTACAGCCAGTGTTTTAGTACTATATCCTCGGGGAATTACTTTAATTTGGGTATCAAGCCCAATGGTACTATATGGGGTTGGGGCTCTTCTGTTTTCGGACAGATGGGCAATGGCAGTGAGGCTGATTTTTATGTACCTACCCAGATAAGTACTGCTACCGATTGGCAGACAATAGTAAGCGGCCCTTACAACACTTTTGCAATTAAAACTAATGGCACTATGTGGGCCTCAGGCGATAATTTGTATGGGCAATTGGGTATAGGCAGTACAGTAAGTTATACCAATACTTTTACCCAAGTTGGTACCGACACGAATTGGTCCCAAGTAGCTGCCAGTAATGGGTTTACCATCGCCTTAAAAACCAATGGTACTTTATGGGCTTGGGGTCAGAACGATTCTTATCAGCTGGGTAATGGTACTTGTTGTAATAATCGCTTATCTCCCGGTCAAATTGGAACCGACAGTGATTGGATGAAAGTTGAGGTTGCCTCTATACGTACTGCATTAGCTTTGAAAAGCAATGGTACCTTATGGGGTTGGGGCGGTAACAGTACCGGTTTGGTTGGTCCGTCGAATGTAGGTTCCCGTCAATATCCCACCCAATTAAGACCTGAAACGGATTGGGCCACCATTAGCGTTGGTAATAGTCATGCTTTAGCTTTAAAAACTAATGGTACTTTGTGGGGCTGGGGAGCCGGAGGATTGGGTCAAGCCGGCGATACTTTTCCTGATGCTTATTTTAGGGATACACCAATTCAAATAGGCACAGAGACCAATTGGGTTTATATAGGGACTGGTTTTAATACCTCTTACGCCATCAAAAGTGATGGTACTTTGTGGGGTTGGGGTCGTAATGATACTGGTCAGGTAGGAGACGGTACAACCACGAATAGAAGACAACCTGTACAAGTTGGTACCGATACCGATTGGGTTAGGGTAAGCGGGGGATTATGGCATGGTATTGCCCAAAAGGCTAACGGTGCCATTTATACTTGGGGAGCCAATGATTTCGGTCAGTTAGGTAACGGTACTATGGATGCGGTTAGCTTGCCTACGGGGATTACGGTACCGGGTTGTACTTTGGATACTGATGAATTTAGTACTGTAAAAATGGTTATAGCGCCTAATCCGGTGCAGGAGGTGTTGCAGTTTTCTTATAGCGGTAATACAGTGGTTAACGGACTTAAAGTTTATGATATGTTAGGCAGGGTGGTGTATGGTAGTCATCCGGTAGCCACGAATCATTTGCAGGTGTCTTTGCCTTTGGTATTGCCTAAGGGGATTTATTTATTGGTATTGGAGTCGAACGGCAGTGTAGTGGTTAGTGAACGGTTTGTGAAGGAATTATGAATTACGAATTGTGAATTACGAAGTGGGAAAGGGATAAGGTGTGTTCTTTTGTCTTTTTTAAAATGTATTAAAAGCCCTATCAATACAACGGTTCTCGATACGCTCTGCGAGCTACTCGAACTGACGGAAATAGTAGTACTAGCAAACCTTATTCAAAAAGAACGTTCTCGTTACGTCACTTCGAGTGATTTTACAAAGTCAAAACGCTAGTTTTTAGTTTGTAAAATTTTATCGAGAAGTCTTTTCATGAACAGGGGTTCTAGCTTACGCTCAGTTCGCTGCGCTCGGGTCGATACACTTTTCACTACGTTACACTCCGTGAAAACCACTCGAACTGACGGA
>PGCN01000025.1 GCA_002786385.1 Flavobacterium sp. FEMGT703F
ATAATAACCATCATAAATTTTAAAATTTTAAAAATTCTTTTTTGTTGTTTTTAATTATTGTTGAAAACTTTGATTTTTCAAACTACAGTTAAAGGATTGTTTAAGTCGTTTAAAATTTGTTGCACTCTTTTGATATCGTTAGGATGTACTTTTAACTGAATACCGCCGTACGCTAAACTGGCTAAAGGATCAATGGCAATTAAGTTTTCATTTTGAAATAAATGCGGAATACCTTCGTGTTCTAAAATCGTTCTCAATACGTTGATTTCATGGGCGAAGTTGAAAATTGCTATGGTTATAAATTCAGTCATTTTTATGTGTTTTGCTAAAGGTAGTGAATGTTAGATTTATATTAAAACTCATAACTTATACTCATAACTAGTAAGTATTTTGTAATTTTCAACATTAATTAGAAATGATACAATGAGTAAGAAACCCAAAAAGTTCGGAAGTAAAGCCAAAACCTTTTCCGAAAAGATTTTTAAAATACTGTCTAAAAATCCCAATAAGCCTTTCAATTACAAACAAATAGCAGCGATACTGGAACTCGACGATACTAAAAGTCGGAATGAAATTATAAAAGATTTAAAAATTTTAGCCGCTCAAAAACTAATCATCGAGTCGGAACCCGGAAAGTATTTAGTGAAAGCTACCAGTCAAAAATACTATGAAGGTACTATCGATATGACCAGTAGAAAAGCCGGTTATTTTGTTTGTGATGAATTAGAGCACGACGTTTTTGTGCCGTTTGTGAATTTAAATCATGCCTTGGATGGCGACAAAGTAAAAGCGTATGTGTACGATCGCAGAAGTTCGAGGAAACCGGAAGCTGAAGTTTTAGAAATTATAGAAAGACACAAAGAAGAATTCGTTGGCGTAATTGACATTCAAAAGAATTTTGGTTTTGTGACTACTGCCAATGCCAAAATGTACACCGATATTTTTGTACCAAAAAACAAATTGGGCGATGCTGAACACGGTGATGTTGTATTGGTTAAGTTGGAAGATTGGCCGGCAAAAGCAGATTCCCCTTTTGGTTCAGTGATAAAAGTGCTGGGAAAACCCGGCGAACACAATACCGAAATTCACGCGATTTTAGCCGAATACGGTTTACCCTATGATTTCCCGATAGAAGTAGAAGCTTTTGCTAATAAAATAGATACTTCAATCACGCCTGAAGAAATTGCTAAACGAAGAGACATGCGTAAAGTATTAACCTTTACCATTGATCCGAAAGATGCTAAAGATTTTGATGATGCCTTGTCGTTTCAAGTCTTAGAAAACGGCAATTACGAAATTGGTGTACATATAGCCGATGTGTCACATTATGTGAAAGAAGGTACTATTTTAGATGACGAAGCTTATAACCGAGCGACATCTGTGTATTTGGTTGATCGTGTGGTTCCGATGTTGCCTGAAGTTTTATCTAATTTTGCCTGTTCGTTGCGCCCAAATGAAGAGAAATATACGTTTTCGGCTGTATTTGAATTGACACCGAAAGCCGAAGTAGTCAACCAATGGTTTGGCCGAACAGTGATTTATTCTGATCAGCGATTTGCTTATGAAGAAGCGCAAAGTATCATAGAAACCCAATCCGATTTGATTCCGGCCGAAGTTTCCCTGACCGGAAAATCCTATCAGGCTCCGAAACCCATAGTGGAAGCAACTTTAAAAATGGATGAATTGGCTAAAATTCTTCGTAGAAAAAGAATGGCTGCCGGAGCAATTTCGTTTGATAAAGTGGAAGTAAAATTCAACCTAAATGAAGCTGCTGAACCCGTTGGTGTATTCTTCAAAGTGTCTAAAGATGCCAATCATTTGATTGAAGAATTTATGTTGTTGGCCAACCGAAAAGTAGCGGAGTTTATCGGCAAACAAAAGAAAACCTTTGTATACCGTATTCACGATGAACCGAATGAAGATAAGTTGATGAATTTACAAACGGTGATTTCTAAATTCGGTTATACGATTAACATGAAATCGAAGCAAGATATTTCGAAATCATTGAACAATTTATTGAACGAAGTCAACGGTAAAAAAGAACAAAATTTAGTCGATACGCTGACCATCAGAAGTATGAGTAAAGCAGTGTATTCTACCGAAAATATTGGTCATTACGGATTGGCATTTGATTTCTACAGTCATTTTACTTCGCCTATTCGTCGTTATCCCGATGTAATGGCACACAGATTGTTACAACATTATTTAGATGGCGGTAAAAGTGTAAACCAAGAAGATTACGAAGCCAAATGCGCACATTCCAGTGATATGGAAGCTTTAGCGGCTCAGGCAGAAAGAGATTCGGTGAAATACATGCAGGTGAAATATATGCAAGACCATAAAGACCAAGAGTTTTTAGGCGTAATTTCAGGGGTAACCGAATGGGGAATTTATGTCGAAATTATCGAAAACAAATGTGAAGGTATGGTTCGCATCCGTGAAATCAAGGAAGATTATTATGTATTCGATGAAAAACAATATGCTTTGGTAGGTCAGGTTTCTAAAGCCTTGCTTCAGTTAGGCGACGAAGTATATGTAAAAGTTAAAAACGCAGATTTAGTTAAAAAACAATTGGATTTTCATTTTATAAGAAGAAACGAATAGTATGAAAAATGTAGTTTACAGTGCATTGTTTTTCAGTGCCTTATCTTTCGGACAAGTTGAAAAAAATGTGGGTGATTTTGATAAAGTTACCGCTTTTGATCAGATTGATGTTTTGTTGGTTAAAAGCAACGAAAACAAAGTCATTTTAGACGGAAAAGAAGCCAATGAAGTTGAATTGGTCAATAAAAACGGTGAGTTAAAAATCAGAATGCCGCTGACTAAATTATTGGGTGGCGATCACATTTCTGTAACGGTTTACTTCAAAAATATTACCGCTGTTGAAGCCAATGAAGGTTCAAGAATAGCTTGTGGCGATCTTATAAAAACACTGACTTTTGATGTAAATGCCAAAGAAGGTTCTGAGGTTAAAATTAAGCTTGAAACCCAAAAATTTTCAGCTAGAATTGCCAACGGTTCTAAGGTTATAATTGAAGGAAATGCTGATAATCAGGATGTCTTAGTGAATTCAGGTGGTATTTTCGAAGCTCAACAATTCAAAACAAAGCAAACTACTATTACTGCCAATGCCGGTGGCGAAGCGGATATTTTTGCTACAGATATAGTAGAAGCTAAAGTCAGAGCCGGTGGCGATATTACCATTTACGGCAAACCGAAACAGATCAATCAAAAAGTCATAGCCGGCGGAACGGTTCGAGAAGCGAAGTAGTATTTTTTTTAAATTTTTCAAATTTAATGCTAACTTGCAGTGTCAAAATTCAAACCATGATTTTTTTAAACGATATTTTATCCGCCATACCGCTCGGTTTTTTCCTGAGTTTTATGATTGGTCCAGTATTTTTTGTACTCCTGGAAACCAGTGTAGTCAAAGGATTCAGAGCTGCAGTCATGTTTGATTTGGGTGTAGTTTTAGCGGATATTATCTTTATTTTGATTGCTTTTTTCAGTAGTTATCGTTTGATTCAAAGCATCAAAGACGATCCGGCCTTGTTTATTTTCGGCGGATTGGTAATGCTTACTTATGGGATAATATCTTTTATCAAAAACAAGAAAGAATCTAAAAAAAACATCGATGAAATTGACCCTAAAGAATTAGCAAAGACCAATTACTTTTCTTTATTCATCAAAGGTTTCTTTTTAAACTTTATTAACATTGGCGTCCTAGGTTTTTGGTTGGCTATCTTGATTACCATTGGTCCGCAATTAGAATTAAAGGCATCGCGAATGATTACTTTTTTCGCCACATTAATCATCGTTTATTTTATCACCGATTTATTTAAAATCATATTAGCTAAACAGTTACGAAGCCAACTCAATCCTAAAAATATACTTTTGATTAAAAAAGTAATCAGTATAGCCTTAATCATTTGTGGTGTAGTTTTACTGTCTCAAGCTTGGTTTCCTAAAGAGCAAAAAATTGTGAATTCTGCCATTGAAAAGTTAGAAGAACAAGAATAAATACTTAGCAAAAAATAAAAACCTCAGATTTGATTCTGAGGTTTTTATTTTACTTTCGATCTATTTTCAAAACAATACTTTTATAAATGAATCATTAAAAACTTCTTTTTTAAGAGTTTAATTAAGAGTTAATGTCCGGATTCGAACCTTTTCTTTAATTAATTTTTCTAAAAATTAAGCATAAAAAAAGCTCTCAAAAAGAGAGCTTAATTAAGAGGCATCGTCCGGATTCGAACCGGAGTATACGGTTTTGCAGACCGGTGCCTAGCCGCTCGGCCACGATGCCAGTTGGACGGCAAATATACTAAAAAGTTTTAATTTTAGATTGTTGATTAACGATTTTTGATTTTTGATTTCATTCTGCATTCAACAATCTTAAATCGCCAATCTTAAATCTAACTTCTGTATTCTTCCAATTCAATAGTAACTGCTTCAACATCACCGCCTATTGGTGGATTGAGTTTAGAAACCGCTAATACTATTCTGGATACTGAAGGGATTTCTTTGAATATTCTGGACACAATTCGCTGGGCTACATGTTCTAATAATTTAGAACGAATAGCCATTTCATCTACCACAATTTTGTTTAAAAGTACATAATCTACTGTGTCTTTTAGGTCATCACTGACTGATGATTTTCTTAAATCGGTTTTAATCTCCAAATCTACTCTGTAATCAGAACCGATTCGAGCTTCTTCTTCCAAACAACCATGAAAGGAAAAGGTTCTTATATTTTGTAATTTAATTGTTCCCATTGGTTAAGTTTCGGGTTTAGAGTGGTTAGTTTAGAGTTGTTAGTAATTGAACAAACTTACAATCCGCAACTTGTAACTCGTAACGTTTTTAATATCTTTGCTAAAATTACAAAAATAATGGCAACAGAAGAGAAGTCACTTAATTTCCTCGAACAAATTATTGAAGAAGATTTGAAAAATGGTTTGTCTCAAGACAAATTGCGTTTTCGTTTTCCACCGGAACCTAACGGGTATTTACACGTTGGTCATGCCAGTGCCATTTGTTTAAACTTTGGTTTAGGAATTGATTATCAGGCGCCTGTGAACTTGCGTTTTGATGATACCAATCCCGCTAAAGAAGAGCAGGAATACGTGGATGCTATTAAAAAAGATATTGAATGGTTGGGTTACCAATGGGCTAACGAATGTTATGCTTCTGATTATTTCCAACAATTATACGATTGGGCTGTTGCATTTATTAAGAAAGGAAAGGCCTATGTAGACAGCCAAACTTCGGAGGAAATGGCCAAGCAAAAAGGAACACCAACACAAGTTGGTACCAATTCTCCTTACCGCGATCGTTCAGTGGAAGAGAATTTAGACCTTTTTGAACGCATGAAAAATGGTGAATTTGATGAAGGAACTCATATTTTGCGAGCTAAAATCGATATGGCTTCGACTAATATGCTGATGCGAGACCCAATTATGTATCGCATCTTAAAAAAGCACCATCACCGAACCGGAAATGATTGGTGTATATACCCAATGTATGATTGGGCACATGGAGAGAGCGATTATTTAGAACAGATTTCCCATTCGTTTTGTACGCTTGAATTTTTACCGCACCGCGAGTTGTATGACTGGTTTTTAGACCAAGTTTACGATGAGACTAAAGTGCGTCCGAAACAACGAGAATTCGCCAGAAGAAATTTATCACACACAGTGGTTTCTAAAAGAAAACTTTTGCAATTGGTTGAAGAAAAGCACGTTAGTGGCTGGGATGATCCGCGCATGAGTACTATTTCCGGTATGCGTCGCAGAGGTTATCCGCCTATGGCTATCCGAAATTTTGCTAAAACCATCGGTATTGCCAAACGTACTAACTTAATAGATGTTTCCTTACTGGAGTTCTGTGTTCGCGAAGAATTGAACAAAACTGCTCCTCGTGTAATGGCAGTTTTGAATCCGGTAAAATTGGTAATTACGAATTATCCTGAAGGTCAGGAAGAATGGTTAGAAGCCGAAAACAACCCGGAAGAAGAAGTAATGACCTATAGAAAAGTGCCTTTTTCTAAAGAGTTATACATTGAAAGAGAAGATTTTCAAGAAGAGGCTAATAAGAAATTTTTCCGTCTGACTTTAGGTACTGAAGTACGTTTAAAAAATGCGTATATCATTAAAGGAGAGAGTGTTATCAAAGATGAAAACGGGAACATTACCGAAATTCATTGTACGTATGATACCGATTCTCGCAGCGGAAGTGGTACAGAAGCGTCTCAAAGAAAAGTAAAAGGTACCATTCACTGGGTTTCTATCAATCATGCTATACCGGCTGAAGTTCGTGTATACGACCGATTATTTACCCATGAAAGTCCGGATGGCAACAAAGAAATCGACTTTAAAGAATTTATCAATCCGAATTCATTAGAAGTGATTACCGGTTTTGTAGAACCAAGTTTGCAATCTGCTAAAAATTTAGACCAGTTCCAATTCCAACGTTTAGGATATTTTTGCGTTGATAAAGATTCATCGACCGAAAAATTAGTTTTTAACAAAACGGTTGGCTTAAGAGATACTTGGGCCAAAGTGGAAAACAAAGACTAAATCAAGTATAGAAAAATCAAATGAAAAGCTCGCATAATCGCGGGCTTTTTCTATTATTAATAAAACTTATTGTTTTAATAAAAAATATAATTTCATCTGATTAAAATTGACCTTCATAAATCGGTTTTATTTGATTTTTAAAAATCCTTAAAGTCATTTAATGGTCTTAGTAGTAAACCTCTTTTATATTGCTTTAAAATCATTTTTTATCATTTAACGGCTTATTAACTGGCTTTGGTTAAAAATTTCGTAACTTTAATCAAATTAAAATTTCAAATATTATGTCAGGAAGAAGTAGCGACAGTATTTTGGCACTTTTAGCCGGAGCTGCCATTGGAGTAGGTATCGGAATTTTGTTTGCACCCGATAAAGGTTCAAAAACGAGAGAAAAAATTAAAAACGGTTTTGATGATTTGAAAGATGACGTAAAATCCAAATTCAACTCAGCAGAAGAAGAAGCCAAAGAAAAATTTTCTCAAACCAAAGACGAGTTAAAAGAAACTGTCGAAAATTTGTTATCTAAATCGAGTTATAAAGCGGAAGAAGCTATTACCTTTTTGGAAGAAAAATTAGCCGAGCTTAAAAAACAAAACGCCAAATTACAGAAGTAATGCCTTTTGAAGAAATAAAAGAAAATGTAGAAGACATTCAGGAGAATGCCAAAGCTTATGTAGAAACCAGTTTGGCCTATTATAAACTTTGGGGTTTTAAAGTAGCTATGAAGTCGACTACTTTAATGGTCAAGTTTTTACTAATTGCACTTTGTTTGACTATTGTTTTATTGTTTGTTTCAATCGCCGGTGCTTTGGCTTTAGGACAATGGTTTAACAGTTATCCACTTGGATTTTTAGCGGTGGCCGGTGTTTATTTAGTATTAGCAATGCTCTTGTTTTTAGTAAAAGATAAAATTGTAGAAGGGCCAATTTTAGAAAAATTCTCCGAAATATTTTTTAACGATTAAATGATGGAAACCAAAAAATATGCTTCTTATGCCGAGATTGAGCACGATTTAGAGATTCTGAAATTGGAAAAAGAAATCTATTTCCAGAAAATGAAGCTCAGCTATGAGAAAACTAAAGATAGCATTTTCCCTTCGGAACCGGTTCAAGGGTTTTATGCCGTTTATAAAAAATTGTTTTCCGGAACTTTAGGCAGCATTTTAAAGATAGCATTACCTTATGTAATCAGTTGGTTTATAAATAGAAAAAGAGGCGATTAAGCCTCTTTTTTGTATTCCCTAGTTGTTACTTTTTCGGTTCTTCCGGATTGGAAGTGTCCGACGGATTGTAATCGGTGGAAGTGTGATCTTCTTTCTTTTTAATGCGTTTAGGGGCGTTTTTCATCACTTCACCAACTTGGTTACTGGCGGTAAAACTCGCCACCATGTTGTTCAACATATCGCTTCCGGCTTGAGGTGAATTAGGTAACAAGATTAAGTTCGAGTTGGTATCGGCACCAATAGCTTGTAAAGTATCATAGTGTTGTGTTACCACAATCAATGCCGAAGCTTCTTGCGAATTGATGCCTACATTGTTCAATACTTCAACACTTTCTACCAAACCGCGCGCAATTTCTCTTCTTTGATCGGCTATACCTTGCCCTTGTAAGCGTTTGCTTTCAGCTTCGGCTTTGGCTTTGGCTACAATACGGATTCTTTGGGCTTCCGATTCGAATTCGGCTGCAGTTTTTTCTCTATCAGCCGCGTTGATTCGGTTCATTGCATTTTTTACTTGCATGTCCGGATCGATATCCGTTACTAAGGTGTTGATAATGTCGTAACCATAAGTCATCATAGCTTCGTTTAATTCGCGTTTCACGGCTATCGCGATATCGTCTTTTCTTTCAAAAACATCGTCTAATTTCAATTTCGGCACCTCGGCACGAACTACATCAAACACATAAGCCGTAATTTGATCGTGAGGATATTCTAACTTATAAAAAGCTTCATACACTTTTTCTTGGATGACTTTAAACTGAACCGACACTTTCATTTTTACGAATACGTTGTCTTTGGTTTTGGTTTCGATGATGACATCCAATTGTTGAATCCTCAAATTTACACGACCTGCAATACGGTCGATTACCGGAATTTTAAGCTGCAAACCCGAGTTGCGGATGCTCAAAAACTTACCAAATCGTTCTACGACTACAGCCGTTTGTTGCTTTACGGTAAAAAAGCAAGCGAACAGAAAAAGAACACCAAATACAATTGGGATGATAATAAATTCCATATTATTTTAAATTTTAGTGATTAAAATAGGTTGTACGAAAATATATGTATGTTTGTTACAAATTAACTGTCAACATTACATGAACAAAAAACTTACTTTGCTATTGTTGTTTTTTGCAACTTTAGGTTTCGCTCAATACGGTAACCGAGATGGGAATCGTATCGGTATTTCAGCCGGAATTTCACAAACTACTTTATTCACCAACAACTTCAAAGCTTCTCCGGGTATGGGTTTTGCGGGCGGACTTTCGGTTCGTGGTAATTATTACAACAATTGGAGCATGATTTACGGGATGCAGTTTTTTAGCAATAACTTCTCTTTGGAATCTTCCTTTAACCAAGATATCAAATACAATATTCAAGGTGTTCAAGTACGTATTTTGTTCAGTTATAATGTGGTGGAAGACCACGTGTCTCTGGATTTTGGTCCGGTTTTGCAAGTCAACGGCAAACTTAAAGTAGATCCAACCGATGAAAACCGAATCCTGAAAGGAACGTTGTTAGCGGCCAATCAAATTGTGGATATATCACCGGTTAGTGGTAATTTCTATTTGGGATGTTCTGCCGGTAGTAAAACCATCAGAGCGGTGCTTTTTTATGAATACGGTTTTACCAACATCTTAAACAAACTCAACAAAGACGATGCTTTAAAAGTGTTGAATAACGGTGATACCTTTAAGGGAAATTTAGGTAGTATTAACGGACAAGTGATTATTAATCTATAAAAGAAAAGCCCCGAGTCTCGGGGCTTTTTTTATAATGTAGCTATCGCTTTTTCCAGTCGCTTAATGGTTTCTTCTTTTCCAATCAATTCCACTATATCAAAAAGATGTGGTCCTTTGAGCGCGCCAACCAAACTCAAACGGAAGGGTTGCATCACTTTTCCCATACCAATTTCGTTTTTGGTCATCCAATCTTTTACGATGGTTTCGATGTTGACAGACGTAAAATCACCTATATTTTCCAATACCGAAATCAATTGTTGCATCAAATGCGGCGTATCTTCTTTCCAGTTCTTAGCTGCTTTTTCATCATAAGCTGTAGGTGCTACAAAGAAATAATCGGCCAATTCCCAAAATTCTGAAACAAAATTGGCACGCTCTTTAATTAACGATACTACTTTTGTCACATCGAGCGCAGTCGAGATGCCTTTTTCAGCTAAAGTTGGTGCAAAAGCTTCTGCTAAACTTTCATTACTTTGTTGTTGTAAATAGTGGTGATTGAACCATTTGTTTTTCTCCGGATCAAATTTGGCTCCGGCTTTGTGTACGCGATTCAAATCGAATTTTTCAGCCAATTCTTCCAAAGAAAAGATTTCCTGTTCGGTGCCGTCGTTCCAACCTAATAAGGCCAAAAAGTTCACTACTGCTTCCGGGAAAAATCCTTTTTCTCGGTAACCCGATGAAACACCTTCTTCGCTTTTCCACTCTAACGGAAATACCGGAAAGCCCATTTTATCGCCATCGCGTTTGGATAATTTTCCGTTCCCGATAGGTTTTAAAATTAGTGGTAAATGTGCAAATTCAGGCGCTTCCCAACCAAAGGCTTTATACAATAAGCTGTGTAATGGCAAACTTGGCAACCATTCTTCTCCACGAATCACATGTGAGGTTTCCATCAAATGGTCATCTACTATATTCGCCAAATGGTACGTTGGCATGCCATCTGACTTAAACAATACTTTATCGTCTAACAAATTGGTTTCAAATTTTAAGTCACCGCGAATAATATCATGCAAATGCAAAGTCTCGTTTACAGGCGTTTTAAATCGAATGACATAAGCTTCTCCATTGGCAATTCTTTTTTCGGTTTCTGTTGCCGAAAGAACTAAAGAAGTATCTAATTTTTCACGGTTGTGCCAATTGTAAATAAAAGTTTTCCCTTCGGCTTCGTGTTGCTTTCTGTGGTTGTCCAGTGCTTCAGCTGTGTCAAAAGCATAGTAAGCCCAGCCTGAATGTACCAACTGATCCGCATATTGTTTGTACAAATGCTTTCTTTCGCTTTGACGGTATGGACCAAATTTTTCATTCTTTCCAACGGTTTCACTTGGCGCAATGCCTAACCATTCCAAGGCTTCAAAAATGTATTGCTCCGCACCTGGAACAAAACGATTTTGGTCGGTATCTTCAATTCGCAAATAGAATACACCGTTGTGTTTTTTGGCAAATAAATAATTAAATAAGGCTGTTCTCACACCACCAATGTGCAATGGTCCGGTCGGACTTGGCGCAAAACGAACTCTAACTGGTCTTGACATTTTTATAATTTAGGGTTATTCATATTAACACTGAGCTTGTCGAAGTGTGTGCAAAGATAAACAGAAGTTGGAAGTTGGAAGTTAGAAGTTGGAAGTTTTTGATTTGTCTTACCGCTTCATTTTCAAGACGTTTTCATTGACAAATTTTTAACGTTGGTTATTCGCCAAAAATTGTACATTTATCGGTTATAAAAAAGATTGGCTAAAAATTGGAAAAATCAACCCTTATTTATCAGAAGTTAGAAGACTTTATTCGAAAGTTTTACACCAATGAATTGCTGCGCGGCACTATATTTTTCGTCGGCATTGGTTTGCTTTATTTTATCTTCACGCTGTTTGTTGAGTATTTCTTATGGCTTAAACCTGCAGCGCGAACGGTTTTGTTTGTGCTTTTTGTAGCGGTAGAATTGTTTCTTTTGTTGCGATTCATCTTGTTTCCACTTTTTAAGTTATTCAAATTGCAAAAGGGAATTGACTACAATCAGGCGTCAAATATTATCGGAAACCATTTTAATGAAGTAGGCGATAAGCTAACCAACTTTTTACAATTGTCACAAGACCGAAACCAATCGGAACTCCTTTTGGCTTCGATTGAACAGAAAGCTGCCACTTTACAGCCAATTCCTTTTGGCAATGCCATCAATTTAGGCAAGAATAAAAAGTATTTACCACTGGCTGTGATTCCGATTTTGTTCTTTTTGTTTTTCCTGATCTCGGGAAAAGGCGAAATTTTATCACAAAGTTTCAATCGTGTGGTAAACTTCAAACAACAATTTACACCGCCGGCACCTTTTGAAATTGTGTTGGTGAACAATAATTTGCAAACCGAACAGAACAAAGATTTCTTGGTTAAAGTTAAAACAGTTGGTAAAGTAGTTCCAGAAAACGCTATGATTTATATAGGTCATGAAAGTTACTTTATGGAAACTACTAAAGCAGGAGAATTTGAATTTGTCATTCCGAAACCATCCGAAGATATTGAATTTCATATCGAAGCCAACGATGTCAGTTCTCACGATTACGAGTTAAAAGTAGTGACCGTTCCGTCGATAGCCAATTTCGAGATGATTTTAAATTTCCCTAGTTATTTGAATAAAAAAGCGGAGGTAATCAAAGGCACCGGAAATGCTGTTATTCCTGAAGGAACCAAAGTTACTTGGCGAATGAACACTTTGGCTACTCAAAAAGTGGACTGGGTGAATGCTACCAATCGATTTACTTTCGCTAAACAAGATAATGTCTTTACGTTGTCGAAAAGTATACTGCAAAATGTAGAGTATCAAATTTTGACCTCAAACAATAAAGTGCAGAACTACGAAAAGTTGAATTATCAGATTTCTGTCATCAAAGACCAATTTCCAACGATAACAGTCAACAATGCACCGGATAGTTTAAAAGTCAATAAGAATTATGTGCTTGGACAAGTTTCTGACGATTACGGACTTTCTAAGCTGCAAATTGTTTATTATCCTAAGGATAAACCGAACACAGCTAAAAAAGCGCTTATCAACGTTAAGAAAGATGTTTATGATCAGTTTGTGTTTGCTTTTCCGAGTAATCTACCGGTAGAAGAAGGTGTTTCATATGAGTACTATTTTGAGATTTTCGATAATGATGCCATTCACAATTTCAAAAGCTCCAAATCAGCTGTATTCAGCAACCGCATTGCGACTGAGACCGAGAAACAAGATGAAATGTTGCAACAGCAAAATGATAATATCAATTCGTTAGCCAAATCGTTAAAAGCCCAAGACAAACAATTGTCCGAAATGGAGAAGTTGCAAAAAATGGGTAAAGAGAAGGATAATTTAGATTACAAAGAGCAACAAAAAGTTAACGATTTCATTCAACGTCAAAAGCAACAAGACGAAATGATGAAAGAGTTTTCAGAGAAGATGAAGGAGAATTTGGAGCAATTTAAATCGGAGAAAAAAGACGAGAAGAAAGAATTATTGCAAGACCGTTTAGAGAAAACCAAAGAAGAATTGGAGAAGAACAAAAAGCTGTTGGATGAACTGCAAAAGCTGAATGATAAAATCAGCAAAGAAGAGTTGTTCGAAAAAATGCAAAAATTCCAACAAGCGAGTAAAAACCAAACCAAGAGTTTAGAGCAGTTGGTTGAGCTAACCAAGCGTTATTACGTTGAAAAGAAAGCGGAACAAATAGCCAATAAACTAGATAAACTTGCGGATAAGCAAGACAAGTTGGCCGATAAAGTTGAAGAGAATTCAGCAGAGAAGCAAGAGGACATCAATAAGGAGTTTGATAAGCTTCAGCAAGAATTAAACGAATTAGAACAGGAAAACAAAGAGTTGAAATCACCAATGGATATTCCCAATTCAGATGAGCAAGAGAAGAGTATAGATGAAGACATGAAGAATGCTAAGGAGCAATTGCAAAAGCAACAAAAGGAGAAAGCGAAGCCAAAGCAAAAGAGTGCTGCCAAGAAGATGAAACAAATGAGCCAGATAATGGCAGAGCAAATGCAGTCTGGTGATATGGAACAAATGGAAGAAGATGTGGCTATGTTGCGCCAGATTTTGGACAATTTGTTAGCATATTCATTTTCTCAGGAAGAGGTGATGAAGCAGTTTAAAAATTTGAAACGTGGCGCACCCTCCTTCAATAAAAATCTTAAAATACAACAAGATTTGAAGCAGCAATTTAAACATGTTGATGACAGTTTATTTGCCATGTCATTGCGCAACCCTAAAATTGCCGAAGACGTAACTAAGGAGATTGGTAAAGTTCAATATAACGTTGACAAAGCACTCGAAACGTTAGCTGAAGCTAATGTATCTAAAGGAAATTCTCACCAGCAATATGCTGTTTCTTCAGCCAATAGATTGGCGGATATGCTTAGTGACGTTCTTAATAGTATGCAAATGTCTCTTCAAATGGAAGGACAGGGTAAAGGCAAACCTAAACCTGGTCAAGGTCAAGGTGCCGGTATGCAGTTGCCGGATATTATCAAAAAGCAGGAAAGTCTTGCTGACAAGATGAAGAAAGGCATGAAAAAGGGTGAAAAACCTGGTGAAGGACAAGAAGGCAAGGAAGGAGAAAAACCTGGTCAAGGACAACAAGGTAGCAAAGACGGTAAAGGCCAAAAAGGAGGAAAATCAGGCCAAAGCGAGGGGAGCGAAAAAGGAGGTGAGCAAGGACAAGATGGTGAAGGCGATGCAAAAGCTATTATGGAAATCTACAAAGAACAGCAACAATTGCGTGAGGCTTTAGAAAAGGAATTAAAGAAACAGGGCGTTGGAGGAAATGGTCAAAATGCTTTAGATCAAATGAAGCAAATTGAGAAGCAATTATTGAATAAAGGCTTTAATAATGAAACTTTACAGAAAGTTCTAAATCTTAAATACGAACTGCTGAAACTTGAAAAGGCAGTGCAACAACAAGGACAAGATAAGAAGCGCCAATCGGAAACCAATAAGAAAGAATTTAGTAATCAAGCCAATGCTTTACCAACAAGGTTACAAGAATATTTAAACAGCATTGAAATTTTAAATAGACAAAGCTTACCTTTGCGCTCCAATTTTAACCAGAAGGTTCAAGAATACTTTATCAATAATGATTAGTTTTAATTACGAATGCGATTTTGCTTTAGATAATGAATCTGCTTTTGCGGCTTGGTTAACCGAAGTCATTAAATCCGAAATAAAGAACGAAGGCGAGATTAACTATATATTCTGCGACGATGACTATTTGCTTGAAATTAACAAGCAATATTTAGATCACGATACGCTAACAGACATTATCAGCTTTGATTATTCTGTGGGAAATGAACTACACGGCGATATTTTCATTTCTATTGAACGCGTTAAAGATAATGCAGCAGATTTTAATGTCTCTTTTGAAGATGAATTAAAACGCGTTATGGTTCACGGTGTTTTGCACTACTGTGGTTATAAAGATAAATCTGATGCTGATGAGCAATTAATGCGTGTGAAGGAAGAAGAAAAAATGAAGATGTTCCACGTGAAACACAATTAGAAAATGTTTTTAGAAAAATACGATACTATTGTTGTGGGTGCTGGCCATGCCGGTTGTGAAGCCGCCGCGTCAGCGGCCAATTTAGGTTGTAAAACTTTATTGGTCACGATGAGTTTGCAAAACATTGCTCAAATGTCTTGCAATCCTGCCATGGGAGGAATCGCCAAAGGTCAAATTGTTCGTGAAATAGATGCCTTAGGCGGTTACTCCGGAATTGTCTCAGACAAAACAGCCGTTCAGTTCAAGATGTTGAACAAATCTAAAGGTCCTGCCATGTGGTCGCCGCGTGTTCAAAGTGATCGTATGCGTTTTTCTGAAGAATGGCGTTTGATGTTGGAGAGAACGCCCAATCTCGATTTTTATCAAGAGATGGTTAAAGGGCTTTTGATAAAAAATAACAAGGTTGAAGGAATTGTAACTTCTCTCGGAATTGAAATTAAAGCCAAAACCGTTGTGCTAACAAACGGTACTTTTTTGAATGGATTAATTCACATTGGCGACAAACAATTTGGAGGCGGTAGAGCAGGAGAAAGTGCAGCTTTTGGTATTACTGAAGATTTGATTAATGTTGGGTTCCAAGCCGGTAGAATGAAAACCGGAACACCGCCCAGAGTTGACGGTCGTTCTTTAGATTATTCTAAAATGCGTGAAGAGCCCGGAGATTTAGTGCCGGACAAGTTTTCATATACTGATGAGACTAAACCGTTGACGCAACAATTACTTTGTCATATGACCTACACTTCTAATGAAGTACATAATATTTTGCGTGAAGGATTTGATCGCTCACCTATGTTTAATGGTAGAATTAAAAGTATTGGCCCAAGATATTGTCCTTCTATAGAAGATAAGATTAATCGTTTCGCCGACAAGGAAAGACACCAGTTATTTGTTGAGCCAGAAGGATGGAATACCGTAGAAGTTTATGTAAATGGCTTCTCAACTTCTTTGCCTGAGGATATTCAGTTTAAAGCATTGCGTTCTGTGGAAGGTTTTGAAAAAGTGAAGTTTTTCCGTCCCGGTTATGCGATAGAGTATGATTATTTTCCGCCAACGCAATTAAAACACACTTTAGAAACCAAGTTGGTTGAAGGTTTGTATTTTGCCGGACAAATTAACGGTACAACGGGTTATGAAGAAGCTGCGTCTCAAGGTTTAATGGCCGGAATTAATGCTGCTTTAAAAGTCAAAGAAATGGAACCTATGATTCTTCGCAGAGATGAAGCTTACATCGGAGTTCTAATTGATGACTTAATTACTAAAGGAACGGAAGAACCCTATCGCATGTTTACTTCACGTGCTGAATACCGAACGCTTTTACGTCAGGATAATGCCGACTTCAGGTTAACGCCTAAATCTTATGAAATTGGTTTAGCCTCTGAGAAGAGAATGCGTAGAATGGAACATAAGTTTAATGAGAGTGAAAAGATGGTGACTTTCTTCAAAGAAACCAGTTTGACACACGAAGAAGCCAATCCGATTTTAGTCGAAAAGGAAAGTTCTCCTATGACGCAATCGGATAAGATGTTTAAAGTTTTCTCACGTCCGCAAATTGACTTAGAAGACATACTGAAGTTCGAAAAAGTACAGCAATACATTCAAGATAACGATTTGGATAAAGAAATTATCGAACAAGCCGAAATCCAAGTTAAGTATTCCGGTTATATCGAAAAAGAGAGAAACAATGCTGAAAAGCTAACGCGTTTAGAAGATATTAAAATCCCCGAGAATTTCGATTATTATAAAATAAAATCCATGTCGATTGAAGCCAAGCAAAAATTAACGGCTATTCGACCAGTGACCATTTCACAAGCCTCAAGAATCAGTGGTGTTTCGCCAGCCGATATTTCGGTTTTGTTGATTTATATGGGTCGATAATTTAAAAACAGATAACCTAATCGTTTTGCGTTCCACGTGAAACTAACTTTGCCAAGCCTTGCCAATTAAGAGTTCTATGAGTTTTCAAAACAATATTTTTTTTCAAAAAGTCAAAGATTATTCGGTTTCTAAAGAAATTTTCGAATTGCACCACAATCCCGAATACGATCTTTTAATGACCTTTCCCAAACCAAGTTTGGACAAATTACCGTCTTATTACGAAAGCGACGATTATATTTCACATACCGATGGGAAGCGATCCTTATTTGAAAGAGTGTATCATTTCATCAAAGGCATTGCCTTGAAAAATAAATTGAAATTAATTAATGCACAATCGGCTAAAGGAAAATTATTAGACATTGGTGCGGGAACAGGCGATTTTTTAGTAGTAGCCAAAAACGACGGTTGGAATATTACCGGAATTGAGCCTAGTGCAAAAGCCAAAGGAATTGCTATCAACAAAGGTGTGAACTTTGCCGATAGTTTATCAGATTTAGAAAGCCATTCTTTCGACATTATTACCATGTGGCATGTATTAGAACACGTTCCAAATTTAGAAGACTATTTATCCGAGTTAAAAAGATTAATTAAACCAACCGGTACCATAATTATTGCCGTGCCAAATTTTAAATCGTTTGATGCTAATTTTTATGGCAGACATTGGGCGGCTTATGATGTGCCGAGACACATTTGGCATTTCTCCAAAACGGCTATTGAAAAATTATTTGAAGAAAAAGGAATTCAATTAACAGCTGTTTTGCCAATGAAGTTTGATAGTTTTTATGTGAGCTTGCTGTCTGAAAAATACAAAACCGGTCGTATGAATTTCATTAGGGCTTTTTTCGTCGGTTTGAAGTCAAATCTCAACGGAAAGAAAACAAAAGAGTATTCTTCGCATATTTATATCCTAAAAAATCAATAAAATTGAAATAAATTAGCATGTTTTAACGAAATCGCTTCCGGTTAAGCTCTTGGTTTACTAAAACAGGATGCTCGCTTAAATCGCTTTATTTGAAGCCAATTTCAATAATGCTATATTATAGCATTTTTAAATTCAATAATTAAAAGCTATTCTGGTTTTCAGCCTTTTTTTCAGCCTAATTATTGTCTTTATTTTATATTTTTGAAACGAAAAATTAATTTATCTAAACCATAGTGAAATTGTAAATTCACTTGTACCAAAAATCAATTCTATATCATGAGTAAAAAAACAGTTATCCTTTTTGCATTGGCCATCTCATTTCTATCATGCAATAAAACGACAGAAGTAAAAGAATTCAAAACAGCCTATATCGATACTTCTAAATTGATGGAAGAATCAACAGAAGCCAAAGACATCGCCGAAAAATACAAAGACAAATCCAAAGTTATGGGTAGCCAATTGGAAGTGGAAGTGAATCGTTTCAAATCAGAAGCGGCTAATTTTCAAAAAAATGCACAGGCTAACGGACAAGTCTGGGCACAACAAAAAGGAGCCGAATTACAAAGAAGAGAACAAGAATTAAGCTACGCGCAACAAGCGATGTTACAACAATTACAAAGCGAAAGCGGAGTTGAAATGGATTCATTAGTAAGTACTTACAGAAAAGTAATCAAAGAATACGGTAAAGACAAAGGCTATGATTACATCTACGGAACCGGAGATATTGCCTCTGTACTATATGCTAAAGACAGTTATGATATCACCAAAGAAATCATCAAATTAGTGAACGAAAAATACAAGTCTGCCGACAAAAAAGAAGAAAAACCGGCAGCTAAAAAAGAGGAAAAGAAATAAATTGCTATCCTAACCAATCTTCAAAGCGTCTTTTTTAAGGCGCTTTTTTGTTGTGTATTGAAACACAATGCTTTACATTTGTATAAGATAAAACTTATAAGCCATGAAATCTGTAACTGCCGAAGCCCGATATGTATTGCAATTTATCAACCAAACCAATTGCTCTGTTTTTTTAACGGGAAAAGCCGGTACCGGCAAGACAACTTTACTTAAAGAAATCATTCAAACGACTCACAAAAATACAGTCGTTGTAGCGCCAACCGGGATAGCCGCATTGAATGCAGGAGGCGTTACGATTCACTCTATGTTCCAGTTGCCGTTCGGGGGTTTTTTACCCGATAATTCTTCGCCTCAATTCACGGATTCATCTAAGTTTGAAAGCCGATTAACGCTTCGAAGACACTTCAAAATGAGCGGCTTAAAAAAGGCAGTAATTCGCAATATGGAATTGCTGATTATTGATGAAGTCAGTATGCTTCGTGCTGATTTATTGGACGCCATGGATTTTATGATGCAAACTGTCCGCAAAAACAACCAAGCTTTCGGAGGAGTACAAGTGTTATTTGTTGGCGATTTGCTCCAATTGCCGCCGGTGATACGAGAGGACGAATGGCGAACGTTAAGCCGATACTACAAAGGAAAATTCTTTTTTCATGCGCATGTCATCGAGAAAAGTCCACCAATTTACATCGAATTGTCTAAGATTTTCCGCCAAACAGATGATACTTTTATTTCGGTCTTGAATAACCTGAGAGTCAACAAGATTACCGCGAAGGACATTCAAGTTTTAAACCAATTCTTCCAACCTAAATTCGATTTAAAAGCCAACAAAGGTTACATCACTCTAACTACGCATAATCACAAAGCTGATACGATTAATGCACAATCTTTAGCCGATTTAGAAGGAGAAATTTTTGTGTATCGGTCGGATGTAATAGGCGACTTTCCGGATAAAATTTTCCCACTGGAAGAAAAACTTGAATTGAAAGTCGGCGCTCAAATCATGTTCATCAAAAACGACAGCACTCCGGAAAAGAAATTTTTCAACGGAAAAATGGGGATTATCCAAACCTTGTCGGAGCGTGAAATTTGGGTGCATTTTCCGGAAGAAAATATGACAATTGAAGTCGAAAAATACGTTTGGGAAAACATCCGATATACTGTAAACGAAAACACCAAAGAGATAGAAGAGGAAGTTTTAGGCACTTTTACCCATTATCCCATTAAATTGGCTTGGGCGATTACGGTACACAAAAGCCAAGGATTAACCTTTGAAAAAGCAGCTCTGGATGTAGCCGATGTTTTTTTGCCTGGGCAGGCCTATGTGGCTTTGTCGCGTTTGCGTTCATTAAATGGCCTCGTATTGCTTTCTCCGTTGCAAATGAATGGAATTTCCAGCGACCAAGAAGTGATGAATTACGCTTCTAACAAGGCAGAAAGCGTAACCTTAGAAAATACGTTACACAAAGAAACCAAAAATTTTATCCGTAACTACCTGATGACCGCTTTCGATTGGTCGGTATTGCTCCAAGAATGGCGCAATCATTTATACAGCTACAATGAAAAAACGGATTTATCGTTCAAAACCCAACACAAAGATTGGGCAATTAAGCAATGGGAAACCTTGCAACAGCTAACCGATCCGTCACACAAATTTATCGCGCAACTCAATAAATTATTTTCGGAAGAGGTTGATTTTCATTTTATTAAAAACAGAATTTTTTCGGCTTACGATTACTTTTTTCCGATACTTGATCAATTAACACACGACATTCTCTGGCAGCTGGAAGAAGTAATCCGAATGAAAAAAGCCAAAGCTTATTTTGAAGAATTAATCGTGCTGGAAGAACTCCAAACCAAAGCAGTAATCCGATTGATGAAAGCCAAACAATTGATAGCAACTGTAGCCAATGGTGAAACCATCTCCAAAGAAAGCCTGTCTTCGGAAGCAATCAAAACCTATCGATTTACTAAAGCAGAAACTGTTCGTCAAGCCTATAAAAACAGTCATCTTTCGCTGATAGACGAAGAAGAACCATCGCGTTACGCCAAAAAGAAAAAGCAAAAAGAACCGAAAAAATCTACGGTTCAAGAAACCTACGAACTTTGGCTGCAACAGTATACCATAAAAGAAATTGCAGCCGTCAGAAAGTTAACAGTCCAAACCATCAGCTCGCATTTAGCCAAATTAATCGAGACAGAAACTATAGCCATTTCAGCCATATTGCCGGAGGACAAGATAGCAGCCTTAGCCCAAGCCTTCAAAGATCACAAAGAAGAATCGTTGGGCAGTTTAAAAGAAAAATACGGAGACGAATTTACTTGGGACGAATTGAAAATGTACCAAGCGGCCAGAAAAAGTGGTTTAACTTAACCACCAAACGGCTAAAACCGAAGGCACAAAGTAAATGGCAATCGTACGCGCACCGTCGTAATCTTTAGCCAAGCGTTGCCCTAAAAGCAAGAAGATTAAAGTCACCGACGAAAAAATCGCGCCATACAATCCCCAAGTTTTGCCGCCGTTAACACATAATTCAACGCAGCCGACCAAAGTAAAAACGCCGGTAATCAACTCCAAAACGAGTATAATGAACAAGGCCAAAGGCACATTGTTTTTTAAAATGGTTTGGGCAAAATGACCTTTCAACCATTCAACGTTGCCTTTCCAGGCAAATACTTTATCATAAGCCGATTGTACAAAGGTAACCGCTAAAAAAAGTAAGACTAAAATAGAGGCAGTATTGTTCATGGGTTTAATTTTTATGGATTAATCGTGTTAGTTTTATAGACAAATCAGTTAATATAATCTTAGCGTTTCCGTTACGCTCAATGTGATACGAAGCATCGGAAAGCTCTTTGAAAATTTCAGTGATATTATTTCCGGTGACAAAGGGAGCGAATTTTTCCAATTTAAAACCTGCTACATCAGGTTCCAAATACACCAATTTTTCGGTTTGGTAATTCAGCAATAACGCTTGGCGAAACAAATCGGTGCAATACGCCAAAAATTGTTTTTGGCCTTCGCGACCAATAGTGGCCAATTCTTCGCTCCAGGAAATCAAATCCTGAATAGCCGAAGCATTTCCCTTGGCTCTGAACGCCGCTCGAACCCAATCTACAAACCATTTCTCAAACGGAAAATCGTTGTTATCATTGTTCAAAATGTGAATGGCCTTGTTGTAATTGCCTTGCGATAAATGGGCCACTTTCAAAGCCGAAGGTTCATCTAAAAAATACTTTTCGCGCATGGCTTTGGCAATCACAGCTTCAGGCAAAGCCCCAAAATGCAATACTTGGCAACGGGAACGAATGGTTTGAATGATGTCTTCCTCGTTTTCAGAAATTAAAATGAAAAGCGTTTTATCCGACGGTTCTTCTAAAAGTTTAAGCAATTTGTTCGAGGCTTCGATGTTCATTTTTTCCACCATCCAAACAATCATTACTTTGTAACCGCCTTCGTAAGATTTTAAGGCTAACGATTTTAGAATATCCTGCGCATCTTCTACGCGAATCATTCCCTGCTTTTTTTCTACGCCCAAATGTTTGTACCAATCGAACAAACTTCCGTAGGGATTTTTTAAAACAAAGGCACGCCAATCGGCGATAAAATCAGCACTTTTAGGTTTCGATTTTACGTCTTCGTTGGCTACATTCGGATAAATAAAATGTAAATCGGGATGCGATAAGGTTTGGAATTTCAAGTTACAACTTTCGTTGCCGCCCGAGTTTTCCATACCCGAATTCAGACACAAAACATACTGTGCATAAGCAATAGCCATCGGCAATGTGCCGCAACCCTCCGGACCAACAAACAATTGCGCGTGCGGAATTCTTCCCGAAGAAGCGCTTTGCATCAAATGGTTTTTGAGGTATTCCTGACCGAGTATTTCTGAAAACTGCATAGAGCAAATATAGCGCAATTTTTTTCCTAATAGAAAATCAAATTTCAGCCATTACACTACGGCCGCCATAAATCGGCTCAATCTGTAATAACCGATAGCTGTTTCAGTATATTCTTGAAAATAAATTGCTTAAGTCTTAAAAAATCCTTAAAAAACATCGATAAAAGCTACAAAAAGAACGGTAAAATTAAATTTTACTATATTTGCACGGATTCAAAACCTTTATCATTTCCAATGAAAACATTACAAGATTTCAATTTTAACGCCAAAAAAGCCATTATTCGAGTTGATTTTAACGTGCCTTTAGACGAGCATTTTAACGTAACAGATGCCAATCGTATTGAAGCAGCAAAACCAACTATCGATAGAATTTTGGCCGACGGCGGAAGCGTTATCTTGATGTCGCATTTGGGAAGACCAAAAGGAAAACAAGATCAATTTTCACTAAGACACATCGTTTCTAAAGCCTCAGAAGTTTTAGGTATTCCGGTTCTTTTTGCTGAGGATTGTCGCGGAACAGTGGCACAAAATGCTGCTCAAAATTTGAAACCCGGACAAGTACTGTTGTTGGAAAATCTCCGTTTTTATGCAGAAGAAGAAGCCGGCGATGTGAATTTCGCTAAAGAATTAGCTTCGTTAGGTGACATTTATGTGAATGATGCTTTCGGAACAGCCCACAGAGCGCACGCTTCCACAACGATTATTGCTCAATTTTTCCCAACCGATAAGTGTTTTGGTTTGCTTTTAGCCAAAGAAATTGACAGCTTAAACAGAGTGTTAAATAACTCCGTAAAACCGGTGACCGCTGTTTTAGGAGGTTCAAAAGTTTCTTCGAAAATCACCGTAATCGAAAATATTTTAGACAAAGTAGACCACATGATTATTGGCGGTGGAATGACGTTTACTTTCGTGAAAGCTTTGGGCGGAAAGATAGGTGATTCTATTTGTGAAGATGACAAACAAGAATTAGCCTTGGAAATTTTGCGTTTGGCCAAAGAAAAAAATGTACAAATCCATATTCCGGTTGATGTGGTAGCTGCCGATGCTTTTGCCAACGATGCCAACACTCAAATTGTTGACGTTCGTGAAATTCCCGACGGTTGGCAAGGTTTGGATGCCGGACCAAAATCGTTGGAGCATTTCAAAAAAGTCATCATGGATTCTAAAACAATTCTTTGGAACGGACCATTAGGCGTTTTTGAAATGGAAACCTTTGCCAAAGGAACGATCACATTAGGTAATTTTATAGCCGAGTCAACAGCCAACGGCGCTTTCTCTTTAGTGGGCGGAGGCGATTCGGTTGCAGCTGTAAAACAATTCGGATTAGAAGACAAAATGAGTTATGTTTCTACCGGAGGCGGTGCTATGCTGGAGATGTTAGAAGGAAGAGTTTTACCCGGAATTGCAGCCATTTTAGACTAAATATCCGGTAACACAATAAAAGACAATTAATTGCGTTATTAATTGGTTAATTAATAACAACACAAATACCACAAAACAAACAAGACTTATGACTGTAAAAAAAATAACGTCTTTGGCTTTAATTTTACTTTCCTCGGCAGTTTTTGCCCAAGATTCTATTATTAAAGTACCTATCAAAAAGACGCCGCTTACCCAACGACAATATCTCGATTCCATCAAAGCTACTTTTGTACACGATAACATTGCCCAATGTATCGACAGCATGTGGATGAAGGAATTGGCAAGTTTGGACTTGTATGAGGAATTGACTTTAGACATCAAAAACATCAATGTTGATGAAAAGGTGGACTACGAATTACCGACCGAACTTTTAAAAGAACGACTTAAAAAGTTAGACGAAAAATCGCCGTTCAACATCGAGTATAATGTTGGTTTAGAAAACGTAATCAAATCGTTTTTGAAAAACAGAAAGCGCTCTTTCGAAAGATTGATGGGTATTTCTCAATTCTATTTTCCTTTGTTTGAAGAAGCTTTAGCGGCTCAGAATATTCCATTAGAAATCAAATATTTATCGGTGGTAGAATCAGCTCTTAATCCAAGAGCGGTTTCACGTGTTGGCGCTACCGGTTTATGGCAGTTCATGTACCAAACCGGAAAACAATACGGTTTGAAAGTTGATACTTATGCCGATGACCGAAGAGATCCGTTAAAAGCAAGTGCTGCTGCAGCCCAATACATGAAAAACATGTATGCCATTTTTGGCGATTGGGATTTGGTTTTGGCCTCTTACAATACCGGTCCGGGTAACGTAGCTAAAGCGATTCGTCGTTCAGGCGGAAAGCAAAACTACTGGAACATCAGACCGTATTTGCATAAAGAAACCCAAGGGTATGTACCGGCATTTTTAGCTACGATGTACATTTTTGAATACCACAAAGAACACGGCATCAAACCGGACAGGTCTATTGCGAATCATTTTGCAACCGATACAGTGATGATTAAAAAGTCACTGACGTTCAAACAACTTTCAGAATTGTTAGATGTTTCAGTAGCGGAACTTCAGTTTTTGAACCCGACTTACAAAAGAGAAGAAATACCGTTTATCACCGGAGAAAGTCATTTCTTAAGATTGCCGGTAGATAAAATCGCCGTCTTTACTTCTAATGAAGAGAAGATTTACGCTTATGCAGATTACGAATCCAGCCGAAGAGAAAAGCCATTTCAATCGATGTTGGCTTCCAGAGATTCAATCGGTTCTTCCAAAATTAAATACCACAAGGTTCGTCGTGGTGATAGCTTAAGTGAGATTTCAGACAAATACGGTATTTCATTGTCGGATTTAAAGAAATGGAACCGCTTAAGAAGCAACAAAGCGCCTTTAGGCAGAAGTTTGAAAATTTACACCAACGAAAACACAGCGGTAGCAGTAACTTCTAAACATACTACTAAAGATACTGCATCAATAGCTGCAGCTTCCTCATCTAATAAAATTTTCAAAGAGGAAAAAGTGGTTAGCTATAAAGATGTAGTCAAGTATTACCGAGTGAAAAGCGGCGATAACTTAGGCGAGATCTCGGATAAGTACGGTGTTTCTGTAGCAGAAATTAAAAAATGGAACAAGTTAAAAAGCAATAATATCGCTCTTGGAGCCAGTTTGAAAATTATCAAAAATGAGCGTGTAGTTACTACTGTCAGAAAAGAAGTTAAAGCGGATAAAATAGAAACAGCAGTTGCTTCCAACGACAACAACACCGAAGGCAATACCCAAGCTTCAGATTTTTATGAAGTACAAAAAGGAGATAATTTGTTCAGCATTGCCAAAAAATTCAATGTCAGCATTGAAGATTTAAAAAAATGGAACAACCTCGAGGATTTAAATGTGCAATTAGGTTCGAAATTGGCCTTGGCTAACAAAGAAGAATCAGCCATAGCCGAAGCTCCG
This sequence comes from Flavobacterium sp. FEMGT703F, assembly GCA_002786385.1. GTDB lineage: Bacteria > Bacteroidota > Bacteroidia > Flavobacteriales > Flavobacteriaceae > Flavobacterium > Flavobacterium cheonhonense. The sequence continues at coordinate 25,983 of PGCN01000025.1, forward strand.
AAAACAGAAACTAAAATCGTAGAACACAAAGTTAAAAAAGGCGAATACTTAGGCACCATTGCTAAAAAATACAATGTAACTGTAGCCGAAATTAAAGAATGGAACAGTTTAGAAGATAACAATGTAAAATTGGGCGAAACCTTAATTGTTTCTAAAAAAGAAGTAGCAGTTAGCGAAGCTAAATCCTCTAAAAAAGAGGACATAGCCGCCAACGAAAGAAGTGAAGCCAAATTGTACTACGTTAAAAAAGGCGACTCACTGTTCAGCATTGCTAAAAAATATCCGGGTGTAACCATATCCGACATTAAAAAATGGAACGGCATCAAAAACGAAAGTTTAAAGCCGGGGATGAAGTTGAAAATTAACAACGGTTAATCCGAAAATCTTCTCTAAATTTGGGTTTTATTTCAGTTATGAATAAAACCCTTTTTTTATGGCTTTTGGTTGCGGTTGTCGCGAGTTCTTGCTCGTTTAAAAAGGACAATTTTTCCGAGGAATCTTCAGCGGCCATTAATACCATAGCGGTTATTATTGACGACCAACTTTGGAACGGAGAAGTAGGCGATAGCATTCGCAACAAATTTGCGTCACCGGTTTTAGGCTTACCACAAGAAGAACCGCTCTTTACCATTAATCAATATCCGGTTAAACTTTTTGAAGGATTTTCTACGGATTCCCGAAATATTATCATTGTAAAAAAAGGCAATGAAACCAAATTTGAAATTAAAGAGAACGAATTTTCTGCGCCGCAAAATGCCGTTCATATCACCGGAAAATCTACCACTGAAATCATTGCTTTACTGGAGGAGAATGCGCCTAGTATCATTCAAAAGATGCGAGACATCGAAATCGCCCAAAACCAAAAGATTTTCAAAGATTCCTTGTTGGATACCAAAAAAATCCAAAAGAAATTCAACATCGATTTGCTTATTCCTTCAAAATACGAATATGTCATGCGACGCAAGAATTTCATTTGGCTCAAGAGCGAAATTACCAGCGGCAATACCAGCATCATCATTTATCAATTGCCTTGGCACAGCATTCACAGTGGCAGTGCTGTAAATGATATTGTCCGTACACGAGATTCAATAGGCAGAAAGTACATTCATGGCTCGGCTCCCAGAACCCGAATGCTAACCGAAGAGGCTTATTCGCCATATTTTTCTAAAATCACTTTGGCCAACCGAAAAACGTATGAAACCAAAGGCACTTGGCAAATGAAAAACGACTTTATGTCGGGACCGTTTATTAATTACACCATTTTCGACAAACCCAACAAACGCATTTTAGTGCTGGAAGGTTTTTGCTACGCACCGTCAAAAGAAAAAAGAGATTTGATGTTTGAATTGGAATCCATCATCAAGTCGATTCAATTCCAAAAATAACCAATATGAACCTACAGTGGAAAATAAAGCGATTTGAGACGCTTTCTGTGTCTGAACTATACAAACTGTTACAATTGCGATCAGAAGTGTTTGTGGTGGAGCAAAATTGCGTTTATCAAGACATTGATGGCAAAGACGAGAAAGCATTGCATTTGATTGGCGAAGACAACGGCGAAATCGTGGCTTATGCTCGCTTGTTTAAACCGAAAGATTATTTTCAAGAAGCATCCATTGGAAGAGTAGTAGTTAAAGAAACTTCCAGGAGTAAAAAACTCGGCCACATTTTAATGCGCGAAGCCATTCAGCTAATTGAAACACATTTCGAGGTGACAGAAATCACGATTTCTGCGCAGCTTTACTTAAAACATTTTTACCAAAGCCACGGATTCGTTCAAATCAGTGACACCTATCTCGAAGATGATATTCCACACATCCGAATGAAGAAATCGTAGTTATATTTTGGTAATTACCAATTCGACCCTGCGATCGTATTCGGCGCCTTTACCCAACGGAACTGTATTACCATATCCTTTGAAAGTCATCCTGGTTTTTGGAATCTTTTTAAACATGAGGTATTTGTAAACGCTTTGGGCGCGGTTGGTAGACAATTGTCTTTTTTTAGTGTCTTTGTCGATGGCTTCTTTTTGGTACGGTGGCGTACAACACACATGTCCCTGAATTTCAAATTGCAAATTTTTGTACTTGTGCAGCAACTTGGCAATCTTATCCAACTCGTTTTTTGATTTGAAAGTCAGTTTGCTGCTGCCGCGCTCAAACAAAACATTGTCAAGATAAACATGATCGCCAATAATATGGTTTTTTTGAATCGTACTGTAAAAACCCGGAATTTCAATTTTAGGAAGCGGTTTTAAATTCAACACCACGTCAACACGGCGGTTTTTGGAGCGCTTTTCGGGTAAATTTTCCACAATGTCATCGTCTATCAAAATGCGACCTTTGCCTTCAATAGTGACGATGATTTTACTTTTAATGCCGCTTTCGATAACTTTATTTTGAATGGCTGCGGCGCGCTTGGTCGACAATTTAAAGTTATAGGCTTCTTTCCCGATGTCATCCGTGTAGCCGAAAATTTGAATGGATTCAATTCGGGTGGAATCCGTTTTTTTTATAAAATCAACTACCTCTTTGGACTGAACTTCATTTAAGGCAAATTTGTCAAATTCGAAATACACCGAGTGCACTACTTCTTCCTGAGCATTCATAAAGCCGAAAAAAAGCAAAGGCAGGTATTTAAATAGTAGTCTCATGTTAGATTTTTAGAATTTTATTGTATTCGGCAGTATTGTTTAATAGGCTAACAGCTCTTTTAATTTCCAAATTGCTTTTCGTGTAGTACTGGTACAATCCTTCTTTGTATTGGTAGCGCTTGATAATCTCGTCCAAGATTAAGTTCTTAATCTCTTTCTGGTTTTTATCAATCATTACCTGCTCGCTTTTTTGCAATGCAGTCAACAGTTGTTGGTATTCTGCAGCAATGGCCGTGTCGATATTTTCTTTTTTCGCTTTTTCTAAAAGGGCTTTCAAAGCCACTTCCGATTCCGTGTTGAATTCGATTTTTTCGCGTTTTAAAAAGGCTTTAAAATCGGCAAAATCAGCCTCGGTCAGCGTTGGGATTTTATCGCCTAAACTTGGATTTTTGTAGTAGTAGTATGTGGCATAGTTAAAGATACCGTCATTTTTTTGCAAGGCTTCGGCTATGCTGCTGGTTTTGGTTTCTTCCATTTCCACATCCGGTAAAACACCGCCGCCATCGTAAACCGGTCTGCCTTTTCGGGTTTTGAACGCATTGTAGTTCTTTTCGTCGGTGCGTGTGGCTTTCCCGTCTTTGTCTTTTTTATTGTAGTTAAGTGCTTGAATACATCTTCCGGATGGCGTATAATATCTGGAAATGGTTACTTTAACTTGGGTGCCGTAGGTCATGTCTATCGGACGTTGCACCAAACCTTTTCCGAAACTGCGACTGCCTACAATAACAGCGCGATCTAAATCTTGCAAAGCACCGGAAACAATTTCCGAAGCCGAGGCGCTTTTCCCATCTACAATAACCACAATCGGAATTTCGGTATCAACCGGCTCTCTCGTGGTTTTATAAGTGTTGTTGTATTTTTCGTTTTTGGATTTAGTGGTTACGATGATTTCGCCTTTAGGGACAAATAGGTTGCAGATGTTTACGGCTTCGTTTAATAATCCGCCTGGATTGCCTCGTAAGTCTAAGATGATTTGTTTGGCACCATCGGCTTTGAGTTTTTCTAAGGCATCACGGGTTTCCGAAGAGGCTTTTTTGTTGAATTGTGATAGGACAATATAACCCGTTTTGTCGTCTATTTTGCCAAAATACGGAACGGCTTTTACTTCCACTTCATCCAAAACCAACTGCGTAGTTTGCGGTTTGCCTTGGCGCAAGTATTTGATTTCGATTTTGGTGTTTTTAGCGCCTTTCAAAAGCTGAGAGGCATCGTCTTTAAAATCGGACAAAAGCACATCGCCAATTTGGACGATTTCGTCTCCGGCTTTCAAACCGGCTTTATCCGCCGGATATCCTTTGTACGGTTCTTTGATGATAAGTTTGTCTTCTTTTCGCGTAATCATGGCGCCAATACCGGTATATTCTCCGGTATTGTTGATTTTAAATTTGATGACGTCTTGTTCGTTGAAATAATTGGTGTACGGATCTAAATCGGCTAACATGCTTTTGATGGCTTTGTCCATCAATTCTGAAGGATTGGTTTCGTCTACATAGTTTTGGTTAACCGTTTTGAATAAAGTAGTGAAGATTTCGATTTGCTTGGAAATCTCGAAAAAATCATCTTTAAAACTCACTCCGATGAACAGAAAAACCGTCAAAACGGAAGTCAGGATATATCTTTTTTTAAACTTTGAAAACATAATTTTAAACGTTTGTCGGGTTAACGAATATACTAAATTACTTCTAATGAAGAGGATTTAGTTGAAGGTTAACAAATTTTTATTGTGGCAGACTTTTACCAAACTTCTCAAAGAGTTGTTGGGTTTTGGTAGCTATTTCCTCATACGTCAATCTGTCGGCAGATTGATAGAAAAACATAAAGCAGTATTTTTGGTTTAAATGTGCTGTCAATTGCGTTTTATTCAGTCGATAACACTCGCGCAACACTCTTTTGTAATAATTGCGATCTACAGCCTTTTTAAAGTATTTTTTGGAAACCGAAACGCCCATTTTGAGCGGTACATTTTCTTCAAAATCGCAAGGCACATAAACCAATCGCAAAGGGTATTTCCCCACAGACTTGCCTTCTGTAAAAAGTAAATCTATGATTTTTTTGCTCTTTAGTTTTTCATCTATAGGATAAGAATTATCCATTTTTAGTTTCGTTGTAGATGTTGTACACAAATTTCACCTCATTGTAATTGATGTAAATTTGCATGCGATTACTTTCTTTTTTCTTAGTGATGATGAGAATAGTGCACTTGGAAAACTTATTGTCAACACACTCAAAAGGAACGATGTTCACTTCTTCATTGTCCTCAATTTCACCATAAGCTTTTATCTTAAACGACTGTACTTCATTGGAATTAATTAAGATCAAATCTTTTTTAGCATCGAGTGTAATTAAAACGTTGGCTTTCACAAAATCTGACCATTCGTTCCAACTGCCGTCAGGTTTTTTATCGGTAAAACTAACACTGCTGCTTTTAAAACGGATAGGTTGCGCCTCAGTTTTAGCAATACCCAATCCGAAGGTCAACAAAACAATAAGGATTTTCAAATGTTTCATGGTACTCTATATTTGCGGTAAATCTACAAATTCTATTCCATAAAAAAGCGTCTGCTGCCAGACGCTTTTCATCCTTTTCCCTTATTGGGTGAAAGTATTGTTTTCATTTTTCACATCGGCCATTAAACCGCTCGGATCAATGGTGATTTGTTTTATGCTGTTTTTGGGTTTCGAAAGGGTGAAACTATAGTTTTGAAACGCCCAAGCCCAATCGGCAAGTACTGTTCTGGAGATTTCAGGCATTGGATTTTCTTTTTCAAAACTCATCATGCGCAACGGAATGTAGAAACTTTCTTTACTGCCGTCGGTGTATTCCACTAAAAGGTCAATCGGCATAGGCATTCTTCCGATACGCTCTAAAGTTACTTTAGTTTGTGAAGCATCGGCATCGTTAGCGGCTACTGTTGCAATGCTATAATCGATGGTGTTGGTTGTTTCCGTCCAATCGGTCAAATACCAATCCAAATTGGCACCCGAAACACGTTCTGCCGTCCGTTTGATATCGTTTGGTGTTGGGTGTTTGAATTTAAATTCTTCGTAGTAACGGCGTAAGGTTTGCATCAGGTTGTCTCTCCCGATGAGGTAAATCAATTGGCTCAAAAAGATTTCTCCTTTGCTATAAGAAGAAATGCTATAGCATCGGTTCAAATCGAAACGATCCGCATGAGTAGAAAGCGGCTGTTCTTTACCGGATTTCACCATATCAACATAGCCTTTGTAAGCGCCGGCATAAGGATTGGCAGCTTTTTTCTCTGCAAACTGATTCATTACGGTATCTTCAATAAACGAGGTAAAGCCTTCGTCCATCCAACCGTGTTTGCTTTCGTTGCTAGCCAAGACATGTTGAAACCAAGAATGCCCGAATTCGTGAGCAATCAAGCCTATAAAACCATTGAGTTCGCCTTCGCCTAAAACCAAGGTACACATGGCGTATTCCATACCGCCGTCACCTCCTTGTATCACTGAGTATTGCTCGTACGGATATTTGCCAACCATCTTGTTGTAGAACGTCAGGATTTCTGCAGTGTATTTTTGTGCTTTTTTCCAAGTATCGATTATTTTCGGATTGTTTTTGTACAAAAAGTGCAAAGTCACTCCTTCTTCGGTTAGCAGTTTGTCGTGTAGGTAATCTTTGTCGGCAGCCCAAGTAAAATCGTGTACATTGGGCGCTAAGAAGTTCCAAGTTAAGGTTTTTTGTTTCTTCGGAATGGTAACGGTCACGCCTTCATCGGCATAGCCGTGTCCGATTTCGTTTTTGTTTTGCAAATAACCGGTACCGCCTAACACATAATTTTTATCAATGGTGATTTTAACATCATAATTGCCCCAAACACCGTGAAACTCACGGGCGATATACGGATCGGCATGCCAACCTTCAAAATCGAATTCGGCCATTTTGGGATACCATTGCGCCATAGACAATTCTACACCTTCTTTGTTGTTTCTTCCGGAACGTCTGATTTGCACCGGAACTTGTCCGTTAAAATCCAAGGTCAATAAAGTCGTTTTTCCCGGTAAGAGCGGTTGGGCCAAATCGACTTCCAAAATGGTTCCGACTTCTTTAGCTTTGGCGTCAACGCCGTCTTGTTTGAAATTGGAAATTTTTAAAAAACCAATTTCATTGGGTTGTAAAGCGGCAATGCGACTCTTGTTAGTATCTTTCCCTTCGGCATTTTTAACCTTTGTTACCATACGACCATCCGGATCCGGAATAGATTGAAGGCGCGCATCCATTTCACTGCCCGGTTGAAAAGCATTATTGTACAAATGATAGTAAACGCGTTTCAAAGTGTCGTTAGAATTGTTCGTGTACAGCAATTCTTGCTTACCGGAATATTGATAGGATTTAACATCCATCGTTACTTCCATTTTGTAATCTGCTCGTTGTTGCCAATAGCCTTTGTATTGTGCTGTAGCTTTTGCGCCGACTAACAGTATGATGGGAATAAAAAACTTTTTTATCATGGTTTTGAAGGATAGTTTGTAATACTTCGTTTAGAGTTTTGGTTCTTTTTTGAGTTGGCTTGATAGCTCCTCTGCCATTTTTAAAGCATTGTAGGCATTAACTATTTTTCCGGAAATACAAGTTTGTGAAAAAGGGATTTTCAATGCTTCTTCGCCCACTTTTACGTCAAAAGCCAAAGTTACTCCCGATTGCATAATGATTTGCTTTACCTGATTGGCCTTCAAGTTCGGATAATACGAACGAATTAAGGCGGCCACTCCGGCTACGTTAGGCGATGCCATAGAAGTGCCTTGTTCGAATTTGTATTTACCGTTCGGGATGGTCGCATAAATTTTTACGCCCGGCGCAAAAACGTCCACATTTGTAGCTCCGTAATTTGAAAAATCGGCTACCACACCTTCGCCATAGTTGTAATTGATGGCGCCGACTTTAATCACATTGTTTACCAGTTCGGTTTTTTTATCGGGTGTGTCTTCCGGATAATTGGGTTCTACATCTACATTTTTACCATCATTGCCGGCGGCTAAAACGATTAAAACGTCTTTGCTTTCAGCATATTTCATCGCTTCCCAAACCCACTCTTTGTGCGGAGAGTAATCTTTACCAAAACTTCCGTTGATGACTTTGGCGCCATTATCAACAGCATATCTAATGGCTAAAGCGATGTCTTTGTCGTATTCGTCACCGTTAGGCACGGCACGAATCGGCATGATTTCAACATTAGTGGCTACACCATCACCGCCTATTTTATTATTTCTTTCTTGGGCAATAATTCCGGCTACGTGTGTGCCGTGAGACGAGTCTTTTCGCTCTTTGGAATACACTACATTGTTTCCGTATTTTTTATCTTTTATATCTTCAGGATTGTCACCAACCGGTTTTCTGCCGTCGAATTCTTTATTCAAATTATAGTTTAACTTGTCGTATACATACTCTTTGAATTCTTCCAAACTTTCACGGAAATTATCGCCCGTATCTTCAGCATACATTAACATGATTTTCTTGCTTCTGAATAGATCGTACTTCACCGAAGCAATATTGTTAAGGTCTTCTTTGGTATAGTTGTCTTTTTTTAAATACTCGCGGATGGTTTTGTCGGCATCTGCTAACAAATCGACTGTTTCTTTGTACGGAAACACTTCGTTATATTCTTTTTCATATTCCTTTTGGGCTTTTTTATAAAGTTCGGTTCCGTCATCGCCTTTTCGTAAATAACGAACCAATTCCAGTGTTTCGTTATTGGAATCGCCCAAAAAATTCCATCCGTGAACGTCATCGGCATAACCGTTTTTATCATCGTCTTTTTTGTTGTTCGGGATTTCTTTTTTATTGGTCCAGATGACCGATTTTAAATCGGGATGGTTAATATCAACCCCGGAATCTATTACGCCTACAACCACTTTAGCGCCTTTTTTCCCTTTCAAAAGTTCTGAGTACGCCTTATCCACACTCATCCCGGGAATGGAGTCTTTTTCTAAATCGAGATGACTCCAACGCTGTTGTTGTTCTTCGGTTAAAGGTGCTTTTTTAAAGGGAACCGGCTGGGCTTCCTGAGCTGTTACAGTTAAAGTGAACAGCGAAAAAACGGAATACAATAATCCTTTCATTCTAAAATGATTTTGGTAAGTAAGTGGTAAAAATAAATTCTTTTGGAGCATTTGTTCATCGGATTAACAATATTTTAGCGATAAAGACTGAAGCAAGAATCTCGCTCAATACTATACTGCATCAAGTGTGTTAATAGTTGTTTTTACAAAATATCACTCAACTTATATACTTCTTTCAGACGAATTCCTTTTTCCGTATTTTCTACCGTGATGATTTCGTTGTGTGCATCGTGTTCTAGCCACAAATAATAGTTGTTTTCCGCTGCGGCATTCAAAAACTTGGCTTTTTCCGGCATTGTCAAAAGCGGTCGGGTATCATAACCCATTACATAAGGCAAAGGTAAATGCCCGGCAGTCGGAATCAAATCGGCACAAAAAACGATGGTTTTATCTTGGTATTGTATGTGCGGAATCATCATTTTTTCGGTGTGACCGTCAACATAAAATATCCCGAATCCCAATTCTTCCGAAATCCCAAAATCGCCTTCCGGCCTTTTAATAAAGTTCAGCTGACCGCTATCTTGCATTGGCAAAATATTTTCGGAAAGGAAAGAAGCTTTCTCACGCGCATTGGGTTTTGTCGCCCATTCCCAGTGGTTGTCGTTGGTCCAGAATTTAGCATTTTTGAAAGCGACTTCGTAACCGGTTTTGGCCGCATTCCAGTTCACACTGCCGCCGCAATGGTCAAAATGCAAATGTGTCATAAACACATCTGTAACATCATCGCGATGAAAACCGTATCGGGCTAAAGAGCCATCCAAGGTAAAATCGCCCCAAAGCGAGTAATAACCGAAAAACTTCTCCGACTGTTTGTTGCCCATGCCGGTGTCAATTAAAATCAAACGGTTGCCGTCTTCAATGAGCATGCATCGGGCAGCAATATCAATCAAATTATTGTTGTCTGCAGGATTGGTTTTGTTCCAAATCGTTTTCGGAACCACTCCAAACATAGCGCCGCCATCCAACTTAAAGTTTCCGGCTTCTATAGGATATATTTTCATAGGTTGAGGTTTGTGACAAATTTACTGAATAAAAAATCATTTTTTTCTATCCGTACATTAGTTATAAAAATGTTACGGCTTGTGGTATAAACCGATATTTGTCTTAAATTTGCATATTAATTTAGACAAAATCAAAATAAGATGATTAAAGTATCGGATACAGCAAGTAAAAAAATCGTTGAAATGATGCAGGAAGACGGTTTTGATGCGACCCAAGATTACGTTCGAGTAGGCGTAAAAAGCGGTGGTTGTTCGGGTTTGTCTTATGAATTAAAATTCGACAAAGAAATAGGCGAAAACGACAAAGTTTTCGAAGATAATAATGTAAAGATAGCCGTTGAAAAAAAATCGTTCTTGTACTTAGCCGGAACTATTTTAGAGTTTTCCGGAGGATTGAACGGTAAAGGCTTTGTTTTTAATAATCCCAATGCAAGCCGAACTTGTGGTTGCGGAGAATCATTCTCATTATAGAATACTATCATGGCAAAATATACGGAAGACGACTTAAAGGTCGAACTCGAAACCAAAGAATACGAATACGGATTTTACACTGAGTTAGAATCGGAGACTTTTCCCATAGGTCTAAACGAAGATATTGTTCGTGCCATTTCTCAGAAAAAAGGAGAGCCGCAATGGATGACCGATTGGCGCATTGAAGCCTTCAGGGCTTGGCAAGAAATGACGGAACCGGAATGGGCCAACGTACATTACGAAAAACCCGATTTTCAAGCCATTTCGTATTATTCGGCACCCAAAAAAGCCGATCCTAGTAAATCCTTAGACGATGTAGATCCTGAACTTTTGGCGATGTACAAAAAGTTAGGCATTTCCATCGATGAGCAGAAAAAAATGAACAATATCGCTATGGATATCGTGGTTGATTCTGTTTCGGTTGCTACTACTTTCAAAAAGACATTAGCCGAAAAGGGGATTATTTTCATGAGTATTTCTGAAGCCATCAAAGAACATCCGGATTTGGTTCAGAAATATTTAGGAACAGTAGTGCCGCAAAAAGACAATTTCTATGCCGCGCTTAATTCAGCTGTTTTCTCTGATGGTAGTTTTTGCTACATACCGAAAGGCGTTCGTTGTCCCATGGAATTGTCCACCTATTTCCGCATCAACCAAGCCGGAACCGGTCAGTTCGAAAGAACTTTAGTAATTGCCGATGAAGGCAGTTATGTTTCTTATTTAGAAGGCTGTACAGCTCCAAGTCGTGACGAAAACCAATTGCACGCAGCGGTGGTAGAATTGATTGCATTAGACGATGCTGAAATCAAATATTCCACCGTTCAAAACTGGTATCCCGGAAACAAAGAAGGCAAAGGTGGTGTATATAATTTTGTAACCAAAAGAGGCTTGTGCGAGAAAAACGCCAAAATCTCCTGGACACAAGTAGAGACAGGTTCTGCCGTAACTTGGAAGTATCCGTCTTGTGTGTTAAAAGGCGATAATTCGATAGGCGAATTTTATTCGATTGCCGTAACCAACAATTTCCAACAAGCCGATACCGGAACTAAAATGATCCATTTGGGTAAAAACACCAAATCGACTATCATCTCCAAAGGAATTTCGGCCGGAAAATCACAAAACAGTTACAGAGGTTTGGTGCAAATTGGTGCTCGTGCCGAAAATGCGCGTAACTTTTCCCAGTGCGACTCGTTGTTGATGGGAAATAATTGTGGCGCACACACGTTTCCGTACATCGAAAGTAAAAATACTACTGCCAAAATAGAACACGAAGCCACGACTTCCAAAATCGGAGAAGACCAAGTGTTTTATTGCAACCAACGCGGGATTCCAACCGAGAAAGCTATCGCGTTAATTGTAAACGGTTTCAGTAAAGACGTATTGAACAAACTACCGATGGAATTTGCTGTTGAAGCGCAGAAATTGTTAGAGATTTCACTCGAAGGTTCCGTCGGATAAAAACTTAAATGAACTTACATTCCTTAAATGGTTTTAAAATAAAAGTATAAAATGTTAAAAATTAGCAATCTACACGCTTCTGTTGAAGATAAAGACATATTAAAAGGCATTAATTTAGAGATTAAAGCCGGAGAAGTGCACGCCATTATGGGACCCAACGGTGCCGGAAAAAGTACGCTTTCTTCCATCATTGCCGGAAACGAAAACTATGAAGTATCCGAAGGAGAAATCCTCTTGGAAGGCGAAGACATCTCCGAATTGGCTCCGGAAGAAAGAGCACACAAAGGCGTTTTCTTGTCGTTCCAATATCCGGTAGAAATTCCGGGCGTTTCGGTGACTAACTTCATCAAAACAGCCATTAACGAAAAAAGAAAAGCCAACAATCAAGAGGAAATGCCGGCCAATGAAATGCTGAAACTCATCCGTGAAAAATCAGAATTGTTGGAAATGGACCGCAAGTTTTTATCACGTTCCTTAAACGAAGGTTTCTCGGGCGGTGAAAAGAAGCGTAATGAAATCTTCCAAATGGCCATGTTAGAGCCAAAATTAGCCATCTTAGACGAAACCGATTCTGGACTAGACATCGATGCCTTGAGAATTGTAGCCAACGGAGTGAACAAATTAAAAAACGAAAACAACGCGGTATTGGTTATCACGCACTACCAACGTTTGTTAGATTATATCGTACCCGATTTTGTTCACGTTTTAATGGACGGTAAAATCGTAAAAACCGGTGGCGCCGACTTAGCGTTGGAATTAGAAGAAAAAGGATACGATTGGATTAAACAAGAACAGGAAGTATAATGGAATTGAAGGAAAAACTCATCTCGTCTTTTATGGCTTTCGAAGAACAAATCGATGTTCATTCGGATTTGCATGACATTAGGACGGCCGCAATAAAAAACTTTGAACACAAAGGTTTCCCCACTAAAAAAGAGGAAGCTTGGAAATACACCTCGCTGAATTCGGTTTTGAAAAACGACTATTCGGTATTTCCAAAACACGAAAATGCTATCGAGTTTGCCGAAGTTAAAAAGTACTTCCTACACGAGATTGATACTTATAAAGTTATTTTTGTTGATGGTAAGTTTACTTCGTTTTTATCGGCTACCACACACGACGGAATTGATGTTTGTTTGATGTCATCAGCCTTGAACAAACCCAAATACAAAATGGTGATTGATGAATATTTCAACAAAATCGCCAGTAAAGACGAAAGTTTGACCAGTTTGAATACGGCTTTTGCCAATGAAGGTGCTTACATCAACATTCCGAAAAGCAAAGTAGTCGAAAAACCCATCGAAATCATTTACTTCTCTACCGGAAAAGAAAATGCGTTGATGTTGCAACCACGAAATTTGGTTATCGTAGGCGAAAATGCGCATGTCCAAATCATTGAAAGACACCAAAGTTTAAACGAAAATCCGGTACTGACGAATTCAGTAACTGAGATTTTTGCCCAAAAGCGCGCTATCGTAGATTACTACAAAATCCAAAACGATTTACAATCGGCCAACTTGGTAGACAACACCTATATTTCCCAAAAGCAAGAAAGTCGTGTTTCAGTACATACCTTTTCTTTTGGCGGCAATATCACCAGAAATAACTTGAACTTCTACCATTTTGGCGAAAGAATCGATTCTACGCTAAAAGGCATTACCATCATAGGCAACAAGCAACACGTTGACCATTACACTTTAGTGCATCACGCCACGCCCAATTGCGAAAGCCACCAGAACTACAAAACCATTTTGGCCGATAGTGCAACCGGTGTTTTCAACGGTAAAATTTACGTGGAAAAAGAAGCCCAAAAAACCGATGCTTTCCAACAAAACAACAATATTTTGCTGGGCGACAAAGCCACAATTAACGCTAAACCGCAATTGGAAATTTTTGCCGATGACGTAAAATGTTCCCACGGTTGTACCATCGGACAGTTAGACGAAACGGCTATGTTTTACATGAAACAACGCGGTATTCCTAAGAAAGAAGCCAAAGCATTGCTCATGTACGCCTTCTCTAATGAGGTCATCGAAAGCATCAAAATCCCGGAATTAAAACAAAGAATCACCAAAATTATCGCCACGAAATTAGGCGTGAACTTAGGGTTTGATTTGTAGTTTTAACCGCAAAGTTCGCTAAGAAATACACAAAGGGCGCAAAAGTTGTTAATTACACTTTGCGCCCTTTCTCTTTTTTAACTTTGCGTTCTTTGCGTTCTTTGCGTTTAAATTATTTCTTTATTGATAAAATAATATCTCTCAAAAACCCATTAAAATCAAATGCTTCACTCAATCCCATGCGAACTACTACCAAGTCGTGACTCGGGAAAATAGCTACCATTTGTCCTTGGTAACCGCTACAGTAAAACATATCACGAGGCACATCGGGGAATTTTCCGCCGGCATTTAACCAAAATTGGGCACCGTATTGCCCGTTAGAAGTGTTGGTTGGCGTGGCCACGTATTTCGCCCAACTCGGGTCAAATAGTTGTGCTCCGTTCCAGTTGCCTTGGTTTAAATACAACAAGCCAAACTTGGCCCAATCGCGCGCCGTAGCCCAACCGTAGGATGAACCTACAAAGTTTCCGGCCATGTCAACTTCCACCAAAGCTGAGTCCATGCCGATTTTATCCAACAAACTGCTGTACCAAAAATCCAAATATTCCTGGTGTGTTTTGAATTGCTGACGCAATATACCCGACAACAAATTCGTAGTGCCCGACGAGTAATTCCACGACGCATTCGGTTTGCCTACTAAAGGTTTGTCAATTTGCGATTGGGTCATGTCTTCTGCCGTAAACAACATTTTGGTCACATCGGAAATCTTACCGTAGTCTTCATCCCATTCCAAGCCCGAATTCATGTGCAGCAAATCGTTAATCGTAATTTTAGCGCGCTCGTCGTTTTTCCAAGCGGCAATCGGAGCCGGTTTAGTAATATCAATCTTCCCTTGTTTTTGCAGTATGCCAAAGTAAGTCGCTGTCAAACTTTTGGTCATCGACCAACCCAAGATTTTAGAAGTAGCTCTAAATCCGGGACCGTATTTCTCAGCCACCAAACGGCCTTTGTACAACACTACTACGGCGCGGGTTCTTTTGTTCTTTTCGCCCTCTTTGTCAAAGGCTTTTTCTACAGCTTTTTGCAATTGGAACGCATCTAATTCGGCAAAACTGGTGTCTACCGGATTCCCATTTCCATAAGGATAAGGTAAATCGCTTTGGGATAAACTTCTTTTCGGAACGTTATAAGGCTTAGTAACATCAAAATCGTCGTTGATTAACGTGGCGCCTAATCCTTCGCGGTAAATGGCTTTGCGAGCTTTTAATCCGTACACTTTCGACAAGACGCTTTTTTCATTTTCATCTATTGTATTGGTAGCCCAATCGACTTTATCAATATCGTTGTCACCTTGTTGAATGGTTTCCAAAGTTCGACCATCAATAAAATGTCCGGAAGCCACACTTTTAGCTGAAAACCCGGTGATAATGTCCAATTGCGGATAAATTTCGATGCGCAAATAAACTAAAGCAATCAACAATGAAACAGCAAAAACTTTCAGGAATTTTTTCATGGCAAATGATTTTTCCAGCAATTTATAAAATTTGAACCATATAAGTCATGAAAGTTCATTTAAGCTATTGTTTTCTTATACAACTTATAGGGTTTACTATCACAAAATATTAATATTTGTTTAGCAAATAAACAACTCATTTTAACTACTTTTGTATTTAGAATTTTTCTAAATAATACCATGTTAGACATCCAAAAAATCAGAGCCGATTTCCCAATACTTTCTCAAAAAGTAAACGGTAAACTGCTCGTTTATTTTGACAACGGCGCCACCTCGCAAAAACCACAAGTAGTGATTGATGCGATTGCCCAATATTACCAAGAAATCAATGCTAACATTCACCGCGGCGTCCATACCCTAAGTCAATTGGCTACCGATGCCTACGAAGTCTCTCGTGGCAAAATCCAAAACCACATCAACGCCAAACATGCGCATGAAGTGATTTTTACTTCCGGAACTACTCATGGTATCAACGCTGTTGCTAATGGTTTTGCCTCGCTGTTAAAAGTTGGTGATGAAGTATTGGTTTCTGCCCTGGAACACCATAGTAATATCGTGCCTTGGCAAATGCTTTGTGAAAGAACCGGTGCCACGCTTAAAGTCATTCCTATGAATGAACAAGGCGAATTGATTCAGTTGGAATATGACAAATTGCTTTCGGATAAAACTAAAATCGTAACCGTAAATCATATTTCAAACGCTTTAGGAACCATTAATCCTATCAAGGAAATGATAACCAAAGCACACCAAGTAGGCGCTGCTGTTTTAATCGATGGCGCTCAAGCTACACCACATTTAAAACCTGATGTGCAAGATTTGGATTGTGATTTTTACGTGTTTTCCGGTCATAAAATTTGCGGACCAACCGGAACGGGAATTCTCTACGGTAAAGAAGATTGGCTTCGAAAATTGCCACCGTATCAAGGCGGCGGTGAAATGATAGCCACCGTAAGTTTCGAAAAAACCACTTATGCCGATTTGCCGCACAAATTTGAAGCCGGAACGCCCAACATAGCCGGAGGTATTGTTTTGGGAACCGCAGTAGATTATTTAAACGGCATCGGATTTGACCATATCGCCCAATACGAACACGAATTGTTGACATACGCCACCGAAAAATTATCGGCCATAAACGGTTTGAAAATTTACGGAACGGCGGAACATAAAACTTCCGTAATTTCGTTTAACATCGAAGGCATACATCCTTACGATATTGGCACAATTATCGATAAGTTAGGAATAGCGGTGCGCACCGGGCATCATTGCGCCCAACCGATCATGGATTATTTCAAAATTCCGGGCACGATTAGAGCGAGTTTCGCCTTTTACAACACCAAAGAAGAAATTGATGCCATGGTCGAGGCTGTTAAAAAGGCCCAAATGATGTTGAGTTAAATTATTAGGAGCTAATTCCGGCTATCCGCTCTATCTTTTTTAGTTTGTACTTCGACAAGCTCAGTATGACAAACTAAAAAAGGATGCCGCTGCCATCCGGGCTAAACAATAAAACTATGAAAACAATAACACTGATTTTTTTGACCCTTTTCCTATCGAAAAGCTGTACCAACGAAGCCCAAAACGAGTTGACCAATACCACCATTCAGTACACGGCCAGCAGTAGAGGATTTTATCAACAAGTGGTTATTAGGAATCAAAAGTTAACCGTTTCAAGAGATCGAAACGGGACAAAATCTCCTGAAGAAATTAATATCTCTGATACCGATTGGGCGGAATTGGTAAAGGCTTTCGGCAAAATTAATTTGGATGAAATTCCTAAATTAAAAGACCCAACGCAAAAGCGATTTTACGACGGCGCAGCGATTGCCAATTTAAAAATCAAATACCAAGACAAAGAGTATGAAACCACCGATTTTGATCATGGTCATCCGCCGGCCGAAATCGAAAAATTAGTCAATAAAATTGTAGCTTTGGCCAAAGAAAAAGAAGAATGAGCATTAAAGAAATACAAGACGAAATCGTAGACGAATTTTCCATGTTTGACGACTGGATGCAGCGCTACGAGTACATCATCGAATTAGGGAAATCATTGCCTCTAATCGAAGGACAATACAAAACCGAAGACAATATCATCCAAGGCTGTCAATCTAAAGTTTGGGTACACGCCGAACTACAAGGCGATAAAGTGGTTTTTACCGCCGACAGTGATGCTATTTTAACCAAAGGCATCATCGCTATTTTAATTCGCGCTTTTTCCAATCAAAAAGCTTCGGCAATTTTAGACGCGAATACCGATTTTATAGACGAAATCGGACTCAAAGAACATTTGTCACCCACACGAGCCAATGGTTTGGTGTCAATGATTAAAAAACTGAAAATGTATGCTTTGGCATTCAGCACAAAGAATTGATTAGACCATATAAGGCATTTAAGATCATTTAAGAACTTTGAATGAAATTGACAAAAACATATTTAAGAGATTTAGTTTATCATGTGAATGGTGCCGCCATTGAAGTTCATAAAAACCTTGGACCGGGATTATTAGAAAGTATATATCATAAATGTCTTGAAAAAGAACTATCAATTAAGGATTTTAATTATAAGACTGAACTAATAATTCCAATAAGCTATAAAGGACTTGAAATAGATGCTAATTTGAGATGTGATTTGTTTGTTGAAAATTGTCTTCTTGTAGAAATAAAATCAGTTGAGAAAATATTACCAATTCATGAAGCTCAATTATTGACTTATATGAAACTTTTAAAAATCCCGATGGGTTTAATGATTAATTTTAATGTGACAAATATTTATAAAGAAGGACAAAAAACCTATGTAAACGAGTTGTACAGAGAATTAGAAGAATAAACTTAAATGAACTTACATGCCTTAAATGGTTAAAAAAGATTAATATGGAAGAATTTAAAGACGATATCAATTTAGGCGAAAACGTAGTCAAAGTACTCAAAGGCATTTACGATCCTGAAATACCGGTTGATATTTACGAATTAGGGTTAATCTATGATGTAATGATTAACGAAGACAATGAAGTGAAAGTATTAATGACTTTAACCTCACCCAACTGTCCGGTAGCTGAGACTTTACCGCGCGAAGTGGAAGAAAAAATCACTAAAATAGAAGCCGTAAAATCCTGCGAAGTGGAAATCACTTTCGATCCGCCTTGGAGCAAAGATTTAATGAGCGAAGAAGCTAAGTTAGAATTAGGAATGCTTTAAGAGGTTTACGGTTTATCTTTCCTAATCACAAACCATAAACCAAAACTTAACTATGGACGAAATCATCAACAGAGTAGCCAACTCCGCGCTCGAGGTATTCGATTTGGAAGATTATTATCCTGTTGGTACTCGCACACAAATCGACCTTGCACAATGGTTGTTGGAAGGGTTTTTACTAAAAGAAAAAGACTTTAGGGAAGCCTTAAAAAATCACGATTGGACGCAATACCAAAATCATTTTGTAGCCATACATTGTTCCACCGATGCCATAGTGCCGGCTTGGGCTACTATTTTAGTCACTACCTATTTAACGCCGTTTGCTAAAAAAGTGGTCTTAGGTACTATAGCCGATTTGAATACCGCTTTGTATCAGGAAATTTTACCAACGCTGGATTATGCTGTATATCAGGATAAACCGGTAATCATTAAAGGTTGTTCCAAAAAACCAGTACCGGAAAGCGCCTATATTATGGTGGTTCAGAAACTCCAACCTTTTGCCAAAAGTATCATGTACGGCGAAGCCTGCTCGGCTGTACCACTCTATAAAAAAGCCAAATAGAATCATTTGAAAATGCCGCAAGGAAATCTTACCTTTGCGGCAAATTTTTTTTGGTATGAAAATGAAAACACTTCGCTTAGCCCTTGCCGCTTTATTGATGGTAAGCATTACCCAAGCACAAGTCAGTGAAAAAGAACTTTTAAAAAAGACAGAAGAAACCATTGCTAAAATTCAGGAAGAAAAACCTAATGGTTGGGAGAAAAAAGGCGTATTTACCTTTTTAGCTAACCAAGCTAGTTTTGACAATTGGTTGGCCGGTGGACAAACCAGTATTTCAGGGAATATGGGATTGAAATACGATTTCAATTATAAAAGTGATACTTGGACATGGGACAATAAATTGAATGCCAATTATGGTTTAACTAAGATTTCCGGTCAAGATTTGCGTAAAACAGATGACCGATTTGAATTCAACTCTTTGTTAGGGAAAAAAGCTTCAGGCGAATGGTATTACTCTTTCTTTTTTAACTTTAAAACCCAGTTTGATTCCGGTTTTGATCCGGCCAATAGCTCGGTTAAAATTTCGCATTTTCTTTCACCAACATTTACTCAATTCGGTCCGGGTATGATGTGGAAAAAGAACGACAATTTAAAGATTAACGTAGCGCCGGCAACTTCTAAGGTAATCATGGTTCACAAGCATTTTACAGAACTTGGCCCGGCTTTCGGGGTGGCACAGGGAGCTAATTCGCGTTATGAGTTTGGAGCTGCGGTCAATGCTTATTACAAGTTCAATATCATGGAGAATGTAACAGCAGAAAATATTTTTACGTCTTACACCAACTATTTGGAAGAACCTTATAACATTGATATCGATTACACGCTCAACATTGTCATGAAAGTAAACAAGTACCTTACGACAAATTTCGCGTTCCAAACGATTTATGATGACAACGCCTTTTCTGGTTTCCAAACCCGACAAGTGATAGGAGTTGGCGTTAATTATGGCTTCTAGTTTAGAAAAAAGTATAAAAAAAGCGCCGATTTTCGGCGCTTTTTTGTTTTATCGGAAAGCCTGTTCTAAGTCGGCCAACAAATCGTCTATGTCTTCTACACCAACGCTTAAACGCACTAAGTCATCGGTGATGCCGACTTCTTTACGTTTGTCTTCCGGAATCGAAGCGTGTGTCATCAAAGCCGGATGATTCGCCAACGATTCGACACCGCCAAGTGATTCGGCCAAAGTGAATACTTTTACCTTTTCTAAGAATGCAATTGCGTCTTCTTTTTTACCTGATTTGAAGGTAAAGGAAACCATACCGCCAAATCCACTCATTTGTTTTTTAGCAATAGCATGGAACGGATGATCCGGTAATCCGGGATAGAATACTTTGTCTACTTCAGGATGATTGGCCAAAAAGTTAGCTACTTTTTCCCCGTTTTCACAGTGTCTTTGTACACGCAAATGCAAGGTTTTGATACCGCGCAATACCAGGAAACTATCCATTGGTCCTAAAGTTCCGCCGGTAGCAAATTGTTTGAAGTGCAATTCATCGCCCAAGGCTTTGTCTTTGATGATCAAAGCACCGGCAATTACATCACTGTGTCCGCCCAAATATTTAGTAGCCGAGTGCATTACGATATCGGCACCTAAATCCAAAGGCTTTTGCAAATATGGCGTAGCAAAAGTGTTGTCTACTGCAAATAAAATGTTATGTTTTTTTGTGATTTTGGCAATTTCCGCAATGTCGGCCAATTTCATCAACGGATTGGTAGGTGTTTCTACCCAAACCAATTTGGTGTTTTCGTTGATTAACGACTGGAGTTTGTCCAAATCGGTCATGTCCACAAAGTGGAATTTGATACCGCTGTTGTTGTACAAACGGGTAAACAAACGATAGGTTCCGCCGTATAAATCGTCCATCGCGATGATTTCGTCACCGGCTTTGAACATACGCAACAAACAGTCGGTTGCTGCTAATCCTGAAGCGAAAGCCAAACCGCGTGCGCCGCCTTCGATACTGGCTAAAGCATCTTCTAACGCTTGACGAGTTGGATTGGCAGCACGAGAATATTCATAATCGCCTACAGGTTTCCCGGGAGAAACTTGGGCATAAGTTGAGGTTTGAAATACCGGTGGCATTACGGCTCCGGTTACTTCTTCATGGTGTTGGTTACCATGTATGACTTTGGTATTAAACTTCATTTTAATAAAAATTTTGTCAAAGGTAGTTTTTTGTTTTATAGCCCGGATAGCAGCGGCATCCTTTTTTGCTTTGGCAAAAGTAAAAAAGATAGAGCGAATAGCCGGATTAGCTTCTAAATAAACTTTCGGATATTCATCATAAATCCCAAATGCAAGGCTTCGTGGTAGTTGTTGAATTCGATGGCCTCTTGGGTCGACGCCAAATGGAATCCGGTTCCGGTAGTGTATTCGGTATAATTTTGAAACTTTCCGGCAGCGAAATCGGTTTTGGTTTGTTCCATTAGGGAAATCAATAATTCTTTGAGTTTGTCTACTTCTGCTTGCGTGGTTTGTCCGGTAGGTTTGGAACCGTTTTTGTAGGTGTTGGTCATTTCCTCGGAAACGTTCACCGGCAATCCCGAAAGACGATACACCAAACCTTGTTGCGCCACGATGATATGGCCTAAATTCCAAATTAAGTTATTGCTGAAACCATCGGGAATTTTGTTGAGTTGTTCCAACGAATAATTGTTGATTAGCTTCAAGTACAAGTGTCGGTTGGTTTCCCAGATTTTAAATGATGCGTCCATAATTTTTTTTTTGATAAAAATACGATTTTGCCAAGCCATAACCACGTATTTTTGTGGCTGGAATTGTTAAACTTTTAGCCATGCGAAAAATATACCACCTCAAAACTTGCAGCACCTGTCAACGTATTTTAAAATCGTTGCCACAGTTGGAGACTTTTCAACTGCAAGACATTAAAACCGAACCGATGACGGTAAAGCAAGTGGAAGAAATGGCGCAAATGGCGGGCAGTTATGAAGCGCTTTTCAGTAAAAGAGCGACTTTGTATAAAGAAATGGGTTTGAAAGACGAAAAGTTGTCGGAAGCCGATTTTAAAAGATACATCTTGGAACACTACACTTTTTTATCGCGACCGGTGATTATAGCCGATGGGCAAATTTTTGTAGGCAATAGTCCTAAAGTAGTCCAACAAGCCATCGCTTTTTTATCGCATGAGTAAGCGCAATTGGGCTTTGTTGGCCGCCACTTTTGTGTCAATTATCTATGGCGTTTCGTTTACCATTGCTAAAGATGTGATGCCGACTTTCGTAAAACCCTACGGCTTTATTTTGCTTCGGGTTTTAGGTGCTACCGTTTTGTTTTGGTTGGTTTCCTTTTTTGGACCGAAGGAAAAAATCCAGCGCTCAGATTTTCCCCGAATTATTGCGGCAGCTTTGTTTGGCGTAGCGTTGAACATGCTCACTTTTTTCAAAGGACTGAGCTATACCTCGCCTATTTCCGGCGCGGTGATTATGGTGACTACACCGATTATCGTGTTAATCTTGTCGTCGATATTGATGAAAGAAAGGATGGAAGCACGAAAAATCATTGGCATTTTCCTCGGCTTATTCGGTACCGGATTTCTGATATTATACGGTAAATCGATGGGCAGCGCCACCAATGCGCCTTTGGGGAATTTGTTGGTTTTTATCAATGCCGTGTCCTATGGTTTTTACCTGATTATCGTGAAAAAACTGATGGATAAATACAACGCTTTCACTTTTGTAAAGTGGATTTACACCTTTGGTTTGCTGATGGTGCTTCCGTTTGGTTGGAGCGAATACCAAGAGATTCAGTGGCAAAACTTGCCTTCGGTAATCTTGTGGGAAATAGGTTTTGTAGTGGTTTTTACCACGTTTATGACGTATTTGCTCAACTTGGTTTCCATGCGCGAATTAAAGCCGACAACGGTAGCCGTTTTTATTTACCTGCAACCGCTTTTTGCCACCATTTTCGCTATGAGTGTAGGTAAAGATGAACTTACTTTAGTGAAGGTTTTATCGGCCGTTTTGATATTTGTTGGGGTTTATTTGGTACTACAGAAAAAGAAGTCTCAGTCTCAGTAAACAGTCTCAGATAAAACAGTAAACTGCGACTGCAAACTTTTATTTATCTTTGAGAACATTTTACAACATTTATGATACAATCCATGACCGGTTTCGGGAAAGCTACTTTGCAATTGCCGACCAAAAAAATTACCGTAGAAATCAAATCGCTTAACAGCAAAGGCTTAGACTTAAATACCCGCATGCCTTCTGTATTCAGAGAAATGGAGTTGGGTTTGCGCAACCAAATTTCGCAGCGATTGGAACGCGGCAAAATCGATTTTTCGCTTTATGTTGAAGTTACCGGAGAAGAAACATCTTCCAAAATTAATGTGCCGATAGTAAAAGGTTACATCAACCAAATGAAAGCTGTGATTCCGAATGCCGATGAAACCGAATTGATGAAAATGGCCGTCAGAATGCCGGATGCTTTAAAAACCGAGCGCGATGAAATTGATGAAAACGAATGGCAGCAAATCCAAACTGTTATCGATGAAGCTTTAGCTAATATTGTGCAGTTTCGCAAAGACGAAGGTGTGTCGCTTGAAAAAGAATTTTTACATCGCATTGCCAATATTTTGACCTTGATGAACAATGCTGTGGCCTATGATGCTGAACGCGTGGAAACGGTGAAAACCCGATTGAGAACGGCTTTATCCGAATTGAAAGAGAATGTAGATGAAAATCGTTTTGAACAAGAATTGATTTTTTACCTCGAAAAATACGACATCACCGAAGAAAAAGTACGTTTGGAAAACCACTTGAATTATTTCATCGAAACCTTAGCCGGAACGGAAGCCAATGGCAGAAAATTAGGTTTTATTACTCAGGAAATGGGTAGAGAAATCAACACCATGGGTTCGAAATCCAACCATGCAGAAATGCAAAAATTGGTGGTAATGATGAAAGATGAGTTGGAGAAAATTAAGGAACAGGTTTTAAACGTATTATAAAAAGTTATAAGCTTACAGCAAACCGCTATCTACCATGAACAAAGGAAAATTATTAGTATTCTCTGCGCCGTCGGGTTCGGGGAAAACCACCATAGTAAGGCATTTATTAGCACAACCCGAGTTGAATCTGGAATTCTCGATTTCGGCAGCAACGCGCGCACCTCGAGGCGAAGAACAACACGGAAAAGATTACTATTTTATGTCGATTGCCGATTTCAAAAAACACATCAAAGCCGAAGATTTTATCGAATGGGAAGAAGTGTATCGCGACAATTTTTACGGGACTTTAAAAAGCGAAGTGGAACGCATCTGGGCAGAAGGAAAGAACGTGATTTTTGATATCGATGTAGCCGGAGGATTGCGAATAAAATCGAAATTTCCCCAAGAGACTTTGGCTGTTTTTGTGAAGCCGCCCAGTGTAGACGAATTGAAACGTCGCCTAAAAGAACGTTCAACTGAAAGCGATGATAAAATCAATATGAGAATTGCCAAAGCCCACGTAGAATTGGCCACCGCGCCACAGTTTGATGTCATTATTAAGAATTATGATCTAGATGTGGCCAAGCAAGAGGCGTATGAATTAGTAAAAGAATTTGTAAAATAAGTCAAAAGAGATAAAGGAAAAGGCATAAGAAAATTTACTTATCCCTTTTCCCTTTTCCCTTATCCCTCGAATATGAAGATCGGTCTCTATTTCGGCACTTTTAACCCTATACACGTAGGTCATTTGATTATCGCCAACCACATGGCGGAGCATTCCGATTTAGAACAAATTTGGATGGTGGTTACGCCGCATAATCCTTTAAAGCAGAAGAACACTTTGCTCGATGATTATCAACGGTTGCATTTGGTCCGATTGGCTACCGAAGATTATCCTAAAATTAAACCTTCTGACATTGAATTCAAATTGCCCCAACCGAATTATACCGTCAATACGCTAGCGCATTTGATGGAGAAGTATCCACAACATGAGTTTTCTTTAATTATGGGTGAAGACAATTTGAAATCGTTGCACAAATGGAAAAACTACGAGTACATTTTGCAACATCACGACATTTACATTTACCCCAGAGTGTCGGAAGAAGCTGAAAATCTGACTTTAAAAGATCATCCAAGAGTGCATTGGATTGATGCTCCGATAGTGGAAATCTCCTCCACGTTTATCCGAGAAAACATCAAAAATAAAAAGAACATCAGACCGTTATTGCCGCATAACGTTTGGGAATACGTAGACCACAACAATTTTTACCGCCGATAACTTAACATACTTTTATCAGTTGTTCGTTTACTGCTTTTGTAACTTTGTGTTCTAAAATTACACAAGTATGTTAAATTTCGAATTATACAACCCTACACAATACGTTTTCGGGAAAGACCAAACACAAAAACTGGCTACCTTAGTGCCTCAAAATGCCAAAGTTTTGTTGGCTTATGGTGGTGGCAGTATTTTTAAAAACGGTGTTTACAATCAGGTAAAAGCTGCTTTGGATGGCTTTGAAGTCATTGAATTTGGTGGAATTGAGCCTAATCCGCGTTTTGAAACCTTGATGAAGGCTGTAGAAATCATCCGTGAGCAAAACCTTAATTTTATTTTGGCAGTTGGCGGCGGAAGTGTTATTGACGGCGTTAAATTTATCTCCGGCGCTGTGAACTATGAGGGAAATCCAATCGAAATCCTTAAAAACAGAGTATTGTTTACCGATGTGACTAAAGTGATTCCTTTCGGAACAGTGCTCACGTTGCCGGCAACCGGCAGTGAGATGAATTCCGGTGCCGTAGTTACCATTGAAGCCACTCAAGAAAAATTAACATTAGGCGGAAGCGCTTTGTTTCCTAAGTTTTCTATTTGCGATCCATCAGTAATTGCTTCTTTGCCTAAAAGACAAATTCAAAACGGTGTTGTAGATGCTTTTACACACGTAATGGAGCAATACCTGACTTATCCGCATGACGCCTTATTACAAGATCGATTTGCCGAAAGCATACTCCAAACTTTAATCGAAATTGGACCGGACGTAGCCGAAAATCCAACCGATTACAAATTGGCTTCCAACTACATGTGGTGCGCTACTATGGCCTTAAACGGTTTAATCCAAAAAGGGGTTCCGAGTGATTGGGCAACGCACATGATTGGACACGAATTGACCGCTTTATACGAAATTGATCACGCGAGAACGTTGGCGATTATTGGTCCTAATTTGTACCGAGTGATGTTTGATTCTAAAAAAGAAAAATTAGCGCAATACGGCAAAAGGGTTTGGAATATAGAAGGCAATAATGAAGATGAAATTGCCCAACAGGCCATTGACAAAACAGTAGCTTTTTTCCATATCATGGGCATGAAAACTAGATTATCAGAAAATACCGAAAACTATCAAGAAACCGCCGATTTTATTGTGAATCGTTTTGAAGAAAGAGGTTGGAAAGCCTTAGGAGAAAAACAAAATGTGACTATAGACAAAGTAAAAGCCATAGTCGAAATGAGTTACTAATAAAAAAAGCCTTCATTAAGAAGGCTTTTTTTATATTGCGATGTCAGTTAGTTCGAACAATCCGACTGGCAAACATCAAAGTACATGCCCCAGCTATCTTCGTTGAAGCGCTCTCCGGTAGACCAAGCGCTTTCCACTTGTACGATTTCACCACTCGAATCGGTTTTGTAAACCTCTGCATACGCTGAGATTATAAAGCATTTTCTCAAGTTGGTTTTAGGAAATGTGTATATTACGCTTTGTGTACCTTCGCTGAGTGTTTGTTGGATTGGGAAAAATTCAACATTAGGATTACCCAATCTGGTTAGCGGAATTAATCTTTGATCGCCAACATAGAGATGTGTTTTTCTCAAATGCCAATTGATACTGGCTTGGTATTCAACATAAAGATTATCTTGGTCAAAATACACTTTAATGTCACCGGCATCGTATCGCTGTCCGGCAAGTAATTCACTGTGCGCACACGGAGTTAGGTTGTCTATTGGTGCTGCTGCTACGGCTGTACTCATTGAAGCTTGGCGAGCTGTAGCATTAGTTTCTGAAACATTTTCTGTTTCACACGAGGTCATTGTCAAGGCTAAGGCGCCCATAAACAAAAGTAAAGATTTTGATGTCATATTTTTTGTAGATTTAGGACTGCTAAAATAGTAATTATATCCATGAAGTAAACAAAAAAATCGATGAAATGCATATTATTATAAAATATATAAATATAATATTACAAAATACAAAAACAAAACCTGTAAGTAAAACATAAGTCATATCGTTTAAAATTGACTATTTTTGGACAGTAAAAAAGAATCTCTTATGAACAATTCACCAAAATTTGCTGTAATAGGCGGCGGAAGTTGGGCTACAGCCATAGCCAAGATGCTATGCGTAAACTTACCTGAAATTGCTTGGTATATGAGAAGCCAATCGGCCATAGACCATTTAAAAGCGGAAAAGCACAATCCTAATTACTTGAGTTCGGTTGAGTTTGATACTAAAAAATTACGACTCACCAGTGATATAAATGAAGCCATAGCTTATGCGGATTATCTCATTTTTGCCATACCATCTGCTTTCTTAAGTAAAGAGTTAGAGAAATTAACCGTCGATTTAAAAGGCAAAGTGATTTTCTCAGCTATTAAAGGAATTGTTCCCGAAACTTTTTTGATAGTTGGTGAACATTTCCATAAAAATTTCGATATACCTTATGACAATATAGGCGTTATCACCGGACCGTGTCATGCGGAAGAAGTCGCCTTAGAAAGGCTTTCTTATTTGACTATTGCTTGTTCCGATTCAGAAAAAGCAAAAGTAGTAGCCAATCATTTGAGTTGCCATTTTATCAAAACCAAAATTTCCGACGATATCATTGGTACTGAATATGCAGCAATGTTGAAAAACATTTATGCTATTGCCGCCGGAATTGCACATGGTTTGGGTTATGGCGATAATTTCCAATCGGTGATTATGAGTAATGCTATACGCGAGATGAAGCGATTCATTAAGAAAGTGCACAAGATGAAGCGAAATATCAACAATTCAGCTTATTTGGGCGATTTGTTGGTAACCGGTTATTCTGTTTTTTCCCGAAACCGTATGTTTGGGAACATGATTGGTAAAGGCTATACCGTTCAGGCGGCGCAACACGAAATGAGTATGGTGGCCGAAGGCTATTACGCCGTAAAAAGCGCTTACAAACTCAACCAAGACTATAAGGCCAAAACACCAATCATTGATGCGGTATATGAGGTTTTATACGAAGGCAAAGAAGCCAAAAAAGTATTCAAAAAACTAACCGAAAAACTGGACTAAGATGAGCGAGCGTTGGAAATATCAAATAAAAACGGGTGGACTTTGGGGCGTGTTCATGGTTGTTTTCATGACCTTGTTTGAAATTGGCGAAAAACCATTGGCCCAACAACTGCATTCCGGAGAGTTCTATTTCAGAGCTATTGCTTATGTAATTTTAGGAATTTTTATTTTGGGCTATTTCAATTGGAAAGCCAAAATCAAAAGAGAGAACGGCCAATAACTTATCTTACGATAACACCGTTTACAAACAAAATAGGCACTTCTTCTGTAGCACGCTCGTTAATCATGTTTTTACGGAAAGTGAACTTCTTATCGTATAAAGTGTTGCCAATAAAATAAGTCACCATAAACTCGTTGTTGAGTTCCAATACGCTTTTTTCCACCATTTCTATTTTAACGGCTGAAACCGATGGCACTTGCATAAATGCGTGACGCAGGAGCGACGTTTTTTTCATTTCCCCATCAATTGTACCAAAAGCCTTAGAAACGACCATTACAGAGTCTAAATCAAAGTCGGAGTCGTTAATCAAATACACATACCAAACCTTTTCCATAAAGTCGTCGCTCCATTCTTGAACGGCGGCCAGGAATACGTTTTCTACTTTTGGGATGGTGATGTCTGCTTTCATTTTTTAGGGATAAGGGATAAGTCAAAAGGGATAAGTAAAAGTTCTTATGTCTTTTCCCTTATCCCTTTTGACTTTTATTTATATACTCGACTTAAACTGCTCCAAGAAACGAACGTCATTTTCATAGAACATACGAATATCGCCAATTTGGTATAGTAACATAGCGATACGCTCGATACCCATTCCAAAGGCGAAACCGTTGTATTCTTCCGGGTTGATGCCGCAGTTTTTCAATACATTCGGATCAACCATACCACAACCCATGATTTCCAACCATCCGGTTCCTTTGGTAATGCGGTAGTCTGTTTCGGTTTTTAATCCCCAGTAAATATCAACTTCAGCACTTGGTTCGGTGAAAGGGAAATAACTCGGTCTCAAACGGATTTTCGACTTCCCGAACATTTCTTTAGTGAAGTATAAAAGGGTTTGCTTTAAGTCGGCAAACGATACATCTTTGTCTATGTACAAACCTTCGACTTGGTGGAAAATACAGTGCGAACGTGAAGAAACGGCTTCGTTACGGAAAACTCTTCCTGGAGAAATGGTACGAATAGGCGGTTTATTATTTTCCATATAACGCACCTGAACCGATGAAGTGTGTGTTCTTAACAATACATCGGGATTGGTTTGGATGAAAAACGTGTCTTGCATATCTCTCGCCGGATGGTATTCCGGTAAGTTCAAAGCGGTAAAGTTGTGCCAATCGTCTTCAATTTCCGGACCTTCGGAAACATTAAATCCGATGGTCGAGAAAATATCAATGATTTGGTTTTTTACAATGGATATCGGATGGCGAGAACCAATCGAAATCGGCTCAGCAGGACGCGTTAAATCGCCATAGAAACCTTTTACTTCTTCTTTGCTTTCCAATTCTTCCTGAATGGCTTTTACCTTTTCTTCAGCGACCGTTTTCAGGGTGTTGATTACCTGTCCGAAGTCTTTTTTCTGGTCGTTCGGGATATTTTTGAATTCGGTAAAAAGTTCTTTTAATAAACCTTTACTACCCAAATATTTAATGCGGAATTGTTCTAAAGCTTCTTTGTTTTTGGCATTGAACGCTTTAGCTTCTTCAATATGTTCTTTAATCTTGTCTATCATCGGTCGTACTTTGAAGGGGCAAATTTAGTGAAAAGTTCTGATTTAAGAATGAAGAATAACGAATGCTGATGGCAGATTTTTAAAAAACATCTTAAATCAAAAATCCTTGTTCATCAATCTTCAATCCTTATTCAATCACTTCTCTTTCTAAAAAATAGTTCACAATCGCTTCTTTCATTAAAACCGATTGTTCGCCGGCTTTTAAAGGTGGTAAGGCTTCTTTAACTTTATAATGCGGCCAACCGTCTTTGTCGAAATAGTCGAATTCGTAATAACCGTAAGGTTCGAGCAATCGGCAAATGGCGATGTGCATCAGGTTAAGTTTCTCGTCTTTTTTGAAGGTTTGGTGTACTTTTCCGAGTTCTTGTACTCCAATTAAGTATATAATGGCATCTAAATCGAGCATTTCTCCATCAGAAAACTGATTGGAAAGGAGATGCACCACTTTTTCCCAGCGTTGTTTTAATTGTTCGTCTCTTGACACAGCAATATTAGATTTTAGATTTTAAATATCAGATTTAATATTCAAATCGTAATTAGGTTGGCAAAGATAATCATACTAACCTTTAATTGCGGACCATAGACCACTAATTCTTAATCTCTTTAATTGCGCTTTCCTCTATCCAACCGGTTGTTTCGTCGGTGAGTTCGACTTTTTTCCAATTGGCGATGCTTTCCAAGATGTACACTTTGGTGCCCTCGTGTAAAACGGTAGCATCAGGACTATTTACTTTTGGTTCGTTTTTCAAAGCCGTAGCTTCTGCGAAAATGATGGCCGGTTTTTCGTTGTTCATTCGGTTTTTCTCATAAAATCCGGAACTTGCGGCCAAGCCAATACCTAAAATCCATACAAACATGCCGAAGAAGAAAATCCGCTTTACTACTGCTTGTTGCGAAAAGTAATACCCAGCAAAAAAGGCCAAAAACAAGAAGGCAAAAACTACCGCTATCCAAGCCCATGTATCGTAGTAATAACTCGAGGTAAAATCAGAGATTAGTTTGTGAAAGCCTACTTTCGGAATCACCTTTATGTCATCAATGGTCATCTTTCGGGCAAAATCGAGGTTGGTTTTGATTTCTTCGTCATTCGGGTTAAGCAACAACGCTTTTTCGTAATTGTAAATAGCCGGTGCTACTTGATGCAATTTATAGTAGGCATTGCCTAAATTAAAATATACTTCGGCCGATTCTTGACCGGAATTAATAATGCTTTCATAACTCGCAACAGCGGCTTTGTAATTTTCCTTTTGGTAATATTGGTTGCCTTCTTCAAAGGAAGAGGTTGCGGGCGGTACTGGTGATTCGGCTCTTAAAACACCGGAAAAAATTAAAAACAACAGGAATATCTTTTTCATGATCTTATCTTATTTGAGTTGTTTTTCCAAATTAGAGATGATTTCAACTGCCTTTTCATAATCTTGCTGAATGGCGGTGTCAGAAGACGGCGCGTATCGTGCAAATTCGCAATTTTCGGTCAAGGTAAGGAACTCGGAAATGGTTTCCGATTGTGCATTTCTTTCCGTTAGAATCTCCCTTATTTTCTCCTTACTCATATCGGAAGTTTCGATGTTCAATTTGGCTTTCAAGAAATTGTGCAGCGCCTTTTCCAAAGCGATGTAAAACGGTTCTTTTTGGCCCAATTGCTTCTTAGCTTCCGATAAATATTTCTTGGCCAAAGCATTCGATTTTCTGATTTTATTGCCCACCACATCATTATCGATAGCACGTTTTCTGCGGCGACCTACAATGAGCAATGGAATCGCTAAAAATGGTAAAGCTACCAATGAGTAAAACAAACCGGAACCTAAGAAATCTTCTTTTTCCATCGATTTCAAGCTGGTTTTTGGTTTGATGAAAGCGAAAGATTTGGCCACTTCCACTTTGTTTTTGGTTACTTCAGTTGGGTTGGATTTTTCTCCCGAAGCCACACTCGGACCATCTAAAACGGTAATCGTTATGGGTTGTGAAGTAATGGTCTTGTAACGTCCCGAAGCCAAATCGAAATAACTGAAACTAAGCGGCTTGATTTGGTAACTGCCTTTGTACTGCGGAATGATGGTATACTTATCCGTGATTCTTCCGGTCATACCGGTTAAAGGAGTGGATACGTTTTCCTCGTGTACCGGATCATACATTTCCAAAGCAGTCGGCACTACCGGTTTAGGTAAAGAGAACAGTTTTAAGTTGCCTTTTCCGATGACACTCAATGTTAAGTCTAACGATTCTCCATTTTTTAAAGTAGTTTTAGAAGGATTCACTTTGAAATCAAATTGCCCGACAGCACCGGAAAAATCAACCGGTTTGCCACTTTCCGGCAAGGCTCTTACATTGATGATTTTGCTGCCAGCCGAAACGCGTTTGCTGTCTTCGACCATAATGGGTTGGCCCCAAAAGTTACGTCTATTACTTGGCACTTGACAATCGATATCAAGTGATAGCGGTTCGATTTCCAGTTTACCCGATTTTTGCGGATACAGTACTGTTTTTCTCAGAACCACATACCGATAGCGTTCACCCTTAAACATGCCTTCTTCGGCTTTCAGTTGCTTGATATCGATATTTTGCGACAAGAAATCGTTGTATTTGGGTTTGTTCAATTCGCGCCAATTCGAAATACCAATGCTGTAACTGAAATACAATTTGTACACCACAGTAATCGGTTCGTTGAGGTACGGATTCGATTTCGAAATATCGGCCACCAAATAAATGTTATCATCGGCACTAACTGCCGGCGCTTCATTCGGATCTTTCGGAATTTCAACGGCATTGGTCACGTTGATTTTCACCGGTGACGTTTTGTAGATTTGACCGTTAATCTCGATAGCCGCTTGTTTGATGGTTAATTGCCCTTTTTGGGTTGGCAATAAAATATAGATATATGACTTGTTAAAAGAACTCTTTCCGTTAATCCAGGATTGGCTAACGGATTGACTTGGTCCGCCAATGACGCGAAAACCCGAAGCTTCAAAATTAGGCGCTACAAAGTTATCACCGTCGGCATTCATATTGAACTCGATGCGGAGGCGTTCGTTGATGCCCAAGGTATTTTTGCTCACCTTGGCCTCAAATTGTACTTGGGCAGAAAGCGATTGCGCAATCAAAAACAGTAATAGCAATATCCTTTTCATCTTCAATAGTTTTACCAGTCTTTTTCGGCTTTTTTAGGGTTGGTTCTTACTTTTTGTTGGTTGACTTTATCCTGAACTTTTTTCTCTTCATTGTTTACGGCATCGAGCAAGTTTTGCAAACGTTGTTTGGAAACGCCGCCCGGTTGCGGTTGTGGTTTGTTGCCGTTTTGGTCTTTGTCTTTCTGATCTTTATTTTGGTCTTTTTGATCCTTATTTTTGTCCTTATCTTTATTGTCTTGTTGGTCTTTGTTCTTTTTCTGGTCTTCCTTTTGGTTTTTTTTGTCTTTGCTCTTGTCGTCGTTTTTCTTCGGCGGATTGTCTTTTAAGAACTTTTTCGCCAAAGCATAATTGTAACGGGTTTCGTCATCGCTCGGATTATTGCGCAACGCATTTTTATAGGCTTCAACCGCACCGGAATAATCTTTGGCTTTCATCAAAATGTTACCAAGGTTGTGGTAAATGCGGTGTTTATCGGCTTTGTTTTTGGCATTGCTCAAGGCTTTTGCATAATGGTATTTGGCCTCGTTAGGTTGATTTTGACGGTAAATAGCATTCCCCAAATTGTATGAAGCGATAGCTTTTTTTGGATTTTTGGATTCTGATATACGGTATTCGGCTTCGGCTTCGGCGTATTTTTTTTCGGCAAAGGTTTCGTTGCCTTGAGGCAAATTTTTATCTGCTTCTTTTTCTTGGGCTTTTGCCAAAAAAGAAGTCACGAGCAAACCGTAAAGCAATATCTTTTTCATTAATTTTTCTCGTTAAACAGATTCATTTTTTCTACCCATTTGGTTTTTTTCTCCAACAAGAAAACATCCAAAAACAGCAAGAAGAATGCAAATCCTAAGAACCATTGGAACTGCGATTTGAAGTCGGCCATTTGTGTGCTTTCAAATTCGGTTCTTTGGATGTTATCTAAAGCATTTTTAACATAATCCAAAACACCTTTGGTTGAATTACCGTCTACATATCCGCCGCCGGTGGCTTTGGCTATTTCTCGTAATATTTCGGTATTTCTTTTGGTGATCACCACTTCGTCATTTTGGTCACGTTGGAACGATTCTACTACGCCGTTTCGTTTGAGCGGAATCGGTCCGCCTTTTTCACTTCCTACTCCTATGGTAATGATTTTCATCCCAATTTTTTTGGCTTCTGCGGCTGCATCGACCGAACCTTCGGCGTGGTCTTCTCCGTCGCTGATGATGATGAGTAGTTTGTTCGTCTTTTCTTTCTTATCTACAAACGTAGTGGCTAAGGTTATTGCTTGGTCGATGGAAGTCCCTTGGGCCGAAATAATGCCGGGATTCATGCCTTGCAAAAACATTTTGGCCACGCTGTAATCGGTGGTAATCGGCAACACCGGAAACGCACTGCCCGAGTAAGCAATGATTCCGATACGGTCGCTGCCTAAATTATTGATGATTTGCGAAACCAATTGCTTGCTTTTTTCCAAACGACTTGGCGCGACATCTTCGGCCAGCATACTTTTAGAAACGTCAATAGCAAAAACGATATCGATACCTTCGCGTTTTACGGTTTCGATTTTGGTGCCCATTTTCGGGTTGACCAAACCAATAATCAAACAAGTTAGGGCCAAAAGCAACAAGACTAATTTCAAAATCGGTTTGAAAACCGATTGCTCCGGACTTAATTTTTTGATCAACGCTATGTCACCAAACTCCCGTTGCTTCTTGCGTTTCCAGTATTGTACATACAAGAAAAGAAGCGTTAGTGCCGGAATAACCGCTAACCAATAAAAATATCCTTTTTCTTCTAACTCGTACATAATCAATGAGGCATTATATAAAACTTCTGTAAACTGTATTGCGCAACACCAATTCCAATAAAAGTAACAAACCGGCAATCCATACAAACGGACGGTATTTTTCATCGTAATCGTAGAATCGGAGTTCTTGGATTTCGGTGGTTTCTAATTTATTAATTTCGGCATAAATGGCTTCCAATTTACTGTTGTTGTTGGCTCTGAAATATTTTCCGCCGGTATTTTTGGCAATCGTTTGCAGCAAGTTTACGTCGATTTCTACCGGCATCATGCGGAATAAAAAGCCGCCGCCCGGAGCGTAAGCATAAGGGAACATCGCATCGCCGTTGGTTCCGATACCGATGGTGTAGACTTTAATGCCGAACTCTTTCGCAATTTGTGACGCCGTTTCGGGTTCGATAAAGCCTGCATTGTTCACACCGTCGGTCAATAAAATGATGACTTTGCTTTTCGCTTTGCTGTCTTTTAAGCGATTGACAGCGGTAGTCAATCCCATTCCGATTCCGGTTCCGTCTTGCAATACATTGTCGTATTTGATGCTTCTGATAGCGTCCTGAACTATTGCTTTATCACTGGTTACCGGTGTTTTGGTGTAGGCTTCGGCAGCGTAAACTACAATTCCGATGCGGTCATTCGGTCGGCCTTCCACGAAATTGGAAGCTACTTTTTTCAAGGCTTCCATGCGATTCGGTTTCAAATCTTTGGCCAACATACTGCCTGAAACGTCAATCGCCATCACAATATCAACCCCTTTGGTCGATTTGGTTTGACTGCTGATATCCACTTTTCTTGGGCGCGCCATGGCAATAATTAATGAACTTAAAGCCAACAAACGCAACACAAACAGATACGGTTTTAATTTGGCAGCGATGGATTTTTCCGCTTTAAACCCTTTCACAGAACTGATTTTGAGCGTAGCCGACGATTTTTTCCCTTTCCAAAAAAGCCAAGCAATGGCCACCGGAAGTAACAAAAACAACCAGAAAAACTCGGGATTCAAAAAGCTTACGTCTTTCATTACTGTGCTATTTTTAGTTCTACCGAATTCAACATGCGTTCGCCTATTTTCTTAGCGTATTGATCGTCTTCGCGTTGTAAAACAGTAATCTGTTGGATACCGTTACTTTGGGCGAAAATCAAAATTTCGTAATACATTTTGGTCGATTTGCCGCTTACTTTGTCCACCATGCTTAAGGTTCCGTAAGCTTTGCGACCGGTAATACCTTTTTGGGTGTCGAATTCTTCGGTTTTCACCAAAATATTGCTTGCGCCTTGGGTCTCGAATATTTTGATACTGCCTTCTGCGGCTTGTTCCAAATCGATTTTAGTTTCTTCTTTGAACGTTGAGGTAGATACGCCAATATAAAAGTCGTCTATCATACTGCCGTATGTAAAGATTTGCATTTCTTTGATCAAAGCCATGGCGTTTTTCGGCAATATTTTCGAGGCATCTTGACGCATCAAAACTTTTGGCGTTTCTATTTTAACGCCCGGATTTCCATATTGGCTGTACACCCATTCGCCTTCCAACAATTCTTTGGTTGGGTGACCAATCAGGTTATCTTTTACATAATCAAATCCTTTGGTAGCAACGAAAAAACCAAGTGTTCCCAAAATCAAAAATGCTGCTGAGCCGACAATAATGGCGATTTTTTTGCGCTTTTCTCTTTTCAGTTTTTCTAAACGGGCTTTTTCTTTTTGTTGTTCGTTCCAAAGCGCTAATTCGTCTTCGGTTTCCACTATTTCCGGGATAGATTTGTGAATGGTGACTATGGTATTCGAAATACGTTTTTTGTCTTCTTCAATTTCGTAATCCATAGGTGTAACTTTGGCAAATTTTACCAAATCGGCTTGTTGGAGTACTTTTTCTAAATTTTCAACCGTATCGTTGGAAAGCTTGAGTTTCTTTTGTTTGGCGGCTTTGCGCAATCCTTCAATCAATTCGGAAGTAGTGCTTTCCATGGCCGGAATTTTGATTTCTTCCTCGATGTAATTGCGGACAATATCGGTCAGCTCCGAATAGTAATCCTTAACGGCGCCTTTCTGCCAAAGTTCTTTGCTTTCCAGTTGTTGCAGTAAAGTAGTGGCTTTTTCGATTGGTGTTTTGTAAACAATAACTTCTGCTTTGGCTTTTGGTTTTCTATTTTTAAGTAAATAGAAAATTAAAAAGCCCAATCCGATGAGTCCGATTACAACTAACACATAAATCCACCAATTGCCCATCGGGCTTTTCACCGTAGCAATGTCTTTGATATCGAACATTTTTTGCTTCAAAGTATCCACTTTGACATCGCTGATTTCAATGGCAAGGCTATCAGAGTAAACCGTTTTCCCGTTGATGATGATCGGAATTCTCGGAATGGTGTATTTTCCGGAATCGAATTGCGTCAGCCCGTATTTTTTGATTAATTCATAGCGGTCGCCTTTTTTAACGGTATCGACTTTGTATGATTCCAATACTTCCAAAGCGCCAAAGAATTTGCTTTCCGGGAATTTTACTTTGGATAAAGTATCGACGTTGGTTTTGATGGAGAGTTTAAACTCAGCTCCGATTTTGTTCTTGACGGTGTCAATAGATGTTGTCACTTTGGGTTGAGACCAAACCGCAATCGATAAAAAGCTTAAAATCAATA
This sequence comes from Flavobacterium sp. FEMGT703F, assembly GCA_002786385.1. GTDB lineage: Bacteria > Bacteroidota > Bacteroidia > Flavobacteriales > Flavobacteriaceae > Flavobacterium > Flavobacterium cheonhonense. The sequence continues at coordinate 63,503 of PGCN01000025.1, forward strand.
CTAACTTCCTTTTCATTTCTTCTTATCTCGATTTAAAATACCCCAATAACTTAGTTACATAACTCTCATCCACACGAGTATTTACGGTTCCTGAACCGCATTTGGAAAAAATATCTTTGAAATAATTCACCTTGTCTCGGTACTGTTTTTCATAGCTCAAACGCGCATTTTTAGAAGCGGTATTGACCACTAAAATTTCCCCGGTTTCCGCATCTTCCATTTCCACCATACCAATGTTTGGCATTTTTTCTTCTCGGACGTCGTACACGCGAACACCGGTGATATCGTGTTTTTTTCCGGCTATTTTTAAGGTTTTTTCGTAATCGTCTTCCACCATAAAATCAGAGATGACGAATACAATGGCTTTTTTCTTTTGCGTACTTGATAAGAATTTTAAGGCTTGTGACAAATCGGTTTTTTTGCTTTTCGGTTCAAACTCGATTAGTTCTCGAATGATGCGTAACACATGCGATTTTCCTTTTTTGGGCGGAATGTACAATTCGATTTGGTCTGAAAATAAAATCAGCCCGATTTTATCGTTGTTTTGTGTCGCAGAAAATGCCATAGTAGCGGCAATTTCGGTTACAATTTCACTTTTCAGTTGGTTTTGAGTGCCGAAACTTTCCGAGCCCGAGATGTCTACCATCAGCATCATCGTTAGCTCGCGTTCTTCTTCAAAAACTTTCACATACGGTTCGTTGTAGCGCGCGGTTACGTTCCAGTCGATGGCGCGAATGTCATCGCCAAATTGGTACTGACGCACTTCCGAAAACGTCATTCCACGGCCTTTGAAAGACGTGTGGTATTCGCCCGAAAAGATGTGATCACTCAATCTTCGGGTTTTGATTTCGATTTTACGAACTTTTTTGAGAAGGTCTTTGGTTTCCATAATTGGGTTTCGGGTTTCGGGTTTCGGGTTTCGAGTTTAAGCGATTAACTTTGAACTCGGAACTTTACAACTCGGAACAATTAAGGCACTTCAATTTCGTTTACAATTTTGTTGATGATGTCAACAGAGGTAATGTTTTCAGCTTCGGCTTCGTAGGTCACTCCGATTCTGTGACGTAACACATCGTGTACCACAGCGCGAACGTCTTCCGGAATTACGTAACCACGGCGTTTGATAAACGCGTAACATTTGGCGGCAGTAGCCAAGTTGATGCTACCACGCGGCGAAGCTCCAAAGCCAATCAGCGGTTTCAAGCTGTCTAATTTGTATTTTTCAGGGTAACGCGTAGCAAAAATGATATCTAGGATGTACTTTTCGATTTTTTCATCCATGTAAACTTCTCTTACGGCTTCTTGTGCGCGCAAGATTTGCTCGGTAGTAACCACTTTGTTCACTTTTTCATAAGTGCCTTTCAAATTTTGGCGAATTACCATGCGTTCTTCGTCAATTTTTGGGTAATCGATTACGGTTTTGAGCATGAAACGATCGACTTGTGCCTCCGGCAACGGATAGGTTCCTTCTTGTTCAATAGGGTTTTGAGTGGCCAAAACCAAGAACGGTTTATCTAACTTGAACGTAGTATCGCCAATAGTAACTTGTTTTTCCTGCATGGCTTCCAACAGCGCCGATTGTACTTTGGCCGGAGCACGATTAATCTCATCCGCTAAGACAAAGTTGGCAAAAATTGGTCCTTTCTTGATGGAAAAGTCGTTGGCTTTTACGTTGTAAATCATCGTTCCTATAACGTCTGCTGGCAATAAATCCGGGGTAAACTGAATGCGGCTGAAACTACCGTCAACGGCTTGGGAAAGCGTGTTGATGGCTAAAGTTTTGGCCAAACCCGGAACACCTTCCAGCAAAATATGCCCTTGTCCTAAAAGACCAATCAGCAATCGTTCTACCATGTGCTTTTGACCTACGATGACTTTGTTCATTTCCAACGTCAGTAATTCAATAAAAGCACTTTCATGTTCAATTTTAGCATTAATGGCTCTAATGTCTAAAGCAGTACCGTTTTCTTCCATAGTGTTGGGTTTATTCAGATGTATTTCGGTTTAAATTTTAACATTTCAAAAGTGAAAATTAATTAGGTTACGCGATGTTAATAATGCGTTAAAACTTTAGAAATCATCCCGAATTTAAGGATGATTTATGATTTTCTTTTTATAATTTTAAGACCTGAACCTGTTTTACTTTTTTCGGCGGCAAAATACTAAAATTTTCCACAGTGCAAAAAGATAAAACCAAACATAAAATAGTAAAAAAAAGACTTATGAAAACACAACTTTCACCCATTATAGCCGGAACGATGAATTGGGGAATTTGGGATAAGAAACTCAATACAGCCCAAATGGAACATCTGATGCATATTTGTATTGAAAATAAGATTACCACTTTTGATCACGCGGATATTTACGGTGATTACACTACGGAATCTGATTTTGGAAAAGCGTTGAAAAACAGCAAAATAGACCGCAAGACCATACAGTTGATTTCCAAGTGCGGTATCCAGCACACTCGAGGAAGAGAGAATAAAATCAAGCACTACGATTATTCTAAAAATTATATCATTTGGTCGGTTGAAAATTCATTAAAAAACCTGCAAACGGATTATATGGATGTATTGTTGTTGCATCGTCCGAGTCCGTTAATGGTTGCCGATGAAATCGCGGAAGCTGTTGACCAATTACAAAAGGAAGGTAAAATTCTCGATTTCGGAGTTTCTAACTTTACGCCTTCGCAAACAGAATTGATCCGACAAAAAACAGCAATCCACTACAACCAAATCCAATTCTCCGCCACACATCATGAAGCCATGTTGGACGGCAGTCTCGATTATATGCAGCTGCACCAAATCCGCCCAATGAGTTGGAATCCGCTGGGAACAGTTTTCAGAGAAGACATAGAGCAAACCCGTCGTTTGAAAAAACTGCTGGCCCAATTGGTTGAAAAATATGGTTTGGGCTCAGATACGATTTTGTTGGCTTGGATTTTAAAACATCCTGCCAAAGTTATTCCGGTAGCGGGAACGGTTAATATTGCCCGAATTCAAGCTTTGATGAAAGCGGTTGAACTCGAATTAGCGCAAGAAGATTGGTTTGCCATTTGGACCGAGAGTATGGGAAACAAGGTTCCTTAAAAAAGTTTACAGTTGCAGTTTTCAGATACTGCGACTGCGACTGAAGACTGCGACTATGATTAATAAACGTTTACTTATCAAAAACCTGCTCGCTCATAACGATGAGAGTAGTTTTTATGACAAAAAGCGTCAGTTGAATTTGCATACCAAAGAAGGGAAAGCCAAGTTTTTAAAGCACATTTGTGCCTTGTCTAATTCCAATCCTTCTAACAATTCTTATATAGTTGTGGGCGTTGAAGACCAAGACAATACGATAGTAGGTGATGATTTTTTTGACGATAGTCGGATTCAGAACTTGGTGAACGCCTATCTTGAAAATCCACCGAAGATTCAGTATGAAAACGTTCCTTTTCCGCATTTGAATAAAGATAAAGTGGTGGGTTTGGTAACGATTAAACCAAAGCATAAAACGTCTTTTTTCAAAAAAAATATCCATACCATTTTGGCCAATACGGTGTTTGTTAGAGTTGGCAGTAACTCGATGCCCACGGAAGACAAAGTGCCGTACTCGAAGCAAAATATCGAAACCGTTATTCGGATTGAAAACAATTCCAGAAACAGCATCGCGCATACTTTAGACGGTGTGATGGATTTTATGCATGTTCGTCACGGCGAATTGCAATCGAAGTACAAGGTTTTTAAGGAATTGTTCGTGATTTGTTGGGCCGGAATTCCGAAAAAAATCCGTGAAACCACTTATCTGTCCCGAGTCGATATCGAACTGATTAACGAGCAAATTAAGTTGTTTTACTCTGCCTTAGATGTGGTCTCCATTCAATACGATGAAAGCAGTTTTACGATTATTGAACATGTACCGTTAGGACTGAATGATAAAACCAGTTTTTACCCGTTGGAACAATTAACCATTCGATTTTTTGACAACGGCTATTACAAAATGGAAACCCAAATGCTTTTTGAACCGCCGGAATACAACAAAAAAATGTTGCATCATATTTATAATGCAAATTTGACCTTAATTAATAAATTGCAAAAAAATATTTCCCTTTCGGAAAGAGAAGAAAAAGACTTGGAAAATCTGTCGTCGACCTTGATGATTTGTTATTTGAACGGGTTTACGGAAGCCAAGCAAAAATTAATCGATGCTAAACCTTATTTAAAAGTTCAAAAGTCGCCCACAGTCTATTTGAGTTTTAAAGAAGCGATGCGCATTTTGAGAAAAATGAAATACAATAAAATGAATGAGTAGAAGTTTAGTAATTGGAGACATCCATGGCGGATTGCGTGCGCTGCATCAAGTTATAGAAAGAGCTAAAGTAACTACCGCTGATACGCTGATTTTTTTAGGTGATTATGTTGATGGTTGGAGCGAATCGCCACAAGTGTTGGACTATTTGATTCAGTTAAGTCGGAAACAAAACTGTGTTTTCATTAAAGGCAACCACGACGAATTGCTGTTGGATTGGTTGGAAGGCAATACCCAAAATTTTGACGAGAGCATGTGGTTCAAACACGGCGGAGAAGCTACGGTTTTGGCCTTTGAAAAAGTTGCGGAAGCAGATAAACAAAAGCATATTGCCTTTTTAAAAACGCTGCAAAACTATTATCTCGACGAGCAAAACAGACTGTTTATACATGCCGGATTTACCAATATGAACGGTATTGCTTACGAGTATTTTCCGAAGTTATTTTATTGGGACAGAACGTTATGGGAAACCGCATTGGCTTTAGACAGTTCGCTTTCTGAAGACAGTTTGTTTTATCCCAAACGGTTGACGCTTTACAACGAAATTTATATAGGTCACACGCCTGTCACACGAATTGGTCAGACTGTTCCGGTCCAAAAGGCTTGTGTTTGGAATATTGATACCGGTGCGGCTTTCAAAGGACCGCTAACCTTAATGGATATTGATACTAAACAGTTTTGGCAAAGCGAGCCGTTGCACGAATTGTATTTCAGTGAAAAAGGGCGGAATTGATTTTGGTGTAATTCTGCAACATCCTTTTTACTAAACGGTTATATTTGCACTTTAAATAGGATACGATGAAAAAAATGATTTTGTTGATGGCATTGCTGAGTTTAAGCATGGTCAATGCCCAAGCCTACAAAGGCAAAAACGACATTAAAGGACAAGTGGGTTGGAATATTCAAGACCACGGTAACGGAATTCAGGTTTCAGCCGATTTTGGAATTGGTGAAAACATGTCCTACGGATTTGTAGCTTCCTATTTGTTATCTGTAGAAAAACCGGGTGGGATTAAGCCTGATTTTGCAGATAGAGCCGATGTAAAAGCACGATTCAATGCCAATTTAGGCAATGTTTTTGGTTTTGATAAACAAATGGATATTTATCCCGGCTTGCATTTGGGCACTCGAAATTTCGGAGCTCATTTAGGTTTTAGATACTTTTTTACCGACGGTTTCGGGGTTTTTGCAGAAGGCAGCGCCCCGTTAGCCCGATATGACGCAAACGTCGAAGGATTTGAAAAATACAACAATCAGTTTGTTTTTGTCCTCGGCGCTTCCTTTAATTTATAATCCATACAAAATGAGTGTAGTAACTGAAAAAAGATTAAAAGACCGCAGTGGTTCTATTTGCGAAATCAGCGGTACCAATGAAAATTTAGTGGTGTATTTGGTAGAGCCGAAAACGGAAGCCACACCTGAAAACTGTATCTTAATAAACCAATCGTTGTTAGATCAGATTAAAAACCCCGAAACCATGAATCCAAACGATTGGCGAGGGTTAAGCGACAGCATGTGGAACGAGAATCTTCCGGTGCAAATTGTTTCTTGGCGTATGCTGGCGCGTTTGAAAAATCATGATTTATTAGACATGATGTATTTAGACGAAGACGCCTTGGAATGGGCGAAAGCCACTGGTGAAGGCGAAGATGAAGAAGGTAAAATCGTTCACAAAGACAGTAACGGCAACCTTTTATTTGACGGCGATTCTGTGGTGTTGATCAAGGATTTGGATGTGAAAGGAGCTAATTTCACAGCAAAACGCGGTGCTGCTGTGCACAACATAAAAGTAGTTTGGGACAATGCCGAACAAATTGAAGGCCGAGTAGAAGGCCAGCACATTGTGATTTTGACACAGTATGTGAAGAAAACAAAATAAAATCAGCTTTGTCATTTCGAACACAAGGAAATGCAGAGAGAAATCACATATTTTTAATAATTTGATGTCATTTCAACGAAAAGAGAAATGACAAGTGTTTACCCTTAAAAAGCCCTGATTAACCGGGGCTTTTTTATTATGGGACAAAAAATTGCCCACACTAGCATATTTTTCAATCTATTTGTATATACTTTTACCACTTATTGGCAAGAACAATAAGAATTCAAATTAACCTAACCTTATTTTTAAAATTATTATGATAAAAAAAATCAGTCTTATTTTATTGCTGATCATTTCCAAGGGCTACAGTCAAGAAGTGAATACAGATATCCGTGAATATGTATCTTTTAAAGAAGGAACTACTTATTTTGTAAAGTCAAGCGATAAAAAATACAATCAGATTATCAGCGACATTTTAACAAAATATTGGACCGTAAACAAATTTGAGATGATTGCTTCAAATCAAATCGAAAAATTAAAAGGAGAGCGTTCTTTTTTTGTTGACCAAGTTGAGTACAGTTTCTCCAGAGAAGGAGGAACTACCGGCGCTTTGAATATGGCTTATGGAGTAACCAAACTGGCAATGTTTAAAGACTATAAAAAAAACACCCCAAAAGGAGTTTTATCTTTGGTCCAATTGGACAAAGTTTCACCCGTAGAAATGCTTTTTGCCATACAGCTCATGCAAAGTCAAATTAATTTTGTTTTCGAATTGAACACGAAAAAGGATTTAGACATCAAAGATTTCCTTGAAGAAGTCAATGAAAAAAACATGAAAAAAATTAAAGAGAAAAAATTATTATTGACGCGTACAGGTCTAAAAGACGATATCGATACGGCAGAGAAACTAAAAAAAATATACAACCACAGTGTTGAATTTACCACGAAAGAAAAAATTGAGCAAGCCATTCAAGATCAGGATGCTGATGCAGTTATTACAAAAGTAATTAATTATAAAAATCTAAAATTTGTGCTTTTTATTGCCACAAAGAATAGTGAATTGATGTACGGACGAGTGATGACAGGATTTAATCAAATGGAAATAGGACCTAAATTTTTTAAAGATATTAATGAATAATTATAAGTATCATTAAATAAAAAGCCCCGATTACTCGGGGCTTTTTTTATGATTGGATTTGACTACAAATCAAATTTAATCCCTTGAGCCAATGGTAAACTCGTCGTATAGTTGATGGTGTTGGTTTGTCTTCTCATATACACTTTCCAAGCATCAGAACCTGATTCGCGACCGCCACCGGTTTCTTTTTCACCACCAAAAGCACCACCAATTTCAGCACCGGAAGTTCCGATGTTTACATTGGCAATACCACAATCTGAACCGGCTACTGATAGGAATGCTTCTGCTTCACGCAAGTTGTTGGTCATAATGGCCGAGGATAAACCTTGCGCCACGCCATTTTGAATAGCAATAGCGTCATGAACATCACCTGAATATTTTAGTAAGTACAACACTGGTGCAAAAGTTTCGTGTTGAACGATTTCAAAATGATTTTGTGCTTCAGCAATGGCCGGTTTTACATAACAACCGCTTTCGTAGCCTTCGCCGGTTAGCACACCGCCTTCTACTAAAATTTTTCCGCCTTCGGCAACCACTTGCGTTAAGGCTTTTTGGTACATTTCAACAGCATGTTTGTCAATTAGCGGACCTACGTGGTTGTTTTGGTCTAACGGATTTCCGATTCTCAATTGACCGTAAGCACCAACAATCGCATCGCGTACTTTATCGTAAATACTTTCGTGGATGATTAGTCTACGAGTAGAAGTACAACGCTGACCTGCTGTTCCAACGGCTCCGAAAACGGCTCCGATAACCGTCATTTTAATGTCGGCATCCGGCGTTACGATGATGGCGTTGTTACCGCCTAATTCTAATAAAGAGTTGCCTAAACGAGCCGCACAAGCTTGGGCTACGATTTTACCCATTCTTGTTGAACCGGTAGCCGAAACCAAAGGCACACGTTTGTCATGTGTCATCATTTCGCCTACTTTGTAATCTCCGTTGATTAAACAAGAGATACCTTCCGGTAAATTGTTTTCTTTTAAAACTTCCGCAATGATGTTTTGGCAAGCGATACCACACAAAGGTGTTTTTTCAGACGGTTTCCAAACACAAACGTCACCACAAATCCAAGCCAATGCCGTATTCCAAGACCAAACGGCTACCGGGAAGTTGAAGGCCGAAATGATGCCGACAATACCCAGCGGATGGTATTGCTCATACATGCGGTGACCGGGACGTTCAGAGTGCATGGTTAAGCCGTGTAATTGACGAGACAAACCTACAGCAAAGTCGCAAATGTCAATCATTTCCTGAACTTCTCCGTAGCCTTCTTGAAGTGATTTTCCCATTTCATAAGAAACCAATTTGCCTAGCGGCTCTTTGTATTGTCGCAATTTTTCGCCGAATTGACGCACGATTTCTCCGCGTTTCGGAGCCGGCATTAAGCGGAAGGTTTTGAAAGCTTCTGAAGCCGTTTGCATTACTTTTTCGTAATCCTCGGCAGTAGTGGTTTTTACTTTTCCGATGAGTTGTCCGTCTACCGGAGAATAACTTTCGATAATATCTCCTGAGGAAAAATGATTGTTTCCGGTTGAAGTTCCTTCGTTAACGGCTTTTACACCTAGTATTTCTAGGGCTTCGGTCATCCCGAATTGTTGAGCTATTGTTGCCATTGTATTTTAGTTTGAATGTTTTAGTTTCCGCAAAAGTAATCGTTTATTTTGAATTTTAGCCCGGATGGGAACGGCATCCTTTTTAGCTTGTTTTTATAACAAGTTAAAAAGATACAGTGGACAGCCGGATTAGCTCCTGATTCTTTTACTTGGTTATAAATCTCGGGTCGGCATCCATTACAGTACCACATTTTTCACAGGTTCTGAGGGTTTCCGATTGGTAAAAATGGTTGAAATGTTGGAGAAAGTCCTTTTCAATATCGTGCAATTCGAAATAGACTTCGTAGAGTTTGTGGTTGCAGTTTTCGCAAAACCAAAGCAGGCCATCGGGAATTTCTTTGCCCACTCTCTTGCGCTCTACCACCAAACCAATTGAGTTTTCTGTGCGCGACGGTGAATGCGGCACTTTAGCAGGGAGTAAGAACATATCGCCGGCGGAGAGTTTCATGGCTTTTTTTTCACCGTCTTCTTGGATGTAAACGGTGATTTCGCCTTCCAGTTGGTAAAACAATTCTTCGGTTTCGTTGTAATGGAAATCTTTGCGGGCATTAGGACCGGCCACGATCATTACGATGTAATCTCCAGAATCTACGTATAAGTTTTTGTTGCCAACGGGCGGTTTGAGTAAGTGACGGTTTTCATCAATCCAACGTTGGAGGTTAAAAGGTTTTGCAACTGGCATAAGCTGAATTTTTGAGTAAAGTTAAAATAAAAAAGTCCCGAAATATCGAGACTTTTAAAATTATTTAACTTCCTTAATAAGGTAAATATACACCGGGAAGTGATCACTGAATCCGATTTCGGTTAGGCTGTGTCGCAGCGGATAACCTTTGTATTGTCCGGTAGTGGTAATCATATAAGGTTTGTTGTAAATACCGGCTTTCCAGTAGCGGAAAGAAGAGTAATCCGATCTGATGAAGGCTTCCGAAATCATAATTTGATCAAAAATATCTCCGGCATCGCGGTGAAATAAAGAGGCATTTCCTTTATAATACATTTCTTCAAAAGGGTTGTAAATGCCTTGCGGTTTTACTTCTTCTTTTTTGCGTTTGGCGCCAATACCTTCTTTTACACTTTTGTTGTATGTTCCGTCGTTAAGGTCGCCCATAGTGATGATTTTAGCGTTAGGATTGATTTTAAAAATGGAATCCATAATTTGACGGTTCAACCGTCCGGCTGCTTCACGGAAAGGCGCACTTTTCTTTTCTCCACCGGAACGAGAAGGCCAGTGGTTTACGATGATATTTACTTCTTCACCATCTAAAAATCCGGTTACTAAAAGTTGATCCCGAGTGTATACTCTGTCGTCTTTTCCGGCTTCGGCTTTGTCATCGGTAACTTCTTCATTGTCTTTTTTATCGGCTTTTCCTTCTTGACTTCTGTAAATTAACAACGGAATATTTTTGAAACTGGTAGGCTTAAAATGCTTTTTTTGGTACAATAGCGCTACATCAATCCCTCTTTTATCCGGAGAGTCGAAGTGAACAATGCCATAATCTTTATTGACTAAAAGAGGCTCTTTTACTAAATCTTCTAAAACACCTCTGTTTTCAATTTCACAACCGCCTATGATTACAGGAGATTCTTTTTGTTGGTCGTTGGTGCCGATTTCAGAAAGTACTCGGGCTAAGTTTTTGAGCTTTTGTTTGTATTTTTTTCCGGTCCAATTTTGGGCGCCATTCGGAAGCCACTCTTCATCATTATTTGCTCCGTTGATGGTATCGAATAAGTTTTCAAAATTGTAAAAGGCAACGGTATGAATATTATACTTTTTTGCCTGTGCATTAGCGCCTGTTATTGCGAAAAAAACAAAGAAAAGCGCTATTAAATTTTTAATTCTCATAAAATGTATATTAATTTAATATCAAGTTTTTACAAACTTTGGGCCAAAAGTAGATAATATTATTAAAAGATGTACATTTGTCGGCTGTTAAGTTTTTATTAAGACTTGGCAGGGATTAAAATTAATTTTATTTTATTTATGAAAAAACTTGTTATTAGTACTTTATTTGTGATGCAAGTGTTTTTTGTTTTTGCACAAACTACTGCCGGAATCACAGGTAAAGTGGTAGATTCAAAAACACAAAAACCTTTACAAAATGTTGTTGCTTCTATTGAAAACACCAGTTTCACTGCTTTGACAGATGCTACAGGTGTTTTTGTTTTTAAAGAAGTACCAAGCGGTAGTCAATTACTGCAAATTAAAAGCGCGGGATACAAAGACCAATTGTTGTCGGTTGAAGTTGAAGCGGGAAAAGTGTTAGACTTAGGCGTTATTGTTTTTGAAGAAGACGTTACGTCGGAACAACAGTTGAGTTTGGTTACTATAACCGAAAACGATTTGGGTGATGACAACAGCGGTTCTGAGAGTACTTCGGGCTTGTTACAAGCTTCCAGAGATGTTTACCAACAAGCGGCAGCCTTTAACTGGGGTCAGGCTCGTTTCAGAATCAGAGGTTTGGATAACGAATACAGTACTACCATGATTAACGGTATTTCGATGAATAAAATTTACGACGGAAGACCACAATGGAGCAACTGGGGCGGATTAAACGACGCGACCAGAAACCAAGAATTTACTATGGGTTCAGCACCTTCAGATTACACTTTCGGGGGTATTTTAGGAACACAAGAAATCAACACCAGAGCGTCTATTTATAGAAAAGGCTCAAGGGTTTCCTTCTCAGGAACCAACACCAACTACAGCTGGAGAACAATGGGAACACACGCTTCCGGTATGAATAAAGACGGATGGGCTTTTGTAGTTTCTGCTTCCAGAAGATGGGCTAATGAAGGTTATTTTGAAGGAACAAACTACGCTGCTAACTCTTTATTTGCCAGTATTGAAAAGAAAATTAACGAGAATCACTCGATTAATTTTACTTCCATTTTTGCACAGAACAAAAGAGGAAAAAGTTCTCCTAATACAGATGAGGTTACTCGTTTAAAAGGAATTGAATACAACTCTTATTGGGGTTGGCAAGAAGGCGAAAAAAGAAACTCAAGATACAAAGAAATTGAAGAGCCTATCAATATGTTGAGTCACTTTTGGAAAATAAATTCTAAAACCAACTTAAATACTAACGTAGCTTACCAAGTTGGATTTGTTGGAAACAGCCGTTTGGATTTTCAATTGGCTAACAATCCTGATCCAACATACTACAAGAACCTTCCAAGTTACTACTTAAATGACCAAAGTTATTATGTGCCAACATTCGCATCGGACAACGTAACCATCACCGGTTATACCAATCCAGCTGCAACACAAGCACAAACCAACTTTGTAAATGATGGTCAAATTGATTGGGAAAATATTTATTATACCAACAAAATTGTTAACGGAGGGCAAAAAAGTGCTTACGTTTTATACGAAGACCGTGTAGAAGACAAACAATGGAGTGCTAACTCTTACTTAAATTCTTCTATTGCCGATAACATCATTATGAATGCCGGAGTAAACTTTAAGAAGTTAAAATCTAAAAATTTCCAAAAGCTTATCGATCTTTTAGGTGGAACTTACTTCTCTGATATTGATCCTTTCTTCTCTGGTGATGCGTATCAAACTGACTTAAACAATCCGGACAGACAAGTATACGAGGGTGATGCTTACGGATACAACTATGATTTAAATGCTATTACTTTTGACGGTTTTACCCAATTCAAATTCAATTACAAAAAAGTTGACTTTTATTTGGGACAAACTTTTTCAAGATCTGAATACCAAAGAGAAGGAAACTACAGAAATGGTATTTATGCTAACAATTCATTCGGAAAAAGTTCTAAAGCTATTTTTGAAAACTTCGGTTTCAAAGGAGGTTTGACTTATAAAATTACCGGAAAACAATTCTTAGACATTAATGGTGTTTACATGACGAAAGCGCCAAACTTGAGAAATACATTTTCTAATGCTCGTTTGAACAACAACATTACCCCTGATTTGACTAGCGAGTCTATTATGGGTACTGATATCAGCTACATCATCAAAGCGCCGAAATTCAAAGCGAGATTAACTGGTTTCTACAACAAAATTTCGAATGCTACTCAAATTTCATTCTTCTATGGAGAAGGAATTTTTGATGCCGGTGAAGACGGATCAACAGATACGGATTCTTTCATCAGCGAAATTGTTACCGGAATCAACAAAAAGCACATTGGAGCAGAGTTTGGATTTGAATACCAAATCACGTCAACCATTAAAGCTACAGGTTCTGCTTCTTACGGTGAGTACACTTACGACAACAACCCGAACTTAAAAGTTAACGATGATGCTTTGGCTACATCAACTAACCCGAACCCGGTATTTGATTTCGGAAAAACTTATATTAAAGGCTATCGTTTGCCGGGAATGCCGCAGCAAGCTTATTCCTTTGGTTTAGAATACAGAGACCCTAAGTTCTGGTGGATTGGTGCTAACATCAACTATTTGGCAGACAGTTACATCAGCATTTCTAACATCTTGAGAACTGATAACTTTGTTACTGATTCAAACGGTTTAGGTTTTGAAGGCGCTACGGAAGAAGCAGTTAGAGCTGCTTTAAGACAAGAAAAATTTGATCCAACTACCTTGTTGAATTTAGTAGGTGGAAAATCTTGGAGAGTTGGAAGCAACACTTTCGGATTTTTTGCATCTATCAATAACGTTTTGGATTATGAATACAAAACCGGAGGTTTCGAGCAGTCCAGAAAGGCAACTTTCCCGGATTACCAAGCAGACAATGCTAACGGAACCCCATCATTCGGACCTAAATATTTCTATGGTTACGGAAGAACTTATTTCTTAAATTTATACATCAATTTCTAATAGTATAGCACTATGAAAAATATATTTAAATCGTTTTTGGCCATAGCAACGCTCAGTCTTGCTGTTAGTTGTTCGGATGATACTGAAATTCCTCCGTTCAAGCCATTGATTTTTTCCGAAGATTTTCCGGAAGCTGAAATTAACTACAATGCTACTTTTGATTTTGAAGGTTGGACCAATTTTGCCGAAACAGGAACCAAACTTTGGATTGAAAGAGACTTTAATAACGACGGGTATATCCAATTCAGTTCATTTGGAAGCGGTCAAGCCTCTAACATTGGTTGGGCTATTACTCCGGCAATTACAATAGAAGAAGGAGCTAATGCTGTATTTTCATTCTCCTCAGCTTCTAACTTTGTAGATAATCCCGATAATAAATTAGAGGTGTTTATTTCTACAAACTATGACGGAACGAATGTTTTAGCGGCCACATGGACACAGTTAGATGCTGTTGTAGCCGACAATACTACTAACAATTATACTTATATTCCATCTGGTGAAATTGACTTGTCTGCATACTCCGGAACAGTTCACATTGCTTTTAAAGTTACCGGAAACGGATCAACTTTAGATGGATTATTCCAAGTAGATAAAGTAAAAGTTTACTCTAATAACTAAAAAAGACTATGAAAAACTTAAAATTTTTAGCATTAGCATTTACAGCAGCAACTTTTGTGAGTTGTGTAAATGACGAGTTCAGAGAGCCGGATTTGAGCGGAGAGTGTACTACTTTAACGCCTACCAAAACCGTTCAACAAATCGCAGCTTTGGCTACCGCTTCATATGTTAAATATGAAGGCGAAGATATTATTGAAGCTTACGTTACTTCAAGTGACGCTGGAGGAAACTTTTACAAATCAATCTCTTTGGTCTCTGTTGACGGACAACAAGGATTTAGTATTCCGGTTGACGATTACAACTTGTACACTAAATATGAACCGGGAAGAAAGGTTTATGTCAACATGAAAAACAGATATATTGTTAGAGAATTCGGTTCACCAATTATCGGAAATCTTTACAATGGTGGAACACCGGATGACACCAGCGATGATGAAGTGGGTAGAATTTCTCCGGTAGAATACCAAAGTATCATTACTCGTTCTTGCGATAAAGTAGAGGAAAGTCAAATCATTAACAATATTACCATTTCTCAAGCTTTAAACGATTCTTATTTGAATAAATTAATCGAGTTTGATAATGTTCAGTTTACGGATGCTTCTTTAGGTAAAACTTATTACGATGCAACATTGAACGATTTAGGAGGTGCTACCAACCACTTAATCACTAACGAGTTTGGTAATACTATTATAGTAAGAGTAAGTTCTTATGCTAATTTTGCTTCTAAAGCGGTACCTTCTAAAAGTGGTAAAATCCGAGGTGTTTTAACCAAATACAATTCAGATTACCAATTTATGGTGAGAACAGAAAGCGACATTAACTTAACCAACGATCGTTTGACAATCGACTTCTTCCCGCCAATCGGTGGAACAGCAATCGCTTATTCAGGATCGTTAAACGAACCGTTCACAGCTTACACTGCTACTAACCAACAAGTTTTCCCTGCTTACATCAATGATGCTGTAGTAGGAAGCAGATACTGGCAAATCAAAACTTTCGGAGGAAATCGTTACATCCAAATGACCTCTTTTGGCGGAACTGCTGAAGCGAATAGAACCTTGTTCTTTGTGCCGGTTGATTTTGCAGCGGCCAGCAACTTCTCATTCAAATCTAAAGCAGGATTTGCCAACGGAAATTGTTTAAAAGTGTATTATACCACAGATTATGTTCCGGGGACAAACGCTACCAATGCAACTTATACCGACATCACGTCAAGTTTCACCATCTCTGCAGGTTTGTCTAACGGATATCCTACCAACTTTACCAACAGTGGTAACTATGCGATACCGGGCACATTAACCGGAAATGGTTTCTTCGTGTTTGAATACACCGGAAACGGAACCGGAGTGACAACGACTATGCAAATCGACGATATTTTGATCAACTAGGTATCAAACTATTAATTCCAAATAAAAGCCATCCGTTAGGGTGGCTTTTTTTGTAGCGATTATTTAGCTACTTTTAAGGCTTCAATTTCTAGCATAACAACCATGAAAAAAATTGTTTCAATAATCCTCTGCACTATGGGCATTACTGCATCAGCACAAGAAGTACTTACTCCCGAAACACTCTGGAAACTCGGCCGAGTAACGGCTATGGGCATTTCCAAAGACGGCAAATCTATCGTTTACAAAGTAGCGACGCCTTCGGTGGCAGACAACAAATCCAATTCGAAATTTTATACCATTCCGGTTAACGGCGGTAATCCTGTCGAAGTAAAGGAAACCAAAGATTTACTGGCTGATAAAAATGTATCACCAAACGGTTTGTATATTTTGTCTAACCAAGAAGTAAAAACCGAAAATGTGTTGGGTAAAGACATTTATTCGGATTTAGGCAAAGCCGATGCGCAAGTCTACAATGGTTTAGATTACCGTCATTGGGATACTTGGAACAATGGTTCTCATAACCACGTTTTCTATGCCGAAAACAAAGATAAGGCTCAGACCATCGACATCATGCCGAACGAACCTTACGACAGTCCGCAAAAGCCGTTTGGCGGTGATGAGGATTACATTTGGTCACCCGACAGCAAAAGCATCATTTACGTGTGTAAAAAGAAAGCCGGTACTGCTTACGCCATTTCAACCAATACCGATTTATACGAGTACAATCTCGAGACCAAAACCACCAAAAACCTAACCGAAAACAATCCGGGTTACGACACAAATCCAATTTTTTCTCCCACCGGAAACCTAACTTGGTTGCAAATGAAACGCGATGGTTATGAAGCCGATAAAAACGATTTGATTGTTCGTTTCAAAGGCATCGATATGAACCTAACCGCCAATTGGGACGGCAGTGTTGATAATTTCCTTTGGAATGCCGATGGTAAAAAAGTCTATTTCACTGCTGCCGTTGATGGCGCCAAACATTTGTTTGAAGTCAACTTCCCGGGCTTGACCAAAATAGCCGTAACCGTAAAACAAATCACTTCAGGTGATTTTGATGTGAATGATTTGGTTGGTTTTTCAGGCGATAACATCATTGTAACGCGTACTGATATGAACCATGCGGCTGAGATTTATTCGTATAACTGTAAGAAAAAAACTTGGACACAATTAACCAAAACCAATGACGAAACCTACGCCAAATTGGCTTTGCCCAAATACGAAAGACGTTATGTAACTACTACCGACGGTAAAAAAATGTTGGTTTGGGTAATCTTGCCACCGAATTTCGATGCCACAAAAAAATACCCAACATTATTGTACTGTCAGGGCGGACCGCAATCACCTTTAACCCAAAGCTATTCTTTCCGTTGGAACTTTTCGCTAATGGCTTCCCAAGGTTATGTCGTAGTAGCACCAAACCGTCGTGGTATGTACGGACACGGCCAAGCTTGGAACGAACAAATCTCTAAAGATTGGGGAGGCCAAGTAATGGACGACTATTTATCAGCAATCGATGATGTGGCCAAAGAAAGCTATGTCGATAAAGCGCGTTTAGGTGCCGTTGGAGCGAGTTATGGTGGTTATTCGGTATTCTATCTCGCCGGCATCCACAACAATCGTTTTAAAACCTTTATTTCGCATTGCGGGGTTTTCAATTTAGAAAGCATGTATGGCACTACCGAAGAAGTTTTCTTCAATAATTGGGACCACGGTGGCGCGTATTGGGAAAAAGACAATGCCGTTGCCCAAAAAACGTACACTAAGTTCAACCCAATTAAAATGGTTGACAAATGGAATACGCCGATTTTAATCATCCAAGGCGGAAAAGACTACCGTGTGCCTATTGGACAAGGACAAGAAGCTTTCCAAGCCGCACAATTGCGAGGCATTAAAAGCCGTTTCATGCTCTTCCCCGAAGAAAACCACTGGGTGTTAAAACCACAAAACGCCTTAGTATGGCAACGCGAGTTTTACAAATGGTTAAACGAAACATTATAAACATAAAAACCCAACTTGTAAAAGTTGGGTTTTGTTTTTTTAATTAGAAGCGACCCGAGCTTTAGCGAATTGGCGAAGCAAAGGTTCGGGCATTTTTGCCATCGGTGTTCCCGCTTTGCGTTACAATCTTTTGTGTTTCCTTTCGCTTCGCTACAGGATAACACAAAAGGATTTCCACTCCAATCGGGGCTAACGTGGAAGCCATTTTAACTTTTGGAAAGGCAACAAAATAAAAAACCCAACATTACGTTGGGTTTTTCTATTTATTCCGAAACGTTCATTTTTTAAACTTTCCATAAACTTCGTAGAGAAGTTTCCGGCTATATAAATTGCGATTACTCTTTAATAACTTTTGCGAAGTCATCTCTTCCATTTCCTTCAAATTTAATTAGAAAAACTCCTCTTGCAAAACCACTCAAATCTATTGTCGTTGTACCAGGATAACAATAAAAAGGTTGTAAAATCAACTGTCCTAAACAATTGTAAACACTAACTTTTTCATACTGCTTTTCACTATTGTCAAAGGAAACAATACCTATTGTAGGGTTAGGATAAACCTGCATATTTGCCCTATCAAAATCATTGACTTCTAATGTTCCCGGATTTAAGCGTATAATTGTAAAACAAACTTGGCTAAAATCCGGACTATTTGTACTCCCGCAAACCACAATTTTGTTGTCGGACTGTATTAATGCTTTTGTCGCATATCCATAAGTATCTGGAAAAAGGTTTACTACACCATTAGTTCCAAAACTAGAATCTTTAGTTCCATCATTATTGTATCTGATAGTCAAAAAAAACAATCCGTCATAACAGCCACCCATTATAATCTTTCCATCAATTTGCCTTACTAAAGTGCAGCTTCGACTGTTATCATCATTATTAATAACAATTCCGTTAGTCCCAAAAGAAGTATCAATAGTTCCGTTAGATAAATAACGAACCATGCACATCAAAGGGTTATTTTCACTAGAGGTAAAACCTCCCGCAATGATTTTACCATCTGGTTCTATTATTAAATCAGTTATTAAATCAGAATAACTGCTATTTAGTGTTGTTATCACTTTGCCATTAGTTCCAAAGCTTGTATCAAGTGTTCCGTTATTATTTAACCTTGCTAGAGCAAAATCTTTAGTAGTTGAAACGGTATAACCTCCTAAAATAATTTTACCGTCATTTTGAACCTCCATAGATTGTACAAAGCTTTCGTTACCACTAAAAGATATTTGAGCTTTACCATTGTTACCAAAACTTATATCAAGAGTGCCATTACTATTGAGTCGTGCCAAGGTAAAAAACTCACCAGTGTCACCTGATGTGCCGCCTAACAATATTTTACCATCGGCTTGTAAGGAAATACATGTCCCTCGGTCTTGAATAGTATCAAAACTCAAGTCTCTATAACCGGTTCCATTAAAACTGGTGTCTAAAGCGCCATTAGGTAACAATCTTGCTATCCAATATGCGTTTGGATATGTATTGTTTTGTTGTAAACCCATGATAATTATTTTATCATCTGGTTGTACCGTCATTCTGTAAGGAAAATGCCCTCCATTAATAAAAGGAACTGTTTGTGTAAAATTAACAAATCCATTAACTCCAAAAGTGGTGTCTATAGTACCATTGGTGTTCCATCTTAATACACTGGCTCCAACCACATCATAATTGTTACTATAAACAATAATCTTTCCAGTAGATTGAAATGAAGCATCAAGAGGACTATAACTCTGGCCGAGTGGAAAACAATAAAATGCTTTCCCATCACCGTCAAAGGTTGTATCAAAAGAACCTGATTGCGAATAACAATAACAAGTAAAAAGGAAGTAAATTAAATTTTTCATAGAATTTTAATGCCTATTAATTATTAAAACAGGACTTAATGCATTGTTACCGAAATATAGTATGCATCAGAATAAATGTAGTAAAAATAATTCAATGCTGCCATTAAAGTGTTTGTAGACATAATTTTACTTTCTATGACTTACTTCTTTTATGCAGTATATTTAATACCATCATGGGAATAACAAAATAAAAAACCCAACATTACGTTGGGTTTTTCTATTTATTCCGGATCGTTCATTTTAAAACTCTCCATAAACTTCGTAGTGTAATTTCCGGCTACATAATCCGGTTCTTCCATCAACTGACGGTGGAACGGAATCGTGGTTTTGATACCTTCGATATAAAACTCATCCAAAGCGCGTTTCATTTTGTTGATGGCTTCTTCTCTGGTTTGCGCAGTCGTAATTAACTTGGCAATCATCGAGTCATAGTTTGGCGGAATAGTGTACCCTGCGTAAACGTGCGTATCTAAACGTACGCCGTGTCCACCCGGTGCATGTAAAACGGTAATTTTACCCGGTGACGGACGGAAATCGTTATAAGGATCTTCCGCGTTGATACGGCATTCAATAGAGTGCAATTGCGGTAAATAGTTTTTACCTGAAATTGGCACACCGGCAGCTACTAATATCTGCTCACGAATCAAATCGTAGTCAATTACTTGCTCGGTAATCGGGTGCTCTACTTGGATACGGGTGTTCATTTCCATAAAGTAGAAATTGCGGTGTTTGTCAACCAAAAACTCTACCGTTCCGGCACCTTCATATTTAATGTATTCGGCAGCTTTAACCGCTGCTTCACCCATTTTAGTTCTTAATTCGTCGGTCATGAACGGAGAAGGTGTTTCTTCCGTTAATTTTTGGTGACGACGTTGTACAGAGCAATCTCTTTCCGATAAGTGACAAGCTTTGCCGTAAGAATCACCAACCACTTGAATCTCAATATGACGTGGTTCTTCGATTAATTTCTCCATGTACATGCCATCGTTTCCGAAGGCTGCTGCAGCTTCTTGACGGGCACTTTCCCAAGCTTTCAGGAGTTCTTCTTCTTTCCAAATGGCACGCATTCCTTTACCACCACCACCGGCGGTAGCTTTCATCATCACAGGATAACCAATTTCTTTGGCTACTTTTTTGGCTTCTTCAAAATCTTCCAAAATTCCGTCAGATCCCGGAACACAAGGTACTCCGGCAGCTTTCATGGTTGCTTTTGCCGTAGCTTTGTCTCCCATTTTATCAATCATTTCAGGAGAAGCTCCGATAAATTTGATACCGTGTTCTTGACAAATCTTAGAAAATTTAGCGTTTTCCGAAAGGAAGCCGTAACCCGGATGAATCGCATCAGCATTAGTAATTTCTGCAGCAGCGATGATGTTAGACATTTTTAAGTAAGATAAATTACTCGGTGGCGGACCAATACAAACTGCTTCGTCCGCAAACTTCACGTGTAAACTTTCCGCATCGGCAGTAGAGTAAACCGCAACGGTTTTAATCCCCATCTCACGACAAGTTCTGATTACGCGAAGCGCAATTTCGCCTCTGTTGGCAATTAATATTTTTTTAAACATCTTTTTTCGATTAGATTGTTAGACTTCTTAGATTTTTAGACTACTTAGATTGCTTAGAAATTTTTAAAAAATCTAATAATCTAAGAGGTCTAAATTAAGATGGGTCTACTAAGAATAAAGGTTGGTCGAATTCTACCGGCGACATATCGTCTACTAAAATCTTAACGATTTTTCCTGAAACTTCTGCTTCAATTTCGTTGAATAATTTCATGGCTTCAACTACACACAAAACGTCACCTTTACCGATAGTACTTCCTACTTCCACAAAAGGCGCTTTATCTGGAGATGGCTTGCGGTAGAAAGTTCCGATCATTGGTGATTTGATAGTAACAAATTTTGAATTGTCTTCAGCAGGTGCTGCAGGAGCCGCAGGCGCTGCTGCAATCGGAGCTGCCGCTACAGGAGCCGCCATAGCTTGTTGAACCGGAGCTGCTTGTTGTACGTAAGTGATTTCCGGTGTATTTCCTTCTAAAGTAGTTCTGATAGTAATTTTTACATCACCTGTTTCCAATTTTACTTCAGCCACTCCAGTGTTGGACACGAATTTGATCAGGTTTTGAATTTCTTTTAAATCCATAATTTGTTCGTTTTAGAATTAGTTTTATTGTTTTTTTCCGCTGCGCTCCAAACAGTTCGGCTGCGCCTCGGGTGTTAATACGCCCATTTTAAGTAAATAGATCCCCAAGTGAACCCACCACCGAAAGCAGCGAAAATTAAGTTGTCTCCTTTTTTAAATTGTTTTTCAAAATCACTCATCAGCAAAGGTAAAGTGGCTGAAGTGGTGTTTCCGTAGCGGTGAATGTTGACCAATACTTTTTCTTCGTCAAGTCCCATTCTGCTGGCGGTTGCATCGATGATTCTTTTGTTGGCTTGGTGCGCCAATAACCAATCTACATTCTCTTTGGTTAAATTGTTGCGCTCCATTATTTTTTCGCTTACATCAGCCATGCCGGAAACCGCATATTTGAAAACTGTTTTTCCGTCTTGGAACACAAAATGTTGTCCGTTAGCTACCGTTTCGGCAGATGGCGGAAGGATTGAACCACCGGCATCAATTTTCAAGTATTCTCTTCCGATACCGTCGCTTCTTAAAAACTCATCTTGTAAGCCCAAGCCTTCGTAATTCGGTTCAAACAAAACAGCGCCGCCACCATCACCAAAAATGATGCAAGTAGCTCTGTCTGTGTAATCTATTATGGATGACATTTTATCGGCACCGATGAGTAAAACTTTTTTATAGCGACCGGATTGGATGTAGGCTGCTGCAGTAGACATTCCGTATAAAAAGCTGGAACAAGCCGCTTGTAAGTCGAATGCAAATGCATTAACGGCACCAATTTGACTGGCAACGTAAACACCGGTTGAGGCAACCGGCATATCCGGAGTAGCCGTGGCCATGATGATTAAGTCTATTTCTTCGGGATTTATATTGGCTTTAGCAATTAAATCTTCAGCGGCTTTGATGGCCAAGTAAGAAGTGCCTTTTCCTTTTTCCTTTAAAAGTCTTCTTTCTTTGATACCGGTACGAGAGGTAATCCACTCGTCATTGGTATCTACCATGGTTTCCAGTACTTGATTAGAGAGTACAAATTCCGGAACATATGCTCCAACTGCGGTAATTGCGGCTGTAATTTTGGTCATAAAAAGGGTATTTTTCCAATCGATTTTTGTCTAATCGAAAAGTTGTGGAAATTACAAAAAAAAATTATACCTTATGGTAATTCTACGGGGATATTTGCTAAAATTAAATAAAACAAAAAACTCCCACATAGTGAGAGTTTGTTTTGTAAAAAAACCTTAATTAAGCAACAGCTACTGATTTATCAATAACTACTTGTCCTCTGTAATACATTTTACCTTCATGCCAGTAAGCTCTGTGGTATAAATGTGCTTCACCTGTTACCGGGCAAGTAGCGATTTGAGCTACAGTTGCTTTATAGTGAGTTCTTCTTTTATCTCTTCTTGTTTTCGAGGTTTTTCTCTTAGGATGTGCCATTGTACTATATTATTTATCCGTTAATAGTTGTTTTAATTTGTCCCAACGCGGGTCGATATCATCTTCTTTTTTTTCTTCTTTAATCTCTTTAACTTGTAATTCATTCAATTTTTGAAGTGCTTCTGTTTGCAAGGTTCCGTCTTTTACGCCGGGATGTATCCTTTTGTGAGGCACAGACAACACTATCATTTCATAAATATACTGCGACAAATCAATTTGATGTTCTCCGTGTGGAAGTATCAAAAGTTCATCATTATCGTTGTTGAATTCGTCACCAAACTGAACTACCAATTTAATTTTTCCTTTGATAGGTAAATCAAACGGTTCTCCGGTTAAGTCACAAGGGACATTAACGGTTCCTTGGTGTTTAAAGCTGATTTCCAACATAGTAGTCTTTTTTTCAAGCACTACTGTTGCTGCTATATTACAGCTTTCAAATTCATCAAATTGATATTCGTCAAAGAACTTTTTCTCTATTTTAAACTCAAACTGATGCTTTCCCAACTTTAATCCTATGAAAGGAATTAAAAATTCATTCGTACTTTTCATCTAAACAACAATTTGACCCAACATTTAGGGAGTGCAAAGATATAAAATTATTGGAATTCCAATAACCTTATCAACATTTTTTTGTTTATAACTGTTTTTCTTTTGTTTTCAAGGGATTCCGACTGATTTCGGCGTAATCTGCTCTTGAATTAAAGATGTCGATGGCGGTGTAAACTGCTTCCTTGAAGGAATTGTAGTCGGCCAAACCTTTTCCGGCAATTTCATAAGCCGTTCCGTGATCTGGAGAGGTTCTTACTTTGTTTAAACCGGCAGTGTAATTAACACCGTTGCCAAAAGACAGGGTTTTGAACGGAATTAATCCTTGGTCGTGATAAGTAGCCACTACTGCATCATATTTTTCGTATTGACCGCTGCCAAAAAAACCATCGGCAGCAAACGGACCAAAAACCAAAGTGCCTTTCTCAAACAATTTCTTTAAAGTTGGTCTTAAAATCTCATCGTCTTCTTTTCCTATTACCCCATTGTCTCCTGCATGAGGATTAAGTGCCAAAACCGCTATTTTAGGCTTATTAATGCCAAAATCTTGCACTAATGATTTTTTAATGGTTTCAATTTTTTGGACAATTAATTTTTCAGTTAAGTGCTTGGCTACTTCATTTACGGGAACATGGTCGGTTAACAAACCAACTCTTAAATTGTCCTGAACCATTAACATCAAAGCATTGCCTTCCAGTTCTTGGTTGAGGTAATCGGTATGTCCCGGAAATTTAAAGTCTTCCGATTGGATATTGTATTTATTGATTGGGGCTGTAACCAAAACATCAATTTGATTTTCTTTTAATGCTTTGGTAGCTGCAGTAAACGATTTAATGGCATATTTGCCAACATTGTCGTCATTTATTCCGAAGTTCAAATCGATCCCTTCACGCCAAACGTTTAGAACATTAATTTTACCTGCAACCAATTGGTCCATTTTATCTATACCATGAAGAGGTGCGGTTAGTTCCAGTGTTTTTTTAATGAAGGAGAGAATTTTAACATTGGCAAAAATAACCGGGGTGCAAAGTTCCAGCATTCTGGCATCTTCAAAAGTTTTCAAAATCACTTCGCTTCCAATACCGTTTAAATCTCCGATTGAAATCCCAACAATGATATTTTCTGCTTTTTTCATAAGAAGTACTGGTTATTTATTGCTAATTTTGAAGTGCAAATTTAGTAAAATAAAACCACAATGTTTACAGGAATAATTGAAACCCTCGGAATTGTAAAAGAAATTCAAAAAGACGGAGGCAATCTTCATTTAACGATATCTTCTGACATCACAAAAGAGCTTAAAATAGATCAAAGTGTTGCCCATAACGGGGTTTGTTTGACAGTTGTAGCCATTGATAATAATAACTATACAGTAACAGCTATTAAAGAAACTATTGATAAGACTACTTTGGGCGAGTGGCAGGTTGGGGATTTGGTAAACCTCGAACGCGCAATGAAGTTAGGCGACAGGTTAGATGGCCACATAGTTCAAGGACATGTTGATCAAACAGGTGTTTGTAAATCAGTAGCGGAAGCCAACGGAAGTTGGTATTTTTCTTTTGAATACGATAGTAAGCTCAACAACATTACGATTGAGAAAGGCTCAATTACGGTCAATGGAGTAAGTTTAACAGTAGTTAATTCACAACCTAATGGTTTTACTGTGGCGATTATTCCCTACACTTTTGAGCACACTAACTTTAAAACTTTCAAAGTTGGCTCAAAAATTAATTTAGAATTTGATGTTGTGGGAAAATACGTGGCAAGATTACACGCTTTAAGACAGTAGTTAAATCCTATTTTGGGACAAAAAACAAAAAAGCATCCTTTTTAACGGGATGCTTTTTTTATATTGTATTGGTGAATTTTGTAAAATCCTAAGACTAGTGACCCTAATAACAATAGAACCAATCCACCATCCAAAGGCAAGCCTGGCGGGGGCGGAGGAGTAGACGGAGGCGGCGGACCAGGGGCAGCGAAAACACTAATGGCCGGTAAAAAAACCGCAGTCAAAATAATTACAATTCTATTGGGGAGAATTTTCATAGTGCGTAAAAGTAAAAAAAAAATCTAATCGCCAAAATAAATTAATTATTTAATCCATTAAGTTAATGCAAATTTAAAGTGTAAATCTATCGTTTTGTTCTTATAAAACCCAAGATCATTGCAAATGAGCTTCTTTACCAAGATACGATTTTTTTTCACTTTTGGTTTTTTCTAATAAAAAAGACCTCTGTTGAGGTCTTTAAATTATGTGGTCCCACTTGGGCTCGAACCAAGGACCACCTGATTATGAGTCAGGTGCTCTAACCAACTGAGCTATAGGACCGGCTAAGAGGTTGCAATATTACTACTATTTTTTTTTCGTTGCAACTATTTTTGGCTTTTACTTGTAACCACTGCAATTACTGAGACTCTTATTTTTCTTATACAAGAAATTGTGAATTCATATTCTACAAGATGTCTTTTTTCAAATCTTTAAGATTATCACCAGAAGTACTGTAAAATACAAAAAGAGTGCAAATGGTGTGCACAAATTTTAGCCACTCCACAGCCTTAATACCTATATTATGGCAACTATTAAAATTGTGCTTGATCAGCGCAGAGAAAAGAATGATGGTACTTATCCTATTGTGATTAGAGTAAGGCATTTAAAGAAGTATTTTGACTTAAAAACCAGTTACTCAGTAGTTAAAAGTAAGTTTGACGGTAAAAAGTTATTAATCATTGGAGATACTGAGGCAAACTTTGAAATTGAAGAACAAAAAGAAATGTGCTCAAAAAGAGTGCGAGAGTTCATGAAACAGAACATTAATACAGCGTTTGATATTGATGCTCTTAAAAAGTTTGTCTTACAGAAACCTTCAGAAATTGTTACTGTAGAGAGTTTTTGGAAAGATGTTATTCAACAACTTTTAGATAGTAACAGAACGGGGAGTGCTAGGTCATATTCTATTACCTTATCAGTACTTTCAAAAATAGTAGACTTTAATTGTAAGTTCTCAAATATAACTTATAAAGATTTGATTACTATGGAAACCACTCTTTTAAAGAGGGGTGTTTCTGTCAATGGTGTGGCAGTATACATGAGAACATTTAGAGCCGTATGTAACAGAGCTATTCTATACAACTTTGCAACTCATGAATGGTATCCATTTAGAAAATTCAAAATAAAGAAAGAGAAAACAACACCTAGAACAATTACATTAGAATTAATGAAGAATTATTTTGCTTTAAATTTATCTTCTAATGATATACTTTATAAGGCTTGGTGTATAGGTAAATTAATATTTATGCTTAGAGGTATTAATTTAACTGATCTTATAACTTTGAAGAAATCCAATGTTCATGGTGATAGAATCATTTATAAAAGAGCTAAAACCGGAAAGATGTATAGTATAAAAATTCTACCTCATACAGCAGAGCTAATTGAACAATTTTCAGGAAGCACGGAATACTTGATGGAGTTTATGGAAGTGCACAATGATAAAAAGACGGTATCTGAGCTAAATATTTACACAGATTTTAGAAAAAGGCTAAATAAAAAACTTAAAAAGATAGGAGGGTTGCTAAATATTGAAGATACATTGACAACATATGTTTTTAGATACACTTATGCCAATATAGCCAAACAGCTTGGATATAGTAAAGATTTGATTGCTGAGGCACTTGGACATGAATATGGAAATTCAGTAACCGGCATTTACCTTGAAATGTTTGATAATGATGTAGTAGATATGATGAATGAGAATATTTATCAAAAAATTATTCCCCCAAATAAATAATTTCTTCTTCATTACGTTCACTAAAATAAGCAACAACTTTTGATTTCTTTATAGTAAGTTCAAGTACTTCCATTTGATCATTTGACAGCACTTTTTTTCTGTCAACAAATTGTTGTGCGATGTCTTTACTAAGAGTCCAGCTAATTCCAAAGCCTGTCCTTTTTTCATTTACTGCACCTCCTCTGTAGATTGTAATAGTTTCAGGTAAATTGTCTAAAAACTTAATGTCTTCATCATTCATTAGCTTCTCTCTATTACTTCTGTTTGATGAAAATATATTCTTATAAACTTCATAGGGAACATGCGCAAAGTCTTGCATAATATATACATAAGCTAATTTTTCCCAATATTCCTCATCTGAAAATGAATCCTGGTGTTTTAAAAAAACTGATATGTAATCCCCTTTTGGAGTTCCCATTAATTCTCCATCAAATGAAAAAGCCCCATTGTTCTCAATAAAATCAATTGCCTTTACAATCAAATCAGCATTTTTTAATACTTTGCTAACATCATTAGCTATAGTTTCAAAGTATTTTTTGTCACTAAATTGACTTAGTTTTTCTAATTTTTTCTGTAATTCAAGTTTGAGCTTTGTGTTACCGGAATTTATTTTTTCAAATTCTTCAAGAAGTTCTTTTGCCTTAACTCTATAATCCATCATTTTAGTTACCCTATCATCGCATTCTCATTAATGCGCTCTATTATACTTATCACTTTATGTGCATCACTATCCTCAAACACCCCCATTAATCCCTGATCATTCATATCAGTAAAAGGAGGTTCAAAAAGCATGCTTGGTTCAATTGTGCCATTCTTTGTTAGGTAGGATATTATATTCTGTATGAATGTCATCTGGTCTGCTCTCAGATTCCCTGCCTGCAGGAACTCAGAAAAGGCATTTTGCGCCGCTTTAACATCCAATCCTATGATTCCTCTAATAAATACACCTAAAGGCTCTTTGCCAAACTCTTTTACAAAGTCTTCTTTGGTTCCTCTTTCATCCCCATCAAATAATATCTCTTCAAGTAGACTTAACTCCCTTGAAGTTATAGGTTCATTAGTAAGTAATTTTGAAATCGTTAATTGATGTTTATTCTCTCTGATAAAACTTTCTACTCTTCTTCTGTATGAAGTACCATAATTAGAACTTAGATTAGGTTCATTTACTTTCATGATAACTTCTGAGTCCTGTAAATTGGTGTAAATAACAGTTTTGTTAGATGTTTCAAGGTATTGCACCAACTCTCTAAGTTCTTCTCTAACACTATCTAACTTTTTCTGAGAAATACCCTTGTAGAAATCTTGTTTTTTGATGCTCTCAATCAATGGTTTAGCTCTCAATACAGCAGGAATTGTATATTTTAAACTCAAAGCTTCTGCAATATCAATCAATGATTCTTCATACTTCTTTTTTGTTCCTGCCATCATTAAAGTTGCAATTTGAAGTTTTAACATCATCAAATCAAACCTTCTTGCCATTTCATTAATACTTTCAGGAACCGGTAACTCAGATAAATGTTCCTCAATAATGTGAACATCATTGCTGTCAAGGTTATTCCATCGAGCCCTGCTTTTAAATTCGTCAACATGTTTCAAATTCATAGCAACTTGAAATCTGGTTTTATCTAAATTATCAATTGCTTTATGTAAAATATCTCGTAATGTATTAGATAACTCTAAATCCTCTTGGTCTCCTGTTTCTACTAATAGCCTGCTAAGGTGTAGCCTAGATTCAAATATTTGTTGTGTAATGGGTTTTCCCGGCTGTGTTTCTTTGCCTTTTTTCTCCACTTCAAAAAAATCAAAATTGCCACATACATCAAAAATCAAGAAATGGTCTTTAGGTTGTCCTGGACCAAACACATCATCACATAATCTGGTTCCTCTGCCTATCATTTGCCAGAATTTAGCATAGGAGCGTACCACTTTAAAAAATACCAAATTCAATATTCTAATAGCATCAATACCAGTATCCATCATATCAACAGATACTGCTATTTGTGGATTTTTCTCGCTGTACTTATCACAAAAATCATCTATCAAACTTTGAGCGTGTGATACCTTGTTGTGTATCATGGCAATAAAACCAGAAGGTTTGTCCGGATATCTTTCTGTAAAACAATCAACAATAAATTTAGCATGATCTTGATTTACAGCAAAAATTATAGTTCTGCCAATCTTATCTCCACCTTCAATTTTCAATCCGTGTTGCATTAAAGCATCTAAGACTTTATTAACTGTATCTTTGTTGAACAACCATTTGTTCATGGCATTAGCTCTAATCTCCTCAGGGAATAATCCTGTAGTTTTATCTTCAAAGGTTTCCTCATATTTTTCTTTTTCCTTATCTGATAAGTCCTTATACTTAATACCTTCTCGAAGAAAATTAGTAGTTACATCAATGTTTTTATAAGGATTTAGATATTGAGGTACAGCTTGATGTAATTCATATAAAAACGTTGGATCTTCATTGCTACAACCAAACAGCTCAAAGGTATTGTGGTCAATTCCATCTTTTGGAGTGGCTGTTAATCCAACTATAGCAGCATCAAAATAGTCAAAGATTGCTTTATATCTGTTATAAATAGATCTATGCGCTTCATCAACTATGATTAAATCAAAATGTCCAACACCATAAAAACGCTCATCAACATTTCTGATGTTATCTATTTTATTCATCATACTTGGATAAGTGCTGAACACTAAACGTGTAGTATCATTTTCTTTTTCCGCTGTTAAATCAATTGAGGATAAGTCTGGTAGATATTCACTAAAATTATTCTTGGCTTGACTTACCAATGCATTTCTATCTGCTAAAAACAATACTCTTTTTACCCAGTTATTTTTGAATAGCACATCAACCATTGCAGCTGCAGTCCTGGTTTTACCACTACCTGTTGCCATTACTAACAAAGCTCTTCTTTTGTTACCGCATAATCCATTGGCACCATCAGTAACAAAAGTTTCAGCAACACGGTTAATTGCTTCAAACTGATAAGGTCTATTAGCAATTGCAGTATTAATAGATGCTTTGCGGATATCTTTTATAGTAGCATGTTTCTGTAATAACCATTGTAGCTCCTCTTTTGTGTAGAATCCATAAACTCTTCTTGGAGAACTATAAAATTTATCTTCCCATATCTTGGTTTCATAACCATTGGTATAGAAAATAATTGGTCTTTGCCCATGCATCTTTTCTAAACAAGTGGCATATAATGAAGCTTGGTTTTTCCCTACTTCAACATCTTTAGTTGTACGTTTTGCTTCTATCAATGCTAAAGGTTTACCATTATCATTCCATAATACATAATCTACAAATCCATTTCCTTTGGGATTATCTGCTGTAATAGGCATTCCTGTAACCGGATATTCTAACTCCCTACCACTAGTTAGAGAGTGCCAACCGGCTTCTTTCAAGTCAACATCAATAAGATGCTGTCTTGTTTGTGCTTCTGTAAATTCAGTTGCAATTGGTTTGAGTCGCTCCTGTTTTTGTTTTTTAAGTTTTGCAACTGCCTGTACAGTCTGTTGCTTGTATGCTTCTAAAGTTGCTTCGCTTTCTTGTGCTTTAGAAAGGATTGCTTCTTTTTCTTGTTGTAGTTTTGTAATTTGAGCCAACAACTCTTGGTATGCTTTCTCCTGTTCCTGTTGTTGCTCTCTTAACTGTCTTTGTTTTTCTCCTAGTTTAGGTATAAAAGACTCATCAAAAGCGCCTGGTAAATCAGGAATAGACTTGCTGTAGTTTTGAGAAAACCACTTACTGAAATCATAAATGTACCGGATGCTTATTTGAGCATCTTTAGAAGATACTCTATTACCATAATGAGCAGCATTATTACCTGTTTTTCTAACTATGTGCAACCCCTCTCTGAGTTGATATGGAATGATAGACTTGATACTTTCATGTTCCATTAACTGAATTAGCTCAGTGTTAAATGGTTTTTGAATGTGTTCTAAATCATAGAGCAAATACATAGACTCTTCTAACACTAAACGGCAGTAACTGGCACAAGAGACAGGTTCTGTAAAAACCCTATCCTCTGCAGTTTTCAGTTTAGTGTAGAGTGATAGCCACTCTTGCTGAAGAAATTTAAAGTTGCTCATTAACAATATTAGTTATTATTTTCCTCTTCTTGTCTTTTCTGATCCTCATCATCTCGTTTACAGTCTGAACATAAATCATCACTACTCCACATAAAGCTGTCATATTGACCACACCTTTTACAAGTATGTTCTGCTTTATCTTTGCAACTACTACATACTTCTTCATATTTATTCTTCCTTGAACCGCATTCCGGACAAGTCATTTTCCTTTTACAAGAATAACAATAATCATCATACTCATACTTAGAAAAGCCGCACTCAGGACAGACAAGCAAAGCTTGATCTTCAGAGATTTCTCTATTCATTTGATCTTCATCAGTAAAGTTACACTCTGGACCTGTTATGTGAATGTCATATTCATAACCATTATCACTTGTAAAAGAACAATTTCCACTGCTATCTAATTCTTGAGGTTCAAAATGGCTATCATCTAGCCAACCTCCATTTGGCCAATGAATCACAGTTAATTCATTGTTTTCAACTTCAACATTTAAAGTGTAAGTGCTTCTTGTACCGGTATTAGGATTGTAATATTCTACTTCTGCACAATAGGTGTCATCCGGATAATTTTCTGAATCATAAAAGTACTCTGTATTTGTCTTTTCGTATTCATTATCATAATCACCAAATAGCCGTGTTAAAACCTGTTTTTTAAAAAAAACAGACACCAATATTATTACAATAATGACAGCAATAAATTTATTTCTATTCATGCTAAAATGATAAATAGTCAGCTAAAGACTACTAAGTTATAATTTTTTACCAATATAGGCTATTCCTTACTAATACTTATTATTATTGCTTCCGAATGAATAGGCTTTTGATGATTTGTCCATTTTCATCTTGTTCTCCAAATACTCTACTGTCTGATAAAGTTGCTCTAATAGTGTTTCCATCATTTAGCAGGACTGTTACTACATCTCCTTTTGAGAGATTTTGATGAGCAAATTCTGTTGTAATTTCAAAATGTGTCAAAAGTTGTAATCTACATAATTTCTCCTTTAAACGCTTTTTGCAAAAGACTATTAAACAACTCCTCTGATTTCTCTAAACTCTTTTTTGCAATGGCTTTTTGTTCTTCTATTACTGCCAGACGCTGTGCAAATTGTTCTTGTAAGTCAATTGAAGGAACAATAATATTTAAATCATAAAATTGCCCGTGACTGAGGTCAGGAATAGTAGTAGTAGATGCTCTTTTTAATAATTCTCTTCTAATGACTTGATTAGATAAAAAATGAACCAGATAATTTTTATTCAATTTACTTTTGTCCCAATTAATCTTAAAAAAATTGTTGTGGAAAACCCCTTCAACATTTGTTATTACTTGTCCAGTATTACCTGTTCTAATCATTAATATCTCATCTGTATTGCAGATTACGCTTGCTCTTGGATTTTCTATAAACTCTTCTTCTTTTCTTCCGTTTAAATAAGCGACAGTCAAGTATTTATATCTGTTTGGACCATTTTCTTTATGTCTGTCTTTTATTGCAATTTGCATGCCCTGAGAAACATTAGTAAATTCTTTGATTTTTGGAAAAGGTAAATTCAAATTATTACTCACAGGATCCCCAAACATATCCAAAAACAGCGCTTGTGTAAGCTCATCATACTTTGCAATCAATGCTTTGTCATTTTGTCTTAAAGCATCTGCAGCATCCAGTATTTTGGCAATTTTCTGTTGTTTTGGTAGAGGTGGTAGATTTAACTTCATTTCAGTTAAATCTTCTTTTCTAATACCTTTAATTGTTGAACCGGATAATGTATGAATTATTTCATTTAGTCCTTTTTCAACACATTTGATTACATAACCTTTGTCTGCCTTGTTTTCATCAACTCGAATTGCTGCAACACCCCGACCTATACAATACTCATTATCTGAAAATGTAAAATTCCCAATAGTTGCCCTAACACCTAATAGTATATCTCCCTTACGTGCAATTCTTGTTGGTTCAGAAGTATAATATTTAGGTTTAAAATCTTTGCCTTTATAGTCAGCTGCTCCATTTAATAATGGTAATCCAATTTTTTTATCATTATAACTTTCACCTTTTGGTGATTGACCCATGATAACGTTAGAAACTTCTTGTAACTCTACTATCATTTCAACAACTCCTCTAAGATTAGTAATTTTTTCTTATTCTCTTCTTGAAGATTTTTGATATCTTGAATAATTACAGATGGTTGTTCAAACGTCACTTCATCATAAATTACTTCTTTGTATCTGTTAATAGACAAATCCCAATCATTAGCTTTAATATCCTCAAAAGGAACTAAGAAACTTTTGTCTGTGCGCTTTCTGTCTGCTTCTGAAGCAAGATTGTGGTATCTTGTAACAATGTCTTGTATGTCATTGTCCTTGGTTTCACTGCGCTTGTCATCCAATGTATATCCATCTGCCTGCATGTCATAGAACCAAACCTTATCTGTACCACCTGCACCTGTTTTAGTGAAAAACAATACTGCCGTACTTACTCCTGCATACGGTTTGAACACGCCGCTTGGCATAGAAATCACCGCATCCAATTTGTGGTTGGCAATAATCTCTTGTCTAATCTGTTTGTGAGCATTAGAAGATCCAAATAATACACCATCAGGTACAATTACAGCGCATCTTCCACCAGTTTTCATCATACGCAACATCAACCCTAAGAATAGTAATTCAGTTTTCTTAGATTTTACCGTTTTCAGTATGGAAGATTCTACACCATCATAATCTAAACTGCCTTTAAAAGGTGGATTGGCAAGTATTAAAGAAAATCTATCTCTTACATCAGCATTGCTTTCACTCAAAGCATCTTTGCCAATCAAATTAGGATTTTCAATTCCATGCAGTTGTAAGTTCATGGCTCCAATACGCAACATAGTATTGTCAAATTCAATACCGGTAAACATATTGCTATTGTAATGTTCTCTGAATGACCTTTCATGAAAATACTCAGGATGATTTTCATGGAAATACTCACCGGCAGCTACTAAAAAACCTGCTGAACCTGCTGAAGGATCACAAATGGTATCTTCTTTAGTAGGTTGAACCATATCAACCATCATTTTAATTATATGCCTAGGGGTTCTAAATTGACCATTAGTACCGGCAGTAGCAATTTTAGACAACAAATATTCATACAGGTCACCTTTAGTGTCCCTATCCTCCATTTTTATCTTATCAATCATTTGAACTACTTGGTCAAGTAATCTTGGTGTTGGGATCATAAAAGTAGCTCCACTCATATACTTTGAAAACACACCGCTTGAAGAACCTACCTGTTTCATGTGTTCAAACACTGTCAGACCTCCTACAGATGGTATTGTAAACAATTCATACATTGCCTGTGGATGCAAGTTTTTGAAAGAACTCCAACGTAAGGCTAACTGGTCATTTGTAAACACTGGATTACTTACAGATTTTTTAATCATAGCTGCTTTTTTTTCTTCAAGTAGCTGAATTTCATCTAATCTTCTAATAAAAAGCAAGTAGGTAAACTGTTCAATTACTGTAAGCGGATTAGATATTCCGCCTGTCCAAAAGGACTCCCATATTTTATCTACTTGTGATTTTAATTCTCCAGTTATCATTATTTATTTGTAAAGGTTTTAAAGGTAATTTTATTTTGTAAGGATTACAAAAAGCTTAGTCAAATTTCAGATTAGCACTTTTAGAGTAATGAAGTTGTGTTTATTAAATCATCAAACATTACATCAATACTGCTGTCAAATTTTTTTCCTCTCCTTAGCAGATGAGGGTTGACACAATATACTTTTCCAAGTTGTTTGTTGTTCTTTAATACTTGTTGGGAAATAACATCCAATTCCATTAATCTGTTTAGAATTTTCTTAGTTGCTTGTTGACTTATTTTTAGTAATTCACTAATGGTTTTGGTGGTGTGAGGTCTGCCGTCACCATTATCTATCATGCAAACATTATTTCTGAATGATATATTAGTAATAATAAACATTAATACACCGAGTTCATTATACTTAATATCCTTTTTAATTAAAGCAGATAATCTATCCGTATCTAAATAGCAATAATTTTTACTTGAGAATGAACTTTCTCCTGTCAGTTTCCTAAATATTATTGATTTGTCACCAGTGTTAAGAATTTCACCGGTACTTTTATCAGTTATTTGGATCTCATACTTCTCCTTGTCAAAATTCGTGTCTTTATATAACTTTCTAAGCATAACTTTTTTTACAAATTTAATAAAATATTAGATTATTTGAAATTAAATATTCATTTATATACAATAAAATGAATTTAAATATTCATTAAATATTTGTAATAATATGATAATTAGATATTTAAAAATATAAAATTATAATTTATATTAAGTATTAGATTTCTGCTTTTTTTAATCTTTTATATCACTGAATAATCATAGGTTTAGTCAAGAAAATTTACTTATAAATAGATAAAGTGTAAGCAATCATGCGGAGATAGTGTTCCTGCTTTATCTTTTACAATAATTCATATGATAAAAAAATATTGAATAAAATACTATATGGCTAAACATTAAAATTGTGTGTTTGAGAGAGTAAATACCCCCCTGCCCAAGTTACCCCTCCTCCCGGAATCAATCTGCGCTACCCCCATCAAATTAATATTAACTTTTAATTTTTAATTTATGGAATTAAGAAAGTCAAGCAGAAGTTCAGCAAAAATTAGAATTGCTGTACAAGGATGTAGTGGAAGTGGTAAAACCTATTCTTCACTATTGTTAGGTTATGGTCTTTGTAAAGACTGGAAAAAGATTGCTGTAATAGATACAGAGCATCAATCAGCGGATTTGTATTCTCATCTTGGGGAGTATTTTGTACTTAATTTAACTGCGCCTTATACACCGGAGAGATACATAGAGGCTATTTCAACTTGTGAGAAAGCAGGGATTGAAGTCATAATCATAGACAGTATTTCTCATGAATGGGAGGCTGATGGAGGAATATTAGACATTCACTCTCAAATGGCTGGTAACAGCTTTACCAATTGGAGTAAGATTACACCCCGGCATAATGCTCTAGTCCAAAAAATACTTTCTTCAAGTAGTCATGTAATTGCAACGGTAAGAAGCAAACAGGATTATATAATCACTGAAAAGAACGGTAAAAATGTACCTGAGAAAGTTGGAATGAAAGGAGTTCAAAGGGATGGTTTAGAATATGACTTTACTATTGTTTTTGAATTAGACATTTACAATAATGCCAATTGTTCTAAAGACAGAACTCAACTTTTTAGCTCAAGAATTCCTTTTAAAATTGATGTCACTACAGGGACTAAAATTTCAGAATGGTGCGGTTCAATAGGTTTGACTAATTCTATTGATCCTGTGACTTTAATTAACTCTTGTAAGACCCTCGAAGAACTAACGCATTTATACAAGACTAACCCTGAAGTTAGGAAGTATGATGCTGAGCTAAATAGTAAAGCGGCTATACTAAGAAGTGTTGTTGTGCCTCAGAATGGATTTGATAATTTCACACATAGAAATCATGAATAATTTATCAAATCTGGGTGAGTTCACCATTGGTTATAAGTACTGTTCTAATATCAAGGACAGACCACAGTTACACAGTACTAAAGATGCTTTTCAAGTTCTGAAGATGATTTATGATACTGATAGACTTGGAATTCAAGAGCAGTTTGTTGTTGTTTTCTTGAACAACTCAAATATCGTGATAGGCTGTTGTAATTTGTTTACCGGTTCCCTCAATAGTACAACGGTTGATTTGAGATTAATTATTGCATCAGCCCTTAAACTTATGGCTACAGGTATAATTATTAGCCATAATCATCCTTCTGGAAGAATGAAAGCTTCTGAAAGTGACATATTACTAACTAGAAGGCTTAAACAAGCTCTTGCGTTAATTGATATCATTCTGATTGACCATATTATCATCTCACCTTTTGATGAATACCTTTCCTTAAAAGAGGACGGTATTTTCTAAAACTTCCAAATTTTATTAATCTTTAAATTATTTAGCCATGAATTTTAATTTACCTGGTACAGACTTTGTGCCTTTTACTCAATCATTGTCAGACGACAGAAAAGTGTCTCCTAAAAGACCATTTGTTGAAGCAAATTCAGAAGAGATTAGCCTTTCCTTTTTGAAGAATAAGTGTATAATACCTGTTTTCACTAAGGATAATGAAACTACTCTCTCTCATCAAGAATTTATAGATTCTGCATTCAACGTTGTTAAAAGTATTTATCCTAATGAAGTGATTGAAGCTCCTGAGATTAGAGTTTCTCATCAGATTAAAGGTAGAACTCCGGATGCTATACATCTTTCTGTAAAAGATTTAAAAGATGAGCAAAAAACCACTTACTATGAGAGAATGGCATTTATAATCAGAATTCCTTCAATTTCTGAGGATATAAACGGCAACAGGTTATCTTTAACAGTAGGAGGTGTAAGAGCTTTAAACACTGAAAACTTATACAATAAGAAGACTTCAGAAAAGTTCAAAATATTCATAGGATTTCAGAATATGGTCTGTTGTAATTTATGTGTATCAACTGATGGCTTTAAGAGTGAAGTTAAAGCAATGTCAATTATTGATTTAGAAGATAAAATGAGGGAGTTATTTTCTTCATATTGCCTGCAAAGTCATCTTAATGCGATGATACAACTTGCCAAATATTCCTTGACTGAGAGTCAATTTGCTCAAATTATTGGCAAGGGAAGACTTTACAATTTCTTACCTAAGTCAGAAAAGAGCATTTTACCGGAACTGTTATTAACAGACGGGCATTTAACAACCGTTGCAAAAGATTATTACAATGATGATAGCTTTTGTAAAAATGAATTTGGAAATATTAACCTCTGGAATTTTTACAATCTATTAACCGGAAGTAATAAATCTTCCTATCTAGATACGTTTCTTGACAGGGGAGTGAACGCATTCCTCTTCACAGAGGGTATTCTTGATGCACTGAAGAACAGTGATTCAAGATATTCATGGTTTCTTCAATAAATTTTAAAAGGGGTTGTAATCACATACAGCCCCTTTTTTAACTCTTAAAAATTTAAATTATGCTGTTTAAACTTATAATATTTACACCCCTGATTAGCTTATTAATAGGTTATATAATTGTTGTTTTCTGGATTAAGGGAGATACTAGTAAGGTTTCTATCTTTGATATAATGTCTATAGGCTTTAAAGCAACCTTATTTTTGATAGGAATTTTGCTGGTAATGTTTAGCTTTTAAAATTAAATAGCTCTTTTGGCTCAATTTCAAGGGCATTCGCAATTTTTACAATTGTTTTTATTGTAGTATTAATCTCAGCCCTTTCAATCCTACCTATTTGATTTTTAGGAATGTCACAGATATTGGCAAGATACTCTTGAGAGAATTCCTTTTTTTCTCTTAGTTGCCTGATGCGAATTCCCATGTTTTTCAAAAAAGTATCCTCTGAAATAGTCATATTCAAAGGTCATTACATTTGGAATTCTTGATAGACACATAAATGTGTCTAATTTTATATATTTGTTAAATAAATAGTTACAATATGAAAAAAATACTTGCATTCGCATTTCTGATAGTTGTATTATTAGGCTGTAGCAGTGACTCAGATAGTGAAAATAATAATAACGGCAATAATGTTGATTATGAATTTACAATTACGGTTGATGGAGAAACCCACAAAATAAAGGGTAATACTGTAAATGGGTATGCTCCTTACGGGACTTTGCAAACAACTACTATTGATAACGCTTGTTATGCTGAGGTTAACCCAAATTCAGGCTCTGTAATGGTGTATTTGAAGATTGGGGATACTACAGAGAGTAATTATATTTCAGGCTCACAAGGGTTAAATCTTATTTTGACTTTCACTAGTTTAGCCCTTGGAGTTTCTGAAGCTACAATTACTGATTATAGTTATAATTATACAGGTTTTTTACCTGGAAATTCTACAACATTATTTCAAACATCAAGCGGTTCTTTAGTTAGTTCTGAAATAAATAAGCTAAATTTTAATATAACGGATCTTGGTTCTCCTTCAATAGGACAGTTTCCATGGAGAGAGGATTATAATTTTGGTAACACATTAAAAGGAAGCTATAATGGAGTTGTTTACATCAGAGATAATAACAACACTAACAGTTTTACCGTTCCGGTTCAATTGAGTATAGATTTTAAGGCTATTAGATTTTACTAAAGTGCTTAGATAAATTTATTTTTACCAATATTTCCTTTGAGTGTATTAGGGCTTTAGTTTTGAATATTTGACAGGTTTATCAATAGAATATTTTTCTAGCAATGATTTTATATTATCAAAGAACCACTCAGGAGCATATGGACTAATGATTATTTCACCAATAAGTTTATCAATGTCTACATCAATATATTTACCCTTTTCTAGTGGTGGTTTTGACAAATCAACAATTTCATATTGATACATTAGTCTTAGTTCTTTCTCATATTCATATGCCATATTTTTATAAAGAAGAGGTAAATGAATACTCCCATCTTCAATAGTGTCTTTTTCATGGTCAACATATTTTACTTCAGACATTAGAACTTTATCCTCAGTATTTTGAAAAGCACCAATAATATTTTTAATGTTTGTCTTTATCATTATCCCTTTATTAATATCTGAGTATATTTTCCAAAGGGCATATGTTTCTGAATTGTATTTATTCCAACATGATATAGTGCAGAATTTTTTATATTTTTCAAACATTTCAAAATGACTGGCAACTTCATCATCAACTGAAATATTGTCAGCAAGTGGGTCTTTGTTAATATTGTTGTACCAATTTTCAATTAACTTTCTATTCATTGTTGGTAGAGTACCTTCAAACTTATCTTCCATTTCATCAATTCTTGAAAAGAACAACTTTCTTGTGGATATTAATGATATAAATTTATTAATATCAATGTAACGTGCTACAGCATAATTCCTCTGAGGAGAGTAAACTATTGGATTGGGTCTGTTGCTATCTAAAATAGGCATATTTGTAATTTTAAATTAATATACTTAGCATCCTTCGTTACTAATAGTTAGGTGCTTGTGTGACAAATGTAGCTGCTTAAAAATAGTAATTAACTTTTTAAGAGCATTTATTGTTTGCTAAAAGAAGTAACTAATTATAATAAAATAATGTTTTACATACTGAGGTGTACAGAAAGTTTGCAAATAATTTTGAGCATTTGATGTAATGCTTTTTATACAAGGAAATCTAAGGGTGTTATGACATATTGTACAACATTGTAAGAAGCTATCAGTTTAAGTTGCAAATGCTACAAACTTTAATATACCAATTCAGTTGAGTATTGATTTTAAAGCTTACAGATTGAATTAAAAAAATTCAATTGTTTAATTTTTCAATAAAAATCCTATTTCTTATCCGTGCTCTTTCTAAAAGTGTTGAGTATTTGATGACTTCTGAATAAATACTTCCTTTTTCTCTACCACCAACCCCATGAACATTTTCAGAGGGGCGGAAAAAGTAGTCTAGATGATATGAATGCTCATACCTGCTAACTCTTCCCAAAACATCATTAGCCTCAATACCTTCACCTATTAAGTACCCATAGAAAGTGGTTATTTGGAACTCTTCTTCAGTAAAATTTCTTATTAAGAAAGCATAAAAATCTATTTGTGTTAGGTGTTCAGACACATTAACATCTGGAGCTTTAAGTTCTAAAATAATACACTTGCCTTCTTCTGGAAATAGAAGAACATCAGGTCTTTTAATTTTTCTGTTTTCGCCTAAAGACCTTAAATAATTTTCTTCTTCAGTAGTAAATTCGTTTTTGAAGACTCTTTTGCCATCAATTTCAAGCTTGCTCAATTGTTTTTCAGAAGAACCTTTAAAATAAATGAAATCTTCATTTATTATCCACAAATCTGATGTTTCAGGGTCTTTAGATTGTTGCTGGAAAAGTAAATTGTGTATTAAAGCCTCATCATACGCACTGCTGTCATTATTTTGAACAATTAGTTTTTTATCTAGTATCTTTTGAAATAAATCTAATACAAGTTTTCTTCTAGCTACATAGTGTGTTAAAGATGTTTTATTTTGCAGAGGTATTGCACTTACAAGTTTTTCTACTTCAGCTTTTAATAATTCTTGATAATCCTCTGATGTTGTATCTAATGAATCTAGCTTGTCTATAGATGATTTTATTGACGCATCAATATTTGCCGTCTTTTTTGCCTCAGCTTCATAGAATTTTTCTAGAATTTTACTTTCACTGTCATTTATTGAAATTTTTATGTCTTTTGCAGTTTCATCATCTAACAAAAACATTTTTTTAAGTTTCTCTAGCTGCTCAATGTGGTTCTTTTTAACCTCCTCAATTTCAGGGTACATTGTGCTTATTTTTTCATTCACACTTTGTTCAATATCTTCTAGAAGAACTTCCTCATTGTAAAAAATGTTAGTGTTTTTAGCAAAAGTATCTTTTGAAGGAATATTTAATACACCTCTAAGGTTTGTGTCTCTACTGTCAATGTAGTTTCCGGATACTAAAAAAAGATATTTATATCCTTCAACTTCATCATTGTTGGCAAGACTCGATAGTGAAATATTGGTATCTTCAATCACCTCTCCTTTAGAAACAAACTTAAGATCATTTGCTTTAAGCAAGTCTTTACTTATTTTGAACGCATCAATCGTAAAATCTTCTCTCTTATCTATCTTTTCCAGTTTACTGCCAATATCTGGGATTTTAGAGTATTGAATACTTACAGTGTCTTTTTTGTCAACAGTGGGTATATCAGATTTAGTAATATTTGTATCGCCTTTTAGCTCACCTTGCTCATAATACTTAATTTTTATGTCAGGTAGTGATGTAGTATTATAACAGAAATAGTGAATATATCTTTCTAATATAAATTCCTTTAGTTTTTCTTCTGTGAGAGTGCTGTATATGTAGCTATTCTCTAAAAGGGAGTTGAAAGTCAC
Organism: Flavobacterium sp. FEMGT703F; assembly: GCA_002786385.1. Classification (GTDB taxonomy): domain Bacteria; phylum Bacteroidota; class Bacteroidia; order Flavobacteriales; family Flavobacteriaceae; genus Flavobacterium; species Flavobacterium cheonhonense. The sequence continues at coordinate 105,930 of PGCN01000025.1, forward strand.
CTTTGTACCTGTCTTTTGAATGTCTGTGATTTTACAGTGTTTATGAAACACTATGGCATTCTTATCTAAATATTTGCTGTCTTTAGAAACGATAAAACTTCTCTCATAATATTTACCATTATCTAAGAAAATACTTTTGAATTCAGTATTATCAAAATAGTGTACATACTGTATTCTTCCAGAGCCTAAATTTTTATAACCTTTTGTGAAATCTTTAAAAACATTAAATCTATTGAATTCTATTTCATTAAAACCCACACCATTATCTTGGATACTTAGACTTTTGAACTCTTTAAAATCTCCTGCTGTTGTATCACTTAGATTTATAGTAATTGTTATTTCTCCTTTATAGTCATTCTCACTATTAGCCTTTATTTTTATAGCTTCAAAAGCATTTGTTAGAGCTTCAAATACTGGCTGTAAAGCTCGTTGTGATTTCTTTATGTCATTCAAAACTCCTGTAAACATCAAGTCTTTTGTGCTAATAAAAGTGTTGTCAGGATATTGCATATGATGTGCTTTAGGGATTAATTGATGATATCAAATATACGCATCTTTTTATAAGCGATAAATAGTTAAATAGATCTTGGTGATTTTTCCCGCGGAGAGAATTTGTATATTTGTTAAAAATAATATTTAACCCTGCTGTAGCGTGCAAAAAGTGTGCACATAGTTTTAGGCATTTGAAGCAATGCTTTGGTTTACAAGAAAAAATGAGGAAAATGTAACTAGATTATGAGTCAGGTGCTCTAACCAACTGAGCTATAGGACCGGCTAAGAGGTTGCAATATTACTACTATTTTTTTTTCGTTGCAACTATTTTTAAGGGATTTCTTGGCAAAGTTCCACCAATACACCGTTAGTTCCTTTGGGATGTAAAAAGGCTACTAACTTATTGTCGGCTCCTTTTTTAGGGGTTTCGTTTAAAACCACAAACCCTTCTTTTTTTAAACGGTCTATTTCTGAAACGATGTCTTCCACATCAAAGGCAATGTGGTGTATGCCTTCCCCTTTTTTTTCTAAAAATTTAGCAATGGGACTTTCCGGATTAGTAGCTTCTAAAAGCTCTATTTTATTGGGGCCATTCATAAAAAAGGAGGTTTTTACACCTTCGCTGGCTACTTCTTCCTCTTTATAAGGAGGATTGCCAAAGAGTTTTTCGAAAAGCAAATTGGAGACTTCCAAACTTTTTACGGCTATACCAATGTGTTCTATTTTTCTCATTCTATTAGTTGCTGAGTTGCTGAGAGACTTAGTCGCTGAGCTATTTAAATTGTCAAAGATAAGCATTTCGCCTTTTAGCTCTGATAGAAGCGGCATCCTTTTTATTGTTAGAGAAACGACCTTATGATTGCGTTTGGGGCATAACAATAAAAAGATATAGCGGATAGCAGGAAATAGCTTCTCAAAAAACTCAGTACCTTATTACGCTTCGCTCTATACAATTCGCACTTCGTGCTCGGGTCAGCAACTTTGCAACTTTATAACTTAAAAGTTGTATTTTTGCGGCATGGAAACGAACAGACAGAAAAAAATTGGAAGTGTATTGCAAAAGGATTTAGTAGATATCCTGCAAGGCGAAGTGCGTAAAAACGGAATTACCAATTTAGTGATTTCGGTTTCTAAAGTAAGTGTAACCACCGATTTATCCATTGCCAAAGTCTATTTGAGTGTTTTTCCACAGGACAAGGCCGCCGAGTTACTCGAAGCGGTAAAAACCAACGCGCCTTTAATCAAGCACGATTTGGCTCAAAGAGTGAAACTCCAATTGCGCAAAGTGCCCAATTTGGTTTTTTACATTGATGATTCTTTGGATTATATCGAAAAGATAGACAATGCCTTGGCCGGAAAAGAAAATCCTATCGAAAACAGAGAGCTTTTAGACAAACGCAAGAAATTTTAATTGCCACTTGAATTTCCCGCTTTACATAGCCAAACGATATCTTTTTAGTAAGAGCAAGAACAATGCTATCAATATTATTACCGGGATAGCAGCTGTCGGAATCGTAGTAGGCGCTATGGCTTTATTCGTAGTTTTGTCCGTTTTTAGCGGGTTACGCGAATTCAGTTTGTCTTTTTCTAACGATTTTGACCCCGACATAAAAGGAACGGCTGTTACCGGAAAATTTTTCACTTTAACTTCCCAACAAGAGCAAAAACTCAACCAAATTCCAGGCATAGCTTCTTACAGTAAAGTGTTGGAAGAGCGCGTATTGTTTTTTTTTGAGGGCAAAGAACAGGTAACTTACCTTAAAGGCGTCGATAGCAAGTTTACCCAAACCAATGTAGTCGAGCAAAATGTAGTGAATGGAAAATGGTTAAAACCCAATACCATTGAAGTAGTGATTGGCTACGGAATTTCCGAAAAATTATCGCTTGGCTTGTACGATTTCAATAATCCGTTTGAGGTTTATGTGCCGCGAAAAGGAAAAGGCGTAATCGAAAGCGAGGCCGAAGCCTTTAACAAAACCCGATTGATTCCGGTAGGTATTTATGCCATTAGTGAAGATTTGGATCAGAAATATGTGTTTTGCGATTTGACTTTGGCGCAAGAACTTTTGGAATTACAACCCAATCAGTTGTCCGGATTGGAACTCAAACTTAAGCCGAATGCCGATGAAGCTTCGGTTATGAAAGCCGTAGCTGATTTGTTCCAAAACAAATTGCAAATCAGAAACCGAGCCCAGCAAAACGCCACACTTTATAAAATGTTGAATACCGAAAACATAGCGGTGTATCTCATTTTTACTTTGGTGATAATTATTGCTTTGTTCAACTTAATCGGTGCTTTGATCATGATGATATTGGACAAGAAGAGTAACCTCAAAACCTTACACAGCCTGGGTTCTGATATCAAAGATTTGAAAAAAATATTCCTTTTGCAAGGCAGCTTGTTAAGCGTTTTTGGCGGCTTAGTTGGATTGGTGTTAGGGATTATAATCGTGTTAATCCAACAACAATTTAAATGGGTAATGATTACCGAATCTTTGGCTTATCCCGTGGTTTTCAGTATTCAGAATGTGGCTATAGTTTTTGCTACCATCGTAACGCTTGGCGTAGTATCGAGTTGGATTGCCAGCAGCAGAGTGAGCCAAAAACTATTGGATTAAATAAACTGATAGTTGGCATATGCCTCACGAATTTCCTCAAAAACTTGCAACAAAGCATTGTGGTCATCGGTCGTAACCAAACGTTGCTTGAAGTCTTTAAAACCGTGAATCCCTTTAAAGTAATTGGTGTAGTGGCGGCGCATTTCTACAATCCCTAAACGTTCTCCTTTCCATTCCATAGACCAAATCAAATGATTTCTGGCGGCCTCGATTCGGTCAGCCATGCTGGGTTGTGCCAAATGTTCTCCGGTGTTAAAGAAGTGTTTGATTTCGTTAAAAATCCAAGGATAGCCAATAGCGGCACGACCAATCATCATACCGTCTAAGCCGAATTTATTTTTGTATTCGAGTGCTTTTTCGGGCGAATCGATATCGCCGTTACCAAAGATAGGCATCGTAATGCGAGGATTGTTTTTTACGCGTGCAATGTGCGACCAATCAGAATGGCCTTTGTACATCTGTGCTCTGGTTCGGGCGTGAATCGTTAAGGCTTGTACACCAACATCCTGGAGTCTTTCGGCAACTTCATCGATATTGATAGAATTTTCGTCCCAACCCAAACGCGTTTTTACGGTTACCGGCAACGAAGTGCCTTTAATTACCGCTTTGGTCAAACGCACCATCAAATCTACATCTTTCAAAACACCGGCACCGGCGCCTTTGCAAACCACTTTTTTTACGGGACAACCAAAGTTGATGTCAACCAAATCGGGTTGTACCGTATCAACAATTTTAGCCGACATTTCCATGGCTTCTTCATCGCCACCAAAAATTTGAATCCCGACCGGTCTTTCGTAGTCGAAGATATCCAGCTTTTGGCGACTTTTAATCGCATCACGAATGAGTCCTTCAGAAGAGATGAATTCCGAGTACATTAAGTCGGCGCCGTGTAATTTACACAAGCGGCGAAAAGGCGGATCGCTCACGTCTTCCATAGGCGCAAGAAGCAGCGGGAAATCAGGTAATTGGATGTTGCCGATTTTAGGCATGGTTGCGTTTTTTTTGCAAAAATACTAAAGATTGTTGAATGATGATTGGCGATTTTAGATTTAAGAATTTTAGGTAGCGCTCAACAATCGTTAATCTTCAATCTGCAATCCAAAACTTTGCTTTATATTTGCCGATTAAATGACTGCTGTAAAAGGGATAGCGGTGGTTTGCGTGAGGGATTGCAGTGAAAATCCTTTTGCTTTTGAAAAAAGCAAAAGATTTCAACGGAAAACCCGACCCCTTTCGACAGGCTCAAGACAGGCCAAGGGGACACGCCCTAATTAAATTGACAAAGAAAGAAAATGAAGCATATTAGAAATTTTTGCATTATTGCCCACATTGACCACGGGAAAAGTACGTTGGCCGATCGATTGCTTGGTGCTACCCAAACCGTGACGGCTCGTGAAGAGAAAGCACAATTGTTAGACAACATGGATTTGGAGCGTGAGCGCGGGATTACCATTAAGAGTCACGCCATTCAAATGGAGTACAAATACAAAGGCGAAGATTATATCTTAAACTTGATAGATACTCCGGGACACGTGGATTTTTCGTATGAAGTTTCCCGTTCGATTGCGGCTTGTGAAGGCGCTTTGTTGATTGTAGATGCAGCGCAAAGTATTCAGGCACAAACCATTTCCAACTTGTACTTGGCTTTGGAAAACGATTTGGAGATTATTCCGGTGTTGAACAAAGTGGATTTGCCGAGTGCCAATCCGGAGGAAGTGAGCGACGATATCATTGATTTATTAGGGTGTAAGCTAGAAGACATTATCCACGCCTCTGGAAAAACCGGTTTTGGAGTGGAAAACATATTATCGGCTATTATTGAAAAAATTCCGGCACCTAAAGGCAGTAAAGACGAACCGTTACAGGCGTTGATTTTTGACAGCGTTTACAATCCGTTTCGTGGGATTGAAGTTATTTTCCGTGTGAAAAACGGAGAAATTCGCAAGGGCCAAAAAATTAAGTTTATGGCCACGGGCAACGAATATTTTGCCGATGAGGTTGGGACTTTAAAACTCAACCAAGTGCCGAAAGACGTGATTTCTACCGGCGATGTTGGGTATTTGATTTCGGGTATTAAAGAAGCGAAAGAAGTAAAAGTCGGAGATACGATTACCGATGCCAAAATACCAACTACTAATATGATTGTTGGTTTTGAAGATGTAAAACCGATGGTTTTTGCCGGAATTTATCCGGTAGATACGGAAGATTATGAAGATTTGCGTTCTTCTATGGAGAAATTGCAATTGAATGATGCGTCTTTGGTGTTTGCACCTGAGAGCTCGGCGGCTCTAGGATTTGGTTTCCGATGCGGATTCTTAGGCATGTTGCACTTGGAGATTATTCAGGAGCGATTGGAGCGTGAATTCGACATGACGGTGATTACTACGGTACCGAACGTTTCGTATTTGGCCTATACCAAAAAAGAACCGGATACGCCAATTGTGGTGAACAACCCTTCAGATTTGCCGGAACCTTCTAAATTAGACCGTGTAGAAGAGCCGTTTATCAAAGCTACGATTATTACCAAAGCCGATTTTGTAGGCAACGTAATGAGTTTGTGTATTGAAAAACGCGGGATCATCACCAACCAAACGTATTTAACTACGGAGCGAGTAGAATTGAACTTCGACATGCCGTTGGCGGAGATTGTATTTGATTTTTACGACCGATTGAAAACGGTTTCCAAAGGCTATGCTTCGTTTGATTACTCTCCGATAGGCATGAGAGCTTCCAAATTGGTGAAATTAGACGTATTATTGAACGCCAATTCGGTTGATGCCTTGTCGGCTTTGATTCACGAAGACAACGCGTACAACATTGGTAAAAAAATGTGTGAAAAATTGCGCGAATTGATTCCGAGACAACAGTTTGATATTCCTATTCAGGCTGCTATCGGAGCCAAAATCATCGCTCGTGAAACCATTAAAGCCTTAAGAAAAGACGTTACGGCCAAGTGTTACGGAGGTGATATTTCCCGTAAGCGTAAACTTTTGGAAAAACAGAAAAAAGGTAAAAAGAGAATGCGTCAGGTAGGAAACGTAGAAATTCCGCAAGAAGCCTTTATGGCGGTATTGAAGTTGAATGATTAATTATTGGGCGCTGAGGTTCTAAGGTACTGAGGCACTAAAGAATTATACTATTATAGATACCCGATTGTGAAAGCAATCGGGTTTTTTATTGGGATAAACCTTAGAACCTTAGTATCTTTGTTGCCTATACTTGAGCCGAAAGGCGAAAACGAAAATTTAAACTCAGTCACATAGGAACTCAGGCTCTCAGCAACTTAGATATGTTAGAAGATAAAACACCACAACGTACGCCACTTTCTCAATTGGGAGAGTTTGGATTGATTAGTCATTTGACCAAGAATTTTGACGTAAAACAACCTTCTACGCTCAAAAGTATAGGCGATGATGCCGCTGTTTTAGATTTTAAAGGGAAAAAGACTGTCGTTTCAACCGATTTGTTGATAGAAGGCGTTCATTTCGATTTGAGTTATATGCCTTTAAAACATTTGGGTTATAAAGCCGTCGTAGTTAATTTATCGGATATCGCGGCTATGAATGCTAAACCTACTCAGATTACGGTTTCCATAGCGGTTTCTAACCGATTTCCGTTGGAAGCCTTGGAAGAACTTTTCGAAGGGATTGCAATGGCGGCCAAGATTTATAAAGTAGATGTGGTTGGCGGCGACACGACATCTTCTCAAAAAGGGATGATTATTTCGATAACCGCTTTGGGCGAAGCTGACGAAAAAGACTTAGTGTATCGTAATGGCGCTAGGGAAAATGATTTGTTGGTGGTTACCGGCGATTTGGGCTCGGCTTATATGGGATTGCAGGTTTTAGAACGTGAAAAGCAAGTGTTTCAGGTCAATCCAAACAACCAGCCCGATTTGGACAATTATACCTATTTAATCGAGCGACAGCTCAAACCTGAGGCGCGTACCGATATTAGAGAATTATTAGAAAAATTGGAAGTAAAACCTACAGCTATGATTGATGTTTCCGACGGTTTGTCGTCAGAGATTATTCATATTTGTAAGCAAAGTAAAGTGGGTTGTAACTTATTTGAAGAAAAAATCCCTATTGATCCGCAGTTCATCAATGTTTGCGAAGAATTTAATATCGATTCTACTACAGTAGCGATTAATGGTGGCGAAGACTACGAGTTGTTGTTTACCATTGCTTTGGAAGATTTCGATAAAATCAAAGCCAATCCGAACTTTACCGTGATTGGGCACATGACACAGGAAAGCGAAGGCGCACATTTGGTCACCAGAGCCAATACTAAAATTCCTTTGAAAGCCCGTGGTTGGGACGCTTTAAGCCAATAAAAAAGCGATACCGTCAAGTATCGCTTTTTCCCCTAAGTCTTGTAAACTAAGCAGTAGTTTTGAAGTTTTTACTACTTACGTTATTCTACAAATACTAACCCTGAAATCATATTGCTAAGGTAAGTAGAGTTAAGTTGATGATTGTTACGGTTTCCCGCATATTTTAGTATGGTTTCCCGTATAATTGTTAAATAACACCTTTGTTTTTGGCTTCACGAATTAAATCTACGTCGGTACCGCCCGGAACTTCAAGGATTTCGCGGATGTTTAACTTTCTTTTTTCTATGGCACTCAGTGAAAGCGGAATGTAAGTCGGCAAATCTTTCGTTTTCACGCCTTTAGACAAGTGGAAAAGAATTTGCTTGTCGAATACATCTAATTCGATATTATTGTATTGGGCTTGTCCTACCAATTTGATAACGGTTTGGCTGTAATAACTTTCGTTGTTGATGATTTTATCGAAAGCGAAAAGTAATTCGTCGAACGTCAAGTCGTTTTTAATAATTAAACCGCTTGGATTGATGTTTTTAATGATGTTATTGATTTTCAACAGCTCGGTGTGCATGGTTAATAAGATTACCTTACATGCCGGCATTTCGGATTTCATCAACATGGCCAAATCTTCTCCGGAATAGATGCCTTTTTCGGCATATTCGGGCATACTGATATCAAAAAAGGCGATATCAAAATCTTTGGGAGCTTCCGTAATGTTTTCGTAACCCGACTTACAGTTGTTGGCTTGAGTTACTTCGAATTCGAAGCCGTTTTGGCTGTATTTATTAATAGCATTTTTGTAGGCCTCAATGATAAACGGATGGTCGTCTACAATTAAAATTTGGATAGGGGTTCTCATTCTTGTGGTATTGTGGTGGGTTGTTTTGTCTCGATGGGTATGGTAATAACGATTTTAGTGCCTTCGTCTTTTTTCGAGGTGATATCGATAATTCCTTTACAGTCGTGAGTTCTGGAAATCATGTTTTGCATACCAATGCCTTTACTTTTTCTGTTGACGTCGAAACCGACACCGTCATCTTTAATTTTCAAATATACATTTTCTTCGTCACCTTTAATCTCTACTGAGATATTTTTAGCATTGGCGTATTTGTTAATGTTTTGCAAGCCTTCCTGTAAAATACGATACAAATTGATTTTGATGGCATTGCCGATTTTATCCCAGTTAACAGTATTGTCGATGGTATAATTGACTTCGGCATCGAATGCATTTTTTTGTTCTTCCAATAAATTATGAACGATGGAAACAAAGTTATTAATTAATACTTGTTTTTCTCGGTTCAGGTCGTGGGATATTTCGCGGATGTCTTGTTCGATGGTTTTGAGCTCGTTTAAGAGCTCAAATCGTTTTTGAACGGCTTCTTCATCAGTACTCGAGTTTAAGCTGTCTAAGTTGAGGCGAAGCCCAAACATTCTGCCCAGCACGCCGTCGTGTAAGTCTTGGGCCAAACGTTTTTTCTCTTTACTGCGACTCTCATCAATAATGGCTTGTTGCGACATCATGAGGTTGTAGATGTCTTCGTTAGCCTTTTGTTGGGCTTGTTTGTAGAGTAATTCCCGTGTTCTGGCGCGTTGAGCTCTAACTACAAATAACAATACTACCAAAATAAAAGTGACTACAAAAACGTAAAGTAAGTTACGGTTTTTTTCAGCTAGACCTTGGTTTTCTTCAATTATCTCATTAGTTTCTAGTTGAATTTTCGCAAAACGATCTTTAGAATTTCTTTCAGCAATTTGGAGGCTGTCGCTTATTTTGATGTATTCGTTAGAATAGTTAAATGAATTTTTTTATCAACTATTGAAGCTTGTTTTAGTGCTAAAACCACATTATTTGCGATATTAGATCCTCTAGCTTTCTTTAATGCAAGTTCGGAATATTTTATAGATTCAGAATTATTATTTGTTTTTTGATAATATTCAGATAAATGAATGTAGCTACCGACTACAACTGTTGGGTCGTTTAACTTTTCTCTTATTTTAAGAGCTTCAAAAAATAGATTTGGTAAGTCTTTATAGTTGGAGGATTGTAATCTAGAATAAGCAAGATTGTCAATTAAGAGTGCGTATAAATCTGGATCATCATTTATAATTGTCTTATCTTTTAGCGCTGCTTCAAAGTTAGTAATCGCCTTCAAGTAGTTTTTTTGCTTAAGATAAAGATATCCTAAGTTATTGTAACATACAGCTTCTTGATGTTCTTCGTTTTGAAGCTTAAATTCAATAACCGTTTCTAGTGCTTTATTATGGTAGAAAACGGCTTTGTCATATTCTTTTAATTCATTATATACTAAGCCGAATTGATTCAGAGTTGCGTAAAGTTTATCTTTTTTTTCTGAGTCTTTAAAAATAGTATACGCTCTAGTCAAGGATAGCTCAGCTCCTAAAAAATCACTTCTAAGATATTGAACGATTCCTTTATTTAATAAAATATTAGCTAAAATTAGTTGGTCATTTCTTTTGTAATATAGCTTTTCTGATTTTAGATAATAATAATATGAGCTATCAAGGGATTGGATTTTTTTATGATAAGTTGCTTTACATCTATATGCTTTTCCTAAATTTATTGAATCTTTTGATGCATAAGAATCTTCGAGTAATATATCTGAAGACCTATTGAATTGGTTGTCTTGCCCCAAGTCATAGTATTTAAATGCCATGTCAGCCACTATATTTCGCTTCTCTGGGCTATTTTTTAAGTTTTCGGATATTTTAAGAGCTTTGTCAAGGTTTCTTAAAACATCGACCCTGTCTAATTTGTCTTTTTGTGACAGATTGTAGTAATATGATAAACTGTCCGAACTAGTTGTTACGGAGTCTGTTGTTTTTTTATTTTTTGAACAAGAAAAAAATAAAAATGAAAGTAATATAATTAGTTTTAATTTCAATACTTAAAATAGTGATTTTTACAAATGTAATAAACAAAATGTAAAAAAAAACCACTAACATAAGTTAGTGGCTAAGTATATTGATAATTTGTAAATTATAATCCTCCGTTGGAACTTTTTCCTCCAATTTCTAAACCTCCGTTGGAACTTTTCCCTCCAATTTCTAAACCTCCATTAGAGCTTTTCCCTCCAATATTTAAACCTCCGTTAGAACTTTTCCCACCGATATTTAAACCTCCATTGGAACTTTTCCCTCCAATTTCTAAACCTCCGTTAGAGCTTTTTCCCCCAATCTCAGTTGGCGTTGTAAACGATGTAACCACAAGCATTAAAGCTAATAGGCCAAAAGTAGTTGCTAATTTTTTCATAATTTGAGACTTTTTATTGTTAATGTTTTTGTTTCTACTTTAATGTAGTGTCATAGCATTTGTTTAGAGGCTGTGACACTTTCACGATGTAAAACTAAAAAGGAAGTCTCTGTGAAGTCCTATATATATTGGTGTTTATGGTAGAATGACCTCGTTTGTGAGTGAATGATAGTCAAATTCGGGTGGATGATTTTTGGGTTTTTGAAGAAATTGACACTTTTTCACTCTTTAAAGAAAAGGGGATTTGAAATGGCAAAGTAAAATTCCCTCAGAAAAAACTTTTTTTGAGAGAAAGAAGATTTAGTTGATAGTCTTAGAAACTGAGTTTAGTTTTCCAATGGAATTGAAATGGACAAAGTAGTGCCTTGGTTTACTTTTGAGTTGATATTCAATTTTCCGTTTAATGCTTTTACCCGGTATTTAATATTTTTTAAACCGATTCCTTTTTTAGGGTTGTTTAGTTGTATGCCTATTCCATCATCAGCAACGGTAAGATATAGTTTTTCTCCATCAATAAAAAAGCGGATGTCGGCCTTTTGAGCCTCGGAATGTTTGTTGATGTTTTGGCAAGACTCTTGTAGAATTCGGTATAAGTTCATTTTCTGAATATCGGTATAGTTTTCCCAATTTACTGCAGGGTCAATAGCCAACGCAAAATCTACAGGGCTTATTTGGTTAAGCTCCAGTATTAAATCAGTTAAGAGTTTTTCATAACTATTATCTCCTAATGTTGTTTTTTGGTTCAAATTGTGCGTAAGATTCCTGATCTCGTTTTCTATGGTTTTGATTTCCTCTATATGAGGCAAACAGTGTTCTACAGTAACAGCATCTCTTTTAAAGGAAAGCACTGATAGATTAAGTCGTGCACTGGTCAGTTTATTCATTACGCCGTCATGCAATTCCATAGCAATCCGCTTTTTTTCTTGTAGCCGCGCTTCGTCTTCTTTTGTTTTTTGAACCAACATCAATTGGTAGATTTCTTCATTGGCTTTTTGTTGTGTATGTTGTAAACGGAGTTCTTTTTGTTTTAAACGTTGTCGGGTAATGATAACAATAAGAATGGCTATAAGAAAGACGGCTAGGGTAATTATTATAAAATATGTTCGCTGTTTTAAAGCCGTTTCCTTTTGTTGGTTGATCTCTTCTGTTTCAAGTTGTATTTTGTAATATTGGTTTCGTGAGGTCCTTTCGGCAAAAAGCAAACTATCGTTTATCCGTTTAACCTCTTTAATGTAAAATGGAGCTTTTTTCGGATTGATACTGCCAGCATGGGTTAAGGATGTTATATAATAATATGGAGCATTCGCTTCTTTTGATTTTTTTAATGCAGATTCTGCGTGATGATTGGCTTTAAAAAAATCTTTTTTTTCCATGTAATATTCTGAAAGATATAAGTCACTTATTGCACTTTCATTTTTTATATTTAAGCTGTCAAATATTTTTTTTGAAGTTTTAAATAAAGTATGAAGATTATAATTTTTGTTAGTTTTTAAGTAACAATAGCCGATATTGTTCAATAGATAAGCATATAATTCTGGATCTTCTTTTCTTATATTTTTTTCATAAAGTGCTGATTTAAAAAACCCAATAGCATCTTTATATTTCTTTTGTTCTCTGAGTGCGTTACCTATATTGTTCAAACAAGAAGCTTTATAAAAATTATTTCTTTCGTTTTTAATGTTATATGTTTTAATAAGAATAATAGCCTCATTTAATGTTTCAATAGCTTTGTTATATTCTTGCATATTATGATAAGAATTTCCTAAAGTCATTAAGCTGTAAACTAATCTTCTATATGAATTATTTTTTTTAAAATATAAACAAGCCTTCTTTGTAGATAATTCAGCGCCTAAATAGTCGTCAATATTTAATTGAATAATTCCTTTTTTTGTGAGTATAACTCCTGTTTTTTCATAATTTTTAATTTTTAAATATGCTTTTTCTGATTTTAAATAATAAGCAAATGCAGAATCATAGATTCTTAATTTTTTAAAATAATTTCCCTTAAATTCATAATATTCTCCTGTAATTACAGAATCATTAGACTGCTTAATTTTTTGTAGCCATATTCTTGACGTATTTATAAACCGTTTATTTTGATTGAAATATAAATAATTTTTTGACAATCTTCCCAAACTCTCCCTAACCAAACTATCATTCCTCCTCAAATCAATAAAAGACAAGGCCTTATCATTATACTCCACACGCTTTTTAAAATCTAAACTGTCATTTTCAGCTAATGCCAAGTATTTTTGGACTGAATCGTTGGCGGGATTGCTTTCGGGTTGGTTTCCCATTTGGGAACAACCAAAGAGTATTGAAATGATGGCTAAGGAAAAAATAGATTTATTCATAAAGGCAATGTAGTAAAAATTGAAAAAGAATAGTACTTGTCTTATTCTTTAAAAGGAATCTGCAATTGAGTTTTTAGTTTTTGGAGGGTTTCCTTCAACAATGTTAAGTTAGCGGGTACTTTATCGCTAGCGGTTTGATTGTTGTAAAAAATTGAAATCTCTACTTCAGTCTCCGGAATTTTATCTTTTTTCTTCTTCTTGTTCTCCGCGATGGGGATGTCTTCCAGCAATTTTTCGTAATGGTCTTCTAAATCCATTTCCTGGTCAAAATAATAGGTGGTTACTTCTTCCCCGATGATGATTTTGAGGTAGCAACAAGGCTTAGTTGAAGCATTTTGCCCCAATATTGCTAACGGACAGAACCATAAAAAGTAAAGCAAAGCTTGTTTCATAAACCTCATATAAAGCAAACAGCCCCGCTTTCAGTCGTCCAAACAGAAAAGCTAAGGGCTGTTTTTGGTTTGTTTTGCAGGTCTCCCGTTTAATAACTAACCTAAAATAAACAGGACAAATTTCAGTTAATTTTTACCTTCCCAAATACCACTTTGGATCCGGCAGTCATTCCCAAAACAAGTTTTGAGTTTGATTTTTATCATGGTAAAAGTATAACGGGAAAATTAGATTTTAGTATACAAAAAGTGTACATTTTTTTAAACTACACAAATTATCAAAAGTTTCATATAAAACCTTGTTTTCGTGCTTCCCTTAAAATGTCTTCATCGTTTCCTTTTTCAATATCGAAAAATTCTTTGATGAATGCCTTTCGTTTATCAACGGCACTCTTAGATAAATGTAGATATTCCGGCAGGTTTTTAGTTTTAATCCCCCGGTTTAACAGTAAAATTATTTGACGATTGTAAAAATCCAGCAACTTTACTTTTTCTTCCAATTGTTTGTTCAAGTGTTTAATGGTACTGCTGTGGTATTGTTTCCCTTGTAACACAGTATGAAACGCTTCTGTTAAATCGAAGGCATCAAAATCACTTTTGACCAAAAAGCCGTCCGGATTGTGATGCTTCAAAATATTAAACAACAATAGTGATTCCGAATGCGTAGTCAACATCATAATTTTGCTGTCCGGTAAATGCTTTTTTATTATTGGAATCAAATCACTGCCGTTTTGAATACCTTTTTCAGGATAAGCAGGCATGGTGTAATCAATGGTGACTAGGTCGAAGTGGTCTGTAGTATTGGTAATTATGTCGTAGGCACTTTCACAACTCAAAGCTTGTTTAGTCTTTATTTCATAACCATAAGGATTGAAAGATAAAATAGATTTGTAGCCCTCAATGATGAGTTTGTGGTCATCAATCATTAATACGTTTACTTCCATTTTAATTAGATTTTTAGTAAACGTAATACTTTTCTGCTATATTTCCAAATAATTTCCGCCGGCGATTCTGTTGATAATCAAATCTACATTGTCTTTATACGATTTTGAGAAAGGCAGTTTAGTAGTAGAGTTTTTAATGTAACAAACGGTATTTCCGGTGTGAATTCGGGAAACCTGATTCACATTGATAATGTAGCTATTGTGAATTCTCAGGAATTGTGATTCCGGTAAAACGGTTTCAAAGTGTTTTAAGGTTTTGAAAGCTGTGATCATTTCTCCGTTGTTCAAGTGAATATCGGTCGAGTTGTTATCTGCCTCAAAATACAAAATGTCTTCCGAGTCGATATAACGGTAATCACCGTAAGATTTAATACAGATGATGAGTGATTGTGGTTGCTGAATTGTAACTGTACTGTCTGTTGTGGCCGGAACGGTTTTGATTTCCACATCATGTTCTTCAGTTTGCAGTTCTTCAGTCAGGGTTTCGTCTAACACTTCAAAAGTAGCGGCAGGATTTTTGACTTCCATATGCGGTAAATCCGATTTGATGGCTCGGTCAAACTTGAGGATGGCTTTTCTGAAATCGTTAATGTCTAAAGGTTTCAACAAATAATCAACAACTTCGTATTTCAACGCCTCGTAAGCATGATCTTTTTTGGAAGTAGTAACAATAATTTTTGGAACCACGCTCAAGTAGCGATAGAGTTCATTAATCAGCGCTAAGGATAAATTACTTTTTTTGTCGGAAGGATCGATTTCCAGAAAAACCAATCGTGGTTGGTGCTCCAAAATCAAATTCACACCATCGTCATAGTTATTAGCGGAAGCCACGAACGATAGGTTGCGAAAACGTTCAGCTATGGCTTGGGTTTTCACGACATCGTCTTGACTGTCATCAATAATGATATAAGTATGGCTCATTAACGCTTATCCGTTGATTTTGGGACAGCATTTTCTGATTAAATTAACAGGTAGTTTTGGGGAAACTTTGTTGTTACACTAAATATGTATCTTAAAAATAAAACACAAAAATAAAACCGACCAAAAGAGCCAATTTTCGTTGTAACGAAATTATAGGTTCGATTTAGGAGAATTTCAAATTGTTGACAGAATCGCCCAATCTGTTAATATGTGAATTTTATCCAAGAATAATTCTTACAAAAATAAAAAACCCAAACAGGTTAATGTTTGGGTTTTTTGGTTCCGACAAATTCGGAAATATATGTTAGAAGTTACATCTTCATCAACCAATTTCTCATAGAAACTTCGTTGTTGATGATGGCTCTTAGTTCGGCAATTTTAACGCGATCTTGTTGCATAGAATCGCGGTGGCGAATGGTTACGGTTTCATCTTCTAAAGTTTGGTGATCCACTGTAATACAGAATGGTGTTCCTAAGGCATCTTGTCTTCTGTAACGACGACCAACCGCATCTTTTTCGTCATAGGCTACATTGAAATCCCATTTCAAATCGTCGATGATTTTTTTGGCGACTTCCGGCAAACCGTCTTTTTTCACCAAAGGTAAAACGGCTGCTTTGGTTGGTGCTAAAACAGAAGGTAAACGTAAAACCGTTCGAGTTGAACCGTCTTCTAACGTTTCTTCTTTTAAAGCAGTAGCAAAAACCGCCAAGAACATACGGTCTAAACCAACCGAAGTTTCTACTACATAAGGCACATAATTCGAATTGGTTTCGGTATCAAAATATTGTAATTTTTTACCGGAATATTGTTCGTGTGCTTTCAAATCGAAATCGGTTCTCGAGTGAATACCTTCTAATTCTTTGAAACCAAAAGGGAAGTTGAACTCAATATCAGCCGCTGCATTCGCATAGTGTGCTAATTTTTCGTGGTCGTGGAAACGGTAGTTTTCCTTGCCTAATCCTAGAGATAAGTGCCAGTTTAAACGGGTTTGTTTCCAATACTCGTACCATTTCATTTCTTCGCCCGGTTTTACAAAAAACTGCATTTCCATTTGCTCAAATTCACGCATACGGAAAATAAACTGACGCGCTACAATCTCGTTACGGAAAGCTTTTCCGGTTTGGGCAATACCAAAAGGTACTTTCATTCTACCGGTTTTTTGCACGTTTAAGAAATTCACAAAAATCCCTTGAGCCGTTTCCGGACGCAAGTATAAATCCATGGCGTTTTCGGCTGAAGCACCGAGTTTTGTACCAAACATCAAGTTGAATTGCTTCACATCCGTCCAATTTCTTGAACCGGTTTCCGGATCGGCAATTTCCAACTCCTCGATTAAGGCTTTTACGTCTTCCAAATCTCCGGCGCCTAACGAACGACCCATTCTTTCCAGAATTTCACGCTCTTTGGCCAAGTATTCCATCACGCGCGGATTGGTGGTTTTGTATTGCTCTTCGTCGAAAGCAGCGCCAAAACGCTCGCGGGCTTTTTCAATTTCTTTTTTGGCTTTTAGGTTTAATTTTTCGGCATAATCCTCAATTAAAACATCGGCTCTATATCTTTTTTTAGAGTCTTTGTTGTCTATGAGCGGATCGTTAAACGCGTCCACGTGACCTGAAGCTTTCCAAGTGGTAGGATGCATTAAAATCGCGGCGTCTAAACCGACAATGTTTTCATGCATTTGCACCATGGCTTTCCACCAATATTCTCTAATGTTCTTTTTTAATTCGACTCCGTTTTGAGCGTAATCGTACACTGCGCTCAAACCATCGTAAATTTCGCTCGACGGAAAAATAAATCCGTATTCTTTAGCGTGCGAAACTACACTCTTAAATAAATCTTCTTGTTTTGCCATAATGCTGCAAAAATATAAAAAGCAGTGGTAAAATAATGTTTTGAAATTGTTTTTTGAAAGGTTTATTAATTAGCCGCTCAACTTATTTGGAATTTAACATTACGGTCTCAATAAACTTTACATTTTCTCTTTGAGATAACTTTATTGTGTTATACCATGTCCTAAAATCTTTTATAGCTTGTATTTGATAATTCTATTAAGAGTACTTGCTTCCCAAAAATTGTTCAAACACCCATTTGTTTTCATTATTTCTTACCATCAATATTAAGCCACTATTTATTGATGTGTATCCTAAATCTCCACCTCCAGACATAAAACCGACTAAAGCTTCTTTATCATTAATTATTAAAGGAACTGATAAATGAATGATTATCCTTGGGGGTAAATTTAAATACTCTTCTTTTTTTATCGATTTTTCAAAACTTTCAATACTTTGTGTTAGTAAATTTTTGATTCTAAAGTCTGACGATTTCCAATAATATTGAGTTTCATTTTCAAATTCCTTTCTCATTTTAACTGCTTGAAGAGTGTCAATAAGACTCTCTTTAAAGTTTCTTATAATGGATAAATAATCATCAAGAACTTGTTTTTTTGGAATTGCATTTTTAATGATAACTACTTTACTATTTCTTCTATATTTATATGCGTCTGAAGCTAACTCAAATTTTAAAAAATTATTAATAATGTCTTTTTCAGTATTGGTTATATCAAACTGAGAAGTAACTTTTTGACTACTACAAGAAGTTAACATTATTGAAAAAAAGATGGCAAAAACATATTTCATGATAAATTAATTACACGGTTGACCATAATTTGTTTGTTCAGCAGTTCCTTGACCTACTGGATGACCTGTTTGTTCAGCTGCTTTTCTGTTTAAAATTCTTTGTCTTGAATCACTCCCAACTGGATGTAATGTGTTAAAAATAGTTGTTTCTTCAAGACCACTCCAAGCTAAGTCTTCATAAACTTGTTGAGGTAATCCTGGTTGGTGTTGATAAGCATCATTTTAATTTTATTTTTAAAAAGAATAAATTCATGAAAGTTTTAGATTATTTTCTTCCACTTATTAAATAACAAACTTGCATTTTATTTACATCTTGATACAAATTATTAATCTTGTTAGGTTCTATTAATAAAGTTCTTTCATATTTATACTTTACCTTTTTTAATGACACATCATTATATTCAATAAACGGGATTTGAATTGTTGATAATTCATTCTGAATTCTTCTTTCATCAATTCTTTTTAAATAAGCCTCAATAATAATAGCTTTCTTTTCATAATTAGTATTTTTTTTAATGCCTATTATGTAGAAATCAGTATATTCTACTTTATACTTCCTGTAACATTTTATAATTTGCTTTTCAACCTTTTTCAAATCACTTTTACAACATGTTAAAGCAATCAGTGGTTTTGATTTGCTATACTTTCCGAAACTTATTAGTTTAAAATCAATTTTTTCACCATTAATAACTATTGTGTCATTAATGACTTGATGCTGTGCAAGTGAAGATACAAAAACAAACATCAAAATAAAATTTAAAATTCTCATGACTTTTTATTTAAACAAGTTATACTATCAATTATTCTAAAACCCAAATGTCAATATAAAGAATTGGTCCTTCAAAATGGCAATTGTTTAAACATGTAACATCGCCGAACAGTAAATCGGAATGCCCCGAAGACCAATTAGGATCACTTGATACCATTGAGAAGATACCTTGTTTCCCTGCTAAAATTTGAGGATTAGCCAATATCTCTTCCTTTGTATATCTATAATGATTAACATTTAATGGCCCAGGTGGCTCAATCGGGTTTGTTCCAAAAGTTAAACGCATCCATTTATTTATATCTGAAGCAAATGTAAAATAATATTTTCCATCGCCTCCTAACTTAGTTCCGGGGACATTAGGAATTGTTGTGCCTGAATAGTTCAAAGCTCTTGATAATCTTATTGCGCAAGTATTCATTTGAAGACCATTAGATACTATATTGTTGTGAAGAGTTAAAATTTCGCCTCCAATTTGTGTACAGAGCGATAGGGCAGTTGTCGAATTAGGTGGATAGGCCATAAAGAAATCATCAAATGTAGGTAAATCTTGTTGAGGAAAAGTTAAACTCGGGTTGCTCCAATATGAGATGTCTTGAGCCTCTATGTTTTCCGTACCAGGTGTTGAAATAGAAAACTAGTTTAAATATTTATTGCTGTTCACATCTGTGTGATTTAGAAAGAAGATAAAAGCATTATAATTATATGTATTGATTTGCACAAATGTCATATTGGGATTACGTATATTAATTATAGGCAAGATATTATTCAAAGCAGAGAAAATCGCATTTTGATTTCTTGGGGTTAATTCATTGCCATTATTTCTAACAAAATCAATGATATTGGAATGCATCCAAGGATTAAATGTCAATGTGGCACCTATGCTTGGGAAATTTTGAGAGAGTATATTTGTATAAGCAGTCACTTGGCAGGCTAACATAAACTCGGCATTATTTATGTCGGCATCTCCGTTATAGGGATTTGGAATGTAGATTCCGGATAAAGCATTACCACCACTTCCTGCTCCTGCGCTCGAACCGCTTATTGGTTCTGCTATTGTTTGATCTATGGTTGTTGGGTCTTCGCATGGCCAATACGAAATAGACTCAGAAACACAAATACTACATCCATCACAATTTCCAGGTGTACAATATGGAGCTTCTTGTGTACAACGATAATCATATATAATCGTTTGACAAAAATCTGAAATTGTTATAGAGGTATTAAATCCTTTATAATATAGCATTTCAGAACTTTCCGTTTTAGGTTCACCACTTATTATTGAATCTTTTTCTTTGTTTTTAAAGATAATTTCATTCCATTGGTCACCAAATTTTTCATAAACAAGATTGTAATATTCTTTGTCTTCTAATGTTTGATAAATGGGGTAAATCTTAAATGAATAGGTGATTTTATTGTTTTGGGTTGTGTATCTGTAGATTGTTGTTGTATCTATAACATATCCTTTATCTGTTCCTTCTTCTCTTGCATTGATACTTGTAGATTTTATAGTCTTAAGCAGGTCAAAGTTTTTAATTCCTTTTTCTCTTTTAAATTGCGCAAATGAGATTTTATATTTTTCTTTTTGAGCATTTGAATGTGAGGTGCTATTTTCATAAATATCTTCACTACATCCCAAAAAAACTGTTAACAATACAACTAAACATAGTGATACTAATTTGGTTTTCATCTTCATTTTTAATTAATTTTTTAATATTATTTTAATAAAAGAGTTAAGATTTCATTCAAATATAATAATTTTATGTAAGAAAATTACTTTTTTATGTGGAATCACTTACTCAATTTATTTTTTCCGAAGTCGTGCGCCGGCTGTCACAGCCTTTTATTACAAGATGAAAACGTGATTTGTACGCAATGCCGCCATGAAATTCCGCTTACACATCATCTTACAATGACTGAAAACGAAGTCTTTCAACGATTTTACGGTCGCATTCCGTTAGAGTTTGGCGCCGCGCTGTTTTATTTTCACAAAAAAGGCATCGTACAGGAAATGATGCACCAACTCAAATACAAAGGCAACCAAGAAGTTGGTACGTTGGTTGGCGAATGGTTTGCGGCCGAATTACAACAAGTACCGCTACTGCAAACTGTCGATTACATTATTCCGGTTCCGTTGCACAAAAAGCGATTTCGGGAACGCGGCTACAATCAGGTCACCACTTTCGGGCAGGCTTTGTCAGATCATTTGAATATTCCGTACAGCGAAACCCTTTTGCAACGAAAATTGTACACCAAAACCCAAACGAAAAAGTCGCTTTTAGGGCGCGCCGATTTGAGTCAGACACTATTCGATATCGAATTTTCAGAGGAATTTACCGGAAAACATTTCCTATTGATAGATGATGTAATGACTACCGGCGCTACCTTGGAAGCTTGCAGTAAAGCGCTACTCAAAATCCCCGAAGCTAAAATCAGTATCGCCTGTATGGCGATGGCACACAGTTAATTGTTAAGTTTCCTGCAAAAGATTTCATTCACACTAAATATAATTGTTATTTTGTGCTTTGAAAAAACGATTTATGCTTAAAACGCACTTTAAATATTTTGCTTTATTGTTGGTCTTTTTAACCATTGGTTGTGCCAAACGCGGCTCCATAACCGGCGGAGATAAAGACACGATTGCACCGGTTTTGAAATCGAGTTTGCCTAAAAATTTCTCCACTAATTTCAACGGGAAGCAAATCAAATTGGTTTTTGATGAATATGTAAAGTTGAAAAATGTCAGTAAGCAATTGATTGTTTCGCCACCAATGAAAAATCAGTTGGAAATTTTACCGTATACAGCCAGTAAAACAATAACGATTAACATTAAAGATACTTTACAGCCCAATACTACTTACAGTTTTAACTTCGGTCAAAGTATAGAAGACAATAACGAAGCCAATCCGTATTCTCAATTCAAATACGTTTTTTCAACCGGCGCTTACATTGATTCATTACAGTTGAAAGTCAAAGTTAAAGATGCTTTGGAACTGAAAACCGACAATTTTGTTTCGGTGATGTTGTACGAGGTTAACGAAACATTCAACGATTCCACTATTTATAAAGAAACACCGCGCTATGTAACCAATACTTTGGACAGTTTGGAAGTGGTGACTTTGGAAAATATCAAAGCCGGAAAATATTTGTTGGTTGCTTTAAAAGATAACGGTAACAACAAGTACGACCCGAAATCGGATAAAATCGGGTTTCAAAAACAACACATCAGCATACCGAACGATACTATTTTTGAAGTGGAATTGTTCAAAGAAACAGTCCCGTTCAAAGCTGAAAAACCGACTCAAATCACGAACAAAAGATGGGCAATGGGTTACCAAGGTAAAGCCAAAGGCGCCAAAGTAACCGTGAAAAATGGCAATGATATTATCCCGACTGTGGTAACACAAATGCAGAAGAAAGATTCGCTTCAAATTTGGATGAAACCGGTCAAAGCCGATTCGCTTCAGGTGATGGTGGAAAAAGATAATTATAAAACCGATTTCTATATCAAAGGAAAAAGCAATAAAGCCGATTCGCTGCAAATTAGTCCGGAATTCAGCGGTAATTTGCCATTCCGTGAACGCTACGCTTTGAGCAGTACGACACCATTGGTAAAATTTGATAAAACTAAAATCAGTATCAAAAATAAAGATTCTTTGGCGGTAGATTTTACCACGGAATACGATGAATTCAACCAAAAGCTGTATTTAGACTTCAAAAAAGAACCTTTAGAAAACTATAAAATACAGTTGTTGCCGGGCGCGATGGTTGATTTTTTTGATACCGTTAATGATACGCTGAATTACAAAGCCACGACTAAAAACTTATCTGATTACGGAAATTTAAGGTTGGTGTTGGAAAACGTCAAGCGATTTCCGGTCATTATTGAGCTAACGGATAAAGACGGTAAAGTTAAATACTCCGAATACTCCGAAGGCAATAACAGTGTCAATTTTGACGCTATCGAACCGGCCAAATATGTGCTGCGAATCATTTACGACGACAATAAAAATAAGCTTTGGGATACCGGTAGTTTTATGGAAAAACGCCAAACCGAAGAAGTCATTTATTTCCCCAAAGAAATTGATGTTCGCGCCAACTGGGATGTGGAACAGCCATTTAACCTGAAATAGTTGCTGTCTATAAAAGTTTAAACGAATCTTTGTCCTTAAGAAAAGCCAATTTACTTCTTGTTTCGAGTAGTTTTTCCTTGTCTAATTCGACTATAAAAACACCGTCGGTTTCTTGTGCCTCCAAAAGGTAATTTCCTAAGAAGTCAACCGCTTGGGTATGCCCAACGTATTCCAATTCATTTTCGTCCATGCCAATTCGGTTTACGCCAATGGCATAACTCATGTTTTCCACAGCTCGGGCTTTGAGTAAAATATCCCATGCATTGATGCGCGGTTTCGGCCAATTGGCAACGTAAATCAACACATCGTAATCTTCTACATTTCGAGCAAATACCGGAAAGCGCAAGTCATAGCAAATGAGCGGACAAATTCGGAATCCTTTGTATTCTATAATCAATTTTTCTCTCCCGGCAGTGTAAACTTTGTCCTCTCCGGCCAAGGTAAACAAATGCCGTTTGTCGTAAGTTTTAAGTTCACCGTTCGGATATACAAAAACCAAACGATTGTAATACTTTCCGTTTTCTTCAATGACCAAACTACCGGTAATGGCGCAGTCTTTGGCTTTGGCCAAATGTTGCAGCCAAGCTATGGTTTCGCCGTTCATCTTTTCCGCTCCGGCTTTAGGATTCATGGTAAAGCCTGAGGAAAACATTTCGGGCAACACTATCAAATCAACCTCTTCCATAAAGCCCGTGATTTTTTGGGCCAAATGACTTCGGTTTTCGATTGGGTTTTCCCAAATGAGGTTGGTTTGTACTAGAGCGATTTTCATGGTTGTTTCACAGAGATTCACAGAGGTATTATTTGATAGTGATTTCATCAATAAAGATAAACGCATCGCCATTGTAGGGATAGCCTAAATGCCATTCGGGCAGTTTGCCGTAATTGTAGGCTTTCACTTTTACGAATCGAGCATTAAGCACTTTTGGTAAGGTGATGCCGAAATCTTTGATTTGATTGTCGTCGGTTTTCGGGTCAATGTCGTTGTCAACAGTCGCTACTAAGGTAAAGTTGGTGTTGTCTGAGGAAACGTAGTATTCTACTTTGGTCGGCATCAAAATCCAAGAACGTTGGTCTTGTAAAAAGGTACTGTGAAAATCACTTACTTTTTGTTCTTTTTGCAAATCGATAACGGCCTCAAAATCCTGAGTTTGGTAACCTTGCCAATCGCCTTTGCGCCAGTTGGTTGTGCCATTAATGCCATCCAACAAACCTTCCGGACCGCCGGCGTGGTATTGCGGATTGTAAATCGATTTGATGTCTATACTATAATTGTTGGGTTTTTTGTAATAAGTAGCCGAAATAGTGTCGCTGCCAACCATAAAATCAGGCGCCAAATAGGCTTCTATTTTAGCTGTTTCATTGATGGTAAAAGGTTTTTCATAAAGCTGAAATGCTCCATTATTATTGATTCTGTAATAAGTCTTCAGATTGGTTTGACTTTCCGCAAAGTCGAATTTGTTGAATGCTAAACTGATTTCCATTTGGTCTTTAAAAGATTTGCTTTTGGCTTCAATTACCGGAACAGGAATAATGGGTTGCCAAGCTTCTTGATGCGGAGTCTTTTGAAATTCTTCCAGCCCGAAAATTTGTAAATAATCGCCATTCCGATTACGGTTGATGTAGTCGGTTTTGTTTTCGTTTAAATGGACTTTAATACTTTCAAAATAAGGTTCGGTTGTACTCCAGCCTTTTTTACCTGGCGTAACCGCATAAATTCCCATCGAACTCAAAACATACCAGGCACTCATTTGACCGCAATCCTCATTACCAATCAAACCATCGGGTGTGTTTTTATAGAATTCGTTTAAGATGTAATGCACTTTTTCCTTGGTTTTCTCGGGTTTGCCAATGTAATTGTACAAATACGCCATATGGTGACTCGGCTCATTGCCTTGCGCATATTGACCAATTAACCCGGTGACATCCACTTGCTCTCGTCCCGTGGTTTTACTTTCGCTGTTAAACATTTCGTCGAGTTTGGCTTCAAATTTTTCCGGACCGCCGTAAGCTTCAACCATGCCTTGTATGTCTTGCGGTACAAAGAATGAGTATTGCCACGAGTTGCCTTCGGTGAAATTGTTGTTAATTTCCCGTGGGTCAAAAGGTTTGTCCCATCCGCCGTTTTTCTTTGGACGCATAAAACCGGTTGTCCAATCGAAGACATTTTTCCAGCTTTGCGAGCGTTTCATAAAGTAATCGTAGTCAGCTTTCTTGTTCAATATTTTAGCCATTTGGGCTATACACCAGTCGTCGTAAGCATATTCTACCGTTTTGGAAACGCTTTCGTGTTCGTCATCCATCGAGATAAAGCCTTGTCTTTTGTAGGCTTCCAGACCTAAATGGTCTAACATAGCCGAATGTTTCGCGGCTTGAAACGCCAATTCGTAATCAAAACCTTTGATGCCTTTGGCCATAGCATCAGCCATCACGGAAACGGAGTGGTAGCCAATCATACAATCGGTTTCATTGGAAGCCAATTCCCAAACGGGTAATCTGCCGCCTTGTTCGTATTGTTTTAAAAAGGTATTGATAAAATCGGCTGTGCGTTTCTTTTCGATTAAAGTGTACAGCGGGTGCGCGCCACGGAAGGTATCCCAAAGCGAAAAGACCGAATAGTAATCAAAC
Source organism: Flavobacterium sp. FEMGT703F (assembly GCA_002786385.1). Lineage (GTDB taxonomy): Bacteria > Bacteroidota > Bacteroidia > Flavobacteriales > Flavobacteriaceae > Flavobacterium > Flavobacterium cheonhonense. Next base: position 131,413 of record PGCN01000025.1, read on the forward strand.
CCTTCGGCTTTATGAATTTTATTGTCGCGACCGCGGTATTTTCCGTCGATGTCTTGGGCGATATTCGGTTGCACCATCGTATGGTATAAAGCGGTGTAGAATATGCTTAGTTTGTCTTTATTCGTTTCAGTAATTTCGATTTTAGCTAATTGTTGGTCCCAAAGTCTTTCGGCGTCTTCCTTGACTTTGTTAAAATTCCAGCCCGGAATTTCGCTCATATTGAGCTTGGCGCCTTCGTAACCTGTTGGGGATAAAGCGACTTTCACCCAAATTTTATCGCCTTTGCTCACTTTTTTGGAAAAACTCAACGCCAATTGCGTGCCTGAAAACACTTTGTCTGTAACTGAAGCTTGTGCTGCATTGTTGCTTCTGATTTTGTTGATTTGCATCGGTTGGCTGAATTCAATGCGGGCAAAAACATATTGGTCTTTCGCCCAAGCTTCGCTTCTTCGGAGGATTTCGATGGTTTTGGCGTTTACAATGCGCACTTCTCCATATAGCAATTTATCGCGGTGGTTTAAATCTAAAATGATATTGGCATTTCCCGCCGAATTGAATGTATATTGATGAAATCCAACTCTTGTTGAAGTTGTTAAAGCCACATCGATAGGGTGTTTGTCGAGTTTAACATTGTAATATCCTGCGGATGCTCTTTCGTTAGCATGTGAAAATGTAGAACCATAATCTTTCGGACTTAACATGGGTTCGCCCATCGTTGGCATCAACATTATATCGCCATAATCGGTACAGCCGGTGCCGTTGAGGTGCGTATGTGAAAAGCCATAAATGGTTTTATCATCGTAATGATAGCCCGAACAACCGTCCCAACTGCCGTCGATTCTGGTGTCGGGCGATAGTTGTACCATTCCGAAAGGAACAGTAGCGCCGGGATAAGTGTGTCCGTGACCCCCGGTGCCAATCATCGGGTTGACATGTTGGTGTAGATTTTGTCCTAAAACGGAGAGCGAAAACAGTAAAAATAAGCTTGAGAATCGAAGTGTCATAGTGTTGTTGTTGGTAATATCAAAGATAGCAAATGCTTTTGTTAAAATTTGAGTTCAATGTAAACCGGTAAATGGTCTGAAGGATATTTTAAGTCTTTTGAATCACTTAAAATGGCGTATTTCTCTACAGTGAACGGATTATTTTTAGAAAGAAAGATGTAATCAATGCGTTTGGTTACCGCTTCTTGGTGACGGAAGCCATTAAAGGTGCCGCTTGGCCCGAATGGTTTGGTTTTGGCTATATCTTGACTGTCGTTCATTTCCTTTTTTAAGTTGATGATACGATCTTCGTTAGGTTCGGTATTGAAATCACCCATGAAAAATACAGGATAGTTTTTGATATTCAATGCTTTGATTTTTGACAGAATTAAAAGAATGGAATTCGTTCTTGCCAGTTCACCCATGTGATCCAAATGGGTATTGAAAACCCAGAAGGTTTGTTTGGTTTTGCGATCTTTGAAGAGTCCGTAAGTGCAAACGCGATTGAGTGCAGCATCCCAACCTTTGGAGATTGTATCGGGAGTTTCCGATAGCCAAAAAGTGTTTTCTTGCAGTATTTGGAATCGGTCTTTTAAGTAAAAGATGTTGGATGATTCACCTTTGCCTTCACCGTCACGACCAATACCGATGTAGTTATAGTTAGGCAACAAAGTTTGTATATCAGTTACTTGCTGTGGTAAGGCTTCTTGGATGCCGAAGATGTCCGGTTCGTAAAAAGTTACTTGCGAAGCCCAATACACTTTGCGATTAGGCCAAGCGTTTTCGCCGTCTGAAGCCAGGTCTAGGCGAATGTTGTAGGTCATTAAACTTAGTTTTTGAGCTGAAACGGTACTAAAAAGTGAAGTCAGTAATAGTAAGAAGGTGAAATACGTTTTCATAAGTCGAGTTGTATGACTCAAATATACATTTTTTACAGCAGAGTTTGCGTTAGGGATTCCCTCGGCAGTCGCTTCGCTCGTGTGGAGCAAGTACCTTGTACTGCGGAAAGCCTGACCTCGTTGTGTTTTGCAAAATCACTACGAGGGAACGCCATAAAAAAACGCATCCAAATCAATGAATGCGTTTTGCCCTTCGACTGCGCTCAGGGTGATAATTTTGATTTGAATTACTTCAAACTGGCTTTTAAGTACTCGCGGTTCATGCGTGCGATGTTTTCTAAAGAAATGCCTTTTGGACATTCTACTTCGCAGGCACCGGTGTTGGTACAGTTTCCGAATCCTTCTTCGTCCATTTGGCGTACCATGTTTAAGACGCGTTGGGTGGCTTCTACTTTTCCTTGCGGTAACAAAGCGTATTGTGATACTTTGGCTCCTACGAATAACATAGCAGATCCGTTTTTACAAGTCGCCACACAAGCACCGCAACCGATACAAGCAGCGGCTTCGAAAGCGCGGTCTGCATCGTGTTTAGGTACTGGAATTGCGTTGGCATCGATGGTTCTTCCTGAAGTGTTTACCGATACAAAACCACCGGCTTGTTGAATTCTGTCGAACGCGCTGCGGTCTACCACTAAATCTTTCACTACCGGGAAGGCTTTACTTCTCCATGGTTCGATGTAGATGGTATCACCGTCGTTGAATTTACGCATGTGCAACTGACAAGTCGTAGTTCCGGTATCCGGACCGTGTGCGCGACCGTTGATATATAAAGAACACATACCGCAGATACCTTCACGACAATCGTGGTCGAAAGCTACCGGTTCTTTTTTCTCGTTGATTAATTGCTCGTTCAATTGGTCTAACATTTCCAAAAATGAACTGGCAGTAGAAACATTATCTAATTTATAAGTTTCTATTTGACCTTTGGCTTTAGCGTTTTTTTGACGCCAAATTTTAAGGGTTATATTGATGTTTTTTGCTGCAGACATAATGTAATTATTTGTAGTTTCTAGCGGCTATTTTAATAAACTCGTATTTCAATTCTTCTTTGTGAAGCATTTCTTTGCTGATGTCGTAGCCCATGTATTCCCAAGCGCTTACAAAAGCAAAGTTGTCGTCGTCACGAAGTGTTTCTCCTTCTGCATCTTGGTATTCTTCACGGAAGTGACCACCACAAGATTCATTTCGTTGTAATGCGTCCATAGCCATTAGTTGCCCTAAGTCCATGAAGTCGGCCACGCGAAGTGCTTTTTCCAATTCAGGGTTTAATTCGTCGGCACTACCCGGAACGTAAACCTCTTTGTAGAATTCGTCTTTTAAGGCGGCGATCTCTGCAATAGCTTCTTTCAAACCTTTTTCGTTACGCGCCATACCTACTTTATTCCACATGATTAAACCTAAACGCTTGTGGAAATGGTCGACTGATTTGGATCCGTTGTTGCCTAAAAACTTATTAATAGAAGCTCTTACGCTGTCTTCGGCTTCAGCGAATTCAGGAGAATCGGTTGAAATTTTCCCGGTTCTGATTTCATCAGCCAAGTAGTTAGAAACGGTGTATGGTAATACAAAGTAACCGTCGGCCAATCCTTGCATCAAGGCAGAAGCCCCTAAACGGTTTGCACCGTGATCCGAGAAGTTGGCTTCACCGGCCACGAAACAACCCGGAATACTGGATTGTAAGTTATAGTCTACCCAAACACCACCCATAGTGTAGTGAACGGCAGGGTAAATCTTCATTGGCGTTTCATATGGATTCTCATCGGTGATTTTTTCATACATCGCGAAAAGGTTACCGTATTTTTCTTCCAACCATTTTTTACCCAATTTGGTCACTTCCTCAGCAGAAGGATTGTGGTTTCCTTGGGCATAAGCCGCTTGTCTACCTTTGTTTTGGATTTCGGTAGAGAAATCTAAGTAAACCCCTTCGTTGGTATCGTTGGCTTCAATTCCGAAACCTTCGTCACAACGCTCTTTAGCCGCTCTTGAAGCCACGTCACGTGGTACTAAGTTACCGAATGCCGGATATCTTCTTTCCAAGAAATAATCTCGGTCTTCTTCTTTTAATTGTGTTGGTTTTAATTTACCGGCTCTGATGGCTTCGGCATCTTCTTTTTTCTTCGGTACCCAAATTCTTCCTGAGTTACGCAATGATTCCGACATCAAAGTTAGTTTCGATTGGTTTACTCCGTGAACCGGAATACAGGTTGGGTGAATTTGTACAAAACAAGGGTTGGAGAACAAAGCCCCTCTTTTGTGTACTTTCCAAGCAGCGGTTACGTTACTTCCCATAGCGTTAGTGGATAAGAAGTATACGTTTCCGTATCCTCCGGAAGCTATGATTACGGCATGAGCCGAATGTCTTTCTAATTCTCCTGTGATTAAATTACGAGCGATAATACCGCGGGCTTTTCCGTCCACTTTTACCAAGTCTAACATTTCGTGACGGTTGAACATCTGAACGCGTCCTAATCCGACTTGACGAGATAAAGCTGAATAAGCACCCAACAACAATTGTTGTCCGGTTTGTCCGGCAGCATAAAACGTACGTTGTACTTGTGTTCCTCCGAAAGAACGGTTGTCTAACATTCCGCCATACTCACGAGCAAAAGGTACACCTTGTGCCACACATTGGTCGATGATATTGGCTGAAACTTCTGCCAAACGGTGAACATTGGCTTCACGAGCTCTGTAATCTCCACCTTTGATGGTGTCGTAGAACAAACGGTAAGTACTGTCGCCGTCATTTTGGTAATTCTTCGCAGCATTGATTCCTCCTTGAGCAGCAATAGAGTGCGCTCTTCTAGGTGAATCTTGGAAACAAAATGCTTTTACATTGTAGCCCATTTCACCTAAAGAAGCCGCAGCTGAAGCACCGGCTAATCCGGTTCCTACTACAATCACATCAATTTTAGGGCGGTTATTCGGAGCAACTAATTTTAAGTGGTTTTTATGGTTAGTCCATTTTTCTGCTATTGGACCTTCTGGTATTTTAGAATCTAACTTCATGATGTATACTGATGTTGATTATTTTAGAAAAAAGTGAATGTAAACCGGAATTGCGGCAAAAAGTAGCGGTACTACTATAGCAAATGCTTTTCCGAAGCCTTTGATTAGCGGGGTGTATTTCGGATTGTTCAACCCAAGTGATTGGAATGCACTTTGAAATCCGTGTAACAAGTGGAAAGCCAATACAAGCATAGCCACAACATAAGCGATAGTTGCGATTAAGCCGAATTTCGGATCTTTGAAAAAGGCCACGGTGATTTTGTGTAAATCTTTGTACCCTTCACCCATTTTCACATTAACTTCTTTGTTGTAAAATTCGGTTTTGTTTCTAATTTCTAATCCCATTTGTCCCAATTGTGCCGGATCAGCAGGGTAGTATTTACCATGATCAGTAGTAACATAATACTCCATTTTTTGGCCCATTTGCTCTACGGTTATGGTTTGTAAAGGCATTTTTTCATCGAAATGCATCTTTGCCCAAAAGTTCACCATGTGCGTTACAATAAACACCAAAATCAAAGTTCCTAAAACCGCCATGTTTCTCGATGAAAAACTACTGTTTTTGGAAGGGTTGTTTTTAGCGTAACCTATTGGACGGGCTTTGGCGTTTTGATAGGTTAACATGAATCCGTCAACCGCGTGGAAAAGAATAGAAATGTAAGTTAGGTAAGAAAGAATTTTTACTGCCGGATTAGTGGTCATGAACAACGCATACTTGTTAAATGCTGATGCATCGCTAAAAATTAATTGAAGATTTCCTGCTAAGTGACCCGCTAAAAACAAGCATAAAAATAAACCTGTAAGAGCCATCCAATATTTTTTTACAATGGACGACTTTAAAAGTGCAGATTTTGCCATAATGTTGTGTATAATTGTTTAAAAAATTCACACAAAAATAAGGCTATTTGCATATAACTACAACCTTTTCGCTGTAATTTATAATGAATTTAAAGTGAGTTTAACAGTTGTTGATTTTCAACTGTTTAAAAGGCTTTTTGAGGCTCAAAAACTTAAACAAAACTAGCGAACATAGCTAGGAATCAACCCTCGCAATCCCATGTCCACCACATTTTCCCCAATGGAAGGTTCAAATTTGCCGTCGGCGTTAATTTCGTGCCATTCAAAACTATTGTTGACAGAAAGGGACAAGGTTACTATGATATCTTGGGTTTCGTTACCGCTAATTGCTAAGTTGTTGGTGAATTTTCCAGTTACCACACAAGTGTTTAAGTTTCTCGGTATAGGTGAAGTGGCTTCTATCGGATTAGGAACCGTGGTAGAACCTGCCGGAGCTTGTCCGGAAGCCGAATAAGGTTGGTTGTTCAAAGCAAAAGCCCAATAACCTTGCGCTTTATTAGCATTAACCGGGAAAAGATTATTGCCGATATTGAACTCGGTGATGTAAGTGTTAAACCCAACAAAACTGGCCAAAGTTCCGGCGTAATCCACATTTTGATGGCGAATGTTAATTTGGTAATTCTGATAAGACAAAGACACTCGCAACCATTCGTAATTACCGGCGGCAACATCTCGCAACGGAATTTTTAAAAATACTTCATCTTCGCCCACAATTTTAGAGCGACTGAAATCGATAGCTGTAGCACCACCTAAATTGGTTTCCGGAGCGTGGTAAATGATGGTTCCGGCGCCCAATTGGGTGTTGGCATTCGGTGCCAATTCTATGTAATGGGATGAAATGGCATTGAAAATCGGAGATTGGGCCGCATTCCCGGGCGCAACTGCCGATGGTTGGCCTAAATTATTCAAGCGAACTTGATTTTCGTCAAATTTGAATTTGATGATCAACATTGGTTCTTCAGCAGTATCGCTGCTACACGAAAAAAACGGTAGTCCGGCGATTAGGAAGAGTAAAACAACAATTACTTTATTCATGATTTTTTGATTTTTTCCGCTGCGCTCCAAGCAAGTCGCCTCGGTTGATTTTGATTGATGATGTTAAGACGATGTTAATGTGTTTTTGTTACATCTTCATCTATAACGAGAATATAGTCGGCTTTATTGTGTTCTTCTGCCGGAATTTTTTCTAAATCACTTTGTTCGATAGTCGCAATGGTTAAAATTTGAACTTCCGGCGCGTATTTTTTCAAATACCAACAAATGCCGTCAAAGTTATCCGAATGATACGAACCGTTGTAATGGATGAAAACCGAATTTTCTTTGAAGTTTTTCTGAATAAAATAAGCCATCGTAGCATCTTTGCTCGCTTGGGCTTTCGGCATATTCGGACTCGCATGATCGCCCATCATTTTCATCATGTTTACATAACCAGGCAAGTTTTCATCGTAAGGCATCGGTAAAGGTGCCATCCAGGATTTCTCTTCATCGGTTAAGGTTTCCAATGCTTCAAATCCTTTTTTAGACACCATCGATGCAAATCTTCTCGGGATATTAGTAGCAATAAAAGGCAGTTTTTTGGCTTTGGCAAAATCGACTAAGGGTTTATAATCGGTTTTATAGTTGGGCCAAAGACGCGCCGTTGAGTCTAATTTTTTTTGATTAATTTCTCCGTTTAGGTACTGATCAAGTTGTTTTTGATTATCCGCTTCTATCATTTCGGCGCCTAAAATCAAAGGCTTTTTCTCTGCCAAATCTTTGGTTAATTCTAATTGTAACCAATGCACCACCGCATTGTTATGGTATTCGCCAAACAAAACTACTTCTGCTTTTTCGGCGGCTTTAAGAAGTTTGGCATAAGTCGTTTTTTTGCCGTTTTTGTCAAATAACTGATAAGCTTTTTTGTCTTGAGCCAAAAGACTTGTGGAAAACGCCAAATATAAAAAGACTATTTTTTTCATAATATGATTATTTTATTTCATCAATAGTACAGTGTGTTTTGTCCTTAAGAGCAGGTAAATCTTGCCAATTCATCATTTTAGACACCACTACATTTTTCTTCAAAATTAGTTTAAAGATACTGTCTTTAGGATGGAATTCATATTGGACTATGATTTTATTTTTTTGATAATCTTCAAGGATCAATTGTTTTTTTATTTCGTTAACCTCAAAATAATAATCAGTCATTCTGTCATTAGCATCTTGAAAAATGAGGTAATGGTTCCGGTGGATAAAGATGTTTTTCAACCATAAATTTTTGACTGGTAAAGTATCAGTTTCGGGATAAATGTTGGTAACCCGATAAGCACCATGTAAAAAGGGTCTTTTTTGTAGATCATCATTAAAGTTTTTAGTAGCGGCATAGGGATATAGAATCTCTATCAGCATCAACCCAATCAGCATGGTTTTTAAGCCGATTTTTAGACTTTTATTTTTAATGATTGAAGGAATGGGGATAAGTGCTTTTTGTTTTCCAAAAACAAAAAAATTAACCAATGTTCTACTGTAAGGAAAAACAGCGAACAAGGTTGTAAAAACCAGAAAAAGTGAAAAGGTTTTTACTGAAATGTCAAACCCAAAGTTGATAAAAACAATATGGATAAAAACACCTAAAGCCAGCATCAATCCTAAAACCCTTGTCCGTTTCAATACTATTAAAGCGGCTACACTAACCTCAATCAGACCTGTAGCTACGGAATAAAAGCGCGAAGTGCCCAGCGTACTCCAATACAGCGTATCCTTGGTTAATTGGCCAAAAGGAGTGTAAAGAATATTAGGTTCAGGAAGATAAAATTGGGCTTTGAATACTTTGTCAAAACCATATTTTAAAAGGATAAAGGCAATATAATAGCAACTAATGGTCCGGGTAACCTCAATTATTTCCTTCGTTTTGATGCGCAAAAAAATCAAACAGCCGGTCACAATTACAGCCAGTATAAATAATAGTAGTAATAGTAAATTGAGCGCTATGGTATCAGAAGAAAAATCTATATTGGATAAGGCGTTGGGAAAGAAAGTGTTTTGTAACCAAGCAATAGGTTTTTCAAAAAGAAATCGGGTAAGACCGAATTGCCAATCTCTTCCATTAAAGGTTAGCGGAACAAATAGAAAGCTTAAAAGCAAAAAAACGGCGACAATGTTCCCGATACTTTTTTTCATCAGCGTGAAGCCAAACTTTTGAAATTTGAAGTTTTCCAAACAAAGAAAGCTATAATTGAGGAAAGTAAAGTCAATAATAAAACCAACATCGGTTTTGAAGGAAAGTTAAAACCTGAAACCGGAATCAATGATTTTTTCTTTTTATTGGTTTTTTTTGCCTGATTGTCATAGCCAACAAAAACTACTTTGTCTATATCATTTCTAAAACTATATTGGGTTTTTAGAATGTCTTTGATACTGTCTAAAGCATGTTTTTTACTGAAAAGTTTGTGACGGTAAACAGTTTCTCTCCCGGCTGTCCATTTTTTAGAACTTAAAATTTTATAATCTTCACGGTCGCTTTCAACACAAAACTCACTGGTAACCAAAATTACTTGTTCGTCGGAAACATAAATTACGGAATCCAAAACCGCATTTCGTTCACGGCGATTGGGTGCCACACCGAGATTAGAGTTATCTGCATCAAACCATTTTTTTTCTAAGGCTATTCGAAATTCGGCATCGCTACCACTATGACTTTTGTGTGAAATTAATTTGGTTTGCGAAAAACAAACGACTGAAAAAAAACACCCGAAAAACAACAATACATTTCTCATTTGGATAGAATTAGTAGTTAAAGATAAAAAATCGCCAAAAAGAATGTTGCTTTTTACAGCGTATTTAACAATTTCATGTCCCAATTGTAAAAATAGATATCCGAAAATGAATATTTTTGTGGACACTTCATCTGTTACTATGGCTATTACATCTAAAGCCTTTCTCGATTACTTGCATCATTTTACAAATGATTTCGATAAGCATTTGGAAACACAACTTTCTGAAATCGCTAATCGTTTCAAGGTGTTGACTTTAAAGAAGAACCAACTTTTAGTGGCTGAAAACCAAGTTTGTCCTTATTTCTGTTTTGTGGAAAGCGGGATTTTACAACATGCCATTGTAGTCGAAGCTGAAGAGAAAACTACTTATTTAGCCTTACGAGATTCGGTTACTTCATCGCTGAATAGCTTTCTCAACAAGATTCCGTCGCGAAAAAGCATCAAAGCTTTGGTAGATTGCCAACTTTGGGTAATCGATTTGGAAAACTTCAAGGATTTATTGATGAATAACCAAGCGTTTCATCAGTTTTACTACAATTTAATCGAAAGACAAATCATGTTGATCGATGACTATCGAATCGATTTACTTACGTTATCGCCGGAAGAACGTTATAAAAAACTATTAGCTACCGAACCCAAATTACTACAAGAAGTTCCGCTGCATTACTTGGCTTCTTTTCTTGGTATCTCCAATCGCCACATGAGCCGCATTCGAAAAAACATCGGCTAACCAAAAATAACGCCATTTGGCTACTAATTGCTTTGGACTAATCCGTAATTTTGAAAAACTTCTTTCCAGAAGTCTAAAATATCTAATAATCTAACATTGTCTAAAAATGAAATACCATCAGATAGACCGCGATTTGTTTGTAAAAAACAGAGCCAAATTCACCGCGCAAATGAAACCCAACAGTGTAGCGGTTTTTAATTCTAACGATATTTATCCGGTTTCAGCCGACAGTACTTTGCCTTTTGCACAACACCGCGATATTTTTTACTTATCGGGCGTTGACCAAGAAGAAAGTGTTTTATTGCTTTTTCCCGATGCGCCGTTCGAGCACTTGAAAGAAGTGTTGTTTTTGCGCGAAACCAACGAACACATAGCGGTTTGGGAAGGCGAGAAGCTAACCAAAGAAAGAGCGTTCGAGGTTTCGGGTATTAAAACCGTGATTTGGCTACAGGATTTCCACAAAACTTTGAAAGAAGTGATGGCCTATGCCGAAACGATGTACATCAATACCAATGAACATTACCGCGCTGTGATTGAAACCGAAACTCGCGAAGCACGCTTTGTGAAATGGTGGAAAGAAAACTATCCGGCGCACAGAGTAGAGAAGTCGAATCCGATTTTGCAACGTTTGCGTTCCGTGAAAGAAAGTGAAGAATTGGATTTGATTCAGAAAGCTTGTGACATCACCGAAAAAGGATTCCGCAGGGTTTTGAATTTTGTGAAACCTAATGTAATGGAATACGAAGTGGAAGCTGAATTGGCTCATGAATTCTTGAGAAATCGCTCCAAAGGGTTTGCCTATACGCCAATCATTGCATCAGGAAGCAATGCCAATGTGTTGCATTATATTGAAAATAACCAACAATGCAAGGCCGGCGATTTATTATTGTTGGATGTTGGCGCTGAATACGCGAATTACTCCAGCGATATGACTAGAACGATTCCGGTTTCGGGGAGATTTACCGACCGACAAAAAGCGGTTTACAATGCGGTTTTGCGTGTGAAAGACGAAGCCACTAAAATGTTGGTTCCCGGCAATTATTGGAAACAATACCATGTGGAAGTTGGGAAAATCATGACTTCCGAATTGTTAGGCTTAGGTTTAATCGACAAAGCCGACGTTCAAAACGAAAATCCCGATTGGCCGGCGTATAAAAAATATTTTATGCACGGAACGTCACACCATATGGGCTTAGACACACACGATTATGGGTTGTTGTACGAACCAATGCAAGCCAATATGGTGTTCACGGTGGAGCCCGGAATCTACATACCGGCGGAAGGTTTCGGAATTCGTATTGAAGACGATGTAGTGATTCAAGAAAAAGGAGAGCCTTTTAACTTAATGAGAAATATCCCGATTACCGTGGAAGAAATTGAGAGTTTGATGAATTCCTAATTAATGGAATAGGGAAAAGAAATAAAGGAAAAGACGGCTCGCAGTTGCGGGTCGTTTTTGTTTACCATATAAGTCATATAAGATTATTTAAGTTTTCTCATATGAAACTTCTATGTCTTATATGGTTTAAAAACTATTTTTGTAACGATGAAAACCATTACATACAAAAACACTAAAATCTCTTTCACCGACCAAGGCAAAGGCACGGCAGTGGTGTTATTACACGGTTTTTTGGAAAACCAAACTATGTGGGACAACTTTGTGCCCGAACTTTCTAAAAAGCACCGCGTGATTACCGTTGATTTATTAGGTCACGGAGAAACCGAATGTTTGGGTTATGTCCACGCCATGGAAGACCAAGCGGATATGCTTTATGCTTTGTTGTTACATTTAAAAATTCGCAAAGTGGTTTTGGTTGGGCATTCCATGGGCGGTTATGTGGCTTTGGCTTTCGCCGAATTGTATCCCGATTATATGAAAGGCTTGTTTTTGTTGAATTCGACATCCAGAGCTGACAGCGATGAGCGAAAAGCAAACCGAGATCGGGCGATTGTAGCGGTAAAGCAAAATTATACGGCTTTTGTCCGCATGTCTATAGCCAATTTGTTTGCAGAAGAAAACCGCGAACGTTTGGCAGATACCATCGAAAAGGTAAAAGAACAAGCCTTGAAAACACCATTGCAAGGTATAGTCGCGGCTTTAGAAGGCATGAAAATCCGCAAAGACCGCGAAGTGATATTGCATTTTGCACCTTATCCGATGCAGTTGGTTTTGGGTAAAAAGGACGGCGTGCTTTTATACGAAGACAACATCGACCAAATTGAAGAAACTAAAGTCGAACTTACTACTTTTCCCGACGGTCATATGAGCCACATTGAGAACGAGGCGGCATTGTTGCAAGTGATGTTGGGTTTTTTAAAGAAGGTGTAATTAATTGTAAAAAGTCAATTCATTTTTTCTTCAAACGGGATTTCCTGATTGAATATGGCTTGTAATAAAACCACAATTTCTTTCAGATAAGCTTCCATTATTTCGGCATTGATAACCGATTGGGCTTCTTTTTCCGGTTTGAAAGTAAACGGCAAAAAGCCCGCGTTTAGGTTTTTGAAAGAAATGATGCCGGCTTCCATTTCAAGGCCTTTGGTTTCTTTTTCAAACATAAAGGCATAAGCCAAAATTTGGATGATTTTATCGTTTTTGATCTCTTCGGTTAGGCCTTTCCAATCTTTTAAAGTGACATTTTTTTGTTCGACTTTTCCGGTTTTGTAATCGATAATCCTGATTTTACCGTTGCGAAGTTCTATACGGTCTACATTTCCTTTGATCAATACGGGAATCGGTAAACGATTGTCTTCTAAAAGGCGCTCATAGGTTTGTTCCAGGGCGATAATTTGTACTTGATCGCCATTTTCTAAAGCCGCTTTCTCCAATTTCAGAAAATTGTACACATTGCGTTTGGCCACTTCAAACGCCAAGAGGTTTCGGCCTTTTTTGATTTCACCTTCTTTGTATACTTCTTTAAATTGGTGCAACACTTCGGCATCTATTTTTTGAAAACAACTTTCAATATCAGCCGTGGTTAACAATCGCCCGATAAATGGTTTGTACAATTCTTCTAAAGTGCCGTGAATAATAGTTCCCAACGTATTGACGGCTACGTTTTCCTCTACTTCATCGGTTTCGGAAATGCGCAAAACCCTTTGCATATAAAATTGTATCGGATTGCGAATATAAGTCGTTAAAGAAGAAGGCGAAAACCCATTGCTCGCAATTTCCTTTAAACGATCTATGACGCTATCTGTCTTCGGTACCAGCATCGGTTGGTATGCGATTGTTGGCACATCAGGATTGAAATATTGAAAAGTCAGGTTGTGATTCGGTTGTTTTTCGACTTCCAATTGCGTAATGAATCGGCTTTTTTCACCGGCGTCAAATCCTTCGCTATCCGCGTTGTATAACAAGTAGATGTTCTTGGCGCGTTGCAATAAATGATAGAAATGGTAAGTATAAATGGCGTCTTTTTCTTTGTAAGTCGGCAATTCGTATTCTTTTTTAACATCATAAGGAATGAACGAATTGGTGCTTTTGCCGGCGGGAAATTTCCCTTCGTTGACGGAAGTGATGATCACGGTTTCAAAATCGAGCACGCGGCTTTCCAATACACCCATAATTTGCAAACCACTCAGCGGCTCGCCTTCAAAGGAAACTTCGGCCACGTCGATGACTTGCTTGTAAATGGCTTGTAGTGTTTTAATGTCGTTGATGTTTGTGTGGTTTTCGAAATAGGTAATCATCTTATTGATGACTTTATAAACCGAGTACAAAAAGGCATTGGTGATTTTTTCCTCTTCGTTGTCGTGGCTTAAATGGGCTTTGATTTGCAGTAGAATTTGAGATAAATTCTCCAACACTGTTACGGAAGTTGTATTCCATTTTCGGAACAACATCTCAAAAAGCACATTGCTTTCGGCTTGTAATTCTGTGATTTTTTTATGGGTGATGAAAGTGTAATTGTTTTTATTGATTTTATTGACCAATCCGCTTGCGTTAACATAAGGTTCAATAAGCGGATGCGTTAGAATATCTAAAACATCTTTGTAATACATCACATAACTTTCCCCGTTTCTGGAAAGCGCGTTGGTGTGCAGCTTGAATAATTTGGCAATCAATAGTTGCGCCGGATTGTTCTTGCTGGAAAATCCCATGGTGATGTTGAGAGCGTTCACCGATTCGGGTAAAGCGTGTAATAAGGGCAAGAGCAGATTTTCTTCGCCAAGCACTACTGCGACATTCTGTAAATTGGCGTTGTTTTCACCAGCGCATTTTTCGATAATACTCCCCGTAATTTTAGCTTGACCAATTGATTTTGAGGTCGCAATAACATGAATGTTTTTGGTTTCGGTAAAATCGTTGACAATCCATTCGTACGGATGGGTTTTATAGTGAATCCACTCTTTTTTAAATTTTCTTTGGAACAAACCAGCATCATGAAAAGTATCGTGCAGCAAGGTTTCGTCTATGTCCCAATATATTTTGGCGGTTTCTAAGGCCAAGAGATGTTGTATGATTTTTTCTTCGGCTTGATTCAGGGCATTGAAACCCGCAAAGAGGAACTGCTTGTTGTTATTTTCTGAAAAGTGATTTAAATTTTGAACCGCTTCACGGTAAATTAAGCCTTGATAACCCACGCCTTTATCCAGTAAATAGGCATATAACGCATGATAATATTCTGGGAGTTTTTTCCAGAATAAAAGGTAATTGTCGATCAGGTCAGTTCTTTTTTCAACAGAAACGGCCCAATGTTCAATTTCCTTGATGTTTTCGAGGTATTTTAAAATCTTGTTGGGTTCCAGCAGGTACCGATCGATTTCGTTAAAGTCTTGTAATAAGGTTTTGGCCCAGTTGGCAAAGGATTCGAAAGATTCTTGTTGTTCTTTTTCTGTCACCGAAAGGTAAACGTTGTAAAACTCGAAAAGCAGTTCAACGCTGTCAATTGAACGTATTCCGGCTATGTCTTGGATAAAGTCTTCTATACTGATAATGTTAGGTGCGAAGATGTTATCAGAAACGGATTTTTTTAATTCGGCTAACAAAAAGACTTTGGCTCTTTTGTTGGGTAAAATCACCACTAAGTCCAATAGTGTATTGGAATGGGATTTTAAAATTTCCTGAGCCAGTTTATAAAGAAAAGTTGGTTTTGACATAGCATAAAAATAAAAAAACGCCCCGAATTTCGGAGCGTTTTTCTGAGATATTTTAAGGAGAAATTATTTTACTAATTTCACTTCAACTCTTCTGTTGTTAGCTTTACCAGCTTTAGTTTTGTTAGTATCGATTGGTTTTGACTCACCGAAACCAGCTGAAGTTAATCTAGAAGCAGCAATTCCGTTTTCTACTAAGTAGTTTTTCACAGCAGCAGCTCTGTCTTCAGATAATTTTTGGTTAGTAGCATCTTTACCATCGCTGTCAGTGTGACCTTCGATAGAGAAGTTAGCAGTTGGATACTCTTTTAAGATAGCTGTAATAGCTTGTAATACAGGGTAAGTTTGTTGTTGGAAAGAAGCTTTACCACTGTCAAACAAGATAGTTTTAGCGTAGTCATTTAATCTTTTGATAGCTTCTTCAGTTACCTCTGGACAACCATTGTTAGCAACAGTACCAGCAACATCCGGACATTTGTCATCTTTGTCTAATACTTTGTCACCATCTCTATCCGGCCATGGACAACCACCATTTTCTTTAGGACCTTTAACGTCTTTACATTTGTCTTCTTTATCTTGAACACCATCACCGTCAGTGTCAGGGCATCCACCGAAAGCTTTCAAACCAGCTACTTCAGGACAAGCGTCTACGTTATCAGCAATTCCGTCACCGTCAGTATCAGGACAACCGTTAAATTCGGCAGGACCAGCTACATCTGGACAAGAGTCTTTGCTGTTTTCGATTCCGTCACCATCAGTATCAGGACATCCTTTGAATTGTGGTAAACCAGCTTCTTCAGGACAAGCATCATCTTTGTCATAAATTCCGTCACCGTCTTTGTCAGATCCACCAAATTTGAAAGTAAGACCTGCAAAGTGTTGCATATGAGATGGCATATCTTCACGAACATCTTCGAAAGAATGTTTGTAAGTAGCACGGTATGATAAACCTACAGTTTCGTTGAACCAGTAAGTTAAGCCTAAACCAGCATTAACGGTACCAGCACTAGTTACATCACCTAACCAAGTGTAACCTCCACCAACATGTAATGAAGGATCAATAGTTTTTGATTTAAGTAAATTCATCATGCTGTAGTTGATAACTCCGTCAACTGCATAATAGTTGATGTCTCCAGGGTTAACTACCTCATAAGGTCCTTCACCAACTCTTGGCAAAACGAATCTTGTAAGTTTGTTGATAGATCCGGTAATACCGAATGAGAAGTTACCGCCAACATGTTTTGATACGTTTACAAAAGATACGGCAGGTAAGATATTCCAATTGTCACGAGCATTGAAAAACTGTGAAAATTGATCTTCCAATTTTGAAGCAGCACTAACTCTAGTGTCTACAGCGTTAACACCAAAGGTAATTGCCCATGGGTTGTTGCTGTCTTGAGCTTGTGAGCTAAAACCAGCTAACAATAGCATAGCAACGAATAATTTGTTAAGATGTTTCATACTTAATTTGATTAAATTATAATAATTATAATAGGGCAAAAGTAATACCTATTACCCTAATATCAAAATCTTATGGTTAAAATGTCACTATTTAATGATATTGAGTGATTTGCCAACTTCGGTAAAAGCCGCTATAGCTTTGTCTAAATGCTCTTTGTTGTGGGCTGCGGATAATTGAACTCTTATCCTTGCTTTGTCTTTTGGTACTACAGGATAAAAGAAACCGATGACATAAATACCTTTTTTCAAAAGTTCATCCGCCATAATTTGTGAGAGTTTAGCGTCGTAAAGCATTACTGGAACTATGGCAGAATCACCATCGATGATATCAAAACCTGCTTTTTTCATTCCTTCTTTGAAGTAATTGGTATTCCACTCCAACTTATCTCTCAGCGTGGTGTCTTTTTCTAATAATTCAAAAACCTTGATAGACGCACCAACAATGGCCGGCGCCAATGAATTAGAGAATAAATACGGTCGTGAACGCTGGCGTAAAATTTCGATGATTTCTTTTTTGGCTGTTGTATAGCCGCCCATCGCACCGCCTAGCGCTTTTCCGAGTGTTCCGGTGATGATGTCTACTCGGCCCATAACACCCTTGGCTTCCATGGTTCCTTTACCGGTAGCACCGATAAAACCGGCAGCATGACATTCGTCCACCATGACTAAGGCATCATATTTATCGGCTAAATCGCAAATTTTATCCAAAGGCGCTACCAATCCGTCCATAGAGAACACGCCGTCGGTGACAATCAGTTTGAAACGATGTCCGGCTTCAACCGCTTTTTTTAATTGGTTTTCCAAATCTTCCATATTGGAATTTTCGTAGCGGTAGCGTGCGGCTTTACACAAACGAACACCGTCAATAATAGAAGCATGGTTCAAACTGTCGGAGATGATACAATCTTCTTCACCCAATAAAGGTTCGAAAACACCTCCATTAGCATCAAAAGCCGCAGCGTATAAAATGGTGTCTTCGGTGCCGTAAAATTCGGCTATCTTTTTTTCTAAGGTTTTGTGAATGTCTTGCGTACCGCAAATGAAACGCACTGATGACATTCCGAAACCATGAGAATCCAAAGCGTCTTTGGCCGCTTGAATCACTTCAGGATGGGATGATAATCCCAAATAATTGTTGGCACAAAAGTTTAAAACCGTTTCTCCGTTAACCTTAATTTCGGCTCCTTGCGGTGAAGTAATGATTCTTTCTCTTTTAAAAATACCGTTTTGTTCTATGGTATCTAATTCGTTTTGTAGGTATTGCTGAATTTTTCCGTACATGATTGGAATTTAAATTTAATGTTGTTTGATGTTGATGTTACAAATTTACTACTTCCAAACGTTCTCCAATGTATACCAAGGCTTTTTTAGTTACTTTAAACCCCATTTTTTCTATGGCGTTTTGGTAATTCTCCAGCTGCGTGGTGTATTTGCTTTGGTGCGCACCGGTTTTGTAATCCAATAAATAAATTTCTTTGTTCGGATGGACAACCATTCGATCGGGTTTGACTAAATGGCCTTCTTTTTGAATGATAGTTTGTTCGTTCAAAATTGTATTGCCGGACGCAAAATAAGGCAACAAGTCTTGATGTGTGACTACTTCTTCCAAAGTTTGCGCGATGGTTTCCTTTTGCGAAGCAATGATTAATCCGTTTTCAATGGCTTTCGTCAGCGCTAGTTCGATGTCGTCCGAAGTGTTGACAAAAGACAGGATTTCGTGTAAAATATTCCCGAATTCAATCGCTTTTTGCTGTTGGGTATTCCACATCAAACTTTCTTTTTGGGCAATTTTGATGTTTTTCGGATTCAAGGTAGCCGTTAATTGTGGAATCACTTGTGTAGCTGAGGTCGATGTTTCGGTTTCAGACAGTTTGTCGGCTTGACCAAAAGCGTAGTCGAGTTGGTTTTCATCGAATGGTTCGCCTATGAATTTGATAAAGAATGTCGCCATATTGTTCGGATATTCTCCCGAAGTTTTGCTTCGCGTTTGCATGCCCGAAATAATGTACAACTGCTCCTCGGCACGTGTTAATGCTACATACAGCACGTTGATGTTGTCCAATAGTTCTTCTTGCTTTTTTTGTTGGTAAAGATTATTCGCTTCTTCGCCGTAACTGCTTACTTTACTGCTTTTGTCTACTAAAACTTTCGGCAAACCAATGGTTTCGGCATCGGCATTGAGCCACATCTTTTCTCTCGGCCCTTTGCTGTAATCTTCTTCGGCAAACGGAAAAATCACCACCGGAAATTCGAGTCCTTTCGATTTGTGAATGGTCATAATCCGAACCGCATCATTGCCTTCGGGTGACGGAATGCTGAGTTTCTCCGAATTCGTATCCCAATAATTGAGAAAATCCGAAATACCGGCTTGCTTTTTCAAATCGTGTTCCAAAATCAAATCGAGGAAAAACTGTATGTAAGCATTGCGTTTGTTCGTCGGAATGACTTTTGCAATTATAATTTCGGTGGCTTCGTAAAGCGATTTTTTGCGGATTTTTTCAAACGAAAAATCGAGATGGAAACTTTGCAGCCATTGTTGAAAAGCCGATTCGCTTTGTTGTTCCATCCCTTTCGCAATGAAATCGTGAATTGGCAATTGCTCTTGTAGCGAAGCCAAATAGTACAAAAAGTTGGCTTTGGCCATCAAATCGCTGTTGTTTTTCAAGTAGCGCAAAATGTGAATCACGCCTTGTACTTCGGATGAAGCGCCCAACAACAAACTTTCCGAAGACAAAATCGGAATCCCGTTTTCGGTCAGGTAATTGGCAATTTCGACACCATGGGCTTTTTTTCGGGTTAAGATGGCAATGTCTTTGTAGCGAAATCCTTTTTGGATGACTTTTTCAATGGTAGCCAAAGTAGCAGTCAAGTACATTTCGTTTTTTTCCAAACTTTCGTCGTCGTCCCAATGCTCTTTGTCCACTTTCGGTACAAAGGAAATATGTACATAACCACCGGTTTTGGAATTGAATTCCTGATGGCTGTGGTTGAGGTATAAGTTTTTGTAATCTTGGTGGGTAAACTCGCCCGATAAAAAACGAAAAAACCGGTTGTTGAAATCGATGATTTGCGAATAACTGCGGTAATTCGTTCCCAATGAGAAAAGCGCTTTATCCGGATTGACAAACGGATTGTTGTTTTTGCTGAGTTCGATAAATTGTTCCGCTTTTCCGCCACGCCAACGGTAGATGGATTGCTTAGGATCGCCTACAATCATCAGCGAGCCACGTTCACCGTTTAAATCTTCGCTCGACAGGGCATTGTCAATAAGCGGAATTAAATTGTGCCATTGCATTTCGGAAGTATCCTGAAATTCATCGATAAAGAAATGGCGGTATTTTTCGCCCAAACGCTCGTATATAAAAGGTGCGGGTTGGTTCTGGATTTGCTCGTAAATGAGTTTGTTGAATTCGGCTATCGAAAGGATATTTTGTTCTTTCTGAATTTTATCCAATTCATTACTCACCGTATTTAACAATGACAGCGGCGTAATGTTTTTCAGAAAGGCTTCGTAGAAATTTTTCTTTTCGAATGTGGCATAAATTGATGACAGCATTTCGAGTAGATCCGGAATGATACTTTCAATGACAGCTCTGTCTGCGGCCGTTTTGTTGATTTTGATATCGTCAAACTCGTGGTAGGTTTTGTTGTTCGGGTTGAATTTCTTTTCTTGAATCGTTACCAAATGTTTTGGGAAATAGCCGCCTGAAAAAGCTTTGTTGTCGATGCCTTTATTGTCAATCAACAACAAAGCTTCTGTAGCCAATTCAACAGTTTTGGCTTCCATAGCAGCACAAAGTTCCGTCAGTTTGTTTTTTATTTCGATGAATTCCGCTATGGTTTTATTCTGAAAATGGGTAATCTCTTGGCGGTTGTTTTCGTTCAGAATTAATTTTCCGGTGTCCATAATTTCCCTTGAAATGTCCCACGATTTGTCGTCGTCGGTTTTTTCCATGGTAAAATCGACCAACAAATTGGTGAGCGTTTCATCATTTCCGGCTTCGGCTATGATAGCGTCAACGGCTTCCGTCAATAAATTTTCAGTGTCTAAAGATACTTCAAAGGTAATGGGCAGATTCAAATCGTGGGCAAAAGCACGGATCACTTTGTGTGTGAATTTGTCTATGGTCGAAATATCAAAAGCCGCATAATTGTGGATGAGGTTTTTGATGATGCTTTTGGCTTTTTCGGTAATTGTGGGCAATGATAATCCGGTTTCCTTGTGAATATCTTGCATCAACTGCAACGCTTTACTCGAAGGATTTTCTTTAGCAAACTCCGAAAGACTTTCCACCACACGGCTTTTCATTTCGTGTACCGCTTTGTTGGTAAACGTAATGGCCAGAATATTGCGGTAGGCATCGGGTTTTTTGGATAGGAGAATGATTTTTAAATACTCTTTCACCAAAGTATAGGTTTTGCCCGAGCCGGCCGAAGCGTCGTATATGGAGAAAGCAGGTTTTTGCATTAATTATGATTTACAGTTTTAAATTTTAAAATGGATTGGTTGGCATATTTATAAACGAATACTATAAGGCTAAATTCAATCGCTTTAACCGCAATAGAGAGTAAAAACTCCCACCAAGTAAATCCGATGTAGTTGTATATAGTCCAAGAACTTGGGAGATAATCTCTGTGAAGAGAAGTTACAATAATGACAAATCGTTCAAAAGTTATGATAAAAGGGACAACTATAAGTATCCTGAAAAACAAAAACTTCCTTATGATATTGAATCTAACCAATTGGGTTAAAATTAACCAAAATAAGGGTTGAAGCCAAATGCCAAAAGAATATTCTCCTGTTAGTCGATTCAGGAATTGCGTTTTTTCTTCTTCCGTCATGATAACAACAAAATCGACCGTTACAGCCAGAAGCCAAACAATCGCAAATAAAATCCCTAAGAATACGAAGGTTTTGCAGGCGTCTTTGTCAAATTCTGTGAGCAAGTCTTTTTTGTACTTGAATAATTTTAGAGTAAAGAATAAAACAGTATACCAACCGAAGCCTAAAATTAAATCGATTCGGATAAAATGTAAGATGAAATCAAAATCTACCATTGGCCTTTTTCGATTAAATAGACAAAATTCAGCTTCGGCTCTTCACCGTAATATTCCACCTCAAATTCATCGACTTTTACCGCGCCTATTTTGACTATGGCTTTTTGAGAACGAATGTTGTAAGCGCCAATGTGAAAATACACTTTGTCAACAAACAGAAAAGCGTATTCGAGCATCAATTTTTTAAGCGCTTTGTTGTAGCCATTGCCCCAAAATTTGCGTCCGATAAAAGTGTAGCCAATTAAAACCGATTTTTGGTTTTCATTGTAATCGTAAAAACGGCTGCAGCCAACAATTTCATTGGTGGCTTTGTCCCGAATTAAAAAAGCGCCCTGCGACAGCAATGCCCCTTCGAAAAACTTTTGAAACACCTCGCGTTGGTAGCGCAATTTATTAGGATGTTGCTCCCAAACCAACGGATCAGAAGCTACAGCATATAAATCTTCAAAATCTTCTTCCTTGAGCGGAAAAAGTGCTATAAGTTCGTTTTGCAGATGTTGTGGTTGCCAGTTTAAAGTCATGGGTAGCAGTTGGTTTTATAGCCCCGATTGTCCCGAATTTTCAGGAGAAATCCTTTTGACTTGCTGAGGGTTGTAACCCTTGGTAAGTTAAAAAGATTGTAATGGAAAGCGGGACACGAGCTCATAAAGAGCGAACAGGCGAAGCAAATAGCTCCAAATAAAATATCGATTTTAATTATTTGTTAATTGGTAAATAGTATTTTATCTTCCGAAGATAAATGTATAAATTTGAATTCATTTTAATACTAACTTTAATTAAAAATATCATGGCTTTTGAATTACCAAAATTACCCTATGCATACGATGCCTTAGAACCACATATCGACGCCAGAACGATGGAAATCCATCATTCTAAACACCACAATGCTTATGTGACCAATTTGAATGCGGCTATCGCCGGCACCGATATGGAAGGCAAAACCATCGAAAACATTTTGATTAACTTAGACATGACCAATATGGCGGTTCGCAACAATGGTGGTGGTCACTATAATCACAATTTGTTTTGGAAAGTAATGTCGCCTGATGGTGGCGGAAAACCAACCGGTGAATTAGCAGAAGCTATTGATGCGGCTTTTGGTTCTTTTGAAGAATTTAAAGCACAGTTTGCCAAAGCCGGAGCAACTCGTTTCGGGTCTGGCTGGGCTTGGTTGTGTGTACACAAAGGTGGGAAGTTGGAAGTGTGTTCTACACCAAACCAAGACAATCCGCTGATGCCGGATACGGCTTGTGGCGGTTTCCCTATTTTAGGAATGGATGTTTGGGAACATGCTTATTACTTGCATTATCAAAACCGTCGTCCGGATTATATTGAAGCGTTTTTTAACGTAATCAATTGGACAGAGGTGTCTCGTTTGTACGCTACTGAAAAATAAAGCCGAGCCTTTTTTCAGAAAGAATAAAAGCCGATTTCGCTAATTAAGCGGAATCGGTTTTTTGTTTGGTATAGGGATAAAAAATAAACAGGCGGAATTGCTTCCACCTGTTTGCCCCAAATCTACCATAAACTTAACCTACACTAAATACTATGGTAACGCAAATCTAATAACATCCAAATTAATTTTGCGCTTTTTTTGTTAAAATATATTGGAATGATAGGCAAATGAGAGTGAAAACTGTCTTTTTGGGGATTTTCAGAGGTATAAAAAATAAAAAAGGTGAAGAAAACTTCACCCTTTTTGCCCCAAATCTACCATAAACTTAACCTACTAATGCTATGGTGGAACAAATATAACACGGATAATATTGTTAAAAAAAAATAATCAGACGAACTACAAGTAAAATCGTTGAAGTTTTTTTGGGCTGTTTTTCAGCGGTGTATAAAATAAAAAAGGTGAAGAAAAACTTCACCCTTTTTGCCCCAAATCTACCATAAACTTAACCTACTAATGCTATGGTGGAACAAATATAAAACGGATAATATTGTTAAAAAAAATAATCAGACGAACGACAAGTAAAATCGTTGAAATCTTTTGGGGCTGTTTTTCAGCGGTGTATAAAATAAAAAAGGTGAAAATTGCTTTTCACCCTTTTTGCCCCAAATCTACCATAAACTTAACCTACTAATGCTATGGTAAAGTCAAATGTAAGTGGATTGCCTTTTCTGAAACAAAAAATTCAGACGAAATGCAACAAAAATCGTTTAATGACAAAAAATGTTAAAATTTTAGTAGGCACGAGCATCTTTGCCTTCGTAAAAATTCATAAATGCCCTGTTAACCACGCGGTTACCGCCCGGAGTTGGGTAGTCACCCGTGAAGTACCAATCGCCTAAATTTTTAGGACAAGCCAAGTGTAAATTGGCAACGGTTTGGAAAATAATCTTTATCTCAGCTTTAATGTCTTCCGGATGTAAAAGCTCTGCTATCTTGTTTGAAATTTCAGTGTCGGTGAAAGGTGCGTAAATTTCGGTGACAAAATTCACTACCTCGGCATCTTTTAGTTTTTCTTGTGCTTTACACTTTTTATAAACATCGTCTACAATATGGTATAGATTTCTTTCTTTGAGTAAATCAATGGCAGCTTGAAAAGCGATTAAGCCTTCCAATTTGGCCATATCGATTCCGTAACAGTCCGGATAGCGAATTTGCGGCGCTGACGAAACTACTACTATGCGTTTCGGATTCAAACGATCCATCATCCTAAGGATACTTTTTTTCAAAGTAGTGCCTCGAACGATACTATCATCAATGATTACTAAATTATCGGAAGGTTTGATTACGCCGTAAGTGACATCGTAAACGTGCGCAACCAAATCGTCTCTGCTGCTGTCTTCGGTGATGAATGTTCGCAGTTTTGCGTCTTTAATGGCGATTTTTTCCGTTCGAATTTTAACTGATAGGATTTCCTCCAACTTTTCCTTGGTCAACGTTTTGCGATTGTCCAGGATAAATTGGTTTTTTCTGTGATTCAGAAAGTCGTTAGCTGCTTCAATCATGCCGTAAAAGGAAGTTTCAGCTGTGTTGGGTATGAATGAGAAAACGGTATTGTCGGTATCATCTTCAATAGCTTCTAAAACGGCCGGTAAGATTAATTTTCCCAATTCTTTTCTTTCCTGATAAATTTCGGCATCACTTCCGCGTGAGAAATAGATTCGCTCAAAAGAACACGCTTTTTTGATGCTTGGTGTGATGATTTCTTCTTGCGAAACGCTTCCGTTTTTTTTAATGATAAGTGCATTACCGGGAAGTAATTCTTGTACTTTTTCAAAAGGCACATTAAAAGAGGTTTGGATTACCGGTCTTTCCGAAGCTACGACTACAATTTCTTCATCTTCATAAAAATAAGCCGGGCGAATACCTGCCGGATCGCGAAACACAAAACTGTCGCCGTGACCCAATAATCCGGCCATGGCATAACCGCCGTCCCAACCTTTAGAGGCGCGTTTTAAAATTTTGGCGATATCGAGTTTTTCGGCAATTACCGGAGAAGCTTCTCTTTTAGACAGACCGTTGTTTTTACATTCTTGATACAAATCGGTTACTTCATCGTCCAGGAAATGACCAATTTTTTCCATTACGGTTACGGTATCAGCTAATTCTTTTGGGTGCTGACCCAATTCGACCAAACTATTGAACAATTCGGTTACATTGGTCATGTTGAAATTTCCGGCTACAATTAGGTTTCGGTGCATCCAGTTGTTTTGCCGCAAAAACGGGTGTACACTTTCGATACTGTTTTTACCGAAAGTGCCATAGCGAACGTGTCCTAAAAACAGCTCACCTATATAAGGTAGGTTTTCTTTTTGTAAAGCAACGTTGTCTTGGTATTCCGGGTGTTGCTCTAATTCTTCGTTAATCCGGTCATTGATTTGATCAAAGATGTCTTGTATGGGTTGCGCTTTGTTCGAACGCACTCTGCTAATGTAA
This sequence comes from Flavobacterium sp. FEMGT703F, assembly GCA_002786385.1. Taxonomy (GTDB): domain Bacteria; phylum Bacteroidota; class Bacteroidia; order Flavobacteriales; family Flavobacteriaceae; genus Flavobacterium; species Flavobacterium cheonhonense. The sequence goes on from PGCN01000025.1 coordinate 157,149, forward strand.
CGTTCTCCGGGTTCTACATCGAATTTAATAGAGGCAAAACCGGCACCGTCTTGACCGCGGTTGTGTTGCTTTTCCATCAGCAAATACATTTTCTGTATGCCGTAAAAAGCTGAACCGTATTTTTCTTTGTAAAAGGCTAACGGTTTTTTCAATCGTAAAAGGGCAATTCCACATTCGTGTTTAATGGCGTCGCTCATAGGGTGTTGTGTTGTTGTAAGTTGAGTGTTATAGGGTATTTAAAAACAAAAATGCCCCGAAATTTCGAGGCATAAAGTTATTGTAAATCTATTTCAAATTGTGTTAAAGCTTTGAATTGTTTCAAGCGCTCGTTCACTTCTTCTTTGGTTAGCTCGAGCATTCTTTCGGTTCCGAATTTCTCCACGCAGAAAGACGCTAAGTTAGAGCCTTGAATGATAGCGGTTTTCATCGTTTCAAAAGAGATGTCGCCTTGTTGCGTAATAAAACCTGCAAAACCACCTGCAAATGTATCACCGGCGCCGGTCGGATCATACACATCAGCTAACGGTAAAGCCGGAGCAAAGAAAATGTGTTCGTTGTGGAAAATTAACGCACCGTGTTCTCCTTTTTTAATCACCACGTATTTTGGTCCCATAGTATGGATTTTAGCCGCAGCTTTCACTAACGAATATTCTCCCGACAATTGACGCGCTTCTTCGTCGTTAATGGTAATTACATCTACGCGTTTGATTACGTCTAATAATTCCGGTAAAGCACAATCCATCCAGAAATTCATGGTGTCTAAAACCACTAATTTCGGTTTTTGGGTCATTTGGTTTAAAACGCCGGTTTGTACTATTGGGTGTAAGTTGCCCAACATTACTACGTCGGCATCTTTAAAATGATTGGGAACAATCGGATTGAAATCGGCCAATACATTCAACTCGGTGGCTAATGTATCTCTCGAATTCATGTCGTTGTGGTATTTACCGCTCCAGAAAAACGTTTTGCCTTCTTTTACGATTTCCAAACCTGAAATGTCAATATTTCTGGCCGTTAATAAATCTAAATATTCTTGAGGGAAATCGCCACCAACTACCGACACGATAGCCGATTGTAAGTTGAAGTGCGAAGCAGACAATCCGATAAAAGTACCGGCGCCGCCCAAAATTTTATCTGTTTTTCCGAAAGGAGTTTCAATAGCGTCAAAAGCTACTGTTCCTACTATAAGTAATTTGTTCATTCTTAGGGTTTCAAATTAAAGGCGCAAAGATACAGTTTTAGTTTAAAAGTTTAAAATGGTTTCAAGCTTAAAAAAGCTTTCCTTCTTCTCGCTCATAAAAAGAATCTACAGAAAGTTTTTCCAAACCTGAGGCATACACCGCTAATTCATCACAGCGTTCGTTTTGCGGATGGTTGTTGTGGCCTTTGATCCATTTGAAGTCGACTTGGTGTTGGCGATACACTTTTAAGAATCGCATCCACAAATCAGGATTTTTTTTGCCTTTAAATCCGGTTTTTTCCCAACTGAAAACCCATTTTTTTTCTACGGCATCCACCACATATTTGGAATCGGAAACTACCAGGACTTTCATGTTGGGTTGTTTGAGTTTTTCAAGTCCCACAATCACCGCCAATAATTCCATACGATTGTTGGTAGTATGTCGAAATCCTTCATAAAACTCTTTGCGATACGGTGTGCCAACCATTTCCATGACTACGCCGTAACCGCCGTTTCCGGGATTTCCTTTGGCAGCGCCGTCGGTGTAGATGTGGACTTGGTGACTCAAGTGAAAAGGGATTAGGGATTAGGGATCAGAAGTTTTTCGACAACCACAGGGAAGTATTGGTGTTCCAATTCATGTATTTTGGCAGCGATTTCCTCAGGAGTTTGGCATTCTTCAATATTGACGGAAGTTTGAAAAATAAATTCACCTTCATCGTAATGCTCATTCACGTAATGAATAGTGATGCCGGTTTCTTTCTCCTTGTTTTCCATAACCGCCTTGTGTACGTGCAAACCATACATGCCTTTGCCTCCGTATTTGGGCAAAAGCGCCGGATGAACATTGATGATTTTATGAGGAAATTCAGCAATAATATGTTCCGGAAATTTTAATAAAAATCCCGCCAAAACAATCAAATCCGGTTGTAACGATTGTAGTTTTTGTAAAACCAAGTTGATTTCTAGGTCGTTTTTGCTGAAAACAAAAGAGGCAACGTTGTGGTTTTTGGCTTTTTCCAATACTTTGGCCTGAGCATTATTGGTAAACACTCCGGCTACAGCAATCACCTTACTATTTTTAAAATGCTGAATGATATTTTCAACATTAGAACCGTTTCCTGAGGCGAACAGCACAATTTTTTTCATTTGTCGGGCCTGAAATTAGAGTACAAAAAAAAGAATAATTACGCTATTTTGAGGCATAAGAATGTAAGATTTTGAAATTATTTTTTTACTTTCGTAGTTATATTTAGTAACAAAAAGGTTGTTATAAAATAAAGTTTTTTATTTTTGCCAACAATTTAAATTAAAAATCTAGAAATTATGTCAGACATTGCATCAAGAGTTAAAGCGATTATTGTAGACAAATTAGGCGTTGACGAAAACGAAGTTGTAACTGAAGCAAGCTTCACCAATGATTTAGGCGCTGATTCATTAGACACTGTTGAGTTGATCATGGAATTCGAAAAAGAATTTGATATTCAAATCCCGGACGATCAAGCTGAAAACATTGCTACTGTAGGTCAAGCTATTTCTTACATCGAAGAAGCTAAAAAATAATAAATAAAACACCCGTGAAGAATCTTTATTTTTCGCGGGTTTTTATTATTTTTACTGAAAAGATTAAACTTGATTGATATTCAATCTTAAAAATATTGAAATACCCCTGTCTCTTTAATGATCAATTTGAAGAAAACAAGGGTATTATTTGTTTAAATACAATTCTAAAAAACACATTATGGCATTAAAGCGAGTTGTAGTAACAGGTTTAGGTGCGTTGACACCCATAGGGAATTCCATTGAAGAGTATTGGGATGCTTTAGTCAATGGGAAAAGCGGAGCAGCGCCCATCACCTATTATGATACCGAAAAACACAAAACAAAGTTTGCCTGCGAAGTAAAAAACTTCAATATCGAAAATTATATCGACAGAAAAGAAGCTCGCAGAATGGATAAATTTGCCCAATATGCCATTGCTGCCAGCGAAGAAGCGATTAAAGACGCCGGAATTACCAAAGATAACGTAAACAAACACCGTGTTGGTGTAATTTGGGGCGCCGGAATTGGCGGATTGGAAACTTTCCAAGAAGAGGTAATGAATTATGCGGCCGGAGACGGAACACCTAGATTCAATCCTTTCTTTATCCCGAAAATGATTGCTGATATTGCTCCCGCTCATATTTCCATGAGAAATGGTTTTATGGGACCTAATTATACCACGGTTTCTGCTTGTGCATCCTCGGCTAATGCTTTAATCGATGCTTTCAACTACATCCGTTTAGGGATGTGTGATGTAATCATCTCAGGTGGTTCTGAAGCAGCGGTTACCATAGCCGGTATGGGCGGATTCAACTCCATGCAAGCCCTATCTACCAGAAATGACAGTCCGGAAACCGCTTCAAGACCTTTTGATGCGACTCGTGACGGCTTTGTTTTAGGAGAAGGTGCGGGTGCACTAGTTTTAGAAGAATACGAGCACGCGAAAGCCCGTGGTGCTAAAATATACTGTGAAATCGGTGGCGGCGGAATGTCTTCAGACGCCTACCATTTGACTGCTCCACATCCGGATGGTGTTGGGGTTATTGCCGTAATGGAAAACACCTTGCGCGACGCCGGAATGACACCGGAACAAGTTGACCACATCAATACACACGGAACTTCAACACCGCTTGGTGATGTGGCCGAATTGAAAGCCATCAGTGCTGTTTTCGGTGAACATGCCAAAAACATCAACATCAATTCGACCAAATCAATGACCGGACACTTGCTTGGAGCGGCAGGTGCTATTGAAGCCATTGCATCTATCCTAGCCATGAAACACGGTATAGTGCCGCCAACCATCAACCACACTGTTGTTGATGAGAATATTGATCCGTCATTGAATTTGACGTTGAACAAAGCTCAAAAAAGAGAAGTTAATGTAGCCATGAGCAATACTTTCGGTTTCGGAGGTCACAATGCTTGTGTACTATTCAAAAAAATACAAGACTAAGTTTAGGATGAAAATTCTAAAAAATATATTCAAAAATTCCCGTTCATCATCTGAGGACGGGATTTTTTTTACTGAAATTGAAAAAGTTATCGGATTCAAACCGCAGTCCATTCAGTACTATCAAAAAGCCTTTACCCATCGGTCTACCAATCGCACCGATTTAAAAGGGAATCCCATGAATTACGAGCGTTTGGAGTTTTTGGGTGACGCGATGTTGAGTGCTGTTATTGCTGCGTATCTCTACAATGAAGCGCCCGCCGGAGACGAAGGTTATCTGACCAAAATGCGCTCAAAAATTGTGAGTCGCGAACACTTGAACGAGTTGGGTAGAGATTTAAATTTGATACGATTCGTCGAAAGTAAAGTGCCGACGCAACATTTTGGCGAAAACATACACGGTAATATTTTTGAAGCCTTGGTTGGCGCTATTTTTTTAGACAAAGGCTATGATTTTTGTCAGAAGTTCATTCAAAAAAGCGTCATAGTTCCTTATGTAGATATAGCCCGATTGGAAGGCAAAGTCATCAGTTACAAAAGTCTTTTAATCGAATGGTGTCAAAAAGAGAAAAAGTCCTTTCATTACGATGTTTTTGACGATAATGGAAACGATGGGCAAAAATTCTTTGGCGTAAAATTAAGTATCGACAATAAAATTGTGGCTAAAGCCAGAGCAACTTCTAAAAAGAAAGCAGAAGAAAAAGCATCTCAAAGGGCTTATTTTGCATTTCAAGAAAAAATTAACAAAAAATAATTCAGATTCTCAAAAAACTATAACGTTTTCGTTCATAAAATAACGTTAACACAAACTTCTCTTGCTGAAAATCTCTGTCAGATGCACTATATTTACAACTTAAATTGCATTCTTTATGTATGTGCATAAATTACATATTGCGGAGTTTGACAAGATAGATTATCAGTTAATTGCTATTCATTCGCCTTTAGAGGATTATCGATTGGCCTACTTTATCAATAAACAGCTGCCTATCAATCTCAAAAAATGCAATAATAACATTCAGATTAGCAATAAAGAGGGCGAAACGCAATTTACCCGATTTATTTTTGAAGACCATCAAGACGTTGCTTGGAGTTTGATTCAAAACCAAAATGATGCGATAGTTTCGGTTCCGTCCAACAATTTTGGCCTATTTGCAGAAAGCAGCACTGAGTTTGCGCCCAAAATTTATTTGATCCCGGAGTTCAAAAAAGTTGATTATTTTTTTAAAATTGAGAACGATGAGGTGCCGATAGATGTTCCGAAAATTATCAAATCTCTGAAGAAAATAGACAAAATAAGCACCGTTTATACCGTAGACGTAGCCAATATAAAATCAAAGAACAATTTAATTTTTTAAGTATAATGCCAACAAAAAAGAAAACTAAAATTGTAGCTACCTTAGGGCCTGCATGCAGTTCGAAAGAAGTAATTAAGAAGATGATTGATGCCGGAGTGAACGTATTTCGTATCAATTTTTCCCATGCTGATTATACCGATGTAAAAGAAAGAATAGATATCATCCGAGAATTAAATGATGAATACGGCTACACTACCGCCATTTTAGCCGATTTACAAGGACCGAAACTCCGCGTTGGTGTAATGAAAGAAGATGTAGTAGTTAATCCGGGTGATATCATCACGTTTCAAACCGCCGAAGACGTTCCGGGGACCAAAGAGCGTGTCTACATGAACTATTTGTCTTTTCCGCAAGATGTCAATCCGGGAGAGCGCATTTTGTTGGACGACGGAAAATTAATCTTCGAGGCTTTAGAAACCAATGGTACTACTGAAGTAGTTTGTAAAGTTATCCAAGGCGGTCCGTTAAAATCTAAAAAAGGAGTTAACCTGCCGCAGACTAAAGTATCATTACCTGCGTTGACCAAAAAAGACATTAAGGATGCGTTGTTTGCCATCAGTGAAAAAGTCGATTGGATTGCGCTATCTTTCGTGAGAACGCCTAAAGATTTAGAAGAATTACAGGATTTGATTGCCCAAAATTCTGAACATAAAATTCCGATTGTAGCCAAAATTGAAAAACCGGAAGCAGTAGAAAACATTGACAAGATTGTCGCTTTTTGTGACGGATTGATGGTGGCTCGCGGTGATCTTGGAGTGGAAATTCCGGCGCATGAAGTACCGTTAATCCAGAAAAAATTAATCCACCGCGCTAAAACGGCTCGTATTCCGGTAATTGTTGCCACGCAAATGATGGAAACGATGATTACCAGTTTAACGCCAACGCGTGCTGAGGTAAATGACGTAGCCAATTCCGTTATGGACGGTGCCGATGCCGTAATGTTGTCAGGGGAAACTTCAGTCGGAAATTATCCGGTAGAAGTGATTGAGAAAATGACACAAATTATTGAAGCAGTTGAAGATTCTCCGCTAATTGCCGTGCCACAAAATCCACCTCACGTTAGAACAAAACGTTTTATTACTAAATCGATTTGTTACCATGCGGCAACTATGGCCAACGATATTAAAGCCAAAGCTATTTCTACGCTAACCAACAGTGGTTATACAGCGTTCCAAATTTCTGCTTGGCGTCCGAAAGCCCATATTTTAGTTTATACTTCCAATAAAAGAATACTGACGCAACTCAATTTGCTTTGGGGCGTGAATGCTTTTTATTACGATAAATTTGTTAGTACTGATGATACGGTAGACGACATCAATGATATTGCCAAACAAAAAGGCTACGTGAAAAAAGGCGATATGATGATTAATTTAGCTGCAATGCCGGTAGCCGATAAAGGAATGGTAAATACTTTAAGGGTTTCGGAAATAGAATAAATTTAATCATAAAAATTCATAAAGAATCCACTTAATTATTTGTTAGGTGGATTTTTATTTTAATAAAAAAAACTTATTTTAGACAAAATTTTAAATTCAGAATTATGGAGAATGAAAATATTTTAGTTTCAAATGCTACAAGCATTGAAAAAGCTAATTTTTATAAAAAAACCTATCAGCATTTGGCTTTGGCTATTTTAGCTTTTATAGTGGTTGAAACCTTGATGATTAAGTTGGTTCCTGAAGAAGCAATCGTTTGGATGTTGAGCGGAAGATTTATATGGTTGTTTATTATTGGATTATTCTGGTTAGGCACAACAATGTCAGACCGATTAGCTTTTCATCCGTCTAGAGAAAAGCAGTATCTGGGATTAAGTTTGTATGTTATTTTAGAAGCTATCATTTTCCTTCCTATGATTTTCATCGCTTCAGTTTATGCAGGAGGTGATGTTATCATGCAAGCCGCGTTGACCACTTTGTTTATGTTTGGCGGATTGACTTCGGTTGTGTTTTTTACTAATACTGATTTCTCTTTTTTAAGAACAATGCTTATTGTAGGTGGCTTTGTTTCACTTGGAATTATTGTTGCCGGTGCTATTTTCGGATTTAATCTTGGTCTTTGGTTTTCGGCAGGAATGGCGGTATTAGCTTCTGCCAGTATTCTTTATCAAACGGATCAAATCAAAAACAATTACGGAACCCAACAATATGTTGGAGCATCACTACAGTTGTTCTCTTCAGTAATGTTATTGTTTTGGTATATTTTAAGAATTTTTATGAGCAGAAGAGATTAAGTTTATTCTCTTTATTAAAATTAAAAAACCAGTTTCGTTCTAAAACGAAACTGGTTTTTTTGCTTAAAACTCAAACTTCAATTGTACCACAACGGTCTTTTTAATCTCGGTATTTAAGTTGTTCAACGAAATGCCTAACAATCGCACCGATTCCTTCATTCGTTCCTGAAATAAAAGCTCTTTGGCGGTCTCTAAAAGCAATCCTTTATCGGCAATAAAGTAAGGCAAGGTCTTGCTGCGCGTTTGGGTCGTAAAATCGCTGTATTTGATTTTGAGTGTTACGGTCTTTCCGGAGATGTTGTGCTTTTTGAGTCGGTTTTCTAATTCAGCCGCAATCCGCTCCAACTTTTCCACCATAAAGATTTCCGAAGTCAGATTTTCGTTAAAGGTATGTTCTGCGGCGACTGATTTGGCAATCCGATTGGGTTTTACAGCACTGTTGTGAATGCCGCGCACAATGTTGTAAAAATGCAAACCACTTTTACTGAAATGTTCTTCCAAAAATTCTTTCGATTTCGACTTCAAATCTTTACCGGTAAAAATTCCCAAATGGTACATTCTCTCGGTGGTGACTTTGCCTATGCCGTAAAATTTTTTGATATCGAGGTTTTCCAAAAAAGCTTCTACTTCTTCCGGATTAACGGTTTTTTGCCCGTTGGGTTTGTTGTAATCGCTGGCAATTTTGGCCACGAATTTATTCACCGAAATTCCGGCAGAAGCTGTCAAACCGACTTCTTCAAAAATACGTTGTCTGATTTCCTGAGCAATTAAAGTCGCGCTCGGATTGCCTTTTTTATTCAGAGTTACATCCAAATAGGCTTCGTCTAACGATAGTGGTTCGACTAAGTCGGTGTATTCATGAAAGATTTTCCGAATTTTTTTGGAGATTTCTTTGTAGCGGTCAAATCGTGGGCGAACAAAAATCAAATCCGGACAATTGCGTTTGGCTTGAATGCCGCTCATGGCCGAACGAACACCAAATTTACGCGCTTCATAACTTGCCGCCGAAACCACACCACGTACTTCGCTGCCGCCAACGGCTAAAGGTTTTCCTCTAAGCTCGGGATTGTCCATTTGTTCCACCGAAGCGTAAAAAGCATCCATATCGATGTGTATGATTTTTCGATAAGTCACTTCGGATGCCATATTATTTGTCTTTTACCGGAAAGAAAAAAGCGGTCGGACGCGTTTTGAAATATGCCCAAGTAGCACTGAATAATAGTTTTAATTCCGAAAGCGGAATGTTGCGGGAACGGAAAGCCAATCCTAACGACAACGAAAAACTAACAATGAAGTTCACAAAACCAATCAACCCAATGCCGATGATTCCCCAAATAATTGTTGGCCAATCTACAAAGAAATCGGCGCCGTACAAGCCTAAAGCAAAGTTTCCGGCGGCAAAAGTAATGTGGCGAATGTCGAGATTCAGCCCGAGAAAAATGCCCAACGAAGCCGTACTGCCCAAAAATACACCAAACCAGCCGTTGGAAACCACGCCCGGCCAATGATTTTCAAACCATTTGGCAATGGCATTGGTTCGTACAATACCTAAATTTTGCTTCAAAACCGGATGTTCTTTGATGCGGAAATACACTTGATTGTGTTTGTTTCTGTTGGACACATTCCCCGAAATAATACCGGAAAGAAACAAAAACACACCCGCAATAGCGGCATGAAACAAAGCAGCCGAATGCACCGGAGACAAATCATACAACAGTTTCGACGATTTTTCAAAGGCGATATTGTAATCCAATAAATAATCAATCAACCAAATGCCTAACATCGCCACAGGGAAAGCCATAAAAACATTGCCCACAAAGGCGATGAATTGCGAACGAAACAATCGGGCAAAAAGTTGGGCAAACGATCCGTGTTTGTTTTCCGAATTATTTTGCTTTTTCATTCCGCTTTCCAATGCTTTGGTTAAAGTAGCTGCTGTCATAGCCGGTTGTTTCGTAGCCAAAGTGTAACCCATCAAATAAATGGCGATAAAACCCAGCGAATAATTCAAACTGTAATAAAAAGCATGACCAAAAGCACTGGTTTCTATCTTGGAAAACAATATTTTAAGGATACACAAAATCCCAACGATAAATCCACCGCCAACCGCTGCTTTAAACATGGAAAAATACTCGGAGCGACTTTCAGTAATGTAATGTTCTCCGGTTTTGGCTGTATGTTGTGTGATTTCATAGGAAATCAATTGGGTGCTTTCGTTGATTAACTGGCGAACATTGTTCTTTTGACAGTTGTATTTAATCAGTCGTAGCAACAGTAAAATGGAATTATTTTTTTTGTCTGAAGGTTTGTTAACGACTAAAGTAGAAATCAAGACTTTCATTCGGTGCAACTGTTGTCGGATGCGGAGCAAACTCTGATTTACTTTCAACGAAATGCCGAATTTCGAGCTGTTACCGAAAGCTTTATCGACATATTCTTCGCATTGTTTGTGCAGGATAATCAGTTGCTTGTAGTTTAAATCTTCTGAAACAATATAATGTGGTTCGCTTTTTCTGATTTTGGACAAAATACTGTTCAGTTCGTTTTCAAACGCTACAAAAGGACTTTCCAAATCATCGTATTCGGGTACCATTTTAATCACATCGGTTTCCATCGCTCGTCCGCTCATTCGTTGCGAAATTAAACCCATAGCGTTCATGACTTCGGCCAAAACCGATTGTTCGGCCACCGATTCATAAATGGTTTCTGTAGCGATAATATCAAACAGTTGTTGCAATTCTTCAAACGGAATACGGGCTATCCAAATCGGATCCGAACTTTTAAAAAACACTTGATTCAGCACAAATTCCAAAGTGTCTTTTTCCGGTTGGAAAGGTAAAATTTTGGCAAAGATTCGTTTTTTGACTTCATAAGTAAAGTCGGAATCCCTTAAAATTCCGGTGTCGGAAAGCATTCTGCCGAATTTTCTTTGCGAAAGCGCTTCACCCAAATACAGTTTGAATTGCGCCGTCATATTCGGATTTGTTTCTAAATACTCTAAGAGAGGCTTAATACTAACCACTTTCTCATTTTTGGGATAATCAGGACGAAAAAAACGAACTAAATCCACCAAAAAAAGCAAACGGTCATTAGATTGATAACCGTTTTGGTCGAAGTACAACCTAAATAAATCGGTTAAAGTTGTAATTGGTGTCTTATTGCGGTACAATTTCATCCCAAGAAGGTTAGGCGGTTAAGATTCTTGTAAAAATACAATTTTCAAGGTATATATTTCTTAACTTGCTCCTAAATATGACTCAAAAAATGATAGAAATAGAGCGTAAATTTTTAGTCCTTTCGAACGATTTTATCAACGAGTCCTTCTCGCAAAAGCGCATTGTACAAGGCTATTTGAGTTCTAATCCGGAAAGAACTGTACGCGTGAGAATTAAAGGCGATAAAGGGTATTTGACCATCAAAGGCAAAAGCAGCGCCAACGGTACAACGCGTTTGGAATGGGAAAGGGAAATCAGTGTGATGGATGCCGAAACCTTGCTCACCATATGCGAAAGCGGTATTATCGATAAAGTTAGATATGAAGTCAAAGTCGGACATCACGTGTATGAAGTCGATATTTTCTCAGGCGAAAACGATGGATTGGTAATGGCCGAGATTGAATTGGAATCGGAAACGGAAACTTTTGAAAAGCCCAAATGGTTGGCCGAAGAAGTAACCAACGATGAACGCTATTACAACGCCTACTTGAGTAAAAATCCTTTTACCCGCTGGTAGTTATTTAGGTTCTTCTACTACTTCAATTTTTACAATTACCGAGCCTGAATTTTTATTGGAAACGATATCCATAAAAGCTCTTTTAGTCAAATCGATTTCACGGACTTTAGAAAACGGACCACGATCGGTAATTTCGACGATAACGAATTTTCCGTTGGCTTCGTTGGTGACTTTTACCAAAGTGCCAAATGGTAATTTTTTGTGAGCAGCAGTGTATTTATTGTTGTCAAAACGTTTGCCACTGGCGGTTCTTCTACCGTTGAATTTATGGTGATAATAGGAAGCGTGAGCATTTTTTTTGTAGATTTTCAGCTTTGAATTGGGATCAATTTGAAGCGTATCAGTTTCTTTCACCACTGGAATTTCTTTCACTACTACTGTGTCGGTTTTAGCCGTTGCTACAGTTTTTGTTTTGTCCTTTGGTTCTTTGATTTCCTTAGGATCTTTACTGTCTTTGGCCGGAGTAGTTTTCTCTTTGTTCTTGTCTTTTGGCTTTTCCTTTTGCTGCGGATTACCCGAAGAAAATGCCAGCAAAGTAAAAGTCATCAAGAGAAGCATTAATGAGTTTATTTTAGTATTCATAGAGAATTTTTTAGTTGATAAATCGGTTTTACAAAAACCGTACCTGATAAAAAAAGTCCTTTTCAGGACTTTAGTTATTTTTTAGAACCATAATTTCCAAGGAATTCGACTTAAAATAAGCAGTAATCCTATGCCATAGAAAATGGCAATAGATTTGAATTTTGCCGTTCCGGTTTCCCCTTTTTTGTGTTTAGACCAACCGATAGTAATTAAAATTATCGCGATAATGTTGATTAGCGGATGTTCTAGAGAGGTTAATCTGGCATCGGCATCTTTCATTTCCCCCAACAAGGCGTGACCTAGCGGAGAAACAAAATATAAAATCAAGCCAACCAATAATTGTATATGCGCTCCGATTAATCCAAACAAAGCAATTTTTCGGTCTTTAGCCGTAAATTCTTTTTTAGAAGACATGCCCAAAAAGGAATTAACAACAGCGAAAACCAACAATAATAAAGCTAAATAAGCCCAACCTGAGTGGAATTTTTGAATGAAATCGTACATAGTTTTTGTTTTAGAATCACAAATATAGGTAAAAGACATAAAAAAACCTCAACCGGAGTTGAGGTTTTTGATAGGAAGGATACCAACTTAAAAGCTATAACTGATAGCAAAGTTCCAAGTTCTTCCGAATCCGAAAAAGACTTGATTTGACTTGTCTAAACCATCATAAATTTGAGTGGTAACATAAGTGTTGTAAGCAGTTGTATTTGGAGAACCATCTGTATTTGTAAAGTCTGCCTGTGTTTTGGTGTGAATGTTAGTTCTTGATTCAGCGATGTAAATCTCGTCCAAAACGTTATTGATGTTTAATCTGAAATTGATAGCATCTGCACGGTCTTTTCCAACCAACATTTTATAAGAGAAACCTGCATCTAACAAACCGTATGAAGGTAACAACAACGAACCTTTGTCATTAGCGGCTTGCGTTCTGAAGTTAACCGGGTCGATACTGGCGTATAATTCGTCAACAAAACGATAGTTACCATCAATTTTCACTCTTTCAATGATTTCGTATGAAGCGCCGATACTTGCTGTAGTTTGAGCAGCATCTCCCACTTTCAAGCCATCTAAATATAGTGTTTCAGTGAAAACTTCACCACTTGGGTTAGTAATTACTAAGTTGTTGTCATCTTGGTAATTTGCTGTAACGTTGCTGCCGTATTTCCAGTTTCCTATTGAAGCCATACCGTTAATGGCTAATTTGCGAATTGGTTTATAAGTAAAATCTAACTCAGCACCCACGTGAATTTGTTCAACGCCTTGTAAAAAGGCATTTCCAAGAATGGTAGGAGTAGCAGGGTTCAAATCGTTGTCAATATTGGCTGTTAATCTTATAAAACGGTCTTTCCAGCTGGTTCTGTAAACGTTTAAGTTCGCATTGAATTTTGAGGAGCGGTATCCGTAACCCGCTTCTACACCAAATACTTTTTCATTGGTCAAGTTTTCGTTTACAACAGACGCATTGTTCGGATAAACAGCATTAAAGAAAGGTTGTTTTGAATAGTATCCCGAATTAATGAAAACATTGTGATTTTTGTTGATGTTATAGTTCAAACCACCTTTGATGTTTCCGCCTAAAATATTCTCATAATCAGTAGAATATAATGGATCTGTAGTGAGGTATTTAAAATAGTCATCTCTTCTGAATCCTTGTTGTGAAATCGCAGCTTGTACAAAAGCAGTTAGTTTTTCTGTGGCATATTCTAACTGAGTAAAAGCACCATACCATCTTACCAATCCATCGTTGTTGTAATTGATTTTTTGTTGGTAATCCGAGTTGAAGAAAGGGTTAAAATGCGGTTTGGTTGAGTATTCAAAGCTCAAAACTCTGTTAGGATTGTTGACATCAAAGTTATCGGCATAATTATCTGCTCCTAACAAATCATTTAAATTTTGGAAGTGAATACCTCTGTAAGTTCTGGCATCTAAACCAAAATCCAACGTAAACTTATCATTGATTTTTTTGTTCAAGTTTACAATTCCTCCATACCAGTTATGAGAGTTAATAGAAGAAATTTTAGAAATACCGTTGGTGGCATTATTGCCGGTTGATGCAGAGTTTTGGAAATCACCGTTGATTTGTGAACGGGTAAAGTTGGTTGTTCCAATGGTTACTTGTTGACCGGAATTATAGGCATTGATTAAATCAACGTTGATTAATCCGTTAGCGGTTCTTAAACTGTTTGAAAAGAAACGATTTCCTCTGATAGCACCGGCACCATTACTTCCGCCACCGCGTCCCCAAGAACCGTAAATTACAGTTGATAACTTAGTAGTTTCGTTGATTTTCCAGTCCCAATTTAAGGAGGCCACCGGTTTGTGGTAGTAATTGGTTCTGAAACTGTATTCTCTTCCGTTCAAATAACCCCAATCAGAATTGTAACGAATGTTGGGTTCACCTACGCCATCACCATATTTTATATAATCGGCAATTGTTGGCGCTGCAGATCTTTGGTTGTGCCATTGCGGTGCTCCGGTGAAAGTAATTTGAAAATCGTGGTTTTTGTTTAGTTCATATCCAAGAGCCACAAAATAGTTAGCGCCGGCAAATTTTGTTCCATCAACATATCCGTCACCAAAAGTTTGACTCAATAAGACTGAAGTTGAAAATCCATTCTCTAATTTACCGCTGGAATAAGACATTAAGGTTTTTAAATAGTCATCATTTCCGATAGTAGAAGAAAGGGTGCCGCCTTTTTTTAAGTCGGATGATTTAGTAATTACATTGATAGTTCCACCTACAGAAGAAATCGCTAATTTTGAAGAACCAAGACCTCTTTGAACCTGCATAGCAGAAGTCACGTCGGATAAACCGGCCCAGTTGCTCCAAAACACCCTGCTGTTTTCCATATCGTTTACCGGAACACCATTAATCATTACGGCTATGTTTTCTTGAGAGAAACCACGAATGTTAACTCTTGAATCTCCAAATCCACCACCCGATTTTGTAGCATATACCGACGGTGTATTGTTTAAGATTTCAGGAAACTCTTGCGAGCCTAATTTTTCCACTATTTCCGCTGATTTAATGGTAGAAACAGCAATTGGCGTCTTTCTGTCTTTAGCAATGTCGATGACACTTGATTTGATTACAATTTCTTCCAATTGGTTTGATTCGGAAGCCATATTTATTTTTCCCAAATCAATTGTTCCCGTTTTTTCTACTGAAAAATTTACTGTTTTTGTTTGAAACCCAATATAAGTAAATACTAATTGTCCTGTTTGGGTTTTAGTAGTAATGCTGAATTTACCCTCAGAATCAGTTGTGGTGCCTTCGTTTGTTCCTTTAACAGTAACGTTTACTCCAGGCAAACCCATACCAGAATCAGTATCAAGAATGACACCGTTAATTTTACCTTGTGAATAAGCAAAAGCTGTAAACAAAGTAAAAATCCACACAAAATAATTCGCTTTAATTTTTCTCATTTTAGAGTTTGTTTAAAATTTCTGCAAAAGTTCAATTTTAAACAAACTCGGCCGTTAAGAAAATATTAAGAAAAAATGAGGTATGATTAACTTTTGTTTAAGGCTATTTGTTTTTCAAAAAATGCTTTAGTAAGAATTCGGTTGAATTGTCGTGGTTTTTAACGGTTCCCGAATGGATTTCGTCTAAGATAGAGTTGGCCAATTGTTTCCCTAACTCAACGCCCCATTGGTCGTAACTGAAAATATTCCAGATTACGCCTTGTACAAAAATCTTATGTTCGTATAAAGCAATTAATGATCCTAATGATTTTGGCGTTAGCTTGTCGATTAAAATGGTGTTGGTAGGTTTATTGCCGGTGAACACTTTAAACGGTAGAAGATATTCTGCTTTAGCACCGGTTATGTTTTGTTTTTCAAATTCGGCTCTAACCTGACTTTCGGTTTTGCCGTTGAGTAAAGCTTCGGTTTGGGCGAAGAAGTTTGACATCAATTTATTGTGATGGTCTTCGTTCCCGTATAACGGTTTTACAAATCCGATAAAATCAGTTGGAATTAATTTGGTGCCTTGGTGAATCAATTGAAAAAAGGCATGTTGTGAGTTGGTTCCCGGTTCGCCCCAAATGATGGTTCCGGTTTGGTAATTGACCGGTTTGCCATCGCGACCAACACTTTTTCCGTTGCTTTCCATGATGCCTTGTTGCAAATATGGCGCTAACTTTTGTAGGTATTGGGTGTACGGAATCAAGGCTTCGCTTTCGGCGCCGAAAAAGTTGTTGTACCAAATGGTTAAAAGTGCCAAAATTATCGGTATGTTTTTGTCGAAAGATTCGGTTTTGAAATGATTGTCCATTTCGTGAGCGCCGGCTAATAATGCGTCAAAGTGCTCGAATCCAACGGCTAAGCTGATGGATAAACCTACGGCACTCCAAAGCGAAAAACGTCCGCCAACCCAATCCCACATAGGGAAAATATTGTCGGGATTAATACCGAACTCGGTTACTTTTTGAATGTTAGTGGAAACCGCAACGAAATGTTTGCCCACATCTTCTTGTGATGCTGACTGCAAGAACCAAGCGCGAATGGTCTCCGCATTTGACAAGGTTTCCTGTGTGGTAAACGTTTTGGAAGCGATGACGAAAAGTGTCGTTTCCGGATTGAGTTTTTTGATGATTTCGTTTACGTGATCACCATCAACGTTAGATACAAAATGAACGTTTAAATGGTTTTTGTAGAATTGCAACGCTTCCACCACCATAGCCGGACCAAGGTCGGAACCGCCAATTCCAATGTTCACTACATCGGTGAATGGTTTTCCGGTAAATCCTTTTCGCTGTCCAGAAATCACTTCATTGGAGAACGCTTTGATTTTGTTTTTAACAGCAAAAACTTCCGGCATTACGTTTTCTCCGTCTACCAAAACCACTTGGTTTTCCGGCGAACGCAAGGCGGTGTGCAATACCGCTCTGTTTTCGGTTTGGTTGATAGCATCACCCCCAAAATATTGGCTGATGGCTTCCTCGAGTTTTACTTCCTTAGCCAAATTCAATAATAAGTTGATGGTCTCTTGGTTGAGTATGTTTTTAGAATAATCGACTAAAAAATCTTGCCATTGGATATGAAATTTTTCCGCTCTTTGCGAATCGTTGGAAAACATTTCCTTTACGGAAGTGTTGCTGATTTGTGCATGATGTTGGGTGAGTTTTTCCCAAGCTCCCGTAATTGTCGGATTGATTTGTGCTAATGCCATTTTTTTACATTTGAAGCACAAATTTACAAATATAGATTGGTAAAAAAAGAGATAGGTTTTACGCTAACGTTGTAGTAAGTAAAAAAAATAAAATTATCTTCTGAATTTGAGTTCGGCGGTGCTGTCCAATACCTTTTTGAGCGGTTTGATTTGTTCCAAAAATTGTTGTTTGTATTTGGCTTCCATTGGAGTAGAGGTGGGCAATTTTAAACGCAAAGCATCTACTTGTACGCCGTTTTTCCAAAAGCGATAGCAAACGTGAGGTCCGGTAGCCAAACCGGTACTGCCCACTTTTCCGATAACTTGACCTTGGGTAACTCTTTGGCCGCGTTTTACCAAAATTTTAGACATGTGTAAGTATTGTGTCGAATAGGTTCGATCGTGTTTTACTTTAACAAAATTCCCGTTTCCGGTCGTATAACCGGCTTGTTCTACAACCCCGGCAGCGGTAGTCATGATAGGCGTTCCGGTTGGCGCCGCATAATCTGTTCCGTTGTGGGCTTTCCATCTTTTTTGAACCGGATGGAATCGGCTTTTGGAATAACGCGATGTAATGTTGACAAACTTTAAAGGCGCTTTCAAGAAAAAATTTTTAAGCGTTTTCCCTTCTTCGTCGAAGTATTGTTGCTTTTTGGAACTGCCGTCGGGAGAGAAAGGAAAGGCGTATATTTTTTTGCCTTTGTATTCAAAGAAGGAAGCCTTTAAACTGTCGACACCATCATAAACTGTGTCGTTGATGTAGCGTTCAGTGAAGGTCAATCCGAATTTATCGCCTTTTTGGAGTTTGAAGAAGTCGATGGACCAAGCATAGATTTTGGCAATTTTAGCCGCTAATGCAGGATCTACTTTTTCGTTGGCCAAGGTTTCGGACAAGGAACCGTTTAAAGCGCCTGCAATAGTTCGGGTTTTGAACGTTAAAGGTCGCGTTTTTTGGTAGGCTGTAACCGAATCTCTCAAATCAATCACATAGTAGTTTATCTTATCCGGTTGGTAGATGAAATACTGAATTTTGTGGGTTCTGTTTTTGCTTCTCAAGATGGTATAAGGTTTCCCGATTCGGATGGATCTTACATCAAAAGTATCTTTTACTTGAGCAACAATATCATAAACTTGTTTGCCGTTAAGGTTTTGTTTTTGGAGTAGGCTTCCGAAAGTATCACCTGATTTTACAGTATCGTTTACTACGTTAAAATCGTGCAGGTTAAAACCAAAATCAATTAACTTAGGTTTTGGCTTTTCTTCCACAAAGGCTTCTTCTTTTGATTGGTCACAAGAAACCACAAAAGAAGTGAGCACTAGCGCTGCAAAGACAATTCGAAAGATTTTTAACTTCATATTACAATCCTTCTCCCCAGTTTTTTAATTCTTCATCCGACCATAATTCCGGAAAAAAGATGCGGCGTTGGTATTTCGGATGCATGTATTTTTTCCAATCGCTTCCGCCGGTGGCTTCTCCGGAACCTTGTCCGCTTTCGATGTATTTTTTGGCGGCATTCAAATGACCCATTACCCAAGTGATATTCACAGTGTAATCGTAATGGCGCATGGCTTTAACCAACTCAGGATTTTGTTGGTCTTCTCCCGGAAGTTGTTTGAATTTTTGCCAGATGTTGATGGTATTGTACTCTTCCATGTATCGAAGAAATTCCTCGCGGTATTTTCTTTCGAATTCTAAAATCAGATACGACTTTTCTCCGGTTTGGTAATCTTTTCCCGCCGCTTGCCAATACAAGTGTTCGAACGCGTGTGAATAAGGTGTATTTCTGTCGATGGTAGCGCGGAAGCGATAATCGATTAAGTTGATTAAATCGGTCGAAGAGAATTCAATTAAGCGGTATTGTGCACTTTGAAAACCGCTGGCCGGCGTAAGTGTGTTGCGGAATTTCATGTATTGTGCTACTTCCATTCCGTCTCCCATGATATCAAACGAAGTGGTCAACATGTCGAAATAGCGGCTGATTCTTCGTAGTTTTTCCGTGAAAAATGCAGTTTCCGGTTTTTCAGTATGACACAATTGTTTGATTTCCCATAGTATCATTTTGAACAACAACTCATTAACTTGATGGTACATGATAAATACCATTTCGTCGGGTAATACCGTTCTTTGGGTTTGCAAATTCAACAAGGCATCAGTTTGGATGTAATCCCAATAAGTAATGGGTTTGGCCCAAAGTAAGCCTTCGAGATGGGTTTCGGTTTTTTGATTTATGGCCTCAAACTTTTCTTCTAAATCGGAGAGAACTTCGTGGTAGTTTGTTGTTTTGTTGTTCATTATTTTTTCAATTTCACCATAAACGGATTTTTAAGTCCTTTAAATCCTTCTAAATCGGCTTTAAGGGAACCAACGGCCAGGCTGGCTTTAATTCGCAATGGTATTTTGTTTTCATCGTCTGATATCCAAACGGTTAGACTTTCTTCTTCTTTGAAAACCCTGCCCGATTGTACTAAAGGTCTGAATATCATAGTTTGCGCGGTACCAAATTTAGTTTTTAATTCTTCTCTGCCCAAGAACTTTAATTTGAATTTATAAATTTCATCATCAAAAAACATGTCTACTACTATAGATTCTCCCGGTTTTAATTTGTCTATATTCGGATGATTTCTAAGGAAATAGAACGTAGAAACGATATCTTGAACATTCTCGGTAACCGAAAAAGTTTTCTCGGTATTGTTCTTGTAATTTTTTACCAAAACTTTGTTGGTGGCTTGATTGAAGAAACCTTCTTGGTTCTTGGTGTAGCCGCCTTCGTCAATTTTTCTGACGAATTGATAAGGTTTATTAGTGGCTTTATCGAAGTAGCTTTCGTAATTGTCATCCACTTTAAAGAAAAAACGCGACATTCCGACAGTATATCCTTTGCCGATAGCGTGATACACTTTTTTGTTGTCTCGAACGGCTTCTTTTAATTCCAAGGTTGCGTATCCGGCATTGATAAAGCCATAGTGGATTCGGAATTTGAACCATTCACCAGTATCATAAGCTTCCGGTTTTTGGGTATTGAAACTCACAGTAATAAAAAGCAATAACAGGAATAAGTATTTTTTCATTTCGAATTGAATTTTATACTGCGATTACAATATCTGTTCCAAAAGTATTAAAACAAAAAAACCCAGTCAAATTAATGACTGAGTTTTTATGCTATTAACCAACCAAAAAACTATAAATTATGAAAATTTATCCAAAATGCGAGGGAACCACCCCTCTATTTTTGTCCTGCAAAGATAGCCTAAGGCGTTACGATATTGCAAGCAAAAAGCCAACTTTAACAATAATTTAATAAAATATAGTCTTTTTTCGGTCTTGTTTTTAAATTATTTTTAACAAAAATGAGTTTTTACAACGTTCCTCGCAACATTTGCTCCCTTTCGATAGATTCAAATAAAGCTTTGAAGTTTCCGGCGCCAAAACCACGAGCACCCATTCTTTGGATGATTTCAAAGAACAACGTTGGACGGTCTTCTACGGGGCGGGTAAAAATTTGTAACAGATAACCCTCGTCGTCTGCATCAATCATAATCCCTAGTTTTTGCAGTTCGTTGATGTCTTCTTTGAATTTACTCATGTGATCTTTCAATCGTTCCGGGATAGCATCGTAGTAGGCTTGTGGCGGCGTAGTTAAGAATTCTATACCGCGCGCTCTCATTTCGGCTACAGTTTTGATAATATCATCAGTAGCTACAGCAATGTGTTGCACTCCAGCGCCTTCATAAAAATCCAAGTATTCTTCAATTTGAGATTTTTTCTTGCCTTCGGCCGGTTCGTTGATAGGGAATTTGATTCTTCCGTTGCCGTTGCTCATTACTTTCGACATTAAAGCAGAATATTCAGTGGTAATTTGTTTGTCGTCGAATGAAAGGAAGTTTACAAATCCCATTACATCTTCGTACCATTTTACCCAAGTGTTCATCTCGTTCCAACCTACATTGCCCACCATATGGTCTACATATTTCAAACCAACCGGCGTCGGATTGTAGTCGGATTTCCATTCTTGGTAACCTGGTAGGAAAGTCCCATTGTAGTTTTTGCGTTCTACAAACATGTGTACGGTTTCGCCGTAAGTGTAAATTCCGGCACGAACTACTTCACCGTGTTCGTCTTTTTCAACGGTCGGTTCCATGTATACTTTGGCGCCTCTTTTGGTAGTTTCTGCAAAGGCAGCTCGGGCGTCTTCTACCCAAAGGGCAATAATTTTTACGCCGTCGCCGTGTTTTTTTACATGTTCACCAATAGGAGAATCGCTGTTCAAAGCAGTGGTTAAAACCAAACGAATTTTATCTTGCTTCAAAACATAGGAAGCCCTGTCTCGCATTCCGGTTTCTAGTCCGGCATAAGCCAATGATTGGAATCCGAAAGCTGTTTTGTAGAAATGGGCCGCTTGTTTAGCATTACCAACATAAAATTCTACGTAATCTGTTCCTAACAACGGAAGGAAGTCTTGAGCCCCTTCAAATATTTTTTCTAAACCGTATTCTACGGATTTGATTTCTTGTGACATAATATTGTATTTTAAAGAGGTAATGGAGTTACCTAAAGTTGTGTTTGTTTTATTCTAACCAGGATTGGTAATATTTATCATCGGCAATTTTCATGGCTTCTTCTGTTACCATTAAAGGCTTGAAAGTATCTACCATAACGGCCAACTCTTGTGTGTCTTTTTTACCGATACTTCTCTCAGCAGCTCCGGGATGCGGACCATGCGGAATACCTGCCGGGTGAAGCGAGATGTGTCCGGCTTCAATATCATTTCGGCTCATAAAATCACCGTCAACATAGTACAATACTTCGTCAGAGTCGATGTTGCTGTGATTGTAAGGTGCCGGAATGGCTTCAGGATGGTAATCGTACAAACGCGGCACAAAAGAACAAACCACAAAAGCATCGGTCTCGAAAGTTTGGTGTACCGGAGGCGGTTGGTGTATTCTACCGGTTAGTGGCTCAAAGTCGTGTATAGAAAACGCATACGGATAGTTGTAGCCGTCGTATCCTATGACATCGAATGGATGTGTGGCATAAACCATATCGAAAATTTCGTCTTTTTTCTTTACTTTGATGACAAACTCGCCTTTTTCGTCATAAGTTTCCAGTTCGTATGGACGGCGAATATCGCGTTCACAAAAAGGAGAGTGTTCTAACAATTGTCCGAACCAGTTTCTATAACGT
The DNA here is from genome assembly GCA_002786385.1 of Flavobacterium sp. FEMGT703F. Taxonomy (GTDB): domain Bacteria; phylum Bacteroidota; class Bacteroidia; order Flavobacteriales; family Flavobacteriaceae; genus Flavobacterium; species Flavobacterium cheonhonense. The sequence continues at coordinate 179,557 of PGCN01000025.1, forward strand.
TTCGGAGTGTAAATAGGGCGATGTGATTCTACGATGAACAAGCGATTGTCTTCGGTGTCGAAATCTATTTTGTAAATGATACCACGAGGAATAATCAAATAATCGCCGTATTTGAAATCGATATTACCCAACATGGTTCTCAATTTTCCGGAACCTTTGTGGATGAAAATCATTTCATCGGAATCGGTATTTTTATAGAAATAGTCAGCAGTCGATTGTTTCGGTGCGGCCAAAACGATGTGACAATCCGAGTTGGTTAAGACGATTTTACGGCTTTCCAAAAAGTCGTTTTCAGGATTTACTTGAAATCCGCGAAGGCGATACGATTGGATGTTGTTGGCTTTGGCAATTTTGGGTGCCACGCTGTATTGGTTTCTGATTTCTTTTACTTGCGTCGGACGGTGCTCGTGATAGGAGTTGGTCGACATTCCGTCAAAGCCTACTGTACCGAACAACTGCTCGTAATACAAATCGCCATTAGGTTTGCGAAAAATAATGTGTCTTTTGTGAGGGATATTTCCCAATTTATGATATAACGGCATAACTGTAATGTTTTAATTAAACAATGTTAAATGTAACAATGGGTTTATTGTTACATTGTGTAATTGATACATTGCTTCAAATCACTCAGGATTTCTCTTGATGAGGAATTTTAAATACGCTAATAAACCTTGCCACGTCACAGTCATAGTTCAAAAACTAATTGTTTTTTAAATTTTTACCGACAATGATTCCCATGCCAAAAGCGGCAATAATGGCTAAAATTATGATCATAAAATGATTTTTTACTACACAAATATCTGAAAAAAAAATCCAAATTCTTTTTCTGAATTTGGATTTCTTTTATTAAAGTTGGTTGAGGTTTGATTTTCTCTTACTGTAGAGGAAGTAAACGGTGATTCCGATGATTCCCCAAACGATGAACGCAATCCAAGTTTCTTTTCGTACAAAGTACATCAAAAACAAATTGAAAGCTACTCCTAAAGTTCCTACTAAGTAAACTGCCGGAGTTTTATAAGGTCTTTCCAATTCCGGTTTTTTCACTCTTAAAATCATTACCGCTACACAAACCATGGCAAAAGCTAGTAAAGTTCCCATAGAACACATTTCGCTTACCTTATTGATTGGTGTCAATGCCGCCACAATGGAAATAATACCACCTACTAAAATTGTGCTTTTGTGCGGCGTTTTAAAAGTAGGATGTAAGGTTTTGAAGAAGTTAGGCAACAAACCGTCTTTGGCCATTCCTAAGAAGATTCTGGTTTGTCCCAACATCATTACCAACATTACGCTGGTCAATCCGGCAGTAGCTGCAAGGGTGATGATGAACACGGCCCAAGTGATTCCGTTTTCACTGAAAGCAGAAGCTACCGGAGCTGATTTGTCCAATTGGTCATAAGGTACCATACCGGTTAACACTAATGAAACCAAGATGTACAATACAGTACAAATGATTAGCGAAGCTACAATAGCAAACGGCACATCTTTCTTAGGGTTAATGGCTTCACCGGCTTGGGTAGAAACCGCATCAAAACCGATGTAAGCGAAAAACACGATAGTAGCTGCTGTTAAAACACCTCCAAAACCAAAGCTCACTTTTTCTACGCCATCAATGATTATAGTTTTTTCAGTCGGGATAAATGGTTGCCAATTGGCAGTGTCGATGTAAAAGGCACCGGCAATAATCACAAACAAAACCACAGCGACTTTAATGATTACAATGATATTGTTGGTTTTAGCAGCTTCTTTAATGCCTTTCACCAAAATGTAAGTTACCACCCAAGTGATTAAAAAGGCGGGTAAATTAAAGGCAAAGTTAGGAGCGCCTTGTCCTAATTCTGCATATTTCTCAGTGGCCGTTGTTAAATCGTTGCACAACCAAATCGGGAAATCAATCCCAAACAAATGGAGCAGTTTGACAAAGTAGCCGCTCCATGCTACTGCTACAGTGGTAGCGCCCATCATGTATTCCAGGATTAAGTTCCAACCGATGAACCAAGCAAAAAGCTCTCCCACAGTACCATAGGCATAAGCATAAGCAGAACCTTCCACAGGAAGTACCGAAGCGAATTCGGCGTAACAAAGGGAAGCAAATAAACAGCCGATACCTGCGATTACAAAGGACAAAGCCAAGGCCGGTCCGGCATAATCATGGGCTGCAATACCGGTTAGCGTGAAAATACCACCACCAATGATGGCTCCGATACCCAATGAGGTCAATCCCCATTTTGTCAATACTCTTTTTAAATCGTTTTTTTTCATGTCTGCTTCAAAAGCAGCCACAGGTTTTACTCTCCAAATTGACATAAATAGTTTGGTTTAGTTAATAGATTCCAAATATAGTTTTTTCTGTTTCAAAAATCACAAAAATATAATTTTTGATGTTTGATTGGCTATCAGAACCAAAATCCGACACTGATAAAGGTAAAGCCACGGTTCAATTCCGGCGACCAAGTGTATTTTACTTCTACCGGACCGATAACCGATTCCAAGGCATAGCCAACTGCATAACCGTTGTAGGTTGGTTTAGAAAGCCAATTCCCGGTTCTGAATAAATCGTCGGAAATGTTGGCATAGTTGGCGGCAAAATTGAAGTGATTTTTTTTGTAGAATTCGTAGTCAACGGTAAAGCAGGATTTGATGTAACTGTCGGCTGATAAACTCAAAAAGTCATACCCATAAAAATGCTTGAAATTATTGATGGTGTTAAAGCCGTATCCGCCTAAAACGAAATCAAAAAAGTGAACACTGTCATTTCCTATAGTAAATCCGAGTTCAGATTGTACTTTTAATGTTACTTTTTTATGGAATGATTTTACAAAGCCAATTTCTCCTTTGGCAATAGAAAAGCGATTGAATTCTCGGGTGTAATCTGAAGAATACAAAAACGATTGAATATCGCCCGACAAAAACCATCCTTTTTTAGGAAACAATTTGTTGTCGAAGGAGTCGAATTTCATATACCCAAAAATACTGGTGTAAAGACTATTTTCAAAAACCGGATTCACGGTGCCTAAGTTGTCCGATTTGATTTTAATATTTTTTAATTCTACTCCGCCGCCAATTAAGAATTTTTGCATAAAAACGGTTTGCATGTAGGCTTGATTGGTAAAATCCGAAAAGTCGATATTGATGCTATTCAAGCCCAATTGGCCTAAAATGGCACCGTCTCGAAAGTCGGTTGACACGTTTCTGTTGAATTTGTTGTATCTCGATTTTAATCCGAAACTCCAGTAAAATCCGTTGTCAATGTAATAATCTAAGTTATAGCGAATGTTATCGCCTAATCCCAAATCCAAAGAAACCACATCGTTTTTGAAGAGCGATTTTTTCTGCGTGATGTTGGTCAGCAAAGCACTTTTGTACAAACCGTCGTAGTGCAATCCGAATTTTAAAAACGTTTTAGTATGGTTTTCGGTGAGATTCAATTTCAATTCGTCTGCACCTTGATAAGGTTCGATGGTATAACTGATGCGACTGAAGTTTTGCGTAGCATTGATATTATTTACGCCGGTTTTTAAATCCTCATAACTGATTTTTTTACCGTTTTTAAATCGCAGTTTCCCCAAAATGTAAGCACGAGTGTAATTCTCCAAACGGTTAAGACTAATGCTTTTGATGAACAGTGAGTCGCTTTTAACCGGATGTTGGTTCAACACATATTTTTCTGCCGGATTGGCCAACTTTTTAATTTTATCAATCTCTAACATGGCGGCAATTTCTCCTTTTTGGATGATCGCTTTTCCTTCATTGAAAGAGATTACACCATAATTGGAAATGTCCGGTTTGATGTAAATATCGGTGATTTTCTTTTTCTCGTTCATGCTTTTAATCATGTCCAAGTTGGTAATTTGCACTAAAATTCGGGTAGCATCTTTTAAAGCATCTCGGTTTTTCAAATCATCTTGTACGTCAACACCAATGATAATGTCGGCACCCATTTTTCTGACTTCTTCCGCAGGATAATTATTAACAACACCACCGTCAATCAATACTCTTCCGTCTATTTCAACTGGTGAAAATAAGGATGGAAACGCAGAACTGGCTAATAATGCTTGTGCTAAATAGCCTTCTTTTAAAAGGATTCCTTCTCCGGTTTCTATATCGGTGGCTATACACAAAAACGGAATCGGCAATTTGTCGAATTCTCTAATGTGGCGGACTTTATGCGTTAATTTCGACAACAAATTGTAGTTGTACATGCCTTTGGAAAGCGCGATTGGAATTCCGATTTTGAATTTATGAAAAGGCAAAGTCAGTGCATACATTTCGTCATTTCGCTTTTCGTAAAAGCTTTTGGAAGAACGCGGAATGTAATCTTGTAGTAATTCGTCGAAATCGGTATTGTAAAAAATGGAATCGATTTGCGTAGCGCTATAGCCGGAAGCATACAACCCACCAACCACTGCGCCCATACTGGTGCCGCCAATATAATCGATTTTAACACCGGCTTCTTCCAATACTTTCAAAACACCTATATGGGCAAATCCCTTAGCACCGCCACCACTCAAAACCAAACCAATTTTAGGTCTTTTGGTTTGTGTTGAATCTTGCGCCACACTGACTTGAAGAAAAAAGAGTCCAAGAAGCAGCAGTGTAATTTTTTTCATAAAAAAAGGTTAGGATTTCCCGATGTTGTAAAATTCGGAAATTTTTTTGGCTTTTGAGGTACCAATAACCTCAGAAATTTCTTTTTCTGTGGCTAATTGTAATCTTTTAACACTTTTGAAATGTTTTAGTAATGCCAACATGGTTTTTTCGCCAATTCCGGGGATGGTTTCCATAGAGGTTTGCAAAGCCGATTTGCTGCGTTTGTCCCGATGGTGCGTAATCCCGAAACGGTGCGCTTCGTTTCGTAAATGTTGGATGATTTTTAAGGTCTCCGATTTTTTATCCAAGTACAACGGTACCGAATCTCCGGGATAAAACAGCTCTTCCAGTCGTTTGGCAATACCGATAATGGCAATTTTTCCGCGTAAACCCAATTCATCTAAGCTTTTGAGTGCCGATGACAATTGGCCTTTGCCGCCGTCAATAATGATAAGTTGTGGCAACGGTTGATTTTCGTCTAGTAAGCGTTTGTATCGGCGATACACCACTTCTTCCATCGAAGCAAAGTCGTTCGGACCTTCCACGGTTTTGATGTTGAAGTGACGGTAATCTTTCTTGCTCGGCTTCCCGTCTTTAAAAACCACGCAAGCCGAAACCGGATTGGTTCCCTGAATGTTCGAGTTGTCAAAACATTCAATGTGTCGCGGTTCTGTGGGCAATCGCAGGTCTTTTTGCATTTGCGCCATAATGCGGTTGGTATGGCGTTCGGGATCTACAATTTGCATCTGCTTTAATTGTTCCAAACGTTGGTATTTGGCGTTGCGTTGCGAGAGTTCGAGGATTTGTTTTTTGTCACCGAGTTGCGGTACGGTGACTTTTATTTTATCTCCGAAATCGAGCTCGAACGGTAGGATAATTTCTTTGGAAGTTAAGTGAAAACGCTCTCGCAATTCAACCACAGCCAATTCCAATAATTCTTCATCGGTTTCGTCGAGTTTCTTTTTGATTTCCATCGTATGCGAACGGATAATCGCGCCGTGTGCAATTTGAAGAAAGTTCACATAAGCCATCGATTCATCCGAAACGATAGAAAAAACATCTACGTTGGAAATTTTCGGATTTAAAATGGTGGAACGCGATTGGTAGTTTTCGAGTACTTCAATCTTTTCTTTGATTTTTTGAGCAGCTTCAAATTTCATATCCGCAGCCAATTCCAACATCAATTTTTTAAAATCGCGCAAACTGTCTTTAAAATTGCCTTTCAGAATTTCGCGAATAGCATCTACTTGTTTTTGATAATGTTCCAACGATTCATAGCCTTCACACGGTCCTTTGCAGTTGCCGATATGGTATTCCAAGCAAACCTTGTATTTCCCCGATTGTATATTGGCATTGGATAAATCGTAATTGCAAGTCCGCAACGGATACAATGCTGCAATCATATCCAAAATGGTATTGACGGTTTTGAAATTGGTGTAAGGGCCAAAATATTCCGAGCCGTCTTTCACCATTCTGCGCGTGGGAAATATTCTGGAGAAAGGTTCTTTTTTGATGCAAATCCACGGATAGGTTTTGTCGTCCTTAAGCAACACATTATAGCGCGGTTGCAGTTTTTTGATGAGGTTGTTTTCTAACAATAGGGCATCGGCTTCGGAAGCGACAACGATGTGCTTGATTTCCACAATTTTCCGAACCAACACATTGGTCTTGGCATTGTCATGGACTTTATGAAAATACGAGGAAACCCTTTTTTTGAGGTTTTTGGCTTTGCCGACATATAAAATTTTACCGGCTGCGTCGTAATACTGATAGACGCCCGGACTGTCGGGCAAGGTTTGTAATTGCAGTTCAATAGAAGGCGTTTCCATACCAACAAAGTTAACGGAAATTGCCGTAAATACAAGAACTCTGTAGCCTAACATTTATCATGTTTTTTTTGTGTGCGAAGGGTTAGCTTTGTCAAAATTTTTAGGATGAAATACTGGAAAAAGCTTACCAATGAGCAAAGAAAAGAGCGTATAGCAAGGGCTTTGCATGATAACGTCAACTTTTCAAAAGACACTTCTTTGGGTTATCCGGCCTCTAAATTAGACGGTATAGTGTTTAATGACGATGCGCCTTTTTTGAAAGACGCGCCCATTTTGCAAACCTATGTAGCCAATCCGAATAATATTGGTTGTCACACTTTTGGGACTTCGGAAAAAGCTTTTAACGGAACACACGAGATTGAGCGGGAAGTGTTGCGTGTTATAGCGGTAGATATTTTTAAAGCCGAACCGAACGCGTTCGATGGTTATATTTCGCCCGGCGGTACCGAAGCCAATATCCAAGCGATTTGGATGTTCCGCAATTATTACATGAATAATTATGATGCCAAAGCCGATGAAATAGCGATAGTAGCTTCAGAAGATACGCATTATTCGATTCCGAAAGCGGCTAATTTGCTGCAGTTGGATTGGCTTAAAATTCCGGTTGATTTTAATACGCGTGCCATTGATAAAGTTCAATTGGAACAGATAATTCTGAATGCCAATAACAACGGTAAAAAATATTTCCTTGCGGTTTCCAACATGGGAACTACCATGTTTGGTTCGGTAGACAATCCGGAAGATTATATTGCTGTTTTTGAAAAACACAACTTGCATTACAAGCTCCACATAGATGGCGCGTACGGCGGATTTGTTTATCCGTTCAGTAATCAGCAATCAGTGATTAATTTTAGTAACCCAAAAATCAGTTCCATCACCATAGACGCACACAAAATGTTGCAAGCGCCTTACGGAACGGGTGTTTTTATTTGCCGAAAAGGCTACATTGAAAACGTACTGACCAAAGAAGCAGAATACGTTGAAGGCATGGATTTAACCTTGTGTGGCAGTCGAAGCGGCGCCAATGCGGTAGCGGTTTGGATGATTTTATTTACTTATGGGCCAAACGGTTGGTTTGAAAAAGTGAGCGTCTTGCAAATGAGGACACAGTTTTTGTGTAACCAACTAGATGCTATGCAAATCCAATATTTTCGTGAGCCGTTTATGAATATAGTGACCATCAAAGCCGAGTACATTCCGATAAAAGTAGCTGAGAAATATGGTTTAGTGCCACAACAACACGATGAAAATAACCAATGGTACAAAATTGTGTTGATGGATCACGTAGAAGTAGAACATTTGACTACTTTTATAGAAGATTTGATGGCCACTACTTATGTTTAAAAAAGACTTACGCAAAAAATACAAAGCACTTAGACAACAGCTTTCCGAAGCACAAATTGAAGATCAAAGTCTGGCGATTGCCAATCGATTATTACAATTAGACATTTGGGAGAATACCTATTTTCATTTATTCCTGACCATTGAAGAGCAAAAGGAGGTAGACACTGAATTTGTATTGCAAATTTTAGCCGGAAAAGACAAAGAGATTGTGGTGGCTAAGAGCGATTTTGACACTTTGGCAATGACTCATTTTTTGTTGACCGACAATACCAAATTCCAAAAAAACCAGTACAATATTTTTGAGCCTGTAGATGGTATTGAAGTGCCGCCAAGCAAGCTGGATGTAGTGTTTGTGCCTTTATTGGCTTATGACAGTAACGGAAATCGAGTAGGTTACGGCAAGGGTTTTTACGATAAATTTTTGTCGCAATGCAAGGAAGAGGTCATCAAAGTTGGTTTCTCGTTTTTTGAACCTGAAGAAAATATAACCGATGTATCACCTAACGATATTCGATTGGATTATTGTGTAACGCCCGAAACTATTCATAAGTTCCTAACGACGTCTTCTTAGCAAAAGCTTTTTTATTGAAGACAATCAATATCCCGACACCGGTAGAAATGGCCATATCGGCTATGTTGAAAATGGCATTAAAAAACTTAAAAGGTTCTCCGCCCCAAATAGGCAACCATTCCGGAAATGTGCCTTCGTAAATCGGGAAATACAACATATCAACTACTTTGCCGTGAAACCAAGTCCCGTAAGGTTGGTCGGGTGAAAAGGCAGCAATATGGTAACGCGTGCTTTCGTCAAAAATAACTCCGTAAAATACCGAGTCGATGATGTTTCCGGCGGCTCCGGCAAAGATAAGCGCGATGGCCACCATCAAGTATCTTGAACTGTGTTTGGTACTGGCGTCATACAACCAATATCCGATTCCACAGATGGCTAAAATTCGGAAACTGGTCAGAATTAATTTCCCGTATTCGCCAGGAATTTTAGTTCCCCAAGCCATTCCTTCGTTTTCGATGAGCAATATTTTAAACCAACCGGTAACGTCAATTTGGCTGGCATCTCCGTAAAAGAAATTGGTTTTGATGTATATCTTAACAAATTGATCAACCAATAAAACGATGGCAATGATTAGAATAGAGTTTCTTAACGACATTCTTAGGGTTTTAATGGCGCAAAAATAGCAATATTATTACACAAAAAGCAGAATATTTTATTTGTTAGTCAACTCATCTGATACATTTTAACGCTACCAACGAAAGATTGTTTATTTTTACCCAAAAAAGCAACCTAAACACCATTTTTTCATCCCTAAAATGAAAACCAATACAATAAACCTTATGAGAAAGTTTTATGCAGCCTTGTTTTTTACATTGGCACTATTCACAATGTCTTGTGATCAAGATGACGACAATGGAGGTTTGGCCAAATTTGCCGTACCTACCGTAAAATCATTAGCCGAAATCAGAAGTAATGTTTCGGTAACCACTGCCCGAGCTACCCAATCCAACGGAAAAATTTATGTAGCCGAAAACTATTTGTTTTACATTGCAAAAGAATCCGGTGTGCATGTTTTTGACAATACCAATCCGAGTGCGCCGCAGAACATCGCTTTCATTAATTTGGCCGGTGTGCACGATATAGCGGTAAAAGGGAATTACCTGTTTGCCGACAATTTTGTGGATTTGTTGGTGTTTGACATCAGTAACATCCAAAACATAACTTTGGTTCGTACTGCACCAAATTCGATTGCTTTTTTCCCGGAATATCCTGAAGATGCAGAGTATTATGATTACACGGCAGAACCGGGTCAGGACGAGATTATCACCGGATTTACTGTCGAAATGAGAAACAGACCTCAAGGACAAGAAATTGTTTTGGCCAACGATGCTTTAGCCGGTTTTGAAAGTGCTAATGGCGGGAATATTGGCATTGGCGGTTCTTATGCTCGTTTTCAAATTAACAATAATGCTTTGTATACCATAGATTCTTATAAATTGAATGTGTTTAATATAACCGATCCGGCTGCTGCTTTTTTCGATAAAGAAGTTTACATGACACAATGGTTTGGTGGCGGTGAATTTGAGACGCTGTTTATCCAAAAAGATATTTTATTTGTAGGTTCAACGACCGGAATGTACACTGTTGATGCTGAAGACGAGTTCAATCCTTATTTTGTATCCGGTTTTGCTCATGCTACGGCTTGTGATCCAGTAGTGGTTTTTGGTAATACCGCTTACATTACGGTGCGTGGCGGTTCAAGTTGCGGTGCGATTGAAGACCAAATTAATGTAATCGACGTAACCGATATTGCCAATCCGACTTTATTATCGACTTATTTATTAAACGAGCCTTACGGATTGGGCATTAAAAATGGGGTTTTATATGTAGGTTGCGGTGCCGATGGTTTAAAGATTTTTAACGCCGTCAACAGTGCCGGTTTGGTTTTGGAAAACAGTTATGCTAACAATGTAAAAGATGTGATTCCGCTCGACTCACATTTAATTACGGTAGGCGATAACACCATTACGCAGTACAGCTACGGTCCGAATTTTTCGTTGATCCAGTTAAGTCAGATTACCTTATAAAAAAAGCCCCGAATTTCGGGGCTTTTTTATGTTACGATGGTTTGATTTATCGCTGTAAATTTTTGGCTTCGATACTCATAGTCGCATGAGGTACAATTTTCAAGCGCTCTTTTGAAATCAATTTTCCGGTCACTTTACAAACACCATACGTTTTGTTTTCAACACGGAACAAAGCATTTTTCAAATCGCGGATGAATTTTTCCTGACGAATGGCCAATTGCGAGTTGGCTTCTTTCGACATGGTTTCGCTGCCTTCTTCAAACGCTTTGAACGTTGGCGATGTATCATCGGTACCGTTATTCAAATCGTTCATATAAGCACTTTTTATCAAGTCTAAATCGGCTTTTGCTTTTTCAATCTTTGCTAAAATAATTTCCTTGAACTCTGCCAAATCAGCATCTGAGTATCTTAATTTTTCTTCTACCATAATCGTTACGTAATTATTTAGAAATTAATATTCTTGTTTTTATCTCATCAAATTCTATTTCAGAACCTTCGGTAATCTCATTTTCTAAAACCAAACTCTCGGTTAATGTCTCCGATTTGATATAGTTTTCATTTTCTTTAATGGCTTGCGCTAAAACCGGATGGTGTTGCAATTGCACTTTAATCTTATCGGTCACTTCAAAGCCGCTGTCCTTTCTGATGTTTTGGATGCGGTTTACCAATTCTCTCGCAATACCTTCGTTTTTCAACGCTTCGGTTAGGGTAATGTCTAAAGCAACAGTGATGCCGTTTGCATTGGCTACCAACCAACCCGGAATATCTTGAGAGGAAATCTCAACATCTTCTAATGATAAAGTTATACTTTTTCCTGAAATTACAAGCGTTAGTTCGCCTTTAGCATCTAGTTCGTTGATTTGCTCTTGGGTAAAACTTTGTATCTCTTTGGAAATCAACCCCATGTCTTTTCCGAAACGCGGTCCTAAAGCCTTGAAATTAGGTTTAATTTGCTTTACCAATACGCCTGAAGCATCGTCTAAAAGTTCGATTTCTTTAACGTTTACTTCGGCTTTTATCAGGTCGGAAACCGCTTCAATTTCAGCACGCTGAGTCTCGTCAAGTATTGGAATCATTACCTTTTGCAACGGTTGGCGCACTTTAATCATTTCCTTTTTGCGGAGCGATAAAACCAAGGACGAAACCGTTTGGGCTTTCCACATTTTACTCTCTAACGATTTATCAACAAAGTTTTCAACCATTACCGGGAATTTTGCCAAATGTACCGATTCAAATTCCTCTGTATGTGTTGCCTGCGTTAAGTCTCTGTAAAGTTGATCCATAAAAAACGGAGCAATCGGAGCCGATAATTTAGCTACAGTAACCAAACATGTGTACAAGGTTTGATAAGCGGCAATTTTATCTGTTCCGTATTCGCCTTTCCAGAATCTGCGACGGCATAGACGTACGTACCAATTGCTCAAATTTTCTTGTACAAAATCAGAGATAGCTCTGGCGGCTTTTGTAGGTTCGTAATCGGCATAAGCTTCATCAACTGTTTGGATTAACGTATGCAGTTCCGATAAAATCCAACGGTCAATTTCCGGTCTTTCGTGCAATGGCACTTCGGCTTCAGCATATTTAAATCCGTCGATATTGGCATATAAACTGAAGAAAGAGTACGTATTATAAAGCGTTCCGAAGAACTTACGGCGTACTTCCGCCACACCTTCGATGTCAAATTTCAAGTTGTCCCACGGATTGGCATTCGATATCATATACCAACGCGTAGCATCGGGACCATATTCTTTTAAGGTTTCAAACGGATCCACAGCATTGCCCAAACGTTTCGACATTTTTTGTCCGTTTTTGTCCAATACCAAGCCGTTCGACACTACATTTTTATAAGCAATTTTATCAAAAACCAAAGTTCCGATGGCGTGAAGCGTATAGAACCAACCACGGGTTTGATCGACACCTTCCGCGATAAAATCGGCTGGAAAGGCTTTGTTATCGTCGATTAGATCGCGGTTTTCAAACGGATAATGCCATTGGGCATAAGGCATAGCGCCAGAGTCGAACCACACATCAATCAAATCAGATTCGCGTTTCATCGGTTGGCCGGATGGCGATACCAATATAATGTTGTCTACCACATTTTTGTGCAAATCCACTAAGTCATAATTGGCTTCGCTCATGTCGCCGATTTGGAATCCTTTATACGGATTTTCAGTTTGGAAACCGGCTGTGATTGCTTTTTCAATTTCAGTATACAATTCTTCCACCGAACCGATCAGCATTTCCTCGGTGCCGTCTTCGCTTCTCCAAATAGGCAATGGAATACCCCAATATCTGGAACGCGATAAGTTCCAATCGTTGGCATTTTTCAACCAGTTTCCGAAACGACCTTCTCCGGTTGCTTTTGGCTTCCAGTTGATAGTATCGTTAAGGTCAAACATGCGGTCTTTGATTTCGGTTACTTTAATGAACCAAGAATCCAGCGGATAGTATAAAATAGGTTTGTCAGTTCTCCAACAATGCGGATAACTGTGCACGTATTTCTCAACCTTAAAGGCTTTGTTTTCTTCTTTTAAACGAATGGCGATTTCTACGTCGACTGATTTTTCAGGTGCTTCGCCTTCATTGTAGTATTCGTTTTTGACATATTTTCCGGCGAAATCACCCATTTGGGCTACAAATTTCCCTTGCAAATCTACTAAAGGAACAGGATTGCCGTTTTCGTCTAACACCAACATAGGCGGTACTTCCGGATTAGCTTCTTTGGCTACTTTGGCGTCATCGGCACCGAAAGTAGGCGCGGTGTGTACAATTCCGGTTCCGTCTTCAGTAGTGACGAAATCGCCCGAAATCACTCGGAAAGCATTTTCAGGATTTTGATACGGCAAGGTGTACGGCAATAATTGTTCGTAACGGATGCCTACTAAATCAGCACCTTTGGCTTCAGTTAAGACTTGGTATGGAATTTTTTTGTCTTCGGCTTTGTAATTAGTAAAATCGGCTTCACTTTCCGCAACAAAATATTTACCGCCGAATTGTTTTCCGACTAAATTTTTAGCCAGAATCACATTTACCAGTTCAAAAGTGTATTGGTTGAACGTTTTGACTAAAACGTAGTCAATTTTTGGTCCAACGGTTAAAGCGGTGTTGCTTGGTAAAGTCCATGGCGTGGTCGTCCAAGCCAAAATATGAACATCGCCAAAACCTTGTAAAAAGTTCGGTAAAGTTTCTGGTTTGGTTTTGAATTGCGCTACTATCGTCGTATCGGTTACATCACGATAAGAACCCGGCTGATTCACTTCGTGCGAAGACAAACCGGTTCCCGCTTTAGGCGAATACGGCTGAATGGTGTAGCCTTTATAGAGTAAGTCTTTGTTGTAAATTTGCTTAAGCAACCACCAAACCGTTTCCATGTATTTGGATTTGTAGGTCACATACGGATCTTCCATATCTACCCAATATCCCATTTTTTCAGTTAGGTCGTTCCAAACATCGGTGTAGCGCATCACGGTTCTTTTACACGCTTCGTTGTATTCGGTTACCGAAATGGTTTTGCCGATGTCTTCTTTGGTGATGCCTAATTCTTTTTCGGTACCTAGTTCAACCGGCAAACCGTGCGTGTCCCAGCCGGCTTTGCGTTTCACTTGGAAACCTTTCTGAGTTTTGTAACGACAAAAAATATCCTTGATGGCGCGCGCCATTACGTGGTGAATTCCCGGTAAGCCATTGGCCGACGGCGGACCTTCAAAAAACACATAAGGAGTAGCACCTTCACGGGAAGTGACACTCTGTTCAAAGACGTTATTTTTTTTCCAAAATGCAAGAACTTCTGAGGCTACAGTTGGCAGGTCAAGTCCTTTGTATTCAGTAAACTTAGTACTCATTTTTATCGTTTTCTTAAATCAGTTTGCGAAAGTAATAAATAGTTGTGAGTTATGGGTTATGAGACGGGAGTTTTTGCGTTAGCGGTTGGAGCGAAAATCCTTTTTTTGCCCAAAGTTCCTTTAATTGCCATAATATGATTAAAAAAGATTGTAGCGGAAGACGCGGCCCAAAGGGACACGAGGCTTTGCAAAAGCTGACTGCCCGAAGGGAAACGCCCATAAAATTTTAAGCAAAAACCTCTTTTAAAACCTCCAGCGATTTGGGTTTTTTGAAGCCAACTAAGTGAAAAGTGTAATAATCCAAGAGGATTTTGAGTAAGAGTTGGCGTTCGTTGCCGTTAAATATTTTTTGCGGACTGTCGAATTTCAAATCGATTAATTTTTTGAATAAACGGGTTTCGTTTTCGGGCAGGCAGCCAATACCTAGAGTGGGCGAAAAATAGCCTTCTTTCACTTCAAAAAAGGGATAATCCATCTCGGAAGTATCGGGATAGAAACCCAAGAATTTGGTGATTTCCAATAGTAAAATCAAATGGAAATTAGAAGTTTCTTCATGGGTGTCGAGCCAGAGCAAAGCCGTTTCCAAGAACGTGAACAAGCGCTCGTTTTTTTCTTCTTCGTGTATGCTGTGGTGGAGCATTTCGGAGAGAAAAATAACGATGGTACTTTTGATGATGTCGGTGTTGATGGTTTGGAAGGCGTGTGCCAGTTTGATTTCTTTGAAATGCTCTAAAGTGCCTTTGTTTTTGTGATTGGCTTCAATTTCGAGGACTGTAAAAGGCTGGAAGTATGCAATTTTTTGGTTTGACTTTTTAGCTGAAAAAGCATTCGGGACAAAATAGCTTTTTAAACCATCGCTTTGCGTAAAACATTTTACTATCAAGCTTTTTTCCTGATATTTTAGCGAAGAAATGACAATGGCTTTGGTTTTGACAAGCATCTAAAAAGTGCGATTTACGAAGTTTGAAGTACGAAGTTATCGAATAATCATTACTTTTTTAACCGTGGTTTCCGAAGCATCTTCGGCGGCGATAAAAATCATGTAAACGCCGGAGGCTACTTTGTATTTTCCGAAAGCGGTAGTGTCCCATTCGATGGTGCCGCCGGTTGAAGTGGTTTCGTATACTAAGCTTCCCTCGATATCGGTAATTTTAATATTGGCACCCGAGGTTAAACCCGCAATTTTCACGGTCCCAACAAATTCAGGGCGTACAGGATTAGGGTAAACATAAACATCCTTTAAGTTGTCGGCCGGTTTGGTGGCTGTACCTTGAAATGACACCATACCTCTGTCGGTAGCAAAGAAAACTTCTCCGGTTTCGGCATTGATGTCGATATCGTTGACAACATTACTGGGTAGGGGCGAATTGTCTGTGGTAAAATGATAAATGGTTTCTTGACCGTTTGGAGAAAAAAGAAAAACACCGGAATCGGCGGTGCCAATCCATTTTTCGTTCGAACCGTTAACGACGATGTCGGTGATGAATTGTTCGTACAAAAGCTCTTGCGCCAAATCGTTTTCCAAAATAATGATGGCGTTGGCTCGCATTTGTTCCGTACCATTGTAACTGCCCGTGCTGGGTAATACCCGTAATCCTTTATTGGTACCAATCCAAACTTGGTTTCGGTTGTCGATGGCAATAGCCCTTACGTCTCTCGAGGGTAAATTTCCGGCTTCGGGGCCTTCGGTAATTTTTTTGAACTCGTTCACCGTTTCATTAAAAGCGATAACGCCATCGAGGTAAGTGGCCATCCATTTGGTGCCGGTTCTGTCGATGACTATTTTATTCATGTTGGCCGACGTGAAATTGTCCAAAATGCCTTCTAAATTATAAGATTGCCATTGTCCGCCACTTCGCAATACTTTCAATTGGTTTTTGATGTTGTTGTTGGTTACCCAAAGATTGCCTTGGCGGTCAAAAGCCGTCCCATTAATTCTGACGCTAATATTGGATCCGTCTACCAAAGATTCCAAGCCACTGTTGGTTTGGTCATACAGCATGGTGGGAATGTCACTTTCAATTTTCAGTAAACCTCTGTGGTAGGAGCTCATGAAAACCTGATTTTCATTGGTGGGATTGACGGTGATTTTAGAGAGCGCTTGGGCGCCCAGTAAATCCGCGTAAGGAAGGTGAAGCCAACCATTGGTTGCATTGTATTTTGAGATCTCAAATTGCGACGGATTATTGCCAAAATAAGTGTATGGGTTGTAAAAAATATCGTAACCACCATAAGTCACCCACAGGTTTGACGATGAGGCGTCAATAGCAAAAAGTTTATTTTTTGTTGGCCCAGAAGGCATAATAAATTCGAAATTAGCAGGAGCGCTGACAGGTGCCGATAATACGCCGTTTTCGTTTGTGCCTATGTAAATGGTATTGTTGATTACGGTAGCCGCAGTAAAAGTGACGGTTGGCGAAGTCACTTGACTGCTTTGAATGTGAGCCACGGTATTTAATCCTGTATTGATAATATAAACGTGATTGACAGAAGCTGCGATGAGATAGTCGTTAGTTGCTCTGAAGTCGATGCAAGCCTCACCAATGTTTGCCACTTCAATAAAACCGCCGTTGTGTTTGTAGATTTTATTGTTAGTACTGTAAAGAAATAATTGGTTGTTAAAGGTTGTTATGCCAAACCAATAGCCACCGTCGAAGGATGTCCACTGTGCAAAGTCAATTAGGTTCGGATTTGATAAATTTGCTTTTAGGATGCCGTTCAGTTGTGTAACGGCATAAATTTCTCCGTTGAGAACAGCCGTTTGGAAAACTTTGATTTCTTGCCCGTTTGGTCCAATAAAATAGGTATCGCCAAATTCGAGAGTTGCCAATTTATATTGTACAATACCAAAATCACAAGAGAGGTATAAAATGCCTTCGTGTTCGGTAAAGTGGTTGATTTTTTTGATATTGGCCGGAAGATTTTTGTTGATTATATCGACCACATTCAACATACTGCCGTCTATGTCATTGATAACAATCATCAATCCGCTTTCGTAGCCGACTACAGTTTTTTGAAAAGCATCACTGTGGTGTATAGTTGAGATGGTTTTCCCGGATAAGCCATCGATGGTATTGATGGTTTGAATGTTGTTGGAAACAGTGTTTTTGGTAAACAATGCGTTTTCCGAAGCGGCATAAACTTTCGTGGCCGATTCAGAAAGGTCTTTGATTTGGTTGTATGAAAAATACCCTTTCCAATTTTGGTTTTGTTGTGACCAACTCCATTGGAATATAAAGAGCAATACGTAAAAAAGGCATTTTTTCATCTAGCAGCAATTTGACACAAATATAGTATAAACGAGAAAAATATCGATTTGGTATTTATGTCAAAAAAAAGGCCTTCGTTTCCGAAGGCTCTTTTTGAAGTTTTTATTCCGCTGTCGCTCCATACAGTTCGGCAGTGGCCTTGAGTGGTTGGTTTTATTTGGTTTATACGATTCCTTGAGCCAACATGGCATCGGCTACTTTAACAAAGCCGGCAATATTAGCACCTTTTACGTAATCTACGTAACCGGTTTCATCTTTGCCGTATTTTACACAAGCAGCGTGGATGTTCGCCATGATGTCTTTCAATCTTTGGTCTACTTCGTCGGCAGTCCAGCTCAAACGCAAAGAGTTTTGCGACATTTCTAAACCTGAAGTGGCAACACCTCCGGCGTTAGAGGCTTTTCCCGGAGCGAATAAAATTTTCGCATGCAAGAATACCTCAATAGCTTCAGGCGTTGAAGGCATGTTAGCACCTTCGGCCACACAGATACAACCGTTAGCTACTAATGCTTTGGCTTCTTCACCGTTTAATTCGTTTTGAGTGGCACATGGTAAAGCAATATCACATTTTACTTCCCAAGGGCGTTTTCCGGCTACAAAAGTAGCATTCGGGTATTTTTTTACGTAATCTGAAATTCTTCCGTAGTTTACGTTTTTGATTTCCATGATGTACGCTAATTTTTCAGCGTCAATTCCTTCTGCATCATAGATGTATCCTGATGAATCAGAAGCCGTAACTACTTTACCGCCTAATTGAGTGGCTTTTTGGATGGCGTATTGAGCCACGTTTCCGGAGCCTGAAACCACTACGGTTTTTCCGGAGAAACTATCACCTTTAGTAGCTAACATGTTTTGAGCAAAGTATACATCGCCATAACCTGTAGCTTCAGGACGGATTAATGAACCTCCGAAAGTAATTCCTTTTCCGGTAAGTACTCCGGTAAATTCGTTTCTCAATCTTTTGTATTGTCCGAACATGTAGCCTACTTCTCTTCCGCCTACACCGATATCTCCTGCAGGAACGTCGGTATCAGCACCGATATGTTTGGCTAATTCAGTCATAAATGCTTGACAGAATTTCATGATTTCGTTATCTGATTTTCCTTTAGGATCGAAATCAGAACCACCTTTTCCACCGCCCATTGGCAAGGTAGTTAAGCTGTTTTTGAAAGTTTGTTCGAAAGCTAAGAATTTCAAGATGCTTAAGTTTACAGAAGGGTGGAAACGGATTCCTCCTTTATAAGGTCCGATGGCGGAGTTCATTTGGATTCTGTAACCACGGTTGACTTGCGTATTACCGGCGTCATCAATCCAACAAACACGGAACATGATTACTCTTTCCGGTTCTACCATTCTTTCCAAAAGCATTTTGTTTTGGTATTTTTTATTTTGTTCGATAAAAGGAATTACGGTTTCGGCAACTTCCTTAACGGCTTGCATGAATTCGGGTTCGTGGCCATTTCTTTGGGCAACTAAATCGATAAAAGCGTTGATACTTTGTGACATAAAATATACTTTTAATTTTTTTAAGAAAACGTTTTCGTAAATTCCGACAAATATACATTTTATTAAAAATACGGGCATAAATTTTTTAAAATTCTCAGAACTTTTGTGTTTATGTTAAGGAACTTTGAATAAATTTATATTAAATGAGGTGTTTTAAAACTTTTATTGCTTTTTTTCGTATATAAATCAACAAATTTTTATTTTATTTTAGAACTGAATGATGTTTTTATATATTTGTCGAGAATTGAACATATTAGTATGCAAATGCCCAAAAAATTTATCATAGCTTTAGTCTTGTTCTTTGCGTTTTCCAGTAATGCTATAGCCCAATTTGGTTTTTCACATGAGGTTGGTGTTATTTTGGGGCCGGTTGCCTTTCAGTCCGATTATGGTGAACGAAACGATTTTTCTACCAACACTGGAAATACTGGTTATGGGATTGGATTGATTCACTATTTAAACTTTTCTTACCGAGCTGACTGTAATTGTTACACACCGGAAACCTATTTTAACGATCATTTCAAATTAAGAAGTGAGCTGTCATACAATAAAACGGACTTGCAGCATTTTGGGCGTTGGGTTGATCCCGACAAAACTTCTTTGTTTGCCAACCAGTTGAGAGGAATGCGTGGTAGTACTTCGGTGACTAATATTGGGATGCAATTGGAATATTTTCCTTTAAGTATCAGAGATTTTTCGTCTACCATTGGAGCTTGGGCACCTTTCATCAGTTTAGGAGGCCAGTTCAGTTTTTATGATCCTGAGGCTTATTCAACTTTAGGGCCATTGAATACACCAATTTCTACACCTATTAAATATTACAATGCTACCACAAACCAAGGGGGAACTGTTTGGTCTATTGTCGGTAGTGTT
Source organism: Flavobacterium sp. FEMGT703F (assembly GCA_002786385.1). Lineage (GTDB taxonomy): Bacteria > Bacteroidota > Bacteroidia > Flavobacteriales > Flavobacteriaceae > Flavobacterium > Flavobacterium cheonhonense. Next base: position 199,408 of record PGCN01000025.1, read on the forward strand.
GGGACAAGATATAAGTTAACCGAGTTGTCTGACTTAATGGTTGATTTAAGAATGCAGTACTATTTTTCCAATTGGGTTGACGGGTTGAATCCGGATCCGGCGGTTTATGTTGAAAACAGAGCTAACGATTGGAATGTATGGTTGAACTTTGGTTACATCTATTACTTGCAATAGGTCGCTTTTATTCTTCTAAAGCGTCTTTATAATCAGGATATAAAAATTTATTGTATGGGAATCGCGTTATGTGAATTTCTCTAACAGCTTCGTAAACTTTTTCTCTGAATTCTTCAAAATTTTCTTTATTAGTAGCCGAGATGAAAAGCGCGTTTTTTTCACCCACATTGTGCATCCATGTGGTTTTCCATTCTTCCAAAGTGTAATGTTTGGTCGTTTTTTCGGTGATTAAATCATCAGCTTCTATTACCAAATGTTTGTAGGCATCAATTTTATTAAACACCATTATAGTTGGCTTGTCATTGCTTTTGATGTCTTGTAAAATTTGATTTACTGAGTCGATGTGTTCCTCAAAATCAGGATGTGAGATGTCTACAACATGCAGTAACAAATCCGCTTCTCTTACCTCGTCCAAAGTACTTTTGAAAGATTCGATTAGCTGAGTTGGCAATTTTCGTATAAATCCCACGGTATCGGATAGTAAAAAAGGCAAATTTTTGATAACCACCTTACGAACGGTGGTGTCTAAGGTGGCGAAAAGCTTGTTTTCTACAAATACCTCGCTTTTACTGATGACGTTCATTAAGGTAGATTTACCAACATTGGTATAACCTACTAAAGCAACTCTTACCATTGCGCCACGGTTGCTTCTTTGTACCGCCATTTGTTTGTCGATGGTTTTGATTTTATCTTTTAACAATGCGATTCTGTCGCGCACAATTCGGCGGTCGGTTTCTATTTCTGTTTCACCGGGACCACGCAATCCGATACCTCCTTTTTGACGCTCTAAGTGCGTCCACATTCCGGATAATCTCGGCAATAAATATTGGCATTGCGCTAATTCTACTTGAGTACGCGCATAAGAGGTTTCAGCTCTTTGAGCAAAAATGTCTAAAATGAGATTGGTTCGGTCTAAAATTTTACAATCTAAAATTTTAGAAAGATTTTTTTGTTGGGATGGTGATAATTCGTCGTCAAAAATGACGGTAGAGATAGTATTTTCCTTGATGTAAAGATTGATTTCGTCAATTTTTCCGGTTCCCAAGAAGGTTTTCGGATTGGGTCTTTCTAATTTTTGAGAAAATCGTTTAATAACTTCTCCTCCAGCGGTGAAAGTTAAGAATTCAAGTTCATCAAGGTATTCTTTTAATTTTTCTTCACTTTGGGTTTGAGTAATTATACCCACCAATACCGTGCGTTCAAAATTTATAATTTCTTTTTCTAACATTATCTTCAATTGAATTACAAAAGTAAGGATTACAAGCTAAACTTTAGGTAGAATTATTTTACTAAAACATAACATTAACTTGAATTATTGTTTCAAAAAAAAATTAAAAGGCATTTTTTTCATAATTTTTACTAAATTTGGAACTCAAATTCCAAAAAAACTCAATTAAACAACTAAAATTTTCATTTCATGAAAAAAATTACATTACTAATTTTGTTGATGTTCTTTTCTGTCTTTGGCTACTCACAAATGGCTTTGGAAGGATTCGAATCAACAACCGGTCCGGATGCGCTTCCCTCTACCAACTGGACTTTAGGAACGGGAAACTGGGCCGTTTTTGACAACGGAGTAGGAACCGTTCAGCGATGGGGCATCAATTCAACAGTGGCCACGCCACCAAACCCGCCTTTTGTTTATCAAGGTGCTAATGCAGCCTTTGTAAGTCGCGAATTTATCGGACAGGATAACACCTCCGAGGATTACTTGGCAACACCATTAGTGACCATTCCTACGAATGGTCAACTTCGTTTTTATACTCGAAGTTTTACCACAGGAAATCAAGGAACGCTTTATCAAATTAAGGTCGCTCCCGCTACTGCTTCACAAACCAATCCTGCAGCTTATACTTTAGTACAGCAATGGAATGAAACAACTTTAACGGCTACCTATAATATTTATGAAGAAAAAGTAGTGAGTCTTGCTGCTTATGCCGGGCAACAGGTATATGTTTCGTTTGTAAAAGTTTATACTCAACCGTTAGCTGTTTTAGACGGTGACCGTTGGTTGGTTGACAATGTTAGTATTTTAGAACAATGTTTAGACCCAACCAATTTGGGCGCTAATGCAATTACACAAACCTCTGCTAACTTAACTTGGACCAACACCAGTGGGGCTAACTCATGGGAGATTGAAGTATTGCCTTTTGCCAATACCCCAACCGGAACCGGAGTAGTGTATAACGGATTTCCGCCTTATACTGCTACTGCTACGGCAACGGGTGTAGCCTTTACACCAACTACCAACTACAAATATTACGTTCGTGCTTTGTGTGCCAACGGAGCCAGCAGTCAATGGGTAGGGCCATTTGCGTTTTCTACTTCTTCACCGGGTTTGACTTGTGCTTCACCAATCGTTGTTACAACGCTTCCTTATAGTACTACGGATAATACCGGAAACTATGGTGATACTACCGATGCGGCTCAGCCGGCAGCTTGTGCCGGAACGGCAACCAATTATATGACTGGTAATGACGTGTTTTATTCGTTTACTCCAACAACTACCGGAGCTATCAGTGTTACAATGACTCCTACCGGGAACTGGTCTGGTATTTTTGTTTACCAGGGATGTGCCAACGTAGGTGTTAACTGTGTTGCCGGTGTGGCTAATACTGGGGGAGGAGTAAGATCTATTCCAAGTATCCCAGTTGTTGCAGGGCAAGAATACATTATTGTAATTTCAACTAATGCGACACCACAAACCATTGGATATACGCTCGTTATTCAAACGGTTAACTGTGCTATGCCAACAACTTTATCTGCTTCTGGAATTAGTCAAACTTCTGCTAACTTGAGTTGGGCTAACCCAGGTGGAGCTACTTCATGGGAAGTTGCTGTACAAACCGCTGGATCTCCAATTCCTGCTGGAGCAGGTGTACAAACCAATGTGAATACTAATTATCCTGCTGCTGGTTTAACCGTAAATACGGCATACCAATATTATGTAAGAGCGGACTGCGGAAACGGTACTTTCAGTGCTTGGGCAGGGCCATTCTTGTTTAATACTTTGTGTGCTCCTTTCAATGTGCCTTTCCAAGAAGGATTCAATAGTACTTCTACTACTGAAAACTGTTGGACTGTTCTTAATGTTAATGGTGATACTGATTTATGGAATATGAATTACGCCACCACCCCATTTGAAGGTAACCAATGTGCTGCTATTACGACAGATTTTAATAATGGAGCTAATAACGATTGGTTGATTTCTCCGCAAATCATTTTAACAGGTAACCAAAGGTTGAAATTTCACTACAGAGTTCAATCAACCGGTGAACCAAATGATTTCAGGGTAATGTTGTCAACCAACGGAACCAGCCCTGCTGATTTTACAAACACATTGCTTCCACTAGCAACCTATAGTAATACAACTTATGTTCAAAGTATAGTAAGTTTAGCTGGTTATACAGGCCCTGTTAACATTGCATGGCATGTGCCGCAAGGAGGTTTAGACGGATGGAGATTGTTTATAGACAACGTAATTATAGAAGATTTACCATCTTGTCCTGAGCCAACTGCTTTAACCTCAAGTAATGTACTTTCAACATCTGCGACAGTTTCATGGGTTAACGGAAATACTGAAACTGCTTGGGAAGTAATTGCTTTACCATGTGGTTCTCCTGCTCCTACAGCTGCATCAGTTGGAGTAAATGTAACCACTTCGGGGACACACACTTTGACAGGTTTAAACCCAACCACCTGTTATGATGTTTATGTTAGAGCGGTATGTGCGGCTAACGATATCAGTCCTTGGACCGGTCCAACTACCTTTACTACTCAAGTGGCTCCTCCTGTTTGTGGTGGTCCTTACGTAGATGCCGGTGGTGCTAATGCGAATTATCCTAATAGTTCAGATTCGACAGTGACTATTTGTCCTACACCTGGCAATGTAGTTACCGTTACATTTACCTCCTTTAACACAGAGGCTAACTGGGATGCTTTATACGTTTTTGACGGAAACTCTATCAATGCACCTCAAATTGCCAGTACAAATCCAGCAGCCAACGTTCCCGGTGGATTGGCAGGAGGTTTTTGGGGTACTACAATTCCTGGACCGTTTACATCATCAAGTACTGATGGATGTTTAACTTTCAGATTTAGAAGTGATACTTCTGTTAACAATCCTGGATGGGTTGCTAATGTAACTTGTGATCCTGCACCAAATTGTGCTAAACCAACTGTATTAACAGCTACTCAAATTACAACAACTTCCGCTCTTTTGGGCTGGACAGAAGCCAGTGCTGATGTAACCCAATGGGAAGTGATTATTTTGCCTGCAGGTTCTCCTGTGCCGTTACCAAGTGCAACCGGAACTATAGTTTCAACCAATGGTGCCCTATTTAGCGGATTAAACCCTGGTACACAATATACTTTCTATGTTAGATCAATTTGTCCTACTTCAGGAACCAGTTTATGGTCTAACGGATTTAACTTCAATACATTATTAGCAAATGATGAGTGTCAAAATGCAATCTTTGCACCAGTTAACTCTTCAGCAGTATGTCAACAAGTAACTCCGGGATCATTAGCCGGAGCTACAGCCTCTGCTTCACCAGCTATCGCGCCATGTATTGGTACAGCCGATGATGATGTTTGGTATCAGTTTGTTGCTACGAACAGTTACTTAAATGTAGCTTTACAAAACGTTGTAGGTTCAACTACAAACTTGAACTTCGCTGCTTACTCTGGTCAATGTGGTACTCTAACACAATTCTTTTGTAGTGCGGCTAATTCATTGTCAGGTGTATTGAATAACTTGGTGGTTGGTAATACTTATTACATAAGAGTTTACTCTAATGCTGCTACTCCTCAAACATCAACATTTAATTTATGTATTTCAACTCCTTCAACTTGTCCAACAGGTTCTACGGTTTGTAATTTGACAGATTATGCTAATACAACAGGAGTTACGAGTTTAGGGACTATAGGTTGTTTATCTACGTCACCAAATCCTGCCTACTTTACAATTCAAGTGGGCACTAGCGGAGCTATTAATTTTACTTTAACCCAATCAACACAACCATCTGTTAATGGAGTTCCTGGACCACCAAACATTGACGTAGATTATGCTGCATGGGGACCTTTTACCAGTCAAGCTGCTGCTTGTGCATTCATCGGGTCATCAGCGCCATTTGCTGCGCCGGGAATTGGGGTGCCTGTTACACAACAAACAGGTTGTAGTTATTCTGCTGCTCCTACTGAAACATTAAATATTGCCAATGCACAAGCAGGACAATTTTACATCATTTTAATTACTAACTTCTCCAATCAAGCAGGATTTATTACTCTAACACAGAATAATTTACCTGCTAATCCTAATGATCCTCCTGCTCCTGGTGTAGGTACTACGGTTTGTTGTCCGGACGCTTATTTTACTTATAGCCCTGTGTCTTATTGTAAAGATCCGTCTACACCAAATCCAATACCGGTGATAACTACCGGATCAGTAGCTGGAGTTTTCTCATTATCACCTTCTTCACCTACGGGATTAGTTTTTGCTAATACTGCAACCGGTGAAATTGACTTGCAAGCCAGTGCGCCAGGAAATTATGTGATTACTAATACTGTGGCCGCAACTGCAAGCTGTGATGTCAAAGAGAAATCATTTACTATCAACATCACTGCTCCTTCAACAGCTACTATTTCTTATGGAGCGGCATCATATTGTAAAAATATAAATACGCCTCAGTCAGTTACCGTTAATGGCACTGCTGGTGGTACTTTCTCTGCCTCTCCAAATGGAGGTTTGAATATCAATGCCAATACAGGAGCTATCGATCCAAGTACAAGTGCACCTGGTATTTATACAGTAACCTACTCGTTGCCGGGGTCTGTGGTTTGTACCAATGTTAATCCAAGTACGCAAGTAGAAATTTTACCATTGCCAAATGTTGTTCAACCGGCTTCAGTACAAGCTTGTGATTCTTATACATTAACTACTTTGACTGTTGGTAATTATTTTACACAATCTCAATTAGGAGGATCAACCACACCAATTGATATAACTACTCCGTTAACTTCATCTCAAACAGTATATGTTTATGCTATAGATGGTAACGGTTGTTATAACGAAAAGTCTTTCAATGTAACGATTAATTCAGTTCCTACACCAACTTTCACAGCAACACAATCTGACTGTGCAACAGCAACAGGAACAATTACAGTTAATTCTCCAACTTCTCAAGCGGGTACTACTCCAACTGACTTGTTCATATCTGAAGTGACTGACGAGAGCACAGGTTCTTTAACTTACATTGAAATCTTTAACGGAACCGGAGCTCCTAAAAACTTAGCCAGCTATAAATTAAGAATTTATACTACGGTAACCGGAAATCCTTCTTGTGATTTGACTTTGTCAGGAACATTAAACAACAATGCAACACACGTTGTCGCTGTTGGGAGTAATGTTAACCAAGGAGGAGTAACACCAAATCAGGTTTTCGCTTCTTGCGGTGGGGTTAATGATAATGATAATATCAGATTGACAACTTCAGCAAATGCATTAGTTGATATTTGGGGAAGAACTGATGGTGTTTCTTTCACACCAGGTAATCAGGCTGGTTACACTTACAGAAGAAATACCAATGCTGTAGCTCCTAGTACTACTTGGAATTCTGCAGATTGGACTGCCATTGATCCGCAAAATTATACTAACGTAGGTTCTTATGTTAATTTTGTGAATAACTACGAGTATAGTATTGATGGTGGTACAACTTATCAATCATCTCCTGCTTTCACTGCTGTTGCCCCTGGCACACATGTTTTAGTAGTTAGAGATATTGCTACAGGATGTACTTCACAACCTATAGATATATTTGTAGCACCTACTAACCCAATTCCGGCAGTAACCACTTTTGATTACGGAATAGGTACTTTCTGTCAAGACGCAGCAAACCCTTCACCAAACACAAGTGCAACCGGATTTACAACAGGTGGAACTTTCTCAGAAGTTAATACAACAGGTTTAGTTATCGATCCTGTAACAGGTCAGATAAATTTAGCGGCTTCTACAGTTGGTTCACATACGGTTAGATATGAAGTGGCCTTTAATCCGGTAACTTGTCAAAGTGCAGGTTCAACTGATGTTACCATTCAAATTATTCAAGTAATTAATCCGATTGTTGGATTCAGTTATAATACAACATCAATTTGTCAAAATGCACAACCATCTACGTTAACACCAACGTTAGATGCAGGATTCAGCACTTTTGCTCAATTCTCTGTAACGCCTTCAACGGGATTGTCAATCAATACTACAACAGGAGTTATTAACTTGGCAGCTTCAACGGCAGGTACTTATCAAATTGTTGTTGATGTAACTGCTGACGCAGCAACTTGTAGAGTTCCAGCAACATCAGCTACGTTTACTTTAGAAATCAAGCCAGTGATTACACCGGTTGTTTCTTTCAGTTACAACTCGCCGGTATGTGCTTCTGATTCAGTTAATTTACAATCTCCTATTCTTGGAACAGGATTTACCTTGGGAGGTGTTTTCTCTTCTTCCGCAGGATTATCTCTAAATGCTAGTACCGGAGTTGTTACCGTAGATGCTAGTACTCCAAGTACTTCAGCTTACACGGTTTCTTATCATATTGATGCTGATGCTTCTACTTGTCAGTTAGTAGGAGACAGCCAAGCTACAATTACAATTATTCCGGAGGTTGCGATTGAAGTAACAGGAGGTTGTGAAGGTGTAAGCTATGTGTTGACTGCATCTCCTGTTGACGGATCATTTAACCCGCAAACAGTTACTTACTCTTGGCAGAATAGCTTAGGTATTGAAGTTGGAACTACACAAAGTATTACCGTTACGGAATTAGATACTTACACAGTTATTGTTAATGATAATGGATGTAATAGTGAGTCTGCTGCATTCCCGGTTGATGCCATAACTTGTGTTGTCCAAAAAGGTATTTCTGTTAATAATGATGGTTTAAATGATACTTTCGACTTGAGAGGTTTCAATGTTAAAAAGTTAACTATCTTCAACAGAAACGGAATGAAAGTATACAGTCGTGCTAATTATACTAATCAATGGGGAGGACAATCTGATGATGGTGACGATCTTCCTGATGGAACGTATTACTTTGTTATTGACAGAGATAATGCAGAAACCAAAACAGGTTGGATTTACATTAACAGAGCACAATAGGACATTATAAATTGGCATAAAATAAAACAAAACAAAATGAAGAAAATATATTTCATTGCACTACTAGCTTTTGGTTTAACTGAGTTAAACGCACAGCAAGATCCTCATTACACTCAGTACATGTACAACATGAGTGTAATGAATCCGGCCTACGCCGGTTCTAAAGAAGCTGTTTCGGGCGGTGTTCTCTATCGCAAACAATGGGTTGAGATAGAAGACGCTCCAACCACCGGAACCTTCTTTATCCACAGTCCTGTTGGAAGAAACGTTGGTTTAGGACTTTCTGTTATTTCAGATAAAATCGGACCAGTTGAAGAAAATAACTTTTATGCGGACTTCTCCTATACTTTAAATTTAGGAGGAGAACACCGCTTGGCATTCGGATTAAAAGCCGGGTTCACTATGCATAAAATCGACTTCAACACTATTTATCCAACCTTACCGGATTTAGGAGATGATGTTTTTGGATCAGGTAATCCTAACGAGACTTTCTTAAACATCGGTTCGGGATTGTTCTATTACACTGATAAATACTATGTGGCTTTCTCTGTGCCAAACATGCTTAAGTCTAAATATTTAGATTTTGACGGAAGAGAATACGGAACAGAAGAACTTCATTATTTCTTAACAGGAGGTTACGTATTTGATATCAATCCGAATTTAAAATTCAAGCCTTTTGCTATGATTAAATCATCGCTTAATGCTCCTACCTCAGTAGATTTATCAACCAATTTTTTACTTTACGATAAGTTAGAATTAGGTGCAACTTACAGATTGGAAGACTCTTTCGGAGCTATGGTCAATTTTGCAGTAACACCGTCTTTGAGAATCGGATATGCTTACGACCACATTGTTTCCGATTTGAATGTGGTAACTCCGGCATCTCACGAGGTGATGTTGTTATTTGATTTGAATTTCCCGAAAAAAGTATCACGTTCACCAAGATATTTCTAACCTATAAAGAATCTTAAAAATGAAAAATCTATATATATCCTTAAGTTTTGTAGCCCTAAGTTTTTCTCTTTCGGCTCAAAATAAAGATACCAAAGCCGCCGATAAGTTATTTGCCAGATTCGAATACGTGGATGCTGCCAAGGCTTATCAGAAATTGGTAGAGAATGGTAAAGGCGATGCTTATGTTTACAAGCAATTGGCCGATGCTAATTACAACATGTTTAACTCAACGGAAGCGGTAAAATGGTATGCCAAAGCCACTGAAAGTGATCAGGATGCTGAAACCTACTATCGTTACGCCCAAATGTTGAAAGCCAACGGTAAATACGAAGAAGCCAACAAGCAAATGCAAAAGTTTGCTGCTGCTGCTCCTAGTGACAACCGTGCTAAAGCGTTCAAGGAAAATCCTAACTATATTCCAAGATTATTAGATAAAACCAAATTGTACAACGTTAATGCTTCGGATATCAGTAGCGATAAGTCCGATTTCGGAGCGGTTTTATACGATAACAGTTTATACTTTGCCAGTGCCCGCAATGGTGCTCGTAAAAACTACGGATGGACGGATGAACCTTTCTTAGACATTTACAAAGCGGATTACAATGCCGATGGTACTATTACTAATGCGGCAACGGTAACCGAATTGAACTCTAAATGGCACGACGGACCTATCACAATCAGTGCTGATGGGAATACGGCTTACTTTGCCAGCGAGAGTTACAAAGAAAAAGAGTTCGAGAAAGACAAAAAGAACAATGCTCGTTTCAGCCAAATTTATTTGTTTAAGGCTACTAAAGCCGGAAGTTCTTGGGGTGATATCACCGAGTTGCCGTTCAACGACAAAACGTTTTCCAACAGTAACCCTAGTTTAAGCCGCGACGGTAAAACGTTATACTTCTCCTCTAACAGACCCGGAAGTGTTGGTGGTGTTGATATCTGGAAAGTAGCCATTAATGAAGATGGGACTTACGGAGAACCTCAAAACTTAGGGAACAAAGTGAATACAGAAGGCAACGAAAGTTTCCCTTTTATTGCTGATGACAACAAAACGTTATATTTCGCCTCAAGCGGAAAACAAGGTTTTGGTGGTTTAGACGTGTATCAAATCGACTTATCTAACGGTTCAGAAGCCGTTAACTTAGGCAAACCGGTGAACACAGAAAAAGACGATTTTGCTTTTACTTTTAACGAGGCTAAAAAAGTTGGTTTCTTATCGTCTAACAGAGGCGGAAACGACGATATTTTCGCTGTTAGTCCAATTTGTGGTGTGGATGTTATGATTGTGGTTACCGACGCTAAAACAGGCGCTATTTTAGCCAATGCCAGCGTATCTATTTTAGACGACAAGAAAAACGTAATCGCTACGGAAATGTCTAACGCTAATGGAGAAGTAAAATACCGTGTAGAATGTGATCGTCCTTATGTCGTTCAAGCTTCTAAAGACGGTTACGAAGGCAATTCATTTGCTGTTACTTCAAGTAAAGGACCATCTGCTAAAGTGGATGCTGCCTTACAACCTATCGATGTAATTGTTACGGAAACAGAAATTATCTTAAAACCGATTTATTTTGAATACGACAAAAGCAACATCACACAAGAAGGTGCTTTTGAGTTAGATAAATTAGTTCAAGTAATGAAGAATAACGACAAAATGGTAATCTTGGCTAAGTCGCATACCGATAACAGAGGTACTGATAAATACAACTTAAGATTGTCAGACAGAAGAGCTAAAGCGACAGCACAATACATTATCTCTAAAGGAATCGATCCTAGTCGTATTTCAGCTAAAGGAATGGGAGAGTTAGAGCCTAAAGTAGATTGTGGTGCTGATTGTACTGAAGAGCAACACGCTCAAAACAGACGCTCAGAATTCTTGATTGTGAAGTAATATACTATCCATTATACAAAAAGCCCAAGCAATACTGTTTGGGCTTTTTTATTTCTTTCTATTTGTGGTGATTAATGATTTTATTTCTTTCCCAGCTGTCTTATCAAAGTTTGCGGTGGCCAATTATTGGTTTCATTTTGAACACAGAATGCACTTTGTTTTAGTAAAGATGAAATATGATTTACCAATTTTCATACTAACTAGTCTAAACTGATTGGCAAATATAAATGCGATAGAACTGTGCAACGTTACTTTAGGCGAAAAGGCTGACGCATTATTAAACTTACATCAATAGTTCAAAGAAGTTTTCCTTTTGTTAAGTGTAGACACTCTAAACCTTATTTATTTAAATTTAACCGCTAATCCTTTTGTAATTGTTAAGTAATAGAAAAACAATATGCATAATCCCGCTAGGGTTGATCTTGTCAATATGAATAGACAAATCCAATAATCCCGCTAGGGATGTTATCTCGGTAAAGATGCACAACTAATCCCAAAATCCCTTTAGGGATGAAATAATCAATGCCCAACGCAATGGAATATAACCCTACTGATTTATAAAAGTCAAAACACAACAAGTCTTAATTCTTTCGTAGTCGCTACGCTTGTGAACAGTGAAAACTCCTCCAAAAGAAGCCTTTGCTATTGTAGTATAAAGCAAGAATACGGACAGCGTAAATGCCCAAAAGTCAAGTTCATATAAAATAAAAAACCACTCCTTGTGAGAGTGGTCTTTTGCAATATAAAGTTTTGGTTAGGTTATTCTTTAATAAAACGTTTGGTGTTAGTAGCGTTTCCGCTGGTGATTTCAATTAAATAAGCACCGGCTTTTAATGAACCTACATAAACCGCATTGTTTTCGATTTTGCCTTTAGCCAATTCTTGTCCCATTAAGTTGAAAACTCTATAGGTTGCGGCTTCATCTAAATTAGCAATGTTTAACATATCGCCTTTTACAGGGTTTGGATATACATTGAACGCAAGAGTAGCCACGTTAGCATCTTCAGGTCTGGCGGTAGCAGTAATGTTTACCGTATAATCTTCTACTTCACCATCTGCAAAAGTTTCACAAGAGGTAGGCGATGCATTGTATTTCATAGAAACACGCATTCTGGTAGTCCCTAATAATGCTGTAGTTGGTACTGTAAAACTTCTGGCAATTGGAGTTGTTTTGGTGCGAGTTACATTCACAACTTGTTCTCCCGAATCCAAGAAATCGCCATCTTTATTATAGTCAATCCAAACTCTGTAAGCTTCATTATAAACTGTTGCAGTCCACGTAGGCGTAATAGTAATAGTGTTGCTGGTTCCGCGAACTAAATTGGTTGATAAAGCAGTAAAGTTTCCATAACCACCATTGTTGCCCGATAAGTTATTGATGCTGCCCAATTGTACACGATTGATGTATTCATCAGCGGTATTATTCCCGCGAGAAGTACAATAAGTCACAGAATTCACTAAAGTAGTTACGTTAACTGTGTTGCTAGCCACAGAAGCATTTCCGGCAGCATCTTTGGCAATTACGTAGAAAGTATAAGCAGTAGAAGCCGTTAAACCTGTAACAGCATAAGTAGTGGCAGCAGTAGACGCTAAGAAAGTGCCGTTGCGATACACGTCATAAGACGTTACCCCTACATTGTCAGTAGCACCTGTCCAAGATAAGTTTGTAGAAGAGGAAGTGGTTCCTGAAGCACTTAAAGTTGGTGCTGTTGGTGCTGTTGTATCAGGAGCTAAAGTCGTTACGTTTACAGTATTACTAGCCGGAGAAACATTTCCGGCAGCATCTTTAGCAATTACATAAAAACTGTAAGCTGTTGAAGCGATTAATCCATTAGCTACAAAAGAAGTTGAAGCGGTTGAAGCTCTGAAAACACCATTTTGGTATACATCATAACCGGTTACTCCAATGTTATCGGTAGCGCCACTCCATGACAAGTTGGTTGAAGTAGTAGTAGTTCCCGAAGCACTTAAAGTAGCAGCAGTTGGAGCAGTTGTGTCCGGAGCCGAGTTGGTAATGGTAAAGTTAGCGTTAGAAACATCAAAGAAGATGTGGTTGGTTCCTTTTACCATGATACGGTTTGTAGTACCGGCTACATTTGGAATTGTTATCGCTTGTGTACCGTCGTTAGGTGTAGCAGCCGCTAAAGTATAAGGATAAGTTAATCCGCCATCTGTAGATAATAAGATGTCAACATTAGCACAGTTAACTCCGTTAGCCGTTGTCCCTGCCACATTCCATGTTACGGTTTGAGAACTGTTACCGGCATAAGTTACTGCGGTATTCGGTGCGCTTACGGTGAATGGACCGGCTGTAGCGTTAACCGTTACTATCATATCATCACTGTTATTGGCAGAACCACCGGCTCTGTTATCTCTAACTGTCAAGCGGAAATTCATGGTTCTGGCTACAGAAGGCAAAGCTTCAACGGTAATTTCTGTGCCGGCTGTAGTAGTAGCTCCTGCTAAAACCGATTGAAGACGAGGGAAATATCTAACCGGTAAAGAAGATGAGTTGTAAGAACGGAAAGTTGGACCACTGGTTCTGGTTGCACTGGCCGCTGAACTCGTTCCTGTTGCTGTACTGGCTGCATTGTCAAATTGCTCCCAGTTGTAAGTTAAGGCATCGCCATTGGCATCTGAACCGGAACCGGTTAACACAAACGGTGTGCTTTTAGGAATTGTATAGTCCAAACCGGCATTGGCAGTAGGGACTGAATTTCCGGTAGCCGTGTTGGTTTGACAAGTTTTAGCTTTAATGTTATTGGTTACTTGCTGGATACTGATAGCATGGAAATAAGCATCAGAGTGTGGTTGTACGTCTTGAGCCGTAATTCCGGCATAACCCATAATGGTTGAACCACTTCCGGGCTCCATATTGGCTCCGGTGCCTTCATTACTCATAGAGAAAGTGTGGTTAGCTCCAAATTGGTGGCCTAATTCGTGTGCTACATAATCGATATCGAAATTATCTCCTGATGGAATGCCATCGGCCGGCGAAGTGTATCCGCTACCTTTTGAACCGTTCACACACACACATCCGATACAGCCTGCATTTCCACCACCACCGGTTGCGCCAAATAAATGACCTACGTCGTAGTTGGCTTCTCCGATAACACTGGTTAATGTAGATTGTAATTGTGCATTCCATTGGGACATACTTGCAGCAGCAGCGTAAGGATCAGTAGAAGCACTGGTGTAAATAACCAAATCTGTATTGGCAATAATTACCATTCTTACTCCGAAATCTTTTTCAAAAACACCGTTACATCTGGTAATAGAGTTGTTGATAGCAGCCAAAGCCAAGGCTTTAGTTCCGCCAAAATACGCAGTATATTCACCTGTACAAGACATGGCCAAACGGAAAGTTCTCAAAGTACTGTCGTCTGCATTTGGTCTTAAAGTGCTTGGGTCTACTTGCGGCACTACATCGTCAATTACAGAACATTCAAAAGCCGATAAAGAACGGGCTTTGTCTGATTTTCTATAAACTGTATAAGTAGTTAAATCTTGTGAAATCGGCTCAATAAAAACCGCAGCCTTATCGGCACTCAATGTCATCGCTTTAAATCCTAACGGCGATACACTGAAATAAGAAGTAGCAGTCGGATTGTCAATACCAATCCCGATGTAAGACTTAATTTCAGGGTAACGGGCTGCTAAAGCCGGATCCAATACCGGATTTTCATAAACATTAAAACTTTCCAATATGCCGTTTTCATTCGGAATTGACAAGGTTATCCCATTGCGTTTTGCATCGCTGAAACGCTGAGGCGCATTCGACAAAACCGTTCTGAGCTGGTCTAAATTCAAAGTGAAAAGATTTTTTTCCGGCAATACCATTCTGCTTTCCAGCGGAATCATATCACTCTTTTTCGTTGTGGTATTCCAAAGCGATCTCCCGGATTGAGAAAAAGCTATGCTGCTGAAGGTCAGTAGCGCAACAGTGAGTAATTTGTATTTCATAAATATTCAATTTGGTTAAATAGTAGGTCAAAATTATAACTATTTTTTACACGACAAGGGATAATATCACAAAACTGCTAACAAATCGATAAAGCGTAAGATTAGTTGTTATGAATAAGATAGAAAAATACTTAAAATGAAGAATAATTCGAAAAAAGTTACCGTTACTTTCCATCACAATTTTGAAAAAAAGTATTTTTAGAAAAATTTTCAGATGAACTTAAGTTATTGGGAACTTAAACATTGGTTTGCCCAAGTCGATTTTACCATAGTTGGCAGCGGCATAGTAGGCTTGCATTGTGCATTAGCCTTGCGAGAGCGTTTTCCTCACCGTAAGATTTTAATCCTAGAAAAGGGAATTTTACCACAAGGCGCCAGTACTAAAAATGCCGGGTTTGCTTGTTTCGGTAGTCTTTCGGAGATTTTAGACGATTTGAAATCACACAGCGAAGAAGAAGTGATACAGTTGATTCAAAAGCGCTGGAGCGGATTACAATTGTTGCGCAAAAACTTAGGTGATGAAGCCATCGATTTTAAACCTTATGGTGGCTATGAGCTTTTTTTGAAATCAGATGAGCCTTCGTATAACGACTGTTTGCAACGACTTCCTTTCATCAACGACATCTTAAAACCTATCTTTAGAAACGAAGTGTTTTCCAAAGAAGTGGATCGTTTCGATTTTAGCGGCATACAAGAATACCTTATTTTTAATCCGTACGAAGCCCAAATTGATACCGGTAAAATGATGCAAGCTTTATTAAAGAAAGCTATTGCCAACGATATTTTGATCCTGAATCAAGTCGAAGTAACCGCATTCCAAGAAAAAAGTGATGGTGTTATGGTAACGGCTAACGATTTTAGTTTTGCAACCCGCAACTTATTGTTTGCTACTAACGGTTTTGCAGCCGAATTAACCAATAATCAGGTAAAACCGGCCAGAGCTCAGGTTTTAATCACCAATCCGATACCCGATTTGGATATCAAAGGAACGTTTCATCTGGAACAGGGCTATTATTATTTCAGAAATATCGATAACCGAATTTTGTTGGGCGGTGGTCGCAACCTCGATTTTGAAGGAGAAACGACAACCGAGTTCGCGCAAACCGAATTAATTCAGCAACGTTTGGAGGCTTTGTTAAAAGAAGTAATTTTGCCAAAGACCGAGTACACCATTGCCCATCGCTGGAGCGGCATTATGGGAATGGGTTCCAGTAAGCGACCTATCGTTGAACAACTGTCTACACATGTTTATTGCGGTGTGCGTTTGGGCGGTATGGGCGTAGCTATTGGAAGTTTAATAGGTCAGGAATTAGCCGATTTAGTCAAATAAAGTATGATAAAAAAGATATTACGTTGGGTTAAAAAAGCCATGCTTTGGTTTTTTGCGATTTCCATTTTATTGGTGATAGTGTTTAAATGGGTGCCGATACCGTTCACGCCTTTAATGGCTATTCGTGCCGTAGAAAACAAATGGGAAGGAAAAGACGCTGTATTGAGTCATGATTGGGTACCGTTAGAAGAGATTTCTCCCAATCTGCAAAAAGCCGTCATTGCCAGTGAAGATGGGAATTTTTTAAACCATTATGGTTTCGATTTTCAAGCGATGCAAAAAGCTTTTAAAAACAACCAAAAAGGGAAGCGCATTAAAGGAGGCAGTACTATCTCGCAACAAACGGCTAAGAATGTTTTTCTTTGGCAAGGTCGCAGCTATCTTCGAAAAGGATTAGAAGCCTATTTTACAGTGTTAATCGAACTTATCTGGGGGAAAGAACGCATTATGGAAGTGTACTTAAACAGCATCGAAATGGGGAAAGGTGTTTACGGCGCAGAAGAAGCTGCTAAACATTGGTACCGAAAATCAGCGGTGAATTTAACCAAAAGGGAAGCCGCCGGAATTGCCGCCATTTTGCCCAATCCACTAAAATACAAAGCCACCAATTCGTCTTCGTATATTGAAAGAAGGAAAGACAAAATCCTTCGCAATATGAGGCATGTAGGGAAATTAGAATATTAAAAAAACCGTCTCGTAAATAGAGACGGTTTTTTATTTTGGAGAAAACTGCTAATAAAAAAGCGGTTTGTATTGTTGCCAATGTTTGTAAATCAAGATAACATTAAAGGCTAAAATGGCTACTGCCACCGGCAGTCCTGAAATTCCCAAAAACAGGTGGAATAACAAAATGTTGATGGAAATAGGTGCTAATAAAATCAAAGCAAAAGCAATCCATTTTTTCAACAACAACATCATTCCGATAATCATTTCCAAAACACCCAATACCGGGAAAATATACCCTGTGGCATTTAAAGAACTCATAAAATCACCGGCAGAACCGGTTGGAGCTTCCATTGGAATGAAGGTAAATAATTTGTTGGCGCCAAAAACCAATAGCGCTAAACCTAAAACTATTCTAATAATGGTGGTAAACATGGAATTCATAGGCAGCTAGTTTAATTAGTAATATGGTAAAAATAGCATTAAAAAATTAAAACTATGATATTGAAAAAGTTAAATTATTAACATATTGTCTTTTTTGAGTTTGATCTGTGATGGGTTTTATCGGTATTGTAACTTTTTTTAAAGACCATAAACTAATAAGGAAAAACCAAAAACATTGATTATGCAAGCACACGAAATTGATTACCATATTTATGGAGAAGAAATGCAATACGTAGAAATTGAACTCGATCCGCAAGAAATAGTGATCGCCGAAGCCGGAAGTTTTATGATGATGGATAACGGCATCACTATGGAAACTATTTTTGGCGATGGCTCACAACAACAATCCGGGTTGTTCGACAAATTATTGTCCGCCGGAAAGCGTGTACTGACCGGAGAAAGTCTTTTTATGACAGCGTATATCAATCAAAATAATACCAAAAGCAAGGCTTGTTTTGCCTCGCCTTATCCCGGAAAAATTATTCCTATAGATTTATCGCAATTCAACGGCAAGTTTATTTGCCAAAAAGACGCTTTCCTCTGCGCTGCCAAAGGGGTTTCCGTTGGGATTGAATTTTCCAGAAAGTTAGGTCGCGGATTATTCGGTGGCGAAGGTTTCATCATGCAAAAAATTGAAGGCGATGGCATGGCTTTCGTTCACAGCGGCGGTACTTTGGCCAAAAGAGAATTGGCTCCAGGCGAAATCCTGAAAGTTGATACCGGCTGTATAGTCGGGTTTACCAAAGACGTGGATTACGATATCGAATTCATAGGAGGCATTAAAAATTCCTTATTCGGCGGCGAAGGTTTGTTTTACGCTACTTTGCGCGGTCCCGGAACGGTTTATGTGCAATCGTTGCCGTTTAGCCGTTTGGCAGATAGGATCATAGCTTCTGCACCAAAAGCCGGCGGAAGCGGCAGAGAAGAAGGTAGTTTGTTGGGTGGATTAGGCCGAATGTTAGATGGAGATAACCGATTTTAAACAAAAACGTCCCGAATTTTCGGGACGTTTTTTTATATCATAAAGTTGAGGCCTAATACTATGTTGCGACCCATATTCGGAATGCCGTCAGCTTTTAACCTGGACAGATGGGAAACATAGCGTTTGTCGAAAATATTGTTGCCATTCAAATTCAGGTTGAAATGGGTTTTGCCAATATTTATCTTTCCGCCCAAACTTAAGTTTACCAAAGTGTAATCGTTGGTTTTGGTTTCAAAAGCACTGTAATTGTTTTGGTCAAAAACACTTTCGATGTTTACTGTGGCAAATCCTGCTGTCCACCAGTTTTTAATATTAAATTCTCCACGGAAAGTAGTATTCCAGCGGTTTGCCGGAATTAAAGGCAAAGCATCGCCGTTGTCTTTTTCGCCGATAACGGTTTCAAAACTGCTGTACAAATGCAACCAATCTAACGGATGCGGATGAAAATGTATACCCGCTTCACCGCCATACAATCGGGCATTGGCCTGAACATAATCGTAAACATTATTCCCGTCAATCACACCGCCATTCGGACTAATATAGATGTAATCGTTGATGTGATTGTAAAAACCATTGGCAAACAATTCAAAATGCGAGCTTTTGTATTCCAAATTCAAATCGGTTTGTACGTTTTGCTCATTTTTTAAATCGGCATTTCCAATTTCGTAGCGATTGCTGCCTTCGTGCACACCGTTGGAGGTAAGTTCGGCTAAATTCGGCGCTCGAAATCCGGAAGCTATGTTCAAACGCATCGTTACATTTTCGGCGAAATTAGTTTTGTAACCCAACGAGGCATTGAAGCTGTTAAAATTTCTCTTTAGGGCTTCAAAATAACCTTCTTCGCCTACAAGGCCGTGGTTTTCCGTGGATATTTTTCGGTTGTCAAAACGCAAACCGGCTTGAATTACATTGCTTTTCCATTCGTAATTGGTTGTCCCGAAAACACCAAAATCATTCGTCAAGGCATTCGGAATTAATAATTCTTCGCCAAAATTGCGATTGGTTTGGTTCATTCCTTGTACGCCTACAATGGTTTCGAGTTTACCCAACTTAGGCAAATAATATTTCACATCGTAATTAAACGTGGCCAATTCCATGTGTAAAACCGCAACATTGCTGTCTTCAAATTCGCTGCGGTCGTTAAAAATATAACCCAAATCGGCATCGAGTTTGGAAGTTTTAAAATAAAAGGTATTGTGCAAACTTAGAATATGATTGTCTACGCCTTGACGCGGATAAAGCACATCTCTTCCGGTAGATTGTTCGGCTATGCCTTCTTCCGGTATACCTAAGTTCAGCTTGTTAAAGTTGTAGCGCAATACACTCGAAAAAACAGAACTATTGTACCCAATGCCGGCTTTCAAATCGGTTTCGTTAAAACGAGTATTGGTAACCCTGTCGCCATCGGCAATTTGGTAATCGGCATGAGAGTTGTAGCTCCCGCGAACCAAAAATTTCCAGTGTTCCCCCGACGTTTTCAATCCCAAACTACTATTGCTACCCAAGGTGTTGGAAAATAACCTTTGACTAAAATCACCGCTCCAATCGCCGCTATTGGCAAATTTTTCGGGATTGAAATACAAAACGCCTCCCAATGCATCCGATCCGTAAAGTAAGGAAGCCGGACCTTTAATTACTTCTACACTTTCTACACCGGCATCGTTTAAACCTAAGCCGTGTTCTTCCCCAAATTGTTGGTTTTCCAAGCGAACGCCTTGTGTGTATACTAAAACACGGTTGCCACTTAACCCACGGATAACAGGTTTTCCGATGGACGTACCGGTCGATACCTGTGAAACACCGGGAATGGTCGCCAAGCCTTCAATTAAAGTAGCAGCGCCTTTTTGTTGTAAGCTTTTGATGTTTTGGTGTTCGACTTTCATCACATTCTGCGATTGTATTTTGTTGAATGCCGTTGATACAATCACTTCATCCATATGAGTAATACTTGGTGCAAGTGAAATATTTACTGTAGTTTCCGATGTGATAACGCTTACGGATAGTATTTTGCCTTCGAAACCAACCAAAGAAAAGCTGATTTTAAAGTTTCCTTGCGGAATCGTATTTAAGGTGAAATTTCCGGTTTCGTTAGTGACTGTTTCTTTATGGATTTCGGGCAATGAAACGATAACGTTGGCTAATGGTTTTTGGTCGGCATCGGTTACGGTACCGATAATTTTATTTTGGGCTGTAGCCACGAAAGATATCCCTAAGGCTAGGATAAAATATATTGATTTCATATAAATTGATTTATTGTAATTACATAACAGACCAAAGCGATTTTGGTCTTTAAAAGCATTTATACAATAAATTGCGGTGGTGCCCGAAGGGCAAAGAGTGATCCTCGAAACCCTTGGGTAATGGCTTTGGAATAAGAGAAAGTATAAGAAGTTACAACTTCTTTTTGTAGAAATTCAAAAGATTTTATTGCGTTTGGCGTGTAGCTGCTGAACGCAAATTCACAAACGAAACATTTTTCCAAACCGTCGTGACCATGTGTCAATTCGGTTTTGTGGTCGTGGTAAATGTGATGACATTTTTTTTCGGAGAATTGCTTGACCAAATGCTCCATGGAGTGAATAGATTGAAAGAATATTGCGAACAATATCATCAATCCCATCCAAGCATTGGTATAGCGTAATTTTTCCTTCATTGATGCAAAAGTAAGGTAAGACCAAATAAAACAGGCCTGTTTTTAACAAATTTTAGCATTTGTAAAATACGAGGACCATTTTTTCAATGAAAAAGCCACGAATTCCTCAAATTAGCACAAATTAATTCGTGGTAATTGGTGAAATTCGTGGCTAGTATCAGTAGCTCGACTTTATTAAACTAATTTATTCGCTACCAAATATTCGGCAATCTGAATGGTGTTGGTTGCGGCGCCTTTTCTCAAGTTGTCGGCTACAATCCACATGTTTACGGTGTTAGGCTGACTTTCATCACGGCGAATTCTGCCTACAAAAACATCGTCTTTTCCTTCGGCATACAATGGCATCGGGTAAGTATAAGTGTCCGTATTATCTTGAACGGTCACGCCATTAGTATGGTGTAATATTTTACGCAATTCGGTCACATCAAAATCATTAGTGAATTCGATATTTACTGTTTCACTGTGTCCGCCCACTACCGGAATGCGGACTGCAGTTGCCGTTACAGCGATGCTGTCGTCGCTCATGATTTTCTTGGTTTCACGCACCAATTTCATTTCTTCTTTGGTGTAATCGTTGTCTTCAAAAACATCACATTGCGGAATAGCATTGCGGTGGATTTGGTATTTATAAGCCATTTCTCCTTGAATGCCGGCGTATTCGTTTTCTAATTGTTGTACCGCTTTGACTCCGGTTCCGGTGATAGATTGGTAAGTGGAAACCACTACGCGTTTGATGTTGTATTTTTGATGTAAAGGCGCTAAAACCATCACCATTTGAATGGTGGAACAGTTAGGATTAGCGATAATTTTATCGGTTGGAGTTAATTCGTGGGCGTTGATTTCGGGAACGATTAATTTTTTAGTCGGATCCATTCGCCAAGCCGAAGAATTGTCGATTACTGTAGTGCCTGCTGCTGCAAATTTAGGAGCCCAATCCAAAGAGGTTTGGCCACCTGCAGAAAACAAAGCGATATCAGCTTTCATGTCGACGGCTGTTTGTAAGCCAACTACTTTGTATTTTTTGCCTTTGAATTCGATTTCTTTACCCACCGATTTTTCAGAAGCAACCGGAATTAATTCGGTTACAGGAAAATTTCTTTCTGCCAAAACTTGAAGCATCACTTCACCAACCATACCGGTGGCACCTACTACAGCAACTTTCATATGAATAGAATTAAGATTTTTTAAAAATTGAAATACAAAAGTAATCAGAAAACAAATGCTGTTTTTGTTTTTAAGGTGAAAATTTCAGAATTCGAAAACGACTCATTCCCAAAAAGAAAAACCGCCCCAATGACGAGGCGGATTAGTTAGAATATATAGTGTAACGGTACTACTTTTTAAGCAAATCTCTGATTTGTGTCAGCAATTCTTCTTGTGTTGGACCAGCCGGAGCTGCCGGAGCCGCTTCTTCTTTTTTCTTCATGGAGTTGATCGCTTTAACCATAATGAAAATAACAAAGGCAATAACTAAAAAGCTGATAACTGCCGCCAAAAATTTACCATATAAAATTCCGTTGTCGGTTTTTAAGTCGGCTAAATTTTCTACTTGAGCAGCTTTCAAAGCCGGATTTAACAAGGCCGGTGTAATCACATCGGCAACTAAAGAGTTAACGATGGCGCCAAACGCAGCTCCAATGATTACTCCAACGGCTAAATCCATTGCATTTCCCTTTGCAATAAAATCTTTAAATTCTGATACCATTCCCATAATTTGTGTTTTTTTAGTTGATTAACACTACTAAAATAGTTAAATTTTTGAAAAACCGAAAAGGGTTTTGAATTATTCTCGGAAGAACACTCTTTTCACGCGTTGTGAAATTCCGGTCAGGATTTCATAAGGTATGGTGTTTAATGCTTTAGCCATAAGGTTTACGTTTGGATTCTCTCCGAAAATAATTACTGATTGGCCTTCCTTGCAATCTATTTCAGTTACGTTCACCATTAGCATGTCCATGCAAACACTTCCTACAATTTTAGCTTCTTTACCATTGATAACCACATAGCCAACTTCATTGCCCCAACTTCTGCGAATACCGTCGGCGTAACCAATAGGAATCGTTGCGATTTTAGTGGTTTTATCAGCCATAAATCTTCGTCCGTAACCTACGCTTTCGCCGGCTTCTATAGTTCTGATTTGAGAGATAACCGATTTTAAAGTTCCTACGTTTTCCAAAAATTTTTGTTCTTCTTCATCGTTGGAAATGCCGTACAAACCAATCCCTAAACGCACCATATCATACTGCGCATCGGGATAATTGGAAATACCGGAAGTGTTTAAAATATGTCGAATCGGTTTGATTTTTAACTCGCTTATCAGTTGAGTTGATAATTGTTCGAATAACGCAATTTGCGATTGGGCAAACGCATCTTGTTTCAAATCGTCACTAGTGGCCAAATGCGATAAAATACTCTTGATTTGAACTGTTTCGTTGCCTTTTAGTATGGCAATTAACTCTGAAAGATGCTCTTCTTCAAAGCCCAAACGGTGCATGCCGGTATCGATTTTGAGATGAATCGGGAAGTGTTTGAGTTTCTTTTGCTCGGCTATTTTTAAAAAGGCTTTCAATCCTTTAATGGAATAGATTTCCGGCTCCAATTGGTGTTGGATAATCGCCGAAAAACTAGTGCTTTC
This sequence comes from Flavobacterium sp. FEMGT703F, assembly GCA_002786385.1. Taxonomy (GTDB): domain Bacteria; phylum Bacteroidota; class Bacteroidia; order Flavobacteriales; family Flavobacteriaceae; genus Flavobacterium; species Flavobacterium cheonhonense. The sequence goes on from PGCN01000025.1 coordinate 223,246, forward strand.
CGGATTCATTACCATAATCGGCACATTGATTCCGGCGCTTTTCAAGCTTATTCCTTCATCGGCAAAAGCCACGCCCAAATAATCCACTTTGTGGTGTTCGAGCAACTTGGCAATTTCAAATCCGCCGTTGCCGTAGCCAAAGGCTTTTACCATAACCATCAGCTTGGTTTTGGGTGCCAATTTCGATTTGAAGAAGTTCAGGTTGTGACTAATCGCGTTGAGGTTGATTTCCAATACCGTTTCATGCGTTTTCTCTTCCAACATCGAAACAATTTGTTCGAAGTGAAAATCGCGCGCGCCTTTAATCAGTATCGTTTCGTTTTCAAAATTCAAGCGGTCAAAAGCATTCATAAATTCGGCTACATTTTTAAAAGTAGTGCCGTTGATGAACTTGTTTTTGTATTGCGAAATGGTTTCGCCTATGCCAATAACGCGGTTGATTTTGTTGGAAATAATCAATTGTGAGACTTGTGAGTACAACTCATCGTTGTTCAATCCACTTTGGAAAATATCCGAGAGTATGATGGTTTTCTTTTTGTGTTGCTTTTGGTGTTCTAAAAAGTCGAGGGCAATTTTCAACGATTGGAAATCGGAGCTGTAACTGTCGTCGATAAGCGTACAATTATAGATTCCGTTTTTCACTTTCAAGCGCATTTCCACAGGATACAATTGTGCCATCCGGGTTTGAATTATTTTTGGATTGTAGCCGAAATACAACATCACCATCATACAATGAATGGCATTTTCAATAGAAGCTTGGTCCTGAAACGGGATCAGAATAGGGAACATATCTTCTTTGTAAGTCACTTGCAATTCGGTTAAATCACCCAAATTTTTCTTGGTAATGTAAACGTCCGCACTTTTGTTGTCGGAACACCAACTAAAAGTTTTTATTTTCGGATTGACAAAGGCCTGTATGGTTTTGTTTTTATTTAAAATCAGCACATTCACCGAAGTAAACAGCTTTAATTTTTCCTTGATTTTATCAGCTACGCTTGAAAAACCTTCGTCGTGCGCCGAACCGATATTGGACAGTATACCAATGGTCGGGCGAATGATTTTTTGCAGTTTTTCCATTTCGTGCATCGTCGAAATGCCCGCTTCGAATATCCCGAGATTATGCTTTTCTTTAATGCCTAAAATGGATAATGGAACGCCGACTTGCGAATTGTAACTTTTCGGGCTGCGGATAATGTTGTAATCCGGACTCAGTAAAAAGTTCAGCCATTCTTTAATGATAGTTTTTCCGTTGCTTCCGGTAATGCCGATGATTGGGAAATCGAATAAACTTCGGTAGTAAGCGGCAAATTTCTGCAACGCGTCCAAAGTATTTTCCACCACTAAAAAGTTGGCTTTACCGGTAACTGTTTCCGGAATATATGTTACTACAAAATGGCGAACCCCTTTATCAATCAGTTCGTTAATGTAAGTATGCCCGTCATTGTTAGGTCCGGATATGGCAAAAAACATCGTGTTTTCACCGTTTTGCAAAGAGCGGCTGTCGATGGATATAGAGTCGATTACCGCTACATCATTTTCACCAACCCAATGGGCTTTGAGGATGGGAATGATATTTCGTAATGTTAGTGTCAAGGTGTTGGGATTTATTACTGCGTCAGTTTGCTACGCTCGGGTCTTCTGAAGACAAATGTTCAGGATCTTTAACTTCCATGTTTTCGCGCATCGCATTAAAATAGGCAGCGCGACTCAAAGGTTCGTATTCTTCGGTCTCACCTAACAAAACCAACTTATCGCTGTCGGTTTTTCGGAAACTGTAATGGGCTAAATTTCCGGTTCGGGTGCAAACGGCATGTACTTTAGTAACGTATTCAGCCGTAGCCATTAACGCCGGCATTGGACCAAACGGATTGCCTTTAAAATCCATATCTAATCCGGCCACAATCACTCGGATACCCGAATTGGCCAAATCGTTGCAAACGGCAATAATCTCGTCATCAAAAAATTGGGCTTCGTCTATACCGACTACATCACAGCCTTGGGCCAAAATGCGGATGTTGGCGGCGGCCGGTACCGGAGTAGATCGAATTTCGTTTTTGTTGTGCGAAACTACCATTTCTTCATCGTAGCGCGTGTCAATGGAAGGTTTGAAAATTTCCACTTTTTGTTTGGCAAACTGAGCGCGTTTCAATCGGCGTATCAATTCTTCGGTTTTGCCCGAGAACATGGAACCGCAAATGACTTCAATCCACCCAAATTGTTCTTTATGATTTACTGTATTTTCGAGAAACATTTTGTATTTTTCTTGCGCTAAAAATGAATAGTTTTTATTACTTTGTAACGAAAACCAATCGACTTGAATAATTGCTATTTTTACGTCGATTCAAATGTAGAAAAATTTTAATTATGGTTCCCGCTTCCCGAAGGTAAATAAATGTTTCGGAAGTGAATTTAAAAAACAGACCAGCGTATTTCCTATAATTACAAACCATCATGAAAAAAAGAGTAGAAGCCGAATTAATCAGCATTGCCCACCGAATTTTGAAACTCAAAAACAAATCGGATGTGGATCAGTTGTATAAAGAAACCCAAAAATTATACGAAACGTTATCGGTTTTAAAATTTTACCAGGACAATTACGAAGTCCTAAAATCGGAGGTTGATGCCGCCGAATTGGAAGAAAAATTAGAAACTGCTTTTGATGTTGAAACACCTCAGGCTATCATGGCTGAAGTGAAAGCGGAACTAGTGGTTGAAACCGAAGCACCTGCTGTTGAGGTGGAAACTCTTGTGGCCGAAGAAGCTCAAGAAGAACCGGTTGTAACTGAAGCCGAAACTGAAGTTGAAACGGTTGTTGAGGAAGAAGTTGAGGAAGAAGCTGAGGAAGAAGTTGCAGAAATGGCACCGGAAGTTGCAGCAGAACCAGCCGCTACCGAAGCACCGCTTTTTACGCCGATATTTGAATTGGCCGAAGAAGAAGCTGAAGAAGAAGCACCTGCAGCAGAGACGGCATCCGAACTAAAACCAGATACCAAACACATAGCTTTAGAAGATTTATTAGGCGAAAATTACGTAGATCCGATTTTCGTAAAGCCGAATGAAGTTTCGCTTTTTCCAACAGAAACTAAAGAAGAAAAGACTCCGGAACCGGAAATCGAGCAATCCAAACCGGCAGCGTCTTTAAACAGTGCTTTTGCAAAAACCATTGAAATCGGCCTAAACGATCGCATCGCTTTTGTAAACCATTTGTTTGGAGAAAGCAACGAAGATTTCAACCGCGTAATCTCGCAATTGAACACCTTTGATACCCTGGAAGAAGCCAAAACTTTCTTGAACGAGATGGTGATACCCGACTATAATTATTGGGTAGGCAAAGAAGATTATATGGAGCGTTTTATGACTGTTGTGGAGCGAAAATTCAGCTAAATGGGCAAGCTTTACCTTGTTCCTACACCTATTGGTAATTTGGAAGACATGACTTTCAGAGCCATCAGCGTTTTGAAAGAAGTCGATTTAATTTTGGCCGAAGACACACGCACCAGCGGCAAATTGTTGAAACATTTCGACATTGCTACACACATGCACAGCCACCACATGCACAACGAGCACAAAACGGTGGAAAATATTATCAAGCGTTTGCAAGCAGGAGAAAACATCGCCTTAATCAGCGACGCGGGAACGCCGGCCATTTCCGACCCCGGATTTTTACTCACCCGAGCTTGTGTAGAAAATAATATCGAGGTGGAATGTCTGCCGGGAGCTACGGCTTTTGTGCCGGCTTTGGTGAATAGTGGTTTGCCCAACGATCGTTTTGTTTTTGAAGGTTTTTTGCCCGAAAAAAAAGGAAGACAAACCCGTTTTTTAGCGTTGGCCGAAGAAACCCGAACCATGATTTTTTATGTGTCGCCTCACAAATTGGTGAAAACTTTAGGCGAATTTGTGCAGTATTTTGGCGCTGACCGACCGGTATCGGTTTCCCGAGAATTGTCGAAACTTCACGAGGAAACTATACGCGGTGCTGCGGCTGAGGTATTGCAACATTTTGAAGCCAAACCGGCAAAAGGTGAAATCGTCGCGGTAGTTGGCGGGAAAATTTTAAAATAGTAATACTAATGATAAGGTTTTTGGTAAGTATATTTCTCTTGCTCATTTTCTGTACCTCATGTTCAGAGGATGAAAAATATGTGCCGATTACACAAAACTTACCTATAATTTCATTGCCCGAAACACCTTATGATTACGCTAACCTCAATTTGCCGTATCATTTTACCGTTAATGAAGGAGGCAACTTTATCAGTTCTGTCAATGGCATAGACAATACACCCGATGACAATCCCGTTACCGATGCCGGAGCTACTTTGGGCAGAGTACTGTTTTATGATGTAGCTTTGAGTCAAAATCGAACCATAGCTTGTGGCAGTTGTCATCGCCAAGAATTGGCCTTTACGGATTCGCCGGTTAAGAGTTTAGGTTTTAACCAAGTGCCTACCAGAAGAAACTCTATTTCATTAGTCAATCAACGCTATTATTTTAGAGGTCGTTTTTTTTGGGATGAAAAAGCCGCCACTCTCGAAGACCAAGTTTTACAACCTATTTTAGATCATAATGAAATGGGTTTAACCGAAAGCGAAATCATACAAAGATTATCCGAAAGACCTTTTTACAGTAATTTATTTTTACAAGCTTTTGGTTCTGGTCAAATTACCCAATCGAGAGTTTCAAAAGCTTTGTCACAATTTATAAGGAGTATTGTTAGTTCACAAAGTCGGTATGACGAAGGCCGAGCACAGGTTAGTTCCAGGTTACAGCCTTTTCCTAATTTTTCCGAATCAGAAAACTTAGGGAAGGAATTGTTTTTTAAAACTGTGACTCAAGGTGGAGCCGGTTGTGTTAATTGTCACGCCACGGAAGCTTTTGTCAGTGTAAACTCCGGACCAAAAAACAACGGACTTGACTTAGTTTCCACCAATGATTTAGGTGCTTTTGAAACGTTTCCAACAACCAACAGTTTGAAAGGAGCTTTTAAAATACCAACGTTGCGAAATATTGCATTGGGTGCGCCTTATATGCATGATGGTCGTTTCCAAGCCTTAGAGCAAGTAATTGAGCATTACAATAGTGGTGTTAAAAACCATCCTAATGTATCGCCTTTTTTAAAAGATGCTAATGGGAATCCACAGCAACTCAATCTAACAGAGCAACAAAAAGCCGCTTTAGTAGCTTTTTTACGGACACTAACCGATCCTAATATTCTTCACAATGAAAAGTGGTCCGACCCTTTCATTAACCAACATCTTTAGGGATTAGGAAACCTTTAAATCCGTAAACGCAAATTGTTTTCCGCTAAACAAGCCTTTGTCCGATAATTTTAAATCGGGAATCACTAACAAAGCCATAAATGAAAGTGTCATAAAAGGCGCTTTTAAAGTACTGCCTAAGTCTTTGGCCATCGCATCGATTTCCTGGTACATGCGCCCGGCTTCCCAACCGTTTTGGTCGCTCATAATACCGGCTATAGGTAGAGCCAACGATTTTTGTTCGGCACCGTTTACGGCACAAATACCGCCGGTGTTGGCAATGAGTAAATTTACCGCATTCAAAATTTCTTCATCCGAAGTACCAACCACGACTATATTGTGACAATCGTGCGCCACCGAACTGGCAATCGCTCCTTTTTTCAAACCAAAGTTTTTGATAAAAGCTACCGCTACCGGAGCATTTTCATACCGATTGACTACCGCCATTTTCAACACATCATGTTCGGTATCGGAAACCAAATTGCCATCCTGAATTTTAGGTGAGCAATGAATTTCATTGGTAATCAACTGTCCTTCCAATGCTTCAATAACGCGTATGGTTTTGGCCGAACTCGCCACTTGAAAATCGGCTAATACTTTAGGTGAAGTGTTGAAATTATTTGGCTTTTCAAAGGCAACATGCGGAACAAACGACTGACCGTTTTCGGCTACCAATGTGCCGTTGATATACGTTTGTAACACTTTAAAATGGGTCAAATCTTCCACCACTATAAAATCGGCGGCATCGTTCGGTTGCAATAAACCTACCGTCATGTTGTAATGCTTCACAGGATTGATACAAGCCATTTGCAAAACTTTAAAAAGGTCATGACCTTTGGCCACTGCCCGAGCACACAATTGGTTGATATGACCTACAATCAAATCGTCCGGATGTTTGTCATCAGAACAAAACATTAGGTTTTCATAATGATCCGGCAGTAAGTCGATTAAAGCTTCAAAGTTTTTGGCAGCACTGCCTTCGCGTATGATTACTTTCATCCCTAAGGCTAATTTTTCAGCGGCTTCGTCATAGGTAAAACACTCGTGATCGGTAGTAATTCCGGCTGAAATATATTTCTGAACGGCTTCGCCTCTTAAACCCGGCGCATGACCGTCAACCGGTTTATTGTAATGTTTCGCCCAAGCTATCTTTTTTAAAACTTCTTCATCGTCAAACAACACACCGGGATAGTTCATCATTTCGGCCAAATAATAAATGTCGGGATGCGCCATCAGTTCCTTAATTTGCTCCGAATCGATTACGGCTCCGGCAGTTTCAAAAAAGGTAGCCGGAACGCACGAAGGCGCCCCAAAATGAAACTTCAACGGGACTTTTTTACCGTTTTCAATCATATAATATACACCGTCTTTTCCCAATACATTGGCAATTTCATGCGGATCGGAAATGGTTCCGACAGTACCGTGCAACACCGCAATTTTAGCAAATTCAGATGGTACCAACATTGAGCTTTCGATATGAATGTGAGCGTCGACAAAACCCGGAAGGATATAGTTTTTGTTATTGTGTTGTTTTTCAATAACGGAGACAATTTTTCCGTTTTCAACGGTAACTTCACCCGAATAAATCCGGCGGTTTTCGATATCGACTATTTGACCTTGAATTTGCATTTTCTTTGTAATTTGTAGTTCAAAAGTAACGAATAAATACACTAAAACTACCATAAACCTGCCGTTGCTTTTCCTATTTTTGTTGAATACAATTTTGTAATTCCTAATTTATCATGCGCTGGACACTTAAAACCAAACCATCACCGGAAAAAGTCAAAGCTTTAGCAGCCGAACTCAAAGTAGATGAGTTGATTGCGATGCTTTTGGTACAGCGAGGTATTGAAACGTATGAAGCCGCTCGCCAATTTTTTCGTCCGAGTTTGGCTGATTTGCACAATCCGTATTTGATGAAAGATATGGACAAAGCGGTAGCTCGAATTGAAGCAGCTATTGCCAATGCCGAAAATATTTTGGTCTTTGGCGATTACGATGTAGACGGTACAACAGCGGTTTCTTTGGTGTCGAGTTATCTGAAAAGTTTTTATCCTAATGTGGCTACTTATATTCCGGATCGATACAACGAAGGTTACGGCGTTTCTTATCAAGGGATTGATTTTGCAGACGATAATGGTTTCTCCTTGATAATTGCTTTGGATTGCGGCATCAAATCTATCGATCATGTAGCCTACGCCAAAGCCAAAAACATCGATTTTATCATATGCGATCACCATCGCCCGGGCGATACCTTACCGGAAGCAGTGGCTGTTTTAGATCCTAAAAGAACGGATTGCAATTATCCGTATGACGAATTGTGTGGTTGTGGCGTTGGGTTTAAATTGATTCAGGCGCTTGCACAAAATCGGAACCAAACGGTGGCCGATTTAGTGCCTTATTTAGATTTGGTGGCGACTGCGATAGCCGCGGATATTGTTCCGATGACAGGGGAAAACAGGGTTTTGGCCAAGTTTGGTTTGAAAGTCATTAATAGTAGTCCGCGTCCGGGCATCAAGGCTTTGGTTCAGAACGTCAAAAAGAAAACACTCACTATAACCGATGTGGTTTTTATTATTGCACCGCGCATTAACGCAGCAGGTAGAATCAAACACGGTAACGAAGCCGTGGCTTTGCTTACGGAATACGATTTAGAACAAGCAGAATTTTTTGCTTCAGAAATTGAGCAGCACAACAGTGACCGCAAAGATTTGGACAAGCTAATTACTGCAGAAGCCTTGTCGCAAATCACAGAAAATGATGAAACTAAAAAATTTACGACTGTCGTTTACCAAGAAAACTGGCACAAAGGCGTTATCGGTATTGTAGCTTCACGTTTGACAGAAACTTATTATCGTCCTACGATAGTGTTTACCAAAAGTGGCGATAAACTCGCGGCCTCAGCGCGTTCGGTGAAGGATTTTGATATTTACAATGCTTTAGAAGCTTGTGCGGCACATTTGGAACAATTTGGCGGCCATATGTACGCTGCCGGAATGACCTTGAAGGAAGAAAATTATGCTGCCTTCAAAGAAGCCTTTGAAAGAACGGTGGAAGAAACAATACATCCTGATTTGCTGACTCCTGAAATTGCAGTGGATGCCGAAATCAATTTGACGGATATCAACGAGAAATTGATTAGAATTCTAAACCAATTTGAACCTTTCGGGCCACAAAATATGACGCCGGTTTTTATGACCAAAGGGTTAAAAGATTCCGGTTATGCTAAAGGGATAGGTTCCGACGAAGACCATTTGAAACTATACGTCAAGCAAAATAATTCTCCCGGATTTGGTGCTATTGGTTTTGGTTTAGGAAAGAAATTGGATTTGGTCAAAAACCAGCAATCTTTTGACGCTGTGTATTGCATAGACGAAAACGAATTCAACGGAAAAGTTTCGGTACAGCTGCGGTTGAAGGATTTACGGTAGTTTAGTATTTCTTCAACTCAAAAGTCTCACCGTCAAAAACACCGTAAGTAAAATAGCCAATCCAATCCCCTAAGTTTACGTATTCGGCATTTTCACCTACAGCAATCACCATCGGCAAATGACGATGACCAAAAACCAAGTAATTGTATTGTTTGGTTTGCAGTTTTCGCTTGCAGTATTGAATCAACCATTCGTTTTCTTCGCCTAAAAATTTCACATCGGCTTCCCCCGAAATCAGTTTGTTTTTAACCGATAAATATTGGGCCAATCGCATACCGATATCCGGATGCAACCAACGGTAGAGCCACTTGGAAAATGGATGGGTAAAGACTTTCTTCATGCGTTTGTAACCTTTGTCACCCGGACCTTTACCATCACCATGACCGATTAAAAACGTTTTACCGTTGAATTCATACTCTTGATTGTCGCGATACACCGGAATGTTCAGTTCTTTTTCGAAATAATCATGCATCCACAAATCGTGGTTGCCTACAAAAAAGTAAATCGGAATGCCACTGTCGCGAATTTCAGCTAATTTGCCCAAAACACGTACAAATCCTTTCGGAACCACGGTTTTATATTCGAACCAAAAATCAAACAAATCACCTAGCAAGAAAATCGCTTCGGCGTCTTGCTTTACTTCGTCCAACCACGCTACAAATTTTTGTTCACGAGGAAAACTAGCTTCAGGAGTCGGAGCGCCAAAATGTTGGTCGGAGGCAAAATAGATTTTTTTGTTGGGTGTAATTTGCATGTAGCTTACTTATGAATTATCCGAGGCATACCATTCGGCAAAGGAAGTGTCGGTTTCTTGGAGTTTTAAAGAATGTAAGGCGATGTTTTGCGGTAAACGATTTTTTATTTTTTGTGCAAAATCGGTAACCATATTTTCGCTGGTAGGTTGGTAATCTACCAAAATCACATGATGACCGCGTTCTTTGAGTTCGTTGGCCAATTCAATATGAGGAGTATTTTGATTGAAAACCGTCGCATGATCAAATACATCAACGATTTCTTCTTTCACAATTTTTTTCAAATCCGAAAAGTCGATGACCATTCCAAACTTCACATTCGAAGTGTCGGTTATAGGTTGACCAATTACTGTTACCGATAACTTATAGCTGTGTCCGTGCACATTCTTGCATTTGCCGTCGTAGCCATAAAGTGCATGACCGGTTTCGAAAGAGAATTGTTTGGTAATTCGGATGTTGCTCATGAAAAAAGTTTTAATGCCGCAAATTTAGTAAATATAACTACAGCTCGTCTTGTCTTTTTTTGGCTTTGCGATACAGCAGCCAAGCCAATCCTGCAAATACAACGAATGGCAAAATATAACCAATCCAAACGCCTATCATGTAGCCATTGTCGGGAGCGTTTTTGATTTTTTCATCAATATTGGTTTGCTGTAAAAGTGTTATAAGCAATAGCATGATTTATTTTTTTAATTCGTTAAGCGCTTTTTTGGTAAAATCCGACAGTACCAATGTTCCTGAGATTGTGGCTCGTTCGTACAAAAGGGTATCCCAATTTTCTGTTCCTTCCCAAAATACTTTCTTCATTGCTGCTAAAGCATCGGGATGATAAGAATCCAATCTTTTGGCCATGGCTAAAGTTGCTTCCGTCAACTCATTATAACTATCGAAAACATCTGCGTAAAGTCCTTTTTCCACAGCCCAATCAGCCGTTTGCCAGTGGTTAGGTTGAAGTGCTAAAATCGACATCGCATTCTTGCCTATTTTTCGAGATACAGCAGGTTCAATCACAAACGGACCAATCCCAATGGCGATTTCCGATAATTTAATGGAAGCATCTTGGTAAGCATAAGCAAAATCACAGGCTGCAGCCAAACCAACACCACCGCCAACGGCTTTTCCTTGTATTTTTCCGAGGATGATTTTAGAACAGTTGCGCATCGCATTGATGACATTGGCAAAGCCTGAGAAGAATTTTTTTCCTTCTTCAAGGTTGCTTATCGAGAGTAATTCGTCAAATGAAGCCCCGGCGCAAAAGGTTTTTCCTTCACTTTGCAGCACAATTACGTTCACTTCAGTGTTGTTGCTGAGCGAATGGAGTTCATGAGTAAGTTTTTCTAATAAATCACTCGGAAATGAGTTACTGGCCGGATGACTAAAGGTGAGAAAGGCAATTTTGTTTTCAATTTGGGTTTGGATAAACCCTTGGGTATTTTCGGCAGACATAAAAATGAATATTTAAGGTAAATTTACAACAAATCTCAAAAAAAGATGTGTTTGATGTTGTTTTTTGTTAGTAGAAAAGTATATATTTGCTGTCTCAAAACGGGGATGTAGCTCAGTTGGCTAGAGTGCTTGACTGGCAGTCAAGAGGTCGTGGGTTCGAGCCCCATCTTCTCCACAAAAAAGCCTGAATCATTGATTCAGGCTTTTTTTATTTCTCGTTTTTCAAGTCTTCGGCTACTTTTTCCAATTCGGTGTACCAATCTTGACCGAATTTTCGAATCAAAGCTTCTTTGACAAATTTATAGACAGGAACTTGCAATTCTTTTCCCAATGTACAAGCGTCATTGCAAATGTCCCAACGGTCGTAATTAACCGCGGCGAATTCACTGAAATCTTTCACACGAATCGGATACAAATGACAAGAAACCGGTTTTTTCCAATCAACGATACCTTGATTATACGCTTGCTCAATACCGCAAAGCGCTGTTTTCCCGTCAAAAATTACATAAGCACAATCTTTGTTGTCAATTAGCGGTGTTTCTAAATCTTGATCGGTGCCAACTACCCAAGTACCCAGTTTTTCTATGGCTTCAATACCTTCTTTGCGTAAAAAAGGTTTGACTTTCGGATAAATTTCCTCCAAGATTTTGGTTTCGGCTTCACTCAATGGTGCACCGGCATCGCCATCCACACAACAAGCGCCGTGACAGGCCGAAAGGTTGCACACAAAATCTTTTTCGAGTATATCTTCTGATACTATGGTTTTGCCTAATTGAAACATTTGATATTAAGAGGAGGAAGTCCAGTGGGCTTCAGGTATTTTAAAATAGATTATTTTTTTTTTGCTGCGGCTAAAAGCCAAAGCGCGATTTTTAATGCAAAGGTAAAATCAAAAATCGTAATAAACGATTAAAAACCTAATTTTGCAAAAAAAAAAGTACCATGAATTTAGACTTCAGAGAAATTGCTACAGCTACTATGGTTTTGTTTGCTGTGATTGATATTGTGGGCAGTATACCGGTTATCATCGATTTGAGAGCTCGATTTGGCCATATTCAATCGGAGAAAGCATCGCTAGTGTCAGCCGGTATTATGATTGCCTTTCTTTTTGTTGGGGAAGAAATTTTAAAATTGATTGGTATCGATGTCAATTCTTTTGCAGTGGCCGGTTCGTTTGTGCTTTTCTTTTTGGCTTTGGAAATGATTTTAGGCATTCGATTGTACCGTGATGAAGAAGCCAATTCTGCGTCTATTGTGCCGATTGCTTTTCCTTTAATTGCGGGTGCCGGGACAATGACAACACTGTTGTCTTTGCGCGCCGAATTTCAATCCATTAACATCATTATTGCCATATTGCTGAATATCATTTTAGTCTATGTCGTGTTGAAATCGTCTTCAAAAATTGAAAAACGACTCAGCAAAAACGGCTTGAGTATTATCCGAAAAGTATTTGGTGTGGTTTTATTAGCCATAGCTGTTAAATTATTTGCGGCTAATGTTAAAGGACTATTTGTCTGATTTTAAAAATTAGTATTTTTGCGCTATAAATTCAACCCATGAAAATTTTTACTACCATATTAATTGTTGTTGCTTTTGCTCTGATTGCTTTCAACGTAACCATGTTGGACTTCAGTAATTTGTTTGAAGGCGATAGTTTGGTTGCCCTAATCGGAATAGCAGCGGCTATGTGTGCCATGTTGATTCTTTTGATCTTCAGAATGTCTAAGAAAATCGAAGAGAAACTAAAAAACTAACCTTCGTATGTATGATGTTTTGATTATCGGCGGCGGTGTTTCAGGGATGTCGTGTGCGTTGCTTTTAGGTTCGGCCCAACACAAACCTTTTGCAGTTGATAAAAAGATAGGCATCATCGCGCACCAAAAAGCTTCTTCTTTACAAGATGCTTTATTCAATAATGCGTACGGAATACCGGCCGGAAAATTGGGTTCGGATTTACTAACCGAAAGCGTCACGCATTTGCAACAATTGTATCCGCATATTGATCAAATCTCAGGTGAAAAAGTAATGAAGATTGATGGTGAAGTCGGCAACTTTTCCGTAATCACCAATAAAAACACTTATGCTGCCAAAATGGTAGTTATCGGTATCGGAGCGGCGAATCCGTTTACCATAGAAGGTTTGGGAGCCTATGTGATACCGCATCAAAAAGTAATTGCTGAAAAAAACAGAATCCAACTCAGCAATACCGACCACAAAGTAACCGAAGGCATTTATGTAACCGGAACCTTAGCCGGTTGGAGAAGTCAGTTGGCCATAGCCGCCGGAAGCGGCGCTGCCGTAGCGACCGATATTTTAACACTCTGGAATAACGGGGTTCACGTGCAAGTACACGACAGCATTCGCAAATAACTATTTCAAAATCGCTTTCAACATCGCATCGTCTTTGAGTAAGATTTGGTAATACTGATTTTCACCAAACAGCTGACGGGCGAATTCTGCCGAAACATATTTTTTTACCAAAGCCTCATTATTCGAAACACTTATTTCCAAACCTGATTCGGCTAAGTATTTTTGAAACTTAGCTACTATGGTTTTGTCGGAATACAATTGGCTTAAAAAGGATTTGACATCTAAACCTTCATACGCTTTTCGGTTTTGGTCAAGTTGCTCAAAAACAAAATGCCCTACCAAACCTGAGTTCAACACGTAACCAACATTTTCTTCACCTTTTTTCGCTTCCAAAGGCACAAAAATATCCGGCACTATACCGCCGCCGCCATAAACAATGCGGCCTTTTTTGGTTTTGAATTTTAGGGAATCTGCGACTTTAATTTTATCCTTGGCATACAATTCGCCACTTTCAAAGCGCTTTTCGAAATCGTGTATGTAAGCCTCGCTGTTGCCTTTGGTGTAAGGCTTTTGAATGGAACGACCGCTTGGCGTGTAATAGCGAGAAGTAGTTAGTCTAACTGCTGAGCCGTCATCAAAATCCATTTCGCGTTGCACCAAACCTTTCCCGAAGGAACGTCGACCTACTATGGTGCCGCGATCATTATCTTGTATCGCGCCGGCCAAAATTTCACTGGCGGAAGCCGAATTTTCATCAATTAAAACAAACACTCTTCCGGTTTCAAAAATGCCTTCTGCGGTAGCGAATGTTTTTTTTATGGTGCCTTTTTTGTTTTTGGTAAAGACGATAAGTTCTTGGTCTTTTAACAACTCGTCTGCAATTTCCACGGCTTTTTCCAAATAACCACCACCATTGTCGCGCAGGTCAATAACCAAAGTGTTGATGCCTTGCCTTTTGAGTTGCTCTAAGCCTTCACGGAATTCGGTATAAGTGTTTTCGGCAAAGCGATTGATTTTGATATAACCGGTGTTTTTGTTCAGTTTTAAATAGGTGTCAACACTCTTAATAGGCACCACATCACGCACCACAGGAATTTTGAGTTTCTTTCCGGTGTTTTTGCGGTAAACCGTAAGCAAAACGGTTGAACCTTCTTCGCCTTTGAGTTTGTTGAACAAGCTATCGGTGGGTAATTTTCTACCGAAGAGTTTCGATTTATCGGCATACAAAATGCGGTCGCCTGCGAGTATTCCTGCCTTTTCAGCCGGTCCGTTTTCCAGCGGACGAACAACCGTTACAGTGTCTTTGTACATGTAAAAGTTTACACCGATGCCTACGAAATCGCCGCGCATGAGTTCGGCCTCGCTCGATTGTTCGCTGGGCGGAATGTAAACCGAATGCGGATCGAGATTGGCCAAAATGCTGTTTACGGTTAAGTCGACTATGGAATCCGAATTCACATGGTCTACATATTCATCGTCTATAAAGTCGATTAGTTTGTCTATTTTGGCTTTTTGAGCGTTGGCTTTAGATAATGAGCGTTCCGGAAAATTGAGCATACCGCCAATCAAGATGCCTAAAGCAACGCAAGAGAACAGTAAAAGCGGCAAGTATTTTTCCTTTGATTTCATTGATGAGAAGAAATGGTACAGTTGGTTATTCCAGATCGTCAATTTTGGTGACTTCCACGCCGGCTTTTCTCAGGAAATCTAAACCCGATTCGTCGCGGTAACCATTGTGATACACTACGCGTTTGATGCCTGATTGGTGGATTAGTTTGCTGCATTCTTTACAAGGAGAAAGCGTGATGTAAAGGGTTGCATTTTCACAACTTTGGGTAGAACGGGCGACTTTGGAAATGGCATTGGCCTCGGCGTGTAAGACATACCATTTGGTTAAACCTTCGTCGTCTTCGCAGCAGTTTTCAAAGCCGGAAGGCGTTCCGTTGTAGCCGTCGGAAATAATCATACGGTCGCGAACAATAATCGCACCAACTTGCTTGCGTTTGCAGTAGGAGAGTTTGCTCCATTCCGCGGCAATTCTGAGGTAAGCGATATCGTATTTTTGTTGTTTCTTTTCTTTCATTTCCAGAAGTTCAAATGGTTTCCCTCTTAGCCCCGATAAACGTGGAAATCCTTTTTAAATGGGAACCATTTGAAAAGATTGGAACAGTTAGCGGGAAAATGGATAGCAAATATACCCAAACCTTTAGCTCCAAAGCAATTTATTTAACCCAAATTTCACTTTGCATAATCATAGGAATCACTACGCCGGCAATAAAAGCGGAGATTATCAAAATCCAGTCGCGTTTGGAGAATTTGAGCAAGGTTTGCACCACATAGGCCAGCAATAAAGCGGCGACTACTACAATGATTTGGGCGACTTCTATCCCTAAGGCGAATTCAAAAAGCGGTGCTAATTTATCAGTAGGTTTGCCGGTTAAAATGCTGTTGAAGTAGTTGGAAAAGCCCAAACCGTGTATGATTCCGAAGAAAACAGTTATAATGCCGGTTACGGTAGTGCTGTCTTTTTTAGCCGATTTCCCTAAGATGACGATATTGTAAAGCGCCGTAATTAGAATGGTAATCGGGATGAGGAATTCAACAACTTCCGCTTTAATGCTTAGGATGTTGAAAACCGATAGAAAAAGTGCTACGGTATGACCTAACGTAAAAAGTGATACTAAGATTAAAATGCGTTTCCACGATTTGAATTCATAAGGGACGGTAAGCGCCAAAAGGAATAATACATGGTCGTAAGCTTTAATGTCGAGCACATGTTGTAATCCGATATTAAAGTATATCCAGAAATCTGACATGGTAGTTATAGGTTGTTAGTGAGGTAAACTTACGATTAATTTTAATTGTCGTTTCAAAATAAATCCAAAAATCGATAAAAAACATTTATCGAATTGGTTTTCTAAAACAGGAAATTGGATTATATTTGTCGCATTAAAACCTATACCATTATGTCTATTTCAGATTTATTTGACAGCGAGTTTAAAAGCAGAAATAAGGGTCATTTTTCCGCTATCGTTCGTGTGGCTACTGCCGACGGCGATTTGAGCAAAGAGGAAAAAGAGTTCTTAGATAAATTGGCTGTTCGTTTGGAAATATCACCGGCAGAATATGAAGAAATTCTGGAAAATCCGCTAAAATACCCAATCAATCCGCCGTATTTACACGTACAACGTTTAGAGCGTTTGTATGATTTGTCCCGTATGGTATATGCAGATCACATCCTCGGTCCAAAACAAAAAGAAATCTTAACTAAGTTTGCTTTAGCTTTAGGATTCACACCGGGAAATGTACCTTATATTGTGGACAAAGCATTGTCACTTTTGGTGATGAACGTGGATTCGGATACGTTTGTTTACGAAATGACTCACATGAATAAATAACAAAAAACCCTGAACACTCAGGGTTTTTTGTTACGATGAACTAAAGTTCGTTTACCTGACTGCCACCGGCAGTCCTCCTCTTAATATCAAATGTTTACGAAATGACAGATGATTATATAATAAACGAGTTGATTTACAAGGGATTTTTAAAATCTTGATTATCTACACTAATTAAGTAGTAATTTATAGATTTGTCATTTAAATCATCAATAATATAAGTTAGTTCTTTAATATTATTGTTAATTGCTCTTCCCAATTTTGTTGAAATAATGAAGATAACAGATTTTCCATTGTTAAAATCTATTCTTTTATTATCTATATTTTCAAATTTAAATTTTGTTATTCCTGTTCCTGTTAATTTGTGTTCGAAGTTTATATTATTTATTAAGGTTTCAATTCTTCCAAAACATGAATTATTATCATTCAAATAGGAGTCGTGAATTTTGCTGTTTTCATTAACAGTAATTCCATAAAAAAACGACACTTTTTGATTACTGATATAATTCATTAGATTTCCATATTCTTCTTTTTCAGGGAAATATATGTCTTCTCTGTGAAAATTGAATCTTTTTTCAAAGTATTTCAAATATTCTTCTTTATTGTTGAACGCAGTCATCTTATTTACACCATTGAATGAATTGTAAACCATTTTACAAGAAACAGTCAATAGCATCAGACCAACAAGAGTAGTTCCAATTTTAATAAATAGGAACTTTGACGACAATGGTTTCATTGGTTAAAGTTGTGTTATAAGATCCAGCTTTTAATTTCATATCTCCAATACTAATTTCTTCATCAACAGAAAAAATTTTGAAATCATCCAGTGTATTTCCTGGTTTATTAATCAATTCTTTTGGGAATAGAATGGTTATTGTGTTGTTAGGAGAAGGAAATGCAACTAAATTAGTTTTGTTAATTGTTGTTGAAGGAGTGGCCGGCCATATATTACCAGAGCTGTCTTTACAACCTTCAAAAACCCATCCGCCTCCGTAAGTACAAAACCAAAAGCCGCTTTCGCAATTGAATTTAGGCCTTTTAAATCTAAAACCATCTGCTTCATAAGTCCATACCTCTGTAGTTCCTTCCGGACATCTTCCTTTTGAAAAAGATTCTGATGACATTTTTTTCTCACTAATACTCTCATTTGAGCAAGATAGTAGAAATGTACAAGCAAATAATGTTGTTAAAAGTTGTTTTTTCATTTTAATTGATTTTAAAGTTTATACTTACAAATTTAAAATAAAAAAAAACTTACATATTGATAATTTAACAATTTTTTAACAAGCTATTACTTAGGTATTTTCTCTTTATGACTCTTCATGCTTTCACAAAGTATGAAGAATTTGCAAAACAGCCACTCAGTCACTTAAACATACTTCGCCATAAACTCCTCTGCTTTTTCTACCATATTGTAACTACCGCAAAAGAACGGTACACGTTGGTGTAATTCGGCAGGCTGGATTTCCATAATACGTCCGAAACCATTAGAGGCTTTACCGCCGGCTTGTTCTGCTATGAAAGCCATTGGGTTGCATTCGTACAACAAACGCAATTTTCCGTTAGGCGATTTGGAACTCGTAGGATAAATATAAATACCGCCTTTGATCATGTTCCGGTGAATGTCGGATACTAAACTTCCTATGTAACGGGAAGTGTAAGGGCGATCGCCTTCTTCCAGCTGGCAGTATTTGATGTAATCTTTCACGCCTTGCGGGAAATGCACATAATTGCCTTCGTTAATGGAGTAAATGTTGCCGTCTTTGGCAAATTGCATATTCGGGTGCGATAAGTAAAATGTACCGATGGCCGGATTTAACGTAAAGCCATTCACGCCGTGACCGGTAGTGTATACCAACATAGTTGAGGTGCCATAAATAACATAACCTGCCGCTACTTGTTGGGTTCCGGGTTGCAGAAAATCTTGAATACTAACCGGAGTACCAACCGGAGTTACCCTGCGGTAAACCGAAAAAATGGTACCTACAGAAACATTCACGTCTATATTAGAAGAACCATCGAGTGGATCCATCAACACTACGTATTTGTTGCTGTGGCTATTGTCGGAACCGGCTACCGTAATAAAGTCGTCATTTTCTTCAGAAGCAATACCGCAAACAATCTCGCGGTTGATTAAAGTTTGGATGAACACTTCGTTGGCATAAACATCCAGTTTTTGTTGGTCTTCGCCTTGAATATTTTGATCTCCGGCAGCGCCCACTATATCCACCAAACCGGCTTTGTTTACTTTGTAATTGACTACTTTGGCAGCCAATCGGATGGAGTTGATAATTCGGGACAATTCGCCCGAGGAATACTTGAATTCCTCTTGTTTTTCGATGATAAATTCCCCTAAGGTTTTGTTGCGTTCTTCCATTACGAAATCGTTGTAGTTGTGGGTGCAAATATCGCTAAAATTGTCTAAGAAAAAATCTATTCTGAAAAGAAATTATAAGTTGTATTTTTGTTGACGCTAGACTTTTATCTAATCACATTACTAAGCAAAAAAAGCAACACCTGATGAATATCCGCAGAGGAACCAAAAACGATATGAAAGCTGTTCTTGATTTAATACAAGAATTGGCCATTTTTGAAAAAGAACCCGATGCGGTTGTGGTAACCGTGGCCGATTTAGAACGAGACGGTTTTGGAGAAAATCCGCTGTTTTACACTTTTGTAGCAGAAGTTGAGGGTGACTCGAGCGATAGCGAACAGGCGAAGCAAATTGTTGGTATGGCGTTGTACTACTATCGCTATTCTACCTGGAAAGGAAGAACCATACACTTAGAGGATTTAATCGTCAAAGAAAAAATGCGCGGCAGTGGTTTGGGCTTGGCCTTGTACACCAAAATTATCGAGCAAGGTAAAGCAGACAACGTTCGCAGAATCGAATGGAATGTGTTGGATTGGAACACGCCGGCTATCGACTTCTACAAAAAATCGGGAGCGAAAATTTTAGCCGATTGGGATGTGGTGCAAATGGATGAACAAGGAATCAATGACTTTTTAACTAATTTATAATGAGAATTTTCAAATTTGGTGGTGCGTCAGTTAAAGACGCCGATGGGATTAAAAATGTATTCAGTGTATTGGAAAAAGTAGGTCACGAAGACACGCTTTTAGTGATTTCCGCTATGGGAAAAACAACCAATGCTTTGGAGTTAGTAATCAAGAACTATTTCGAAAAATCGAATGAGTTGCATTCTTCTTTACAAGAAGTTAAGAAATACCACTACCAAATTTTGATGGATTTGTTTGAAGATGAAGAACACGATGTGTACTTTGCCGTGAACAGTCTTTTTGCCGATTTGGAGTATTTTATCCGAAGCAATAAATCGCCAAACTACAATTTTGTATACGACCAAGTGGTGAGTTTCGGAGAACTTATATCAACCACGATTGTCAGTCATTATTTTGCCCAAGCCGGCTTGAAAAACAACTGGATTGATGTACGCAATTTTATCAAAACCGACAATACGTATCGCGATGCCAATGTGGATTGGGAAAAAACCCAGCAACTCATTGCTAAAGGCGTTAAGAAGAAAGCCTTAAACATTACCCAAGGATTTTTAGGTTCCGATGAAAATAATTTCACCACTACTTTGGGTCGTGAAGGTTCCGATTACACCGCGGCTATTTTTGCCTATTGCTTGAATGCCGAAAGCGTAACCATCTGGAAAGACGTTCCGGGTGTGATGAATGCTGATCCGCGTTATTTCGAAAATGCCATATTGTTGAACCAAATTTCGTATCGCGAAGCCATCGAATTGGCCTTTTACGGCGCTACGGTGATTCACCCGAAGACCTTGCAGCCGTTGCAAAGAAAGGAAATTCCGTTGCACGTTAAATCGTTTATCAATCCGCTTTTGCCCGGAACCAGTGTTTCCAAAGGCAAAGATTTGGAGCCGCAAACTCCGTGTTATATTGTGAAAAGAGATCAATTGTTGATTTCCCTGTCGTCTATCGATTTTTCCTTTATCATGGAAGAAAACATCAGCGAAATTTTTGCGCTGTTCCACCAGTACAAAATGAAGGTAAGTTTGATCCAAAACTCGGCCATCAGTTTTTCGGTTTGTGTGGAAGACAAATTCGGCAATTTTAATGATTTGAAAAATATCTTGGCCAAAAAATTCAAAGTGGCTTACAACGAAAACGTTTCTTTGTACACTATTCGACACTTCAATAAAGAAGCCGCCGAAATGGTGGAAAAAGGGAAAACGGTTTTGCTCAAGCAAATTTCCCGTGAAACTTTACAAGTAGTCACCAAAGAATAATCATCCAAACCGCGAAGACCAAAATAAAAAGTGTTCGCGGTTTTTTATATTAAAAAAGCCTATTTTTACGTTATTAAGATATGCTGAAAAAAGGGCTTTTATTGTGTATACTATTCAGTTTTTCCGGGCTTTCGGCTCAGGAAATCAATTCGCTGTACCGAACCAAAAAAGTCCTGCCTTCCAAAGATACCATCGCCATTGAAAAAGTCAGTATCAGTCCGAGTTTTTTCAAACTACTCACTCGCGAAGGCAAAGAAGTCGATACGTCATTCTATAAAGTCGATTTTAAAACCGGAAAGTTAGTTTTTAAAAGCAATTTTACTGTAACGGATACCATCACGATTCGCTACTTTAACTATCCGGAATTTCTAACCAAAACCTACAGCATTTATGACCAAGACAAAGTGGTGCCAAACGAGGCCGGATTTTTGGTAAAAACCGATCGATCCTTAAAAAAGTTTGTCCCGTTTGATGGCCTAAACACTTCCGGTAGCATTACACGTGGCGTAACCATCGGAAACAATCAAAATGCTTCGGTAACGTCGAATTTAGATTTGCAAATCACCGGAAAAATCTCGGATAAAGTTTCGCTTCGGGCTTCGATTCAGGATTCTAACATTCCGCTGCAGGAAAACGGCTATTCCCAAAAGTTGGACGAATTTGACCAAATTTTCATAGAATTGTTTACCGATAAATGGAGCATACGCGCCGGCGATTTATTCTTGGAAAACCGGCAATCGCGTTTCCTTAATTTCAACAAAAAAGTCCAAGGTTTGGCTACTCGCTTTACCTTAGGCGACGAAGATAATAAAACTGAAATTTTTGCTTCGGCCGCGTTGGTGCGAGGACAATATGCCAGAAGTACTTTTACCGGTCAGGAAGGCAATCAAGGACCGTACAAATTGCGTGGCAATAACGGCGAGTTGTATGTGTTAGTGATTTCGGGTTCGGAAAGGGTTTATGTAAACGGTATACTCAAAAAACGCGGCGAGAATAACGATTACATCATCGATTACAATGCCGGAGAAATTACATTTACTTCTTTGTTTCCCATCAATTCCGAAATGCGAATTGTAATCGAATACCAATATTCGGATAGAAATTATACCCGTTTTGTGACCTACGGCGGCGTAAATCATACCGCTAAAAAATGGAGTTTAGGCGGTTACCTGTATTCCGAAAACGATGTCAAAAACCAACCTTTACAGCAAAGTTTGTCGCCGGAGCAAGTCGATATACTCAACAATGCCGGAGACGACATCAACCAAATGAACGCGCCCTCGGCTTATTTGGATACTTATTCCGAGAATAAAATTTTGTACAAAAAAGTCATCGTAAACAGTGTTGAGGTTTTTGAATATTCGAACAACCCTAACGACGAATTGTACAATGTACGCTTTACTTTAGTCGGCAATAATTTAGGGAATTACATCCTAACCAATACCGCGGCTATCGGTAAAATTTACCAGTATGTTGAACCTGTTGCCGGCATTCCGCAAGGGAATTACGAACCGGTAGTGCGATTGGTAGCGCCTACGAAAATCCAAATCGCCACCGTTTTAGGGAAATACAATCCGAATGAAAAAACCGCAATCGATTTTGAATTGGGCGTGAGCAACAACGACCAAAATTTGTTTTCTTCTTTAGATGATGAAGATAATAAAGGTGCGGCGGGAAAGCTCAATTTCAAACAACGATTACTCACTAAAAAATGGCAGGTTGATGCTTTTGGAAACTACCAATTTATACAAGAAAATTTCAGAACTATTGAGCGGTTATTTAATATCGAATTCAACCGCGACTGGAACTTGACCACTTTCTCCGGAAATCAGAGTTTAATTGTGAACGGCTTGGATTTTATCCTGCCGCAAAAAGGCAAGCTGACCTATCAATTTGAGAAATTGGATTTTTCGAAAAGTTTTACCGGAAATCGGCACTCGGTAAACGGGTTTTTCAAACTCAACCAATGGAACTTACAACAAAATACCAGCGTATTGAACAGCGACGGAAATTTTGCTAAGTCAACCTTCGTTAGAAACCAATCGCAAGCGCGCTATCATTTTAAAAAGAATTGGATAGGCGGAACGTTACGTTTGGAAGACAACCAAGAACGTTTGGCGGCGACCAATCAGTTGTCTTCTTTGAGCCAGAAATTTACCGAATACGGTGCCTTTGTTGGACGTGGCGATAGTACTAAAGTCTTTGTAGAACTGGGCTATTTGCAAAGGGTAAACGACAGTTTGCAAAATGGTTTGGTAAAAAGAGTCAACACTTCGCAATCGTATTACTTAAAATCGCGCCTGATTCAAAACGACAAAACCAATTTATCTTTGTTTGTTAATTACCGCAATTTGAAATTTGAAGAAGCCGACCGCGAAAACGAACCGTCGCTCAACTCCAGATTGTTGTACAACGATCAGTTTTTTAAGCAAAAGATGCAAGTCAGCACCGCCTACGAAACCACTTCGGGTACCATTGCGCAACAGGAATTTACGTATTTGGAAGTCGAACCCGGGCAAGGCGTTTTCACTTGGATAGATTATAACAACAACGGGATTCAGGAATTACAAGAGTTTGAAGTCGCGCCTTTTCCGGACCAAGCCAAATATGTACGCGTGTTTTTACCGAACCAAGTTTTTGTGAAAACCCATCAAAATAAATTCTCGCAGTCACTCACTTTAAATCCCGCACAGTGGCAAAACGGCAAAGGATTCAAAAAGTTCCTGTCGCATTTTTATAACCAAACCTCGTATTTAATCGAACGCAAAATCAGAAGAGAAGGCGGCAATTTCGATTTGAATCCGCTACCTAATAATAGTGACAACCAATTAGGATTAAACACCAGTTTCCGCAATAGTTTTTTCTACAATCGCGGCAAGCAAAAACATTCGGTTACCTATAATTATACCCAAAATGAACTCCGCGCCTTATTAACGGTAGGTTCACAATCCAGTCAAAACCAATCGCATCAGTTACAGTATACGCATTTACTGAAAAAAGTTTGGTTGTTTAATTTTGGTACTAAAATCAATCAAACCGGTCTGACTTCGGAGAATTACGAAAGCAAGAACTTTAAAGTCGAAGGTTATCAAATTAACCCGAAGATTTCCTATTTATTCAGCAAAAATGCGAGTTGGGATATTTTTTACGAATACCAAAACAAGGAAAATCGACAAGGCAATTTGGAAACTTTATCCCAACAACGTTTCGGAACTTCTTTTACTTATGCCGGTGAAAAGAAGATTACAGCCAACGGCGAATTTTCACTGTATCAAAATACTTTTGAAGGCGATGCTTCCCAGCCGGTAGCGTTTCAAATGTTAGAAGGCTTGCGTCCGGGTCGAAATTTAACGTGGCGCTTGTTGTTACAGAAGAATCTAACCCAATACTTAGACATCAATATCAATTACCAAGGGCGAAAATCGGAAACCAGTCAAACCATACATACCGGTAATGTTCAGTTGAGAGCTTATTTTTAAGCGGAATGATTTTTGGAAGTGTTTTTTTAGTAATTTTAAATCACTAACTAAAAAGCAAGCATTATGAGAAAATTATTTTTGTTGTGTTTTTTGTTTGCCTTCATGGTAAACGCCACAGCACAGGAAACCAAAGCCGAAAAAGCAAAAGCTAAAACCGAAAAAGCAGCCAAAGACAAGGCTAAAAAAGAAGCAACAGCGGTGCCTTTGAAAAAAGACGGAACACCCGACAAACGCTTCAAGAAAACAGACGTGCCTTTAAAAAAAGATGGTACTCCGGACTAGCGTTTCAAATCGAAAGAAAACAACGCTTCGGCAAAAGGCGAAATGAAATCGGCTGAAGGCAAAGCCAAATCCGCAGCCAATAAAGCAGAAGCCAAAGTCAAAAAAGAAGTCAAAGAAAGAGAGTCCAAAGAAAAAGCGCCTAAAAACAATAAAGACAAAGTAACAGGTTCTTATAAAGGTAAAAAAGTATTTACCGGACCTAGAGGCGGCAAATATTACATCAACAAAAACGGAAACAAAACTTATATTTCCGAAGACTAAAATAGGCTGATTCCTCAAATGGATACTTGAGTGGTTTTCCCATCCGGAAAGCCACTTTTTTTTATGGCTGAAAATCCCGTTTTCAGAAGTCGCAGAAATGTTAAAATTTAGCCATCAGTAAATTCTTAACTCCCTTTATTTTAGGGCTTTTTGGCGATTTTTAAAAAAATAAATTATTGAAAATCAAGTAGTTAAAAATTCAATAAAAAGATTAAACAAAGTACGGTTTTGTTAAAAACTAAAGCCGATTGTGAATAAGTTTGGCTTTCATTTTACGTTTGGTTTGACAATCTTTGTAACAGACAGATTTGAGTGAAAATCTCCCCAATAATCCAAAAAAATAATTCAAAATGGCCGCTATCGAACCAATTTTACAAGAGAACAAAAACCGCTTCGTGATTTTCCCTATCAAACATCATGATATTTGGGATTGGTATAAAAAAATGGAAGCCAGTTTTTGGACTGCCGAAGAAATCGATTTACACCAAGATTTATCAGACTGGAATAACAAGTTGAATGCTGATGAAAAGTATTTCATCAAGCACATTTTAGCTTTTTTTGCGGCTTCTGATGGTATTGTAAACGAAAACCTAGCCGAAAACTTTGTGAACGAAGTGCAATATCCCGAAGCCAAATTTTTCTATGGTTTTCAAATCATGATGGAGAACATCCACAGCGAAACGTATTCGTTGTTGATTGATACCTATGTAAAAGACGAAGCCGAAAAGAATGACCTTTTCCATGCCATTGAAGTATTTCCGGCGATTATGAAAAAAGCACAATGGGCTTTGCGTTGGATCAAGTCGGATTCGTTTGCCGAAAGATTGATTGCTTTTGCTGCGGTAGAAGGGATTTTCTTCTCGGGCGCGTTCTGTTCGATTTATTGGCTGAAAAAACGCGGCTTAATGCCTGGACTAACCTTCTCCAACGAGTTGATTTCTCGTGACGAAGGCGTTCACTGCGACTTTGCCGTTCACTTACACAACCACCACTTGATAAACAAAGTGTCTAAAGAAAGAATTACCGAAATCATTACTGATGCATTGAATATTGAGCGCGAATTCATCACCGAATCTTTACCGGTAAGTTTGATCGGTATGAATGCTACTTTAATGACGCAATATTTGGAGTTTGTAGCCGATAGATTGTTAGTGGAATTAGGCTGTAAAAAAGTCTACAACTCAACCAATCCTTTCGATTTCATGGACATGATTTCACTACAAGGAAAAACCAATTTCTTCGAAAAACGCGTGGCCGAATACCAAAAAGCCGGTGTAATGTCGAAAGATACCGAAGATCAAAAAATCAGCTTCGACGCTGACTTCTAATAAAAAGTTGTCATGCTGAGTACTGCATCAGTACTAGCCCGGATGGAAGCGGCATCCTTTTTAGCTCGTTTGCTAACGAGCTAAAAAGATACAGCGGACAGCCGGAACAGCTTCTCATAAAACCGCAGAAGCATCTTCTGCAAGTTAAGGGATTAACAAAAAACAAAACAAGTAACTCGAAGTAGCGAAGGGATTCTCTATTTCACAAAACCTAACAAGTATGTACGTAGTAAAAAGAGACGGTCACAAGGAACCGGTAATGTTTGACAAAATCACGGATAGAATTAAAAAACTATGCTATGGTTTAAATGAATTGGTAGACGCTGTAAAAGTAGCGATGAAAGTTATCGAAGGATTGTACGACGGCGTAACCACTTCCGAACTCGACAACCTGGCTGCTGAAACTGCCGCATCGATGACGGTAACGCACCCGGATTATGCCCAATTAGCCGCTCGTATTGCTATTTCTAACTTGCACAAAAACACCAACAAGTCGTTCTCGGAAACCATGAACGAAATGTACCACTATGTTAATCCAAGAACCAACCAAGCAGCACCGCTATTGTCTGAGGAAGTGCACCAGGTTATCCAAGACAATGCCGAGTTCTTAAACTCACACATCATATACAACCGCGATTTCAATTACGATTATTTCGGGTTTAAAACTTTAGAGCGTTCGTATTTGCTAAAAATCAACGGTAAAATCGTAGAGCGTCCGCAACACATGCTAATGCGTGTTTCTGTCGGGATTCACTTAAACGATTTGGATGCGGTAATTGAAACGTACGACCTAATGTCGAAGAAGTTCTTTACCCACGCTACGCCAACTTTATTCAATGCCGGTACACCAAAACCGCAAATGTCGTCATGTTTCTTATTATCGATGAAAGACGACAGCATCGACGGGATTTACGATACATTAAAAAACACCGCGAAAATCTCGCAATCAGCCGGCGGAATCGGTTTGTCTATCCATAATGTTCGTGCGACAGGTTCGTACATCCGCGGTACCAACGGAACGTCTAACGGAATTGTTCCGATGTTGCGTGTATTCAACGATACCGCACGTTATGTAGACCAAGGCGGCGGCAAAAGAAAAGGAAGTTTTGCCATTTATTTAGAGACTTGGCATGCGGATATCTTTGAATTCCTCGACTTGAAAAAGAACACCGGAAAAGAAGAAATGCGTGCGCGTGACTTATTCTTTGCGATGTGGACATCTGATTTGTTCATGAAACGCGTGGAAGAAGACTCGCATTGGACCTTAATGTGTCCCAACGAATGTCCCGGCTTGTACGATGTTTACGGTGATGAGTTTGAAGCGTTATACACTTCTTACGAAGCACAAGGCAAAGGCAGAAAAACAGTAAAAGCGCGTGAACTTTGGGAGAAAATCTTAGAGTCGCAAATCGAAACCGGAACGCCGTACATGTTGTACAAAGATGCTGCGAACCGCAAATCCAATCAAAAGAATTTGGGAACCATTCGCTCGTCTAACTTGTGTACCGAAATTATGGAGTACACTTCGGAAGATGAGATTGCCGTGTGTAACTTGGCTTCTATTTCTTTACCGATGTTTGTGGAAAACGGTCAATTCAACCACGAATTGCTTTACAATGTAACCAAACGCGTAACCCGCAACTTAAATAAAGTAATCGACAGAAATTACTATCCGGTAAAAGAAGCCGAAAACTCCAACATGCGTCACCGTCCGGTTGGATTGGGTGTACAAGGGTTGGCCGATGCGTTCATCTTGTTGCGTATGCCGTTCACCAGCGACGAAGCCAAACAACTCAACCAAGATATCTTCGAAACCATGTACTTTGCTGCTGTAACGGCTTCTATGGAAATGGCCAAAGAAGAAGGACCATACTCAAGCTTTAAAGGGTCGCCAATTTCAGAAGGTTTGTTCCAACACAACCTTTGGAACATCAAAGACGAAGAATTGTCCGGCCGTTGGGATTGGGCAAGTTTGCGCAAAGAAGTAATGCAACACGGCGTAAGAAACTCTTTGTTGATGGCACCAATGCCAACCGCTTCTACGTCTCAAATCCTTGGAAACAACGAAGCGTTCGAACCATACACGTCTAACATTTACACGCGTCGCGTATTGTCGGGTGAGTTTATTGTGGTGAACAAACACTTGTTGGAAGACTTGGTGAAACGCGGTTTGTGGAACGAAGAATTGAAACAAGAAATCATGCGCCACAACGGATCGGTGCAAAATATCGAGCGAATTCCGGCCGACTTAAAAGAACTCTACAAAACCGTTTGGGAAATGTCTATGAAAGACATCATCGACATGTCGAGACACAGAGGGTATTTCATCGACCAATCGCAATCGTTGAACTTGTTCATGCAAGACGCCAACTATGCGAAACTGACTTCGATGCACTTCTACGCTTGGAAAAGCGGCTTAAAAACCGGTATGTATTACCTCAGAACCAAAGCCGCGGTAGACGCTATCAAGTTCACCTTGAACAACGATAAAAAAGCCGAACCAACCGCCGAACCGGTAGCTGTAGAAGTAGTAGCACCAACCGAAAACGGAGAAATGACCGCCGAAGATTTTGCCGCTATGGTAGAACGCGCTCGTGCTGCCGCCGGAAACGGTGGTGACGATTGCGAAATGTGTGGATCGTAATTAAAACATAGAGTAAGAATTTAGAAAACAGCTGTCATTAGATGGCTGTTTTTTGATTAATTTTAGGAGCTATTTCCCGCTTTCAGCAGTATCTTTTTTGTCACATCGAGCGCAGTCGAGATGCTGGGTTGTCAAAAAAGGATACTTGCTCTAAATGCAAAGCATTCACTGAACACCAATGAAATGTTTTTAATTTAGTGAAGTAATCGGGGCTAGGGCCTATTCCGTTAGGGATTTAATATCGGTAAAATCATGTCAAAACAAAAAAAAGGAGTCTACACCGGCATCATCCAAAAAGACGAAAACGGTAATTATTATTGCGGCGAGTATTTATTGGATTACCAATATACCGAAGCCCATTTTAAAGTCGGAGACGAAATCAACATCAAATCCGTCATTGCCAATCCCAGCGATAAAAGCTACAACCAATACCCAAAGAAATCCCGACATTTCTTCCTGGCCAACGAAAAAGAATAACGCATGAGCAACCGACAATATACCATTCCGGATGAAATTATCGCTTCCAACCGCCAACGTTTTGTAAACGTAGTTATCGATTACGTTGCCCGATTGGGACTAACATTCGTTATCGGTATGATAGCTGCTATGATTGGTGTTTTAACCGGAAATGAAGAAATATTGATTTTTTTCCAAAACATCACGCGCATTCAAGAACTCACCATTGGTTTGGTAGTATTGCTGCTATATTATAATGTTTTTGAAATCTTTTTCGGAACTACAGTTGGCAAACTCATGACCAAAACCGTAGTGGTAGACGAATACGGCGAAAAGCCTACTGCCAATGCCGTTTTAATCCGCAGTTTGTGCCGCTTGATTCCGTTTGAATTCTTCTCCTTTTTCGGAACGCCTTGTGTAGGTTGGCACGATAGTTTGTCGAAAACCTATGTGGTTAACAAAGAAGACTTGCGCATCAGCAAAGAGTTGTTCCATTCGTTTGAAGAAATTGGAGAAAACCCGGAAGCCTTATGATACAACTGATTCGAACTACTTCAGACCATCCCGATTTCGGACAGTTAGTAGCCGAGTTAGATGCTTATTTGCGCATTTTAGATGGCGACGACCACGAGTTCTACGCCCAATTCAACAAAACCAGTTTGCTTAAAAATGCGATGATTGTTTATAAAAATGAGTTT
Source organism: Flavobacterium sp. FEMGT703F (assembly GCA_002786385.1). Taxonomy (GTDB): domain Bacteria; phylum Bacteroidota; class Bacteroidia; order Flavobacteriales; family Flavobacteriaceae; genus Flavobacterium; species Flavobacterium cheonhonense. The sequence goes on from PGCN01000025.1 coordinate 253,257, forward strand.
CCGGTTGGCATTGGAGCTTACAAAGAATACGACTCTAAAACCGCCGAAATCAAACGTATGTATACTCGCCCGGATTACCGCGGACAAGGCATCGCCAAAACCATTATAACCGAATTAGAACTTTGGGCCAAAGAGGAAGGCTACACTATGGCCATCCTCGAAACCGGTCACCTGCAAAAAGACGCCATCGGTTTATACCAAAAGCTTGGCTATGAAATCACAGAGAATTTCGGACAATACATAGGCGTGGAAAACAGCGTTTGTATGAAGAAAATTCTAAATTAAAACGTATTTTTGGTTACAACTATATTGTCACCCTGAGCGCAGTCGAAGGGCTTATATTTAAAATCTAAAATTTAATATTGTATGACCTGGGAACAATTGCTCTCTCTAAAACGCCAAGGCGATACCGGTAAACGATTGCGTATCGAACAAGACGACACCCGTCTCGGCTTTGAAGTCGACTACGATCGTATTATTTTCTCTTCAGCCTTTCGCAGTTTGCAAGACAAAACCCAAGTCATTCCTTTGTCGAAAACCGATTTTGTGCACACGCGTTTGACGCACAGTTTGGAAGTTTCCGTCGTAGGTCGTTCCATCGGAAGGTTAGTCGGCAAAAAAATCATAGAAAAGTATCCGCATCTGAAAGAAGTACACGGCTATCATATGAACGATTTCGGAGCGATAGTCGCTGCAGCTGCTTTGGCGCACGATATCGGCAATCCGCCATTCGGACACTCGGGTGAAAAAGCCATAGGGGAATATTTTTCGATAGGAAAAGGCCAACAGTACAAAGACCAACTCACACCCAAACAATGGCAGGATTTAGTCGATTTTGAAGGCAACGCCAATGGTTTTTCCATCTTAACGGGTTCGCGACCCGGGATTGAAGGCGGTTTGCGATTGTCCTATGCCACCCTTGGCGCTTTTACCAAATACCCGAAGGAAAGTCTGCCCAAAAAGCCCACCAAAAACATAGCTGATAAAAAATACGGTTTCTTCCAATCGGATGTGGCTTTCTTTAAAGAAGTCGCTGATGAGTTAGGCATGATTCCCAACAAAACCGGCGAGGATATTGGTTACGAACGTCATCCGTTGGCTTTCTTAGTCGAAGCAGCTGATGATATTTGCTACACCATCATTGATTTTGAAGACGGTATTAATCTTGGTTTAGTTTCCGAGGATTACGCTTTGGAATACCTAATCAAATTGGTCAAAGACACTATTGATGCGGCGAAATACCAATCGCTCACCACCAAAGAAGATCGCATCAGCTATTTGCGCGCTTTGGCTATCGGGAATTTGATTAATGATGCGGTTCGTGTATTTGTTGAAAACGAAGCAGCAATATTGCAAGGGAAATTCCATTTCGCCTTAACCGAGAAAAGTAAATACAAAGCGCAAATGGACGACATCATTAAATTGAGCGTTAAAAACATTTACCAAAGTCGGGAAGTGATTGAAAAGGAACTCTCGGGCTACCAAATCATTAATAATTTACTCGATAAATTCATTACAGCCTACAACAATACTTATGATGGTAAAGCCACGAATTACGATAAGTTGTTAATGAAGATTTTACCCGAGAAACACCATTTGGAAAAAGAAAGTCTGTACGAACGATTGTTGCACATTTGCCACTTCATCTCGATGCTAACCGATGGTAAAGCGTTGGAGTTGAACAAGATTGTGACGGCTTAATTTCACTTTTTGTCTTGACACAAAAAGTGACAAAAAAGTCAAGGCTAAGAATCTTCGGCGGTCAAATTTTTTCTCGAATCCTAAATAAAAAGAACTCGCTTTGCTCAGACAGCTTTTTATTTCACGGATTCTTCGAATATTTGACACTCGCCTGCCAGATTCTGAGGCCAAAAACCGCTTTATAGAATCAGCGTAGTTATTCGTCTTCTTCTAATACAGTGGAGAAAAGCGATTTCAAACCATCCACATCGATATTGCAGAATTGTTGCAACTCATCTACCGTGCCGTGTTCGATGAAGTAATCGGGAACGCCACAAAGGAAAACTTCGTTGACGTAATCGTTTTTCGCGGCAAATTCAAGTATAGCACTTCCAAATCCCCCGGTGGTTACGCCATCTTCCACGGTAATAATCGTTGAAAATTTATCGCAAATTTTGTGCAGTTTCTTTTCGTCTAAAGGTTTGACAAACCCAAAATGATAGTGGGCAAAATGGCCGTCGTCTTCTATCTCAGCCAAAGCAGCAGTTACATTAGTCGCAATCGTTCCGGTAGATAAAATGGCTGCATTTTTGCCTTTTTTGAGTTTTTGCGCTTTACGAACTTCTATTTTTTGGAAATCGCTCGGGAATTTCCAGTCGGCATTTTTACCTCTGCCTCGCGGATAACGAATCGCTATCGGATGTTTCAATCCTAAAGAAGCCGTATAAAGAATGTTTTGCAAATCGATTTCATCTTTAGGCGCATAAATCATAAGGTTCGGAATACAACGCAAATAGGCGATGTCAAAAACCCCGTGATGTGTAGCTCCGTCTTCGCCTACTAAACCTGCGCGGTCTAAACAAAAAATTACCGGTAGGTTTTGCAAGGCTACATCGTGTATCACTTGGTCGTAGGCGCGTTGCAGAAACGTGGAATAAATATTGCAAAAAACCACCATGCCTTGGGTGGCCATTCCGGCGGAAAGCGTCACCGCATGTTGTTCGGCAATCCCAACGTCAAAAGCGCGATTCGGGAAAGCTTCCATCATAAATTTCATCGAACTACCGCTGGGCATGGCCGGAGTAATCCCAATTATTTTAGGGTTGTTTTTAGCTAGTTCAACCAAAGTCAATCCAAAAACATCCTGGAATTTCGGCGGTAAATGTTCCTCTGATTTTTCTATAATTTCTCCGGTAGCGGCATCAAATTTACCCGGTGCGTGGTATTTCACTTGGTCTTCTTCGGCTTGTTGTAAGCCTTTGCCTTTGGTGGTTATGATGTGTAAAAACTTCGGTCCTTTTACTTTTTTGAGTCGTTCCAACTCTTTGATTAACGTTGGCAAATCATGACCGTCAATGGGTCCGGAATAATCAAAATTAAGCGACTTAATCATGTTATTCTGCTTCGGGTTTTTCCCTTCTTTAACCGCCGTTAAATAGTTTTTCAAAGCGCCAACGCTCGGATCAATTCCGATGGCATTATCGTTTAAAATCACTAGCAAATCGGCATCGGTTACTCCGGCATGATTCAACCCTTCAAACGCCATTCCGCTGGCAATTGAGGCATCGCCAATCACGGCGATGTGGTGTTTGTTTTCACCTTTAAGCTGGGACGCAATCGCCATACCTAAAGCCGCAGAAATGGAAGTAGAAGAATGGCCCACACCAAAAGTATCATAAACGCTTTCGCTGCGTTTCGGAAATCCGGAAAGGCCGCCCAATTGTCGGTTGGTATCAAATTTTGTTCGTCTTTCGGTTAAAATTTTATGGCCGTAGGCTTGATGCCCAACATCCCAAACCAGTAAATCTTCGGGGGTATTAAACACATAATGCAAAGCAATAGTCAATTCAACTACACCCAAACTGGCGCCCAAATGACCTTCTTTTACGGCAACGATATCAATGATAAACTCACGCAACTCTTTGGCCAACTCCGGTAATTGAGACGGGTCGAGTTTTCTTAAATCCGATGGCGTATTGATTTGTTGCAGCAATTTTTTTGACATGCCACAAATGTACGAATTGAAATTGTATTTTTGTTTTATGGAAAATCCTTTCACTGACGAGTATTTTATGAAGAAAGCCTTGCAGGAAGCCGAAATGGCTTTTGAAAAAGGCGAAATTCCCGTGGGTGCCGTTATTGTAATCGATAACAAAGTGATTGCCCGCAGCCATAACCTCACCGAAATGTTACACGATGTAACCGCTCATGCCGAGATGCAAGCCATTACTTCGGCGGCCAATTTTATCGGTGGCAAATACCTCAAAGGTTGCACTTTGTACGTTACTTTAGAACCTTGCCAAATGTGTGCCGGTGCTTTGTACTGGAGTCAGATTTCCAAAGTGGTTTTCGGCGCTTCTGATGAGCAACGTGGTTTCCAAAAATTAGGCACCCAATTACATCCTAAAACCCAAGTGGTTAAAGGTGTTTTGGCTGAACAAGCGGCCGAATTAATGATCAGATTTTTTGCATCCAAACGCAACTAAAAAATTCAGAAAAATATTCTTAAAAAATTATTCATAACGTAAATAATATTTTAATAATTTTAGCGTTATGATGCTAATTGGAGAAAAATCCCAAGGCAAAAGTTCTAACAAATAATTCCTTTTAAAACGATGAAAACCAGTAAGATTCTAGGTTTGCTTGTTGCCATGTTACTATGGCAATCCTGTTCTAAAAAATCGGCTTCCGATTTTGATTCAGATCCCTCTCTTTACAAAGATTACATTACAGGATTTTCATCGGGCTTTGTCTCGGTCAACTCCGACTTCAGGGTACAGTTGGCATTCAACAAAAGCGATTGGAAACCCAATCAGGAATTAGACAGCGATTTGTTTGACGTTTCTCCAAGTGTGAGTGGTAAAGTGGTTGCCTTGTCGCCCAACACTATCGCTTTTATTCCCAATGAAAAATTAGAGCAAAATACGCTCTATCAAATTACGTTGCGACTTTCGGAAATTACCAATAAAGTGCCTAAAGAATTGGCCAATTTCAATTTTTCTGTCAAAACCATTAAGCAAGATTTTATCGTCAACACCCAAGATTTGCAATCGTACAGCAAAGATTGGTACTACTTGAACGGTAATTTAAAAACCGCCGATAACCTTACGTTAGAAGAAGCCCAAAAAATTATTGAGGTTACACAAAACGATAAAAAACTCAAAATCAAATTCGACAAAGCTTTGAGTACGAGTACCGATTTTAAATTTATGATCGACAGTATTCAACGTTTTGATGACGACAGTGAGATTTTTATCAACTGGGATGGCGATGCGGTTGACATTGACCAAAAAGGCGTGACCAAATTCCCGATTCCGGGGAAAAACCAGTTTAAAGTCTTGAAGATTGAAGTAGGCGATGCCAACAACCAATCGGTGCTGATTAATTTTTCCGATCCACTCAGAAAAGACCAGGATTTTAAAGGGTTAGTGGCCATTGAAAACACCAACAACCTTAAGTTTGCCACGATGGGGAATGTTTTAAAAGTGTTTTACAACAAAGAACCTGATTCTAAAGTCGACCGCGGTACTACTACCGCAACTGTCGATACGGCTATGGCTGCTGTTGACACTGCTGCTGTTGCTGTGGAAGAAATTGTGGAAGCCGTTGCTGCCGCTGAAACCGGATTTTCCGGAAGCAAGTTAGTCGAAGTATTTCAAGGTATTGAAAACATTGACGGCTACAAGATGAAGCAAAACTACTCCGAAAAGTTGCTGTTTGAACAAGTAAAACCCGGCGTAAAATTGCTCAAAAGCGGTACGATTTTACCGAGTTCCAACAATTTAAAAATCAATTTTGAAGCGGCGAATCTGAATGCTGTTGACGTGAAAGTCTTTAAAATTTACAAAAATAACATCTTACAATTTTTGCAAGACAACAACCTCAACGGTACCGAAAACTTGCGTAGAGTTGGGCAATCGGTAGCCAAAACCAAAATCGAACTCAAGCAAAATAACCTTATCGATTACACCAAGTGGAATACTTACGCTTTGGATTTGTCTAAGATTATCAAACCCGAACCGGGCGCCATTTATCGCGTTGAGTTTTCCTTTAAAAAAGAGTACTCGATGTACAAATGTACTTCGGTAAGTGCTGAAGATGACGAAGATTACAACAACGAAGAAGAGGATGAACCCGTAGCGGAAGACGACATCAATTACAGCAACAGCGGTTACGATTACTATTACGAACAAGACTACGAATGGCGCGAGCGACAAGATCCTTGCACTAACTATTATTTCTACAATACCAGAGTCGGAACCAATATTTTGGCCTCCGATTTGGGTGTCATTGCTAAAAGAGGCACTGACAAATCCGTGGTGGTAGCTGTTAGTGATATTGTGACTACTGCTGCGGTTTCAGGCGCTACGGTGGATTTGTACAATTACCAACAACAAAAAATTGCCGGTTCCCAAACTGATGGCGATGGTTTGGCTTCTTTTCAGTTGGAAAAATACGCCTACTTTGCTATAGTAACCAAAGGCAATCAAAGTACTTATGTCAAGTTAGACGATGAGCTGTCGTTGTCGTTGAGTAATTTTGATGTGTCAGGCGAAACCCTGCAAAAAGGCATCAAAGGTTACATCTACGGAGAACGAGGCGTTTGGCGTCCCGGCGATACCGTGTATCTGTCTTTTATCTTAAATGATAATGCCAACAAATTGCCGGCTTCGCATCCAATTAAATTAAAACTGAACGACCCTAAAGGCAAAACGGTTTACGAATCGGTACAAAAACTGAACGATTTAAACCATTACAAATTCGTCATTCCAACTGAAACCAGCGACATCACCGGAAATTGGGAAGCAGTGGTAAGTGTCGGCGGCGCGCGATTTTACAAAAGCATCAAAATCGAAACCATCAAACCGAATCGATTAAAAATTAAAAACAGTTTTAACGAGTCGGTGCTTTCGGCCAATAAAGAAAACATCAACAACATGCAGGTTTTATGGTTACACGGCGCTGTGGCTAAGGATTTAAAAACCGAAGTGCAAGCGAAGTTTTCTCAACAAGTCACTACTTTTAAAGGATTTGCCAACTATGTTTTCGACGATCCGACGCGTAGATTTTATACCGAAGAAATCAACATTTTCTCCGGCAAAGTCGATGGTAACGGACGTGCTTCTATTCCGATTAAACCGAACATTGAAGGCCAAGCGCCGGGCATGTTGCGCGCCGCTTTCATTACCAAAGTATATGAAAACGGCGGCGATGTGAGTACCGATGTAGCTTCCACCAACTATTCGCCTTACACTACTTATGTCGGTATCAAATCGCCCGAACCCAACAAATACGGGATGATTGAAACCGGGAGGGCTAACCGATTTGACATAGTTACGCTAAGTGAAACCGGTCGCCCACGAGCTGTGAGAAATCTGCAAGTCAGTGTGTACCGAATGGAATCGCGTTGGTGGTGGGATGCCTCTAACGATGATTTGTCCAGTTACAATACTTCTAATGCCACTATTGCTTACAAAAACTTTTTTATCAATACCGATGCATCGGGCAGAGGCAGCGTGTCTTTTGTAGTGCCGGATGACGAATGGGGTAATTATTTGGTACGCGTAACCGATCCGAATGACGGGCATGCTACCGGAGTCAGAGTCTATATCGATATGCCTTGGTGGTCGGCTAAGTCGAGAAATACGGATGGTGAATCGGCTACGATGCTTCGTTTTTCTACCGATAAAACCAATTATGCGGTAGGCGATAAAGCCAAAATTTTCTTCCCGTCCAGCGAAGGTGGCAGGGCTATGATTTCCATTGAAAATGGGACCAAAGTATTGAAAACCATTTGGGCCAAAACCAAAAAAGGCGAAACCACAGTCGAGTTGCCGATTACCGGAGAAATGGCGCCGAATGTGTACATCAACATTTCTTTACTGCAACCGCATGCGTCCACCAAAAATGATTTGCCTATCCGCATGTACGGTATCGTTCCGATAGAAGTTATCGATAAAAATACGGTATTAGAACCGGTACTCACTATGCCTGATGTGTTGCGTCCGGAGCAAACCATCAACGTTAAAGTCTCTGAAAAGAAAGGCAAAAAAATGACTTACACTATAGCCGTGGTGGATGAAGGATTGCTGGATTTAACCCGATTCAAAACGCCGAACGCTTGGACCAGTTTCTACACCCGAGAAGCTTTAGGCGTAAGAACTTGGGATATTTATGATGATGTGATTGGTGCTTACGGCGGTAAAGTAAATCAGGTTTTCAGTATCGGTGGTGATGCCGATGCGGGAGGTGGAAAAGCCAAAAAAGCCAACCGTTTCAAACCGGTAGTTTTATATTATGGTCCGTTTGAATCAAACGGCGGTTCGAAGACTCACCAAATCAAATTGCCTAAATACATTGGTTCTGTTCGTACTATGGTGGTAGCGGCCGACGCTAAAACCAGTGCTTACGGGATGGCGGAGAAAGCCACTCCGGTGAAAAGTCCGCTCATGATTTTGGCTTCTTTGCCTCGAAAAATCTCACCTTCTGAAAAAGTTACGTTACCGGTTACCTTGTTTGCGACCGAGAAATACATCAAAAATGTCACCTTGCAAATCAAAACCAATAACAGTGTTAGGGTGATTGGTAAGTCGAGTCAAGTCATCAAGTTTACCGAACCGGATGAAAAAATGGGTTATTTTAATTTGGAAGTCGGCGCTACTACCGGTATCGGCAAAATCGAAATTACCGCAGTTTCCGGCAAAGAAAAATCGACTTACGCTGTCGAGATTGATGTGACGAACCCTAATCCGGTAACGAATGATTTTACCGATGTGGTAATTCCGCCGAACAGTTCCAAAACCATTAGCTGGAAAACCTTTGGGGTAAGTGGCAGTAACAAAGCCAAAATGGAAGTTTCCTCGTCGCCAACCGTTGATTTCAGTCGAAGATTGGATTACTTAATCCAGTACCCACATGGTTGTGTAGAGCAAACTACTTCTTCCGTTTTTCCGCAGTTGTATTTGACGGAGATTATGGACTTAGATGCGGTTCGCAAGCAAAATATCCAGAAGAATGTCATGGCCGGCATCAAGCGTTTGGGGAATTTCCAATTGCCTAACGGAGGATTGTCGTATTGGCCGGGCAATGTAGATGCCGATGATTGGGGTACTTCTTACGCCGGTCACTTCTTAATCGAAGCCGAGAAAAAAGGCTACGTTTTACCCATCAGTTTTAAATCGAAATGGTTGTCTTACCAACAAAAAGCAGCCAAACAATGGCGTTTTGAAAAATCTTATGGCAACGATTTGGCCCAATCCTACCGCTTGTATACTTTGGCGCTGGCCGGTGCACCCGATTTGGCTTCAATGAACAGATTGCGCGAAACGGTTGGTATTTCCAACGAAAGCAAATTGCGTTTGGCGGCTTGTTATGCCATGCTAAAACAAAATGCCGCCGGGATGTCTTTGTTGAGTAAATCTTTCATTGACGAACAAAACACCGAAGATGGCTACTACTATTACTACTACGGTTCCGCCGAGAGAAATAGAGCTATGGCTTTAGAAACGCTGATTTTGTTAGGTCAAAAACAAAAGGCCTTTGCCATGGCTACCAAATTGGCTAAAAATTTATCGAGCAAACAATGGATGAGCACCCAAACCACGGCTTATGGTTTGTATGCGATGGCCAAATTCGCCAAATCCAACGGCAGCAAAGGCGTTTCCGTTCAGTTTACCAACAATGGCAAAACCGAAGTGATTGCAACCGATAAAACGGTAGCCCAAAGAACCTTGTCGGTGAAAATGGGCAGTAACTCGGTTACGCTTAAAAACAACAAGAAGAACACTTTATTTGTTCGTATACTGAATAGCGGTATTCTTCCGGTAGGCAGTGAAAAACCGATGCAGCAAAATGTGTCGGCCGGATTGGTCTTCAAAGACCGAAAAGGCAAAGTGATTTCGGTGTCGAAAATAGCGCAAGGAACCGAGTTCTATGCTGAGGTTACGCTAACCAATCGCAAGAACGAAAGAGTGGAAAATATTGCGCTATCGCAAATAGTACCGTCAGGGTTTGAAATAGTCAACACCCGTTACACCGATTTTGGCAGTGCCACCGACAACGTAGCCGATTACATTGACATCCGCGACGACCGCGCCAATTACTATTTCAGTTTGAAGCCTTCGGAAACCCGACAGTTTAAAATTCTGTTGAATGCTTCATACCTTGGAAAATACTATTTGCCGGGCTTGCAATGTGAAGCCATGTATGACAACGAGTTTATAGCGCGTACTAAAGGACAATGGGTAGAAGTGGTGAAATAAATGTTTAACCGCAAAGACGCCAAGCAAGCCCAAAGTTCGCCAAGAGAGATTTTTCTAACGAACTTTGCGTAACACCTTGCGAACTTTGCGGTTAATTTTATTGGTTAGCAAACAAAATGAAAGCAAAAATCAAAGTGTTCTCGCAACGCTTCGTTACTTATATCAAAAGGAATCCCAAGAAATCAGCGGTATTTTTTATACTGTTGCTCGTCTATTATTTTTCGTTGCCGCGTGTATTATTCGATTCGCCTTATGCGACTGTTATTGAAAGCAGTGAAGGCGAGTTATTAGCGGCCAAAATAGCCCGTGACGGACAATGGCGTTTTCCGGCCCAAGACAGCGTGCCTGAAAAATTTAAGAAATGCTTGGTTTACTTTGAAGACGAACATTTTTACCACCATCCCGGATTCAATCCGGTGGCCATGGTCAAGGCTTTTCAGCAAAACCGAAGCGCCGGAAGAGTGGTTCGCGGCGGTAGTACGTTGACCCAACAAGTCATTCGTTTGTCGCGTCAAAACAAAAAGCGCACTTACTTTGAAAAAGCTATCGAGATCGTTTTGGCGACGCGTTTGGAATTCCGACATTCCAAAGAAAAAATTCTCGAATTGTATGCTGCTCATGCGCCTTTTGGCGGTAATGTGGTCGGATTAGAAATGGCGTCTTGGCGATATTTCGGCGTGCAATCGTACCAATTATCTTGGGCGGAAAGTGCTACTTTGGCGGTATTGCCCAATGCGCCGAGTTTGATTTATCCCGGGAAAAATCAGGTTAAGTTGTTGCGCAAACGCAATGCCTTGTTGCTCAAACTGTATCATGAAAAAGTCATAGACCAACTCACATACGAATTGGCCGTTAAAGAACCTTTGCCTCAAAAACCCTATAATTTACCACAAATTGCTCCGCATTTGCTGCAAAGAATTGCCAAAACCGATGAAGGCAAACGCATTAAAACCACCGTTGCGATTTCGTTGCAAAACCGAGTGAATCAAATCGCGCAACAGTATTACAATCAGTACAAACAAAACGAGGTGCACAATTTGGCCATTATGGTCATCGACATTCAAAACCGCAATGTCATTAGTTATGTAGGCAATTCGCCTACGGACAAAGACCACGATAAAGATGTAGACATCATTGGCGCGCCGCGAAGTACGGGTAGCGTTTTGAAACCACTGTTGTTTGCTTCCATGCTTGACGAAGGGGAACTGTTGCCCAATACTTTGGTGGCTGATATTCCTACGCAAATTTCCGGGTATTCGCCGCAGAATTTTAACCTGACCTTTGACGGAGCCGTACCGGCACAGCGCGCTTTATCGCGTTCGCTAAACATTCCGTCGGTGTTGATGTTGCAGGAACACGGCGTGAACAAATTTTACGAGTTGACGCAAAAATTGAAGCTCAGAAACATCAACCAACATCCCGATCATTACGGTTTGTCGCTCATTTTAGGCGGTGCCGAGAGCAATTTGTGGGATTTGTGTCGGGCTTACGCTAATATGTCGGCTACGATTAATTATTTCAATCAGTCGAACGGAAAGTACCGAAGTAAAGAGTTTGCCGAGTTGAATTATGTGAACGACTTTCAGCAAGATTTTGGCAATGATAGTTTTCAGCAAAACATTTTCGGTGCCGGAGCTATTTATTTAACCTATAACGCCATGAAGGAAGTCAACCGACCGGAAGGTGATGAAGCTTGGAAGTTTTACGATTCGTCTTTAGAATTGGCTTGGAAAACCGGAACCAGTTTCGGGAATCGCGATGCTTGGGCGATAGGTACTAATTCGCGTTACGTGGTTGGTGTATGGGTTGGCAATGCCAATGGTGAAGGCCGACCGGAATTGACCGGAGTGGAAAGCGCAGCACCTATCTTGTTTGATGTGTTTAATTTGTTGCCTCGGAAAAAATGGTTCCAACCGCCGTTGAATGATTTGGAATATGCTGAGGTTTGTAAACAAAGTGGTCATTTAGCCCAAGACGATTGCCCGAAAATCAAACAGCTCATCACTCGTAGCGGCAAGAAAACTGCGATTTGTCCGTATCACAAATTAGTACATTTGGATGCATCGCGGCAGTTTAGGGTGAACAGCAGTTGTGAAGATGTGGATAAGATCTTAACTACCAAATGGTTTATACTACCACCGGTGATGGAATGGTATTACAAGAGTTTACACATTGATTACAAAACGGTGCCGCCGTACCGAGCCGATTGTCAGCCGACACAACAAGCGGTAATGGATTTTATATATCCCAAAACGAACAGTAAGATTTATTTGACTAAGGATTTTAACAGCAAAGTACAGCCGGTAATTGTTAAAGTAGCGCATTCCAATAGGGAAGCCAAACTATTTTGGTATGTGGATAACGACTACAAAGGCACGACGCAAACCTTTCACGAGATGCCGATTGCTGCGGAAACAGGAGTGCATTATATTACGGTAGCGGATGAGTTTGGTAATGAGATTAAGAGAAGAGTGGAGATTATAAAGGATTAATAGGGTTTGTTTTTGTTGCCATTACTTCTAAAAAGTATATAAAAACTGTAATGACCAATATTTTCATCCATCTATATTTGTTAAACCAAAATCCCGTTAGGGATTCAATATAGGTAGATAAATATACAGTAATCAAAATCCCGCTAGGGATGATATTAAATGGCCAATACATACACCCATATTCACCTCCAATTTGTTTTCGCGGTAAAATATCGAGATGGTTTGATTTATTCATCCTTTAAAGACGAATTGTATCAATATATGTCTGGAATAATTAAAAACCATAATCACAAATTATTAGCAATAAACGGAATGCCGGATCATGTTCATATTTTAGTCGGCATACGGCCATCACAATCCGTTTCAGATTTAATGCAAGATATCAAAGGAAGTTCATCAAAGTGGATTAATGAGAAAAGATTTCTTAAAGTAAAATTCGAATGGCAAGAAGGTTATGGCGCTTTTTCTTATGCTAAATCTCAGGTGAATACGGTTATTAATTACATTAAGAATCAGGAACAACATCATGCTGTGAGAAGTTTTAACCAAGAGTATTTGGAATTTTTAGCGGAGTTTGAGGTTGAGTATGATGAGCGATATATTTTTAAAGCACCAATTTAATTATATCATATTGCTTTGGATGTAGGTATAGTTGTTACCGGTATTTAATCCCTAGCGGGATTTTTCTTAATTGTGGCGTAGTTTGTTACCGATATTTAATCCCTAACGGGATTGCATTGGATGTAGGTATAGTTGTTACAGGTATTGAATCCCTAGCGGGATTTCTCTTAATTGGGCGTAGTTTGTTACCAATATTTAATCCCTAACGGGATTAGCCCTAGCCCGGATAGGAGTGGAAATCCTTTTTTGTTCGCCCTATTTTGGATGTAAACTACCAAAGTGCCGACAAAAAAGATTGTAACGTATAGCCGGACACGAGCTCCTAAAGAGCGAAATGGCAAAGCAAACAGCTTCTAAAAAGCACTTCGACAAGCTCAGTGTGACATTGTTAAACGATAGATTTTGACACAAAAAAACCGCCTACTCGAGGACGCTCGCGGCCGAACAGGCTGAAAGCAATCTTTCGAAAGGCGTTTTCTTTTTTTATTCCTTGATCTCATTTCCGTCTTTATCGAAGAAATGATACTCTAAATACGTGTAAGCGTCACGTGATTTGATATTAAGAGGAGGAAGCCCGGTGGGCTTCAGGTATTTTTGCTTTAGCAAAAAAGCATAAAAAAACCATCCGCGTTATGAAAACGGGATGGTTTCTTCTTTTATTCCTTGATCTCATTTCCGTCTTTGTCGAAGAAATGATACTCTAAATACGTGTAAGCGTCACGTGGTATGATTTTCACCCATTTTTTATGTTCAAAAAGCCATTTTGAACGTATTGATGGAAAACCTTTTTTAAGGTAAGCGGCCACGAACGGATGGGCATTAAGCTTAATACCGCTGTGGTCTTTGATAATCTTTTCGAGGGAGAAGTTAATCTTGTCGATAATTTGGATTGGCGCATCTACATCGCCGCTCAAATTGTTCGGATTTTCTTCTCGGGTCTCTATATTGACTTCAGGTCTTACGCGTTGGCGAGTGATTTGGACTAATCCGAATTTACTCGGCGGTAAGATTTTGTGTTTGGCTTTGTCGTCGCTCATTTCCTCGCGGAGGAAGTTGAATAGCACTTGACGGTTGTCGGGATTTTGCATATCGATAAAATCCACTACGATGATACCACCCATATCGCGCAGACGTAATTGTCGGGCGATTTCGGCGGCAGCTATCATGTTGACTTCGAGGGCGGTATCTTCTTGATTGGTGGCTTTGTTAGAACGGTTTCCGCTGTTCACGTCGATAACGTGTAAAGCTTCGGTATGTTCTATAATCAAATAGGCACCTTTACTCATGGATACGGTACGCCCAAAAGACGTTTTGATTTGTCGCTCGATATGGTATTTCTCAAACAACGGCAAGTCTTTCGACTGGTAAAGCTTAACGATTTTTTGTTTATCAGGGGCTATTTCGGCTAAATAGTCCTTGGTTTCTTGGTACAACTCTGCATCATCCACTTGGATACTGGTGAAAGTATCATTGAATACATCTCGCAAAATAGAAGAAGCTTTATTAAGTTCTCCTAATATTTTGGAAGGATGATGAGCAGTTGGTAATTTTTTACACATTGCAGTCCATCGATTCATTAAGTTCTGCAAATCTTTTTCTAGTTCGGCTATGCTTTTGCCTTCGGCTACTGTTCTCACAATAACCCCGAAACCTTTTTGTTTGATGGATTGTACTAGTTTTTTGAGTCGGTCTTTTTCCTCTTTGGATTCTATTTTTTGAGAAATAGAAACCCGGTCGGAGAAAGGCACTAAAACTACAAAACGACCGGCGAAAGACAGCTCAGTGCTGATTCTTGGGCCTTTGGTAGAAATAGGTTCTTTGACTACTTGAACTAATACCGATTGATTGGCACTCAGTATGTCTGATATGGCACCGTTTTTATCAATCTCTTTTTCAAACTGAAAGTTTTTTAGGGAGAAATCTTTTAGTTTACCTGCGCTTACAAGTTTTATGAATTTCAAATAAGAAGCCAAGTTCGGTCCTAAATCGTGGTAATGTAAAAAGGCATCTTTTTCAAAGCCTACGTTTACAAACGCCGCGTTTAGACCGGCCACAGGTTTTCTGATTTTGGCGATAAAAATATCACCAACCTGAAAATTACTGGTGTCTTCCTGTTTGTGTAATTCAATTAGTTTTCCATCTTTTAATAAGGCAAAATCTACAGCATTCTCACCACTACGGATGATTAGTTCTTTATTCATGTTGTAAATTTTTATCCGAACTTTTTGGTTTCGGGTTTCGGGTTTCGGGTTTCGGGTTTTGCAACTCGGAACGCGCAACTTTTCAACTCGCAACTGAATTGTAAGGATGGATTAAACATTTTAAACAGGTAATGTTGTTACCCGGGGGAATAATATTAGATTTATGATTTTAAATATTTGACTTAATGCCGCAGCACTATATTTAATATTTGAAATTTGATATCTAAAATTCCATTTCAATGAACGTTTTTTAAAAAAAGAAAAGTAGTTTAGAACTACTTTTTCTTTTTGTGACGGTTAGCTCTCGCTCTTTTTTTACGTTTGTGCGTTGCTACCTTATGTCTTTTTCTTTTTTTACCACTTGGCATAAGCTTGTGTTTTTGTGATTAATAAATAAGTTATTATACTGCTACTTCAGTATTGGTTTTTACTGATTCTACGAATACTTTAGCAGGTTTAAATGCCGGAATATTGTGAGCAGGAATCTTGATAGTAGTATTTTTAGAAATGTTTCTTCCTGTTTTTTCAGCTCTTGTTTTGATGATGAAGCTACCAAAACCTCTTAAATATACATTGTCACCGGTTTCTAATGAAGTTTTTACTTCTTCCATAAACGCTTCAACAGTGGCTTGTACATCTCCTTTTTCAAGGCCTAATTTTTCTGAAATCTTCGCTACGATATCTGCTTTCGTCATTTTCTTTCGTATTTAATATTATGTGTAAATTTTTGAGGTTGCAAATATATGAATTAAAAAAAGAATATTTCAAGCATAATCTATTAAAATTTAATCACATAAAGATTTATTTTTGTAAACCTAAATTCCGCTATGAATTTCTCTAAATCTCTAATCCAATGGTATTTACAAAACAAACGCGACTTGCCTTGGAGAAATACGATTGATCCTTACTTTATTTGGCTCTCCGAAATCATGTTGCAACAAACGCGTGTAGCGCAGGGATTGCCTTATTTTTTGCGTTTTACCGAAGCATTTCCTACCGTGTTTGATTTGGCCAAAGCCGATGAAGAGCAAGTGCTCAAATTATGGCAAGGGTTGGGCTATTACTCCAGAGCCAGAAATTTGCATAAAACAGCCCAGCAAGTTGCTTTTGAATTCAATGGGAAGTTTCCCGCCAACTATGCCGAATTGCTAAAGCTGAAAGGCATAGGTGAATATACCGCAGCCGCCATCGCTTCGTTTGCCTATAATGAGAGTGTTCCTGTGGTTGACGGCAATGTGTACCGAGTGTTGTCTCGTTATTTTGAAGTGGAAACTGATATTGCCTCTTCCGGCGCCAAGAAAGAATTCACGCAATTGGCCGCCGAATTGTTGCCCGCCGGGGAAGCCAATTTGTTCAATCAAGCCATAATGGAGTTCGGAGCTTTACAGTGCGTACCTAAGAATCCGGATTGTGCTAATTGTATTTTTAACAACAGTTGCGCTGCGTTACAAAAAAAGAAAGTAGCTCAGTTGCCCATAAAATCAAAGAAAGTAAAAGTCAGAACCCGTTTTTTTACTTATTTGGTTTTTGAAGATGAGGTCAACAATACACTCATTCAAAAACGAACCCAAAAAGGCATTTGGCACAATTTATACGAGTTTCCGTTACTTGAAACTGATAACGATTTGTCGCCTGAAGCATTATCTGATTTGCTGCTTAAACATACCTATGTAGAAAATAAAATACTCGACATATCGCGATTCAATGAAGCAGTAATGGTACACAAGTTAACCCATCAGCATTTGAATATTTGCTTTTGGAAAGTTAGAGTAGCAGGCAAGCTTTCCGAAGGAACCAACTGGAAATCAGTCAAAAAATTGCCGTTTCCGATTGTAATTCACAATTTTATTGAAGCCGAAAGGTTTTAAATTTCAAAAAAAGCTGTAAATTTGAAAAGAACAAATTGCTGAAAAAATGAATGGGACATTAAATAAAGTGATGCTTATCGGTCATTTAGGTGACGAAGTAAAAATGCACTATTTCGAGGGTGGCAATTGCATCGGTCGTTTTCCGTTGGCCACTAACGAGGTTTACATCAACAAACAAACCAACGAAAAAATCACTTCCACCGAATGGCACAATTTAGTGGTTCGAAACAAAGCGGCGGAAATTTGTGAAAGATATTTGTCTAAAGGTGATAAAATTTATGTGGAAGGTCGCATCAAATCCCGTCAATGGCAAGCTGAAGACGGCACTACCAAATACACCACGGAAATTCAGGTAACCGAATTCACTTTTTTAACCACCAAGAAAGAGGTGGAAGGCATCAAAACACCCCAAAATTTAGAAGCTAAACCTGCTAACTTTGAGTCGCCCAATACCGCCAATCCTGAGAACGATTTGCCGTTTTGACATTGTTTAACTAACCTTGATACTTTTGGACCCCGAGCCCGGTTTGACTTTTCTCGATACTCTTGATACCAACTTGCTTTTCGGAAGCTTAGTCATTGTTTTGCTGTTGTTTTGCTCGGCTATGATTTCGGCGGCGGAAGTAGCTTTGTTTTCTTTGTCTCAGCACGATTTGGCCAAGTTGTCTCAGCACAATTCAAATAAATCTCAGTTGGTTTCCCAATTGTTACAAAAACCCAAAAAACTACTGGCTACTTTGCTTTTGGCTAATAATTTTGTCAATATAGGAATAGTCATTATTTTTTCTTTTGTGTCGAATTCCTTATTTGCCGGTATCGTTTCGCCGGTAGTGAAATTTGTAGTAGAAGTTGTTTTGGTGACTTTTCTCATTTTACTTTTCGGCGAAGTATTGCCTAAAGTATATGCTAGTCGCAATAACATTAAATTTTCCGCTCGAATGGCCCGTCCGATTTGGTTCTTAGACCAACTGTTATCGCCATTGAGTTTGCCCATGCGCGCTGTTACAATTTATTTGCATAAAAAGTTAGGCCGACAAAAAACGAATATTTCGGTCGACCAATTGTCGCAAGCATTGGAAATGACTTCTTCAGACGATACCACTTCGGAAGAGCAGAAAATTCTGGAAGGCATTGTTTCTTTCGGGAATACCGATACCAAGCAAGTTATGAGTCCGAGAATTGATATCTTTGCGCTCGAAATTGAAGAAACCTTTGCCGAGATTTATCCGAAGATTGTTGAAAAAGGCTATTCGCGAATTCCCGTTTTCCGCGAAAACATTGATCATATCGAAGGCGTTTTGTTTGTAAAAGATTTGATTCCGCATATTCATAAAAAGGAGTTTGACTGGAATTCATTATTGCGAGAACCGTTTTTTGTGCCCGAAAACAAAAAGCTCGACGATTTGCTTAAGGATTTTCAAAGTATGAAAAGTCATTTGGCGATTGTAGTTGATGAATATGGCGGCACTTCAGGCTTGGTTTCTTTAGAAGATGTGATTGAGGAAATTGTGGGCGATATTTCGGATGAGTTTGATGACGAGAATATCAGCTATTCGCAAATAGATGATAAGAATTTCTTGTTTGAAGGTAAAATCAACCTTAAAGATTTTTATCGCATTGTCAATGTTGATGAAGAAGCCTTTGAAGACCAAAAAGGTGAAGCCGAAACTTTGGCCGGATTTATCTTGGAGCTCTTGGGTAATTTCCCGAAGAAAGGTCAAAAAATCCACTTTTCTACCGTGACTTTCACCGTAGAAGTTGTTGATAAAAAAAGAGTGAAACAATTAAAAGTAACTTTGGAATAAAGTAAGATGAGTAATAAAGTAATAGGATTTTTAACGGTATTGTTGTTAGTATTTACCGGATGTAAAAATGAAGTCTTGCCCAAACCGGCCGGACAGTTGCGTTTGGACTATGAAGTGGCTCAGTACGCTACATTTAATAGTCCGTGTCCGTTTACATTTGAAATGAATGAAAAGACCAAAGTAAAGGCTACACAAAATTGTGCGTTTACCATTAATTACCCGAAGATGAAGGCAACCATTTATCTTACCTATAAAACGGTGAATAACGATATCGATAAATTGTTGCGTGATGCTCAAAAGTTGACTTACGAACACGTGATCAAAGCGGATGATATTTTAGAGCAGCCATTCATCAATAACGATAAAAAAGTATATGGGATGTTTTATCGTGTGAGTGGTAATGCCGCCACTAATGCGCAGTTTTATGCTACCGACAGTATCAAACACTTTGTCACCGGTTCGGTATATTTTTATGCCAAACCCAATTTTGACTCAATTATGCCGGCCGCCGATTACATACGAAACGATATGCAGCATTTGATTGAATCAATTCAATGGAAATAAGATAGGAGCAACGCTAAATAAAAAAAGGAACTCTAAGGAGTTCCTTCTTCATTAACTGAAATTTGTTGGGATTATTTTTTGACTACCTTATAAGTGTTACCGTCGGCAGCTCCTTCTACAGTGGCATATAGTTTTTCAGGAGTTAATACAGCAGCATCAAATTCTACAGTCGCTTCTTTTTTGTCAAAATCAACAGTGGCTTTTTGAACGCCATCCATGTCGGCTAATTTTTTCTCAATCGTTTTGGCACAACCCATAGCACAGGTCATTCCTTCTATTTTAAAACTGGCTGTTTCAGGTTTTGCAGCTACAGCCTTTGTTTTCTCGGTAGTAGCGGTAACTTCGGTTTCGTTTTCGGTAACGGGTTTGCTCGCAGTGTCTTTACAGCTGAAACACAAAGATGAGACGATGCCTAAGGTTACTAAAGATTTGGTGAAATTCATGGTATTCCTAATTTTTAATTGTAATTGCTTGTTTGAGAGACAAAAATAAATAAAAATTAAAGTTATTATTCTTAAAATAATTACAAAATTTGAAATCCAAAATTTGCGTATGAAAGCAACACAAACAAAATGGCTTATTTTAATCGTCCTGGCCTTAATTTGGGGCAGTTCGTTTATATTGATTAAAAAGGGATTGGTAGGATTGAGTCCGTTTCAATTGGGTTCCTTGCGCATAGTGTTTTGCGCCTTATTTTTGTTAGTAATCGGATTTAAAAGTTTGACAACTATTCCGCTGCACAAGTGGAAATTCATTGCCCTAACCTCGCTTTTCGGGACTTTTATCCCGGCTTATCTTTTTGCCATTGCGCAAACGCAAATCAGTAGTTCGGTGAGTTCGATACTCAATTCGCTTACGCCTTTGAATACTTTAATATTAGGCGCAGTAGTTTTCGGTCTCGACTTTAAACGAACGCAAATCATAGGAGTGCTTGTTGGTTTTGCCGGAACGATGTTGCTTATTTTAAATGGAGCTGCACACCATCCGAATCAGAATTATTGGTACACGATTTTGGTGTTAATAGCCTCGATGTGTTATGCCACTAATGTCAATTTGATCAAAAGATATTTATCCGATTTGAAGCCTTTAACCATTACTACAGGGAATTTTTTGGTAATGTTACTTCCGGCTTTGGGCATTTTGTTTTTTACCGATTTTACCACAAAAATGCATTTGACTTCGGTAAAGGAAGCGATGATTTACATTGCCATTTTGGGCATCATCGGAACCGGAATTGCCAATGTGCTATTTTATAAATTGATCCAAATTTCGTCTCCGGTTTTTGCCACATCCGTTACCTATTTGATTCCGGTTGTAGCTTTCTTTTGGGGATTGTTGGACAATGAAATGTTAACGCCGGTGCAGTTTGTTGGTGCTTTTGTAGTGTTGGTCGGCGTTTATTTGTCGAGTAAAAAATAGCGCTGAAATAACCGCATAATAACATAGGTTTTGAAGCTTATTCAAAAGGCGATTCACTTTTTGTTGATGGTAACAAAAAGGCATTAATATCTCCTATGTCTCTATGTGGTTCAAACAAAAAAAAGACCGCTATTGCTAACGGTCTTTTTTTATTTGTATGATTTCAATTATTGAAAATCGGCATCTGAAACACCTTCGTTAATTTTAACTTCAGACATTTTGATGTCTAATTCAAAGCCAACATTCATGATGTGGTTGAAAGGAAGTTTTACACCTTTTACGTCTCTGTAATCACCAAAAGTAGTTACTTGAGTTACTTTTTGACCACCTTGTTCACTTGTAGAAGCTTCGGCAATTTTCAAGCCTGATTTTACATCGAAGTAGTAAGTAGTATCGCCGTCAACAACAGTGTAAGCATCGCTTCCGTTCATAGGCTCAATGCCGCTTAGCGTTACTCCGGCTTTAGTAGCTAATAAAGTTTCGCTAAACAACACAGCGCTTTCTTTCATTTCAGCTAATTCTTTACCTTCCATTACTTTTTTCTGTCCTTGTTGCGAAGCATAAGCGGTATTTCCGTTTACCACTTGTTTCATTAATGAACCCATTCCGGCCATTGATAATTCTTCAGCAAATCTTCCTTTAGAATCGATTTTTGAAGTGTAAGTTAATGGCATTGGTGCTTGAGGAATTTTAGCAGAACCTAAATAAGCAATTGATTTTACAGTTTTGATGGCTTTGTCACCACCAATAGCATTGATGTAATTGTCGATTACCGTTTTTACCGTTACGCCGGCAGGAATCGCTTTTTTCATAGCCGGTTTTTCTGTTGGATTACCAAATTTATCAAAGAAGAAAATCGGAATTTTCAAACTTTCTAATCCCGGCAAAACTTCAGCTGCTTTTCCTACTACTAAGATTCTTAAGTTATCAGCTAAGAAGTATTTGTTTACCACTCTCATTACATCATCCGGAGTAACGGCGTTGATGTTTTTGATGTAGTTTTCATAGAAATCAGCCGGAAGACCTTCTGTTTCAATGTTTAAAGCATAACGGGCAACAGTAGACGGTTTTTCTACTTGCATTACGAAACGACCAATGTAACCTGCTTTTACGTTGTTCAATGCCTCTTCAGTAACTTTTTCAGTTCTGATACGGTTTAATTCGTATAAAGCTTGAGTGATGGCACTATCAGTTACTGCATTTCTTACTTGCGTATTGGCTCTGAATTGGCTGTACATGTTTTTGTCGAAACCAACACTAGAGCGGGCACCGTATGTCCAACCGTGTTTTTCTCTCAAGTTCATGTTCAAGTAGCTGTTAAAATCGCCACCAAATACTTGATTCGCTAAAATTACCGGGAAGAAATCGGCATCGCCCATTTTCAAGTTTACCGTGTTGAAAAGAGTGATTTCCGACTGCACTGCGTTCGGCATATCTACAAAATTGATTTGTGAATACTGAACGTTGGTTGGGTTAGAGTAAGTTAATCTTGGCGCAGTAGCTTTTACCCATGAACCGAATAATTTCTCTACTAATTTTTTAACTTCTTTGGTTTTAACATCGCCAACTACCACTAAGTAAGCTTTTTCAGGAACAAAGTAAGTGCTGTAATTGGTTTTTACATCGGCTAAAGAAACGTTGTTGATGGTTTCTTCTGACAAGTATT
This sequence comes from Flavobacterium sp. FEMGT703F, assembly GCA_002786385.1. GTDB lineage: Bacteria > Bacteroidota > Bacteroidia > Flavobacteriales > Flavobacteriaceae > Flavobacterium > Flavobacterium cheonhonense. Next base: position 275,834 of record PGCN01000025.1, read on the forward strand.
CACCTGCAGGATGGTTTTTCCCGTAAGCTAAAACTCGCTCTACTCTTCCGGCTACTGCAGGAACGCTTTTCTCTTGCGTTTTTAAGCCTTCGATTAGTTTTTCTTTTTCTTTGTCGAATTCTTCTTGCGTGAAGTTAGGCATTAAAGCACCTTCGGCCATCAATTCTAAAATTCTTTTCGAGTGTTTAGACAAACCGCTGGCAGAAGCTCCTGACGAGAAAAAGTTAATGTTAGCGCCTAAGAAATCGATTTCTTCATTAAAAGCATCTTTCGATGTTTTGGTAGAACCGTTTCCGATTAAGCTGCTCGTTAAATCGTCAACGCCTTTTTTGTTACCTTCCGCATACGGAGTGTTATCGATAGTTAAGTTGAAAGATACACGAGGTAATTTATGGTTTTCAACCACTAAAACCTTCAAGCCGTTTGGCAAAGAAAAAGTTTCCGGTTTTTTGATGTTAATAGTTGGTGCCGGACCCGGTTTTGGTTGGGTTCTGTCTTGTGCTTGCATAGTTAAGGTTAAAAACAAGCTTGATAATACTATAATTGTTTTTTTCATGATACTTTGAGTCTTAGTTTTGAGCTTTGTCTTTGGCCGGTACATAATCCAAAATCAAACGTTGATTCGGGTTCAAGTATTTTTTAGCGATATCTCTGATTTCTTCACGAGTGATAGAACGGAAGATTTCGATTTCGGTGTTGATTAAGTTTACATCACCGTATAAAAGATAGAAAGTAGCTAAGTTTTCGGCTACACCTTCTACGCTGGCATTGTTGTCAACATAGTTGCTTTCGTAGATGTTTTGCAATTTTTGAAAATCTTTCTCAGAAATCAATTCGTTTTGCAATTTTACAATTTCCTCATCGATTTCTCGGATCAAGTCGGCCGAAGTGTTTTCACCTTGTGGCATTCCGTATAAAATGTACTGACCGTAATCTTCCTGTGTATAGTTGAAGGCACCTACTTGTAAAGCCATTTTTTTATCGTCTACGATTTTTTTGTACAATTTAGAACTCTTACCATTGCTTAAATAAGTAGAAATCATATCTAAAACTCTCGCGTCACGGGTTTTCATTGATGGTGTTCTGTAAGCCGCTACTACCATTTCTTTTTGGATGTTCGGATCTTCGTAACGGGCTTTGATAGGCTCGGTGATTGGAGCTTCAACAAAAGTTTCTTTTTTAATTTCCACACCTCTTGGGATTGGGCCGAAATATTTTTCAATCCATGCTTTGGTTTGCGCGATGTTAATTTGACCGGCTACTACCAAAACAGCGTTGTTAGGCGTGTAGAATTTTTTGTTGAATGCTTGGAATTCCTCCAAAGTGGCAGCGTCTAAGTGAGCCATTGAACCAATCGGAGCCCAACGGTACGGGTGATTTTTAAACATGTTTTTCTTTACTTCGGCAATCAATTGACCGTAAGGTTGGTTGTCAACACGCAATCTTTTTTCTTCTTTAACTACTTCATTTTGAGTGTCAACACCAATTTGGTTGATAACCGGATGCATTAATCGCTCAGATTCCATCCACAATCCTAACTCGGTATTGTTAGAAGGGAAAACTTCAAAGTAGTAGGTTCTGTCTTCCGAAGTATTGGCGTTATTTGTTCCTCCGTTAGAAGTTACAATTTTGAACCATTCTCCTCTTTTGATGTTTTCAGTTCCTTCGAATAATAAATGCTCAAAGAAGTGAGCAAATCCTGTTCTTTCCGGATTCTCATCTTTAGAACCTACGTGGTACATTACCGAAGTAATCACCACCGGTGCAGACGGATCGTTGTGTAAAATAACATGCAAACCATTCGGTAAATCGTACTCTTCAAAAGCTACCTTTTGAGCATGTGCTGTTCCTCCAAGCATAAGCAATGAACTTAAAGCAATTAATGATTTTTTCATAAAAAATTGAAATTTTTTCGTTGATTGTTGAGTTAGTTAACTAACCTTTAAATTTGTTACACAAAAGTACTTTTTTTTATCTAAAAATGTGATAACCCGCACAATTATATTGTTTTGGCTAAGAGGCTGTTGCTGAGATTTGAAAAAAATGCTTTACGGGGTTGTGTGTAAAAGAAATAGTTGTATATTTGCGCACTTAAAAATTAACTAAACATTATTGTTATGTACGCAATCGTAGAGATAGCAGGGCAACAATTTAAAGTAAGCAAAGACCAAAAAGTTTTTGTTCACCGTTTGGCTACAGAAGAAGGATCAAAAGTTTCTTTTGACAAAGTTCTTTTGTTAGACGACAATGGTAACATCACTTTAGGCGCCCCAGCTATAGAAGGTGCTTCAGTAGAAGCCAAAGTGTTACAACACTTAAAAGGAGACAAAGTAATCGTTTTCAAAAAGAAAAGAAGAAAAGGTTACAAAAAAAGAAACGGACACAGACAGTCGTTGACTCAAATCGTAATTGAGGGAATCAACGGAAGTGCTGCTCCAAAAAAGAAAGCAGCAAAAAAAGCTGAAGCTACAGAAGAATAATTAACATTTAAAAACTAAAACGTCATGGCTCACAAGAAAGGTGTCGGTAGTTCTAAGAATGGTAGAGAATCAGAATCGAAACGTTTAGGCGTTAAGATTTATGGTGGTCAAGCTGCAATTGCTGGTAATATCATCGTTAGACAAAGAGGTTCTAAGCACAATGCCGGAGATAACGTTTACATGGGTAAAGATCACACTTTACATGCAAAGGTTGACGGAATTGTAAAATTCCAGAAAAAAGGCGATAACAAATCATTTGTATCTGTCCTTCCGTTCGAAGCATAAGAACAAACTCTTATCACAATATAAAACCCGCTCAGCAATGAGCGGGTTTTTTTATTTTCTTGTCGCACAGATTTGTCCGCAATTACTTATTGCTCGTTTTTTTTTGTACGAAGCTACAGCAAGAATGTCAAGAATGTAAATTATTGCGGTAGACTTGTCGCAAATATTTTCAAAAACCACTTTCCTTTTTTAATTTTTGCCTAATTTTAGCCAAAGCAAATTGCCCAAAACAGTCCGGAATTGTAAAACGATTTGTCCTATTTATGTATTTAATCAACAAGCGGCCAAAGTATTTTGGTTTTTTTGACTTTTTTAAATTATCCTTAGTCTGTTTGGTTTTCGATTTTACGACCATGTTGGTGATTGAACAATTCACCAGTCTCAGTGGCGTTGTATTACTGGTTTTAGAGTCGGTAATCTTCACACTTTCCTTTTCAACAGCCTACTATTTGATTTATTATCGTCCCTTTCATCATTCTTTCCAAAACTCCTTGGAGTTGTTAAATGAATTTGAAACTGTATTGCGAACCACAAGCGATGGATTTTGGATTACCGACATAGAACATAACGGCAGAATCTTATTCGTTAACGATGCTTATTGCGAAATGATTGGCTATACGCGACAAGAGTTACTACAAATGAATATAAGAGATATTGATTGTAATGAGTCGCTTGAAGAAATGAAAAACCATTTTCAAAGGATAATCGAAAAAAGACACGATAGGTTTGTCAGCACTCATATGACCAAGTCGGGAGAAAAAATAGAAGTTGAGGTTAGCGTAACCTTTTTAAATATCAACCAAGGAAGGTTTTATGTTTTTCTTAAAAATATTACCCAAGAGCAACAGCTCAAGCGAAATATGTTGGGGCAAAATGAGAAGTTATACGAAATCGCATTTTTGCAATCTCACCAAGTTAGAGCACCAATAGTTCGGCTTTTAGGGTTGATCAACCTAATCAATTACGAGGAATTTAATGATCCTGAAAACAAAGAAATCATCCACGCTCTCAAAGACTCAACGGTAAATTTTGATGAAATCATCCGTGAAATCATCAATAAAACCAACGATTTATACCAACTCAAGCAAGAAAACGACTCCAAATAATAAGGTTGGTTTAGCCATCAAAACCGTTCAGCAATGAGCGGTTTTTTATTTTGGAGCGGCCGATCGAAGTGAATTGGGGAAGCAAAGGTTCGGTTTTTTTGGTTTTTCTTCCCGCTATTTGTTTCATTTTATTGTCACCCTGAGCGCAGTCGAAGGGCTTTTAAAAAACAAAAAGATTTCCTCTTCAATCGGGGCTAGCCGGTATTCGTCTTTTGTCTCAGGAATATCGTCCCTAACGGGACTTCTTTTTATATGGATTTTTGCTACCCACATTAAATCCCTAACGGGATTGTAAACATAAGACATCTTTTTTCTTACTGTTCGGCCTACGGTATCAACAAATCAAAAGGAATTGTAAATAAAAAACCCTCGCTTGAAGCAAGGGTTTATATCTAATATTTAAAATCTGATTAATATCTGTAATATTCCGGTTTAAACGGTCCTTGAACGTCAACACCAATATAAGCGGCTTGTTCATTGTTTAAGGTCTCCAATTCAACCCCTAATTTAGCCAAGTGTAAAGCAGCCACTTTTTCATCTAAATGTTTAGGCAACATGTACACTTCATTTTTGTAGGCAGCGCTGTTGTTCCACAATTCGATTTGAGCCAAAGTTTGGTTGGTGAATGAGTTACTCATTACAAAACTTGGGTGACCGGTAGCACAACCTAAGTTTACTAAACGACCTTCAGCTAAGATAATGATATCTTTACCGTTAACGTTGTATTTGTCTACTTGTGGTTTGATTTCTACTTTAGAATCACCGTGGTTTTGGTTTAACCAAGCCATGTCGATTTCGTTGTCAAAGTGACCAATGTTACATACGATGGTTTTGTCTTTCATCGCTTCAAAGTGTCTTCCAACAACGATGTCTTTGTTACCTGTAGTTGTAATCACGATATCAGCATTAGCGATAACGGTGTCTAATTTTTTCACTTCAAATCCGTCCATAGCCGCTTGTAAAGCACAAATCGGGTCAATTTCAGTAACAGTTACAATAGAACCCGCGCCTCTGAAAGAAGCTGCAGTTCCTTTACCAACGTCTCCGTAACCACAAACTACAACTCTTTTTCCGGCCAACATAATGTCGGTAGCACGACGAACAGCATCAACAGCTGATTCTTTACATCCGTATTTGTTGTCAAATTTCGATTTAGTAACCGAATCGTTTACGTTAATAGCCGGCATGTATAAAGTACCGTTTTTCATTCTTTCGTATAAACGGTGAACTCCGGTTGTAGTTTCTTCTGATAAACCTTTGATGCCCGGAATTAATTCAGGGTAACGGTCGAATACCATGTTTGTCAAATCACCACCATCATCCAAAATCATGTTCAATGGTTTTCTGTCTTCACCAAAGAATAAAGTTTGTTCAATACACCAATCAAATTCTTCTTCGTTCAAACCTTTCCAAGCGTAAACCTGGATTCCTGCAGCAGCAATAGCAGCCGCAGCCTGATCTTGAGTAGAGAAAATGTTACAAGAAGACCAAGTCACTTCGGCACCCAAAGCGATCAAAGTTTCGATTAAAACAGCAGTTTGGATAGTCATGTGAAGACATCCTGCAATGCGTGCGCCTTTAAGCGGTTGACTGGCTCCATATTCTTCACGAAGTGCCATTAATCCGGGCATTTCGGCTTCGGCCAACTCAATTTCTTTTCTTCCCCAAGCTGCCAAGTTAATATCTTTAACTTTGTAAGCTACAAAAGGTAATGTTTGTGTACTCATCTATTGTGTATATTTGTTTTATAAAATTGTGGCGCAAAATTACGGAATAGAAAAGAATTAAAAAAAACTTTTTTGATTTTTTAGGGATTGTTTAAGCGCTTAATTTTCTGAAAAACAATTAGATAATTTTAAAACACCCATGCCGTTACTAAAAATCAAAGCTTTAAATACTAACACTACGCTTTATGTTTGGAAAATCACCGAGTCTTTCGATGAACTTTTTCGAAGTGTAGCTTTGAAAGATGTTTCTCTGGCAAGATTAGAAGGGATGAAAGCCGAAAGCCACCAAAAAGGGTTTCTCAGCGTAAGAAGATTGTTGATGGAAGCAGGTTATATCGACTTCGATTTGTATTACGATGCGTTTGGGAAGCCGCATTTGGCCGATGGGAAACACATTTCGATTTCCCATTCCCATGATTTTTCGGTAATCGTAATCAGTCAAGAAAATATTGGAGCCGATCTTGAACTTCTAAAAGAAAAAACCCTGAAACTAGCACCCAGATTTATGGATGTTACGCATTTGAAAGGTTTGTCAGAAACCGATTCGCTCCAAAAAGCTACGGTGGTTTGGGGTATTAAAGAGTCGGTTTTTAAGATAAAAAATGAAGTCGGCATTAGTTTTAAAGATCATATTTTTGAAAGCGATTTTAATCTCAACGATAAACAATGTAAAGTCACCTTGAGGTTCAACAATAAAGAAGAGTATTTTGATATACTATTCGATTTCATCGAAGACTATGTGTTTGTTTGTGCCTTTAATTCTGTTTCTTTGAGCGATGTTTAGGACAAATACAACAATGAAAAACATTTACCAAGACATACAAACGGCTAAAAGTAACCAACAAAAGCTATTAGCCATTTTGCTGGATCCCGATAAAGTTTCGGTTACAGCCATAGGTAAACTAGCAAAAAAAATCAACCTATCTCCGGCAAGTCATATTTTTGTCGGTGGCAGCTCTTTTGAAGGCAATCATTTAAATGAACTGCTCAAGGTTTTAAAATCTCAAATAAATTTACCTATTGTACTTTTCCCCGGAAATCCTTCGCAAATTTCACCCGAAGCCCACGGGATTTTGTTTCTACAACTACTCTCAGGCAGAAATCCGGAATACCTAATTGAGCACCAAGTGAACGCTGTTCCTGTTTTAGAAAAAACACATCTTGAAATTCTTTCTACCGGTTATATTTTAATTGAAAGCGGTCACGAAACCGCCGTTGAAAGAGTCAGCCAAACGAAACCGATTAACCGAGACCAAATCGATTATGTTGCCCAAACGGCCAAAGCCGGTGAATTTATCGGAAATAAATTAATCTACCTCGAAGCCGGAAGCGGTGCGCAACAAGCAGTGTCTTTGGCTATGATTACTGCAGTGTCGCAACGCATTTCGATTCCGCTAATCGTGGGCGGCGGTATTCGTTCGCGAGAAGCTATTAATTCAGCTTTTGATGCCGGTGCCGATTTGGTGGTTATCGGCACTGCTTTTGAAAACGACCCAACTTTCTTCGACTGATGCTAGATTTTTTTATATCACAATATCAAAATGCTTCCTTCCTTCAAATTATCTTGGAGTTTTTGGTATTTGTATTCGGAATTGCCAGTGTGGTGTTAGCTAAAAAAGAAAATATTTGGGTGTATCCAACCGGTTTGATTGCTACGGTTATTACAACCTATTTGTTGTATCAAGCGAAGTATTTCGGTGATATGACAATGAACGCCTATTACTCTTTAATGAGTCTTTACGGATGGTACAAATGGTCGGCCAAGACTAACGAGCCCGAAATCAAAATCACCCGAACCAATATGCGCGAAAAACTTATCGGTTTGGGATTGTTTGGACTAACTATGGTCATCACTTACATGGTTTACAAGTTTTTTGATTACAAACTTGAAATTCCTAATTATATTGATATTTTTACATCCGGCCTTTTTTTTACAGCCATGTGGTATATGGCACTTAAAAAAATAGAAAATTGGACGTTGTGGATTATTGGGGATTGCATCGTTGTGCCGTTGTTTGCCTATAGAGGCTTGGGAATGTTATCGCTTCAATACTTCATTTTCACAATTTTGGCCGTTTACGGATATTTGGAATGGAAGAAAATCATACTAGAAAAGAAAGTTTAGCTAAAAATTACGGATTAAGCGAAGCCGACTTTGAGCAAATCAAAGCGAAAGGTATTGCTTTGGATAAAATCGAAACCGAATTATTGCTTTTTAAATCCGGAATTCCCAAGATATACTTAGAAAGACCTGCTACCTTGGGCGACGGTATTGTAAAACTGACTCCCGAACAATTTCAAGACTATGCGCATAGTTTCGACGCTAAGAAAACAGCTTTGAAGCTAAAAAAGTTTGTTCCGGCCTCGGGCGCTGCCAGCCGAATGTTCAAATTTTTGAATGAGTTTTTAAACGATTTCGACCACGAAAATGAAACCATCAACGCTTATATCAATCGGAAAAAAGACAAGAATTTGCCGATTTTTCTGGCCGGAATTGAAAAGTTTCCGTTCTACGACGAAATCAAATCTGTAGTGAAACAGCTGTATCCGGATTACTATTCTCTGGAAAGTCACGAAAAGAGTTATCGATTCATCAAATTGATGCTTTCCACTGAACATTTTGATTTTGCCAACAAACCCAAAGGCGTACTCGATTTTCATAAATACCCGTCGCATGTCGCTACTCCGGTCGAAGAACATCTGAATGAATGTGCATTTTATGCCGCTTCAAATTCGGTCTCGCATTTGCATTTTACCGTTTCAGAAAACCATCAAAATCTATTCACTTCCATTATTGATAAGGTTAAGGATAAGGTAGAAAGTAAAACGGATACCAAAGTTCACATCAGCTATTCTTACCAAGACCAAAGCACAGATACCATTGCTGTCGACATGAATAACAGACCTTTTCGCAATGAGCAAAACAAATTGGTTTTCCGTCCAGGCGGTCATGGTGCGTTAATCAATAATCTTAACGAACTCGAAGCGGATGTTATTTTCATTAAAAACATCGATAACGTTATTCAAAATCACATACACGAAATTACCTTATACAAAAAGGGATTAGCCGGGATTTTACTCGAACTACAGCAAAAAGTTTTCGAGATTCTGAACGCGATCGACAGCCGTTCCATAGGTGAAAATGATACAGAGGAAATCATCCGCTTCATGAAGCAACAACTCAATATTGATGTGTTGGACGATTTCTACAAATACACACTAGAAAACAAAATCGATTTTATCAAAAACAAACTCAATCGACCAATTCGCGTTTGCGGTATGGTAAAAAACGAAGGCGAACCCGGTGGTGGCCCTTTTTGGGTGCGAAGTTTTAAAGGGAATGTATCATTACAAATTGTGGAAAGCTCACAGGTGGATACCCACAATTCGGAACAGGCGAGTATTTTGTCAAAAGCTACGCATTTCAATCCCGTGGATTTGGTTTGTGCTACTAAAGACTACCAAGGGCAAAAGTTTGATTTGACTCAATTTGTCGACCAAAGTACCGGTTTTATAGTTCACAAAAATAACAAAGGGATAGACTTAAAAGGCTATGAGCTACCCGGACTTTGGAATGGCGCCATGGCCAAGTGGATTACCGTTTTTGTCGAAGTACCTTTGGTAACTTTTAATCCGGTAAAAACAGTGAATGACTTACTGAAACCGGCTCATCAACCGCAATATGAAAACTGAGATATTGTTAACTGAACTGCAGTTTAAAGCAGTCAGAAGTTCGGGTGCTGGCGGGCAAAATGTAAACAAAGTATCTTCAAAAGTAATGCTGTCTTTTGATGTCAACCAATCATTAGCGTTGACCGATGAAGAGAAAACTTTACTGAAGCATAAATTGGCATCAAAACTCACTAACGAACAAGTGTTAATTTTGGCTTGCGATGAAGACCGAAGCCAGCTTAAGAACAAAACTATCGTAACCAAACGATTTTTAGAACTACTCAAATCATCTTTAGTCGTTCCTAAGAAAAGAAAACCCACTAAAATTCCACGTGCCGTAATCGAAAAACGCATCAAAGCCAAGCGCAATCTATCGGAAATCAAACAAAACAGAAGAAAGCCTAATTTCTAAAATTCATAATTTGTAATTCATAATTTGTAATTATCTTTGCCTCGTCTCAAAGGGGTGCTCTAAATAACGAGCTGAGATCATACCCAACGAACTTAGAACAGGTAATGCTGTTTAAGGATTTGACGAAAAACTAAAGTGCACGTTAGTCGTACGTCAGGAGTATCAATTTTTTTTATAAACCAAGAATAATTGCCCCTTTTATTCGTAATACATTACGAATGAAAACTTTATTCACAACAAAAAGTACAAAGTACAAAGTACAAGGTACGAAGGCAGTATTGATTACCGCTTTTTGCTGTTTGCCTTTAATAGGCTTTACACAGGAAACAACCAAGGACACTACAAAAGTCAATCAACTTGAGGAAGTTACGGTATCAGCGGTCAGAGCCAAAGGCAAAAATCCTGTTACGTTTACCAATTACTCAAAAAAGGAAATGGCACTTAGAAATCTCGGGCAAGACATTCCGATTTTACTCAACTACTTGCCGTCGGTTGTTACCACTACAGATGCCGGAAACGGAGTAGGTTACACTTATATGCGGGTTCGCGGTGCCGATGGCTCCAGAATCAACGTAACCTTAAACGGAATCCCTTTTAACGATAGCGAAAGTCAAGGTACCTTTTTCGTCAACTTACCCGATTTTGCTTCTTCGTTGGAAAGTGTGCAGTTGCAACGCGGTGTCGGATTGTCTACCAACGGAGCCGGCGCTTTTGGTGCCAGTTTGAACATGCAAACCAAATCGTATCAGGAAAAGGCGTATGCCGAAATTGCCAATTCCGGCGGAAGTTTCGGAACGCGCAAACATACTTTGGCCTTCGGAACAGGTTTACATAACAACTTTGAACTCAACGTGCGTTTGTCCAATATTGCCTCAGATGGGTTTATCGACCGTGCTTCTTCCAACTTATTTGGTTATTTTTTCAATGCCAATTATGTGACCGAAAAGACGTTGATTAAAGCGATAGCGTTCGGCGGTAAAGAAAAAACCTATCAGGCTTGGTACGGTATTGAAGATCCTGAAAAATTGAGAAATGATAGGACTTTTAATCCGGCCGGAATGTACTTTGATGAAAATGGAAACATGCAATTCTATGATGATGAAACCGATAATTATGCGCAAAATCATTTCCAATTGCATTGGTCTCAAAAATGGTCTGACAAATGGGTTTCTAATGCCGCGTTGCATTACACCATTGGCAAAGGCTATTTCGAACAATACCGAGAAGACGAAACCTTAGCCGATTACAATTTGCCCGATTTTCAAGGCAATAGTGTTTCTGATTTGGTGCGCAAAAGATGGTTGGACAACGATTTCTTCGGGGCTGTTTTTTCATTAAACTACAAAACCCCTAAAACCGACGTGATGCTTGGCGGAGCAGCTAATCGCTATTTGGGTGACCATTTCGGAGAAGTGGTTTGGACGCAATATTATGTGCCTGCCGCCAATCGCTATTACAATAATATCGGGAACAAAGACGATGTGAATGTGTATGCTAAAGCATCGCAACAATTTGGTAAGTTGAATGTTTTTGCCGATTTGCAATACCGTATGGTGTTTTATGAAGCTACGAGTTTCCGCTTTGATGACGTGAATGATACGTTCCGATTTTTTAATCCGAAATTGGGATTGAATTTCGATTTCAACGATAAACATTCCTTTTACGGTTATTTCGGTGTGGCTAACAAAGAACCACGACGCGATGATTACGAAAACGGCAGCACCAAACCGGAGCGTTTGTTCGATTACGAATTAGGTTGGAAATACCAATCGAAAAAGGTAAACATTTCGGCTAATGCTTTCTTCATGAATTACCAAAACCAATTGGTGTTAACCGGCGCGTTGAACGATGTTGGTTCGCCTATTTTTACCAATAGTGGGAAAAGTTACCGCGTAGGGTTAGAAGTGGAATCGGTGATTGCCTTATCCGATAAATGGATTGTTAATCCGAATGTAACTTTTAGCCAAAACACAAATCGTGACTTCGTGTTCCAAAGAGACGGTGTGTTACAAAATTTAGGCAATACGACTATTGCTTTTTCACCGGATTGGGTTATTGGGAACCGAATTACTTACAGCCCTGTAAAAGCGTTGCAACTTTCTTTGTTCTCTAAGTTTGTAAGCGACCAATACATGGGTAATATCGATTCAGATCGCTCTAAACTAGATGCCTATTTTGTAAACGATTTGAACGTTTCCTACGAATGGAAAATCAACAAAGGTGTGAAGTCAATTGTCTTTTCGGCCTTAGTCAATAATCTGTTCAATTTGGAATACGAATCCAATGGCTATTTTTACACCTACGATGACGATTGGACTACGCCGGGCATTGTAACCACTATAGAAGGCGCCGGGTTTTACCCGCAAGCCGGTATCAATTTCTTAGCAGGAGCAACAATAAAGTTATAAAACAAAAAGCCGAACATTTCGTTCGGCTTTTTTTAATTCGTTATAATCAGTGTATTGCCATTAATGCTTACCCGATAAGGTTTCATAGGATACTGTTGTCCTGCGCCTAATCCGGTATACAAGCTATAAAAACTATCGTCGCAATTGCACTCGGCATTGGTGTTGCCTTGTGCTACGGTCATAGGTTCGGCACAAACATTGAAAGCCTGATTCGGACAGGCCAAATCAAAAGCGTTATAGCCACTACCGGTATTAAAAACCACTATACCTCGCGCACCCTGACTGTAATCTAAAACCCTGTTCCCGGGAAATTGTAAGTTGGTGTAACCCGGTAAATTCATGTTGATTTGCAAGTTCACTTGATAATTCGGGATATTCGGATTGTTATAATTCACCGAACCACCATCACAACTCAAGGTCAAGCCTACTAAAAACAGGAGGAGTATCTTTTTCATATAAATTTTAGGTTTCCTATAGCGAAACAAATTTAATTTAATTAACTTTGACAAACGTTATCCAACGTAAACAAATTTGAAATAAGTATCAAAATACTATCTTTGCAAAAAGAAATCCCGTTCCGATGGGATTTTTTCTATTTATATAAATGATGAAATTATGAGTACAGTATCGTATTACACCGCAGAAGGATTAAAAAAATTAAAAGACGAATTAGACCAACTTAAAAGTATAGAACGACCTAAAGCTTCACAAGCTATAGCCGAAGCTAGGGATAAAGGCGATTTATCGGAGAATGCAGAATATGACGCCGCCAAAGAAGCACAGGGACTTTTGGAAATGCGTATTGCCAAAATGGAAGAGCTTTATGCGAATGCACGATTGATTGACGAGTCGCAATTGGACTTGTCTAAAGCCTTGGTATTATCTAAAGTAAAAATTAAAAACCAAGCCAACGGCATGGAAATGAAATATACTTTGGTAGCCGAGAGTGAAGCCGATTTGAAATCCGGAAAAATTTCGGTAACCTCGCCAATCGGTAAAGGATTATTAGGGAAGAAGGTAGGTGAAATTGCTGAAATCAGCGTACCAAACGGAAAATTGAACTTCGAGATTTTAGAAATAACCAGAGACTAATATGAGTTCTATCTTCACCAAAATCGTTAACGGAGAAATTCCGGCCTACAAAATTGCCGAAGACGACCGCTATTTGGCCTTTTTAGATGTTAATCCGAATGCCAAAGGGCACACACTTTGTATTCCGAAACAAGAAATCAATAAGATTTTCGATATGGAAGAAGACCATTATTTGGGTCTGATGCAGTTTGCCCGAAAAGTGGCCAAAGCCATAGAGAAAGCTGTTCCTTGCAAACGAATTGGCGTAGCCGTTGTTGGTTTAGAAGTACCACACGTTCACGTACATTTGATTCCGCTACACGATATGGATGATATGCGTTTCCAACGAAAAGTAACGTTAACCAAAGACGAGTTTGAAACCTTAGTACAGCAAATACAAGAACAATTGTAAGTTAATTAAAGATAAAAATCTAAACCCTGCTTATTCTTTGGCAGGGTTTTTTATAGGGTTTTTGTGATGAAACATTTTTTAAAAATAGCGTTGCTTTTTTGGATGGCTTTGGGTTTTGGTCAAACACCTAATCCTTATGCGCAAACAGATGCTAAAATGAGTCAGATTCCAACAGATTTGACCTTAAGTGCTGCCGGAATTGCGCGGTACATCGATACCAACTTCAAAACGCCTACAGAACGCATTAGAGCGCTTTATTATTGGACAGCATCAAACATTGTGTATGATGTTCCGAATATGTTTGAACCCAATCAATTGGATTCTTCTGAGGAAAAGATTAACAAAGCCTTGCGTACCCGAAAAGGTGTTTGCATTCACTATGCCGAAGTATTTAGAGAAATTGCTAATTTGCTGGATATTCAAACGGTAATAGTTTCGGGCTATACCAAGCAAGCCGGAATAGTTTCGCCCATTTCTCATGCATGGTGTGCTGCTAAAATCGAGGGGCAATGGTACCTTTTTGATCCGACTTGGGGCGCCGGTTATGTCGATAAGCAAAAGTTTGTCAAGAAGTTGAACAATGCATATTTCAAAGTAGCACCCCAAAAAATGATTAACTCTCATATGCCGTTCGATTATTTGTGGCAATTTCTCAATTCGCCATGGAACAATCAGGAGTTTTATGACGGAAAAGAAATGCCCAACAAGCCTAAAAAGAACTTCGATTATATAACGGAAATTGAGCGTTATGAAAAGTTATCCGAAAACGAACAAACCTTTGAGGAAGCCGCCAGAGTAGAGGAAAGTGGTTTGAAAAATGCTTTAATTGTGCAGTATCATAAAATGCTGAAAGGGAATTTTACGGTACTGACTGCCAATAAAAATATCGATCGATTGAATGAACTGGTTACCAAATACAACGAAGCCATTGTTTATTTTAACGACTATATGATGTACAGACAACGCCAATTTAAACCAGCTATGACTGATGAGGAATTGAAAGCCATGTTCCAAAGCGTAAAAGATAAGTTTTTGTACTGCAACGATGAGGTTTACAAAATCGGGACTGTTGGAAGTCAGAATGCTGCTATGTTTTCCGATTTGAAAAAAAATATCAGTAGTAATTTAAGAGAAGTTGAAAAGCAAGAAGCTTTTTTAAATGACTATTTAAGCAGAACCAAAATTGGCCGAAAATTGCTGCTTTCCGGTCGAGGATAGTCGGGTTACCCCGTTTTTTTAAACATAATCTGCATGGTTGTACCCTTGCCGATTTCAGAGTGTAATACCTTGATTTTTCCTTTGTGGTATTCTTCAACAATTCGTTTGGTGAGCGATAAACCCAAGCCCCAACCTCTTTTTTTGGTCGTAAAACCCGGTTCGAACACACTGGTAAACTGTTTTTTCGGAATGCCTTTTCCGGTATCAGTCACTAAAATTTTTACCCACTGGTCGTCGTTTTCAATTACGACCGAGAGTTGGCCGCGACCTTTCATGGCGTCGATAGCGTTTTTTACCAAATTTTCAATCGTCCAACTGTGCAGTGCCGGATTCAACGACACCATAATCGATTTTTTGGGCGCTTTAAAACTAAATTCAACTTGACTGGAGAATCTCGATTTGAGGTAGTCGAAAGATTGTTCGGTTTCGGTTATAATATTGCGTTCTTCCAAAATGGGTTCGGAGCCGATTTTAGAGAAACGATCGGTAATGGTTTGCAAACGTGTGATGTCTTTCTCAATTTCGGTTACCATAACCGGATCGACATTGTTGGCTTTCATAATTTCGAGCCAACCGATTAAGGAAGACAAAGGCGTTCCGATTTGATGTGCGGTTTCTTTTGCCATCCCGGCCCAAAGCTTGTTTTGCGTGGCCATTTTGGTGCTGCGATAGAAGTTGTATACGACGGCGGCAAAGAGGAAAATAATCAGCAATAAGGCAATCGGATAGTACTTGAGTTTGTTGAGCAACGACGAATTGCCGTAGTAGAGCTTCCAAAATTTACCCGGATTGTATTCGATAACGATAGGATTGTTTTCTTTTTTGAGTTTTTCCAGATAGTCTTTGAGCTTCACTTTATCGCTGGCAATATCGTCTTCAATATTAACGTGATTGATGATTTTATTTTCCTCTGTCAATATGAGCGGAATGGTTTTGTTATTGCTCATAATTAAGCTGGGCAGTTCGATGTCGCCGGTTTCAGGGTCGGCATTGTTGAAGGCTTTTAAACTCTGTGCCCAAAGTTCCATTTTGATGCGCTCTTCGTTTTTAAAGATTTGAAAGAAAGTATAGGTGTTCCAAAGAATCAGCGTCACTATGACAAAGGAAGTCACTATGATAATCCAACGGGTGATGTTTCTTCTTTCGGAAAATTGCATGCTAAATTTTTTATAAATATAGACAAAAGCGTCAAAAGCGCAAGACGATTTTGGTTTAGCCCTGATGGCAGCGGCATCCTTTTGTTTTTTGTTGGGGGTTGTTCGATTGCACTTGGACTGACTCAGTATGACCATTGCTTTGACGAGATTGATAAAAAACAAAAGATAGAGCGAACAGCAGGAATACGGACCGCAAGAATGCCCGAGCCACTCGCTCTTACAATCAATTAAAATTGTATTTTTGGGAAAAATAAAATCTATGCTCAGTTTCGAACCTCATACCCTTTCACCGGCACAGTTACAAGGCTATTTACAGAGTGCTGTGGCGCCGCGACCGATTGCTTTTGCCAGTACGGTTGATGGCAATGGGAAACCCAATTTGTCGCCTTTCAGTTTTTTTAATGTGTTTAGTTCCAATCCGCCGATACTGGTTTTTTCGCCCGCACGACGTGTTAGAAACAACACTACAAAACACACCTTGGAAAATTGTGAAGCTACTAAGGAAGTAGTGATTAACGTGGTGAATTATGACATCGTTCAGCAAATGTCGTTGTCGAGTACCGAATATCCTGATGGTGTGAACGAGTTTATCAAATCGGGTTTGACGATGTTGCCTTCGGATATGGTGAAGCCGTTTCGAGTAGCGGAAAGTCCGGTGCAAATGGAGTGTAAAGTGAACCAGATTATTGCTTTGGGGAATCAAGGCGGTGCGGGGAATTTGATCATTTGCGAAGTCGTAAAAATCCACATCAACGAAAGTGTTTTAGACGATAAAGGAGCGATTGACCAAAGTAAAATTGACTTGGTTTCGCGCTTGGGCGGCAATTGGTATTCGCGTTCGAATGCCGGTTTGTTTGAAGTAGAAAAACCCTTGGTAACCTTAGGAATAGGGGTAGATGCGATTCCTGATTTTATTAAAAAAAGCCCGATTTTCGACGGGAATGATTTGGGAAAATTAGGAAACGTAGAAGCCTTG
Organism: Flavobacterium sp. FEMGT703F; assembly: GCA_002786385.1. Taxonomy (GTDB): domain Bacteria; phylum Bacteroidota; class Bacteroidia; order Flavobacteriales; family Flavobacteriaceae; genus Flavobacterium; species Flavobacterium cheonhonense. The sequence goes on from PGCN01000025.1 coordinate 292,758, forward strand.
CCAACCGAAGAAGAAATTGCTATATTTGTACAACAGAATTTTGCCGTAAAAGGCGTTTTAAGCTCCGATGACGAGCAAAAAATCCACCAAAAAGCAAAAGAATATTTGAATAACAACGAAGTGCTTTCGGCCTGGAAAGTGCTTTTAGCAAAACATTAATTATGGAAGTTACCGGAAAAATTAAAGTGATTAATCCTGAGCAACAAGTGAGTGCCAGTTTTAGAAAAAGAGAATTAGTTGTGGCTACAGAAGAGCAGTATCCGCAGTTTATCAGCATTAATTTTGTGCAAGATAAATGCGATTTATTGAACAGCTATAATGTGGGAGAAGCGGTAAAAGTTTCCATCAACTTAAGAGGAAGAGAATGGGTAAATCCGCAAGGAGAAACCAAATATTTTAACGATATTCAAGGTTGGAGAATTGAAAGATTGCAAGCGGAAGCTCCGGCTCCGGCTGTTGCTATGGCGCCAATGCCACCGGCAGAAGCTTTTGCTCCGGCTACCAACTTTAATGAAGAAGAGCACGACGATTTGCCGTTCTAATTTAGAATATCAATCGGAGATTATGGAAGTCAGAAGTTAGAATTAGGTTCTAGTTTCTGGCTTTTTTGCAAAATTAAACTTCAAAATTTGTCTTTTTTAATTCGCACTTTCTGATGTATTTCCTAACCAAAGAGTTATATTTTCCACCGGTGGACGAAGCAACCTATGAAGGCATTTTAGCCATCGGCGGCGATTTGTCGACGGAGCGTTTGCTTTTGGCGTATCGCAACGGTATTTTTCCTTGGTTTAATGAAGAAGAACCCATATTGTGGTGGTCGCCACCGGAACGTATGGTGGTAGTGCCGCAGCTGTACAAGGTGTCGAAAAGTATACGGAATTTATTGAATCGCCAACAGTTTGACGTTACGTTTAACCAAGATTTTAGGTCGGTTATCCGCAACTGCCAGCAAATAGCACGCAAAGGACAAGACGGCACTTGGATTACGCAGGACATTATCGATTCATATACTAAATTACACGAGTTGGGTCATGTGCAATCGGTAGAAGTTTGGCAAAACGGAGAATTAGTAGGCGGATTGTACGGCGTTGATTTGGGTCATGTTTTTTGTGGGGAAAGTATGTTTTCTAAAGTATCGAATGCGAGTAAGATTGCGTTTGTGACCTTAGTGCAATACTTGAAAGACCACAACTATAAATTGCTCGATTGCCAAATCCACAATGAATATTTGGAGCAATTGGGTGCTTTTGAGATTTCGAGGGAGACTTTTATTAAGGTGTTGAAGAGTTAGTTTCTCAGAAAAATTTAACATTAAGAATTTTATCAAGGCTAAATAATACTTAATGAATTAACTGGACTATTCTCGGTACGGTTTATTTATTTCATCAATTATCGTTCGCAATTCGCCAATGGTTAATTTATCCGAATCACATTGAATTTCAGGAATCTTATGTTGTTTGAAAAAGTCATTCAAATCCTCACAGTCTCTGAGCATATTAAATTCTCTATTATCCAGGTCTAATACTATTCCTTTGATTTTGCCTTTGATAGAATAACTGGCAGGATTTAGATTAACTAATAAAGCTTTTGACCAAAGCCCCCGCATATTTTCTTCAAAATAGATAAACCTTCCGTAATTAGAAACTTTACAAAATCTTGAATATTGATCCGGATCATACCCTTTGTCTTTTTTGTTAGTATACTTTCTGTAGGTTTGAAAATACATTTCGCCTTGATATGAAATGGCTAACGGATATACTACCTTCTTGTTTTTTTGCTTGAAATAAAAGAAAGCTTTTTCCGGTAAATTAACAGTATCATTTCTATCGGTAGTCTTTAAGTAAACTTCTTCTGTTGAACTCGGTTTTTTATTTAAGACATCTTCTATTGTCATATAAATACCTTCCGGAAAATCACCTTTTCTTATAAATTTATTTGCTGTTTCCTGTGAATTTACAAGATTGGAAACTAAAAAAAATAAAGGTAAAATAAATGATTTCATAAGATGTATTTATGTTTGGAGTTGAATAAGGTCACAGCAAACTATTTTCGTTTCCAGCAATCTTCCACGTGATCGTTGACCATTCCTGTGGCTTGCATGTGCGCGTAGACTACGGTTGACCCTACAAATTTAAATCCTCGTTTTTTTAAATCTTTACTGATTTTGTCAGAAAGTGGCGTGGTCGATTGGATATCGCTCATTTTCTTGATGTTGTTTTCTATAGGTTTTCCGCCGGTGAAATTCCAAATGTATTGGGAGAAACTCCCGAATTCTTTCTGAACTTCCATAAATGCAATGGCATTGGCAATCGTTCCTTTAATTTTTAAACCATTTCGGATGATGCCGGCGTCTTGCATTAATTCGGCGACTTTGTCTTCGTTGTATTGGGCTATTTTTTTGTAATCAAATTGATCAAAAGCTTTACGGAAATTGTCTCTTTTCTTCAAAATGGTGTACCAACTCAGTCCGGCTTGAAAGGTTTCCAAGACTAAAAACTCGAATAATTTGTCGTCGTCGTATACCGGATTTCCCCATTCGGTATCGTGGTAATGGCGGTACAAATCGTCTTTTTCGCACCAAGCACAGCGTATTTTATTGTCCATCTTTGGCGATGTATTTTTGAATTAAGTAATGTCCTAAATAGATGAAAGGCGTCATGCCAACCGCGATAATCAATTTAACTGTATAACCCGTTAATCCGGAAATGATATAGGTTTTGGTGTCCATGATGCCCGGCAACCAAAATGCAATCCCTAAAACGATAAAACTGTCAAAAAATTGAGAGATTACAGTGGAACCTGTACTACGGAGCCAGATCATTTTGTTACCGGTTCTTCGTTTTACAAAATGGAAAATGGTTACATCGATTAATTGCGAAGCCAAGAAGGCAATGATACTGCCTACGATGATTAATTGACTCTGCCCAAACACCGCATTGAACTGTTCCGAAGTTACAGAGCTGATGCCTGTTGACGGAATTTGCATCGCAAAGTACAAGATAAAAAAGGTGTAAGCGATTAATCCTGCAGTGATGAAGGATAATTTTCTAACGCCTTTTTCCCCGAAATATTCGTTGATTAAGTCGGTGGTGACAAATACAATGGGCCAAGGAAGAATGCCGATGCTCATTACAGCTGAGCCAACATCGATGAGTTTGCCGCCTATGAGTTCAGCGACTATGGCATTGGTAATGAATATGCCGGCAAGTACGACATAAACGGTGTCTTTTTTAGAGTGGAACATGAGCGTTGATTTGCATACCTAATGAATCAAATGTACTGTTTTTTGGTAAAATAAAAAACCCCGGTTCACTTCGAATCGGGGTTTGTGTTTTAATAAAGGAAAAACGATTACCAAATACTTCTGTAAACTACAGTGCTAGGTTGTCCGTTGCCATAGGCTACTCCGATATCTCTAATGGCTTTGATGGCGTCTCTTTTCAGATTAACATCGATTTCCATTTTGTAGTTCCATTCACGTTTGTCAATTTCCAATACGCGCTTACCAATTTTGTCGGAAAGTGCTTTAGCGTCTTTATAACAGCTGGCTTCAGGGTCGATGCTGCTTAAAAGTTGTCCAACAGTGTTAGCGGTATCCCAATCTTGATTAGCGTTCCAAAGATTGTTGGCTTCAACCATTTTAACTTTACAGTCGCGTTCAATTTTCCTTCTGAACATTGGTCCGGCAGCAGCCATAGCTTTGGTGTAACATTCTGTACATTCTTCAGGAATTGAAGTCAGTTTGTACATAGCTTCTTCGAATTTCATTTGCGAGTTAGCTAAGGCATTGGCTTCGTTAATGATTTGTGTACAACGGGCGTTGTAGTAATCAATAATTTTGCTTTTAGCGCCCGATAAAAAGCTTTGCATAGCAGGATCATTTGGTTTGATGTTTTTAATGGCATCAAGATAAGCTCTGGTTTCGTTAGTTCCGACTCCTTTTACAGAAACGGTTTTAGAAGCATAGCGTTTTCCGTCAAAACCATCACCTACGTATAGGTTAACATCTAAAGAAATAGCTGTCATAGCCGGAGCCGTTGAGGTTATATCTTTGGAAGTAACTACTATACTTGGCGCAATAATGAACCTTGAATTAACTCCTGAACCTGAAATACCATTGGCGGTTAACAACTGATTAAGTTTGTTAGTGAGCATGTTTTCTGCACCGCTAGGAAGCGCTTCTGTTTGTGGCGGGATGTAAGCAGTAACCGTAATTCTGCCTAGAGCCGCAGCGCTGGTGGATGATTCTTGAGCCATTACAACAGTACCTGTTAAAGCAAGAATCCAGCAACTGATAGATTTTAATGTATTTTTCATGTTACTTTTTTTTATTTTTCACCTAGTACAAGAGTAGCTTGACCAAGCCCTTTTGTCATGAGTTTGTTAGTAATCGAATAAGGTGCATTTTTCAGCATGGTTTGAAGTCCTTTTAAAAACGCTTTAGCATCCATTGCTTTTCCGTTTGCGTCAAATAATGGAATGCGAACTTGTTCAAACAACATAGAAGTTTCACCTGAATCTGTTTCAGAAAAACGGTGGTTTACAGTATTTTCATGCATCCAATCGGATATGATTTCGCGCAATTCTTTTCCGTTAAATTCTTTTTCAAGGTCATCAGGCCATGAATCGAATTTCTTGATACGCACGATGATTTCTCTTCCGTTGGCAAACAAATCATCAAAATGAGTTTGTAATTGTCCGTTAAAGTTATCAATATGAGCTAAGACAGCTTCTTCTAACAATACCGGTAACTCTGCTGAGAAAGAAGGACTTCCTGTTCCGGTAGCGGTAGCCACTTGTTTGTCGGTGTAAGCATCTAATCCTTTCATGGTAAAGGTAACCGATTTTTTTGGACCGGTTTGATTAACTGTCCAAGTAAGGTCGATAATGATATCGGCTTTTGCTACTTTCTTTAATCTTTCAATTGGTGTTTCTGCTACAGCGGCGCCGCTTTTTGAAGTTAACATTGCGTTTTCTGCGTTTTCAGATTCCAATGTTTTTATAGCCGCAGCCATGTCTTTTAGCGGAAACCCGCGATCAGCCATAAGACCGTTAATTTTGGCTATAACAGCCAGCAATTCTGCATTTTCTTGCATGGCTTTTTTGTAATTGGGAACTTTAATGGTTTCTCCTAAGCTATTCACTTCGGTCATGTAGCCGTTTTTGTTACACCAAACATCACTTGGAATTACCATGATGGTTGGTTTTTTTGCTTGAGCAAACGAGAATGTAACACTCAGTAATGCTAAAACCAAAACCGCTTTTATAGATAAATGTTTCATAATTATTGTTGTTTGATAATGCCGTCGGCAATAAGTTTTTGTTTGAGTTCTGAACGAAGAACACGTAAAATTAATCCGTTAGTTACACTCTCTCTGGCTTTTTTGCGATCGCGACTAACTTTGTCAAAGATTCTTTCATCTCTTAAAGAAATGTAATTTTTGAATTCACCACCATCGGCAAAAAATTTATTAAAGTAGTCTTCGTATTTTTCGAGTGCGTTGACTTCTAAAATTAAGGGTTTTTGTTTGCAGTCTTGTTTTCCTTCAACTAAACCGAAGAAAATAACATCACGCAAAGCATTCTTTTTGGCTTGTTCCACAGCATCAGAACGATTACGGCCGTTACCCCAAGCTTTTACGGTTTCGGAGCCATCAAGCTCTACACCTAAACATTCTGTTTTATACCCATAATTACCCGCTATGTTTTTTTGAGAAAAACCTAAGCAAGTAGAGAGTAAGATGATCAATAATGATATTTTTGTTTTCATAGTGCTTTGTTTTAGAATCCTGATGATAATCCACGAATAATACCGGCAGCCTCAAGATCTTTTCTAAGTGCGTCTTTGTGTACAGAAACAACCACTCCGATTTTGTATTCTTTACCAACTTTTACGCGGTCTGAGGCATCAACATTTCCGTCTGATGATTCAGAAACGAATTTCATGTAACGCCCGCCTTCTTCGAAAAATGGTTCAAAAAAATCGGCTTTTTCATCTTCTAAATTCGGATTAGAGGCTAACGGACGTTGCGGAGTACAACCTTGTCCACCACCGGAAAATCCTTTAAAAATGATACCATGCACTGCATTTTTTTTGGCTTGTGTGGTAGCTATAGTTGGATTTTTAGAGTATGACCAAACTTTAATTAAATAGGTTCCGTCTTTTCCGATGCCGACACATTCTATTTCATAACGCCAAGCTTTAGTAGCTTCGTCGGCTTTTCTTTGTTTTCTGGCAGATTGCCCGTAACTTAATGAGGTGATGGTTAGTAAGACCAGCATTATCCATGCTCTTGTTTTCATACGTCTTTGGTTTTAGTTATTATTTTCCTTTCTTTTGAACGATTAGCATTCCAGGGTAAAAATCTTTACCGCTTACCTTTTTAAAGTAAGTTCTGTCTTCAGTGCTGTTCGGGTTTTCTTCGTCGGCACCATATCGGTTATCCCATATTGGTAGTTTGTCGTCTACTTTAATTGTTCCTACAACAACATATTCTGTTTTTCCTTCTTTGTTAACTACTTGCTCAAGTACATCGAATTTCGATTTGTCTGTCAAGCCTTCTTTTAAACCGATTTTAGCAGAGATTGGTTCTCCGGAAAACAAAGGTGTTTTGGTTTTAAATTCGTCATGGTTTTTTTGAAGCTTAACAATTACAGCGTCAACCGCTTTAACAGTAGCTTTTTCGATGAGTTCTTCTTCCGTTTTTTTGGTAAATACTGAAGATTGAACGTCAGCCCAAGACGTGTCTGAACCAATATATTCTAATTTGAAGATTGTAGATTCTTCGAAAGCTTTTCTCTTTTCGGGAGTAATGGTTTTGTCATCAGCCCAGTAATCGTTGTAAAAAATGGCAGCCGTTTCTTCATCCCAAACCAAGCGGTATAGATGCGCAGTTGTTTTAACGACATATCCTTTTCCGGCAACGGTTACAGCAGCAGAAGTTAAGGTGGTTGTTGTGCTAACATCACCAAGGCCGGCAGATGAGGCTACAGATCCAATGGCGTTTAACCAACCGCTTGCTTTTTTAGCTACTTCTTCTTTAGAAACATAGTTGTAGTCATTCACCAAAATAAAAGTGTTTTTGATAAGCTCTTCACCGGCATCGGCTAATGTTTCCAAGCCGCGTTGGCTGGCTTTTGCTTTGGCAATGTCTAAGGCATTGGCGTCGTATTTTCCTCTTTCGGCAATCATATCCATGTTGAATCCGCCTTTTGCGCTTCTGTTAAACCATTTAGCAACGATATCTCTGGCTACATTATTATCGGCTAAGAAAGCAGTAATGTTTTGAGATTCGTCTTTGGCGTTAGAAGTGGGAATTACGCGATTTCCAAGGTTGTGGTTGTTGAATTTTTCGGGGATCGGACCTTTTTCAAAAGAAGCTCTGATGACTTCAGCATAGGGTCTGCTTTCATCGTGAATCATTAAAGTATAAAGTGAACTTCTACGGTATTTAACTTCGGGATTTACAGCTTGAGTTTGTGCGTATGTATAGGGTATGGTTACGAACAGGGTCAGTAATAGGGTAATTGTTTTTTTCATTTCTTTAAATTGAGTGCATATTAGAATAAATAACCAACGGAGAATTGTATGGCTGAGTTGAAAGCTCTGTCGTTTTCAGGGACTAAAGTTCCTCCTACATTAGTTAGGCCTAATGTGTATCGTCCTTGAAAAATAACTCCGTTTTTAAGTTCATATTCTAATCCTGCCGCAACAGAAAAATCTAAGGTTTTGATACCGTCAATGCTATCGTTAGTAGTATTGGTTTTGAACTTAGAATTTACCAAAAAACCAACTTGTGGTCCGGCTTCTAAACTTAATCCTTTAACTACCGGAAATTTGGCTAATACCGGTAAAGTAACGTAATTCAATTTGATTCTTCCTCCTCCGGTTGCGTCAACAGTAGCGCCTTGTCCGGAATATAATAATTCTGGTTGGATTGAAAAATTATCGCTTACAATGATTTCGGCTAAAAACCCAAGATGAACACTGGTTCTGATGCTTAATTCTTCTACATCTCCCATAAGGTTGGTTACATTAAGTCCACCTTTAATTCCTAATTTGATACCTTCTTCTCTTTTTGATTTTTGAGCATGAATGGTAATCACACTGCAAGTCAATAATAAAATAGTAATAATTTTTTTCATAATATAGTCTTAAAATTTATGCAATAATACATTTTTTTTATGATTCACAAGTCAGTTTTACTATAAACCATTGTTGTAATCAAAATTGATTTTGTCTACACAAGGTTAAAAATGAGGTTGATTTTGTTTTTATAATAAAAAACCCCGATTCACGAATGAACCGAGGTTTTAATATGGTGAATTAATAATTTTAATTCATAGGATTATCCTAAAGAAACTCTTTTGAAACCTGTAATTTCAACGTTGAAACCTTTAACATAATCACCTACTTTTTTACTGTCATCTTTGATGAAGTTTTGATCCAATAAAGCTTTTTCTTGGTCTAAAGTAGTATTGTCAGAGATAAAACGTTGTACTTTACCAGGAATAATTTTATCCCAAATTTGTTCCGGTTTGCCTTCTGCTTTTAATTCCGCTTTAGCATCTTCTTCCGCTTGTTTTAATACTTCTTCCGTTAATTGAGAGAAAGAGATGTATTTAGGAACGTTTTTCAAAGTTTTCCCTAAACGTTTTGCTTCTTCATTTTCTTTTTCGATTACAGCAATACGAGCAGCCAATTCAGAAGCAACGAAAGCAGGATCAAAATCTTTATAAGATAAGGTTTCAGCACCCATAGAAGCTACTTGCATAGAGATATCTTTGGTTAAAACATCAGCGTTTGCAATTGGAGCAGAAATAGCAGTTAATGCAGCAATTTTGTTCACGTGAACATAAGAGCCAACGAAAGCGCCTTCTAAGATTTCGAAACCACCGATTTCGATTTTTTCACCGATAACACCGGTTTGCTCAATTAATTTTTCAGCTACAGTGATTCCATTGAAATCTGAAGCTAAGAATTCTTCTAAAGAAGAGAAGTTGATTGCTCTTTCCACTAGATCTTTAGCTAAAGCAACGAAAGCTTCATTTTTACCTACGAAATCAGTTTCGCAGTTTAAGGTAAGGATAGCTCCTTTAGTATTGTCAGCATTGATAAAAGAAACAGCAGCTCCTTCAGAAGACTCACGGTCAGAACGGTTAGCAGCTACTTTTTGTCCTTTTTCTCTAAGGATTTGAATCGCTTTATCGAAATCGCCTTCCGCTTCAACTAAAGCTTTTTTACAGTCCATCATTCCGGCACCTGTAGTTTGTCTTAATTTATTTACGTCTGCAGCAGTAATTGTTGACATAATATTTTTTGTTTTTTTTAAATTGAAAACTCTTTTAAAGTAAATTACGAATTACAAATTTCAAATTACGAGTCATGATAATCCGTAATTCTTAATTCATAATTCGTAATTATTTTGTTTTACTCTTCAGTTTTGGTTTCTGTAGCTTCTACTTCAGGAGCTGCTTCAACAGCCGGAGCCGGAGCTGCAGCTACTTCTACAGTTTCTTCAGCGTCAGTTTCAGCATTAGCCTCAGCAGTTCTGTTGGCTAATCCGTCTTTTACAGCGTCGGTTACTAAAGATAAAATTTTATCAATTGATTTTGAAGCATCATCATTGGCTGGGATAACGTAATCTACTTCACGTGGATCAGAGTTAGTATCAACCATTGCGAAAACTGGAATGTTTAATTTTTGTGCTTCTTTTATTGCGATATGTTCAGCTTTGATATCTACTACGAATAAGGCAGCAGGTAATCTAGACATGTCAGCGATAGAACCTAAGTTCTTCTCTAACTTAGCACGTAAACGATCAACTTGTAATCTTTCTTTTTTAGACAAAGTCATGAAAGTACCGTCTTTTTTCATTTTATCAATAGAAGCCATTTTTTTAACGGCTTTACGGATAGTAACGAAATTGGTCAACATACCACCTGGCCATCTTTCAGTGATGTAAGGCATGTTGCATGCTAGTGCTTTTTCAGATACGATATCTTTTGCTTGTTTTTTGGTAGCTACGAAAAGTATTTTTCTACCGGAAGCAGCGATTTTTTTCAAAGCTTCGTTAGCTTCTTCAATTTTAGCTGCAGTTTTATATAGGTTAATGATGTGAATACCATTACGCTCCATATAAATGTAAGGAGCCATGTTTGGATCCCATTTACGAGTCATGTGTCCGAAGTGAACACCGGCTTCTAATAATTCTTTAACTTCAATTTTGTTTGCCATTGTGTAATAGTTTACGTTCCGTTGGTTAGCAATTTTCAAGTAGCTCTTGCGATGGTCTTGAAAATTTAGATGCTAAACTAATTCCTTTTTCAACAAAAAGAATATCGGCAACTTGTTTTTTAATTTCAATACTAAATGAACGAATAAAACTTCTAATCGATTAACGTTTAGAGAATTGGAATCTCTTACGTGCTTTTTTCTGACCGAATTTTTTACGTTCAACCATTCTTGGATCTCTGGTTAGTAATCCTTCTGGTTTTAGGATAGCTCTGTTTTCAGCTTCTACTTCGCACATTGCGCGAGCGATAGCCATTCTTACAGCTTCTGCTTGTCCTGTAGTACCACCACCATATACATTTACTTTTACGTCAAAGTTGTCAGCGTTGTTTGTCATAGACATTGGCTGTAACACTTTGTACTGTAAAGTAGCTGTTGGGAAGTAGTTGTTGAATTCTCTTTTGTTAACGGTAATTTTTCCTGTTCCTTCCGAAACATAAACACGTGCCACAGCACATTTTCTTCTACCGATTTTGTGAATAACTCCCATTACTTTAAGTCGTTAAGGTTTACGGTTTTCGGTTGTTGAGCAGCATGTTTGTGCTCTGGACCAACATTTACATTCAAATTGCGGAATAATTCAGCACCTAATTTATTTTTAGGTAACATTCCTTTTACAGCTTTTTCCACTAATAATGCAGGGTTTTTTTGTTGCATTACTTTAGCAGTCAAGCTTCTTTGTCCTCCTGGGTAACCTGTGTGTCTGATGTACGTTTTGTCATCTAACTTGTTACCAGTCAAGTTGATTTTTTCTGCGTTGATAACAATTACGTTATCTCCACAATCAACGTGCGGTGTATAACTTGGTTTGTATTTACCTCTCAAAAGCATCGCTACTTTTGAAGCTAAACGACCTAAGTTATGACCTTCAGCGTCTACAACAATCCATTGCTTATCGGCATTGGCCTTGTTTACTGAAACTGTCTTGTAGCTTAATGTGTTCACAATAATTTATTTTAATTAAACATTCCATCCCCAATAAAGGGGTTGCAAAAGTACAATTAAATATGATAAAAGCAAATACCCTTTTTTAAATATTTTGCTAATCTACGGCTTTTTACCTAAAATCCTAGCAGTGAACGGACTTAAGAGCTGTTTCTTTATTTGGAATCGGTCTAGTAATAGTGCCGATTTTACCTTTTTATTGTTGAACTTTCATTACCGAGTTGGAGGTTGCAGCAGAAATTTTACTATTTTTACACTTTAACCCAGAAAAAATGAAGTCGAAAGCCACCTTAAAACAAATTGCCAAAGAGTTAGGTGTTTCTGTTTCCACCGTTTCCAAAGCACTCAACGGAAGTCCGGAAATCAGCGAGCCTACCAAACAACGTGTTCAGGAATATGCGAAGTTAAAAAACTACAAGCCGAATGTGATTGGTTTGAATCTAAAAAACCGTCGCACCAAAACCATTGGCGTTATTATTCCTAATATCTTAAACTCGTTTTTTGCCAAGGTGTTCAGTGGCATTGAAAAAGTGGCCGACGAAAAAGGGTATAAAGTGATTACTTGTATTTCCAATGAATCTTTGGAGAAAGAAATCAATGCGCTCGAAATGTTGAGCAACGGTACTATTGATGGTTTTATTCTTTCTATAGCCGAAGAATCTCAAAAGTTGCAACAATACAGTCATTTTACTTCTATCATTAATGAAGGAACGCCTATAGTAATGTTTGATCGTATAGCCGATGAAGTCAATTGCGATAAAGTAATTGTGGATGATTTTGAATCGGCGGTGAATGCTACCGAACATTTGATTAAAACCGGCTGTAAAAAAATTGCCTTGCTTTCTGCCATAGATAATTTGAGTGTTGGGAAACTCAGAGCCAAAGGATTTTATAAAGCGTTGGAAAATCACGGAATGAAAGCCGATGATAATTTGGTTATCCTAACCAATAACAATGAAGAATTCAACGATAAAATAGGTGGCTTTTTTATCAAAAATAAACCCGACGGCGTTTTTGCTTTAGACGAACACGCTTCGGTGACGGCTATGAAATTGGGTATCCAAAACGGCTACAAAATTCCGCAAGAGTTGTCGCTGATTGGTTTTGCCGATGGCGTTTGGTCGCGTCGTATGACGCCAAGTTTGTCTACGGTGAGTCAGCACGGGCCGGAGATTGGGGAAGTAGCAGCCCAGCTCTTGATAGACAAGTTGGAAAGCGAAGCCGATACCTATACTTTTACTACAACCACTATCAAAACCGAATTGCGTCAAAGAGATTCGACCCGAAAATAATCTAATTCCAGTTGGTTTAAGAACATTGCAGAGTTCCTATAAATCCAAGAAGTGTTTGAAAAACGACTTTTTGGTTTCGAGGTATTTTTTGCTTTCCTCAGATGCTTTAATTTCAATGGGAATTCGGCCTTTTAAAACAATAGGCGAGTTGTCAAAAACAGCTATTTTCTCAGGATTGTTGGTTAGTAAATAAACCGACTTCACTTTCAAGTCAGATAAAATGGCTAAGGCGTCTTCAAACGATCGGGAATCAGCGGGTAAGCCTAACTCTAAATTGGCTTCTACGGTATCTTTACCTTCTTCTTGAAGTTTGTATGCTTTGAGTTTGTTAATGATGCCGATATTTCTACCTTCTTGTCGCAAGTAAATCAAGATGCCACCTTTTTCTTCAAAATACGCCATGGCGCTGTGAAGTTGTTTGCCACACTCGCACTTTTTAGAGTGAAAAATATCGCCCGTTAAGCATTCTGAGTGGAAACGAATTGGGATAGTGGCGTCGAAATTGGTTTTTTCATGTATCAAAACGATGTGCGGCATCCAATCGTTTTCGTCCTCAGAGTAGGCGATGATTTTAAAATTTCCCCAATCGGTTGGCAGTATGGTTTCAACTTGATTTTGTAACATCACAATTTTCTTTTTCCAGCACCACAAAATTAGCTAAAATGTTGGAATGCTTGGTTTATTAATGAGAAAGTTGGAAATACTTTGTTGATTGAGCAGGAAAATATTACAGTATCCCGGCGCAACCTATTCTTGATTTTAGTATCTTTAAATGGTTAATGGGGTGTTTTTATGAGATTTATAAAATTATTTTTTTTGATTTTGGTCATTAGTATGCCAATTTTGTCCGCCGGGCAACAAGTTACGGATGTATTTGAAGTCGCTCGCAAAGGCACTGTCAGCCAAGCCGAAGCTATTGTGAAAACGAATCCCAAAGCTTTTAACGTAATTAACGAAAATGGATTTTCTCCGTTAATCTTAGCTTGTTACCGGGGGAATAATGAAGTAGCCAAATTTATAATTGCTCAAGGTGTAGATATCAATGCTAAAAGCGATATGGGTTCGGCCTTGATGGCTTGCATAGTGAAAGGCAATAATGAAATTGCACAACTTTTAATAACTAACAAAGCCGATTTAAACATAACCGACAACCAAGGCACAACAGCACTCATGTATGCGGTTCAATTTAAAAATAAAGAAATCATACAATTGTTGTTGGTGCACCATGCCAATAAGGATTTGAAGGACAACAAAGGAAAGACGGCCTTTGAATATGCTGTTTTTTCCGCCGATGAAGCAATAATCAACCTGTTAAAATAACCAATATGAAAAAAATTACACTCTTACTCTTACTACCATTTTTAGGATTTTCACAATCCAAAGTGTCCAATACCGTTTCGGTTTCCAATAGTAATGTTACTATTTTGCTCAATAATACTACTCAAACGGCTACGTTAACTTTAATCGGTCCGTCTGACCGTTGGTTGGCCGCTCAATTCGGTTCTTTCTCTGGCGGAATGGAAGCTGATAGTGATGTTGTATACTACAACGGTACTGTTTTAGTAGATGCAAAACATAACGGAATTGGTATAGCGCCAAGTGCCGATGCTCAAAACAATTGGACCGTTAGCTCGAATACGGTTACTTCCGGCGTCAGAACCATAGTGGCTACGCGACTATTTGATTCTCCGGACGCTACCGATTATAAATTCGATTATAACGATACGACTATAGGTATTGCTTTGGCGCAAGGAAATTCGGCTTCGTTTAGTTTGGCCTATCACGGAGCAACCAATAGAATTGTGAACACCGCAGTGCCTTTTACTAATTTAGGTGTTGCAGATTTTTCGCTGAACGCCGCTCAAATTTATCCCAATCCGACTACCGGAGATTTTGCCGTTCAATCCAAAACTACGTTGACGCAGGTTAATATTTATACTCAAACAGGGGCGTTTGTCAAGACCATTACTGTTGATGAAACCGACAGCACTGCAGTTACCGTAAAAGGTCTGTCGACAGGTGTTTATTTGTTAGAATTGGTCAACGATACTGATAAGGCTTGGAAAAAAGTTATTGTAAAATAAGTTGGTTTATAATTTTAGTAAAAAAGCCGAAGTCAATAACTTCGGCTTTTTTTTATTCTTTAGTAAACTCAAACTCCATTCCGCCTTGCTTTAGTATCATTTTTTGATTGCTGAAAATCATTTGAATTCCGGCTGTTTCAAACACAAAATCGGTTTCACTTGTAGCTGTCAGCGGAAATGCACTTTGTCCCGTGGCTTGCGCAGTCAATTGGCCATTACTTTCAGCTATCGTGATTTTTATGGGTATACTTTTAGAACTGTAAGTGCCTACATATTTAGCGCGAAGGGTTTCTGAAACAGCAAATCCTTTTACATCCGGGAATTGGTAATCCTTTCCGTAATAGAAACTCAGCACGCCAATCATAATCTCATTGCGATTGAAATTGTCTCCATTAACTACTATCGCAAAACCGTTTTTTTCTTCCATATTATATCCTGCTGCGGCTCTGAAGTTTTCAATGCCGCCGGTATGGCCATAGAATTTTCGCTCGTCAAAAGGGGCAATAATTAAGCCTTTGCCGTAGCTGTCTTTAATGGTTTTCATTTGGTCTAAAGAACCGGCGGAAACGAGTTTGCCGTTAAAAAGTCCGCTTAAAAACAAATTCAAATCGTCCGGAGTTGAAGCTATGGCACCGGCTGCAAAGGCTAAGCTGTTATGCCATTCCGGTGTTTGTTCCCAAGCGTTTCCGTTAAAGGTAAAGGAATAGCCTTCGTTTTGACTAGGCTCAATCTTTACGGGAAAAGAGGTGTTTTTTAATCCTAATTTCTTTACAATGCGAGTATTTAAATTCTCGGCATAGGATTTTTTTGTGATGTCTTCTACAATATAGCCTAACAAATTGTAGTTTGAATTGCTGTATTTGAATTGCGAATCGGGTTCAAATGCCGAGGTATAGCCTTCGATGCGTTTGAGCAAATCGGCTTTTTTGTTTTCGATGTAAATGTATTGCGCTACCGTTGGATCATCGTTCAGGAAATCGGGAATGCCTGTTCTGTGATGCAATAGCATGGCTATCGTGATTTTATCGGCGTTAGCCACTTTCGGATAAAACTGCGATAATTTGGTATCAAGTGATAGCTTTTTTTCATCTACCAATTGCATAATCATTGTAGCCGTAAAGGTTTTGGTAATCGAGCCGATTTTGAGTTTGGTTGCCGGATTTAATTTTTTCCCACTCGATAGTTCCGCCAAGCCATAAGCTTTGGAGAAGACAATTTTATCTTTTTCCAATATAGAAAGCGAACCCATAAACTTGTTATTGGTATATAAAAAGTTTAGTAAGCTGTCAATTTTCTGAAATTTATCGGTTTGGGCAAATACCGATGATAATCCGAATAAAAATAATAAGAGCAATTTTTTCATGTTTACATTGGTTTATGTTGATGATTAATGCGCTTCCAGCCAATTTTGGCCTACGCCCATTTCCACTTCTAATGGAACCGACATCGTAAAGGCATTTTCCATTTCATGTTTAATCATAGGCTTGATTTTTTCCAATTCAGAATGGTGAACGTCAAACACCAATTCGTCATGAACCTGCAACAGCATTTTAGATTTCCAGTTTTCAGAAGTCAGTTTTCGGTGGATGTTAATCATAGCCAATTTGATGATGTCGGCGGCGCTTCCTTGGATAGGCGCGTTAACGGCATTGCGTTCGGCAGCTCCGCGTACTACAGCGTTGGCCGAATTGATGTCTTTTAAATAACGACGGCGACCTAAAACCGTTTGCACATAACCATGTTGACGGGCAAAATCGACTTGGTCTGACATATAAGATTTCAGTTTAGGATAGGTTTTGTAATAGGCTTCAATTAAGGCGGCGCTTTCGCTGCGGGAAAGCGATGTTTGGTTACTCAATCCAAAAGCAGAAACCCCGTAAATAATTCCGAAGTTTACCGTTTTGGCATTGCTTCGTTGCTCTTTAGTTACGTTTTCTAAAGCTACGTTGAATACTTTGGCGGCGGTGCTTCGGTGAATGTCTTCGTTGTTTTGAAAGGCTTTGATCATGTTTTCTTCTCCGGATAATGCAGCAATAATGCGCAATTCTATCTGAGAGTAATCCGCCGAAAGCAAACTGTAGTTTTCGTCTTTGGAGATAAAGGCTTTTCGAATTAATTTGCCTCTTTCAGTGCGAATCGGAATGTTTTGCAAGTTCGGGTTGTTGGAACTCAATCGACCTGTTGCCGCTACGGTTTGCATATAATCGGTGTGGACGCGCTGGGTTTTCGGGTCGACTTGATTCGGCAAGGCCTCAATATACGTACTTTGGAGTTTGACCATTTGTCGCCATTCCAAAATATCCCTAACAATTTGATGTTCATTGGCCAAATAACTTAATACTTCTTCGCCGGTAGCGTATTGTCCGGTTTTGGTTTTCTTTTGTTTGGCGCCTCCGATTTTGAGTTTGTCAAATAGTATGTCGCCCAATTGTTTAGGGGAAGCCAAATTGAATTTTTCACCGGCCGTTTCATAGATTTTTTGTTCAAAATCGACGATTTCTTTTTGCATATCAGTCGCCATAGCTTTTAGGAAGTTTACGTCTAAGCGAATGCCTTCGGCTTCCATAGCTGCGAGCACCGGAACGAGCGGAATTTCTATTTCATCGAATAGTTTCTTGGTACCGACTTTCTCCAATATCGGTTGGAAATGTTCTTTGAGTTGCAGCGTTACATCGGCGTCTTCAGCCGCGTATTCTTTGATGTCTTCTAACGGAACATCACGCATCGATAATTGGTTTTTACCTTTTTTACCAATGAGTGTCTCTATGGATTTAGGGGAATATTTCAAATAGGTTTCGCTCAACACATCCATATTGTGACGCATATCCGGATTGATGAGATAATGTGCAATCATCGTATCGAAAAGCGGTCCTTTGATTTGAATGTCGTATTTGGCTAAGACTTTAAGGTCGTATTTCATGTTTTGCCCAATTTTTTCGATGGTTTCATTTTCAAAAAACGGCTTGAATTTATCGGCCAGCAGTTTGGCTTCTTCTTGATTTTCCGGGAAAGGAACGTAAAATGCTTCGCCTTTGGCCCAAGAGAATGACATGCCTACCAGTTCGGCATTTAAAGCATCAATTCCGGTAGTCTCGGTGTCAAAACATACGGATGATTGGTTCATTAAATTCTGCAAAAACAATTTCACACCCAAATCACCTTGAATAATCATATAGTTGTGCTTGGTGTTTTCAAGCGTTGCGTAATACGCATGTTGCGTTGGTTCGCCGGTTTCTTCATCCGAAAAACCAAATAAGTCAAATTGCTCTTCGTTGGATTTTTTGGCCACGGGTTTTTTGGCCATTTTTGGAGCCTCACCGTTGTCATCGCCATTGGCTTCAATCTCGTCGTATTCTTTTCCGGTACCGAAGAGTTTGTCGAACTGCGCTTTCATTTGTCGGAACTCGAGTTCTTGGAACAACGCATCGGTTTTCTCCACATCGGGTTTGGACAATTCGAAATCGGTAGCGTCAAAAGTTACCGGACAATCCAATAAAATGCGGGCTAGCTTTTTTGACAATATACCAAGCTCTTTGTTTTTTTCGATTTTATCTTTGAGCGCGCCTTTGAGCTTATCGGTGTTTTCCAATAGATTTTCCATTGAGCCGAATTCCTTCAGCAATTTTTTGGCGGTCACTTCGCCAACTCCCGGAAATCCGGGAATATTATCGGCAGAATCGCCCATCATGCCTAAAAAGTCAATGACTTGTTCCGGTCTTTCAATTTCAAATTTTTCTAAAACTTCCAGTACGCCCCAAATTTCAATGTCGTTACCCATACGAGCCGGTTTGTACATAAAAATATTTTCGGAAACCAATTGGGCAAAATCCTTATCTGGAGTAACCATGAATACTTTATAACCTTCTTTTTCAGCCTGTTTGGCTAGCGTCCCGATTAAATCGTCGGCTTCGTAGCCTGCTTTTTCCATGATCGGAATATGCATAGCTCGTAATAATTCCTGAATGTATGGTACGGCAATTTTAATGGCTTCCGGAGTTTCATCGCGATGCGCTTTGTACTCTTGGTACATCTCGTAACGGTAATCGCTGCCGCCTTTGTCAAAAGCCACCGCCAAATGGTCGGGTTTTTCGCGCTTAATAACATCCATCAAAGAATTCATAAAACCCATAATGGCAGAGGTGTCCATGCCTTTAGAATTGATTCTCGGGTTTTTGATAAAAGCGTAATAGCCGCGAAAAATTAAGGCGTAGGCGTCTAGTAGGAACAGGCGTTTTTGTTGTGACATTGCTGTAAAAAATTATAAAGCGTAAAGGTAACTAAACTTTGCCTTTTCACAGGCAGAAATATTTTAGTTAAAAATAGTTAAATCGGGGATAACAATGCTTTCTTTCTTTGTTAATTTGCCTAAAATTTGCGAAAGATGTTGCGTTGGATTTTCTTTTTTCTTTTTGTAGCCATAGTTGAGGTTTATGCTTTTCAGGCGCTTAAAACCATAACCAAAACCAAGTGGATTTTGGTGTCATACCAAGTCATCTCTTTATTGGCCGTTTTGTATATAGTGTATCAATTCACACAATTTGACCGCAGAGTTGGGCAAAACAGCAAAACCCTGATTACTTTTGGGTTGTTGTTGTTGGTTTTTATTCCAAAGTTAATCTTAACGAGCATCATGTTGTTAGAGGATGTTTTCCGTGTTTTTTCGGGGACGATCACCCATTTTTTGGGAGACAACGACCGCGGTAGTTTTTTGCCGGAAAGAAGGCGTTTTGTGAGCCAGGTGGCTTTGGCGATGGCAGCCATTCCTTTTTCCTCGCTTTTGTACGGAATGACCAAAGGGAAATACAATTTCAGAGTTATTAAGCAAACCCTTTTCTTTCCCGATTTACCTGAAGATTTTGATGGTTTTACCATCACGCAAATTTCTGACGTCCATAGCGGTAGTTTTGATGATCCTGAAAAAATCAATTATGCCATCGACATGATCAACGATCAAAATGCCGATATGATTTTGTTTACCGGAGATATAGTCAATACGCATGCTACAGAAATGCATCCTTGGATTGACATTTTTAATCGCATTCAGCCTCATGCATTTGGGAAGTTTTCGGTTTTAGGGAATCACGATTACGGTGAGTACATTGAATGGCCGAGTGATGCCGTGAAACGTCAAAATTTTGAAGATATTAAAGATTTACACCGTCAGATTGGGTTTAACCTGTTGTTGAATGAACATACTAAAATCAAAAAAGGAAACAGCGAATTGGCGTTGGTCGGTGTTGAAAATTGGGGTAAGAATTTCAAACAAGCCGGTGATTTGAAAAAAGCATCTGAAGGCTTGACCAAAGATGATTTTAAGATTTTGATGAGTCACGATCCGAGCCACTGGGAGTATGAAGTGAAACACGATGAAAAGCATTACCAATTAACGCTTTCCGGTCATACACACGGTTTGCAGTTTGGGATTGAAATTCCCGGTATCATTCAATGGAGTCCGGTGCAATACGTTTATAAGCAATGGGCAGGTTTGTATGAAAATGTAGGGCGTTATATTTATGTAAATCGTGGCTTTGGGTTTCATGCTTATCCCGGTCGTGTTGGTATTTGGCCTGAAATCACGGTTTTTGAACTAAAAAAAGGGGAAAAAGTAGCATAATTAGTTAAAAATGCTACATTTGTGGTTTAATAGTTCTTTTTCCAAGGTAAAAGAAACAAAAATATTTTGGTTTTATGTCAAAATTTGGAGAATTAATCAACGCTCAAGTGCCTGTGTTAATTGATTTTTACACAGAATGGAACGAATCTTCAGTGTCCATGCATCCTGTAATCAGAGATGTAGCTGCAGCGCTTGGTGACAAGGCAAAAGTGATCAAAATTGATGTAGATAAAAATCAGGAGTTGGCCGAGGCATTGCGCATTAAAGGATTGCCAACCTTGATGATTTACAAAGACGGTCAAATGGTTTGGAGACAATCGGGGGAATTAGATGCCAATACCATTATCGCTTTAGTACAAGAGCAACTTTAGTCCATCTTTTCACAAACAAATTCATTTCTCTTTAGGAATTCTAAAGTTTTAGGCAATACATATTGTAAGTTTTGCCAGGCTTTACTGCTGTCGTGAAATACGATAATACTTCCGCTTTCGATATGGCTTATTACGTTTTGTAAGCATTCCTCCTGACTGACATTGGCGTCGAAGTCCATGCTAATCACATCCCACATAACAATTGTATAGCCCGCTTTACGTAAGGCTTTGGCTTGCGAAGGCTTGATTTTCCCATAAGGTGGGCGAAATAGTTTAGGATTGGTAGTTTGGAGTTTGAAATTCACCATAATCTCGGCACATTTTTCCGTGTTTTCGAGATATCGTTCCAAAGTAGTTTCCCAGCCTTTTAAGTGGTTGAAAGTATGGTTTCCGATGCTGTGATTGTTTTCGATTATCTTATTAAAAATGTGAGGATGTTTCCGAATGTTATCGCCTATGCAAAAGAAAGTAGCCTTAGCATCGTATTGGGTTAATTGGTCTAAAACCCATTCGGTTATTTCCGGAATTGGTCCGTCGTCAAAAGTGAGGTATACTTTTTTTTCATTGTTCGGAATGTCCCAAACATATTTCGGGAATATTGTTTTGATAAACCGATTTGTCTTAACCCATAAACTCATACCATAAAAGTAAAAAAAGTGCCGATAGGATTGATTCTTATCGGCACTTTTTTAGAAATTAATAAGTAGATTATTCCAAATCTCTTCCGAAACGGGTAAAGCGTTGTACAAAAGAGTTAAATACCGGTTTGTTTTTGTTGTAGTATTCCAAATCGTTACGGTTTTTCATTACCAACAACAAACTTCTGTAGCGTTCAATATCAGTGACGATATCGGTGGCAATTCCGTTTTGAATGGACGGTTGAATACCGGCATAATACGTTAGGTTTTGTTTGTATTTGTTGGTTAATTTATCCAACAATTCTCGCGCTTTGGCTTTTTCGCCTACTTCGTAATAAGCAGCGGCAAAGGGCTCCAACATGGTGTAATAGCCGTAGTAATCCATTGGCATTTTAGTCATCGCCAATTCGATAATTTTTTTGGCTTTGTCTGTTTTTCCCTCATTGATTAGCTGTTGGGTTAAACGCGCCATATTGGTTCGGTACGAAATACTGTTCTTACGGGTTTCAGGATCGTGGTAAATCGAAGTCAATTCGCCGTTGCCCCATTGCCATTGGGTTACCAAATTGTACATTTTATCGCTGTCAATTTGCCCCATGTCGTATGGGTTTTCTTTGTCGATAGGCGTTTTAATCGGAACTAACTTGTAAACCAAGCCATCGAGTTGCAGGTAATCTTTCATCCACAAATAGTCGTCGTCACCAAAACTACCGCCGGTAAAATACACCGGTCTTTTCCAATTGTTATTGGCCAAAATGTCCAACATCATTAATCGGTTTTTATATAGCGCACTTCCTTTGATGTCTAAATCAATGAAAGGAACAATAGAATCGTTCAAGGCCGGATTAACCACTTTGTTTTTGATAATTGTATTTTTGTCTACCGGAATTCTGATTTTATTGGTCGGATAAAAATGAATGGTTTGTCCGTTTTGTAAATCAATAGTTGATTGCGGATTTTTGATGAACTTGATTAAGTCCTTCACATCCCAACGCGCATCGGTTTTCGGGATATGGGCAACATAGTCTAACTTGTCACCAACATACTCGCTGTGATCAAATGAAATGGGCAAACCTTCTGCCTCGTAAGTTTTGAATTTCATTTGGTCTATGTACCAATCCGTCATGAATAAACTGGTGTTTACAATTTTGATGTCGGTTCGGATACCTTCAATTTCTTGGGCATACCAAAGCGGGAAGGTGTCGTTATCTCCAATGGTAAACAATATTGCATTCGGATCACAAGAGTTGAGATAGTTTTTGGCCATGGCGATGGCGGTGTATCGGTTGGAGCGGTCGTGATCGTCCCAATTTTGACTTGCCATTAGCACCGGAGCGGCTAAAAGTGAAGCGGCGATGACAATTGGTCCGACTAATTTCGATTTGATATAATCGGTGACAATTTCGTAAATTGCATATACACCAAAGCCCAGCCAAATCGCAAATACATAGAACGAACCTACCAAAGCGTAATCGCGTTCTCTCGGTTCGAAAGGTCTTTCGTTAAGGAAAACTTTTAGAGCTATGCTGGTGAAAAGGAATAAAACCAATAACACGTAGAAACTTTTAAGGTCTCTTTGCGCATGGTACATTAAACCAATTAATCCTAAGATGAAAGGTAAGAAGTAATATACGTTTCTACCTTTGTTGTTGATGGCATCATTCGGAAGATTTTCCTGAGAGCCTTTTCCTAAGTGAATTTCATCGACAAACTTGATGCCGCTGATCCAATTACCATCTAAGTTGTCGTATTTTCCTTGGATGTCGTTTTGTCTTCCTACGAAATTCCATAACAAATAGCGACCGTACATATAGCCGAATTGGTATTCGCCCATGAACAATAAGTTATCAGCTGTTGACGGTTTTTCTACAACCAAATAGTCGCTGTATTTTTTCAGGAAATTTACATAGTCTTCATTGTCGATTTGTTTTTGGGCATAAGCCGTTTTAAAATCGTTAATATTTTTTTGCATTTCATCTTTCAACTGACCTACGGCTTGCATTATTTGTTCATCGCTTAAGCTGTCTAAATTTACGCCGTATTGCGCCAAATCTTCCTCGTAAGGGTAGTTGTGGTTTAAAGTGAATTTTGGTGGTCCTGTGAATTGGATATAGTTTTCGATATGATCCGTGCTCCACATACGAGGCAAGATTGCTTTGTGGTTGTCGTCGGTGTTTTGTTCGGCGTTTTTGTAGTTGTTTACGATTACATATTTACCGGTTTTATAATCTCTTTCGTAGTTAGGTGCTTTGTCTAAATAGGGTTGGTCTTCATCCAATCCGGCAAAAGTATCGGTGTATTGCGGGCCGTAGAATAAAGGATTCACTCCGTATTGCTCACGGTTGTAGTAGGCTAATACCTCTGCAGCATCCGAAGGTTTGTTTTCGTTGATGACCACATTAGCGTTGGCACGGATCGGTAACATCATCCAAGTTGAGAAACCGATTAATACAAACAGTATACAAAGCAATGCCGTATTGTAAAAAGGATGTCCTTTTTCACGGGTGTACTTCAATCCGAAATAGAAAAAGGCAATCACCAACAGCGCGGCTATGATGGTACCGGAATTAAAAGGCAAACCAATGCTGTTAACCATGAAAATTTCCATCTTACCAAAGAAAGCCAAGGTGTAAGGAAGCAAAAGTTTGAAAATGAATAACAAGACGGCTACAATGATAACATTGGCTACGACGAAACTCAGCAGGGTTATTTTTTTGTAATTTTTAAAGTAATATAAGAATCCGATTGAAGGGATGGTTAATAATGCCATAAAGTGCACTCCAAAAGAAAGACCGATTAGCAATGAAATCAGCAACAACCAACGATTTCCTCGAGGCGTATGCATGTCTTCTTCCCAGCGCAAAGCCAACCAAAACAATAAGGCAATGAACAAGGAAGCCATCGCATATACTTCAGCTTCAACGGCGCTGGCCCAAAAACTATCAGAAAAAGTAAAGGCAAGCGAACCTACCATAGAACTTCCCAATACTACAATGGCTTTGTTTTTGTCGAATTCGGTGTAGGATGATACTATCTTTCTCAATAATATAGAAGATGACCAAAACATAAACAATATGGTAAAGGCACTCGAAAATACCGAGGTCATGTTGACCATCAAGGCAATGTTTTCTTTGCTGAAGGCGAACATTGAGAAAAACGCACCTATAATTTGGAACAAAGGTGCTCCGGGAGGATGTCCTACTTCCAATTTGGCTGCTGTGGAAATGTATTCGCCACAATCCCAAAAACTCATGGTGGGTTCAACAGTTAATGAATAAGTGATTAAGGCGATGACAAAGGCTGTCCATCCTAAAAGGGTATTCCACTTGTTGAAGTTAAAATTCATCATAGAAATAGGATATGAGATAGGTTTATTTTTACGCTTACAAAGAAACTATTTTTTTTAACGTGATTTAACCCGCTTTAATAAAAATTTATAAAACAGTTAACGGATTAATTTCAAGTTTATTATGGGTTTGACGAAGAAAGCAAAACAAAAAACACCTAATTTTTTTAGATAATTGTTTGTGTAAAATAAAATTTGTTATAAATTTGCACTCGCAATAAGCCAATTGGTCTATGGTGTAATGGTAACACTACGGTTTTTGGTGCCGTCTTTCTAGGTTCGAGTCCTAGTAGACCAACGATAAATCCCGCCTCAAGCGGGATTTTTTGTTTTTATTCCATTCATAAAAAAAGCCGCTGTTAAGCGGCTTTTTGATTTTGTATCTTCAAAATTAAATTTTAAAAGTAACAACCGGTTTAACAGCATGGTTTACTAAGTCTTCACTGATACTGCCGTTAAAGAAGTGTGCTAAGCCTTTTCTTCCGTGAGTGCTCATGCCGATTAAATCAGCATCAATACTGTTGGTGAAATTTAAGACGCCGCTTTCTACATTTACATCGTTGTAAATGTGGGTAGCTAATTTGTTGATGTTGAAACCTGCAATAAAAGAACTCATGATTTCGTTAGCAATGTGAGTTGGTTTAAAGCTGCTTGGTGTATTGATCATAACCAAATGTAATTCGGCGTCAAATTTATTAGCAAATTCTACTACTTTAGCAAAAGGCTTTTTGATTTCGTCGGCAAAATCAGAAGCGAAAACGAATTTTTTCACTTCGAAATCTCCGGCTTCTTTTTTGATGATTAGTACAGGGATTTCAGAGTTGCGCACCACTTTCTCGGCATTAGAACCAATAAACATTTCTTTGAAGCCGCTCGCGCCATGTGAACCCATAACGATTAAGTCAACTTCATTTTTCTTGCTGATATTCATAATTCCGTCGAAAGCCAATTCAAACTGAATGATTTCAGAAACTTTTACACCTTCTAAACTCGGGTCGTCCATTAAGTCTTCTAAACGATTGATCGCAGCATTTTTGAAAAGCATGATTTCAGGCAATTCATGACCGCTACCAATAGCATCGCCAGCTTCGCTAGGCAATTCTAACATGTGAAGTAAAAAAATTTCGCCGTTGTTTTTTCTGGCAATTTGCGCCGCAACTTTCAAGGCATATTTGGCATGTTCAGAGAAGTCTGTTGGGACTAAGATTTTTTTCATAATATAAAAACGTAATTTTTGGATAGGATATTTTAACACAATAAAGGTATTCAATTTTTTTGATTTGGCAAGGAATTTTTAATTTATAAAAAAATAACTATATTTGCACCGTTATTTACCATACAAATTAAATAATGAGGGAAGCAGTGCTTCCCTCTTTTTATACAACAATGATATTTAAAGACAAAGTTTCAAATTTAATAGCGGAAGAATTGGAAAACAATTCCTCCTTGTTTTTGGTAGATTTAAGTATTTCAGAGAGTTATAAAATTACCGTAACTTTGGATGGCGATAATGGCATAACTTTGCAGGATTGTATAGATGTAAGTCGTACTATAGAAAACAACTTGGATCGCGAAGAACAAGATTTCTCATTGGAAGTGGCTTCTGCAGGCGTTTCGTCGCCCCTAAAACTGGTAAGACAGTACAAGAAAAATATTGGTCGAAACCTAAAGGTTAAAACCACCACATCGGAAACCATCGAAGCCAAGTTAGAAGCGGCTGATGATGATAAAATTACGCTGACTTGGACAGCGAGAGAACCAAAAAAAATAGGAAAAGGAAAAGAAACGGTAACACACCAACGTGAAATTCCTTATTCAGAAATAAAAGAAGCAATTGTTACAATAATATTTTAATTAAAACAGGCATGGAAAATATTGCATTAATCGAATCATTTTCAGAGTTTAAAGACGATAAACTTATTGATCGAGTAACGCTTATGGCGATTTTGGAAGATGTATTTAGAAACGCATTAAAAAAGAAATACGGTTCTGATGATAACTTTGATATCATTATCAATCCTGACAAAGGAGATATGGAGATTTGGAGAAATCGCGTGGTAGTAGCTGATGGAGAAGTGGAAGACGAAAACCAAGAGATTGCTTTGTCCGAAGCGAGAAAAATCGAGCCTGATTTTGAGGTTGGTGAAGATGTATCAGAAGAAGTAAAATTAATCGATTTAGGAAGAAGAGCTATTTTGGCATTGCGTCAAAACCTGATTTCTAAGATTCATGAACACGATAACACCAATCTTTACAAGCAATTCAAAGATTTAATAGGTGAAATTTATACTGCCGAAGTACACCATGTTCGTCCAAGAGTTGTAATTTTGGTGGATGATGAAGGCAACGAAATTGTATTGCCGAAGGAAAAACAAATTCCGTCCGACTTTTTCCGCAAAGGAGATAACGTGCGCGGAATCATTGAAAGTGTTGAGTTGAAAGGCAACAAGCCGCAAATCATCATGTCGAGAACGGCCGATAAATTCTTAGAAAAACTATTTGAACAAGAAATTCCGGAAGTATTTGACGGTTTGATTATGATTAAAAAGGTAGTGAGAATTCCGGGTGAAAAAGCAAAAGTAGCTGTAGATTCTTATGATGACAGAATTGATCCGGTGGGTGCTTGTGTGGGAATGAAAGGTTCACGTATTCACGGTATTGTTCGTGAGTTGGGCAACGAAAACATTGATGTAATCAACTTTACCAGCAACTTGCCGTTGTACATCACCAGAGCTTTAAGTCCGGCTAAAGTATCTTCTGTTAAAATCGACGAAGAGAAAAAAAGGGCCGAAGTATTTTTAAAATTAGAAGAAGTTTCCAAAGCCATCGGTCGTGGTGGTCATAACATCAAATTGGCCGGATTATTAACTGGTTATGAGTTAGATGTAATCCGTGAAGGCAGCGCCATTGAAGAAGATGACGTTGAATTAACAGAGTTCTCAGACGAAATCGACGGTTGGGTAATCGACGAGTTTGCTAAAATCGGTTTAGATACCGCTCGCAGCATCCTGAACCAAGATGTAGCCGATTTGGTAAGAAGAACTGATTTGGAAGAAGAAACTATCTTAGAGGTAATCAAAATATTGAAAGAAGAGTTTGAAGACTAAGCTTTCGCCAACACAACAATAAGTTAACATTAATTAGATTTTATGTCTGAAGGAAATATTAGAATTAATAAAGTTTTAAGGGAATTAAATATTTCTTTGGAAAGAGCTGTGGATTATCTTAAGGATAAAGGAATTGCTATTGAAGCGAGTCCTAACACAAAAATTTCCGATGATGTATACAATATTCTTTGTGGTCAATTTGCCGGCGACAAAGGCAACAAAGAAGCTTCAAAAGGAATAAGCGAAGAAATCAGAAAGGAAAAAGAAGCCCTTCGTTTGGAAAGAGAAAAAGAAATTGAAGACAAACGCAAACAAGAAGAGGAACGCCAACGTTTGGAGTTAATCAAGGCCAAAGCTGTAATCAGCGGTCCTAAGCAAGTCGGAAAAATCGATTTAGAGCCTAAGGCTGCAGTTGCTCCTTCAGAAGTCCCGAAAATTTCAGCAGAAAAATCAGAGCCTGTTGTGGCGAAAAGTGAAGCTCCTGCGCCGGTAGCCGAGCCTAAAAAAGAAGTAGTTAAAGAAGCCGAATCAAAACCGGCGGACACTACTGCAGACGAGACTATTACGACGCAATACCAAAAATTGTCCGGTGCTACTTTGACCGGTCAAGTGATCGATTTGTCTCAATTTAACAAGCCGAAAAAGAAAAAAGAAGAATTCAAGAAAGACAATGGTAAACCGGCTGCTGCTAACGGACAAAATGCCAATGCAAGTCAGAATGCCAACAAGAATAAACGCAAAAGAATTGCCCCGAAACCAGGTGACAAACCAGCCATTACCGGAGGCAATAACGCACAAGGCGGACCTGCTAAATTTGGCAACAAACCGGGCTTCCAAAAAGGAAACCGTCCGGCCATTGTTCAAAAAGTAGAGCCGACAGAAGAAGAAGTTAAAAACCAAATCAAGGAAACGTTAGAGCGTTTACAAGGAAAAGGGAATAAATCCAAAGCGGCCAAATACCGTAGAGACAAGCGTGATACGCACCGTCAACGTTCAGAAGATGAGATGCAAGCGATGGAAGAAGGAAGCAAAATCCTGAAAGTAACCGAGTTTGTTACCGTAGGTGAAATTGCAACCATGATGGATGTGCCTATTACTAAAGTAATCGGAACGTGTATGACCTTGGGAATCATGGTAACCATGAACCAAAGATTGGATGCTGAAACCCTTTCTATTGTGGCCGATGAGTTTGGTTATCAAGTAGAGTTTATCACTACTGATATCGAGGAAAATTTAGAGGTAATCGAAGATAAACCGGAAGATTTAGTACATCGCGCCCCTATCGTAACTGTGATGGGTCACGTAGATCACGGTAAAACTTCGTTATTGGATTACATCCGTAAAACCAACGTAATTGCCGGTGAGTCCGGAGGTATTACACAGCACATCGGTGCTTACGGAGTGGTATTAGAGAACGGTCAAAAAATTACTTTCTTAGATACACCGGGTCACGAAGCGTTTACCGCTATGCGTGCTCGTGGTGCTCAAGTTACCGATATTGCCATCATTGTAATTGCAGCGGACGACGATATCATGCCTCAAACCAAAGAAGCCATCAGTCACGCTCAGGCGGCAGGCGTTCCTATGATTTTCGCTATCAATAAAGTGGACAAACCGGCTGCTAATCCTGAAAAGATTAAAGAGCAATTGGCAGGAATGAATTTGTTGGTTGAAGACTGGGGTGGAAAATACCAATCACACGACATCTCGGCTAAAGCCGGAACGGGGGTTAAAGATTTATTGGAAAAAGTATTGTTAGAAGCTGAATTGTTGGATTTGAAAGCGAATCCAAACAAACCTGCTGTAGGTACAGTAGTAGAAGCTTTCTTAGATAAAGGACGCGGTTACGTGTCTACTGTATTAGTGCAAGCCGGAACCTTAAAGGTAGGCGATTATGTACTGGCCGGTAAAAATCATGGTAAGGTAAAAGCCATGCACGATGAAAGAGGACACAATATTTTAGTGGCCGGACCATCAACACCAATTTCTGTTTTAGGATTGGATGGTGCGCCAACAGCCGGTGACAAATTCAACGTGTTTGAAGATGAAAGAGAAGCCAAACAAATCGCAGCCAAACGTACCCAATTATTGCGTGAGCAATCGGTTCGTACGCAAAAGCACATTACTTTGGCAGAGATTGGTCGTCGTATCGCTTTAGGACAGTTCAAAGAATTGAATATCATCTTAAAAGGAGATGTTGACGGTTCGGTAGAAGCGTTGTCTGATTCCTTCTCGAAATTATCTACTGAAGAAATTCAAATCCGAATCATCCATAAAGGTGTTGGTGCGATTACTGAGTCTGATGTATTGTTGGCTTCGGCTTCCGATGCGATCATTATCGGATTTAACGTTCGTCCTTCCGGAAATGCTAAGCAATTGGCAGATAAAGAAGAAATCGATATCAGAAACTATTCTATCATTTACGACGCTATCGACGACTTAAAAGATGCGATGGAAGGTATGTTGTCGCCGGAGATGAAAGAAGAAATTACCGGTACTGCAGAAATCCGTGAGTTGTTTAAAGTTTCTAAAGTGGGAACTATTGCCGGATGTATGGTTACAGATGGTAAAATCTTCCGCAACTCTAAAATCCGCTTGATCCGCGAAGGTGTGGTCATTTACACTGGAGAATTGGCTACCTTAAAACGTTTTAAAGATGATGTAAAAGAGGTTTCTAAAGGATACGATTGCGGTATGCAAATTAAGAATTACAACGATATTCGTGAATACGATACCATTGAAGCTTTCCAAGAAGTGGAAGTGAAGAAAAAGTTGAAATAATACTTCAAAAAAAGCCCCGAATTTCGGGGCTTTTTTTTATTTGTTTGGTTTGATTAAAAAGGCAGTTGGATATCTTTTCTTTAGTAATTGTAAATTCTTTTCAGCTTCAATTCGGGTTTTAAAATTGCCTACCCAAACTTTATACAAAGGAGTGCTGAATACTATGGTGGCGTCTAAATTTTTAAATTCTTTTTTGAAGTCGATTAATGTTTTTTTGGAGTTTTCAGTATCACCATTGAATATCTGAATTTTATAGCGGTCATTAATAGTAATTGAACTGTTAATTTTTCTTTTCTCATTTAGCAATTGTTCAAATTTAACATCCTGATCAACGGTTACTTTTCCATCCTGAGAGTAGGTTTTTTGGCAAATAAAGAAAACGATTGCGCAGCAAAAAGCGGCATTTGTTTTGGTTAAAAATTTCATAATGATTTGATTTTTATACAAATGTAAAACTTAATAAATTAAACAAAAGACGATTTGTTATTTAGAATTAATATAAATTGATATTTATGATATATTTAAGGTTTTGAGAATAGTTCATAAGTCGTATTTTTGTGCAAGTTTTAAAGAAAGCGTCGATTTTTTCACTGAAAAACCTTCAGAAAGAATCATGCCAACATTAGTCGATAATCATTTATTATATGAAAAAAATGGGTAACCATAATTCGATTTCAAGGAAAATAGTCTTTAGTTTAGCTTTAATGCTAACGTTCTCCTTCACCTCATTTTCACAAGAAACTCCTCCTGCGGCCGCTGCTGATCCAGCTGCTGCTTCTGCTGCTCCTGCAGCTGCGACCGGTGGAGATCCTGTAGCCGGAAAAGCATTGTTCAACGCCAACTGTGCAGCTTGTCACAATCTTGACAAAAAGATGACAGGGCCTGCTTTAAGAGGTGTTTCTGCAAAGTATGACAAGGAGTGGATTTACAAATGGGTAAACAACAGTTCTGCTCTTATCAAATCCGGAGATGCTAAGGCTATCAAGATTTTTGAAGAGTTTAACAAGTCAGTGATGACTGCTTTTCCACAATTGTCAACAACAGATATTGACAACATCATAGCTTATACTGACGAGAAAAAAGCGGAGCCTGCTGCTGCAGTAGCTGCATTGCCTGGTAAGGGAGCTGATGCTGACCAAGGCGGAATTTCAAACGACGTTATCTTAGGTGCTTTGGCATTGGTGATGTTGATGTTGGTAGTTATGTTGTTCTTTGTAAACAATGTGCTTACCAAAGTTGCTAAGTCTAACAATATTGAAGTGCCTGCTAAACAAGGAGTTTCATTATGGCAAGCTTTTGCTAAAAACCAGTTCTTGGTATTGGTGGCTTCTATCTTCTTATTGTTGTCAAGTGGCTACTTCGTTTACGGATGGATGATGCAAGTGGGTGTTGATCAGGATTATGCTCCAATTCAACCAATCCACTATTCACACAGAATCCACGCCGGTAGCAATGGGATTGATTGTAAATACTGTCACTCTGCAGCTAGAGTTAGTAAAAACGCAGGGATTCCTTCGTTGAATGTTTGTATGAACTGTCACAAAAACATCGCTGAAGTAGCAGATACTACAGCAACTCCGGAATACAGCAAAGCATTCTATGATGGTGAGATTCAAAAATTATACGATGCAGTGGGTTGGGATAAAGCCACTCAAAAATATACTGGTAAAACCAAGCCGGTTAAATGGGTTCGTATTCACAACTTGCCTGATTTTGCTTACTTCAACCACTCTCAGCACGTAACGGTGGCCGGAATTGAATGTCAAAAATGTCACGGTCCGGTTCAGGAATATGAAATCCAAAAACAATTTGCGCCATTAACCATGGGTTGGTGTATCAAGTGTCACCGTGAAACTGATGTGAAAATGGAAGGTAATGCCTACTATACAAAAATTCACGAAGAACTTTCCAAGAAATATGGTGTAGACAAATTGACTGCAGCACAAATGGGAGGTTTAGAATGTGGTAAGTGCCACTATTAATCAAATTATTAAGAAGCTAATATTTATATACGATGTCATCGAACAAAAAATACTGGAAAAGTGTTGAGGAACTAAACGAAAATAGTTCTATTGTTGAGACGCTTAGAAATAATGAATTCTCAGAACCAATCCCAACGGATGAGTTTTTGTCTGATAAAGAATCCTTATCTTCTTCTTCAACAACTCGTCGTGATTTCTTGAAATACGTTGGATTCAGTACAGCAGCGGCTACTTTAGCAGCTTGTGAAGGTCCTGTGCACAAATCAATTCCTTACGTTTTACAGCCGGAACAAATTATTCCGGGAGTGGCAGATTACTTTGCGACTTCAATGTTTGATGGTTTTGATTTTGCCAATCTATTGGTAAAGTCACGTGAAGGTCGTCCGATTAAAATTGAAAACAATACCATAGCCGGTGCTAAGTTCACTGCCAATGCCAGAGTTCATGCTTCGGTTTTGTCATTGTACGATAATACTCGTCTAAAAGTAACCAAAGTAGATCAGAAAGATGCTACTTGGGCTGCTGCTGACATGAAAATCAAAGCCAGTTTGGCTGATGCCAAAGCAAAAGGCGGACAAGTGGTTTTGTTAACCAATACTTTAGCTAGTCCTTCAACTGAAAAGTTGATTGCTGATTTTATCGCTCAAAATCCAAATGCTAAGCATGTAGTGTATGATGCTGTATCTGAATCAGCAGCTTTAGATGCTTTTGAAGCAGTTTACGGAGAAAGAGCTTTGGTTGATTATGATTTTTCAAAAGCCAACACTATAGTGTCTGTCGGAGCTGATTTCTTAGGTGATTGGCAAGGTGGCGGATACGATTCAGGATATGCTCAAGGCAGAATTCCGCAAAAAGGCAAAATGTCTAAGCACTACCAATTTGAAGCCAATATGACCTTGTCAGGTGCGGCTGCAGATAAGAGAGTGCCGATGAAAGTTGCCGATCAAAAATTAGCTTTGGTTAAAATCTACAGTATAATTACTGGTTCAGCTGTATCTGTAGGAAAGCTAGCTAATGAAGATGTAGTGGTTAAAGCCGCTCAACAATTAAAAGCTGCCGGAGCTAAAGGTCTTTTAGTGTCTGGAATTCAAGATAAAAATGCTCAATTATTGGTATTAGCGATCAACCAAGCTCTGGCAAGTGAGGCATTCTCTACAGTGGGAACGCGTCAAATCAGAAAAGGTTCTGATGCTAAAGTAACTCAATTGTTAGCAGATATTAATGCGGGTAGTGTACACACGCTTATTATGAGTGGTGTTAATCCGGTTTACACTTTGGCTAACGGTAAAGCGTTTGCTCAAGGGTTGAAAAAAGTAAAATTATCAGTAGCTTTTTCTTTGAAAGAAGATGAAACAGCTTCTGTAACTAACATAGCTGTTCCTGCGCCTCATTACTTAGAGTCTTGGAACGATTTAATGCTGACCAAAGGTACTTATTCTATTGTTCAGCCAACCATTCGTCCGTTATTCAGTTCTAAACAATTCCAAGAAGGATTGTTGTCTTGGACAGGTAACGCTGCTTCTTATTACGATTATATCAAAGCCAATTCAGGTGCTTACTTGAATGGTTTAACTTGGAATAAAGCAGTTCACGATGGTGTAGTAGCCGGTGTAGCTTCTGCTGCTTCAGCAGGTTCTGCTGATTTCAGTGCAGCTGCTTCAGCTTTAGCGCAATCAAAACCGTTAGCTAATTTCGAGTTGGTATTGTATACTAAAACGGGTATGGGTGACGGTCAACAAGCTAACAACCCATGGTTACAAGAGTTTCCAGATCCAATTACGAGAGTTTCTTGGGATAACTACTTAACAGTGTCAAAAGCGGATGCTGAGAAGTTAGGCTTGAAAAATGAAATCGTTGCCAATGGTGGTTTAGACGGAAGTTATGCTACTGTAAAAGTGGGAGCTACTTCAATCACTGTCCCGGTAATTGTACAACCTGGACAAGCCGTTGGGACTATCGGTTTGGCTTTAGGGTATGGTAAAACAGCGGCTTTAAAAGAAGAAATGCAAGTAGGTGTTAACGCCTACGCTTTATATAACAATTTTGATAATGTTCAATCCGCTTCAGTTGACAAAGCTGATGGTACTCATGAGTTTGCATGTGTTCAATCACAAAAAACTTTAATGGGTAGAGGTGATATTATCAAAGAAACTACCTTAACTGTTTTCACGGCTAAATTTGATGAACCGGAAGTTTGGAATCCTACTCCAATGGTTTCTTTAGATCACAAAGAAGTTGCTGCAACTTCTGTAGACTTATGGGAATCGTTTGATCGTTCAGTAGGACATCACTTTAACTTGTCAATCGATTTGAACGCTTGTACCGGTTGTGGTGCTTGTGTGATTGCTTGTCATGCTGAAAACAACGTACCTGTTGTTGGTAAATCTGAAGTTAGAAGAAGTCGTGATATGCACTGGTTGCGTATCGACAGATACTACTCTTCAGAAGAGACTTTCGAAGGTGATAACAAGAAAAAAGAAGAGTTCGACGGTTTATTCGGAGAAAAAGGTTCATTGGGTGGATTCGGTCAAATGGAAAATCCAAGCGACAACCCACAAGTGGTGTTCCAACCGGTAATGTGTCAACACTGTAACCACGCACCATGTGAAACAGTATGTCCTGTGGCTGCTACTTCTCACGGTCGTCAAGGTCAAAACCAAATGGCTTATAACCGTTGTGTTGGTACTCGTTACTGTGCTAACAACTGTCCGTACAAAGTACGTCGTTTCAACTGGTTCTTATACAGCAAAAACAATGAGTTTGATTTCCATATGAATGATGACTTAGGTCGTATGGTAGTAAACCCTGATGTAAACGTTCGTTCTCGTGGAGTTATGGAAAAATGTTCAATGTGTATCCAAAAAACACAGTTGACCATTTTAACTGCTAAGCGTGAAGGTAGAGAGGTTGCTGTGGATGAATTCCAAACCGCTTGTTCTTCTGCTTGTACTACAGGTGCCATGGTATTTGGTGATGTGAACAATAAAGAAAGTAAAGTTGCTAAACTAGCCGAAGACAAGAGAATGTACCATTTGTTAGAAAGTGTTGGAACTAAACCAAATGTTTTCTACCACGTAAAAGTTAGAAATACCTAGTATCAATAAGTAATTAATTAAGAAACAATATAAAGGATTATGTCGTCTCATTACGAAGCACCCATTAGAAAACCTTTAGTTATAGGTGATAAAACTTATCACGATGTAACTGTAGATGTAGCCGCTCCGGTGGAAGGAAGAGCCAATAAACAGTGGTGGACTGTATTTTCTATCGCATTAGCCGCTTTCCTTTGGGGGATTGGTTGTATCATTTACACCATCTCTACAGGAATCGGTACATGGGGATTAAATAAAACCGTTGGTTGGGCTTGGGATATCACCAACTTCGTTTGGTGGGTAGGTATCGGTCACGCCGGTACACTTATCTCTGCTGTATTATTATTATTCCGTCAAAGATGGAGAATGGCCATTAACCGTTCAGCTGAGGCGATGACTATCTTCTCGGTAATTCAAGCAGGTTTGTTCCCAATCATTCACATGGGACGTCCTTGGTTAGCTTATTGGGTTGTGCCGATTCCAAACCAATTTGGTTCATTGTGGGTTAACTTCAACTCTCCGCTACTTTGGGACGTATTCGCAATCTCGACTTATTTATCGGTATCCTTAGTATTCTGGTGGACAGGTTTATTACCGGATTTCGCTATGTTGAGAGACAGAGCCGTAACTCCTTTTGCTAAAAAGATTTATACCATTCTTTCTTTCGGATGGAGTGGTAGAGCTAAAGACTGGCAACGATTTGAAGAAGTATCTTTAGTTTTGGCAGGTTTGGCAACTCCGTTAGTACTTTCTGTACACACAATTGTATCCTTTGACTTTGCTACTTCGGTAATTCCTGGATGGCATACTACCATTTTCCCTCCGTATTTCGTTGCGGGAGCAGTATTCTCAGGATTTGCAATGGTTAACACTTTGTTGATCATCATGAGAAAAGTATCTAACCTTGAGGCTTACATCACCATTCAACACATCGAATTAATGAACATCGTAATCATGATTACCGGTTCTATTGTAGGTGTGGCTTATATCACCGAGTTATTTGTAGCTTGGTATTCAGGAGTAGAGTACGAACAATACGCGTTCTTGAACAGAGCGACTGGTCCTTACGCATGGGCTTACTGGGCGATGATGACTTGTAACGTTTTCTCTCCACAGTTCATGTGGTTCAAAAAATTAAGAACCAGTATCATGTTCTCTTTCGTTATCTCTATTGTTGTAAACATCGGTATGTGGTTTGAGCGTTTCGTAATTATCGTTACTTCATTACACAGAGACTACTTACCATCATCATGGACAATGTTCCAACCGACATTTGTTGATATTGGAATTTTTATCGGAACTATCGGTTTCTTCTTTGTGTTATTCCTTTTGTATGCCAGAACTTTCCCGGTAATTGCACAAGCAGAGGTGAAAACCATCTTGAAATCTTCTGGTGAAAATTACAAAAGACAAAGAGAATTAGAAGGTCATAATCATTCAGATAAACATTAAGAATTGCTATGAGTAGTAATAAAGTTATACACGCAATATACAACGATGACGATGTATTAATGCACGCGGTTCACGAAACCAGAGCAGCTCATCATCACATTGAGGAAGTTTATACTCCTTTTCCTGTACACGGATTAGACAAAGCTATGGGATTGGCTCCAACAAGATTAGCCATCTGTGCTTTTATCTACGGATGTATTGG
Source organism: Flavobacterium sp. FEMGT703F (assembly GCA_002786385.1). GTDB lineage: Bacteria > Bacteroidota > Bacteroidia > Flavobacteriales > Flavobacteriaceae > Flavobacterium > Flavobacterium cheonhonense. The sequence continues at coordinate 329,958 of PGCN01000025.1, forward strand.
TTTAACAGTAGCCACTACCATGATGAATTATATTATGATTTCTGATTGGCCGCAAGATATCGGAGGAAAACCAAGTTTTAGTTATATCCAAAACATGCCTGCTTTTGTACCGGTAATGTTTGAGATGACGGTTTTCTTCGCTGCCCACTTAATGGTAATTACTTTCTATATGAGAAGTAAATTATGGCCTTTTAAGCAAGCAGAGAATCCGGATGTCAGAACAACTGATGATCACTTTTTAATGGAAGTGGCTGTTCATGACAATGAAGCAGAATTGGTTAAATTCTTCGAAGGTACCGGAGCAGTTGAAGTGAAAGTAATTGATAAGCATTAATAATTAGCTATGAAGAGTTTATTTAAAACAGCATTTGTATTAGGCATCATGGTTGCTGTGTCATCGTGTAAAAACGATTTGAAACCGAACTATCAATACATGCCTAATATGTACGAATCAGTAGCCTATGAAACCTATTCAGAATCTGATGCTTTCAATTCTCCTACAGGTGAAAAAGGTAAAGAAGGACAGTCACCTGCTGAAGGTTCTATCAAAAGAGGTTTTGTTCCTTATGAAGTTCCAAATACCCCTGAAGCTTTAGCCATGCTTAAAGCAACCAATCCAAAGTCGCCTCTTGATTCTACTCAAGTAGATATGAAAAAAGGAGAAGAGCTTTTCAATGTTTATTGTGCTATTTGTCATGGAACTGAAGGTAACGGTAAAGGGAAATTGGTTACACAAGAAAAATTCTTAGGGGTACCAAGTTATGCCGACAGGGTAATCAATGAGGCCAGTATCTTCCACGTGGTTACTTATGGATTGAACTCAATGGGTTCGCACGCTAATCAGTTGAGTCAAACAGAGCGTTGGTTAGTTGCCGCTTATGTAATGCAACTTAAAAGCAAATTATAATTGTAGAACAAACAGATTGTTATAGATATGTATACATTTTCAAGTAAACTAAAAACCTTTTCTTTTGTCCTAATGATCGTTGGTGTTCTTGGGATTGGTTATGGTTTTTTAACTGCACCAAAAACTATTCAAGATGTTGAGACCATTTTGGCATCTGATAGTCACGGACATTCTAATGCTCACGACACTGCAGCTACCCACGATGCTCACGGTGAAACTACAGGTCATGATGCAAAAGCAGCTTCTGCCGAGCACAACGAGCATTTAGAGCACGTTCTACACCAATTACAAAACAAACCTTGGGCAGCCTTGTATGTAGCATGTCTGTTCTTTATGTTGATTGCCTTAGGAGCTTTGGCATTTTACGCTATCCAACAAGTAGCACAAGCCGGTTGGTCTCCAGTATTATTCCGCGTTATGCAAGGTATCACGGCTTATTTATTACCGGGTTCAATTATCTTCTTTGTTTTATTACTTTTATCTGGTTTCCACATCAATCATTTATTCATTTGGATGGATGAAGAAGTGAGAGCTACTGACGAATTGATTCAAGGTAAAGCCGGTTATTTGAACTTCCCATTCTGGATCATCAGAGCGGCTGTGTTCATCTTCGGGTGGAACTTGTACAGACATTTATCAAGAAAGAATTGTTTGGCTCAAGACGAAGCTAATGACAATACTTTCTACAAAAAGAATTTCAAAATGTCTGCGGCATTCTTAGTGTTCTTTATTGTTTCTGAGTCTATCATGGCATGGGATTGGATTATGTCGGTTGATCCGCATTGGTTCAGTACATTGTTTGGATGGTATGTTTTCGCCAGCTTCTTCGTAAGTGGTATTACTACTATTTCAATGGTAACTTTATACCTTAAATCCAAAGGTTATTTAGAAAACGTAAATTCAAGCCACATCCACGATTTATCAAAATTCATGTTTGGTATTAGTGTATTCTGGACTTACTTATGGTTCTCTCAATTCATGTTGATTTGGTATTCTAACATACCGGAAGAGGTAACTTATTTCAAAACGAGAATAGAGCATTTCAACTTGCCGTTCTTTGGTGCTGTAGTATTGAATTTCATCTTCCCATTCTTGGTATTAATCAACACCGATTTCAAACGTATTACTTGGATCATTGTTATGGCAGGTATAGTGATTTTATTTGGTCACTATGTTGATTTCTTCAACATGATTATGCCTTCAACAGTAGGTGACCAATGGTTTATAGGTATTCCTGAGATTTCTTCTATCTTGTTCTTCTTAGGTTTATTCATTTTTGTGGTATTCAATGCGTTAACTAAAGCGCCTTTGGTGCCGAAACGTAATCCGTTTATTGAAGAAAGTAAACATTTTCATTATTAATATTTAAAGTAAATTACAAATGACAACTTTTTTGATACTTACAGTTGTAGTCTTATTGGCGGTTGCCCTATGGCAGTTAACTAAAATATTCGACTTAACTCAAGTTGGTGGTGGAAATGTTAATGACACTCAAATTGCAAATGATAATGACAATAAAGTAAACGGATATTTGATGTTTGCCTTTTTAGGATTCATCTATCTAACTACTATTTTATGTTTATTGAATTATAGTGATTTGCCTCTTATCGGAGATGCTGCTTCAGAACATGGTCCTCAAGTAGATAATTTGATGGTCATCTCTTTAGTGCTTATTTTCATCGTTCAAACGATTACACAAGCATTACTTCATTATTTTGCTTTCAAATACAGAGGGAGACAAGGTCAAAAAGCCCTTTACTTCGCTGATAACAATAAATTAGAGTTTATTTGGAGTATTATACCTGCTATCGTTTTGGCTGGTTTAATTTTGTACGGTTTGTACGCTTGGACAAATATCATGTTCGTAGATGAAAAAGATGAGCAAGATGCGATTGTTATCGAGTTGTATGCCCAACAATTCAAATGGGAAGCTCGTTATGCCGGTGCAGATAATGTACTTGGTAAAGCCAATGTTAGATATATTGAAGGCGTAAACAATTTAGGGGTTGACTTATCTGATCCTAATGCTCAAGACGATTTCACCGCTCCTGAATTACACATCCCTAAAGGAAAAAGAGTAGTGTTCAAAATGCGTTCTCAAGACGTTTTGCACTCAGCTTATATGCCTCACTTCAGAGCGCAAATGAACTGCGTTCCGGGTATGGTAACTAGTTTCTCTTTTGTGCCTACTATGACTACAGCAGAAATGAGAGAAAAACCGGCTATGATTGCTAAAGTTTCCAATATCAATGCAATCAGAGCTAAGAAAAGTGAAAAACTTGTTGCAGATGGTCAAACCGCTTTAGATCCTTACACTTTCGACTATTTATTATTGTGTAACAAAATTTGTGGTGCCTCTCACTATAACATGCAAATGAAGATTGTTGTGGACACACCGGAAGAGTATGCCGCATGGTTAAAAGAGAATTCAGCTAAAACCATCGTTCAAGCTGTAAAAACTGCTGCCGAGGAAGCCAAAGCTTCAGAAACTCCGGCCGCTACTTCTAAAGATACATCTTCAACCGCCGGCAAAGACACTACAGTAGTTGCCCAAGCAGAACCAAAACATTAATAAAATTTAAAAGTTTATAATATGTCAGCTCACAACCACGATCACGGTCACGACGCACACGAACACCACCATAAAGACACGTTCATTACTAAATACATCTTTAGTATTGATCACAAGATGATATCAAAACAATATTTGATTACAGGTATCATCATGGGTATTATAGGTGTTGGTATGTCAATGCTTTTCAGAATGCAATTGGCATGGCCTGAAGAATCTTTTAAAATTTTCAGCTTTTTCCTAGGTGAGCGTATGGCTCCGGGAGGCGTAATGAACAATGAAACGTATTTAGCTTTGGTAACGATTCACGGTACCATCATGGTATTCTTCGTGTTGACTGCCGGTCTAAGCGGTACATTCAGTAATTTATTAATTCCATTGCAAATTGGAGCAAGAGATATGGCATCGGGATTCCTTAACATGGTATCCTACTGGTTGTTTTTCCTTTCCAGTGTTGTGATGGTAATCTCCTTATTTGTGGAATCAGGACCGGCTTCAGCAGGATGGACAATCTATCCGCCATTGAGTGCATTGCCTCAAGCCATGTCAGGTTCAGGTACGGGAATGACTTTATGGTTGGTATCTATGGCTATCTTCATTGCTTCTTCATTGTTAGGGTCATTGAACTACATTGTTACCGTAATCAACCTTAGAACTAAAGGAATGTCAATGACAAGATTGCCACTTACCGTTTGGGCTTTCTTTATTACTGCCATTATTGGTGTTATATCTTTCCCGGTATTATTATCTGCAGCCTTGATGTTAATCATGGATAGAAGCTTTGGTACTTCTTTCTTCTTGTCTGACATCTATATTGCCGGTGAGGTACTTCATTACCAAGGAGGTTCTCCGGTATTGTTCGAACACTTATTCTGGTTCTTAGGACACCCTGAGGTATATATCGTATTGTTACCTGCTTTAGGTATTACATCTGAAATTATTGCCACGAACTCACGTAAACCAATCTTCGGTTACAGAGCGATGATTATGTCTATTATAGCCATTGCATTCTTGTCAACCATCGTTTGGGGTCACCACATGTTCATCTCTGGAATGAATCCTTTCTTAGGTTCTGTATTTACCTTTACTACCTTGTTGATTGCAATTCCATCTGCTGTAAAAGCGTTCAACTACATTACTACATTATGGAAAGGTAACTTACAATTAAATCCTGCTATGTTGTTCTCTATCGGGTTGGTATCAACCTTTATCACCGGAGGTTTAACAGGGATTATTTTAGGAGATAGTACTTTGGATATTAACGTACACGATACTTATTTCGTAGTGGCTCACTTCCACTTAGTAATGGGTATTTCTGCTCTTTACGGAATGTTCGCCGGAATCTATCACTGGTTCCCTAGAATGTTCGGAAGAATGTTAAATAAAAACTTAGGTTATGTTCACTTCTGGGTGACTGCCGTATGTGCTTACGGAGTATTCTTCCCAATGCACTTTATCGGTATGGCTGGTTTACCAAGAAGATATTACACCAATACCAACTTCCCATTATTTGATGATTTACAAAACGTAAACGTTATCATTACAACTTTCGCTTTGGTTGGTGGTGCTTTCCAGTTGGTATTCTTGTGGAACTTCTTCCACAGTATCTTCTACGGAAAAAAATCTGTTCAAAACCCTTGGAAATCGAATACACTTGAGTGGACAGCTCCTGTTGAACACATGCACGGAAACTGGCCAGGCGATCTACCTGAAGTTCACAGATGGCCTTACGATTACAGTAAACCGGGTCATGATGACGATTTTGTACCGCAAAACGTACCTATGAAACCGGGAGAAGAAGTATTACATCACTAATTCTTTCATACCATATAAAAAAGCCTTTCCTAACCGAAAGGCTTTTTTATTGGCAACTAACTTTGTTATATATTTGTGAGATGAATGAAAATCTAGACCCAACCAACCATCACTTCAATCCTGAAGAACTCGATTTGGAGAAAAAGTTAAGGCCGCTCAGCTTTGACGATTTCACCGGACAAGAACAAGTCTTGGACAATCTGAAAGTCTTTGTAGAAGCCGCTAACTTGCGTCAGGAAGCGCTAGACCATACACTTTTCCATGGACCTCCGGGTTTAGGGAAAACTACATTGGCCAACATTTTGGCGAATGAGTTGGGAGTAGGTATTAAAATAACCTCCGGACCGGTGTTAGACAAACCTGGAGATTTGGCCGGTTTATTAACCAATCTTGAGGAAAGAGACGTTTTATTCATTGATGAAATCCATCGTCTAAGTCCGGTTGTAGAGGAATATTTGTATTCTGCTATGGAGGATTTCAAAATCGACATCATGATTGAATCCGGACCCAACGCCAGAACGGTTCAAATCAACCTCAATCCTTTTACGTTGGTTGGAGCAACTACGCGTTCGGGCTTGTTAACTGCTCCGATGCGTGCTCGTTTTGGCATCCAAAGTCGTTTACAATATTACAATACAGAATTATTAACTACCATAGTCCAACGCAGTTCAAGCATCCTTAAAATGCCGATAACTATGGAAGCCGCTATCGAAATTGCAGGTCGCAGCCGAGGAACTCCGCGTATTGCCAATGCATTATTGCGTCGTGTGCGCGATTTCGCCCAAATCAAAGGCAATGGAAAAATAGATATTGAAATCGCACGTTTTTCACTTAGAGCATTGAATGTTGACGCTCATGGTTTAGACGAGATGGACAACAAAATTCTAACTACCATCATCGAAAAATTCAAAGGCGGTCCGGTAGGTTTGTCAACTTTAGCAACTGCTGTTTCCGAAAGCGGCGAAACCATCGAAGAAGTATACGAACCTTTTTTAATCCAAGAAGGTTTTATCGTCAGAACACCTCGTGGTCGTGAAGTCACCGAGAAAGCATACAAGCACCTTGGTAAGATCAACCCGAATATTCAAGGCGGATTGTTTTAGGGCATTTCCCTTCGGGCAGTCGGCCTTCGCCTCGTGTCCCTTCGGGTCGGGTCTTCCGCACTCGCTTTTTTTGTTGCACAAAAAAGAGCTCAAACAATCGCTCCAACCCCTAATGCACCATGAACTCCAGTAAAGAAAAATATACCCAATTCATCAAAGCCGAAGCCAAACGCCTCGGTTTTAAGGCTTGCGGGATTTCCAAAGCCGGATTTTTAGAGGAAGAAGCACCTCGATTAGAACAATGGTTAAACCAAAATTACCACGGCCAAATGGACTATATGGAGGAGTATTTCGACAAACGCTTAGATCCGACCTTATTGGTTCCTGATTCCAAAAGTGTGATTTCACTCTTGGTCAATTATTATCCTTCCGAGTTTCAAAATCCTGATACCTATAAAATATCCAAATACGCTTACGGCAAAGATTACCACAACGTCATCAAGAAGAAAGTCGTTAAGATTTTAAAATCCATAAAAAGGGAAATAGGCGAGGTACACGGTAGGGCTTTTGTCGATATGGCGCCCATCATGGACAAAGCTTGGGCCGCTAAAAGCGGTTTGGGTTGGATGGGTAAAAACAGTAATTTAATTACGCAGAAAGTCGGCTCCTTCTATTTTATTGCACAATTAGTGGTCGACTTAGAATTGGAATACGATGGACCTACTACAGACCATTGTGGCACATGTACCGCTTGTATAGACGCTTGTCCAACGCAAGCCATAGTCTCGCCTTATATAGTTGACGGCAGCAAATGTATATCCTATTATACTATCGAACTCAAAGAAAACATTCCTTCAGACGTAAAAGGGAAATTCGACGATTGGATGTTCGGTTGTGATGTTTGTCAAGATGTTTGTCCGTGGAATAAATTTTCAAAACCACACCAAGAGCCGGCATTCAAAGCGTATCCCGAACTGTTGTCTTACTCTAAAAAAGACTGGGAAGAAATCACTGAAGAGACCTTTGCCAAAGTTTTCCCCAATTCGCCACTCAAAAGAGCACAATGGGAAGGCATCAAAAAAAACATCAATTTTTTGAAGTAGAGTCTCGTTCAATTACCGAAGTTTCCAATTCAATGGTTCTGGGCTGAAACGGATGTAATTCTTTTTTAGTATTAATCTCTTCCAATAAGAGTTTGAAAGATTGAACGCCCATTTCAAAACTCGGCTGGTCAACTGTGCTTAATTTAGGCGTAATTACTTGCGACATGAACCAATTGCTAAATCCGATTACTTTCACTTGCTCCGGAACCTTAAGGCCAATTTCATTAAAATGAGCCAAAACACCCACGGCTACCAAATCAGTGATGACAAAGATACCGTCTACATCCGGATGTTCAATTGCAATTTGTTTTCCAAACGCCAAACCTTCTTCAAAAGTTACATTTTTACAAGTGTAAACCAATTTTGAATCGAAAGGAATGCCATTTTGTTCTAAGGCTTTCTTGTAACCCAAAAATCGGTCAATGGCATTTTGAGGATTGACCGGACCTCGTATGTGGGCAATTTTTTTACACCCTTTTTGTATCAAATGCTGCACCGCATTGAATGCCGCTTTTTGGTCGTTGATGATTACTTTAGAACAAGGAATCAGCTTCGATATTTTATCAAACATCACAAATGGAACTTCCTTGCGCAAAATATCGCGGATATGTTCGTCATCGTTGGATTCATTCGAGAGCGACATAATAATGCCATCCACTCGTTTCTGCATCAAAAGTTCCACCTGCTTTTTCTCCAATTCCAAAGATTCATTCGACTGTAAAATAATCACCAAATACCCATTTTTCTCTGCTTCATCAATGATTCCGTTGATGACATTGGAGAAAAAATGATGGACTACTTCAGGTATAATCAATCCAATGGTGCGCGACTCTTTGGTTCGAAGGTTAACCGCAAAGCTGTTTGGCGTGTAGCTGAGAGATTGTGCTAATTCTAAAACGGCTTTGCGCGTCTTCGGACTCACATCAGGGTAGTCTTTTAACGCCTTAGATACCGTAGTAATAGATATTCCTAAGGTTTCGGCAATTTGCTTTAAAGTTATGTCTCTCATTTAACAAATATCATAAAAAAAACTCAATTTGCAATCGAAAACGTTTTCGGTAATTTCGAAAACGTTTTCGATAACGATTTCATAATTAATTGTTAATTAAAAATATAATTTCGAAAAATAAACCAACAAAATTTACTAATCAAACAAATTACAAATGATGAAAAAAAGTACTTTATTTTTGAAAAAGATGTTGTTTGTAGTGGCTTTGCTGCTATTCAATCTTTCTTTTTCACAAAGCAGTAGCTTATCAGGGAAAGTTACCGATGCCAAAGGAGAAGCCGTAGTAGGCGCTAACGTGGTGTTGAGTAGCGGTTCCAAATCTGCTTCAACCAATGCTGAAGGAATGTATTCTTTCTCAGGATTGGCTGACGGTTCAGTTACCGTAACGGTGTCTTACATCGGTTTTGCTACCGAAAAGAAAACCGTAGACGTAAAAGGTAGCACTACAATGGATTTCCAACTACAAGATGATTCTAAAGTATTAGAAGAAGTAGTGGTTACCGGTGTGGTAAATCCGAGAGCCAAAATTAAATCCAGTGTTTCCATCACTACTTTAGATGTAAAACAAGTGGAACAATCAGCGCCAAGATCAACCGCTGAAATCTTCAGAACCATTCCGGGTATTCGTTCAGAATCATCAGGAGGTGAAGGAAATGCTAACATCTCTGTACGTGGGGTGCCTATTTCTTCAGGAGGTTCTAAATATTTGCAAATCCAAGAAGATGGTTTGCCGGTATTATTGTACGGTGACATCGCTTTTGCTACAGCAGATATCTTCACCAGATTTGACAGAAACATTGCTAAAATCGAAGCGATCCGCGGAGGTTCAGCGTCAACTTTGTCTTCTAACTCTCCGGGTGGAATCATCAACTTTATCAGCAAAACCGGTAAAACCGAAGGCGGAAGTATGGTAACCAGCTTTGGTTTAGATTACAATGATTTCAGAACTGATATCGAATACGGTGCGCGCATCGGAGACGGATTGTACTTCCACGCTGGTGGTTTTTACAGAACCGGTGAAGGTGTAAGAAGTCCGGGCTTTACGGCTAATAACGGAGGTCAATTCAAAATGAATGTTACCAAAGAATTCGAAAACGGTTCGGTTACAGTATATGCTAAATTCTTAAACGACAGAGCAGCCGCTTTTATGCCAATGCCTATCAAAGTAACAGGAAGCAATTCAAATCCTAACTGGGAAAGCATCAGCGGTTACGACGCTACTTCAGGCACGCAACAATCACCTTATCTAATGCACAATGTAGGCTTAGACGGTAACGGTAACGTGAGAAGAGGTAACGTAGCGGATGGTATGCATCCGGTATCTAAAACATTAGGGGCGTCAATCAATTTCGAATTGGCTGACGGATGGAAATTAACTAACAATGGTCGTTTCTCTTCAAACAGCGGACAATTCATTACACCATTCCCGGCCGAAGTGGCTTCAGCAGCTACCATTGCTAACTCTTTCGGTGCCGGATCAACCTTAACTTATGCTAACGACGGAACGGCTTTCAACAACCCTAACGGTTTAGTATCAAGAATTCACATGTTTGATGTAGAGTTGAACAACTTCAACAACTTCATGAACGACTTGAGAATCACTAAGAAATTTGACAAATTCGGTTTAACCGCCGGTTACTTCAAATCGATTCAAAACATCTCTATGTCTTGGTTGTGGAATTCTTACTTACAAGAAGTATCAGACAACAATCCGAGACTAATCAACGTTACTGATGCAGGTGGAAATTTACTTTCAACCAACGGTTTGTACGCTTACGGTGTACCGGCTTGGGGTAACTGTTGTACCCGTAACTATGATACGCAATACAATGTATCGGCTCCATATGCTAACGTGTCTTTCGATGCTACCGATAAATTGTCTTTAGAAGGAGGTATCCGTTTTGATATGGGTCAAGTAAACGGTTCATTCGCCGGTTCTTCTCAAACGGTATACGATATCAATAATGACAACGTAATTTCTGCTCCTGAAAGCAGTGTTTCGGCCATCAATACTGCCAATACAACTGCAGTTGATTACGATTACGATTATGTGTCTTACTCTTTAGGAGCTAATTATTTAATCGATGCCAACCAATCTGTTTTTGCTCGTTACAGTAAAGGTGCTTCTGCCAAAGCGGATCGTATCTTATTCTCGGGCTTGAATTATCTTGACGGAGATAAAATCAACTCATTGGATTACTTGGCTCAAGCTGAGTTAGGCTATAAGAGAAAATTCAGCAAAGGGTATGTATATGCTACATTCTTCACTTCTACTACTACTGAAGAAGGCGGATTCGAAGCAACATCAAACAGTATCATCGAAAACGATTACCGTTCTATGGGTCTTGAAGTGGAATCGTCTTACAACGTAAACAACGACTTCAACTTACGCGGTGGATTTACCTATACTAAAGCGGAGATTACTTCAGGCGCTAATGACGGTAATGAACCAAGAAGACAACCAAAAATGATGTATAACTTTATTCCGACTTACAAATTCGGAAAAGCCAACAATGTTTTCGGATTGAGCTTCATCGGACAAACCAAAGCGTATGCACAAGACAGCAATGAGTTAGTGATGAACGGTTTCGTAATCGTTAACGGATTTGTAGAATTAGGCATTACCAAAGGTTTATCATTAAACTTAGCCGGAAATAACTTATTCAACACTTTGGCCATCACCGAAGCGGAAGAAGGAAGCATTACAGCCAATACCACTAATATTGTTAGAGCAAGACCTTTGCCGGGAAGATCACTTTCTATGGCATTGACTTACAAGTTCTAAAACAACCTATTTCATGTTTAGTTTGAGTAATTCCTATACCATAGATTTATGGTATGGGAATTATTTTTAACTAAGAATAGTTATCTTTAATTATCGCTAAAAAGGAATCTTATGAAAAAATCAACGGCTATTATATTGTTTTTGATGCTTTGCTTAGGGCAACAGTTGTCGGCACAACAGAACCAATCTAAAACGACTCCAGTTTCCGAAAAAAAGGTAATGATAGTCTATGGTAGCGACGAATGTCACCATTGCACCGACACCAAAAAATACCTCAAAGAAAACAATATCGAGTTTGTTTTTTACGACATCGATAAGAACCAAGAAGCGTTAAAGGAAATGCTGTTCAAACTCAAAAATGCCAACATCAGTCTGAACAATTTATCAATTCCGGTGATTGATAAGCAAGGCGTAATTTTCACCAATGATATCCCGTTTGAGGCTTTTCTCAAGAAATTGAACTAACCTATGAACCAGAAAACAAACTTAAGCTTTTGGCAAATTTGGAACATGAACTTCGGGTTTTTCGGAATCCAATTCAGTTTTGGTTTGCAGCAAAGCAATATGAGCGCCATTTACAAATATTTAGGTGCCGATGAAGGAAGTTTACCCATGTTATGGCTTGCCGGCCCCATTACAGGCTTGATTGTTCAGCCTATAGTCGGAGCGATAAGCGATGGAACTTGGTCTCCTAAATTCGGTCGCCGAAAACCATTTTTCCTTATTGGTGCCCTAATTTCCAGCATTGCTTTATTGCTGATGCCTTATTCCAATACGCTTTTTATGGCGGCCAGTTTGTTGTGGATTTTAGATGCCGCCAACAATGTAGCCATGGAGCCGTATCGTGCCTTTGTAGCCGATAAACTCAACGAAAAGCAAATGTCTCTTGGTTTCCTCATGCAGAGCTTTTTTACCGGCTTCGGGATTACATTGGCCAATTTTACCCCGGCCATTTTAGTCTCACTCGGATTTTTGGCCATCACCGATAAAATGGAAAACGGCATTCCGGTTTATACCTATTGGGCGTTTTTTATCGGAGCTTTTGCTTCTATAGCCTCAGTATTGTTATCGGTTATGACCACCAAAGAATTTCCGCCAACGGCTGAAGAATTATTGGTGATTCAGGAAAAGAAAAAAGAAAATCTTTTTAAAACGGTGGCCAAGGATATCGCCGAAGCCTTCAGAACCATGCCACTCACCATGAAGCAACTCATCCCGGTAAAATTCTTTACTTGGTATGCTATGTTTTGTTATTGGCAATACATCACGTCTTCATTGTCCTTGTCGTTATTTGGTACCACAGATCAAGCTTCAGAAGGATTTTCAAAAGCACAACTACTTACCGGTAGTTTGAACGGAACTTACAATATTATCTGTTTTATGGTCGCCTTTTTGTTAGTGCCGATAGCTTTAAAAATAGGTGCTAAAGGCGTACACTTTATAGCGCTGTCCTTAGGAGGAATCGGATTGCTACTAATCCCTTTTTTAAACAACACCGATGTGCTTTTTACCCTGCACAATCCTTTTGGCAATAACATTCCGGTTACTACCATTTTCTTATACTCTTTTGGTTTGGGAATTTCTTGGGCTTCTACTATGGCGATGCCTTACCAATTGTTAGCCGGATCTATTCCCAAAGAAAAGACCGGGGTATATATGGGTATTTTTAATATGTTCATTGTTATTCCAATGGCCATTCAAATCCTAACCATGCAGTATTTTGTTTATGATTGGTTAGGAAACAACCCTATAAATGTTATCAAATTAGCCGGAGTATTTTTAATCATAGCCGGTTTATTAACACTTTTTATTACGGTAAAGAACAAAAATCAAATTGTACAAAGTGAATAAAATAGTATACGATAAAGCGATTCGTTTGCTCCATGAAGTAGCTTCACCTGACGGATTTTTAGCCAGTGCCGAAAACACAAGCAATTACAAAAGGGTTTGGGCACGAGATGGCGTAATTTGCGGTTTGGCCGCTTTGGCTTCGGGAGACGAAAAGTTGATTGCCACGTTCAAAAGCACTTTGGATACCTTGGCGGAAAACCAACACGATATAGGTACTATTCCGTCTAATGTATTGGTTTCAGCCGATAAAAAAGAAGTCAGCTACGGCGGATTGGCCGGTCGAGTTGATGCCGTGACTTGGTTTATTATCGGCGTTTGTCAATATGCGCATCACCAATGTGATCCGGCGTTTGTGGTTCGCTATCATTACGAAATTGAAAAAGGATTAGAACTTTTAAACGCTTGGGAATTCAATAACAAACATTTGGTTTATGTGCCGCTTTCAGGGAATTGGGCCGATGAATACATTACCGACGGTTATGTGCTGTACGACCAACTGCTAAGAGTTTGGGCCTTAAGAAGCTACAATCATTTTGCCAAAAGCGAGGTAATACAGGAAAAAATAGAAGCCATTACAAGTCAAATAGAAATTAACTTCTTGCCCGAAAGTACCGGAGAAAAATTCCACGAAAGAGCCTATAAAGAAGTAGTGTTTGCTGATTATATGCCATGTTCTTTTTCGCCTTCAGGATACAAAACCCAATTCGATGCTTTTGCCAATTCCTTAGCGGTTATATTAAATATTGGTCCGAAAACGTTTCACAGCCAACTCTTGAAATTTACCGAGAACTTGACTGCTGAAACTACACTTGGGTTGTTGCCGGCTTTTTGGCCACCGGTATTTGAAAACGACGAACATTGGCATTTGCTCAAAAACAATTGCCGGTATGAGTTTCGAAATTACCCCTACGAATTCCACAACGGCGGAAGTTGGCCTATGGTAAATGGTTTTTACGGTTTGGCTTTACTGGCCAAAGGAGAGGAAAAAAAGGCCACATCAATACTCGACAAAATAAACCGAGCCAATGCCCTTGAGGAGTTTTCGTTTTACGAGAATTTCAATACCAAAACGGCCGAACCTAATGGTGTGTCTTTTTGTGCATGGAGTGCTGCAGCCACCATTTTAGTCCATCAATCAATACATCAAAATTTTAAAATACTCGTTTAAGTTGAAAACCATAGATATCATATGCATAGGCGAAGTGTTGATTGACTTTATCGGTCATGAGGTCAATACTTCTATCAACAGAACCAAAGATTACCACCGTTTTTTGGGCGGTTCACCAACTAATGTAGCGGTGAATGCATCCCGATTGGGGTTGAATGCCGTGTTGGTGGCTTCGTGCGGCCAAGACGGATTAGGCGATTACGTGATTCGAAAACTGAAAGCCAACAACGTCAATACAGACCATATAGGAAAATCTGAAACGGTGCCAACCTCGGTGATTTTTGTTTCTAAATCAACCGAAACACCCGATTTTATCCCGTACCGTCAAGCCGATTGCGAAATATCAGAAAGTCAATTGCCGGACAACGTGATTGCCCAAGCCAAAATTTTTCACACTACTTGTTTTGCGTTGAGTAAAAATCCGGCGAGACAAACCATTTTGAATCGCGCTCAAAAAGCCAAAGCGTTAGGTTTGCAGTTGAGCATCGATATCAATTTCTCCGAACGCATTTGGCCGGATAGGGAAGAAGCCAAAAGTGTACTCAAGCAGTATTTGGCCAATGATCCGTTGGTCAAGTTAAGCGAAGACGATTGTTATCGCCTCTTTGCCGCTGTAAAATCAGAAGAATACATCTTCGATTATTTCCACAGTTTAGGCGCTTCAACCATTTGCTTAACCAAAGGGAAAAACGGTGTGGTAGTGTCTGATATCAATCAAGGGCTGTTTTTTCAAAAAGCCATTCCCATTGAGGAAGTTAAAGATACTACGGGCGCCGGAGATGCCTTTTGGACCGGATTTTTATACGCCCAATTACACCAAAATTCTTTGGAAGAAACCATAACCGTAGCGCAAAAATTAGCTGCCATCAAACTGCAAAATGTGGGCAGATTGCCGGAAAATATCAACATCAAAGCACTGATAGAAGAATAAACGCCAACCACAAATTTAGTTAGTTATGCTGAGGAAAAGCCGTGTAGTACTTATACGGCTTTTTGCTTTTTGAGTTTGTGCAAAAAGAAATGGTCAAAAATTTCCATTTTACACCGATACTTCTACCTTTGTAAGTCTGAATAAAAAGATTCTCCAATGAATAAATATAGCAAGCGAAGAGAAGCACTATTGTACCATGCTAAACCTACGCCGGGTAAAATTCAAGTTGTACCTACCAAAAAATACGCCACCCAAAGAGATTTATCGTTAGCCTATTCTCCGGGAGTAGCGGAGCCTTGTTTGGAAATAGCCAAAGACGTCAACAACGTTTATAAATATACTGCCAAAGGAAATTTAGTAGCCGTAATCAGTAATGGAACCGCTGTTTTAGGATTGGGAGATATTGGTCCTGAAGCTTCAAAACCGGTTATGGAAGGCAAGGCATTGTTGTTCAAAATTTTTGCCGGAATCGATGTGTTCGATATTGAAGTTGGTACCAAAGACATCGATGCTTTTATCGAAACCGTTAAAAATATTGCGCCAACTTTTGGTGGAATCAACCTTGAAGATATTAAAGCACCGGAATCTTTTGAAATTGAAAGACGCCTGGTAGAAGAGCTCAATATTCCGGTGATGCACGACGACCAACACGGAACGGCCATTATTTCATCAGCCGCTTTATTGAACGCTTTAGAGTTGGCTAAAAAGAAAACTACCGAAGTAAAAATAGTGGTTTCAGGAGCAGGTTCTGCCGCTTTGGCTTGTGCCAATTTATACATTTTGTTGGGCGTAAAACCCGAAAATATCATCATGTTTGATAAAGATGGTGTGCTTTCTTCGGAAAGAACCGATTTGTCGGATTTGCAAAAAAGATACACCCATGGTAAAGCCGGAATTACCTTAGCGGAAGCTTTGGTTGGTGCCGATGTTTTCTTGGGATTGTCAGCCGGAAATATCTTGACTCCTGAAATGTTATTAGGCATGGCCAAAAATCCGATAGTGTTTGCTATGGCGAATCCAATTCCTGAAATCGATTACGATTTAGCGATTGCCACACGCAAAGACATCATCATGGCTACCGGACGTTCGGATCATCCTAATCAGGTGAATAACGTTTTAGGTTTTCCATATATTTTCCGCGGCGCTTTAGATGTGAGAGCGACAAAAATTAATGAAGAAATGAAAATGGCAGCGGTACATGCCTTGGCTGAATTGGCCAAAGAACCGGTGCCGGAACAAGTAAATATTGCCTACGGAGAAACCCGTTTGAATTTTGGTAAAGATTATATTATCCCAAAACCTTTTGATCCCAGATTAATCACTCATGTTGCACCAGCCGTAGCCAAAGCAGCTATGAATTCCGGTGTGGCTTTGAATCCGATTACCGATTGGGAAAAATATGAAGAAGAGTTGTTAGAACGATTGGGTTCTGATAACAAAATGGTACGTTTGTTAACCAACCGTGCTAAAACCGATCCGAAGCGCGTGGTTTTTGCTGAAGCCGATCATTTGGATGTCTTGAAAGCAGCACAAATTGCCTATGAAGAAGGTATCGCTCATCCGATTTTGTTGGGGAATAAAGATTTGATTTTAGAATTAAAAGAAGAACTGGGCTTTGATGCCGATGTGCCGATTTTTGATCCGAAAACCAAAGAGGAAGACGCCCGCCGAATGCAGTATGCTGATACTTATTGGAAGTCGAGACAACGCCGAGGGATTTCGTTGTTGGATGCACAAAAATGGATGCGCGAACGCAATTATTTTGCAGCAATGATGGTGAATGAAGGCGATGCCGATGCCATGGTTTCCGGTTATTCCAGAAGCTATCCTTCTACCGTAAAACCGCTAATGCAATTGATAGGAAAAGCACCGGGAATTACCTTGATTGCCACCACTAATATGATGATGACCAATCGCGGACCAATGTTTTTATCCGATACTGCTATCAATCCAAATCCAACCGCAGATGAGTTAGCGAAAATTGCTTTGATGACTGCCAAAACCGTTCGTATGTTTGGTATGGAACCGGTAATTGCGATGGTTTCTTTTTCAAACTTCGGTTCTTCATCCCATGAAAGTGCCACGAAAGTACGAGAGGCTGTAGCTTATTTGCATAAATACTATCCGGATTTGATTGTTGATGGTGAAATCCAAACCGATTTTGCGCTCAATCAGGAAATGCTGGCTAACAAATTTCCGTTTTCAAAGTTGGCCGGAAAGAAAGTCAATACTTTGGTATTCCCGAATTTAGAAGCGGCTAACATCAATTACAAACTATTGAAAGAGCTTTACAAAGTGGATTCGATAGGTCCGATTATGTTGGGAATGGAAAAAGCGGTTCATATTTTCCAATTGGGTGCCAGTGTAGAAGAAATGGTGAACATGGTAGCCGTAGCGGTTGTAGATGCTCAAGAAAAAGAAAAAAGAAAGAAAGGAACTGTAAAATAGTTTGGTAATAATGTTCAGATATTGCAGTTGAATGATGTCAGTTCAGGAATTTTGTTATATTTGGAATAGATTTAAACGGTAATGATTGCACATATTCAAGGGAAATTAGTCGAAAAAACACCTACTGATGTGGTGATTGATTGCAACGGAGTAGGCTATCACGTTAATATTTCATTGCATACTTTTTCATTGTTGCCGCAGACAGATTTTATCAAGTTGTATACGTATTTGCAAATCAAAGAAGATGCGCATTCGCTTTACGGATTTGTTGAAAAATCAGAACGGGAACTTTTTAAATTACTCTTGTCTGTATCAGGAATAGGTGCCGGAATAGCCCGAACCATGTTGTCTTCTTTGGATCCGAAACAAATCATTCAAGCTATCGCTAACGGCGATGTGGGAACGGTTCAGTCCATCAAAGGAATCGGAAACAAAACGGCTCAAAGGGTCATCTTGGACTTGAGAGATAAAGTGTTAAAAATATACGACTTAGATGAAATTTCCGTAGCCCAACACAATATTAACCGAGAAGAATCGTTATCTGCTTTGGAGGTATTGGGTTATGTCAGAAAGAATGCCGAAAAAGTGGTAGACAAAATTCTCAAAGAGAACCCTGAGGCATCAGTGGAATTCATCATCAAACAAGCCTTAAAAAATTTATAATTCTTGAAAACAATATACGTATTTACAAACTTTTTTACTTTGAGGAATTTTCTTTTCGGAATCTTGTTGTTCACAGGATTTTCGGCTTTCTCACAGGTTAATCCCACGCCGCAAGACAGTACTGGTTACAATACCGGTAAGGTAAAGATTAAGAATCCTAAAAGTATTGTGGATGCTTATACTTACGACCCAGCGACCAACAGGTACATTTATACCAGTACCTTTGAAGGCTTCAATATCAATTATCCTATTATTTTAACGCCGAAAGAATACGAAGAATTAGTAATGCGTGAAGCCATGCGTGACTATTTCAAGAAAAAATCCGATGCTATCGACGGTAAAAAGGAAGGCAGTGAAGCCGCTAAAAAAGATTTATTACCGCGTTACTACGTTAATTCGGGTTTCTTTGAAAGTATTTTCGGTTCCAATACCATTGATGTAAAGCCTACGGGTTCTGTTGAAATGGACTTAGGAGTGCGATACACCAGACAAGACAATCCGGCTTTTTCACCCAGAAACCGTGCGCAAACTACCTTCGATTTCGACCAACGCATCAGCATGAGTTTGATGGGGAAAGTAGGAACTCGCTTGAGTGTTACGGCTAATTATGATACAGAATCTACTTTTGCTTTTCAAAACTTAATTAAGTTAGAATACACGCCAACGGAAGACGATATCATTCAGAAAATCGAAGTTGGTAACGTGAGCATGCCGTTGACCAATTCTTTGATCCGAGGCGCTCAAAGTTTGTTTGGGGTTAAAGCCCAATTGCAATTTGGGAAGACTACTGTAACCGGAGTGTTTTCAGAACAAAAATCCCAAACCAAATCGGTTACAGCGCAAGGCGGCGGAACCATACAGGATTTTGAAATTTTCGGTTTGGATTACGATGCCGACAGACACTTCTTCCTGTCACAATACTTCAGAAATAAATACGACAACGCACTCAAGAATTATCCGTTTATCAATAGCCGTGTGCAAATTACACGTATCGAAGTTTGGGTAACCAACCGCCAAAATCGTGTAAGTCAAACCAATAACAACTTAAGAAATATTATTGCTTTGCAAGATTTAGGGGAAGCCCGATTGTCCGGTTTAACCGATAGCCAAATCGTAGCTTTGAACCCTACGGATGTCAGCAACAACTTCTTTACCGTACCGCCGGATCCTTCGGTTGATACACCTTCTGATAACGGTAATAACAAGTACGATCCGGATTTAATTAATACCGGTGGAGGTTTGTTGAATAACAACATCAGAGACATCGTTACGTCGAGTGCCGGTTTTAACAATATCGTGCCGGTAGATGAAGGCACCGATTATTCTAAGTTGGAGAATGCCCGAAAATTGGCGCCAAATGAGTATACTTTTCACCCGCAATTGGGTTACATCTCTTTACAACAGCGTTTGGCCAATGACGAGGTTTTAGCTGTAGCCTATCAATATACCATAGGAGACCAAGTGTACCAAGTTGGTGAATTTGGAACTGATGGTGTTGATGCTACCGTGTATGATGGCACGGATGCTGCTAACCCAACGGTTTCCTCTCAAAGTTTGATTTTGAAAATGCTGAAAAGCAACTTGACCAATGTGCAAAAACCGATTTGGAATTTGATGATGAAAAACATCTACCAGATTCCTGGGGCTTTCCAATTGCAGCAAGAAGATTTTCGTTTGAATATTTTATACACCGATCCATCGCCAATCAACTACATCAGTCCGGTAAACGGAGTGCCATTCCCGGCGACTACTGATCCCGATATGGTGGTTTCAGAAACGCCTTTGATTAAAGTCTTTAATGTTGACCGATTGAATTTCAACAACGATCCGCAAGCCGGAGGTGACGGTTTCTTCGATTTTATGCCGGGCTTGACAGTTGACCAACAAAATGGCCGCATCATATTCACTACCGTAGAACCTTTCGGGAAATTGATGTTCGACAAATTAAAGTTAGGGGCTGAAGATTATAACGATGTTAATACCTATAACGGCAATCAACAAAAATATGTTTTCCGCAGCATGTATTCCAGCACCCAAGCCGGCGCTTTACAAGATGCAGATAAAAATAAATTCCAATTAAAAGGACGATTTAAATCGGCCGGTGGCGACGGAATTCCGATTGGTGCTTACAACGTGCCAAGAGGTTCAGTTGTAGTAACCGCCGGAGGAAGAGTATTGCAAGAAGGAGTAGATTATAGTGTGAATTACCAAGCTGGTAGAGTGCAAATTCTAGATCCTTCACTACAAGCTTCTAATACACCAATTCAGGTTTCGGTGGAGAACAATGCTACCTTCGGACAACAAACCCGAAGATTTATGGGATTCAATGTAGAACACAAGTTTTCCGATAAGTTTGTAGTAGGAGGGACTTTAATTAAAATGACGGAAAGACCGTTTACCCAAAAATCCAATTACGGACAAGAATCAGTAAACAATACTATTTTCGGATTCAATGCAAACTATTCCACAGAGGTGCCTTTCTTAACCCGATTGGCCAATAAATTACCGAATATTGACACCGATGTTCCATCAAATGTGTCTTTAAGAGGTGAAATAGCTTTCTTAAAACCGGATACGCCTAATGCCGATCAGTTCCGAGGAGAACCAACGGTTTATGTAGACGATTTTGAAGGTTCTCAGACTACTATCGATATGCGTTCGCCTTTGTCATGGAGTTTGTCCAGTGTGCCTAAATGGCAAGCCGGTGTAGATTACAATGATTTTGGTTCTGCTTTAGTAGGTTTGGATTACGGATACAAAAGAGCCAAGTTAAACTGGTATACCATCGATCCTACTATTTATGTGCAAACGCCGGGGGATATCGGACAAGACGGTATTTCCTTAAACAGTACCAGACGTGTTTTCAACCGCGAATTATTTCCGGATTTAGAATTGCAAGTCGGGCAACAAACCGTAATCAACACCTTAGATTTAACTTATTATCCAAGAGAACGCGGACCTTACAACTACAACCCTGAAGCGTTAAGTCCGTCCGGATTTAGTACGCCGCAAGAAAACTTCGGAGGGATTACAAGGGCTATCAATTCTACCAATTTTGAGCAAAGTAATGTAGAGTATATACAGTTTTGGGTGATGGATCCCTATTACGATCCAACCAATCCAACGGCTGTACCTAACCCTACCAATGTAGGTCGTTTGTACTTCAACTTAGGAGAAATTTCAGAAGACGTTCTTAAAGACGAACGCAAACAATACGAAAACGGATTGCCGGCCAGTAACAGTACTTCATTGGTAAGTCCAACCGTTTGGGGAAGAGTACCTTCTTCTCAATCGCTAATCTATGCCTTCGATGTGGATGGCGCTAACCGTGCCTCACAGGACGTTGGTTTAGATGGTATTGATGACGATGCCGAGAGAAGTTTGTCAAACATTGGTGCGTTTGCCACTTTAGATGACCCTGCAGCAGATAACTATCAATATTTCTTAAGTGCGCCGGGTTCTTCAGTGTTTGAACGCTACAAAAATTACAACGGCTTACAAGGCAACTCTCCGGTTACAGTTACAGACACTAACCGTGGATCAACAACTCTACCCGATGTAGAAGACATCAACCGCGACAATACCATGAACACGGTGAATGCTTACTACGAATACAAAATCGATATCCAACCTAATATGCAGGTCGGACAAAACTTTATCACAGATGTTAGAGAAACATTGATACCGGATTTACCTAACAGTTCCTCAACCAGAGCGCGTTGGTATCAGTTCAAAATTCCGGTAACACAGCCAACTACAACTGTTGGAAGTATTTCAGATTTCCGTTCGATTCGTTTTATGAGAATGTTCATGACCGGATTCACCGAGCCAATCACACTTCGTTTCGGAGCTTTGGATTTGGTACGCGGTGAATGGCGACGTTACGACCAATCTTTCCAGCCAACCGACAGTGATCCTGATGACGACAACACCAATTTTGATGTATTGGCGGTTAACCTTCAGGAAAATGCTTCTCGTTTGCCTATTCCTTATGTTTTGCCTCCGGGCGTTATCCGTGAAGAAGTTGGCAACGGTAATCAGGTGATCAGTCAAAATGAGCAATCCTTGTCCTTAAGAGCTTCCGGAAACGGTTTAGAAGTAGGTGATTCCAGAGCGGTATTCAAAAATGTGAATGTCGACATGCGTCAATTCAACAAATTGAAAATGTTCTTGCACGCCGAAGCTTTGCCGGCGCCAACCGATCCGACACCGCTGTTAGACAATCAAATGACCGCTTTCATTCGTTTTGGAAACGATTTTACCAATAACTTTTATCAAGTAGAAATTCCTTTAAAAGTCACCGCCGAAGGCGCAACCTTACCGGAGCAAATTTGGCCGGAAGAAAACGAGTTGAGTGTGGCCATGTCCTTACTAACCAAAATGAAAGTGCTGGCCATGAGTATTGATCCGTCAACTTTACCGTTGGAGGGAATTTACTATCCGGATGATGACATTTCATTACCGGATGGTGATGGCGATGTCAAATTGCGCTTGGGAATAAAAGGAAATCCAAACTTCGGTTTGGTAAGAACTTTAATGGTAGGGATTAAAAATAATCACACCGACAGGATTCGCGGGGAAGTTTGGTTCAACGAGTTGCGTATAGCCGACATGAACAATAAAGGCGGTATGGCAGCTGTAGTAAATATGGATGCTAATATGGCCGATTTTGCCACAGTATCTGCTACCGGAAGAATGAGCACTATTGGTTTCGGAGCTTTGGAAGAAGGTCCGAATGAAAGAAGCCGCGAGGATGTACAACAATACAACTTGGTGACCAATTTCAGTTTAGGAAAACTATTGCCGAAAAAATGGGGCATTAATTTGCCTTTCAACTATGCTGTTGGAGAAGAAACCATTACGCCGGAATACGATCCGTACAATCAGGATATTCGTTTGCAACAATTGTTGTCTAACACTTCGGATGCTGCTGAAAGAGAGAATATCGAAAGCCGAGCTATTGATTACACCAAACGCACCAGCATCAACTTTATCGGTGTGAAAAAAGAACGCGCTCCGGAGCAAAAACAACGCATCTATGATCCGGAAAACTTAACGCTTTCTTACTCTTATAATGAAGTGTTGAAACACAATTACGAAATTGAAAACTTCATCGACCAACAAGTTACCACTTCGGTAGATTATACGTATGCGTTCAAACCTAAATCGGTCGAGCCATTCAAAAAAAGTAAATTCTTCAAAAAAAGCGATTATTGGAAGTTGTTGAGTGATTTCAACTTTAATTTCTTGCCGGCCAGCATTTCGTTCAGTAGCAATATTATTCGCCAGTACAACAGACAACAGTTCCGTCAAGTAGAAGTTGATGGTATTCCGTTGGATCCTTTGTACCGCAGAAATTATATGTTCAACTACCAATACGGTTTCAACTACAACATTACCAAGTCGCTTAAAGTGAATTATACGGCTGCATCCAACAATATCGTTCGTTCTTATTTGAATGAAGACAATATTCCGGACAATAGCTACACCATTTGGACCGACTTCTGGAACATAGGTACGCCTAACCAACACAACCAACAGTTGGTGGTGAATTACGAATTGCCGGTGAACAAAATTCCGTTCTTGTCATTTGTTAAATCAACTTATTCGTATACCGGAGATTACAGTTGGCAACGCGCCTCTTTGGCCTTAGCCGAAGTGGACGGTTATAACCTCGGAAACACTATTCAAAATGCCGGTTCACATCGATTGAATACTGCGTTTAACATGGAGTCTTTTTACAAGTATATCGGATTAGGGAAAAAACCGGCTGCTGCGGCACCAAAACCGGCTGCTTTACCAAAACCGGGTGAAAAAATCACCAATACCAAAGCCCAACCGGCCGGTAATACCAATGTGTTTTTGGACGGATTGAAAGGAGTATTGACCAGTGTGAAAAATGTTCAAATCAACTATACCCGAAACGAAGGGACTTTGTTACCGGGATTCTTGCCGAGTTTAGGATTCTTTGGTTCGTCTAAGCCATCCTTAGGATTTGTATTTGGTATGCAAGACGACGTTCGTTTTGAAGCTGCCAAGAGAGGTTGGTTGACTACTTATCCTGATTTTAACCAAAGTTATACCCAAGCCATTACCAAAACCTTGGAGATGACGGCTAACGTGGATTTGTTCCCTGATTTTAAAATCGACTTAACGGCTAACCGAACTTATGCGGAAAATTACTCCGAACAATACGATGTGGATGAAACTACCGGTTTGTACAATGCCCGTTCGCCTTATAGTTTTGGTAACTTCTCAATTTCTACTGTTATGTTGGCTACTTCTTTCAGCAAAAGTGATGAGACCGGTTCGGCTGCTTTTGACGATTTCCGAAATAACCGTTCGATTATTGCCGACCGATTGGCTACACAGTTTTATGGTACGACTGACTTCCCAAGATACGGCGACTCCAATAACCCGATTCCAACCGATGTGAACGACCCGAGATATAATTTCTATACTTCCAACCAAGGTTTCCCTATAGGTTTTGGTAGAAATAACCAAGCGGTTTTGATTCCGGCTTTCTTGGCGGCTTATACCGGTGCTTCGGCTGATGGTGTTTCGTTGAGTACTTTCCGCAGTTTCCCTATTCCTAACTGGAATATGAAATATAGTGGTTTGATGCGATACAAATTCTTCAAAGACCGATTCAAACGTTTCTCTATTCAACACGCTTATCGCGCTTCGTATACCATTAACTCGTTCCGTTCTAACTTTGATTACGATCAAAACCCTGGCGGACAAGACAATGGTGGTTTTGGTAACTTCTACAATAAAACGATTGTTGCTAATATTAATTTGGTAGAGCAATTCAATCCTTTGGTGAGAATCGATTTCGAGATGAAAAACTCCTTTAAGATTTTGGCCGAAATGAAAAAAGACCGAAGCTTATCGATGAGTTTCGACAATAACTTGTTGACTGAAGTACAAGGAAAAGAATATATCATTGGTTTGGGATACCGATTCAAAGACGTCATCATTTCGTCGCAATTGGCCGATAATCCAACCGGTATCATCAAGAGTGATATCAACGTGAAAATCGATTTCTCCTACCGAAACAACAAAACCATAGTACGATATTTAGATTACGATAATAACCAATTGGGTGGTGGTCAAAACATTTGGTCGGCTAAAGTCACCGCCGATTATTCATTCAGCAAAAACCTGACGGCTATTTTCTTCTATGATCATTCGTTCTCTAAACCGGTAATTTCCACATCGTTCCCGATGACGAATATCAGAACCGGATTTACGATGCGTTATAATTTCGGAAATTAAGAAACTTTTAAACCAAAGATTTTAATTATCTGCTGAGAAATCATACTTTTGAAGAAATTTTAAAACAACAACTAAACAAGCTTTATAATGAATATTCCAAGCAATTTAAAGTATACTAAAGACCACGAATGGGTTTTAATTGAAGGCGATATAGCTACTGTAGGGATTACCGATTTCGCACAAAAAGAATTAGGCGATATCGTTTATGTAGAAGTAGAAACCCTGGACCAAACCTTAGCCAAAGACGAAGTGTTCGGAACCGTAGAAGCGGTAAAAACAGTATCGGATTTGTTCTTGCCTTTATCGGGTGAAATTTTCGAATTCAACGACGATTTAGAAGTAAACCCAGAAAACGTAAACAGTGATCCTTATGGAAAAGGCTGGATGATCAAAGTGAAAATTGCCAATCCTGCAGAAATTGACGATTTATTAGACAGCGATGGCTACAAACAGCTCATCGGTGCTTAAAAATACAACACTAAGTCTGGCCATTGGCTGGACTTTTTTAATTTTAGTCCTTTGCTTGGTTAAGTTCAATAAATTACCTTCTGTCCAAGTTTCGGGAGTCGATAAGTACGTCCATTTTACGTTTCACTTTACGTTTACCTTGCTTTGGGGTTTTTACAATCGCTTGCGCTTAGGGCAATGGGTTTTGAAAAGTAGTCTTATTATCGTTTGCCTTTCCATAGGTTACGGTATACTAATCGAAATTTTACAAGAAACTTTTACCCAAACCCGTAAGGCTGATATAATGGATGTGGCGGCAAATGCTGCCGGAGCCATCGTGGCTTTACTTGTGTTGGTACTTTGGAAGGCGAAAAGTAAAGTCTGAACACTATTGTTTTTCCATCCTAGATAACCGTTTTCTTTTGAAGAAGAAAACGGTTTTTTTGTTACTTTTATGCCATGAAATCGCCACTAAAATGAAGTTTGTTATAAACAAGCACCAATTAATAAAAGCGATATCATATTGGACCTCTGAAAAATATATTTTACATAGATGAATATAAAACAATACCTCGATTCCACTTATCTTAAAACCGCAGCCCAAGCCGGCTTAACGGAAAAAGAAAACGCCACCGTTGTTGAAGGCTTTATTCAGGAAGCGATTTCCGAAGGCTTTAAGTTGATTATGATTCGTCCGGACTATGTGAAAACTGCACGAAAAATGATTGATGCCGCAGGATCAAAATTGCTCATAGGTACTGTAATTTCTTTTCCGGAAGGCACCAATTCTTTGGAAGCAAAATTGGCGGAAGCTCAAAAAGCGATTGAAGACGGCGTGGACGAATTGGACTATGTGTGCAACTACGAAGCGTTTAAAAAAGGCGAAGTCGACTTGGTGAAAGAAGAAATTTTGCGAGGTACTCAATTGGCATTCAACCATCACAAAGTAGCCAAATGGATTATTGAAGTAGCGGCCTTAACCGATGATCAAATCATTCAAATTTCGGCTTTGATAAAAAATGTTGTTATGGCACATTTTAAAGAAGATTGCTATCATAATGTTTTTGTCAAATCTTCTACCGGTTTTTATGTGACCGAAAATAATCTGCCTAATGGCGCTACAAAACATACTGTGATAATGATGTTGGAAAATGCGTCGCCTTTACCGGTAAAAGCAGCAGGCGGAGTTCGTACTTACGATGAAGCCGAGGAAATGATCCGTTTGGGCGTAAAACGCATCGGGACATCTGCTGCCAAAACTATTGCCAATGGCGAGACAGCCACAGGCGGTTACTAATTTTTATTGCTCATTTATGAAAAAGATATTCTCTTTAATAGCGTTGTTTTCGTTAGCGGCAACAGCTCAGGTTTCCAACAATAGTATGGAGCGTTTTCCGGTATTTCCGGCTTGTGAAGGTCAGGAATTAAAAGCATTGGAGAACTGTTTTTACAATCAGGTTCAGGATTTTGTTTACAACAATTTCAAAGTGCCTGCAGCCTTACAGGAAAAAAACTATAAAGGAAGTTTGATTGTTTTGTTTGAAGTCAACGACCAAGGCAATTTTAAAGTCATTTATGTTGATGCGTTAGAAGAATCGTTAGCTTCAGAAGGCAGAAGGGTTTTTGGCCAGATGCCGAAAATTAGTCCGCCTACGCACAATGGCGAGCCAACCTATGCTAAGTACACAATCAAAATAGCCGTTCCATTGCAGAGTGCCGCTGAAATTAAGGCACAAAAAGAAGCCGAATTGGCGGCAGAAAAAGCGGCTCAAGAATACCGACCGAATACAGCTT
This sequence comes from Flavobacterium sp. FEMGT703F, assembly GCA_002786385.1. Taxonomy (GTDB): domain Bacteria; phylum Bacteroidota; class Bacteroidia; order Flavobacteriales; family Flavobacteriaceae; genus Flavobacterium; species Flavobacterium cheonhonense. Next base: position 357,772 of record PGCN01000025.1, read on the forward strand.
ATTTGAAGGAATTGGACAATATGAAGTACAATACTTTTTCCAATCCGCAATTTAAAAGCCATTTAAACATTCCGTTTTCCCATAGCTATTATTCGCAATTTGATGACGAAATGAATCAGGTTGGCGCTAACAACCATACCGGTTCTAAACCTTATGCATATGCTGAAGTGTCGAAATATTACGATTTGGCTGCCGAGAACCAAAAATTGTTGAAAAACAAGCAAGGTTGGTGGGGTAAAAAACTTTGGAACGAAAGCTTGGTGCAAATTCAAGGAGAAGACTATTGGTTTACGTTGAATCCGATTTTGGATTTACAGTTTGGAAAAAGCGATCCCAGCGTTAGCAGTTATACTTATGTCAATACCCGAGGAATACAGTTTAATGGCGGTTTGGGAAGCCAACTCAATTTTACTACGACCATTTACGAAAGCCAAGGGCGTTTTGCCGATTACTTTAATCGATATGCCGAATCTATAGCGCCCGATGGTGGAAATCCTGCTATTATTCCTGGGATTGGTATTGCCAAACGATTCAAAACCGATGCTTATGACTTTCCTCTGGCGGAAGCAAATTTGGCCTATACGCCGAGTAAATTTATCAATATGAATCTGGGTTACGGTCGTAATTTTATAGGCGATGGTTATCGTTCGTTGTTGTGGAGCGATGGCGCCAGTCCGTATCCGTATTTTAAATTGAATACTACTTTTTGGAAAATCAAATACACCAATTTGTACACTTGGCTTAAAGATGTGCGTCCGGAAGCAACCCTCGACAGGACTTATGCGACCAAGTTTGCTGCCAGTCATTATTTGAGTTTGAATGTGACCAATAAATGGAATCTTGGTTTGTTTGAATCGGTGGTTTGGGCCAATAACAACAATCGTGGTTTTGACATGAGTTTTGTGAATCCGCTTATTTTTTACCGTTCGGTTGAGTTTGCCTCTTCTTCCAGAAGTGGTAATGCCATGTTGGGATTAACGTCGAAATACAAATGGAACAATCAAATTCAGTTTTACGGGCAGTTTTTGTTGGATGAGTTTTCATTGGATGATGTTCGTTCGGGGAACAAAAGCTGGAAAAATAAATTCGGTTACCAGTTAGGAGCGAAGTATTTCAACGCTTTTAAGATTAAGAATTTACTCTTACAAGCCGAATACAATGTGGTTCGTCCTTATGTTTACGCGCACAGTGAAGCGATTACCAATTACGGACACAACAACCAGAGTTTGGGACACCAGTGGGGTGGTAATTTCAGAGAGTTTATTGCCATTGCTCGTTACCATAACGGTCGTTATTTTGCCGATGCTAAAATTACGGTTGGTACCCGAGGTTTGGATGTTAACAGCAATACAGATAGTTTTAATTACGGAAGTGATATTTACCGTGATTATGATGAGCAAAGACCATTTGATACCGGTGTAACTATTGGACAAGGCAATAAAACCAATGTATTTATAGCCGATTTACAAGCCGGTTATTTGATTAATCCGGCCACGAATATGAAGTTATATGGCAGTTTGATTTACCGAAACTTTAGTCCGGCCACGGAAACCTTTTTAGCCGTTAAAGAAAGTACTACTTGGTTTTCAATTGGGTTAAGATGTGATATTTTCAACTGGTATTTTGACTATTAACAGTTAGTTTAGCGGGGCTTTTTTTGATAGATTCCCAACACGCCATTCGCTTACTTTTTTAGCCCCGATTGGAGTCGGCTACCTCGTAGCGCGGAAAGCGGGAATAAGGTTGGCAAATACACACTTGACATTCGCTTCAACAACTGCTAAATCTGAAATTTATCTTTAATATTTTTTTGTCAAATCGTTTTCTATAAAGTACCTTTGCACGAGCTTAAAATTAAGGATGAACGCAACGGCTACCACATTTTCTTTCAAACAACTTGCTGTCGATTTTAAAGAAATCACTAAAGCAGGTTTAGCGGTTAGCGTGGTGTTTTCTTCCATCGCCGGGTACTTGCTTGGTGTAGCAGATTTTGAAAGCTTGCAATGGACAACTTTGTTGATGTTGGCGGTTGGCGGTTATTGTATGGTAGGCGCTTCCAATGCTTTTAATCAAGTCATCGAAAAAGATTTGGATGCTTTGATGGATCGTACCAAAAACCGTCCTGTGGCATCAGGCAGAATGGCGCCAAATCGCGCATTGTTTGCAGCCAGTTTGCTAACAATAGTCGGTTTGGTTTTGTTGTATCTGATTAATCCGAAGTCGGCCATGTTTGGTGCGATTTCCATTTTTTTATACACCAGTGTTTACACGCCATTAAAAACAGTCACGCCATTGTCGGTTTTTGTAGGCGCATTTCCGGGAGCGATTCCCTTTATGTTGGGTTGGGTCGCTGCTACGGATCATTTTGGGATTGAAGCGGGAACACTTTTTTTAATCCAGTTTTTTTGGCAGTTTCCGCATTTTTGGGCCATTGGATGGTTTTTGTATGAAGATTATGAGAAGGCCGGATTTTTTATGCTGCCAACCGGGAAGAAAGATTCGTCGACAGCTTTGCAAACCATATTGTATTCGGTTTGGTTGTTAGTGGCGTCTTTGTTGCCTTGTTTGGGGTATACCGGAAAATTGTTTATTTCCCCGATCGCGGCCGGGATAGTATTTTTGTTAGGGCTTTGGATTATTTTTTACGCTATCAAATTATACCAATTGAGAACAGCTAAAGCCGCCAGAACGCTAATGTTGGTTAGTGTTTCTTATATTACGTTGTTACAAATAGTTTATATAACAGATAAATTTTTAAGATAGTTATGGCAACAATGATGTCGATAGACGAACACCAAGCCAGAAAGGCACGTTCCCAAAAGTTACTGTTGTGGTTTGCTATGGCCAGTATGACCATGATGTTTGCCGGAATTACCAGCGCTTTTGTGGTGAGTAAGTCGAGAGAAGATTGGATGAAAGATTTTCAATTTCCTTCTGCTTTTTATTTTAGCACTTTGGCTATAGTGCTTTGTAGTGTCTCTTTTCACCTGGCGCAAAAGGCTATTCAAAAAGACAACAGAAGTTTGGTTTCAAGTTTGCTTTTAGTTACTTTAGGATTAGGAATAGCGTTTGTGGCTTTGCAGTTTGCCGGCTTTGGCCAACTGATTGAGCAAGGCTATTACTTTACCGGACCGGAGAGTAACATTGCCACCACTTTTCTTTACGTGATTGCCGTGGTACACATGGCGCACCTTGCCGGAGGAATTATTTCGCTTTTAATCATAATTTATAATCATTTTAAACAAAAATACAATTCAACTCAATTCCTTGGCATTGAGCTAGGTGCGATGTATTGGCACTTTCTCGATTTCTTGTGGATTTGTTTGTTTTTATTTTTATATTTCTTTAAATAAGAAAAAAAATCTAAATTTGGGAACTTTTTAACTAATAACTTTTATGGGAGCTACAGTTACTACTGCAAATACAAACGAAAATACTTGGGGTGGCGGAAACGAGCCAATGGGTGCCAGTTATGGTAAATTGATGATGTGGTTTTTCATCGTATCAGATGCCTTGACCTTCTCGGGTTTCCTTGCTGCTTACGGATTTTCAAGATTTAAATTTATTGACAACTGGCCAATTGCCGACGAAGTGTTTACCCACTTCCCGTTCATGCACGGTGTTGATGCGCCGATGTACTACGTGGCATTGATGACATTTATCTTGATTTTCTCCTCTGTAACCATGGTTTTGGCCGTTGATGCCGGACACCAAATGAAACAGAAAAAAGTAGCGTTTTATATGTTGCTGACAATTATCGGAGGTTTGATATTCGTAGGTTCACAAGCTTGGGAGTGGAAAAACTTTATCAAAGGAGAGTATGGTGCTATTGAAACCAAAGGGGGTAGCATTATTCAATTCGTTGACAAAAACGGTAAGAGAGTTAAATTAGAAGATTTTGCGGTAGTATTACCGGAAGAGAGAGAGCAACACAAAAAAAGTAATGGTGTTTGGTTTGTAGGTGAGTCATCTTTGCCAACTTATTCAGTTGCTGAAGTTCAAGCCGGATTTAAAGCACACCCTGACTTATTAGTAAGAACAGAAAAAATCTACAGAGATACACCGGAAGATAAAGCTAACAAAGATTTACAACAAGGTTTGAACAAAAACAAACACCGTGAGGTTTTAACCAGAGAAGCTTCTGAAGCGATGGTAGCTAATGCTCATTTGGTTGTAGAAGGAGCAAACTTAGAGCGCAATGAGTACGGAAGTAAATTGTTCGCTGATTTCTTCTTCTTTATTACAGGTTTCCACGGATTCCACGTATTCTCGGGAGTTATCATCAATATCATTATTTACCTAAACGTTCTTTTAGGAACTTACGAGAGAAGAAAGAACTACGAAATGGTTGAGAAAGTTGGACTTTATTGGCACTTCGTGGATTTGGTTTGGGTATTCGTATTTACTTTCTTCTACTTAGTTTAATCACAGAAAAACATAAAATAGTATGTCACACGCACACGAACACGTATCAAATACTTCCAGAATCTGGAAAGTTTTCATCTTACTATCTTTAGTAACTATTGTTGAGGTGGCTTTAGGGATCATAAGACCTGAAGTGTTGTTCTACAATAATTTCTTAAGCATGAATTTGCTTAACTGGGTATTCATCATCTTAACTTTATACAAAGCTTATTATATTGTATGGGCTTTCATGCACATGGAAGGAGAAAAAAGCAGTCTGCGTTGGGCTGTTGTAGCTACGGTTATCTTCCTAGTGTTATATCTGGTCTTTATCTTATTAGTAGAAGGAGATTATGTATATGGGGTTTTTAAAAATTCAACTATTAAATGGAATTTTTAACACTATATTAATTCAAAAAAAAGGGTACGCATTGCGTACCTTTTTTTATTTTTGTACTGCTAATATTTTAGTTTGCCATGAAAAAAAACTTGGTCCTTTTTGTACTGTTCATCTTGCCTATAGTTGCGTATCTTTTCTTTGCTTCCGGCGTGAACAGTTTTATCACTTTGCCTACTATTACACCAACCATTCCCGATGTAAATTCACAGTGGACTTCTTTGAACGGGGAAAAGGTTACGCTCAATAATAAAATAACCATCTTGGGCTTTACCGGTCAAGATATCATGCCTAACAGCGGTAACTTTTTTACGTTGAACCAAAAGATTTATAACAAGTATCGTGAGTTTAAAGACTTTCAGATGGTATTTATTGCTCCCGACGGCACCCAACAACAAGCCCAAACCCTTTTGAAGGAACTAGGGAAGATTGCCAATGTTTCCGGTTATCATTTTGTTTTTGCCTCTCCTGAATCCATTACAGCCTATCATAAAGAATTAAAACTGTTGGGGAAACTGGATGAAAAAGTAGGTACGCCCAATGTTTATATAATTGATAAGAAAAGAAACCTGCGTGGCAGAAAAGGGAAAAGTGTTCAAGGAGAACCGGAATATAAAGAAGGGTATAATACAACATCTGCCTCAGATTTGCACAACGATATGATGGATGATGTGAAAATTATTTTGGCCGAATATCGTTTGGCTTTGAAACGCAATAATGCCAACAGAAAAATTTAATATGAAAAATAAATCTTATATAGGCCTTTCTTTCATAGTGTTAATCTTTGGAATTATTTTCATTCCGAAGATTGTGAACAGGATACAAAGCAACACGGTTGTTCAAGGTGATCGTATCGATGCGGTTTCCAATCATAAAAATGCCGAAACGGATTTGCTTATTCTAGGCAAAGCGCCTGACTTTGCATTAACGGATCAAAACGGAACTAAAGTCACCAATGAAACTTACCAAGGGAAAGTGTATGTGGTTGAGTTTTTCTTTTCTACTTGTCCATCCATTTGCCCTATCATGAACCGAAACATGGCAGAAATTCAAAACAAGTTTTTTGGGAATCCTAATTTTGGGATAGCCTCGATAACGATTAATCCGGAGTACGATACCGTGGAAGTTTTGAAAGAGCATGCGGCGCAAATTGGGGTTAAATCGTCTAACTGGCATTTAATGACCGGTGATAAAGAGTACATTTACAATATCTCGAACAAAGGATTTAACATCTATACCGGTGAAAACGGAAAAGCTGCCGGCGGATTCGAACATTCCGGCTTATTTGCATTGATTGATAAAGAAGGCAATATTCGTTGCCGAAAAGACGCACACGGAAATCCTATCATGTATTACGACGGATTGGAAAAAGCCGGTGTAAAAGCTATTATTGAAGACATCAAAAAACTATTAAATGAGTAATACCAAACCAACCACGCTGGAGAGTAAATTTAAAGGGTCGATTATAGCCGTGTCTATTATCATTCCCATTGCAGTAGCCGTTTTGTTTTCGGTTAAGTTGAAAGATTTCGGTTTTGATGTAGAACCTTTGTCTTTTTTGCCGCCCATTTATGCAGGAATTAATGGATTAACAGCCGTCTTGTTAGTGGCTGCTGTAATGGCCATTAAAAAAGGAAATCGAAAACTACACGAACGATTAATGACTTTTGCCATTGCTTGCTCGGTGGTGTTTTTGGTGATGTATGTGGCTTATCATATGACGGCCGAATCTGTAAAGTTTGGCGATACCAATTTTAATGGTAATTTGGATGAAGCTGAAAAAGCAGCTGTAGGCAGCATACGCTATTTGTATTATTTTATTTTGTTAACGCACATTACCTTGTCGGTTATCATCATTCCGATGGTATTGTTTACTTATGTCAGAGCTTTAGCTGAGCAATTTGACAAACATAAAAAATTAGCCAAAATTACCTTTCCGATTTGGCTGTATGTAGCTGTAACCGGAGTAGTGGTTTATTTGATGATATCACCGTATTATGCCCACTAAGTCACCTATTTCAATCATATTTAAAAAACTCTTTTTGAGTATTTGTATATTGCTGCTGTCAGTAGCAGCTAATGCGCAATGTGCCATGTGCAGAGCCGCTTTAGAAAGTTCTGGGAATTCAGTTAAAGCCGAAGCCGTAAACGATGGTATCGTTTTCTTAATGGCTATTCCATACATCATTGTGGCCGGAATTGGTTTTGTGGTCTATAAGATGTACTACAAGAAGAAATAACAAGACATAAATTTAAAAAAGATAAAAGCGAAGTATCAATTCTCAAAAGGTTGATACTTCGCTTTTTTATTTTGATTGTGTTTATTTAAAACTTGTGGTTTTTATTCCATTCCGTCAATCTTAACGCTCATTTTCCCTGCTGTTGTAATAAAAGCGATTATGGCTTTGTCTGTGATTTCCACTTTTTCAAATTCAAAATCACCCATAGTGCCGTTTACAAAAACACCTTTCATGGGCGAATAGTTGCTCAAATACGGTAACATGCTTTTCTTGCCTTCTTCTAAATTATCTTTGATCGAATAGCGACAGTTTTCCTGTATCTTCTTCAAGATGACACCTTGTAACAACCAATTGGCAGTTCTGGTTAACAAGCCTTTGGTGTCGAGCACATAATCCATTTGGTCAAAATAGATTTCTTTGGTAATAGGATTGTAATTCGGAATCCCCGACAAATAAATGCTGCCGTTAATACTCCCCGACATGCCTAAGGCAATGATAATCTTGCCGTCTTTTTGCCATAAAGCTACATCTTCCACTACTATTTTTCGGCTACCTGAAGCAAATTCTTTTCCTTTGAAATTGGAGGTAATAATACGCGATGCACTATCATAAGTAGAGATAGCCGCCACATTAGCGGTTACAGTATTGGGTATTTTAGTCACCGCTTTGAATTGAATAGCAGTACGGTCAAAAGTATTTTTAGGTTGTAATCCAACCATGGTTTGCATGTTGCATTTCAAACCCATGTCCATTTTAATCTGTGTTTTTTCCAAAACTGCATCGGTCACATACACTTCAATTGGGATTAATTTGAACCAAGTTTGGTATTGCTCGCTGGTCACAAAAGGCGTGCTCATTTTTTCGAGTACATCTAAAACATAAGGTTTGAAATCGCAAGTTTTTTCAATGGCCTCATCAATTTTTTTAGCCATTTTCGATTTGAATATCGATAGTGTAGGATTGATGATATATGTAATCGGAACATTTTTGCCTGCTACCAATATGGTCGGACTTTCAGACCATTCAAAATCTTCAATTTTCGATGTAGTATTCAACTTCCAATTGGATAATCTCACGGAACTGCTCATAGTTATGGTGCCGTTTAAGTTGATTTCACGGGTATCATTCAAACCCATAAATTCAGTGCCATACTTAAATTTCGCCCAAATTTTTAACGGCATTACGGTTTCAATTCTTCCGTTCTTCTCGGTAATTCGAATGGGCGCGGTTTTCCAGATTTTCATTTCGGTTTTATCGTCTTCCAAATTGGAATCGTCGTAAATTTGTCCGCTTAGGGTTTTATTCAATTGGTTTTCAATTTCTTTGAGTGTGATTTCCAAAGGCATGTTCACAAACGATGTCTTGGTTTTGTATACCATAGGCGCATCATTGGAAGGTAGTGGTTTTAAAGCTTCAATTTTTTGAGAAGTAGAACAGCCAACCAACAATAAGGTAAGGCTAAGAAACAAAGCAGTTGATTTTGCAGAGCACATAAACGCGAAATATTTTTCCTCAAAAATAATAGGAAATATTGTAAAACAGCTGTAACAATAATAAAAAAACAGAGTCTAAAACATTGTGTCTTATCGTAACAACTGTAAGGCAAAAGCAATATCTTTGTTTAGTCACGAATATTAGGCGGTAAAAGCCTGTTTACTTATGAAAATAGTTTTTAAAAAGTATGTCATCTTGGGATTGTTGTTGCTTCTCTGCGGAAAAGCTACAGCACAAACCAAAAAATGGACCATACAAGAGTGTGTGGAGTACGCCCTGAAGAACAACATTTCGATTCAACAGTCCGAACTCGATTTGAAAGCCACGGCCATCGACAAAAGAGCGGCTTTGGGTGCTTTTCTGCCCAACTTAAATGGTGGCGCTTCGCATTCTTGGAATATCGGTTTGAATCAAAACATTACCACTGGTCTTTTAGAAAACCAAACCATCCAGTTTACCTCGGCTAGTTTGAATTCGAGTGTTGATATTTACAATGGGTTACAAAACCAAAACCGTTTGCGCAAGGCCAAGTTGACGCAGATTGCGGCCCAATACCAATTGACCAAAATGCAGGACGATATTTCGTTGTTTGTGGCCAATTCGTATTTGGACATTCTTTTCAACCGTGAAAATCTAAAAGTACAGCAAAACCAATTGACCAACGACGAAAAGCAAATGCTGCGCACCCAAGAATTGGTGGACGCGGGCGTAGTGCCAAGAGGTGATTTGCTCGATATGAAAGCTACGGTAGCTTCGGATAAACAACGTGTTATCGCTGCAGAAAATGCTTTGTTGCTTTCTCGTTTGAGTTTGGCACAATTGCTTCGTATCGAAGATTTGCAAAATTTTGATGTAGCTGATGTTGATATTGAGCCTACCGCCAGTTCAGTGATGTTACAAACACCGGAAGCTATAGTAGCCAAAGCCAATGAAGTAAGAGTTGAAATTAAAATAGCACAAGCCAATCTCGATTTGGCAGCACGCGATATTAAAATTGCTAAAGGTGCTTTGCAACCGAGCGTAACTGGTTTTTATAGTTTTAGTACCAGAGCAGGATATTCTGATAGGGTTTCAGGAGCTGTTTTAGATGGCGCTAACCCGACTACCATTATCGGACAAGTAGAAGGCACAGGACAAAATGTGGTTCAGCCTAATTTTATTCCGTTGTTCCGAAAAGCGGCACCGGTGTTTGATCAGTTTAGTGACAATAAAGGGCACAATTTCGGATTACAATTGAATATTCCTATATTTAACGGCTTCTCAGCTAAGAATTCGGTGGAACGTTCTAAAGTAGCTTTCGAAAAGTCTAAAAATGCTTTCGATCAAGCTAAATTGGATTTAGAAACCAATGTGTATAAAGCCATCACTGATACCAAAGGAGCGTTGAATACTTACGAAGCTTCAATCACTACTATGGAAGCCAGACGAGAAGCCTTCAATTATGCCAAGGAAAGATATGCGGTAGGGTTAATCAATACTTTCGATTTTAACCAAGCACAAACTTTATATTTAAATGCCCAATCCGATGTTATTCGTGCCAAGTACGATTACATCTTCAAAACGAAAGTAGTAGAATTATATTTTGGAATCCCAATCATTCAAAAACAATAAATCATGTCAAAAAGTAAAATATACTGGATCTCAGGAATCGCAATTGTTTTAATTGCGGTATTGTTGGTTTTAGCCAAAAATGGTGTCATCGGAAAAAAAGACGAAGGCATCGAAATTGAAACTGCCCAAGCGGATGAGATTACCATCGTCGAAACCGTTTCCGCTACCGGAAAGATCCAACCTGAAATTGAAGTGAAAATTTCCTCAGAAGTATCAGGAGAAATCATCGATTTGCCGATTAAAGAAGGACAAGTGGTTAAAAAAGGCCAATTGTTGGTGCGAATCAACCCGGATTTGTACACTTCAGGATACAACAGAACCATCTCCAATTTATCCGGAACCAAAGCCGGATTGAGCCAAGCCGATGCCTCTTTTAAAGAAGCCAAAGCCAGTTATGACCGCAGCAAATTGTTGTACGACAAAGGGATTATTTCTCGTTCGGATTGGGACAAAGCCGTGGCTTCGTTTGAAGTAGCAAAAGCCAACAAAGAGTCGGCTTATTACAACGTACAAAGCGCCAATGCCACTGTTAAAGAAGCCAAAGACAACTTAGGAAGAACTACTATTTATGCTCCGGCCGACGGAACTATTTCGTCATTAGGCGTTGAATTAGGAGAGCGAGTGTTAGGAACCCAACAAATGACCGGAACCGAAATACTGCGCGTTGCCAATTTAGACAATATGGAGGTAGAGGTTGATGTGAATGAAAATGATATTGTAAAAGTCAGCATAGGAGACAGCACCAATATTCAAGTAGATGCTTATTTGAAAAAAGAGTTTAAAGGGATAGTAACCAGCATCTCTAACTCTGCGAGTTCTGCCACTTCCGCTGATCAGGTGACCAACTTTAAAGTGAAAGTGAGAATTCTTAAAGAATCTTACCAAGATTTATTAGAAGGAAAACCGGCGAATTTTTCTCCGTTCCGTCCAGGTATGACCGCTACAGTCGACATTATTACCACCAGAAAAGAAAAAGTTGTAGGTGTGCCGATTAGCGCTGTAGTAGTTAAAAACGATACTACCGCTACTCCGAAAACCGAGATGAAAGTGGAAGGCGATGACAAGAAAGTGATGGCCAAAAACGACAAAAAATTCGAATGCGTTTTTGTGAAACAAGGAGACAAAGCCAAACTCAGAGTCATTAAAACCGGCATACAAGACGATACCAATATCGAAGTGGTTTCGGGCTTGAAAAAAGGAGATGTGGTTATTATTGGTCCGTACACCACGGTAACCAAGGATTTGAAACCCGGAGATAAAGTAATCGCTAAGAAAGCACCGGAAAAACCTAAAAAATAACCGACTTGACTTTGAACTATATACTGAACATCGAAACGGCCACCAAAAACTGTTCGGTGTCTTTGGCTCTAAACGGTGAAACCATTTTGTGCAAGGAAATTGCCGAAGAAGGCTATTCTCATGCTGAAAAATTACATGTTTTTATCGAAGAAATTATCAAAGAAAGCCGGCTTAATATAAAAGACTTGCATGCCGTTGCCGTGAGCAAAGGACCGGGTTCTTATACAGGTTTGCGCATTGGGGTTTCTACCGCCAAAGGCTTGTGTTATGCTTTGGGCATTCCGTTGATTTCGGTGGATACTTTGGCTGTTTTAGCGGAAACTGTGACGCAAAACGATGGTTGGATTGTTCCAATGATTGATGCGCGCAGAATGGAAGTGTACAGCGCAGTATTCGATCAAAATCATCAAAAAATTAAAGATGTTCAGGCTGAAATTTTAACCGAAAAAAGTTATTCAGAAGTTACCGAGACTATTTATATCGTAGGCGATTGTCAAGAGAAATGTCAAACAGTGCTTACTAAGCCGAACTTTGTGTTTTTATCGGAACACAAATTTCCGTCCGCTAAAGCCATGAGTGCTTTGAGTTTTGTTAAGTTTGAGCAAAAGGAATTTGAAGACGTAGCGTATTTCGAGCCGTTTTACTTGAAAGATTTTATGCTGAATCCTAAATAATTATCCTTTCGAAGCTTCTCGAACAAACGGTTGGATTACAATGCCGGCCGAGTCAAAAGCCTCTTTACATTGCTCTAAAATATCAGAACTCATTTCGCTAAAATCAATATTTTTAGCCCAAGGTTTAATGGATAAATGGATGGCTGAATCGGTTAAATCTCTAACTACAACCGTCGGTGCCGGATTTTTCAATACCTTAGGGTGATTTTGCATGACTTGCATTACGATGTCTTTTGCCACTTTAATATTGGTGTCGTAAGAAAGTGAAAAAATCAAATCCGCTCTGCGATTGCCTTGCATCGAATAGTTAATAATGACATTGTTAGACAAAATCCCGTTTGGAATAAAAATCGTTTGGTTGTTCCCTGTGATGAGTTTGGTCACAAAAATCTGAATTTCCAAGACGGTTCCAATTACGCCTTGTGCTTCGATAGTATCGCCCACGCGAAAAGGTTTAAACAATATAATTAACATGCCGCCGGCAAAGTTGGACAGCGAACCTTGTAATGATAAACCAATGGCCAAACCTGCCGCTCCCAAAATGGCTACAAAAGAAGAGGTTTCAATACCCAATTTTGAAATAACACTAATAAACAACAACACGCGTAACGCCCAAAGTAAACTATCGGCTAAAAACTTCGACAGTGTTGGGTCGAGTTCTCTTTTCAACATGATTTTCTTCACCAAGCGGTTGATGACGCGAATGGCATACAATCCCAAAAAGAGAATGACCAAGGCCGAAATCATTTTGGGCGAATAATCGATTAATAATTTGAGAAACCGATCTATATACTCGGCAAACGAATGGATGTATTGTAATTCTTGTTTTTGCATGGGTCAAATAATACGAAACTATTGGTGAACAATCTAGTTGGCAAAAATAGTTTTTTTGAAAACTTTAAAATCAAACGATAGGTTAAAATATTCGAGTCAAAATCGGAACAAAGCTCAATCAATTAAGACCGAATTCTTGCACTGATTTTTTCAAATTCGGTTTCCGGCAAATCACAAGTTTTGTTTTGACACCAATAAAATAAGGTTTGGTCTTTTACAAATCGATTCGCTAAAAAAGGCAATTCCGAAGCTTTGTCGGTTCCGGCCACAATCAAATTCGGAGTATACCAACTGTTGAGTTTTTTCAGATAATCGGAAGCTTCTGCGCTGCAAATAGCCAACTCGTTTTGCGATTCGGAAAAGTGCAACAGCAAGTTCAGCCAATTGGAAAAAGCCGAAGGATAATCGATAGTTGGCAGGATGTGTTGCAGCATTTGTTGGGCTACTTTTTCGTAATACGAGTGGTTGAAATAAATACTCAAACGGAACAAATTGGTTGCCATAACCGAGTTGGCCGCCGGAATCACATTGTCTTCCACTTCAAAATGCGGTATGACTAAAGCTTCGTCCTGTTGTGTAGTAAAGGAGAAGAATTCCGCTTCCTTATCGTAAAAATGGTCAAAAGTATAATCCGTCAGTTGTTTGGCATACGTTAGCCATTGCTCGTTTAAGGTAATTTCGTAAAGCGAAATGAAGGCCGCAATGACATGGGCATAATCTTCTAAATAGGCGTTAATGGTGGCTTTAGCTTCGCTCTGTTCGGCTTCGCCTCGAGTGCCGATTTTGTAAGTTCGGTACAAATGACCTTCCGGACTCCACATTTTTTGAATGATAAATTGCCCGTTTTTTATGGCGATGTCTGAGTAGCGACTATTGCCGGTGGCTTTGTAAGCTTCTACAAAACCTTTGAGCATGATGGCATTCCATGAGGTAAGGCATTTGTCGTCCAAGCGTGGTTTGCTTCGGTTTTCTCGGATTGCGTAGAGTTGGGCTTCCCAGTTTTTTTTCTTTTCAACCAAGAATTCGATAGTTATATTGTGTTTTTCGGCAATGGCTGTCAACGGTTGATTTTGAATTAACACATAATTCCCGTGTTCCCAATGGCCGAATTCGTTGATGTTGAATACTTGAGCAAACAAGTCAAAATCTGCTCCTAAAATTTGTTGCAATTGTTCCGAAGTCCAAACATAAAAAGCACCTTCTTCCAGAAGATTATCGGCGTTTAAACTGTCGGCATCCAGAGCGGCATAAAAACTACCTTCCTCGGTGAGCCATTCTTTTTCCACAAAGTTCAGCGTTTTTTCGATGACTTCTTTGTACAGTGGGTTTTGGGTTAGCTTGTAGGCATTGGCATAAAGCGAAACCAATTGTCCGTTGTCGTACAACATTTTTTCGAAATGCGGCACGTGCCATTTTAAATCGACTGAATACCTGGAAAAACCGCCATCAACCGTATCGAACAAACCGCCGTACGCCATTTTGGTTAAGGTTAAATCGACAAATTTTAATAGTTCTTGGTTTTGGGTTTGGTGTCCGTAGTTGAGTAGGAATTCGTAGTTAGTTGGCATCATGAATTTGGGCGCTCTCGCCATGCCGCCGAAGTCCCAATCAAAACTTTTTTGCCATTTTTCCAGTAGTCTTTCTACAATGGTGAAATCAAAGTCGCTGCTGTTTTCAGATTTTGGAACGATGCTGATGGTTTGTAAACCTTCGTGTAATTGTTGCGCATAGTCGTAGATAGTTTCCGGATTTTGGGTGTAAATTTCCTGGAGTTTTTCGAGCGCGTTGATCCAATCATTTTTTCGAAAATAGGTGCCGCCCCAAATCGGTCTGCCATCGGGTAAGGCCACTACATTCATAGGCCAGCCGCCACGTCCGGTCATTACTTGAACGGCTTTCATGTACACAGCATCAATGTCGGGACGTTCTTCGCGGTCGATTTTAATGTTGATAAAATGCGCGTTCATGACTGCCGCTACTTCTTCGTCTTCAAAACTTTCGTGTTCCATTACGTGGCACCAATGACAAGCTGAGTAACCAATGCTGATTAGCATGAGTTTATTTTCTGTTTGGGCTTGCGACAAAGTTTTGGCATTCCAAGCTTTCCAATGTACGGGATTGTTGGCGTGTTGTAATAAATACGGACTGGTTTCTAAATATAGCTCGTTCATAAATGTGTTTTAGCCCGGATTGGAGCAAGTATCCTTTTTTTTGACTGAATGTCTCGTATGTGAAGTTGGTTGTAAAAAAAGATACTGCGGAAAGCCGGAAATAGCTCCTTAAAAAATTAAAAAAAAGCGCCATAATTGATGACGCTTAAAGGTATGTTTTTATTTTGAAATAGTTAGCCGTTCAAAGCTTCTACGACGATGTCTTTGTCGTTGAGCATGTCTTTCAGCATGTTTTCGATGCCGTTTTTCAGGGTGAAAGTCGAAGAAGGACAGCCGTTGCATGAACCTTGAAGCACTACTTTTACTCTTTTTTGATTTTCGTCGTAAGAGTCGAATAAAATGTTACCGCCATCGGCAGCCACCGCCGGTTTTACGTATTCTTCTAGAATGTTTATGATTTGTTGGGAAGTGACGTCGAGTTGGTCAAAATTTTTGATTTGTTGTTTCTCTTGTTTGACGTCATCGGCGATTAAAGTTTCGTCTAAAACGATACCGCCGTTTTCCAGATATTCTTTGATAAAAGTGCGGAGTTCCAGGGTAATTTCGTCCCAAGAAACACTATCGTATTTGGTGACAGAAATGTAGTTTTCGGTGATAAAAACTTCTTTAACAAAGTGGAATTTGAAAAGCGCTTGGGCCAGTGGAGATGGTTTGGCTTCGTCGATGTTTTTGAACTCGACCATGTTCTTGGTGAGTGCTTTGTTGACTACAAATTTTAACGAAGCAGGATTAGGTGTCGTCTCGCCGTAAACCGTTATGGGTTGTTTTTTGGCTTTTTGTTCTGAGGGCAATACAATGACACCGCCGTTTTGAATGAATTCTTCAATTTGTTCTGCCACGTCGTCTTGTACATCAGCCCATTCTACGATACTAAAGCGTTCTACTGCAACAAAATTGCCGGAGATATAAACAGTTTTTACAAATGGCAAGTAGAATAATTTTTGGGCCAGAGGCGAATTTTTGGCTTCGTCGATGTTTTTGAATTCAAAGTTTTCATTCTGTGTAATGAAATCCGGGAATTCAAATTTGATTATCGTTGGGTTTTGGGTTTCTTTTATGGTGATTTTCATGAGAATAGTTTATTTTTCTGCAAATTTAACAAAGTTATTTTCTATGAATACTTATATTTGGACAATTAAACAATTATTAACATTTGTGAGACTTAATTAATTTTTTGTCTTAAAATCCCGTCACGCATGAAAAGAGCTCTACTTATTTTTTTCTTTTTATTGGTTTCTATAGATTCGTTTTCACAGCCCATTACTGTTAACAATACCACTTATACTGTGCCGCAGTTGGTTCAGGATGTTCTGTTTGGAAGCAACGGTCCTAATTCTTCTTGTGTCGGAACCATTTCTAATATTACCTGGAGTACGGGAAGCGGATCCAGCAGCGGGCCTGGTTTTGGCTCGTCCAATGGAATTGCGTACTTCCAAAATATCAATCCCAATTTTCCTTTGAATGCGGGTGTTATTTTGAGTACCGGTAATGCCATGAGCGCACCGGGGCCCAATACAAGCACATTGAGCGATGGGAATAATGCTTGGGGAGGTGATAATGACTTGTTTAATTACATTACAGGCTTAGGGATTGATCCCTTTCTTACGGATTATAATAATGCTACTATCTTAGAGTTTGATTTTACGCCTTTGACCAATCAGATGAGTTTTGACTTTTTGTTTGCCTCAGAGGAGTACGGAACTTTTCAATGTTCTTATTCAGACTCCTTTGCTTTTTTCTTGACAAATGTTACTGCTGCTACAGCGCCAGTTAATTTAGCTTTAATTCCAAGTACAACTACCCCAATTTCTGTAGTAACTATTAGGGATGATGCCAATAATAATTCTTGTACTTCTGAAAACCCAGCCTATTTTGGGGCGTATAATGGAGGTGCGAATGCTGCAACTGCGGCTACTAATTTTAATGGTGAAACTGTTCTAATGACAGCCACTTCAGCGGTAATCCCGAATAACGTTTATCACATTAAGTTGGTCATTGCCGATAGGAATGATACTTCTTACGATTCTGCGGTTTTTCTTGGAGCGGGAAGTTTTGATATTGGAACTGCAGATATTGTAGGAACCGGGCAGTTTGATGGTTTGCCTGATCTTTCAGGTCCAAATGCGGTATGTGGTTCGGAAACAGTTACGATTCAAGCAGGACCTTCTCCAATTTTTGGAGCCACTTATGAGTGGACTATAGGTAGTGATGTGATACCGGGAGCTATTTCTAATACCTACACTATTACTGATGAAGGGAATTATTGTGTTACTATAACCTATCCGGGCGGTTGTGAACAAACCGATTGTATGTTAATAGAATACATTCCTTCTTTGTCTGTTGGTACGCCAACCCCACTTGTTCAATGTGAAGCTCCTTTCGATCTTACCCAAAATGCATCAGTCATTTTGAATGGGTTGAGTAATACATTGACTTATCATCACTCTTTAGCGGAGGCTCAACAGTTAGCATCGCCGATTTCTAATGTAACGAACTATAACGGAACAGATGGTGAAATCATTTATGTAGCTGTGGAAGATGATAACACAGGATGTATTGTAATTACACAATTCCCATTGCAAATTGATACGGCTTTGTGTGCTACCGGTCCGATACCGCAAACACCACCTAATTTAGTGAGTTGTGAGAGTAGCTTTGGAAGTGGCTCGGCAATTTTTAATCTTACGCCACAAACCCCAATAGTTTTAGGAACAAATTATCCGGCCGCTGATTACACGGTGACTTATTATACCAGTCAGTCTGCTGCTGATGCAGGGGTTAGTCCAATAATTCCGGCAAATGCTTTCACCGGAGTCAACGGACAAACGATTTATGTAAGATTGGAAGATAATGCCGATCCTACTAGTTTTGGAACTACTTCTTTCCAGTTAGTGGTTAATCCGTTGCCAACGGCTTCAGTGTCAATATCGCCTGCGGCAGTTTGTTTAAATGAGACTGCTGTGATTACTTTTTCCGGAACACCTAATGCTGAGGTTACTTATAGTATAGATTCTAATTCGGCTCAAACCGTAACTTTGAATGCTGCCGGTACTGCGTCGGTTGCTACAGCGCCGGTTACAGCACCATCCACTTGCAATTTAATTAGTGTTCTCAATCCTGCAACCGGTTGTTCCCAAACCCAAACGGGTTCGGCAACGGTTACGATTAATTCGGCTCCAACG
>PGCN01000012.1 GCA_002786385.1 Flavobacterium sp. FEMGT703F
AAATAAAACGGTAAATTTAGAAACCCAAAAATTGCGCTAGAAACTTGAAACCGCCCTGACGCGACGTTGAAACTAGAAATAACAAAAAAGAGAAACGAAAATATGCAGATAATTTTTCTTCTAATTGGAATATTTGGCTTAATAATGTTCTATTATGGCTTTACAATATTCTTAAAAAAATATAAGTGTAAAACTCCTATTGCAGAACTTGACTTTAATGAAAATTCTAATGAAATTTATTTCAATCAAATTGGATTATATTCAATTTCTTTTATTGGCGGGAACTATGCAAATAATATTGGAAATTTGGATGTAAGAATAACAAAAGATAAAGAGGATGTAGAAATTTTTGAAAAAGTCATGAAAAGTAGCTTTCTATATAAAAATAATATTGGAACTGAATTCTACCAATTTAAAATCGAAAATCCAGGAATCTATAAAATGCAATTTAGCAATATCAATGATTTGGAGCTAAAACAATCAAAGTTGGCTTCTAAAAGATTGTTTCAAAATAATTTGCCAATAGAAAATGTTGGAGTTTTAGTAAAAGAAGCTATTACAAATTTCAAGTATATATCTAGTATATTACTAATGGTATTTGGATTCAATATAGCTGGTTGGGGAATGATATTAGCATTTAATCCTAGTATTTTTCATTGAAACAGCCGCTAACAGCGGTTATCAGCTATAGCTGGTTTTTCTTGAGTTGTACTCCTTTTTTCACGCAAAAACATTATCTTAGCAGAAAGTACGCAGTTCGTTGGCTTCGCTACAGACTGATAGCCGCGAAACGTTGGCAGAAACCTTAAAAATAAATAAACAAAAATGGGGTTTTACATCAAAATACTTGACATTAATTTGATTCAATCTCTTTTTGCTATTTACATTATTTTATAATATGAGAAATTTATTTTTTATTTTAATTACAATATATAGTATTTCAACATACTCACAATGTTTTGAATGTGCAAAAAATATTGGTGACTGGACTGATGAATCAGCTATTGACATTGAAAAAACTATTGACGGAATTGTTTATTTAGTAGATTCGAATGGCTTTGTAGCTTCTAGAATTAATAAATACGATTTTAATTGTAATTTAATATGGTCTAAAACTTTTGGATATGATGACGTAGATGTAAAGGCTGTTACAAGTGATGAACTAGGAAATATCTATATTGTTATTCATAATACAACAAGTACAAATGCAGGATTAGGACCATGGAATATTGGTGGTTTTATGATGTCTCCGGGTTTAAATTTTTACAAGTTAAATTCCTCAGGAACAATATTATGGACTAGACATATCGGCCCAAGAACTGGATATGAAATGCAAAATATTCATTATTTTCAAAATCAATTATTTGTAACAGGTACATTTTATGACAATCTGACTTTTAGTAATGGGTTGACTTTCAATTTTCCATATACGAACTATCCAAGAGCATTTATTGCAAAATATGATACTGATGGTAATTTTATAAATGCAGTTAATGATGGCAATGGAGATGATAATTTTAAATATTCAGAAATTGACAGTCAGGGAAGTATTTATTTAACACGCTCTCACTATAATGGACTAAACTCGAATATTGATAAATTTAATTCTTCACTTCAATTAAATTGGTCAAAAGTTTTGTCTAGTTCTAATTCGAATAACACCGGTATTTATACTCCGACAGGAATAAAATTTAACAGTGAAAACAGTAAACTTTACATTTGGGGAAAAATGAACTTGACTACAACAATTTTAGGAAACACCTATTTTGTAAGTAATTCAAATGGCCTTTTTCAGAGCGCTTTGACAGAATTAAATACCACAACTGGAAATTTAGAAAACATCAAAAGATTTGACAACAACTCTTCATACGGTAATGCATTCCCTTCAGCTGTAGCTTATGGAAGATCGGCACATATGGTGGAAAAAAATGGCTATTTGTATATTCTTACAAGTTTTAAAAACACTATTAATTTTCCTAATGGTACGGTAACGAGTACAAGCTATTCTAATGGAAATTACTTTTCAGAAGATTTGCTTTTATTTAAAATGAAATTATCAGATTTTACCAGCGAACTAATTTTCACATCTTATGGTGTTCCAAACCTTCCAAATGGTGTAACTGATCTTCCTGGCCCGATACTTTTCAATGGTGATGATTTATACTTAACAGCTACTTTTGGGAGCACACCAATGCAAATTAATGGTGCTACAATTAATAATAACAGCGGTAATAATAACCCTGATGCTATGTATTATAAGTTTAATATAAATTCACCTTCTAATCTTGGCAATATTTCTGTTCAAAACACCTGCTATAATGAGTTAACGGAATTTAATCTAAATGGTAATTATGATTCAATTATTTGGGATTTCGGAGATCCTAATTCAACAAATAATAGTTCTTCTATTGCTTCTCCCCAACATCTATTTTCTTCTTCTGGTAATTTTCATATTACAGCTACAGTAACATGTGGAAGTAATACTCAAATAGTTGAAAAAGATATTGTAATCAACAATAAACCAGTATTAAATAGTGTAAATCCTATTAGCAAGTGCGAAACAATTTCTGGCTCAGGAATTTGTTCAGAATTCGACACATCTAATTTAAACTCATTATTAATCGGAAGTCAACAAAACGTAATTATTGAATATAGAAACTCTAATGGAGATTTAATCTCTAATCCATTGCCAAATCCTTACACAAATATAACTATTGGAGGTGACACAATTTCAGTAAAAGCCTATTTTGCTAATAATCCTAATTGTTTTGCACAAACAAATATTCAATTTATTACATTAGCAAAACCAGCAACCCCAACTTTAACAACACCACAGACATTTTGTATTCAACAAAATGCGACATTAAACGATATTATAACAAACGGGCAAAATTTAAAATGGTACGATTCCGCAACTGCTGGTAATTTACTCTTAAATGTTACAGGTTTAGTAGATGGTTCAACCTATTATGTTTCTCAATCAAACACAAATTGTGAAAGCTATAGAACTCCTGTTTTAATAAATATACAAAACACAACTACACCTACAGGAGCGGCAAATCAAACCTTTTGTTCAACTCAAAACCCAACTTTAAGTGATATTATTGCAAATGGCACTAATTTAAATTGGTATAATTCGAACTCAAGTACAATCGTTCTTGCAAATACAACTCAATTAGTAGATGGTGCCACTTATTATGCTACACAAGTAGTAAATAACTGTGAAAGTGTTAATCGTTTAGCAGTTACAGTAAATTTAATAAATACTTTAAATGCTAGTGATTATTCTGAAGCAATTTGTGATAATTTGAATGATGGTTCCGAACTAATTAATCTGCTAAATTACAACGCAAACTTAATTTCAAATATATCAAACTGTACTTTTGAATACTATTCTTCTCTCTCTGGTGCAACAAATCAAACAATTACTGATTTGATTTCTACAATATCAAATTATAATTTAACGACTGGCAATAATGCTTTTTTTGTTAGAATTACTTCAACAAATGGTTGTCATCAAATTGTTAAACTAAACATTTCATTAGCTAGCAATCCAATTATTCCTATTAATGACGTTGTTCCTATTTGCGAGAACACGGCAATATTAATTAATGCCGGTTCAGGCTTCAACAGCTACATTTGGTCAACTGGTTCTAATTCGCAAAGCATTTATATATCACAAGCTGGAAATTATTCAGTAACGGTAACAAAAAGCTATGGCACTACTATTTGTTCCTCCACAAAAAATTTCGCGGTTGTTTTGTCAAATGTTGCAACTATTACAAGTATTGAAACACAAGATTGGACGGATAACGAAAATATAATAACTGTAAATACAAGTTCAAACAGCTACGGAAATTATGAATTTTCTATTGATGGAATTAATTATCAAGATAGTAATGTTTTTTCTGGATTAATTAGTGGAGCATATACGGTTTATGTTCGTGATAAAAATGGATGTGGCATTGCTAAAGATGAAATATTTTTGCTAATGTACCCAAAGTTTTTCACACCAAATGGAGATGGGTATAATGATACATGGGCAATTAAATTTTCGCACATCGAACCAAACTTAAAAGTAGATATTTTTGACCGATATGGTAAACTTTTAAAAAAATTAAATAATACAAATTCTTGGGATGGCAAATACAATGGTAATGAACTTCCTTCTACTGATTATTGGTTTGTAGTTACTAGAGAAAATGGTAAAGAATATAGAGGACATTTTGCTATGAAAAGATAAAGGCTTATGCCAACACAGGTTTTACGCTATTGCGGGTATTGGGTTTAATTTAAAGTTTGTTTTGTATCTTTGAATCAGTGCTTAACAGAAATTTTTGGCTTCTTTAATCCGCAACAGTCGTAAAGCCTGAGAACGTTACCAGAAATGGCAACCAATATCGCGGTTAAAACCAATTTAAATAGAAAATAAAATGACAATAATTTTATCAATACTTTTAGTGTTTGCAATATTTTTGAATTTGTTTCCACCAAAAAAACCAAACTATTTATACGGTTATCAATTGGGAAGTTCTAAAAAGAGTTTGGAACATTGGAAAGTTGCTAATAAATATGCTTCAAGTTGTTTGATTGTACTTTATAGTTTGACGATAATACTTTCATTAATTGAATACAAACAGAAACTTGATTTGGGAATACCAATTATTACAATACTTATTATTGGATTGGTTTTGATTTATTTTTTAGTTGAAAAAAGGCTAAAGAAATTAGACTAATGAAAATTGAAAACGCCACTTCTGGTAACAGCCGTTAACCGCTATTGCTGGATTTTCGTGGTTTCACTCCTATTTTTCACGTAAAACTATTATCTTAGCAGACAGTACGAAGTTCGTTGGCTTCGCTACAGACTGATAGCCGCGAAACGTTAGCGGTCAGCTTAATGACGACCAGATAACAAACGACAAAATATATTTATGACAAATTACGACATCGAGAACGAATTAAAACCAAATTTAAGATCGGACGAAAAACTTATCTGGACAGGAAAGCCAAAGACTGGAATTGTGTTTAGAGGTTCGGACGCTTTTTTAATTCCTTTTAGTTTGCTTTGGGGCGGTTTTGCAGTTTTCTGGGAGACAAGTGTAATTGCGACAGACGCTCCTTTCTTTTTTAAACTTTGGGGTATTCCATTTGTTCTCGTAGGACTATATATCACAGTCGGACGATTTTTCTTGGACGCAAAAAAGAGAGCAAACACGATTTATGGACTCACTTCAGACAGAATCATAATTAAGACGGGAATATTTAGTAGCGAAATAAAATCATTAAACATTAGAACACTTTCTGACATTACAATCAGTCAAAAGTCGGACAATAGCGGAACAATCACTCTTGGACCGACCGACTATAGATATACTATGATGCAGGGAATGGAATGGCCAGGTGCAAAACAGCCACCAAGACTTGAATTCATTGAAGATGTAAAAAGCGTTTATGACAAAATCATAGATCTGCAAAGACAAAAATAATTACAGACAAAAAGCCAAACCGCTAACAGTGGTTTTCCGCTAAGCTGGTTTTTCTTGAGTTGTACTCATTTCTTCACGAAAATATTTTATCTTAGCTTACAGTTCGCTGACTTTCCAAAAAAACCATTAGCCGAGAAACGTTGTACGTCATACCAGAAAAACCCGAAATGGACAAAAAGTTAAAATTGATTTACCTAATACTCATATTAACCCTTAATTTTTCTTGTGTTAAAGAGAAAGCAACAGATAGAGAAACTAATAAGTCCGAATTGGTAACGACTGTAAAAACCGACACTCTTAAGTTCACTTCCGGAATACGTGCTGTCTTTCAGGACAGTAAAGGCAATTATTGGTTCGGAAGCCTTCAAGAAGGAGTTGCGGTTTACAATGGCAAATCATTCAAATACTTCACTGTAAATGAAGGACTAACTGACAACCAAATCCATTCTATTCAAGAGGATAAAGAAGGCCTGATTTGGTTCAACACACAAACCGGAGTTAGCAGTTTCAACGGTTCAACAATTACAAACCATACCAAATCTGGCAAAGAAAATTATCCAACTGTTGCACCTAATCAAGATAATGAGTCTACTACAAATAATTGGATGAAATCAGACAGAGACTTGTGGTTTGAAGCCGGAAATAAAGCCGGAGTGTACAGATACGATGGCCAACGATTACATTATTTGGATTTTCCGCCCCAAAAACTGCTCAATCCCTATGATAATTTATTTGCTGTAACTGCTATTTCAAGAGGCAAAAACAATAGGATATGGTTTGGTACTTACGCAGGAGTTTTCGGGTATAACGGGAGTAATTTTACGATTATTAATGATGAGACGTTAGGTTATGACAGAAAAATTGAACCTTTACACATACGAAGTATTTTAGAAGATGCTAAAGGCAGACTTTGGATTGGCAATAACGGAATTGGCGTATTGCTTAAGGAAGGTGATTCAATTATAAACTTCTCAAGTAAGCATCGTTTGATTCATCCCAACAGCAAACGAAAAGGAGATAAATCTCCTAAAGGTACATTGGAACATGTTTTTACCATTGCTGAAGATAACAAAGGAAACATTTGGTTTGGAGACCGGGATGCAGGAATTTGGAAATATGATGGTCACAATTTAGAAAACTACACCACAAAAGACGGATTGACAAATGATTTCGTTCTTTCAATTTATGAAGATAAAAACAGTGTATTGTGGTTCGGCATGGCAGATGGAAGTATCTATAGGTTTAACGGAAATGCTTTTGAAAAGCAATTTTAAACTACCTATACGCAAACAGTTAGGTATAGAATAACACGTTAGAAATTACAATCAAAAACTCATTTTTAATAGGACATCAATTATGAAAAAATGCTTTCTGCTAATGGCTCTGTTGGCCTTACTCGCCTGTCAAGAATCTAAAAAAGAAATTACCGGTTTTGGTGGATTTGACATCGGGTCAGACTTATCGTCTCATAAAAAATTCGCCGATTTCAGAAATACAATGCCGGATGAATATTTTTGTAACTCAATCGAGCTTTCAAAGGCTATCGGAATGGTCTCCAATATCAATATAACTACAGAAAACGGAAAAATCATTGAAGTTAGATTCGTCACAAATGAGCACACCAATATTGACAAGATTCGAAAACAACTCGAAACTCTAAATAACACAGAAGAAGCCGTCAATTTTAGAGATGAATTTTTATTCAAAAGTTACACCTCAAATAAGAACGAAATTGTTTTTATCGATATTGAAAACAAAAACGAGTTGATGAAAAACGGGAAAGCAAAACATGAATTTAATTACTCCAATAAAAAAGCAATTGAGAACAACAATAAACTCATAAATACAATACTCAACAACATAACAACCAAAAAATAATTAAACAGATTACCGCACTTAAAAGACACTATCCTTGACAAAAAATCAACTACCTTAGCGCAACGTCAAATGATTACAAGTAACCAACAGCAAAATCACTAATCACTCAAACTATGGCACTAATAAACCCGCATATCAACTTTAACGGAAACGCTGAAGAAGCCTTTTTGTTCTACCAATCTGTATTTGGAGGCAATTTCACCAAACTGATGCGTTTCAAAGACTTGTCGAGTCCGGAATTTCCAGTACCGGAACACGATGCAGAGAAAATAATGCTCATCGCCTTGGCTATTGGACCAAACGAATTATTGGCCAATGATGTTCCTGAGATTTTAGGCAAAACAAACGAAAATGAAAACCGGAGTAAAATTTCCGTCAGCACGGAAAGCAAAGCAGAAGCCGAAAAACTATTTTATGGTCTTTCCGAAGGTGGTCAAGTTGAGATGCCTATCGCTGATAGCCCATGGGGAACATACTTCGGCATGTTCCGCGACAAATACGGCATAGAATGGATGATAGAATTCAATAGCGCTAACCTCTAAAAAATGTTATTATTTATGAAAAGAAGCTGGATAATTGTATTCCTGATTTTATGCTGCTTTCACAACGCAAACGCACAAAAAAGCAACGCTGAAAAAATAATCGGTTGTTGGACCTTTAAAACATTTGAATTTGTCAACCCGGATGAATTTTCGAAAGAGATTATCAAAGAAGCGCAAAATACCGAAGTTTGTTTTGACACTAACGGCAAATTTACCTCAACTAAATCCGGTGCAAATGCCTTTACTATTACCGGCGTTTACAGCCTTTCTGAAGACGGAAAAACACTTTCTCAAAAAAGAGATATTGCGACCGATGGCATTGATGAAGATGCTGAAATTGTTGTACTCGACGCGGAAAATCTGACTTTCAAACTCGAGTTCGGAACGATGCTGTTACAACGAAAAAAATAATACCAACCTCATTAATGAATGCTAATCTCAAGTCGATACACTACAAAAACAAGCCTAAATTGACATAACAATAGTATCTAATGAAAATGAATTGCCAAACTAGAATTAATTAACTACACGTTGAAAGCCAAATTACTTAACACTCTTTTACTGCTAACCTCGTTCATTGGGTACTTGGAATGGGGGAAAGATCAAAATGTATTTTTAGCAGTTGCAGAATGGGATATTTTAAAAAAAATAGTATCAACACCACAATCTGTTGTACATCCCTTAATTATCATCCCTATGATATCCCAGCTTTTATTATTACTTACCCTATTTCAGAAAAATACAAGCAAAGTTCTCACCTATATCGCAACTATAGGTTTAGGTCTTTTATTTGCATTTATTACTTTGGCTGGATTACTAAGCCTAAATGTAAAAATTGTCGGTTCTACTCTTCCTTTTTTAATAATAGTAATTGTTACGATTAAATACTATCGAAAGATTAATAGACAACCAACTAATTAAGCTGCTCTTGAAAAATTTCCAATAAAAATTCAGCCGATATCATTTTGGTTGGTGAAACTTCCATCGCTTTCAACACCCGCTTGATGGCATGAGGATTCAAACCCATATTAATCCCTATTTCATGGATTTTGATTTGCTCTCTTTCGTGCAAAACGCCGTCGCAGTGCATCAATAAAGCCAAACGATAAAATTGCTGAATCCGTTCAAACTCCGATTTGATTACTTTGGGATAATTTTCCTCGTGAAATAAACCTTTAAAGTCATCTTGGCTGATTTGCAACTCTTCCGCTATCATTGATAAGAATAAATACTCTCTTTCATGCAAACGACCGTCCACCACGGAAAAAGAAATCATTTCGGCTAATAGGGCTAATTTTTCTTCATATTTGTTCATGTTCCGGATAAGTTTTTGGCTAAAATAAAAATTTTTATAAAACCTTAGTAATTTATTGTGATGCAGGACGACTTAGTTTTTGTTACTTTTACACTTTAAAATAAAAATCATGAAATACCTTAAAATACTGATTATATTGTTTTTATTGGCGTCGGCGAATACTTTTGGCCAATATTATAATGGTCTTGACCGAAGAATAGGTGCCACACCAACCAACCAACAAGGACCAAAACAACCCACTCCCAAAGAAATTGAAGATAGCAGAAACCAACAAATCGAAAAACAAATGCTTCGTTTAAAAGAAGATTTGAAATTAGACGATCTGCAATACATTGCCATCAAAAACGAAATCCTGAAAAGCTACAAAGAAGTTGATATTTTACTCAAAAAAGAGTTTAGTGACGAAGACAAAAACAATCAAATGAAAGCCATACAGGAAAACACAGAAAAAACGGTTTTGAGCTATCTCAATGCCGAACAAAAAGAAAAGTACATGGCTTTGAAAACAGAAAAGCCAAAGAAAAAAGACGATAAAAAGAAAAAGAAAGAAACTGAAAAAGCCACTGAATCTAACAATTAATCTCTTGAAAACATTTGTATTATTGTTATGCTGCTTGATTCAAAGCTTCATATTCGGTCAAGAAAGTACGGCCGGTAAAAATGTTTCCACTTTTTCTATTGCATCACCTGAACTTAAAACCACCAAAAAAATTTGGGTTTACCTGCCAAAGGGTTACGAAACGTCTGCTCAAAAATACCCGGTCATTTAGATGCCTGATGGCCAAAATTTGTTTGATGCCAAAACTTCTTATGTGGGCGAATGGAATGTAGATGAAACGCTGGACAGTTTAAATGCCAAAGTCATCGTTATCGGAATTGAACACGGTGGTGAAAAACGCATAGACGAACTAACGCCCTTTAAACACGAAAAATACGGTGGTGGCCAAGCCAATGCTTACTTGGACTTTATTGTCAATACCTTAAAACCTAAGATTGATGCTACTTATCGCACCAAAACCAACGCGAAAAACACCGCTATGATTGGAAGCTCTTTGGGTGGTTTGGTAAGCTTTTACGCCGCTGTTAAATACCCTGAGGTATTCGGTAAAATCGGTTGTTTCTCACCTGCTTTCTGGTTTGGCCGAAAAGAAATGAACGAGCTTTTAAATCAAACCGAAAAGTTTGACACAAAAGTTTATTTTCTGTGTGGAGACAACGAAGGCGATGCCGATGTAATTACCGATCTGGAAAAAATAGAGTATTGGGTAAACACCAAACGTTGTGAGTGCAAAAAAAAGAACAAGAAAGTAATTGTCAAAGGTGGACAACACAACGAAAAATTATGGCGTGAAAGTTTTAAAAAGGCGTACCTTTGGCTCTTCTAATAAACCGAGTAAGCGAAAGCCTATTCACAATAAAAAACCATAAAAAAACTTAGTCACTTAGCTACTCAGTGACTCAGCCACTAAAAAAAATGAACAACAACGATATTTTCAAAAAACTCCGTGTCGCTTTACAATTGCGAGACGACCAAATAGAAGACATTTTAAAGTTAGTCGATTTTCGCATGTCGAAAGGTGAAATCGGTAACTTTTTCAGAAACGCCGACCATCCCAAATACGTGGAATGCGGCGATCAAGTATTGCGAAATTTTTTAAATGGCTTAGTCATTCACCTACGCGGTACCAAAGAAAACCCGAAAAACGCTATGGAAGTCATCAAGCAAAACCAAGCGGAAATTAAAGTAAAACCAAACTTAAAGCCTAAATCAACTTCCGATAAAACGACTCAAACTCAAAAGGAAAATCAAAGCACCCCTAAGAAAAAATTCAACCCTAAAAAAAACACGCCTAAAGTTGTAGTCGTTGAAAAGGTGAAATTTAAAAACGGTAAAAAATAATTTTTTAAGTTAGGGTAAATGATATATTTGTTTGTTATATAACGTTAAACCAATCAAATATAATATGAAAACAATTACTCGTTTACTGTTGTTAGGCATTGCTTTCCACTCTGTTTCTTGTGATAAAGACACGGTTACAGAGGACAATACCAACAGCAAATCGGCTACGGTTGCCACATTAGCAACTACACCCAAGAAATTTTTATTTGATGCTACTAAAGCTGAAACTGCAGGAAATGCTGACTGGGTTTTAGATGCTGATACTAACCCACAACGCTTCCCGACGCCGGCGCAATCAAACATTACGGCTACCACTTCTGAAAACTTTTGGAGAGGCGGATTGTCTGCTTGGGGTGTTGCCTTAGTTAAATTAGGTCATACTGTTGAAACACTACCGGCAGGAACAGCAATCACCTATGGTGGAACCGGTGCCCAAGACCTAAAAAACTACGATGTTTATGTAGTGACTGAACCGAATATCCGATTCACAAGTGCTGAGAAAGCAGCCATTCTTAACTTCGTTAAAAACGGAGGTGGATTATTCATGATTGCCAATCACAATGGCTCAGACAGAAATAACGACGGATACGACTCCGCCAAAGTTTGGAACGATTTGATGTCGACCAACACTGTTAAAACCAATCCGTTTGGAATTTCAATCACTTTAAACAGTATTTCTGAAACCACTTCAAACCGATTGAGTGCTACAACTGATCCAATCTTAAACGGTTCTCAGGGAACAGTAACCCAATTAAAATATTCTGCCGGCGCTACGATGTCGATTAACAAAACCGCCAATACAACTGTTAAAGGTTTAATTTGGAGAGGAAGTTCTACACAGGGCACTTCTAACATCATGTGTGCCTCTGCTACTTATGGCACCGGTAGAGTTGTTGCCATAGGCGATAGTTCTCCGGCTGACGACGGAACTGGTGCTACGGGAGACACTTTATATCCTGGTTGGACTGAATTAACTTCACACTCCATCTTGCATTTGAATGCGTCACTTTGGTTAGCCAAATTATAATAACAAAAAAATCCTGAGCTTACACTCAGGATTTTTTTTATTCTAACAGTAAACGTTTTTGTTCTCTGGCCAATAAGGTGTTTTTTAATAGCATGGCAATGGTCATTGGGCCTACGCCGCCGGGAACCGGTGTGATAAAAGACGCTTTCTTAGACACATTTTCAAAGTCGACATCACCGGTAATTTTGTAACCTCTCGGATCAGTCTCATCCGGAACGCGGGTAATACCCACATCAATAACCACCGCATCGTCTTTAATCATCTCTGCTTTTAAATAATTCGGAACCCCCAAGGCTGTAATGATGATATCGGCTTGCGTTGTGATTTGCGCTATGTTTTTGGTGTAACTATGGGTCAAGGTAACGGTAGAATTCCCGGGAAATCCTTTTCTGCCCATCAAAATACTCATTGGGCGACCAACGATATGGCTTCTACCGATAACCACAGTGTGTTTACCTTTGGTCTCAACATTATAACGTTCGAGCAATTCTAAAATTCCGAAAGGTGTTGCCGGAATAAATGTACTCATATCTAAAGCCATTTTTCCGAAATTCTCCGGATGGAAACCATCTACATCTTTACTGGGATCGATAGCCATTAACACTCTTTGCGTATCAATTTGTTTAGGTAACGGCAACTGCACAATAAAGCCATCTATGTCATCATTTTCATTGAGTTCGATAATTTTCTTCAGCAATTCGGTTTCCGATGTAGTGCTTGGCATTTTGATTAAAGTCGACTCAAATCCCACCAATTCACAGGCCTTTACTTTACTGCCAACATAAGTCAAACTCGCACCATCATTCCCTACAATGATGGCCGCCAAATGAGGAACTTTCTCTTTGTTTGCTTTCATCTTGTTGACTTCAGCGGTGATTTCTGTTTTGATGTCGGCTGCTGTTTTTTTTCCGTCTAATAATTCCATAGTTGTTGTTTCGGGTTTAAAATTTCGGGTTTAAAGTTGTTAAACCCAAAACATAGTAGTTAGTTGTAATCTATTAAAAAAATTAAGGTTCAAAATTTCACACTCGAAATTTTAAACCTTAACTGATTTATCTCATTCCTTTCATGCCGCCCATCATGCGCATCAAGTTTTTCCCGCCACCGCCTTGCATCATTTTCATCATTTTGCTCATTTGGTCAAACTGCTTCAGCAATTGGTTCACTTGCTCGACTTTCGTCCCCGATCCTTTGGCAATACGGGCTTTGCGTTTCATATCAATAATGGCTGGTTTGGTTCTTTCTTGTGGTGTCATCGAATGGATGATGGCTTCTATGTGTTTGAAAGCATCGTCTTCTATTTCCACATCTTTCAATGCTTTTCCGGCACCGGGAATCATACCAACCAAGTCCTTCATGTTACCCATTTTTTTCACTTGTTGGATTTGCACCAAGAAATCGTCAAATCCAAATTCGTTCTTGGCAATTTTCTTTTGCAATTTTCGGGCTTCTTCTTCATCGTATTGCTCTTGCGCTCTTTCTACCAAGGAAACCACGTCTCCCATTCCCAAAATACGATCGGCCATACGGGAAGGATAGAAAACATCAATGGCTTCCATCTTTTCTCCGGTACCGATAAACTTAATCGGTTTATTGACCACCGATTTAATAGAAATGGCAGCACCACCACGTGTATCACCGTCTAATTTGGTTAAAATAACACCGTCAAAATCCAAACGATCGTTGAAGGCTTTAGCCGTATTAACAGCATCTTGACCGGTCATGGAATCGACCACAAACAAAGTTTCGTGAGGTTTGATGGCCGAATGCACATTGGCAATTTCGTTCATCATTTCTTCATCGATAGCCAAACGTCCGGCAGTATCTACTATCACTACATTGTAGCCTTTAGATTTCGCGTACTGCAACGCATTTTGCGCAATTTGAACGGCATTTTTATTTTCAGGTTCGGAATAAACTTCCACCCCGATTTGGTCACCAACCACGTGCAACTGATTGATAGCGGCCGGTCGGTAAATATCACAAGCCACTAAAAGCGGTTTCTTTCCTTTTTTGGTTTTCAGATAATTGGCTAATTTTCCGGAGAAAGTAGTTTTACCCGAACCTTGTAAACCCGACATCAAGATTACTGAAGGCGTTCCGGATAAGTTGATACCAGTAGCATCGCCGCCCATTAATTCGGTCAACTCGTCTTTAACGATTTTCACCATTAATTGGCCCGGCTGTAAAGTTGTCAATACGTTTTCGCCTAAGGCTTTGTCTTTAACTTTAGTGGTAAAATCTTTGGCAATTTTAAAATTCACGTCGGCATCCAATAAGGCGCGACGTACTTCTTTAAGGGTTTCCGCTACATTGACTTCCGTAATCTTCCCATGCCCTTTGAGGATGTGTAATGCTTTATCTAATTTATCACTTAAATTATTGAACATAATGTGGGTTTGTTTTTATGAAGTGCAAATTTAAGAATTTGATTTCGAACTTTCAGCACAGTAGAAATAAAAAAACCATCCTTTTTGAGGATGGCTTCTGTAGTATTTAAATAAAATCGAAGTTTAATTTTTGGTAAAGACTAAAGTGTCTGTTCCACCATTACCACCACTAATATCTATTAAAGAAATAGTTGTATCGGAATAGGTTACGATATCCCAGTCGTCGGTCAAGTCGGCAAAATTAGCTGGAGCCGTGAAACCGATATTGAAATCCAAATCGTTACTCGGGCTATCGTCGTTAGTATCATCGTTCAAAACAGACCATGTCCCGGTAACCGTATTTGATCCATTAGTAGCGGTTAAAACACCTCCGTTGCTAAAAGTAAAGTTATAACCGGTGAAGTGATTGGTTTCATCTGTTCCGGAATCAACATAACTGGTTACTCTCCAAGTACCTTGTGTTGCCGCATTAATTACCGGTGTTGGATCTTGAGAGGAAGACGAATTATCGTCTGAGCTGCACATTGATGCTACATTAAGCATAAATAGGCAAAATAACATTGGGATTAAAATTACTTTTTTCATATTCTTTTTTTAGTTAAAGTTAGTATTCCATTTTAAAAATTGTACCATAAAAAAGATGACTAAAAAAATGAGTATCCATATTATCAATTGATTGATAATATAATTGGGTTTAATTTTTTCTTGTGGTACTAGCGGGTTATTGATTTGTGGGGCGTTTTCTAAAAATTTTCTGTGAAATATTTTCATATAAAACTTAATTAACGCTTAATTTTTCTTGAAGGTCAGATAATCGGTTCTGTCGCTATGTTGTTTTTTTAAACGAATAATAGTGGTGTTAAATTCGATTACTTTCCATCCGGTTTCGATGTATTCTAATTCAGAGCCATCAAAATGCAAGTCCAATTTTTGGTAGGTTGCCTCGGTTTCCAATTCCCATTCGCCGTTTATAGTTTGGTTATTTTTAACAGCCGTTACTGTTTCATCAGTATTGAAATCGAAATCAAAATCTTCATAATAATACGTTTCATCTTCTTCATCATAATAGCAATACTGAATGAACCAAGTGCCCGAAGTTAAAATGGAAGCCAAAGCAGAACTTCCGGAACCACCTGAGTTGTCGTCATCACAATCGTCTATGGCTTCGTCTATAAAATTTTCCAATTCGCTATTGGAATTAATTGTCACAGTTTGCCCGTAAGAATCAACAGCCGAAATAGGATAATTAATGGCTACGTAAGTATTGCTGCTCAGGTTATTCAAGAAATTAAACAAACCGCTGTTACTGGTTATGGTAACAGTATTGGCCAATTGATTATTACTGTCGTAAATATTAATCTGAATAGGATAAACCAAACTGATACAATCAATTTCATCAAAACCATCATCATCGCCACACGAATCCAAAACATCCTCCAAATCATCAGCGTCTGTTAACACTTGCGTTTGAAAATTTTGAAAACGAATCGTAATCGGATACACAAAATTGACTAAATCATCATCATTGGAGTAAGCGTCAATGGCATCTTGAACCAATTGGTAATCGGACGCATCAGCAACCGTGATTTGATTCCCGTTCACTATTACAGTTACCGGTAACTGTACACTAAAACAACTGCTGCTATCTAGAACATTGTCTAAAGAAGTCGGATTTTGCGACGTTCTGATAAGCAATCCTGCAATAGGAGCGCTTCTTTCAAAACTTTGTGTGGTATCCTGTACTACCGTTTCTTCTTCTTTCTGACAACTGCCGAAAAAGAGAATTGAAATAATAAGGATGGATCTCAAAAAAACGTTCATAATTGTTGTGAATTAATCTGACTTTGAAAGTAAAACATTAGATTTCAAAAATACCCTACTTTAGTCAAAAAAAATAATTATTTTTACCCGAGTTCAAGTTTAAGCCCAAATATGTCAACAGAGGAAATTTCAGGTATTTGCAAAGAAGCCGTTTTTTCGACCTTTTTTAAAAGCCATGCCAAAGCGCTGAGAAATTATTTATTCTATAAGTTTGGTAATGAAGACCAAGCTGAAGACATTACGCAAGATGCCTTTATTAAGTTATGGCAAAATTGTGCCGATGTTCCTGTGGAAAAAGCAAAGTCTTACGTTTATACAATTGCCAATAACGCTTCGTTGAATGTAATTGCCCACCAAAAAGTAGTGTTGAATTACGCTAAAAACTCGGGTAAAAGTGAATTGACAAATGAGAATCCCGAATTTATACTCGAAGAAAATCAATTTAAAACCAAATTAAACAAAGCCATTCAAAACCTAAACGAAACACAACGAGTGGCCTTTTTGATGCACCGCATAGACGGAAAAAAATATGCAGAAATTGCAGCAGAACTCGAAATTTCGGTGAAAGCTGTTGAAAAAAGGATCCACTTGGCTTTGGTAGAATTGCGAAAAGAATTCGACCACTTTAAGTAGGGTTTGATAAAATCAATATGTTTTAGTATCGAAATGCTATAAAATCATGGAAGAAAATTACCCATTAGCAAAATGGCTCAGCGGAGAAATGACCGAGGCGGAATTGAAAGAATTCCAAGCCCAACCTGACTATGCGTTGTACGAAAAAATCAAAAAACACTCTTCATCGTTAGAAGCACCTGCCTTTGACGAAGCTGCAATATTGACTTCAGTTTTAAACAGTCCGAAGAAAGAAGTAAAAACAATTTCATTCACCCAACACTGGCTGTTTAGAGTAGCTGCGGTATTGGTAATTAGTTTAGGATTATTTTTTACCTACAATAACTTTTCCGCTGCTACAGAATTTGCCGAAAATGGAAATCAGAAAAACTTCTTTTTACCTGACAATTCTGAAGTAGTATTAAATTCCGGTTCTGAAATTCAGTATAAAAAATGGAATTGGGAGAGCAACAGAACACTGGATTTGGAAGGAGAAGCTTATTTTAAAGTAGCCAAAGGAAAAAAATTCGAAGTGAATACTGCTTTAGGAAAAGTAACAGTTTTAGGAACACAGTTCAACGTAAAACAACGCGACAATCGTTTTGATGTTACTTGTTACGAAGGAAGAGTTAAAGTAAACTATAACCAAACTGAAATTGTCATCACCAAAGGAATGAGCGTGTCTTTTGAAGACGGCAAGATGATAACATTACCGGAAAGTACAGCACAAAATCCGGAGTGGCTTTCTCATGAATTAGCTTTCTATCAAGAAGATTTAGAGGCTATAGTAGGCGAAATAGAAAGACATTTTAATATCACGTTAGAACTTAAAAACACGGAAAACAACCAATTATTCACAGGTATTATACCGGCGAAAGATATTAATATTTCTTTGGAGATATTAGCCACAACTTACCATTTAAAACCTATTAAAGTCGATAGCAATAAATACATTTTAGAAAGCTTGGATGCTCTATAAAAGATGCATTTTTTTACTCTTTTTTTGCCTCTTTTCTTTGTTGGGTATCGCTCAAAAAGACAGGAAAGAGATTCCATTGAAAAATATTTTGGGTCTGATTAGCAAAGACCACCAAGTTCGTTTCAGCTACATTGAAGACGAAATTGTGGTATATGCCTTAACACCGCCGGATAAAAATTGGTCTTTAGAAGAAAAAATAAACTACCTCAAACGCATCACGCGACTACAATTTAAGCGCATCAGCGAAAAATATTTCACTATTTATGATGATAAGAAAGTCGACAAACCCTTGTGCGGATTCCTGATTGATGCCGTTTCAGGAAAAGGAATTGAAAATGCACTAATCAAGATAGAAAAAACAGACTTCACCACATTTACCGAGGCTAATGGTCATTTTACGATTCCGAAAATATCTTCAGAAAAAATCCAAATCCAACACCAAGGCTACCAAACCTTCTCCATTTCACCGGAAGAATTGAATGTTCCTGATTGTCCGAAATTCCGACTGCAGCCTATCTTGCAAAGTTTAGACGAAGTAATAACACATCGCTATTTAACTACTGGAATCAGCAAAAAAAATGACGGCACTATAGTCATCAAACCCAAGAAATTCGGATTGTTACCGGGCTTAATCGAGCCTGATGTATTGCAAACCATGCAACAAATTCCGGGTATCATCAGCATTGATGAAACCATCTCCAACATCAATGTTCGCGGCGGTACTCACGATCAGAATTTATTTTTATGGAATGGCATTCGCATGTTTCAAACCGGGCATTTTTTCGGATTGATTTCGGCTTTTAATCCGTCGCTAGCCCAAAATATTACAATCAGTAAGAATGGAAGTTCTGCTTTTTTTGGCGAAAGCGTATCGAGTTTGGTCGACATTTCATCCCAAGTCCGCAATACTGAAAACACCAATGCCAGTTTGAGTTCTAATATGATTAGCGCTGAATTTTATTCAAAAATTAAAATCTCAGACAACTCCAATTTTACATTCTCAGCCAGACGATCACTAACCGATATATTTCAATCGCCTACCTATCGCAGCTATAGTAACCGCATCTTTCAAAACACGGTAATCACCGATTTAACAACCAATGCTATAGTGGGTTACAAAAGTAATGTCGACTTTTACTTTTACGATATTACCGCTCAATTTGAACAAAAAATCGGTACTAAACACCAATTCAACATCGATGTAATAGCCATTGAAAATACCTTACAATTTGACCAATCAACAGCTACTTTAAGCAAAAACAGCGCTTTAGAACAGGAAAGCTTTGGCGGAAGTTTGCAATGGAAAACCAATTGGAATGCGAATCACAACACAGAATTTAAAGCCTATTTTTCGGCTTACGACTTAAATTCGACGAACCAAACCTTGGAGAGCAATCAAATTTTAGCACAAAAAAATAAAGTAATGGATTATGGGTTTCAAATTAGAAACACCAACCGAATAAACGATCAGTTCACCATCAATACAGGATACCAACTCAATGAAATAGGCGTAACCAATTTTGACGAGATCAATTTACCGCTATTCTCTCGAACCATAACTAATGTCCTTATTTCGCACGCCGGAATTGCCGAAGGTGTGTATGAAACCGAAAGTAAAAAAACCTTCATTCGAGGCGGACTTAGAGCCAATTATTTTGATAAATTCGGACTGTTTTTGGCCGAACCGAGATTGCAGTTCAGTCAGGCGTTGGGAAACCATTGGCGCTTGGAAATCTTGGGAGAGCAAAAAAGCCAAACATTGTCACAAATAATAGATTTACAACAGGACTTTTTAGGAGTTGAAAAACGACGCTGGACACTAGCCAACGACCAAAGTATACCGGTTCAAAAGAGCAATCAGTTGTCGGTTGGCCTCAGCTTTAAAAAGAACAATTGGTTGATTACTATAGATAATTTTTATAAAAAAATTACCGGAATCACCAGCAGTAGTCAAGGTTTTATGAATCAATTTGAGTTGGAAAGAGCCATAGGCGATTACCAAGTTTTAGGAAGTGAATTTTTAATTCAAAAATCATTCAACCGTTTTTATACTTGGTTGAGTTATGCTTATAACGACAATAAGTACGATTTTAAAACACTCAACAGCACTTCTTTCCCCAACAACTTCGAAGTGACACATGCCGTTTCTTGGGCTGCAATGTATGAGTGGAAAAAGGTCAAACTGGCATTAGGTGCCAAATGGCATACCGGAAGACCAATCACCACGCCTACCACTTTCACCGTTACAGAAGCCAATCCGACTATTGTTTACAATGCGCCAAACAACGAAAAATTAAAAGACTATTTTCAGGTTAATTTTTCAGCTTCAAAAGAATGGCGTTTGGGCGCTACAACCCGTTTACAAACATCGGCTTCGATTATGAACTTATTAAATACTCGAAACAGTATTAACCGATTTTACAGAGTGAACACTACGGACAATTCGGTGGAAAGTGTAGACACCTACTCGCTTGAAATGACGCCGAACTTGAATGTTAAATTTACATTTTAAAAAAGCGATTGAAACCTCAACCGCTTTTTTAAGATTATAGTTTTTGAAAGGTAAGATAATCAATTGTCCCTGTTTCCAAGTTTTCGTCTTTTAAGCGTAGCTTAGTTGTGGTACTTTCAATAACATACCAATCATCTGAAATGTTAGTAAACCTAGGTTCAACACTGGTTAAAGCCAAGTTAACAACCAATACCGGATCGCCATCAAAACCTTCATCAACTACACCCCAACTTCCTGCTACCGGAGTAGTTCCTGTATTGGATAATGACACCGTTATAGCGTCAAAGTCGAAAACTATACCATTATAATCCGATGTTTTCAGATTGTTTTGATAGGTAAACTGACTTATTTTCCATGTACCTGAAGTCATCGAATCAATGACTTTAGCTTCATTTAATAAAGGAACATCGATGGATTCGTCACAAGAACCAAAAACCATTACCAATGCCAATAATAAGATAGATTTTATTTTCATATAAATAAGTATTACATTCTTTCCGGAACATCTATTCCTAGAAGTTTGAACGATGATTTTATAGTTTGTCCCACTTTTTGAGAAAGTTGCACTCGGAATACTTTAGTAAGCAAATCTGTTTCGCCTAAAATAGATACCGATTGGTAAAACGAATTGTATTCCTTAACCAAGTCGTAAGTGTAATTAGCAATTAAAGCGGGACTGTGGTTGTGAGCCGCATTTTGGATAACTTCGGGGAATAATTCCAATTGTTTTAGCAATTCCTTTTCTTTTTCGTGCAACACTATTTCGGTGATGTCTTGCATCAAACTAAAATCACTTTTTCTAAGTATCGATTGGATACGAGCATAAGTATATTGAATGAACGGACCGGTATTTCCGGCAAAATCAACCGATTCTTCCGGATTGAAAAGGATTTGTTTTTTGGGGTCAACTTTTAAAATGTAATATTTCAAAGCGCCCAAACCGATCGTTTTGAAAAGTTGGGCTTTTTCGGTCTCGCTATAACCGTCTAACTTACCCAGTTCTGTGGCAATTTTTCCAGCTGTTTCGGTCATTTCAGTCATCAAATCATCGGCATCTACAACCGTTCCTTCGCGAGATTTCATCTTCCCCGATGGCAATTCTACCATACCGTAGGACAAATGGTATAAGTTTTCGGCCCAGTCAAAACCGAGTTTTTTCAGAATCAAAAACAACACTTTAAAGTGGTAATCTTGCTCATTTCCAACCGTGTAAACCATACCGCCAACATTAGGGAAATCTTTAACGCGTTGGATGGCTGTACCAATATCTTGTGTCATATAAACGGCTGTACCGTCGGAACGCAATACAATTTTTCGGTCTAAGCCATCTGCTGTTAAATCAATCCAAACCGAACCGTCGGGATCTTTCTCGAATATGCCTTTTTCCAAACCGAATTGCACAACTTCTTTGCCCAACAAATACGTATTGCTTTCGTAATAGTAACTGTCGAAATCGACACCTAAATTGGTATAGGTTTCGGCAAAACCGTCGTAAACCCATTGGTTCATTTTTTTCCATAGGGCTACTACTTCAGCGTCACCGGCTTCCCATTTGCGGAGCATTTCCTGAGCTTCTAGGATAATCGGCGCTTGTTTTTTGGCATCCTCTTCTGAAAACCCTTTAGCGGTTAATTCATGGATTTGAGCTTTGTATTCTTGATCGAATTTTACATAAAAATTCCCAACCAACTTATCGCCTTTTAATTGGGTAGTTTCAGGCGTTTGCCCTTCGCCGAATTTTTGCCAAGCCAACATCGATTTACAAATATGAATACCTCTATCGTTGATGATTTGAGTTTTGTAAACTTTTTTTCCTGAAGCTTTAATGATTTCGGCAACTGAGTAACCCAACAAATTATTTCTCACGTGTCCGAGATGCAATGGTTTGTTGGTATTAGGTGAAGAATACTCCACCATTACAGCTTTTTCAGTAGCAGTAGGCGTGACAAAACCAAAAGTATTGTTGCTTTTAATTTGGTTGAAAAAAGACAAATAATAGTTATCAGATACAACTAAGTTTAAGAAACCCGAAACTACATTAAAACGCACCACTTCCGGAGCATTAGCAACCAAGTAATCCCCGATTTTTGTGCCCATTTCTGCCGGATTACCTTTGATTTGTTTCAACAACGGAAACAACACCATCGTGATATCTCCCTCAAACTCTTTCCTTGTCAATTGAAATTCTACCCTTTCGATGGCAATTCCGAAAAGTTGTTGTACAGCAGTTTCAATGTGATTGGTTAAAATTTGAGTAAGCTTCATAATATTTCATTTTAGGTTGGCAAAGATAAACATTAGAAAATAATTTCTGAGGCAATGATTTAAATATAAAAAGTAGATTAAAAAAGATATTTTTGTAAGTATAATCACTTATTATTAATTAAATTTGTGCATTTCATCGATTTTTTTTGCATTTAAACGATAATATATTTCATATTTGTTGTGTCAAAATCCCCAAGTCATGAAAAAACTAATACTATTAATCGGAATCTTATTCACAGCCATTGGGTTTTCACAACCTATCAATGTGAATACTACCAACTACACTGTACCACAATTGGTAAATGATGTCTTAATCAACAATTCTTGTGTTAATGCTACCAATGTTACCTGGAGTACCGGTAGCAATTACGGATCAACCAACGGAATTGGATTTTTCCAAAGCACCAATCCAAATTTCCCTATGCAAAGCGGAGTGATTTTAAGTACCGGAAATGTTGCTAATGCACCAGGACCGAATACTACGTTATTAAGTGACGGGAATGCCGCTTGGCCTGGTGATACAGATTTAGAAAATACCTTAGCTGCGGCTGGCGTTAGTTTGGTGTCTAAAAATGCCACTGTATTGGAATTTGATTTTATTCCGAATTCTTCTTTCTTTAGTTTTGATTTTATTTTTGCTTCAGAAGAGTATGGAAACTTTCAATGTCAGTTCTCTGATGCTTTCGCATTTTTGTTAACCAATACCGCAACAGGAACCACTACCAACTTAGCTTTGGTACCGAATACCAATTTGCCAATTTCTGTGGTAACGATTAGAGATTATTTATACAACTCTTCTTGTCCTTCTGCAAACGCTCAGTTTTTCGGATCGTTCAATGGAGGTTCGCAAGCCGCTACATCGGCAACAAACTTTAACGGACAAACTACTGTTATGACCGCTGCATCAACTTTAACCCCGGGAGTACAATACCACATCAAATTGGTTATAGCTGATCGTTTAGACCCGCAATCGGATTCTGCTATCTTCATTTCTGCTAACAGTTTGAACATCGGTCAAGATGTTTTGGGACAAGATTTAACTGTAGCCAACAACACGGCTATATGTTATGGTGCAACGCATTCAATCCAAACAGGGTTAAATCCATCAAACTTTATCTTTCAATGGAAAAGAAACAATACTGTTTTAGCCAACGAAACAGGGCCAAGCTTGCTGATAACCCAACCTGGAACTTATACAGTAACCTACTCCAATATTTTGAGTCCGTGTCTACCCACCACTAATGATATTGTTATTCAGTATTTTCCACAAATAAATACGCAAAACCCTATAAATCTTTACAGATGTGATACAGGAAGTTCAAACTACAGTTATAATTTGGACCTTAACACTCCTATTGTAAAAACCGGATTAAATGCAAACACAATTGTAACTTACCATGCCTCACAACAAGATGCAGATAACAACACTAACTCATTACCGCTTAATTATACTGCTTCACCTCTACAAACTATATATGTTAGAATACAAATACCAAATACACCTTGCTATGTAACAAGATCCTTTCAACTATTAACATCACCGGCTCCTGTTGCATATCAAGCTCCAAATATTACTGCTTGTGCCAGAAGAATTAATTCAGTGAGTGCGTTAATAAATTTAAATCAACAAATACCATCAATCTTAAATGGTCAATCTGCAAGCATCAACAATGTATCATTTTATAATTCATTAATAAATGCTACTAACGATATTAACCAAATTACCGGAAATCTTAATAGCATAGTACTTAACAGCTCTACAATCTATGTCAGAGTTGAAAATAATACAGATACATCTTGTTATTCAATAAGTAGTTTTACAGTAACAGTTATACCATTACCGCCCATAGATGTAATTCAACCAGTTGTTGTATGTGATTCATATACATTACTTCCTTTAACAAACGGTAATTATTATACTCAATCAAATGGTCAAGGAACAATGTTACATGCGGGAGACATTATTAACGAAACCACAACTATTTACATATACAATCAACCTGATGGTCCGGGTACTTGTGCTGCTAACAGTAATTTTACAGTAACAATCGTTGACCCTAATTCAATCGCTCCAATCGACACAACAAGTTGCGGCAGCTATACCTTAGCCCCAAGACAATATGGTAGTTATTTCACCCAGCCGGGAGGCCAAGGCACTGAAATTCCTGCTGGTACAGTAATTACGACAACTCAAGTAATATATTTTTATTTCAAAACAGATATTGCGCCGTTTTGTGAAGTTGATACTGATTTTACAGTTACTATTATCCCTTCTGTAGAAGTAGGAACAAGAAATGACATATTCGAATGCACTTCTTATACTTTACCGGAATTAACTGTTGGGAAGTATTATACACAACCTGGAGGAAATGGTACAGAAATCCCTGCAGGAACTGTAATCACTTCTAATCAAACAGTATATGTTTATGCCACTAGTGGCGGTTCTTCGCCT
Source organism: Flavobacterium sp. FEMGT703F (assembly GCA_002786385.1). GTDB lineage: Bacteria > Bacteroidota > Bacteroidia > Flavobacteriales > Flavobacteriaceae > Flavobacterium > Flavobacterium cheonhonense. Next base: position 25,183 of record PGCN01000012.1, read on the forward strand.
TGTACAGATCAAGATAGCTTTAACATATTTATTGGTATCAACCAACCGGCAGATATCAGTCAGTGTAACGGCTATACTTTACCGGCTTTACCGATTGGGAATTACTTTACTGCACCAATGGGAGGCGGACAAATGATACCGGCTGGTACCGTAATCAACAACAATACTACTATTTATATTTTTGCACAAGTAAGCAGCGACAGTACTAACTGTACTGATAACTTATCGTTTAACATCAGTATTTCTCAACCTGAGGTAGATGAATTAGATGATGTAACGCTTTGTGAAACTTATACTTTACCGGAATTAACCAACGGAGATTACTATACCGGATCAGGGGGGACAGGAACAATGCTTAGCGCTGGAGATGTTATTACCACCTCACAAACTTTGTACATTTTCAAAAGATTAAACGCTGCTTGTTTTAATCAATCTAGCTTTGATATCACTATCAATCCGCTACCTTTAATTGATTCAAGATCCGACATCGATATTTGTGACCAATATGTATTAACACAATTACAAAATGGCAACTATTATACAGGTCCTAACGGAACCGGAACGTTATTACCGGCCGGAAGTGTAATTACTTCTTCACAAAGAATCTACATCTTTGCTATTTCTAACACTACACCGGCTTGTACCAATGAAAACAGTTTCCAAGTTAACATTTTCTCTACTACAGCAGACAGCTCAGCTAACATAACCGCTTGTGACGCCTATACTTTACCTTCATTATCTGCTGACAACAATTATTACACCCAACCCGGAGGTCCTAATGGTAATGGAACTCAAATTAGTGTCGGAACAGTAATCACAACCTCACAAACAATTTATATCTATAAAGAATCGTTGATTCGTACATCATTCTCTTGTTCTGATGAAAACTCATTTACAGTAACTATCAACCAAACACCGGTTATCCCGGCAGTATTGGATGTGGCTGCATGTAATTCGTATACACTTCGTCCGTTAATAGTTGGAAACTACTTTACAGGACCTAACGGAAGCGGAACTATGCTACAAGCGGGAGATGTTGTAACTACTAGTCAAACTATGTACATTTATGCTCACACAAATACAACACCGGATTGTTCAAGCGAAACTAGTTTCAATATAACTATTTTCAATGTTGATGATGCACCTAATGTGAGTATTTGTCACAGCTATACCTTACCGGCTTTGACTATTGGAAATTATTATACAGGACCCAATGCAACCGGAACGCAATTAACTGCCGGTGCTACAATTTTAGCAACACAAACAATTTATGTATATGCTATCTCTCCATATTTACCAAGATGTGCTGACGAGAGCTCGTTTACAGTAACAATCATAGATACTCCGGTAGCTAATCCAACTCCGGTAGCATTGAGAACCGTTTGTGATGAAGACGGAACCAATGATGGTGTAACCAGCTTTGACTTAACTACATTATCTGCTACTATATTAGGAACACAAACCGGAAATGAATTTACCATTGCCTACTACGAAACTGCTGCAGATGCTGCAAACCAAGTTAATGCAATAACCTCAACAACTTTAACCAATGTATTTGTTCGTGTTACTAATACTTTAACAGATAGCTGTTTTGATATCAAACCAATCAGTATCATTGTGAATCGCTTACCGGAACCATCACCGGTTGGAGGCATCATTTGTTTTGATTTAGATACACAAACCTTGCTAAACCCATACACCATGTACAGCGGATTTTCTTCAACTACCCATACTTTTGTTTGGGCTAATGAAGCCGGAGAAACTGTAGGTACTAATGCCAATTACACTGCCATTTTACCGGGAACTTATACCTTAGTGGCTACTAGTAGAGCTACAGGTTGTGCTTCTGAACCGGTGACCGTAGTGGTTACCCCTTCTGAGCCGGCTGAAATTACTTATACAGTAGATGACGAATTCCAAGACTTACAATCCATCACTGTGACTGCTACCGGAGAAGGTGACTACGAATACCAATTGGACAACGGAAACTTCCAAGACAGCCCAACATTTGAAGATGTAACTTCAGGTATGCACTTAATTACCGTAAGAGATAAAAACGGTTGTGGTATAGCTACTTTACCGGCAGTTGTTATCAACTATCCGAAATATTTCACTCCAAATGGAGACGGCTATCACGATAATTGGAACATCAGAGATTTAAGAGACCAACCAAGTGCAGTGGTAACCATTTACGACCGTTACGGAAAAGTACTGACTCAAATCAAACCTAACGGAAACGGTTGGGACGGAACTTACAACGGTAACATGATGCCTTCAGACGATTACTGGTTTAGTGTAACTTATACGGATGAAAATCAAGTAAATCAAGAATTCAGAGCGCACTTCGCCATGAAGCGCTAATCATAAAGCCCCCCTTACCTACTAAAAAACTCTCAAAAGTATTTTGAGAGTTTTTTTTATTTCTATTGTAACAAATCGGTTTTTTAAGAGTCTACTTACTCGAATTAAATTAACAACTGTTGAAGTTTAGGGGAAACAAATTAGCTTCAACAAAAAATCATCAAACAAAAACGAAAATGAGACTTAAATTATTAGTACTGTTATTGGTAAGCAACTGCGCCTTTTTAACCGCGCAAACCAATGGAAATCAGGGCGTAATTAACGGAAAGGTAATCGACAAAAACACCAAACAACCGGTTCCGTATGTGAACGTGGCTGTGATGGAAGACAACAAAATCGTCACCGGAGGCCTTACACAAGAAAACGGAAACTTTACCATCAAAGGATTGGCTTTGAAAAAATATACTATTGAAATTCAATTTATAGGCTATAAAAAAATCACTCAAGAGGTAACACTCTCTGAAAACAATAAAACAGCTAACTTAAATACTATTGCCATCGAAGAAGAGGCGGTTCAATTGGCCGGTGTAGAAATAGTGAAAGAACGTTCGACCATCGAACAAAAAATCGACCGAAAAGTGGTAAACGTGGGCAAAGACCTAATTGCTTCCGGGAACACTGCTTCGGAAATTTTGAATAATGTCCCAACCGTTAGTGTTGATCCGCAAACCAAAGAACTGAGTTTAAGAGGCAATTCTAACGTAAGGGTTTTGATCGACGGGAAGCCATCCAACATCGATGCAGCTCAGTTGTTACAACAAATCCCGTCTTCCTCTATCAAACAAATCGAATTGATTACCAATCCTTCTGCCAAATACAATCCGGAAGGCATGAGCGGTATCATCAACATTATTTTACACAAAAACTCGCAAGAAGGTTTCAACGGAAGCATCAATTCGGGTGTTACCTTTGGCATCACTCCGAAAACCAATTCGGCTTTAAACCTCAACTATAAAGTAGGGAAAGTAAATTTCTACACCAACTATGGTTTGAACCACGGTAAAAATGCCAACGAAGGTTACATCAACAGTTACCGCCCTTTGTTTGAGAACAAACAAGAATTTGGTGGCGACAATCTCAACACTTCACACTTGGTAAAATTGGGTATGGATTATTACATCGATGAAAAAAACACCATTTCATTTTACACCAATCAAAACCTGGTAAACGGGAGTGGCGACGGATATACCAACATCAACTACGACAGTCTTTTACTGAGAGATTCTCAACAATTGTCTTATTCTGAAACAGACAATTACACCCAAACTTATGATTTGGCCTATAAACACGACTTTGCCAAAAAAGGCGAAACTCTAGATTTTCAAGCCAACTTTTCAAACACCGACAGTCCGGAAAACTCCGATTATATATTCAATCAAGTCAACCCAAACTCAACGCGAGTGACTACCAATGATATTGAAAGAGATACCGATTACCTTCAAATCAATTTAGATTACGTGAACCCTTTATCGGAAACGGTTAAATTGGAAGTGGGTGCCGAAACCCGTATCCAAAAAATCACCAACAACTTCGACGAAACCATCAGCGAGCCTTCGGAAACCTATAACCGTGTTGGAAATTCCAACTTTGTTTTCACCCGAAACATCCATTCCTTCTATACCAATATCGGTAAGCAATGGAAAAAATGGAGCGTACAAGCCGGCGTTCGTTTAGAACAATATGAAATCGACGGCGATTTCGAAAATGTAGTGACTTCCACTACTCCATCAGAAAACATCAACGATCGAAGTAACATTGAAGATGATATTTTTGCGATTTATCCATCATTGTTTTTCAATTACAAAGCGTCTGACAAAGACTCGTTTAACTTTAACTTTTCGCGTCGTGTTGACCGACCAAGTATCGGACAAATCAGTCCTATCCGCGAATGGACTACACCTTTAGTAGAATCCAGAGGAAATCCGACCTTGGAACCGCAATTCACCAACTCGTTTGAGGTTAACTATACCCGTACCACCAAAATCGGTTCGGTAACGGCCGGTGTATTCTACCGTCAAATCAATGATGAAATCGGAAGAGTGATTTACAAAAACCCGGACAATGTGAACCAAGACATCATCTCTTATGATAACTTCGACGACAACAATACAGTTGGTACCGAAATCTCAGCTAATTTAAAACTAGCCACTTGGTGGTCTGTAAATGCAAGCAGCGATGCCTATTTCAGAACCGTGAAAGGAACTGTACAAAATGCCAATACGCAAGCACAAGAAAGAGCGGAAGCCGATGTTGTAGCCTTCAATATTCGTATGAATCACAACTTTGTAGCTACCAAAAAATTACGCTTCAACTTATTCGCCATGTACCGTGGCAGAGATCTGGGCTTACAGTTTGAAAGAGAGCCAATGTACCGCATGGATATCGGTTCTACTTACACCATTTTAAAAGGAAAAGGAAGTATTACAGCGCGTTTTAACGACGTATTTGAAACCATGAACTTCGCCTTCGATGGTAATATTCCGTACCGTCAGACCGGCGCTTTCTATTGGGAAAGTCAAACCTTTTATGTTGGATTCAACTATATGTTTGGCGGCGGCAAAAACAGTGCTATGCAACGCAAACAAAGAGATCAAAATGAAACCCAAGGCAGTGGTGGCCTTTTATAAACACCGCAAATAAATTATAGATTAGTTGTTACAAAAAAGCCAAACAAAAAATGTTTGGCTTTTTTTATAATTAAACTGAATTTCTTACCATTTAATAATAGCACTTGCCCAAGTAAAACCACTACCGAAAGCCGCTAACACTACCGTATCACCTTCTTTAATTTTACCTTGTTCCCAAGCTTCGGTCAATGCAATCGGAATAGAGGCTGCCGTAGTATTCCCATACTTTTGAATATTATTGAAAACCTGATCATCCGTCAATTTAAACTTTTGCTGAATGAACTGTGAGATTCTCAAATTCGCCTGATGCGGAATCAACATATCTATATCTGACACCTGTAAATTATTGGCTTGCAAGCCTTCCATAATCACTTCGCTAAAACGAACAACGGCATTTTTAAACACAAATTGTCCGTTCATGTAAGGGAAATAACTCTCGTCATCCGGATTGTTTTCGGCAATGATATCGGTTACCCAACGCTTGCCCATACCCGGAGCAATCACAGTTAACTCTTCTGCATGTTGCCCTTCTGAATGCAAATGAGTGGATAAAATGCCTTTGGTCAAATCTTCCTCTCTGCTCAAAATAGCGGCTCCTGCCCCATCTCCAAAAATCACTGAAACACCTCTACCACGAGTAGTCATATCTAATCCTGTAGAATGCAACTCAGAACCGATAATCAAAATGTTTTTATACATACCGGTTTTAATGTATTGATCAGCCACAGAAAGTGCATATACGAAACCGGAACATTGGTTTCTGATATCCAAAGCTCCAACAGTTCTCAACCCTAAATCGCGTTGCACCAAAACACCGGGACCAGGAAAATAATAATCCGGACTCAAGGTGGCAAAAATGACAAAGTCGATGTCGCTTTTATCAATTTTAGCTCTTTCTATGGCTACTTTGGCAGCTTTAACACCCATTGAAGTGGTGGTATCTTCACCTCTTATAACATGTCTTCTTTCTTGAATGCCGGTTCGCTCCTGAATCCATTCATCATTGGTATCCATTATTTTGGATAAATCATCATTGGTAACAACATTATCCGGAACGTAAAAACCTAAACCTGTGATTTTTGAGTGGTACATATCTTTCGTTATTTAATAAAATCAGAACCGCAAATTTAAGAATCTTATAATTCTAATTACCATTTTTAGATTCTAATTTAGATATCGACAAAAAAACTGTCTATACGAAAAGTTGTCCGTAGCGGTAACTTTAAAAAAATGTTCCTATTTATTGTAACCGAAATACCGTAAATTCGACCTACTTTAAAACAATCATAAACTTTAAGCATATGAAATTACGCTTTACTTTTCTGTTCTTACTCGGATTAGGATTTTCAGCATTAGCCCAAGAGAACCTTACCTTTCAAAAACCATCAGCCGAAATTTTAGCTTTAGCCGATTATGAGCGAGCACCGTCGGTAAGCATGGATTCTAAAAAAGAATACATGTTGCTTAGCTATCGCAATACCTATAAAACGCTGGACGATTTAAGTCAGGAAGAAATGCGTTTGGGCGGTTTGCGCATCAACCCTATTACCAATATTTCGAGTACGGTGACTTACGTTAACAACTTAAAGTTGAGAAAAGTCAGCGATAAAGTCGAAACACAAGTGGCTGGCTTACCGCAAAATGCCCGAATCACTAACATTTCATGGTCGCCAAACGAAAAGAAAATCGGTTTTACCAACACCACCAATACCGGTGTAGAATTTTGGGTAATTGATGTGGCCACGGCAACTGCTAAAAAAATTACCGAAGCCAACCTCAACGCCAACTTAGGAAGTCCATACAGTTGGATGAAAGACAACGAAACGCTTTTGGTGAAAATGTTACCGAAAAACCGTGCGGCGCTAATAGACAGCAAAAAAGATTTACCCAAAGGGCCAACCGTTTCAACCAGCGATGGTTCAAAATCACAGAACAGAACCTATCAGGATTTGTTGAAAAACAAAATCGATGAAGCCAATTTCGATGCCTTAGTAACTTCTGAATTATACAAAGTTTCCTTATCCGGAAAAACCGAATTATTCAAAGAAGCCGACATTTACGCCGGAGAAAGTTTCTCGCCTGACGGGACTTATTTGATGCTAACCACCATCCAAAAACCTTATTCCTACATTGTACCGCTAAGCCGTTTTCCGCAAAAATCAGTAGTTTACGACTTGAACGGAAAAGAAATTAAAGTGGTTAACGAAGTGCCGTTAACAGAAGTAATGCCCAAAGGTTTTTCATCTGTTAGAAAAGGCAAAAGAAGTATGAATTGGAGAGCTGATAAACCGGCAACCCTTACTTATGTAGTAGCCTTAGACGAAGGTGATCAAGCGAAGAAAGTAGATTTTAGAGATGAAGTTTTCACTTGGGACGCGCCATTCAACGCCGAAGCCCAATCGGTTTTAAAAACACAACAACGTTTCAGCGGCATTATGTGGGGCAACGAAACTATCGCTATTGCATACGATGATTGGTACGATACCCGAAACCAAAAAGTGTATTTGTTCAATCCTTCTAATTCGAAACAAGCACCTAAAGTAATTTGGGACCGAAATTCCCAAGACATTTACAGTGATCCGGGAAATTTTGAAACCAAAAAAAACCAATACAACCGTTATGTTTTGGCCATCGAAAATAACAATGCTTACTTAATTGGTGACGGATTTACCAAAGAAGGCCAGTTTCCTTTTATAGACGAATTCAATTTGACTACACTCAAAACGAAACGATTGTACACGTCTAAAATGAAAGACAAAAAAGAAGATTTACAGTCGATAGAAGATTTCAAAAAAGGCGATGTTTTGGTGCAAATCCAATCGAAAAACGACTTCCCGAATTATTACTTTCGTAACATCAAATCGGGTAAACTGACGCCGATTACCAGTTTCAAAAACCCGTTTGAAAGCATTAAAAACGTCTACAAAGAAGTAATTAAATACAAAAGAAAAGACGGCGTGGAATTGTCGGGAACGCTCTATTTACCTGCCGGTTACGACCGAACAAAAAAAACAGAAAAATTACCATTGTTGATCTGGGCTTATCCTGAAGAATTTAAAGACAAAAACAGCGCCGGACAAAGCAATAAAAACCCGAATGAATTTACGTTTCCGAATTACGGTTCATTCATTTATTGGGTTACTAAAGGTTATGCCGTATTGGACGATGCATCATTCCCTATCATAGGCGAAGGCAAAACCGAACCTAACGACACTTTTATGCCGCAGCTGATTGCCAATGCGGAAGCTGCCATTGATGCCGTGGATGGCTTAGGTTACATCAATCGTAAAAAAGTGGCGATTGGAGGCCATTCTTATGGCGCTTTTATGACGGCTAATTTATTGACGCATTCCAATTTATTTGCTTGCGGTATCGCCCGAAGCGGCGCTTACAACAGAACGCTGACTCCTTTTGGTTTCCAAAGCGAACAAAGAAATTATTGGGATGTTCCTGAAATTTACAACGGCATGTCGCCTTTCATGAACGCCGATAAAATGAAAACGCCTTTATTGTTGGTTCACGGCGATGCCGACAACAATCCGGGAACGTTTACCTTGCAATCGGAGCGTTATTTCCAAGCCTTGAAAAACTTAGGTGCGCCGGTAAGATTGGTTTTATTGCCTAAGGAAAGTCACGGCTACGCTGCCAAAGACAATATTTTACACCTGCTTTGGGAAGAAGACCAATTCTTGGAAAAATATTTGAAAAACTAAACCGTTAACCCTATTTACTGAAAACCTCAAGGTGAAAGCTTTGAGGTTTTTTTGTAACTACACATTCTCAGTTTTTTTGAAAAAAAATTATTATTTATTGTTTATCAATAAATTTTTATTATTTTTGACTCGTAATTCAAAATCTAAAAAAATGGAAATCAGAATCACTACCAAAATGATGCTTCAAATTTTACATGTATTGTCATGGATAATTTTTATCGGTTTATGCGTTGAAGCCGGCAGTTTTTTATTCAATGCTATATTCACTGTAGCTTTTAATCCGTTAGCTGCCGATTATTTCAAACTCACGGAACTGTACCAATACGACTACGGTTTTTTCTTAACCCAACTCTGTTTAGGATTTATAGTGGCCGTTTTGAAAGCCTTATTATTCTTCTTAATTGTCAAAATCCTACACGATAAAAAACTGGATTTTTCTAAACCTTTCAGTCAAGCACTTGTTAAGTTTGTTTCTAACTTGGCCTATCTGACAATTTTCATTAGTTTTTTCTCCAATTGGGGCGCTAATTACGCCAAATGGTTAGCCTCTAAAGGCATTAATATGCCGGACATCGCTGATTTAAAATTAGACGGAGCCGATATTTGGCTATTTATGGGCGTAGTACTTTTGGTCATTGCTCAAATATTTAAAAAAGGTGTTGAAATACAAACCGAAAACGAACTAACCATCTAAGTCATGCCAATAATTGTCAATGTTGATGTTATGATGGCCAAACGAAAAATGTCGTTGAACGAGCTGTCGGAGAAAGTCGATTTAACCCTATCGAATCTTTCTATTTTAAAAACCGGCAAAGCCAAAGCCATTCGGTTCAGTACGCTCGAAGCCATTTGCAAAGCTTTGGATTGTCAACCGGGCGATATTTTAGAATATGTAGCCGAAGAAAAATAAAAGGTGTTTTAAGAAGTAATCGCCAGATAAACAACAGTTCCCGACGGAAACAAATCCGAACTGTCGAAAAAGACTTTCTGTCCATCAATTTCAGCTTCCACCGAATAATGACTGCCTTTATAAAAGCATTGGGTAACAGTAGCCTGTAAATCCGATTGGGAAACCACTTGCATTTGGTGCGGATAAACATAGCGCTTGCTGCCATTGAATTCAATTTCATTCACATCACCAAAAAGTGAGGCGATGTATTTACTGGTTGGATTTCTATATAAATTTTCAGGCGAATCGGAAGCGATAATCTGCCCGTTCTGCATCACCAAAACTTCATCGGCAAACGATAACACATCAGAAATATCGTGTGTGGCAACTATAGTAGTAATTTGTTTTGCTCTCAGATAAGCAAATAATTTTCGACGCAAACTGTTCTTTCTGAAATTATCAATATGGCTGAACGGTTCGTCTAACAACAATACTTCGGGTTCCAAAGCCAAAACACGAGCCAAAGCCACACGTTGCATTTGACCACCGCTTAAATATTTGGCTTTCGTAGTAGCAAACTCGGTCATTTCGACAATCTCTAACAATTCGGCTATGCGAGCTTGTTTGACATCGGCATAAATGTTCGACAAGTATTTCCCAACGTTTTCTGCTACGGTGATAAAAGGCATCAAATCGAAATCTTGTGCCAAGTACTTCATGTATTCCATCCCCGGAATTAAATGGTATTTTGGTCCGAGCACTTCATTGTCGTTCCAAAATATTCGCCCTTCATCCAAGTCATACAAACCATAAACGAGTTTGAGCAAGGTACTTTTCCCGCAACCGCTTTCGCCTATAATGGCCAGATTTTTACCTTTCTCCAACTGAAAAGAAAGATTGCTGATGGTGGTTTGGTCTAAATAGGCAAAGGATATGTGTTGGACTTGTAGCATGTTGATTTTCTGAAAGGCAAACTTACGAACTTTATTAAAAAGATAAGAGCGACAAAACTCAAACGTGGAGCGTCGCTCTTATCAACCTAACCAATAAATAAACAATTTTTAATGCGGTAAATATTTTTCAAACGACTTAGTGTCGATGCGTGCTTTTAAATCGTGTAACAAATTGTACAAGCCGAAAAAGGTTCTGTTGATGTACAAGAAATGCTTAGAACCTCTATTGCCGTTCATCTTGCGGAGTTGGGTATCTTTAGAAAACTCTTCTCCCATTTGGGCAATTTTCCCAAAGAAATCCTCGTCTGAGAAATCGAACGCATCTCCGTGAAACGGCTGCGTGAACAAGCTTAATAAGTCGTAGAATATTTTGGTAAAATACTCAATTTCTTTTGGGCTATCGTCGTGGCGCAATATTTCGAGCTCGTATAATTTTTCATTGAATAACTTCGGATTATTGATGACTTCCGGTTTCGCCAATTCGAAATACGGAACGTAAAATTCTTCCGGTACGTGTTTGATGCAACCAAAATCTATCGCCACCAATCGGCCTTCGGCATCAATCAGGAAATTCCCGGGATGCGGATCGGCGTGTACTTGCTTCAAATGGTGCATTTGGTACATATAAAAATCCCATAACGCTTGCCCTATTTTGTCGCCTTTGGCTCGATCTTCATTATGTGAAGCAAACTCCGACAAATGCTCACCTTGAATCCATTCCATCGTTAAAATCTTCTCCGAAGAATATTCAGGATAGTATTTCGGGAAACGCAAATTATCAATTTGACCACACCATTCGGACACTTCCAGACTTTGCTTTAATTCTAACACATAATCGGTTTCTTCCAATAATTTGTCTTCCACTTCTTTGAAATACTTATCGGAATCTTTCCCTTTGATGTTAAACATTCTGATGGCAAACGGTTTGACCAAAGCCAAATCAGAACTTATACTTTCCGCCACTCCGGGATATTGGATTTTCACAGCAAAATTTTTCCCATCCTTGGTTGCTTTGTGTACCTGACCGATACTCGCGGCATTCATGGCGTCCGGAGTGAAGGAATCATATAAGTCTTCAGGGTATTTCCCTAAGTATTTTTTGAATGTTTTACGAACCAAGGGCGCAGACAAGGGCGGCACCGAAAACTGCGACAACGAAAACTTTTCTACATAAGCCTGTGGCATGATGCTTTTATCCATGCTCAGCATTTGAGCCACTTTCAAAGCACTGCCTTTGAGGTTTTTCAAGCCATCATAAATGTCTTCGGCGTTGTTTTCGTTCAGCTTGTCTCGGGTTAATGACGGATTGACCATTTTTTCGCCATAATAGGCTACGTAATTGGTTCCGACTTTAAGTCCGGTTTTAACTAACTGTCCTGCCCGCTCAATCTTTCCGGTTGGAATTTTATCTAAGGTTTTCATTTATTGCATTTTTTCTTTCCAAAGAAACTTGCCCAAATCGAACAAACTTTCCAAGGGTTTGGTATTTAATAAATCGACTACCGTGTTTACCGATTTTTCAATCAACACATCCGTCTTTTCAAAACCTTTCGATGTATCGTCCATCCAAAATTTCAATAAGAATAAGAACTGTAGCCATGCGCCTTCAGCGTAAACAGGTTCGGTTACTCTCGCCACTTTCCCGAATGACTCTGAAGGCTCTGACTTAACTTTATCTACGATATATTTTTTAAAATGGTTTCGGAATTCCTTCAATTGTTTCAAATTCTTCAACCCTTCGTGGTTTTCTTTTAGTGCATACATCACATAACTTCGGTTCAAGGTTAAAATTTCAAAGAGCGTGAAGTATAGAGTGAGTAATTTATTTTTATCTGTGTAGCTTTCAAAAGCTGCTTCTTTTTCAATAGTTGCCACGGCATTCTCAAAAAACTTCACCCAAATGTCCTGCTTAACCGCCTCTAATGAACCGAAGAAAGCATAAAAATCACTTTCCTCTACATTGTTATTCTTGCAGAAGATATAAGCATTTTTTGGTGCTTCATTGTTTTCCAATACTTCATTCATGTACAACGAAATGATGGCATTGTCATCTACTGTATTCTTTTTTGATTTTGTTTTTTTTGCTGTGGCCATGGTATCCATTTTTAGAACAGTGTAAATTTAATAACGTTTAACTATTTTTAAAAATTATTAAACAAAAAGTTTTGTTAAATGTTGTTCAAAAAAATTGAAATCAAAAGAAAAGCGCTCCTTTTTGAGGAACGCTTTTGACTATTCAGAAACTCAGAAAAACTATTTTCCGGCTTCTCTTTGCGCGTCTTGAACCATTTTTTCGTTGGCAGTGATGGCAAATTCCACACGACGGTTTTTGCTTCTACCATCCGGTGTATCGTTAGTAGCAATCGGATCAGCGATTCCTAAACCGGAAGTCACAAATCGTGAACTTGCCAAGCCTTTTCCAACCAAATATGCCTTAACAGAAGCGGCTCTTTGCTCCGACAATGTCAAGTTATACTCCGGAGTTCCGGTGCTATCCGTATAACCGTAAATTTGAATATTAGTATCCGGATACTGATTGAAAACCGGCACCAATTTATCCAAGTTGGCTTTAGCTGCTGCCGTTAAAGTAGACTTGTTCGTATCAAAACGCACCGCATTTTCTCCTAACACCAAACGAATTCCTTCGCCTACTCTTTCTACTTGAGCGCCCGGTAATGCAGTTTCAATTTCACGGGCTTGTTTGTCCATTTTAGTTCCGATTACACCACCGGCAACACCACCAATAACGCCGCCTAACACAGCTCCTAAAGCACCATTTCCGCCTTTACCGATGTTATTCCCTAAAATTCCTCCTAAAACCGCTCCGCCAACGGCACCAATGGCCACGCCACGTTGTTGGTTACTCGTATTTTTTACAGTTTCACAACCGGTAAAAACTGTTGATACCATCAATACTGTTCCTAAAATTATAGCTGTTATCTTTCTCATCTTACTTAATTTATTTTGTCAAATTGATACACTACTGCCGTCATTTTACCGGCCACATTGATTTGGTCTACTAACTGAAAGGATTTTTCAGTTTGATTGGCAACTCTTAACACATAACCCGATTTTACGGTTTTGGCTTTGGCTTCGTCTAAAATTTTTAACACAAATTCGCCTTCTTTGTTGATGAACCAAGTAATAGGAGTAGAATAAGCCGTACAACTCGGACTGTTTAAAGTCAAACTTCCTTTGTTACTCATGGAAACGAACTTCCACTTGCTTCCAATAAAACATTTAGAATCCGCTAAATCAAAAGAAGTTACCTTGATAACTTCAGAACCGGGATAGTTTACGGATGAGATTACCCATTCGCCTTTAATAGCGGTTTGAGACTGAGAATCCACCTTAGTACTCGTTGCAGAATTTGTCGATTTACACGACAAAATCAAGACCGATAAAAAACTGATTAAAATAATTTTTTTCATACCTAACAAGTTAAAATTTGTTGATTACAAAGATACTGCTCTTTTTGAATGCGGTTTATAAAATTATCCTAATTCATTGTAGAATTCTTTCTACGTCAATTTGTCATATTACTGTGGAATGGTATTGCTTTTGAGTATCTGAAATACAAAATTGTATAACCTAAAATTTTAAATATGACAACAGGAAAAATTAATGTATCAGTAGAAAACATCTTTCCGCTAATTAAGAAGTTTTTATACAGCGACCACGAAATTTTCTTGCGCGAATTGGTATCCAATGCTACGGATGCTACTTTAAAATTGAAACATTTAACCAGTATCGGCGAAGCTAAAGTAGAATATGGCAACCCGATTATTGAAGTTAAGATTGACAAAGAAGGTAAAAAATTACACCTCATCGACCAAGGTATCGGTATGACCGCCGAGGAAGTGGAAAAATACATCAACCAAGTGGCTTTTTCCGGAGCTGAAGAGTTTTTAGAGAAGTATAAAGATTCTGCCAAAGATTCCGGTATCATTGGTCACTTCGGATTAGGTTTCTACTCGGCTTTCATGGTAGCCGAAAAAGTTGAAATCATCACCAAATCTTACAAAGACGAACCGGCAGCTCATTGGACTTGCGATGGCAGTCCGGAATTTACCTTAGTGCCGCACGACAAAACAGACCGTGGTACAGAAATCATTTTACACATCGCTGAGGATTCGTTGGAATTTTTAGAAGAATTTAAAATTCGCGAATTGTTGACCAAATACAACAAATTTATGCCGGTGCCGATTAAATTCGGAACCCGTAAAGAAGCGTTGCCAAAACCGGAAGATGCGGGTGATGATTACAAAACTGAGTATATCGACGTAGACAATATCATCAACAACCCAAGTCCGGCTTGGACGAAGCAACCGGTAGATTTAACCGATGAAGATTATAAAAACTTCTACCGCGAATTGTATCCGATGCAGTTTGACGAACCGTTATTCAACATTCATTTGAATGTAGATTATCCGTTCAACTTGACCGGAATACTATACTTCCCTAAACTGGATGCCAACTTGCAAGTGCAGAAAGACAAAATCCAGTTGTACCAAAATCAGGTTTTTGTAACCGATAACGTGGAAGGCATAGTACCTGAATTTTTAGTGATGTTACGCGGTGTAATTGATTCACCGGATATTCCGCTAAACGTTTCTCGTTCCTACTTACAAGCCGATGGTAACGTGAAGAAAATTTCGAATTACATTACCCGTAAAGTGGCCGATAAATTGAAATCGCTTTTCAACGAAAACCGCGAAGATTTTGAAAGCAAATGGAACGACATCAAAATTGTATTGGAATACGGGATGTTGTCGGAACCGAAATTCTATGAAAAAGCGGGCGACTTCGTATTATACCCAACCGTTGACGGTAAGTTTTACACTTTAGCTGAATTGAAAGAAGCCATCTCAGCCAATCAAACCGACAAAAACGGAAAATTGGTAGTGCTTTATGCTTCCAACAAAGACGCACAACACAGTTATATTGAAATAGCCAGAGAAAAAGGCTATGAAGTATTGATATTAGATTCGCCTATCGTGTCGCATTTGATTCAGAAATTAGAAAGCGATAATGAAAACTTGACGTTTACTCGAGTAGATTCTGACCATATTGACAAACTAATTCAGAAAGAAGACACTCAAATTTCGAAACTATCCGAAGAAGAATCAACACAACTGAAAACTGTTTTAGAAAAAATTGTACCGAAAACCAACTATACCGTTCAGTTGGAAGCCATGGACAGCCAAGCGGCACCATTCATGATCACCCAACCGGAATTCATGCGAAGAATGAAAGAAATGAGTCAAACCGGCGGTGGCGGCATGTTTGGTATGGGTAATTTCCCCGAAATGTATAATTTAGTGGTGAATACCAACTCGGATTTGGCCACAACCATCTTGAACACTTCCGACAAATCCGCTCAGGAAAGTTTGGTAAAACAAGCGCTCGACTTAGCGAAAATCTCTCAAGGTTTATTAAAAGGCGAAGAATTGACCGCTTTTGTCAAAAGAAGTTTTGAACTAATCAAGTAAAAAGGAATTAGGGATAAGTAATTAGAAACCTGTTAGTTGAGGCTAGCAGGTTTTTTTATTCAATGTATTTCCCGAACTTCGCAATTCATAATTCGTAATTCGTAATTTTTTATGACACTCTCCATAGAAACCCCGGCCCTGTTATTTTCAGCCACATCATTAATTTTGTTGGCGTATACCAATCGCTTTTTGACCATTGCGCAAATTGTTCGCAGTTTGAAAAAACATTATGACGAAAACCATACGCGCAGTATTCTGCTGCAAATTAAAAACTTAAACCTTCGCCTTTCATTGATTCGCTATATGCAGCTTTTTGGTGTATTGTGTTTGTTCTTGTCGGTATTTGCTATGTTGTGCTTGTTTATCGATTGGCACACGGCAGGCATTTACCTTTTTGCCGCCAGTTTATTGTGTTTACTGACTTCCTTAGCCATATCGTTTTGGGAAATCAGCATTTCAGTGACAGCCTTGCGCTTGCATTTGAGTGATTTGGAAGAGGAAGAAAATAAAAAGTAAAAACTTACAATGTTTTTTATATCTTTATTGATGTCAAACAGTTAACCAAAACCAATATCAATGAAGATAAAATTACTACTTCTTTTTTTACTGACTTTTGCCACAATCATAGCTAAACCAAAAGAAAAAACTGCTGTAAACCCAGCCATTGGTATAATGATGTCAGGCAATAATTTTGGTGGAAGCGTTATATATTCTATAAGTATTAAAAATATCGGAGAAGAAACCTTAACCAATATATTTGTCACTGAAGGGCCAACTACTTTTGGAATGACTTTCCAATTTGGAACGATAGCCAGTTTGGCTCCCGGAGAAGAAGTTACCGGTTTAATAGCCCAAAAATACGGCGCTGGTTGTTATGATGAAAGTCAAGTAATCGTTCATGCCACATCTTCTTCGACCAGTGCCGAAATAACCGACCTGTCTTCAGATCCATTTTCATACAACAACTTCGGATTACCGGGTAGCTATTACAATGATTTTCCTACTATAAGATCATCTTTTGTTTACATTAATTGCACTCAGGAAGGAGTTTACCAAGACTTAAACAATAATTCGATAGTCGATGTTGGTGATGTTATCAACTACACCTACAACATTTCCGGAGGATCGTATGGCGGAGAAATTTACGATAGTAATGCTATTGTAGCTAATCCTACTTTTACAAATAATTTCTATTCCACCACTGGAATACACTATATCACTCCGGAAGAAGCTGCCTTAGGCTATGTATACAACACTTCCTATATAATAGCATTTGGTCCTTGTGATGTAGGCGGTTACTTCAGTGATCAATCTTATTGTCCTTGTCCAAATCCCAGCAGTGCCAATATTATCACTCCATTAACGAGTTTATTGCCTAACACTATATCCGGAAATGTAAAATTCAACACCAATAATGACAATTGCACTACCGGAACAAATTTCAGGAACCGAAGAGTAAGCACTACAGCCGGAAATTTAACTTACACTAGTTTTACCAACACCAATGGTGATTACCAAATTTTAATTCCGAATACCGGAAATTATACTACATCGGCATTGACGAATTTGAATGCCAACTTTTCTTCTAATCCTGCTACAACAACCACCCAAAGTTTGGGTTCCGGTGTAAATTATACCAATAATGATTTCTGTATCAGTTCGGCAAACAATTACACCGATTTAGGAGTTGTCATGCATTTAATCAATGAGGCTATTCCGGGTAACACAGCCAATTATAGAATTTGGTATACCAACCAAGGAAGCACTAACCTCAGCGGCAGCATAGTTTTAACCTACGATAACGGAAAATTGAGTTTTACTACAGCTTCTCCATCCCAAAACAGCACTACTGCCAACACTGTCACTTGGACATACAGTAATTTACTGCCGTTTGAATCAAGGTACATCAACCTCTCTTTTGCGGTGGGTATTCCGCCAACGGTAAACATGAATGATTTACTTTCTTTTACGGCTGTAGCCAATCCGATTTCGGGCGATAACAATACCGCTAACAATATTTTTTCATGGAATCAAATTGTGAGAAGCTCTTACGATCCTAACGATAAAACGGTGATTCAAGGCGCTACCATTACTCCGGCTCAAGGCAACGATTATCTGGTTTATGTTACCCGTTTTCAAAACTCGGGAACGGCAAACGCGACTACAGTAGTTATTAAAGAAACTTTGGATGCTAATTTAGACTGGAATACGTTTGAACCCATAGCGTCCAGTCACACTGCCAACATACAATTGCGTAACGGTAACGATTTGACGTACACATTCTCTAATATCAATTTACCTTATGAAAGTGCCAACGCACAAGCTAGTCAGGGTTGGATGTCTTATAAAATTAAACCTAAAGCTAACTTTGCTGTGGGAGAAATAGCCAGTTCTGAATCAGATATTTATTTCGATTACAATCCGCCTATCATAACCAATACTGTAACGACTGAAATGGTGGCATTGGAAGTTGTGGAAAACATTCGAGACAACTTCAGTATTTTTCCAAATCCGGCTTCCGGAGATTATCTGACCATCAAAACAGAAGTTCCTATGAATGCACTTTATGATATTTATGACATTAACGGAAAATTATTGCTAAAAGGAACTGTTCAAAATTTGGCTCCAATTGACATTCATACATTCCAAACCGGATTTTATTTCGTCACTATCAGCACAAACAGTGGAAAAGTGACTTACAAATTAATCAAAAATTAAATATAAAAAAATCCCGAGTGTACCTCGGGATTTTTTAATTATTTACTCAAGTACATTTTTCTTCTGCTGTACAACTCGTAGAACTGATCATCTTTTAAATCGTCTATAAACAAAATGCTCTCACCGGTGGATTTCATTTCCGGTCCGAGGGCTTTGTTTACATTCGGGAACTTACTGAAGGAGAACACCGGTTGTTTGATGGCATAACCGCTTAGTTTCGGATTGAAGGTGAAATCAGTCACTTTATTTTGACCTAACATGACTTTTGTAGCATAATTTACATACGGTTCGCCATACGCTTTTGCTATAAAAGGTACAGTACGTGAAGCTCTCGGATTGGCTTCAATAATATAAACGATATCGTCTTTGATGGCAAACTGGATATTGATTAAACCAACCGTTCTTAAAGCCAAAGCGATTTTCTTCGTATGGTCTTTGATTTGTTGCATCACGAATTCACCCAAATTGAACGGTGGCAAAGTCGCATTCGAATCGCCCGAGTGCACACCACAAGGTTCAATATGCTCCATAATCCCAATGATGTATACGTTTTCGCCGTCGCAAATCGCATCCGCTTCTGCTTCAATGGCACCGTCTAAATAATGGTCGAGCAACAATTTATTCCCCGGTATGTTTTTCAGCAAATCGATTACGTGTTCTTCCAGTTCTTGTTTGTTGATGACAATTTTCATGCCTTGACCGCCTAATACATAAGAAGGACGAACCAACAATGGAAAATCCAATACATCGGCTAAAGCTGAGGCTTGGTCCGCGTTTTCGGCTACACCAAATTTAGGGAACGGAATTTTTAGGTCTTCCAACAATTCGGAAAATCTTCCTCGGTCTTCCGCTAAATCCAAGGCATCAAATGAAGTGCCTAATATTTTGATTCCGTAACGATCTAACTTTTCAGCCAGTTTTAAAGCGGTTTGTCCGCCCAACTGAACAATCACACCTTCCGGCTTTTCGTGGCGAATGATATCGTAAATGTGTTCCCAAAATACCGGCTCGAAATACAACTTATCAGCTGTATCAAAATCGGTCGACACCGTTTCCGGATTACAGTTGATCATGATGGTTTCGTATCCGCATTCTTTCGCGGCTAAAACGCCGTGTACACAGGAGTAATCAAACTCAATCCCTTGTCCGATACGATTAGGTCCGGAACCTAAAACGATGACTTTCTTTTTATCGGTAACGATACTTTCGTTGCTCACCAATCTTTGTCCGTCGGCAGTTTGAATTTCAGCTTCGAAAGTGGAGTAATAATAAGGCGTCATGGCTTTGAATTCGGCCGCGCAAGTATCTACCAGTTTGTACACGCGATTGATGTTCATTTCTTCGCGCAATTTGTAAACCTGACTTTCCAAACAACCCATCATGTGGGCAATTTGTCGGTCACCGTAGCCTTTTTGTTTGGCTTCTAGGAGTAATTCCTTTGGTAAGGTATCCACTTTGTACTGGGAAATTTCTCTTTCCAACAAGTACAACTCTTCGTATTGTTTTAAGAACCACATATCGATTTTGGTGATTTCGTGGATGCGGCTCAACGGAATGCCCATGGCAATCGCATCGTAAATCACGAATACTCTGTCCCAACTTGCAAAAGTCAGTTTTTCGATAATTTGTTCGTAATTTTTATAGCCTTTTCCGTCGGCACCAATTCCGTTTCTTTTGATTTCTAAAGATTGGGTCGCTTTGTGCAAGGCTTCTTGGAACGAACGTCCGATACCCATTACTTCTCCAACGGATTTCATTTGCAAGCCCAAAGTTCTATCTGAGCCTTCAAACTTATCGAAATTCCAACGCGGGATTTTAACGATAACGTAATCTAAGGTCGGCTCAAACAAAGCGGAAGTCGACTTGGTGATTTGGTTTTGTAATTCGTCTAAATGATAGCCTAAAGCCAATTTGGTGGCGATTTTTGCAATTGGATAACCGGTTGCTTTAGACGCTAAAGCGGAGGAACGAGATACACGCGGATTGATTTCAATGGCTACAATATCTTCTTTTTCATCCGGCGATACGGCAAATTGTACGTTACAACCTCCGGCAAAATTCCCGATAGAGCGCATCATCAAAATGGCCATATCACGCATTTTTTGGAAAGTCGTGTCGGACAATGTCATAGCCGGCGCTACCGTAATCGAATCTCCAGTATGTATGCCCATCGGGTCCATATTTTCGATAGAACAGATGATGACCACATTGTCGTTTTTATCGCGCAAGAGTTCTAACTCATATTCTTTCCAACCCAATAAAGCCTTATCGATTAAGACTTCGTGAATGGGTGATGCTTCTAAACCACGAGTTAGTAAATCGTCGAAATCTTCTTTTTTGTGTACAAAAGCCGCTCCGGTTCCGCCCAAAGTAAAGGAAGGACGAATCACCAAAGGAAAGCCAAATTCTTGTGCAATTTCTTTTCCTTTTAAGAAAGAAGTCGCGGTTTTGGCCGGCGCGGTAGGTACATTTATTTTTTGCAACAATTGTTTGAATTGCTCGCGGTCTTCAGTAATGTTGATGGCATTAATATCAACCCCAATTAACCTCACGTTGAAATCTTGCCAAATCCCTTTTTCGTCGGCTTCCAGACACAAGTTCAAAGCCGTTTGTCCGCCCATAGTAGGTAGCACTGCGTCAATTTGCGGGTGCTCTTTCAGGATTTGGATGATGGATTTGGTGGTTAGCGGTAATAAGTAAACGTGATCGGCCATGGAAGGATCAGTCATAATCGTTGCCGGATTGGAGTTGATCAAGATGACTTCGATTCCTTCTTCTCTGAGCGAGCGAGCGGATTGTGAACCGGCGTAGTCGAATTCGCAAGCTTGTCCGATTACGATAGGGCCTGAACCAATAATTAAAACCGATTTGATGGAGTTGTCTTTAGGCATTGTAGTTAGATTTTTAGACTTCTTAGATTGTTAGATCATTAGACATCTTAGAAAGTTAGTTAGTTGTGTTGTTGTATTTGGTTCTAGCCCCGATTGTCCCGAAGCTTCGGGAGAAATCCTTTTTATTTGCCATACTGAGCGCAGTCGAAGCATAAAAATAAAAAGATTGTAGCGAACAGCGGGAAATAGCTCCTGAAAATTATCAATATTTATGAACAGGTTTAAAAAAAAGCCGCTACTAATAAAAG
This sequence comes from Flavobacterium sp. FEMGT703F, assembly GCA_002786385.1. Classification (GTDB taxonomy): domain Bacteria; phylum Bacteroidota; class Bacteroidia; order Flavobacteriales; family Flavobacteriaceae; genus Flavobacterium; species Flavobacterium cheonhonense. The sequence goes on from PGCN01000012.1 coordinate 47,075, forward strand.
TAACGGCTTGATATTGATTGATAAAGAATCATTATTTTTTGTGTCTTGGTTCACAAGATACAGTCAATTTATGTCTTCCTTTAGCTCTACGACGCGCAAGGACCTTTCTTCCATTTGCTGAAGCCATTCTGTCCATAAATCCGTGTTTATTTCTTCTTTTTCTTTTCGATGGTTGAAACGTTCTTTTGCTCATTGCTGTATATCTTTAAAATCGTGTAATATTCTATTCAGGTTGGTTCTTTCAAAACCGAGTGCAAATATACAAACCTTTTTTTTTCCGACAAGAACTTTTTTAAAAATATTTTTAATTCATTTTACTACCTTTGTGCCACAAAAATTTTAAAGACATGTTTCACAGATTTATTAAATTAATTATAGCGGCTTTATTGGTTGCCACCGCCATTTGGCAATTTACGGAAAGTAATATCGGCAATGGTATTTTCTTGATTTTACTGACTGCCATTCCAATCTTTTTGTACTACAAGAACGAATTTATTTTAATGGCTTTCCTAAAATTGAGAAAACAGGATTTTGCCGGCGCCAAAAATTGGTTGGATAAAATTAAAAATCCGGAAACGGCTTTGGTGAGAAAACAACAAGGCTATTACAACTACTTACACGGTTTAATGACTTCGCAAACCAATTTACACCAATCGGAGAAATACTTCAGAAAAGCGATTGAATTAGGTTTGAGTATGGATATGGATTTAGCGGTTGCCAAACTCAACTTAGCCGGAATTGCCATGTCGAAAAGACGCAAAATGGAAGCTACTACTTTGCTCAATGAAGCTAAGAAACTCGACAAGCAAAATATGCTGAACGATCAGATTAAAATGATGAAAGAACAGTTGAAAAAGATTTAATTAGACTACTTAGACTGACTTAGACTGACTTAGACCGTCTAGACCATTTAGACAATAAAAAACCATCCTGATTATATTAGGATGGTTTTTCATTTTTGTATCTAAGTAGTCTAATTTTCCAAGAATCTAAGAAGTCTCCATTAATAGCCTTCCAGCGGAATTTCAATCTCGTAACGCTTTTTGGTTGGGTTGACCAACTTTTTATCGCGCAACCATGGATTGTGGATTTTCAAGATTTTATAGTTAATCCCTTGTGCAATGGCAAATCCGGTTAAATCGGTGATGGAACTGTCGACCGCTACTTTTTTGGTTGGGATTTGGGTGTACAAATCGCTGGTGTAAATACTAAAACCATATTTAGCCGGTTGGCGCATGATCTCCTTCAGTGCCAATATGCGGAATACGTAACGCGAAGTTTCTTCGGTTAGTGCCAAATCGTAGTAGTTGGTTACTTTCTGTTCGTCTATTCTTTTGGTGATGCCGTTCATACCGCCGTTATAGGAAGCGGCTGCTAAAGTCCATGAACCGAATTTTTCTTTGGCGGCTAATAAATAACGACAAGCCGCTTCGGTAGATTTTTCCAAATGGTATCTTTCATCGACTATGTCGTTTACCTCCATGCCTTTCTCTTTAGCGGTTTCAGGCATAAATTGCCATACACCACGTGCTCCGGCAGAAGAAACAGCATTAACCAAACCACTTTCGATTACAGCTAAATATTTAAAATCATCCGGCACACCGTATTTGGCTAAAATCGGTTCTATAATAGGAAATACGCGATTCGCTCTTTTGATAATAAGAGCCGTTGTGGCATCGAGATTGGCATTAATTAACAATTCTCTGTCCAAGCGCTCGCGAACATCGGAGATTTGTAACGGTGCTTTTTCGCCCGCAAAATCAACTTCGGTCGGGAAGTACATGGCAGAACCTTCGTGTAGTAATTTTTCTTTTTCAGTTCCGGAAATCCCGTAAACCAGAACGCCGGACAATACCCCTATGGCCAGCACGGATACTAAGATTTTATTCGTTTTCATAACCCTAAATTTTTGAATTGCAATGACAATTGCGTTGGAATCGTAAAGCTACAAAAAACGAGCCTAAACGACTACTTCTCTAAGATAATTTTAGGTAAATTTTCGTTCAACCATTTGTACTTGCTTAAAATCATGATGTGCGTTCCGCCTTTTACCGGGATATATTCTTTGATGTATTTGGGTGGAAAAACCTCATCAGCATCGCCGTGGATGTGAATAATTTCTGGGTCGATGTCTTTTCGTTCCCAATGGATGATTTGCTCAATAGCCCAATCCAGATAGTGTTTGTTTCGAACCGACAAAAACTTTTCATACAATGCCAATCGTTGTTTGATGATGGAAGAACCAAAAGAGAACTTCATCAGCGACTCGATATTTTCGAACAATTGCGTAGGTATAAGTTTGTATGCCTTAGTGGTTTTGGCGATTTTAAAACGACGCGGAAATTCGGCATTGGATTTTACACTCGAAATGATGATTACTTTTTTAGGTTGTAAAAAAGATTTCATTTCCTGAACCAAAATACCGCCGAAAGAAACACCAATCAATACCGGATTTTCATGGGTAACTTTTTGAGCCATTCGCTTGGCATAAGCAGTTAAACTCTCGCGTTCCAAAGGGATTTCCCATTCCAACAAATGCATTTCAAAAAGGTCTTTCGGCAGTTGAATGCGCTCAAAAATAGTAGGACTGGCTGCCAAACCCGGCATGAAGTAAACGTGTATTTTAGTCATTATTTAAGCTAAGACTCGTTAATTATTCGTAAATTTGCCTAAAAATAATCCTTTTATTTTACTTGATGATGAACACAACGTTAATTTCAGAAAAAATGGAAATTAAAGATAACACCTTTGCTCGGCAGTTTGAAACACTGGTTGACGGTAAATTAATTTCTGTTGAATATTCGTTTCAAGAGAAAAAAATATTCCTGACCAGAATTAATACTTTTGACGGCTTTAATGATGATGAATTGATTAATGAATTACTGAAAAACATTATGGAAATCGCCTACGAACGCAAATTAAAAGTGGTGCCGATTTTACCTAAAATTGCCCTTTTCTTCAGAAAAAATACAACTTACAGAGATTTGTTACCTCCGGGAATTAAAATCTAATATCAAAATACTTTTATAGTAAAGTCGCTCTCAAGGCGACTTTTTTTATGGATTTTAGTATTTTTATCCAATGAACACAGCCGACTTCCGACAAGAAATAATTCACTACTTCGAAAACATCGACAAATACTACGGTTCCAAAACCGAAATTACGGAAGGATTGTGCACTGATATACATAATTTAGACGCCAACCACACGACTTGGAATCTCTCCGAATTCGAACTGATTCGTTCCGCCTACCGCAACACCGGTGATAAGTTCATGATGGAAGGCAGCAATATGTATTACGAAATATCAGCCGATAGAATTGTAGCCTTCCAGCAATTGGGCCGACACAAATTTGAATTCATAGAGCAATACAGTGAAACCGTATTCCGCATTACCAAGATTCGTTTTCACTATAAATATTAAAAAGGAACTGAAATGTTTTCGGCTAAAAACCCATAAAAATAGGCACTTTCCACAATCAATAACGCCAATCTTAAGATTGCCTTAATTTTTTGGCATCAATTTTGGATGAGCTGAAAACAAAAATAATTTCCTTGGCAAATCCGGAATGCTGACCATTATTTTTAGTTAAACCATCAGTATTAATTTTTCTAAAAACTTATTCCCATGAAAAAAGTTCATTTTTTTTCAGCAGTCCTTGTCATGCTTATTTTTGCCGGCTGTAAACAAGGCTCCTTGCAATACGAAGCGGCTGCAGACACCACAGCAGTGGAAGCCTCCGACAGCGAAATCCTGCTACCCAATCCTGACGATGCAGTAACCACCAACGAAAACACGGAAAGCTATGCCGAACTCATAGAAAACCCTTTCGAATCGCCAAAAACTGCTCCTTTATCGACTTTCTCCATCGATGTTGACAATGCAGCTTACACAAACATCCGACGTTTCCTCAATAACGGTCAACCCGTACCGAAAGATGCGGTTCGCGTGGAGGAAATGGTCAACTTTTTTAAATACCAATACCCGCAACCGGTTGATGAACATCCTTTTTCCATTAACACCGAATACAGTCAGAGTCCTTGGAATGCTAAGCACAAATTGTTGCGCATCGGTTTACAAGGCAAAAACATCCCAACTTATAATTTACCGGCGTCCAATTTGGTATTCTTAATAGATGTCTCCGGTTCAATGAGCGACGAGAATAAACTGCCATTACTGAAAGAATCGATGAAAGTCTTGGTAAAAGAATTACGTGCCAAAGACAAAGTTTCAATTGTAGTCTATGCCGGTGCCGCAGGTGTAGTTTTAGAACCTACCTCGGGTGAAGACAAAGAAACCATCATCGAAGCTTTTGACAACTTGAACGCCGGAGGCAGCACAGCCGGAGGCGAAGGCATTGAGTTGGCTTACCAATTGGCCAAGCAAAACTTTATCAAAGACGGCAATAACCGAGTGATTTTGGCCACCGACGGCGACTTCAATGTAGGGAAATCTTCCGACGCCGACATGGAAGACTTGATTGAAGAAAAAAGAAAATCGGGCATCTTCTTAACCGTTTTAGGTTACGGCATGGGCAATTACAAAGACAGTAAAATGGAAATATTAGCCGACAAAGGCAACGGCAATTATGCTTACATCGACAACATACAAGAAGCCAATCGCTTTTTAGGAAGAGAATTTAAAGGTTCATTGTTCGCCATTGCCAAAGATGTAAAAATCCAAATCGAATTCAACCCGAAACACGTACAGGCTTACCGATTGATTGGTTATGAAAACCGAAAACTAAAAGCCGAAGATTTCAAAAATGACGCGGTTGATGCCGGAGAATTGGGCAGCGGACACACCGTTACCGCATTATATGAAATTATTCCGGTTGGAGTAGACAGCGATTTTGTGCCTTCGGATTTGAAATATACGAAAGTTAAAACCGATAGCGAAAGTCAGTATAACGAAGAACTCGCCACCATTAAATTCCGCTACAAAAAACCGGATGGCGAGAAAAGCATCGAAATGATTAAAACCATAGCCGATCAAGCGATAAGTTTAGAGCAAAGCTCAAGAGATTTCAAGTTCAGCAGCGCAGTGGCTTGGTTCGGATTGAAATTGAGAGATTCCAAATACCTCTCCGAAAAATCAACCGACGCCATCAAACGTTTGGCACAATCCGGTTTGAGTTATGACGAAGATGGTTACAAAGCCGAATTCATACGATTGGTCGAAACCGTCAATTAATCCCAAAAAGAAACCCTGATTTTTACAATCAGGGTTTTGTATTTATACGGTAACGCTGGTAAAAGCCATGCGGACAGCGCCGTCTTCATCGATGTGTGTGAGCTGAATCTCGTGTAAGGTATTAACCAATTCCGGATTCCAAGGCGTTTTTACTTTGACGTAGTTTTCGGTAAAACCGTGAATGTAACCCTCTTTGTTTTCGCCTTCAAACAAAACCGTTCTGTGCGTACCAATCTGACTTTCGTAAAAAGCACGGCGTTTTTTCACCGATAAGCCACGAAGCATTTTACTGCGTTTTGCTCTAACGTTCATCGGCACTACACCGTCCATCAAAACAGCTTCTGTATTGTCTCTCTCCGAATACGTAAACACGTGCAAATACGAAATATCCAACTCGTTTAAAAAGTGATAAGTTTCTAAGAAATGCTCATCCGTTTCGCCCGGAAAGCCCACAATAACATCTACACCGATACAAGCATGCGGCATTACTTCACGGATTTTATTTACCCTGTCGACATACACTTCGCGCAAATAACGGCGTTTCATTTTCTTTAAAATATCGTTACTGCCGCTTTGCAACGGAATATGGAAATGCGGCACAAAAGTGCGGCTTTGCGACACAAATTCGATGGTTTCGTTTTTCAACAAATTCGGTTCGATTGAAGAAATGCGCAAGCGTTCGATACCTTCCACTTCGTCTAACGCTTTGACCAAATCTAAGAATGTATGTTCGTGTTTTTTGTTGCCGAATTCACCTTTACCGTAATCTCCGATGTTTACGCCGGTTAGCACAATTTCTTTGATGCCTTGTTGGGAAATTTCATAGGCATTTTTCAATACGTTATCCAATGCATCGCTGCGAGAAATACCTCGGGCCAACGGTATGGTACAATAAGTACACTTGTAATCGCAGCCGTCTTGTACTTTTAAAAACGCACGAGTTCTGTCGCCTATAGAGTAACTGCCGACATAAAAATCGGCCTCTTCGATTTCGCACGAATGCACTTCGCCCATTTGGTTTTTGGACAAATCGTTGAGATAATCAGTGATTTTGAATTTTTCGGTAGCACCCAAAACCAAATCGACACCGTCAACAGCGGCCAGTTCTTCCGGTTTTAGCTGGGCATAACAACCAACTGCGGCCACAAAAGCATTATCGTTGAGCTTCAGCGCTTTTTTCACCACTTGTTTGAATTGCTTATCGGCATTATCCGTGACAGAGCAAGTGTTGATGACATAAATATCAGCCACTTCTTCAAAGTCAACGCGTTCAAAACCTTCGTCTTGGAAATTTCTCGCAATAGTAGAGGTTTCAGAGAAATTCAATTTGCACCCTAAAGTATAAAAGGCGACTTTCTTTGCTTCGCCAGTTCGCTGACGCTCGTGTTTATTTTCCATAAGTAAGCTCAATTGATGAAATCGTTGTCAAAAATTGAGGGTACAAATATACTCAGATATTTTATGTTAGTTAAAAAGCAATGTGAAATTTAATTAACTTCATCTGTTGAATTGCCGATATTATCAATGGAATCGATTTCAACTACTTCGGATTTCCATTTTTTATCTAAAATCAAATACAAAATATAACAGGATAAAAGACCTACAGGGATATCCATAAATCGAATCACTGCATTATTTTCAAAATCTATTCCCCAACCAAAAATCTCATTTAAAACACCTAGCAGCAAACCAACAAAGAGCGATCCACCAACATAAACCAAAATTCCGAACCAACCATTATGTTTGGATTTATTGTATCCAACAGCAAGTTCTGAAAATTTCTTCCAAATAAAATAAAAAAATAATATACTCAACATAACCTACTCTTTTCTGTATTTCTGTGTTATTTCAAAAACGTGTTGTAAAATGTTTGCATCTTCTTCGGTAAAGGCTACATTGCGACGTGCCATTACAATTTTAGCCGTTTGAAAAGCCTTATTGGTCATATAGGTAGTGAAACCGGATGCGCCGCCCCAAGAGAAACTCGGCACAAAATTGCGCGGAAAGCCCGCTCCGAAAATATTGGCAAAAACCCCGACAACCGTTCCGGTGTTGAACATGGTGTTGATACCACATTTGCTGTGATCTCCCATCATTAGACCGCAAAACTGCAAACCGGTTTTGGCAAAACCTTGCGTTTCATAGCTCCACAAACGCACTTCTTCGTAATTGTTTTTCAAATTTGAGTTGTTGCTGTCGGCACCGATATTGCACCACTCGCCCAACACGGCATTGCCTAAAAATCCGTCGTGTCCTTTATTGGAATAACCCATCAAAACCGAGTTACTCACTTCGCCGCCGATAACCGAATGCGGACCAACCGTGGTGGCGCCATAGACTTTGGTGGCCAATTTCACCCTACCCGATTCGCACAAAGCAAACGGACCACGAATGACAGAACCTTCCATAATTTCGGCATTCTTACCGATATAAATCGGTCCGGTTGAGGCGTTTAATGTCACAAACTCCAACTTAGCGCCTTCTTCAATAAAAATATTTTCGGGAGCTATTACATTAACGCTTTTAGGAATGGGTTGCGAATGTCTGTCTTCGGTAATGAGTTCGAAATCTTCGCGAAGCGCCGCATCGTTTTTAGCAAAAATATCCCAAGTGTGTTCTATTTTGAGGCCTTCTTCGGTATATTCGATGATTTCATAGGCATCAAAATCGACTTCCTCTTGGGTATCGTTGGTGTAAAAAGCCACTACTTCATCGCCTTGGAAAATGGCTTGATTTTTTTCCAAACTCTTTACCAATTCAACCAATACTTCATTGGGTAAAAAAGAAGCGTTAACCATCACATTGTCTTCCATTTCTACCATAGGAAATTTTTCCGAAAGGTATTCCTCTGTTAAAGTAGTAGTGGTATACCCAAGGTATTTTTCCCATTTTTCACGTATGGTTAGTATCCCAACGCGAATATCGGCAACCGGTCGGGTAAACGTAAAAGGCAATAAGGCATTGCGTACCGTTCCGTCAAAAAGTATGTAGTTCATTGAAATTGCGAATTAAAAAAGTTGCGAGTTCAAAGTTTGTAAAAAAAATTCGTTCGGCAAGGTCTCGGAGCAAAGTTTATTGCATAAAAAAACCACTCACTTTCGTGAATGGTCTTTCTAAAATTTGAACACTGAAACTACTATTTTGCGTGTTTAGCGTATTTGCTTTTGAATTTATCAATACGTCCAGCTGTATCGATAAGTTTAGATTTACCTGTGTAGAACGGGTGAGAAGTTCTTGAAATCTCCATTTTGTACACTGGGTATTCAACACCTTCGTGAACGATAGTTTCTTTAGTTTCTACTGTAGATTTAGTGATGAACACATCTTCGTTCGACATGTCTTTGAAAGCAACTAATCTGTAATTTTCCGGGTGAATTCCTTTTTTCATGATAAATCTTTTTATGTTTTTGAAGTAGTTCGTTTTGAAGCTTTCTACTCGAAAGGTGTAAACTGGCTACAACTTTTACTAATTTGTTTTTTAATTTGAGTGTGCAAAAATACAATTTTTTTGTAATAATCAAAGACAAGTGTAACTTTTTTTAATTGTTTTCAACTTACTGCTAAGTAATCGCGGAATTACTATATTTGTTAATTAATTTTTTACAATCAATTATGGAAAAAACTTCGTCAAAAAGCCTGATTCTCAGCTACGGATTCTTATTAGGATTAGTAAGTATTTTAATGTCTGTTCTTAAATATGTCCTGTCAAGCAACTATTTGGAGAAAAATTTCTTCGAAACGCTGGCGGGAATTTTGATTACTGTTGCCTTAGTCGTGCTTCCTATTTACTATTACAGAAAAAACAACAACGGTCTTTTGTCGTTGAGTCAGTCCATCAAAATTGGCTTAGGTGTTTCTGCTATTGCCGGAATTATTGGAGCGATTTACTTCTTCGTATTTGCCAATTACATCGAGCCTAATTTTGCAGATAACTTGATGAATGTACAAATGAAAGAAGCGATGGCCTCTAATCCGAATGTTTCCGAAGCACAAATGCAAGAAGGTATGGAAATGGCCAAAGGTTTTATGATGCCAATGTTTTATGCCATGGTAATCCTTTCAAATTTATTTTTCGGATTAATCATTTCATTAATTGCAGGTCTGGTATTAAGAAAGGAATAAACTAAATGAATTTATCCATTATCATTCCGCTTTTAAACGAGCAGGAATCTTTACCCGAATTACACCAATGGATTGTCAAAGTCATGACAACCCACAATTATACGTATGAAGTTATCTTTATAGACGACGGAAGTACCGATAACTCTTGGCAAATTATTGCCGATTTATCCAAAAGCAATCCCAATGTAAAGGGCATTCGATTTTTAAGAAACTTCGGAAAATCACAAGCCTTGCACGCTGGTTTTGCCAAAGCCAAAGGCGACGTAGTCATTACCATGGATGCCGATTTACAAGACAGTCCGGACGAAATTCCGGATTTGTACAATATGATTATGCAACAAAACTTCGACTTGGTTTCAGGCTGGAAGAAAAAACGTTACGACTCAGTTGTTGCCAAAAATTTACCGTCTAAATTATTTAACTGGGCGGCTCGTAAAACTTCGGGCGTTTATTTGAATGATTTCAATTGCGGATTGAAAGCCTACAAAAACGTAGTCATCAAAAACATAGAAGTTTCCGGTGAAATGCACCGCTACATTCCGGTATTGGCCAAAAATGCCGGTTTCGGAAAAATCGGTGAGAAGGTTGTTATCCATCAAGCCCGAAAATACGGCGAATCCAAATTCGGCATGAGTCGTTTTATCAATGGCTTCTTGGATTTAATTACGATTTGGTTTTTGTCGCGTTACGGCAAAAGACCGATGCACTTGTTTGGAGCTGTTGGTGTATTGATGTTTGTCATCGGATTTTTAGCTACCGGCGCCATCATAACGCTAAAATTAATCAAACTCTATTCGGGCTATCACACCATTTTAGTGACCGACAATCCCCTATTCTACATCGCTTTAACGGCCATGATATTAGGCTCACAATTGTTCCTTGCCGGATTTTTGGGAGAAATCATCCTGAGAACCAAAAACAACGAAGAGCGTTATAAAATTTCGACTGAAGTAAATTTGTAATTTATTTCAAATATAATATCCACAATATGCATATCGATCAATCCATATTAGACAAAGTGAACGAATGGTTGACACCAACCTTCGACAACGATACTCAAAACCAAATCAAAGAAATGATGACCACTTCTCCCAAAAATTTGGAGGAGAGTTTTTATAAAAATTTAGAATTCGGAACCGGCGGTATGCGAGGTATTATGGGCGTTGGCACCAACCGAATCAACAAATACACTTTGGGTAAAAACACCCAAGGCATTTCAGAATACTTAAAAAAATCGTTCCCCGGAGAAGACTTAAAAGTGGTCATTGCCTACGATTGTCGCCACAACAGCGATACTTTAGGAAAAGTAGTAGCCGATGTATTTTCGGCCAATGGCATTAAGGTTTTTCTTTTCTCAGAAATGCGCCCTACTCCGGAACTTTCTTTTGCATTAAAACACTTAAACTGCCATGCTGGAATTGTTTTAACGGCTTCACACAATCCGCCGGAATACAATGGCTACAAAGTATATTGGCAAGACGGTGGGCAATTGGTTCCACCACAAGATGGTGAAATCATTGAAGTAATTGAACGCTTAAAATACAGCGAAATTAATTTTGAAGCCAATGAAAGTTTAATCGAATACATCAGCACAGAAGTAGATGAAGCTTTTGCCGAATCAACAGTGGCCAATGCGAGTTTTAATACCTCGGCTTCTGCTAAGGCGGGATTAAAAATTGTTTACACTTCACTGCACGGCACTTCTATTAAAATGGTGCCGAATGTTTTAGCTAAAGCCGGTTATACTGATGTGAATATCGTACCGGAACAAGCAGAACCCAATGGGGATTTCCCAACCGTAGTTTCGCCTAACCCGGAAGAACCGGAGGCATTGACTATGGCGTTAGCGTTGGCGGAAAAACTAAATGCGGATATTGTTTTCGGTACCGATCCTGACAGTGACCGATTAGGTGTAGCGGTTCGTGACACACAAAACAATATGCTATTGCTCAACGGAAACCAAACCATGGTTATCATGACGCATTACTTGCTGGAGCAATGGCAAAAAGCCGGCAAAATTAACGGCAAACAATTTATCGGTTCTACTATCGTGTCTACGCCTATGATGTTGGAGTTGGCTTCAGCTTACAACGTAGAATGTAAAGTAGGTTTGACCGGTTTCAAATGGATTGCCAAATTCATCAAAGATTTTCCTAAATTACAATTTATAGGTGGCGGAGAAGAAAGTTTTGGTTTTATGGTAGGCGATGCCGTTCGTGATAAAGATGCCGTAGGTGCTATTTTATTAATGTGTGAAATTGCCGCTCAAGCGAAAGAAAACAACAGCTCGGTTTACGAATACTTGCAACAAATGTATGTGTATTACGGTTTTTACAAAGAACACCTGATTTCACTGACCAAAAAAGGCATTGAAGGTGCCAACGAAATCAAACAAATGATGGTTGACTTGCGTGAAAATCCTTTAGCGGAAATCAACGGGCAAAGAGTTATTATGGTAGAAGATTACCAAAACGCCACGGCTAAAAACTTATTAAGCGGTGAAGTAGAAACGCTAACGGTACCAAAATCCAATGTATTAATTTACTATTTGGAAGATGGCTCGAAAATTTGCGCCAGACCAAGCGGTACGGAACCGAAAATCAAGTTCTATTTCAGTGTCAATTGCGCTATTGAAAGTTTGAGTGACCTACCGGAAGCGGAAAAACAATTAGACCAAAAAATTAAAAACATCATTGCTGAAATGCAACTGAACTAATGGATGACAATTTAAAAAAGATTATTCCTTTTGCTAAGAAGTACAAGAGTAACGTTATTTGGAATGTTATTCACAACATCTTATATGCGCTTTTCGGCACCATAGGAATGGTTATGATTTTTCCGGTATTGAAAGTACTTTTCGGCAATGAAGAAAAAGTAACACAATTACCAACTTATGAAGGAATCGGAAAGCTAGATGACTACCTGAATGATACTTTATTTTACTATGTAAATTACTTTTCGGAAACGCACGGTCCTAATTATGCTTTGTTATTGACCGTTTCTATTGTTGTAGTGACCTTCTTGTTTAAAAACTTGTTCGGTTATTTAGGCTTGCAGAATTTAACCAAATTAAAAACAGGCGTTTTGCGCGATTTGCGCGAAAAAATGTTTAAAAAAATCATTGAATTGCCGGTTCCGTACTATTCAGAAAAAAGAAAAGGCGATGTTATGGCACGCATGTTGGGTGATATCAACGAAGTGCAAAATTCATTTTTCATGGTTTTGGAACTCATCATTAAAGAGCCGCTTACTATTGTTTTCTCCTTGATTGCGATGATTAACATTAGTTGGAAGTTGACGTTATTTGTGTTCATTTTCATCCCGGTTTCCGGTTTTATTATTTCTAAAGTTGGAAAATCCCTGAAGTCTAAATCGAAAAAAGCGCAACAGGAAAACGGTCATTTGATTTCGGTGGTTGAAGAAACACTGTCAGGGCTAAAAGTTGTGAAAAGCTATAATGCCGAAAATTATTTTTCCAATACATTCAACGAATCCATCAATCGTTTGTACAATCTCACCAACAGTATCGGAAAGAAAAACAACTTAGCTTCTCCATTATCTGAATTTTTGGGAATTGTAGTCATTTCCATATTACTGTTTTACGGTGGTAATTTAGTTTTGGTGGATAAGTCACTGGACGGCTCGCTGTTTATCGCTTACATTGGCTTAGCTTATAACATTTTGACTCCTGCCAAAGCCATTTCCAAAGCGTCTTATCAAGTTAAAAACGGATTGGCTGCAGCCGAACGTGTTTTTGAAGTCTTGGAAGTGGAAAACACCATTACGGACAAAATCGATGCTGTTGCTGTTACGCAATTCAATCATCAAATCGAATTAAAAAATATCACTTTCGCTTATAATGAAGAACCGGTACTGAAAAAATTCTCGCTCACTATACCAAAAGGAAAAACAGTGGCCTTGGTTGGACAATCCGGTTCCGGGAAAAGCACCATTGCCAATTTATTAACTCGTTTTTACGATGTTAACGAAGGTGAAATTCTAATCGACAACCACAACGTGAAAGACGTAACGATGAAGTCGTTGCGCGGGCTAACCGGTTTAGTGACGCAAGACAGCATTATGTTTAACGGTTCTATCAGAGACAATATTCGTTTGGGAAAATTAGATGCCACTGATGCAGAAATCATCGAAGCTCTTAAAATTGCCAATGCCTATGAGTTTGTGAAAGATTTACCGGAAGGCATAGAAACCAATATTGGCGACAGCGGTAATAAACTTTCGGGCGGACAAAAACAACGCTTGTCTATCGCTCGTGCGGTGTTGAAAAATCCTCCGATCATGATTTTGGACGAAGCTACTTCCGCTTTGGATACGGAAAGCGAAAAATTTGTACAAGTAGCTTTGGAAAACATGATGCAAAACCGAACTTCCGTGGTGATTGCGCATCGTTTGTCTACCATTCAGAAAGCCGATGTGATTGTAGTAATGCACAAAGGCGAAATAGTTGAACAAGGCACACACGACGAATTATTAGCCAAAAACGGAACCTATTCGAAATTGGTGGCCATGCAGTCGTTTGAATAAACCGCTCACTTTTTACAGTAAAATGCTAAAATATTTATCCCTTTTGTATGAATATATTTTCTATTTTAGGGCAGTAAAACAGACTCACTATGGAAAATATCCTTTGTAAAAACTGTCAAACTACTACCAGTGGAAACTTCTGTTCCAATTGTGGTCAAAAAACCAAAACCCTAAGATTGGATTGGCAGTATATTAAAGACGAAGTAAAATATACGATACTTCACGTAAACAAAGGTTTCTTTTTCACTTTAAAAGAATTATACACTCGTCCGGGAGACACCATCAACGAATTTATTCAAGGTAAAAGAATCAACCATTACAAACCTATTCTCCTCTTGTTTGTTTTGGCGGGTATAAGTGGATTTTTATCGCTACAAGTAGACATGAACGCCCTTATGCAAGGCTACAATTCTCAAACCTTAAACTCCAAAGCCATGATGGAATACAACAAGGCGATGACTTGGATGTTTAGCCATTACGCCCTTTTTGAAATTTTAGCCTTGCCCATAGTCTCTTTTTTATCGTGGTTATCCTTTAAAAAATGGGGATACAACTATATAGAAAACATCATTATCAACTGTTTTGCCGGTGGCCAACGATTGGTTTTCAGCATTATCAGTATTTTATTGTATCTAGTGGTTCCAAAAGAAGCTTTGGTAAAGTTTTCTTCTATTACAGCCATAATGACTTTTGGTCTTACAGTTTGGACTTATGCTTCTTTATACAAAGACAAGCCCAGAACGGCATTGATTCTGAGAATTTTATTATTTCTCTTCTTACTTATACTGGTGTTCTTTATTTTCCTTGTAATCTTCACCATCATCTTTATGGTGTATTTGATTAAAGCCGGTATAGTGCCGATGCCCGGAAAATAAGTTTATTGTAAAGACTTAATCTCAACCGCTTTCCACTCTTTCGCCAGTAAATCTAGGTAGAAATAGTGCAAACGGTCTTCTTTATCGAAAGCGCCGTTTTTGTTGGTATCTTCCACCGTTCTAAAGTACAAACGATGGCGACTGTCGATTACATTCCAATCGATTAATTCTTGAAAGTCAACCGAAATTTTGGTGAAGTTTTTTCCTGAAATCTCGCTTAAATACAACGATTTGATGTCGTTGTTATCCAGTTTGCTGTCTTTGTTAGTATCCATATCGGCCACGGTATAAACCATCAGTTGCTTTTTGGTTTTATCGGCAGTCGATTTTAAATAAGTAGCCGTTTCGATTAGTAAATTGGCATCACTTAGGGCATAAATGGTGTCCTTCCCTATTTCCTGAAACTTCAAATTCTTGAGATAGCCCGAAATTTGATACTCGCTGTAATTGGAAACAGTGTAACCTGTATTAGAATCGTAAGAAGCTTTGATGCCTTTTTTATCACCGGATACAGTACCAATAGGAAAAATAAAATAATTAGTGCCGTCCATGTTTATTGGTAAATCGGCTATCTCAATTTGCGTGGTATCCTCGGGAACTTCCGTTTTGGTTTTGGTCGTTTCTTGATAAATCACTTTAGGTTTTGGTGCTTCTTCTTTTTTACAACTAACAAACATTACTCCTAAAACCAAAGCTATACAGAAAGGGTACTTTTTCATCTCAATTCAATTAGTCTTTCAAAAATACAGATTTATTTTTAGAGTTTGGCCGTCAATTTCACATTGAAGACACGCGTAGTCATATAATTCGGAATACCATACTGATTTTTGGTATACACATCGCGCACCCAAGTATTGGTAATGGCGTTTTGGTTGTTGAATAAATTGAAGATTTCAAAACCTAATGACAAATCTTGGAATCTTTTAAGCCAATGTCCGTTTGGACGTTCATTATTTCTTTCGGTTAACACATAAGAAAAACCAACATCAGCTCTGCGATAATCGCGCAATCTGCTTTGATACACATAAGCATCTGCATAAGATGGCGAACCTCCGGGCAATCCGGTGTTATAAACCAAATTCAAATACAATTTCATATTGGGTAAATTCGGCATATAATCTTGGAACAAAATCCCAACTTTCAATCGCTGATCGGTTGGACGCGCAATAAAACCTCTGCCGTCTTGATTTTCTTCCGTTTTCATGTATCCCAAACTCAACCAAGATTCGGTTCCCGGTACAAACTCACCGTTCAAACGCATGTCCAATCCATAAGCATAAGCTTCGGCATTATTATTAGCACGATAACGAATACGAACATTTTCCAAAGTATAGGTATTTACATCGGTCATCGACTTATAATAAGCTTCAGTTACCAATTTAAATTGACGTTTACTCATTTTGAAATTGTAATCGTTACTCAACACAAAATGCAACGATTGTTGGGCTTTAACATTCGGATTCACCACTCCGTTCAAATCTCTCAACTCTCTGTAAAATGGCGGTTGGTGGTATAAACCTGTGGCAAAACGAAATACCATATCGCGATCCCAATTGGGTTTTAAAGTAAATTGGGCTCTCGGACTCACTACAATCTGGCTTTTCGCATTCGAAATTCCGTCACCCGAAACCGTCCAGTTATGGAAGCGCGCTCCGGCAGTAATCCAAAAATCGCTATTGCCTAACTTAGTTTCTGTTCGCCATTGGGCAAAACCGGAAATGCGGTCGATATCAATAAAATTAGTCGCTCTCACATTTTGGTAAGGCACCAATGGTCCGACATACGGATTGTAGGGTTGGTCATTCGGAATATCAATAATAGGCGGATTGATAGAAAACCCGGCAGAATCAATCACTTCCCATTCGACTATACGGTCGCGGAAATTCTCACGCGTGTATTTAATACCCCAATCGATTTGGTGTTTTTTAAGGTTGATAAAATGCGTTCCCTTCACTTCAGCATTTACAATTAAAGCATCCAAATCGTTGCGCGCATGATTCAATTGGGTACCGATGCCTTGGGAAAAAGTCACTTCACCTAGGGTTTCCGAACCAATGTTGGTATCGACTTCGCCTAAAAAATAAGCCGCGAATATATCAAAGTACTCTTGTTCTTGAGTATGGTAAACCGAAGTAATCAAACGGTAATTGTTGTTGTCATTCGGACTAAAAGAAGATTTGAAAGCCCCGAAAAGGGTTTGGTATTTGTCGTTTTCCTGACCTTCGTAAAAAATTTGCAGGGCAATTGGTTCGTCTATGGTTCCGAAGTTGGTTTGACGCGTTAAAGGCTGGTAATTGTATTTATTTTGCGACGCATTTCCTAAGAAACTAAAGTGCCATTTGTCGTTAGGGGAAAAATTCACATTGGTTTGCACATCTACAAAAGTCGGCCTAAAATTAGTTTGCGTTTCCTGACTGTTCACCAAAAGTGAGTTGTCTCGATAACGAATTCCGGTTATAGCAGACCATTTTTTATTTTTAGAAATGCCTTCTCCTGTTAAACTTCCGCCCAGGAAACTGGCTTCAGCGGTTAGCCCGAATTTGGTTGGTTTTCGGTAAGTAATGTCCAAAACCGAAGACATTTTATCACCGTATTTGGCTTGAAAACCACCGGCGGAAAAGTCAATTTTCTGCACCATATCGGTGTTGGTAAAACTCAATCCCTCTTGTTGACCGGAACGAATTAAAAAAGGGCGATACACTTCTATTTCGTTCACATACACCAAGTTTTCGTCGTAATTCCCGCCGCGTACATTGTAGCCTGAACTCAATTCGTTGTTGGCATTCACGCTCGGCAAAGCTTTTAAAACACTTTCCACTCCGGGCATAGCACTCGGATTGGTTTTGATGGTTTCAGGTTCGATAGAAGTTATGCCTTGTACTCTTCTTCGGTTGCTGGTGATGATAACGTCTGAGAGCTGCTCGGCTTTGTCATTCATCATTACGTGGTATTCGAATTCCTCGTTAGGCTTTAATTGCAAAGTTACCGTAATGCTTTTCAGCGAAGTATGGGTAAAAACCAACACTACTTTTTGATTGGCCGGCACCACGATTTGGTAAAAACCGTTTTTATCGGTAGAAGACGTTTTGGTTTGATAGCTGACATTAACATTTTCAACGGGTTGGTTGTTTTCGTCTAAGACAACTCCGGCCACTTTAGCCGTTTGATTTTGGGCCGAAACCACACAACTGAACGCCAAAAAAAGAAGCGTAAAAAGGATTTGATTTGTTTTCAAACTGTGATTTTAAAGTTTTTGACTTCTAAAAAATTGTGTTTCAAAGATAGTAGAATTTCCAACATTATCGGTAATGACGATTTTTAAATCATTTTTGCCTTCCTCCACTATGTCATCGTCAAAATGATGGACCAGCTTTTTGGTTTTCGGCTCATATTCCAATAAAATCCATTGACCATTCAAGTATCCTTCCCAAGTTTTGATACCTGATAAATCGTCGGAAACCGTAAATCTCAACTCTTTTTGTTGGCTGATCCATTGGCCTCCAATACGTTTATCTGACTTGATTTTGGGTGGCATACTGTCTTTAAACAACTTGTAAGTTCCCAAATATTTGGTGTAAGTAGTAAACGAATTTTTGTGCCGTTTAGTATAATTGTAATAGGTCTTTTTACCATCTACTGTACCGATAAACATACGTTGACGCTCGGATTCAGTGGTTAAACTATCTTCAAAAGTAATGGTCAGGTTGGCAAAAGCCGGTTCCACATCGTCATGTAGGTAAGCAATACCGTTTTTAACCTCAAAATCCATTTTAAAATCCTTCAAAAAAGCTTTAGGCGGAATGGTAACAGTTACATTTTCCAAAGCAAAAACCGATTCCTTATCGGCTTTGACCCAATATTTAGCAGTTACCGGCTCTTCCGTAACTTTAACCGTCATAGGCGAATATTCAATCGGAATAAAAACGCGAGTGATGTTTTGACTGTAATCAGCAATTTCAATCTTGTAATTTTGGGTGATGTTTGATGCTATTTCCAAGACACCGTTTTGGGTTCCGTGTTGGATTATGCTTAACGGATACGGTTTTTCAGCGAAGAGTTTTTGCACGCGTTGACCCGTTTTTTTGTACCGACCATAATCGATTAAAGCATTGACATAACGCGTTTCGTCGAAAGAAAAAGTATCAAATTGGTATTGAAAATCGAGTTTGCCGTTTTTAAAAGTTTGGACCTTGTAAATGCCGTTTCCGTTCCACGAAACATCGTCGTAATCAAAGGCTGTGATTCCAAAACCAACAGTGCCGTTTACCAATACTTTTTCGGCTATATAACTGCCGTCGTCTTGTTGCGAAATGGCCACAGCAACCGGTCGTTGTGACTGATTTACCACCGTATTTTTGCCCAAGGGATAAACTATCAAATTACTCAACATCGGCCGTTTTGAATCGGTAATTACGGAATCGAATCCAAAAAACATCGGATTGATAATTTTTTCAGACGCGGTATCTCTAATTTCAAAATGCAAGTGCGGACCGTCAGAACCACCGGTGTTTCCGGATAAAGCAATCACATCGCCTTTTTGAACTTGCAATTCATTCGCAGGCAAATACACATCAATTTCATACGATTTGGCTTGGTATTGTTCGGCTTTGATTCGTTTTTCAACAACGCCGACACCCGATTGTAAATGACCGTAAACCGTGGTAAAACCGTTGGGATGCGTTACGTAAATAGCCTTTCCGTAACCGTTAACGGCAATTTTAATTCGTGAGATGTAGCCATCGGCAGCAGCATACACCGACAATCCTTCTTTTTGTTGGGTTTTAAAATCGAAACCCGAATGAAAGTGATTCGGACGCAATTCACCGAAATTTCCGGAAAGCTGTAACGGGATATCCAAAGGCGAACGAAAATAGTCTTTCGGATACTGATTTTGACCAAAAACCAAAGTGCAAAAACACAAAAACAAGCCAATTAATTTCATATAAAAGAAGTTTAGGCTAAGATACTTAAAAGTAAGTTTAAATTTACATAAAAATAAAAATCGATTATAATTCTCTCAAAAACAAGAAATTACAAAGCGGTTAAATTTAGTGAGAAATAATCATCAAAACTATTGTGCAAACAAAATAGAATCCTAACTTTGTAAAGTAAGTAATGAATAAAGAAATTTATGAGTGAAATTGCAGAAATAATTGATTCTGTTGAGAGTAGAATTCAAAAACTTTTTACCAAAATAAACAGTTTAGAGCAGAATGCTGCGGCTTTACGAACAGAATTATTAAAAGCTGCAACTATGATTCAGCAACAAAATGAACAAATCAAGACGTTGCAGTCTGAATGCGAATCACTCAAAATGACCAATTCATTATTAGGCGGTGAAGAAAACAAACGAGATACGAAGCTTAAAATAAATTCATTAATCCGAGAAATAGACTATTGTATTGCGCAACTAGCTGACTAAGATGGAAAATAAGCTTAAAATAAAGTTATCAATTGCCGACAGAGTTTACCCGTTAACGGTTGACCCTTCGCAAGAAGAAGGACTGAGAAGTGCTTCGAAAAAAATTGAGGCTATGATTAAGCAATTTGAGGAAAACTATGCGGTACGTGACAAACAGGATGTATTGGCCATGTGTGCTTTACAGTTTGCCTCGCAAGTAGAACAGAAGCATGTTGACAATGCCATAGACGGAAAACAAACGCAGGAAAGACTGCAAAAGCTTAATGATTTATTGCTCGATTATCTCGAAAAAAAATAACGTTCTTAACATAGATTACGACACTGCCTACATTAGATTTTAATTGGTAAACTCAACACTAACAAATTAGAATGAGCAAATCGTCGCTACTAAAGCAAGCCGCTGAAACCGCGGATCCTTGAACAGCGAGTTAGCTCAAAACTTGTCTTTACGAGTTTATGCATTCACCTAATGTGGGCTTTTTTTATAGATAAATACTAACTTAAACATGGAAATTACACTAATAATAATTGCACTAATTGCCGGAATCGGCGGAGGTTTCGGAATTGCCAAATTCCTGGAGAAAAGCAATGTCTCCAACATGATTAAAAACGCCAAAAAAGAAGCGAGCTCTATTTTGAGAGACGCCAATATCGAGGCTGAAAACATCAAGAAAGACAAGCTACTTCAAGCCAAAGAGAAGTTTTTAGAGTTAAAATCGGAACACGAAAAAGAGATTTTAAACAAAGACAAAAAAATCGCTGAAGTAGAAAAAAGAACGCGCGACAAAGAATCGCAAGTATCCAGCGAATTGGCCAAAGCCAAAAAAGTAAACGACGATTTTGAAGCCAAAACTAAAGAATACGAAGCCAAAATCGAATTACTTGACAAGAAACACCAAGAACTAGAAAGATTACACAAAAGCCAAGTAGAACAACTGGAAGTGATTTCAGGGTTGTCTGCGGAAGACGCGCGCGAGCAATTGGTAGAAAGCCTCAAAGCAGAAGCCAAAACCAAAGCGATGTCGCATATCCAAGATACAATAGAAGAGGCAAAACTTACTGCACAACAAGAAGCTAAGAAAGTTATCATCAATACCATCCAACGCGTCGGCACCGAAGAAGCCGTTGAAAACTGTGTATCAGTATTTAACATCGAATCTGATGACGTGAAAGGTAGAATTATCGGTCGTGAAGGAAGAAACATTCGCGCTTTAGAAGCCGCTACCGGAGTGGAAATTATTGTAGATGATACGCCGGAAGCTATTATTTTGTCTTGTTTCGATCCGGTAAGAAGAGAAATAGCTCGTCTATCGTTACACAAATTGGTAACCGATGGACGAATTCACCCGGCCAGAATTGAAGAAGTAGTAGCCAAAACCACGAAACAAATCGAGGAAGAAATTGCGGAAGTAGGTAAACGTACCGTAATCGATTTAGGGATTCACGGCTTACATCCTGAATTGATTAAGGTGGTTGGCCGAATGAAATACCGTTCGTCTTACGGACAAAACTTGTTACAACACTCGCGTGAAGTAGCTAAATTGTGTGGTATCATGGCGGCCGAATTAGGCTTGAACGTAAAACTAGCCAAACGTGCCGGTTTGTTACACGATATCGGAAAAGTACCAGATACCGAAAGTGATTTACCACATGCTTTGTTAGGAATGCAATGGGCTGAAAAATACGGAGAAAAAGAAGAAGTATGCAACGCCATCGGAGCGCACCACGACGAGATTGAAATGAAATATTTAATTTCTCCAATCATTCAGGTTTGTGACGCGATTTCAGGTGCCAGACCGGGCGCTCGTCGTCAGGTATTGGATTCATACATCCAACGTTTGAAAGACTTAGAAAACATTGCCTTTGGATTTAATGGCGTGAAAAACGCTTATGCCATCCAAGCCGGACGCGAGCTACGTGTAATAGTAGAAAGTGAAAAAGTAAGCGATGATATGGCCGCGAACTTATCGTTTGAGATTTCACAGAAAATCCAAACCGAGATGACTTATCCGGGTCAAGTTAAAATTACAGTAATCCGCGAAACACGAGCGGTGAATATTGCAAAATAAACATCAAAAAAGGCGACTTAACAGTCGCCTTTTTTATTGGAATATATCTTTAATGAGTGCTACGGTTACCGGCTTGGTGTAGTATTTATGAATTTCTTCCTTAAACAACTCAGCTTTATTCAAATCTTCCTTATCATCTGAAGAGGTCAGTATGTTAATCACGATGTCTTTGGACAAATTATTTTTGATGGTTTTGTATTCTTCCAAAAACTGCCAGCCATCCAGCACAGGCATATTGATATCTAATAAAATCAAATCGGGCAAATTGGCACCGCTGTTGATGCAATTTTTCAAACCATTAATGGCTTCAAATCCATTTTCAAAAAAACTGGGATTCACCTCTATTTGATTGTTTTGCAATAGTTTTTTGATCATAAAATGATGAATCTTATCATCATCCACCACAAAAATTTGGTTAAATTTCATTGTAAACAGTTTGGGGTTATTGTTGTTTGACGCGGCAAAAATAACAAAAAATCGACAAACTACACTTTTCTCGGATGAAATGTATGTATTATTTGTGTTAAGTGTTTGCGATCCAAATGCACATAAACCTCTGTAGTGGTAATAGACTCGTGCCCTAACATCATTTGAATTGATCTCAAATCGGCACCGTTTTCCAATAAATGGGTCGCAAAAGAATGCCTCAACGTATGCGGACTGATATTCTTTTGCAAATTGATTTTAACAGCCAGCGTTTTAATAATAGTAAAAACCATCGCCCTGGTGAGTTGCTTTCCTCTTCGATTTAAGAACAAGGTATCTTCGTGACCTTTAGCAATGTTGAGATGATTTCGAATGTTATTTTTATAACTCTCGATATAGCGCTGTGTGCTTTGAGCAATGGGCACAAAGCGCTGCTTATTGCCTTTACCGGTAATTTTTACAAAACCTTCATCGAAAAACAAATCGGATATTTTGAGCGAAACCAACTCCGAAACCCGCAAACCGCAACTGTACAAAGTTTCTAAAATAGCACGATTGCGTTCGCCTTCGGGTGTGGATAAATCGACCGCAGCTATTAAATTATCAATATCTTCCACACTGAGTGTATCGGGTAATTTCCGTCCAATTTTAGGCGCTTCTATCAATTCCATGGGACTGTCGGACCGATAATCTTCGAAAATTAAATAAGAAAAAAAACTTTTCAATCCGGAGATAATTCTGGCTTGCGAGCGGGCATTGACTTCTTTTGAAACGGCATAAATGAATTGTTGAATGGTTTCTTCAGCAATTTTTTCCGGAGCCACGCTAATGTTGTTGTCATTTAAAAAAGCGCACAAACGCTCTAAATCGAAGGTGTAATTGGCTATGGTGTTTTTTGATAAACCCCGTTCAATTTTGAGATACGATTGAAAACTCTTGATATAAGGACTCCAGTTCATACCACAAAGAAACGAAAAGTGAAGGTATAAAAAAACCTCTCGAATGGAGAGGTTTTTAATTGCTTTTATTTATACTTAAAAATTACATCCTAAGGAAACAGAAAGAACTCTATTGAATACTTTACCGTTTTCACCTTCTGCATTTTCTCCAATATTAGACAATCCTAAATTATAGCGTACGTTAATCACAGCATGTTTAGAAATGTTATATCCTGCACCTAAATTAAACCCAAAATCCAAATCTTTAAACCCTTCGTCAATATTTTGAGTATCTGACCCATAACCAATTACTTTTACTTTTAATTTCGCTGCAGTCATAAAACCAATCTGAGGACCGGCTTCTAAGAAAAACTTACTTTCAGGATAATATTTAAACATCAGCGGTATATTGATATATGATAACTTAAACGTGTTTTCTGTATCATAAAGATTTCCTGCACCATCATCATAAATAAAATCAAATTTTGCACCTTGAGCCGAATACAAAAGTTCCGGTTGGAAAGCAAATTTTTTGTTTATCATAATTTCGGCATAACCACCAATGTGGAAATTAACAATAGAACTAGTGCTTGGGAACCCTGCTTCATCAACATTCAGATTAGCAACGTTCAAACCACCTTTCAATCCGTACTTAACATTTTGAGCTTGGAGAGAACCTAAGCCAATAAGCGCTACGATAGCTACAAAAAATTTTTTCATTATCAGTTGTTTTAAGTTTGAGCGTAAAAGTAGTATTTTATCCACACAAAAACTATTAGGCATAAAAAAACCTCTCAAATTGAGAGGTTTTCTACTATAATCTTTGGTAAGATTAGAATCTGTATCCTAAACCTACTTGGATGCTAGAAGTTCCTACATCGAAACCGTCAACATCAGAAATGTTAGCTAAACCTAAGTTATATCTAGCGTCAAAGAATAAACCTGACTCTAATTCATAACCGGCACCAATTCCTAAACCGTAATCTAATGATTTAGTAAATTCATCTGTTAATTCATTTTCAGCAGCAATTTTAAATGCAAATTCAGGACCAGCTTGTAAACTGAAACCATCAGCCACATAATACTTAGCCATGATTGGTAATCTTAAGAAAGTCATTGAATCTTCATCAGCACCTTCTACAGAATACAATAATTCTGGTTGTACGTGGAATTTTTCAGAAACAGCGAAATCAACTAAACCTCCTACGTAAAAGCTAGTAGCTGCATCAGTATCAGCATCACCAGTGTAGTTAGAATTGTTAAGACCAGCTTTAACACCAAATTTCATGTCGCTAGAACCACCTTTTTTGTCTTGTGCATTTGCAAAAGATACAGCAAATACAGCAGCCATAGTTAAAATAATTTTTTTCATGTTTGTTTAATTTTAAAATTAATTGAGACAAAGTTAAAAGTTTAGTCTAATAGGAATAATCAGAGGATTTGGACTTATCAACAAGGTTATCAACAATAAAAAAGACCAAATCAACTGTTTTACAGCATTTTAAATAAAATAAGCCATAATTAGGTTTTTGTTAACAAATTTAAAAACCCCGCTTTTTATAAGATTTTTTTCAGTAAAGTCTAAAATTTCACCGCCAAATAATAAAAGTCTATTTGCACCGTTTATATATAAACTTAAAACTAGTACACTATGAAAAAAGCAATTGTTTTATTAGTATTATTGAGTAGCATGGCCGGTTTACAGGCACAAACCCTGAAGTTCGGACTCAAAGCCGGAGCCAATTTTGCCAACTTAGAAGGCAACAATGTGGAAGGTTCAACATACACCAGCTTCCATTTTGGAGCTTTGATGGAAGTAAAAGTATTTGAGAACTTGTCGTTACAACCGGAATTGGTTTACTCCTCGCAAGGGACTAAAGTGGACGAAGCTGCTTTTGACGACATCAATTACAACTACATTACTGTTCCCGTGTTAGCCAAATTCTATCTAACCAAAAACAAGTTGAGTTTTGAAGCCGGACCGCAATTTTCCTTCTTGGTCAATGAAAATGTACCGGATCAGTTTGAAGGCGAAACGTTTGATTTTGGATTAGCCGGTGGTTTGGGTTACAATATCACGGATCATTTCTTACTCCAAGCTCGCTATGTAGCCGGTTTAACAGAGGCCAACAAAAATGCTGAAGTCAAAAACAGAACGATTCAACTTTCGCTAGGTTATCGATTCTGATAAAAAAAGAAAGTTTACCGCTAAACCGTTGTCCGTTCGACAGCGGTTTTTTATTTTTACTTAAAATTCATCCTATGAAAATCATCATCATTAATGGTCCCAACTTAAACTTACTGGGTAAACGCGAACCGGATATTTACGGTGCCGCAACTTTTGAAGACTTCTTTGCCGACTTACAAAACAAATATCCTAACGTGGAGTTGAGTTATTTCCAAAGTAATGTAGAAGGCGAACTCATTACCAAAATTCAGGAAGTCGGATTTTCATACGATGGCATCATTTTAAATGCCGCAGCTTACACCCATACTTCGGTGGGCATAGGCGATGCTGTTAAAGCAATCATAACACCGGTTATTGAAGTACATATTTCTAATACATTTGCTCGTGAGTCTTTCCGCCATCAATCGTTTATCTCACCCAACGCCAAAGGAATTGTAATTGGGTTTGGTTTGAAAAGCTATGAGTTGGCATTGCAATCGTTGCTGTAGTTTCACAGAGATTCACAGAGCAAACGGAGATACACAGAAAATTATGGAAACTGATTTATTAACTGAGAAAATCATCGGATTAGCCATCGAAGTGCATCGTCATCTTGGTCCGGGTCTTTTAGAATCTGCTTACAAAGAATGTCTTTTGTATGAAATAAAAAAACATGATCTTGACGTAGAATGTGAAAAACCATTTCCTTTAGTTTACAAAGAAATAAAGCTAGATCAAGGCTACAGAATTGATTTATTAGTCGAAAACAAAATAGTAGTAGAACTCAAAACAGTAGAAGCTTTCACCGATGTTCATTTTGCCCAAATTCTTACCTACATGAAACTTGGCAATTACTCCACCGGATTGCTCATAAACTTTAACACCAAAATGCTGAAACAAGGAATAAAAAGATTCAAACTATAAGCTCAGTGTATCTCATTTTTACTCTGTGAATCTCTGTGAAACTCTATATCGCTGTATAACAAACTATTAAACATGAAAAAAAAACTAACACTCTTCTTTCTTTTTATTATTGCTTTAACCAATGCCCAAGTCCGCGGAAAAGTCACCGACGAAAAAGGAAATCCGCTACCCTTTGTCAACATCTTTGAAGAAAACACCTATAACGGAACTACAACCAACGAGCAAGGTCGATTTGAAATCAACATAAAAACACCGGGAAATCATACCTTGTTGTTTCAATATTTAGGATACAAAACCGCCAAGCAAGTCGTTACACTCGACAAAACGCCCGTGGAAATAGAAGTGGTTTTAGTAGAAGAAAACATCATCTTGAATGAAGTAGTCATTAATCCTAAAGACAATCCGGCCAACGAAATCATCCGAAACGCCATAAAAAACAAAAAAGATAACTCGGCCAAAACAGCACGTTACACAGCCGATTTTTATTCCCGTGGGATTTTCAGAGTTAAAAATTTACCCAAAACCATACTAGGACAAAAGTTAGATTTTTTTGACGAAATTATCGATTCCACCCGCAGTGGTATATTGTATTTATCTGAAACGGTTTCCAGAATTACGTTCCAAAAACCGGACAAAATGAAGGAAGAAATTATAGCTTCTAAAGTCAGCGGTCGCGACAACGGTTTTAGCTTTAACAATGCCTCATCGGCTAACTTCGATTTCTACGATAACTATTTGGAGTTTGACGCCAATGTGGTTTCGCCCATAGCCGACAATGCGTTTAACTATTATCGCTATCAGTTTGAAGGTTCCTTCTTTACAGAGAACCGCCAGCAAATCAATAAAATCAAAATCATCCCGCGCCGCGAAACCGAACCGGTGATGTCGGGTTACATCTATATAGTAGACGACACCTATGCGATTTATGCTGTGGACGTGAATTTTACCGGAACCCAAATTCAGAATCCGGCTTTAAATACTTTAGCCTTAAAACAAAACTTCAGTTACAATAGCGCTACTAAAGTTTGGGCCAAAAACACCCAAACCCTAGATTTCGATGCCGGTATGTTTGGCATCAATATGTCGGGGCGATTTACGTATGTGTTTACCAACTTTACGTTTCCGGAAAAATTTGAGAAGAAAACCTTCAATGCCGAAGTCATCAAATTCGAGGAAAATGCCAACAAAAAAGACGACAGTTTTTGGAACACCATTCGTCCGGTGCCACTAACCGGTGAAGAAACGACCGATTACATCAAAAAAGACGCTTTGCAAGAAAAGAAGAAGTCGAAAACCTACTTGGATTCGATTGACGCCAAGAGAAATAAATTCGGTTTTACTGATATTTTAAATGGCTACAGTTATTCTAATTCGTTTAAAAAATGGTCGATTAACTACAACGGACCTTTATTAAATACTTCGTTTAACACGGTTCAGGGTTGGAATACCAATATTGGTTTGTCTTACTTTAAACGAAACGAAGACAAGAACACCTATTACGGATTTGGCTCTTCCCTAGCCTATGGTTTCTCAGACGAGCGATTCCGACCAACCGCTTATTTCTCATCGAAACTCAGCAATAAAAGCAAAACTTATTTATCCGTTTACGGTGGAAACTCGGTGAATCAATTCAACCGAGAAGAACCGATTTCTAAGTTAATCAACTCGGTGAGCAGCTTGTTCTTCAAAAACAATTTTATGAAATTGTACGAGAAAAACTTTATCGCCAGTAACTTTTCCCGAGAAATTTTAAATGGTTTAGACATGAGTTTAGGGTTGGAATATGCCGAAAGAAAACCGTTGTTCAACACTACCGATTATGCCGTTATCAAATCGGAAGACCAATACAGCTCGAATCATCCGTTGTTGCCGTTGGATGAAACTGCCGCCATTATCGACCGTCATAATTTGGTGAAAATGAATATTGGGGCAAGAATCAAATTCGGCCAACAGTACATTACTCGTCCGGACGGCAAATACAATTTGGGCAACGACAAATACCCGTCGATTTCCATCAATTACGAAAAAGGTATGGCCGGCAATGAAGACAACTACAACTACGACAAAATTTCGGCGCGCTTGCAATATTCGTTAACCTTAAAAAACAAAGGCGAAATCGACATCAATACCAAAGCCGGGAAGTTTTTCAATGCCGATGGTATTTCATTTGTAGATTTCCAACACTTTAACGGCAACCAAACCCATGTAGTTTTCGGCAGCTCGTACACCAATCAGTTTAACTTGTTGCCTTATTATGCAGCCAGTACCAACGACAGTTATTGGGAAACCCATATGGAATACAGCGACAAAGGATTTATCATGAATAAAATTCCGTTACTGAATAAGTTGCAATCGAAATTGGTGTTGGGCTTTAAAAACCTTTCCATTCCTAACCGCAATCCGTACCAGGAATTCTCTGCCGGTTTGAGCAATTTAGGGTTTGGCAAATACCGAATTTTACGCATCGATTATGTGCGCTCTTACCAAAACGGTTATCAAGGTGACGGGATTATGTTTGGCTTGAATTTTTAAGCGAAGAAAACATCATACCCAAAACGCAAGAGCGTAAGGATTACAACAAAAAGGAAAAACTTTCTAATGAAGGTATTTCCTTTTTTTATGGCCAATTTAGCGCCCAACCAGCCACCAAAAGCATTACAAAATGCCATAGGAATGGCAAAAGCCCAAATGATTTTGCCTTTCATTACAAACAAACAAATCGAACCGAAATTGGTGGCCAAGTTCACCATTTTGGCATTGGCCGAAGCGTGCAAAAAATCGAATCCCAAAATCGACACAAAACCCAAGACCAAAAAACTGCCTGTACCGGGACCAATAAAACCGTCGTAAAAACCCACCAGTATACTGATGACGACAGCGTACACCATTTGGCGTTTAACCGAATGTGATTTTTCTTGTTGCTGCCCGAAGTTTTTCTTTTTAAACGTATAAATCGCCAAGCCTATGAGAATGAAAAACAATAGCGGCTTCATAAAATCGTTACTCACTACGGTAAGCAAAGCCGAACCGCCAAAAGCAGCACCAAAAGCCAGAACCGACATTAATATCAGCAATTTCCAATTCAGCACCACTTGTTTCAAATACTGAAAAGCGGCAAAACTCGTTCCGCTGAAAGCCGGAATTTTAAGCGATCCGATGATACTCGCCACCGACAAATTCGGCATCAATATCATGGCTACGGGAGTTTGGATTAAACCTCCTCCGCCCACGATAGCATCGACAAATCCGGCGAAAAAAGAGGCAATACAAAGTAAAACGATGATGTAAGTTTCCATCTGACTAAAAAAACAAAATCCCAAATCTTAATAAGTTTTGGGATTTCACATATAATATTTAATATTTAAAATCTAATATTCTTAAACTCTAACAATATTAGCACCTAAAGCACGCAATCTCTCATCGATTCTTTCATAACCTCGGTCAATTTGCTCGATGTTTTGAATGGTTGACGTTCCTTTAGCAGAAAGTGCCGCAATCAACAACGAAATTCCCGCACGAATATCCGGTGAAGACATCGTAGTGGCTTTTAACTGCGATTGGAAATTGTGTCCCATAACTACAGCTCTGTGCGGATCACACAACATGATTTTGGCTCCCATATCAATCAATTTGTCCACAAAGAACAAACGGCTTTCAAACATTTTTTGGTGAATCAACACATCGCCGTTGGCTTGCGTAGCTACCACTAAAACGATACTCAACAAATCCGGTGTAAAACCGGGCCAAGGCGCATCGGCTATAGTTAAAATCGAACCGTCGATATCGGTTTTCACGGTGTATCCTTTGGTGTGTGCCGGAATGTAAATATCATCCCCTTTTTGCTCTAAGGTAATTCCCAATTTGCGGAACACATTCGGAATGACACCCAAGTTTTCCCAGCTTACATTTTTAATAGTAATCTCACTACGAGTCATAGCAGCCAGACCAATCCACGAACCAATTTCAATCATATCCGGTAGGATTCGGTGTTCGCATCCGCCTAATTTCTCAACGCCTTCAATGGTTAGTAAGTTGGAACCAACTCCGGTGATTTTGGCACCCATCGAGTTCAACATTTTACACAATTGTTGCAAATACGGTTCACAAGCGGCATTGTAAATGGTGGTTGTCCCTTCGGCCAAAACCGCTGCCATTACAATGTTAGCTGTTCCGGTTACCGATGCTTCATCTAACAACATGTAGGCTCCTTTCAAACGGGTTTTGGTTTCTACGCCGTAAAAGTGATCTTCTCTTTCGTAACGGAATTTAGCACCCAAATTGATAAAACCTTCAAAGTGCGTATCCAATCTTCTTCTTCCGATTTTATCACCGCCGGGTTTCGGAATATAACCGCAACCAAAACGAGCTAATAGCGGACCAACTATCATAATCGAACCTCTCAAACTACCGCCTTCTTTTTTAAAAGCTTCTGTTTTTAAATAATCGATATTCACTTCATCGGCTTGAAAAGTATAATCGCCCGGACCATTTTTCTGAATTTTAACGCCCAAGTTTCCTAACAATACGATCAACTTGTTCACGTCGATAATATCCGGAATATTGGTTACTCTAACTTTCTCCGAGGTTAATAAAGCCGGACATAATACTTGTAACGCTTCGTTCTTAGCCCCTTGCGGTTGTACTTCCCCTTTTAGTTGGATACCGCCTTCTATTTTGAATGTTCCCATATTATAAGTTAATAGGTTGTATGTTATAAGTTGTAAGTTACATTGGATTAAACATAGAACCCAGAACTTACAACCTACAACTATTTCTGATTGTTATTGTTATTATTTTTCTGAAACGGCTTCTTCCCGTTTTTGTTTTTGTTCTGCTTGTTGTTGTTTTGTTGCGGTTGGTTTTTGTTGGACATTTTTTTATTGGTTCGCATCAAATCATTAGTGTTTAACAACTCTTCACTGCTTTGCAATAAGTTCAATTTCCCGCCGGACAATTCATACAAATGCTCAAAAATTACGGTATCGGTCACCGTGTCTTTGTTCCAACTCAAATACGATTTTTTCATGTGATTGGCAATCACTTTGACCAAGGCACTCTTCATTTCACCTTCTTCCCAGCTGTTGGCCACATCAATCATGTTCGTAATATTATTGCCGTAAAATCGGTATTTCGGATTTCTTTGCGGATAAGGCAAACGCTCCGGTTTTAAGTTGATGACGTCACGCGTTGGAATAGGATATGGCGAATCA
Organism: Flavobacterium sp. FEMGT703F; assembly: GCA_002786385.1. Lineage (GTDB taxonomy): Bacteria > Bacteroidota > Bacteroidia > Flavobacteriales > Flavobacteriaceae > Flavobacterium > Flavobacterium cheonhonense. The sequence continues at coordinate 78,966 of PGCN01000012.1, forward strand.
ACATCCAAACGAAAATCAGACATGATAAAAATCTGATCCCACAATTTGTGCTGAAAATCGGGTACATCGCGCAAGTGCGGATTCAAGGTACCCATCACTTGTATGATGTATTTAGCGGCTTTGTTGCGCTCTTCCCTATCCGGAATTTCAGTAGCCTGATCGATCAACTTTTGCAAATGACGACCGTATTCCGGTATAATCAAATGCGGTCTTTCGGCATTGTATTCCAAATGACAAACCACATCATTGGCATTCTCTTTTATATATTTTTCTGCCATTACAGTGAAATTATTCCTTCTATAGTTGATACTTCAATATACTTTTCTACCACGCTGTCCGGATTTTCCATCATCACATTCACCGACAAACTGGTGTACTTGCCGTTTTTGGACTGTTGGGTTTGGATTACGGCACCCATATTGTCGAAAGCATTTTCCACTTCCTCAATCTTCTTGGCATCTGTTGGCACTATAAACTTGTATAAGTACTCGTTCGGCCAAGTAGAAGTGTTCGCCAACTCCTCGCGCAATCTGATATAAAATTCTTCTGTCTTCTTGTCCATTACATCAAAAATAAAGGCAAATATACAGTATTGCTTTCAGATTCTGTTGCAGAAATCCATCCGTTTTAGTTATTTTTTTGAACGAAAGGTTCGGGCTTTATCGGCCTGCCGTATTCCCGCTTTCCATCTCGTCTGACAACGAGACTCCAATCGGGGTTAAGGGAGCCGCTTTTGGCACTTTGGGCATCGTCCGAAATAAAAAACCAAAATCCTTTTCAATATCCCATTAGTTTGAATAAATTTGCGCCACACGAGGCCAAAGGCCGACTGTACGAAGTAATATTTCCAAAAATCTTGAAAAAAGAACTCATTGTCATCACCGGAGGTCCCGGCACCGGTAAAACCACCATCATCGATGCACTCATCGAACAAGGTTATGCGTGTTTTCCCGAAATTTCAAGACAAATAACCCTCGAAGCCAAAAAGCAAGGCATAGAACAATTGTTTTTGGAAAAACCACTGCTTTTCAGCGAATTATTACTAGAAGGGCGCAAAAAGCAACACCAACAAGCCCACGATGATGTATCGGAAATTGTATTTTTAGACCGAGGCATTCCGGATATTTTGGCATACATGCACTACATAGGCGATAGCTATCCGGCGTTTTTTGACCAAGCCAGCCGCGAACATCAGTACTCCAAAGTGTTTGTTTTACCGCCTTGGGAAGAAATTTACGAAAGTGACGAAGCCCGTTATGAGAATTTTGAACAAGCCAAACTCATCTTCGGACACCTTTTGGAAACTTACCAAAAATACGGGTACGAACTCATCGAAGTACCGCGCGGAAGTGTGGAAGAACGCATTCAGTTCATCTTGAACCAGTTGGTTTAGCAGTTTGATGGGTTAAAAGTGTAAGCTGTAGGTCAAAAAAAATAAGTAGTTTTGAGAACATACAACTTACAACATAGAACTTACAACAAACAAAATGTCTAAACCACTCGAAATCCTTAAGCAATACTGGAAGCATACAGCTTTTCGAGAGCCACAAGAAGCCATTATCCAATCGGTATTGGCAGGAAACGACACTTTTACCTTGATGCCAACGGGCGGCGGAAAATCGATTTGTTTTCAAGTTCCGGGGATGATGATGGAAGGCATTTGCTTGGTCATTTCGCCTTTGATTGCTTTAATGAAAGACCAAGTGCAAAACCTGCAAAGTAAAGGTATCAAAGCCATCGCCTTAACCGGCGGTATTCACCAAGACGACATCATCAATTTGTTAGACAATTGCCAGTTTGGCAACTTTAAGTTTCTTTACCTTTCACCCGAGCGTTTGCAAAGCGACTGGATTTTGGAACGCCTCAAAAATTTACCCATCAATCTCATCGCTATTGATGAGGCACACTGTGTGTCGCAATGGGGACATGATTTCCGACCGGCTTATTTAAAAATTGCCCAACTCAAAGAATACTTCCCAAAAGTGCCTTTTTTAGCACTGACAGCCTCGGCTACACCGCGAGTGAAAGAAGATATTGTTACACAGTTACAGCTGAATAATACTCAAACTTTCTCGAAGTCGTTCTACCGCGAGAACATCGCTTACATGGTGTTTGAAACCGAAGATAAATTGCATTTGTTACAACAAATACTGCAAAAAAACCCACAGCCTTCCATAGTGTATGTAGGCAACAGAAAATCTTGTTCAGACATAGCCAAACAACTCGAAAGCTTAGGCTTTACGGCGGCGTTTTACCATGGTGGTTTATCGGCTAAAGACAAGGAAAAACAGATGCAACTTTGGATGACAGAAAAGGCCCAAGTTATTGTAGCTACTAACGCCTTCGGTATGGGCATAGATAAGGCGAATGTAAAAACCGTTGTGCATTTGCACTTGCCGCAAAACCTGGAAAATTATTATCAGGAAGCCGGTCGTGCCGGAAGAAACGGCGAGAAAGCATTTGCAGTATTGTTGCAAAACCCTTCCGATATCATACATGCCGAAGCGCAGTTCATCAATGTTTTACCGGACAAGGCTTTTTTGAATACGGTGTTTTCAAAATTATGCAACTATTTTCAAATTGCTTACGGCGAGGGCATTGATGAACAATTTGGTTTCAATTTGCATCAGTATTGCACTAAGTATAACTTCCCTACACTAAAAACGTACAATGCATTGCAGTTTTTAGACCGACAAGGCATCATTACCTTATCACAGGAGTTTTCGGAAAAAATCTGGTTGCAATTCATTATCCCGTCCAAAGAAGTCATTCGCTACATGAGTTTGCATCCCAATGACGAAGCCATACTGCTGACCATTTTGCGAACTTATCCCGGGGTTTATGAAATGCAAACCGCTTTAAATGTTTCATTAGTCGCCAAAAAATCCAATCGTACAGAAACCGAAGTCCTTTCGCTCTTGCAAAACTTAAGAGAAAAAAACATCATCGAAATGATGGCTAAGAACAATGATGCTACCATTACTTTTAACGAAGTCCGCGAAGACGAACGTACAATCAATAGGGTTTCCAAATACCTCGAAGCCCAAAACAAATTAAAAACCGAACAACTTAAAGCCGTCTTAGCGTATTGTGAAGACCAAAAGACTTGTAAAAGCAAATTGCTGATGGCATATTTCGGCGAAGACCAAAAGGGAGATTGTGGCATTTGTTCGTATTGTATCCATAAAAATAAGAAAACAGTAGCGCCGGAAACAGCCGCTGAAAAAATTGTGGACTTGTTAAAGTTACAAGACTTTAATTCGAGAGATATTCAAAAACTCACCAAACTTCCCAAAGACGATGTTATCTTTGCCCTGCAAAAACTGTTGGAAGAAGAAACCATCAGCATTAAATCGAATAACCTATATTCGTTGATACAACATGATAATAAATAATTTTCGCCACGGATTTCACAGATTAAAACGGATTATACAAATCCTTTTGAATCCTATAATCTGTAGCTAAAAAAATTAATACATAATAAAAAAGGACTCTGTTCCTGACATATACAATGGAAAAATTACGCATCGTTTTTATGGGCACGCCCGAGTTTGCCGTTGGCATTTTGGACACCATTATCAAAAACCATTACGAGGTTGTAGGTGTGATTACTGCCGCAGACAAACCGGCCGGTCGCGGTCAGAAATTGAAATATTCAGCCGTTAAAGAATACGCTTTGGATAACAACTTGAAATTGCTGCAACCTACGAACCTCAAAGACGAAACTTTTTTAGCGGAATTGCAAAGCTTGAATGCCAATTTACAAGTCGTAGTAGCCTTCAGAATGTTGCCTGAAGTGGTTTGGCGTATGCCGAAATTGGGCACTTTTAATTTACACGCTTCGTTATTACCGAATTACCGCGGTGCAGCCCCTATCAATTGGGCGATAATTAACGGTGAAAGTAAAACCGGTGTGACGACTTTCTTTATCGACGATAAAATCGACACCGGCGCTATGATCTTGAGCAAAGAAACAATGATTGGATCTGAAGAATCGGCCGGAGAATTGCACGACCGCTTGATGACTATAGGCAGTGAAGCCGTGATCGCAACTTTAGCCTTGATTGAAAACGGAACTGTTACTACTACTATACAAGTAGATAATGCTGATATCAAAACGGCATATAAACTCAACAAAGACAATTGCAAAGTGGATTGGCACAAATCAGCTGCTGAAATTCACAATTTAATTCGAGGCTTATCACCTTATCCTGCAGCTTGGTGTTTTTTTAAAGACAATGGCGAAGAATGGAACGTTAAACTATATGAAGCCAAGGTCATTTCAGAATCGCATGCCTTGCCAGTAGGTCAACTCATTACTACCAAAAAAGAGATGAAAGTAGCGGTTAAAGATGGTTTTATTCAGATTTTGAGTTTGCAATTGCCCGGAAAGAAAAAAATGGCGGCGCATGAGTTGCTAAACGGCGTATCATTTTCCGAAAGAGCGCAAGCAGAATAAGGTCTGACACCGTTTTCAAAGAAAAAATCGCCAAAAAGCAACGGTTTATCAACAAAACCCCGAAGTTATCAACAAAACCCTGAAAAAAACGCCAAATCTCTTGTGTGGTAAGGAATTCCTATTAAATTTGTTATCATTAACAGAATGTTTAACCAACAATTAATAACTAACATTATGAACAAATCAGAATTAATCGATGCAATTGCAGCTGACGCTGGAATCACAAAAGCTGCTGCAAAATTAGCTTTAGAATCATTTTTAGGAAATGTAGGTAGTACTTTGAAAAAAGGCGGAAGAGTATCTTTAGTAGGTTTCGGTTCTTGGTCAGTATCTAAAAGAGCTGCCAGAGACGGAAGAAATCCACAAACTGGAAAAACTATCAAAATTTCTGCTAAAAATGTAGTTAAATTCAAAGCTGGTGCTGAATTAGACGGAGCAGTAAACTAATAAATTAGTACTTCTGATATATAAAAACCACCTCAATATATTGAGGTGGTTTTTTTTGTTTTTGTTAAAATCATTTGGATTTGTAAAAAAAATTTCCCAACTTTAATAAAATTTTTTGAAGGGAATGATTTCAGAAAAATTACAAAAAGGACAATTATTAATCGCAGAACCTTCGATTATAGGAGATTTATCTTTTAATCGGTCAGTAATTTTATTAGCCGATCACAACGAAGAAGGATCGGTTGGCTTTATACTGAACAAACCTTTAAAATACACTGTTAAAGATGTACTACCGGAAATTGAGGCCAAGTTTAAAATTTACAATGGCGGTCCGGTTGAACAAGACAATTTGTACTTTATCCACAATGTTCCCCATTTGATTCCGAATAGCATTGAAATATCCAACGGTATATTTTGGGGCGGGAATTTTGAATTAACCAAAGACCTAATCAATCAAGGCTTAATCAAAAAGAAAAACATTCGTTTTTTCTTGGGCTACACCGGTTGGGATTCCGAACAATTGGAAAGCGAAATGCAATCTAACTCTTGGATACTGTCTAAAAACATCTACAAAAAAGACATTCTGGGAAAATCTTCTGCTCACTTTTGGAAAGAAAAAATTCTGGAATTGGGTGGCGACTATCTCATTTGGTCGAATGCTCCCGAAAATCCTATTTTAAACTAAGCTTGTATTGCTTGGTTTAATTTTTCCAACAACTGTTTGGCAATTGTTTGCTCGAATTCCTTTTTCCGGTATTTAGTTACGGATTGGATACCTACAATGACATTGGTAATAAACAGCTCGTCGGCTTTTTGTAAATCGAAAGGTGATATAGGCTGTTCTAACACCTCAATACCATCCAATTCTTTAGCTAATTTTAGAATTTGCTTACGCATAATGCCGTTCAAACATCCTTCTGATATTGGCGGTGTTATCAATTGTCCATTTAACAACATAAACAAATTACCATAAGCTGCTTCGATTACATTTTTATCGTTATTTATTAACAAGCATGTATCGAGTCCATTTTCTTGAGCAAAAATACTGGCCGTAATTTGGATGAGTTTGTTATTGGTTTTTAAAGTTGACAACAACTGTTTAGGCACTATAAAATCTTTGTATAAATCTACTTCAAAAGGTGTTTCACTTGCGGTATATGATTTTACAGATAAAGCAGAAGTCTGAATCACAAAAGAAACCTTATTATCAGTAGGCGTATAATAACCGCCGTCATTTCTAAAAACAGTTAATCTGACACGAGCGGAATCTTGAACACCTTGTTTTCTGACTAAAGACAGAATTTGTTCTTCAAGATATTCTAGGGTAAAACTCATTGGGATTTGCATGCGTATGATGCGCATAGAAGCCAACAATCGGAAATAATGATCTTCGAAAAATAAAATTTGATCGTTCAGTACTTTCAGCGTTTCAAAAACACCATCGCCGTATAAAAATGAACGGTTGGATACTGACAGCTGTACTTCTTCCTCTGTTATAACACCATTAAAATTCACCATAAAAAAACCCGTCTTGTATTTAGAATAAGACGGGACAAATATAAGTTTTAAATAGGATTTAGATAGAACCTATCACATGTTTTAAATCGGAGATTTGATTTTCCCACAATAATTTGGACTCATCAATTTCATCTTCAAAAGCATAATCCACTACCATTAAAGAAACGTCTTTAGTGATTTCATCTTCTAAAATACGTAATTCAAAATAGTAATCGGTGTCTTTCTTATTGTCGTCAACCCATTTGAATTTTACTTTTTCTCCAGTCTTTTTAGAGGCCAAACGTGCATTTTCCTCCACATCATCCCAAATGAACGTAAAAAATTCACCTCTGGAATTTACGTTATCGGCAAACCACTCTTGCAAACCTGATGGTGTTGAGATGTATTGATACAACAATTGTGGTGATGAATTTACCGGAAACTCGAGTTCGTAACGTACTTTTTGATCCATGCTTAAATAAATTTTTGGGAAATATATAGAATATAAAGTCAAAAAAAAAACGTTTTTTAAAAATAAAAAAAATAACCAATATATGTTTGCAACCAATGATTTTAATTTTATATTTGCACCCGCATTCAGGGAATGCAAAGTCTTGGCGAGGTAGCTCAGTTGGTTAGAGCGCAGGATTCATAACCCTGAGGTCGAGAGTTCAAATCTCTCTCTCGCTACTATTAAAGGTTCGGTATTTTCCGAGCCTTTTTTTATTCTCTTAAACCCTTTCCTACACTTTAACCTTCAAATAATTACTGAATTGACCCTCATTGAATTGTGATCATTTTGTAAGTTTTTTATATTATTTTAAATTAAAAAAATGTATTTCATCGATTTTATCTTACTTTTAATCGTTTAAAAAATGAATGTCCGTAGATTTGATATATCAAACAAAAGAAATGTATTTAAAAAAATCATTTCACAATAAAATTCATTAACTAATCCCCCTACAGTTATGAAAAAAACTACCCCTAATCTATGTGCAAATTTTGCTTTATCTGTGGCTTGCCTTTGCACCACAGTAACCTTTGGTCAGAATCTTTATGACTCTAACGGAACTTTAATTTGGGATGCAGCAAATAATAGCCCCTACAACAACAGTATTGATTTTATAGGAAGAGATGATAACGCCTCGCTACTTAAAAAACAAAACACTGACATCTTCCCGCAACCAATGCTCCTAATCGGACTTGGAACCATAGCAGCGGACAATGATTCTAATCCCAACACCTTCGTAACAGACAAAAACTTTTTAGTTTGGGGCGACAACAATGGCGATATGAACGACACAGATGGCGAATTAAATTTTACTTTTGCCGGCGGATCCGGAATGTCTACAATTGTAGACACCCCTAACAGAAAGTGGAAAATTGTTGAAAGTGGTGGAGACGTTGGTTCTACAAAAATTTCCATTCCAACTGCCAGTTTGAGTAGCCTACCTGCTTTATTGAGCAATGATGCTTACGTCCTTATAGTTGCAGATGACGAAACCTTTTCTACAAACACAGAAACCGTATTTCTTACCCAAAGCGGACTAAATCAAATTGCTGACTATGATTTTGATGGTGTGAAATACTTCACATTCGGAGTAGCTAAACAAAACAGTGGGTCTCGTCAGATAGTATTCGATGGCACTAACGACCTTATAAGATTTGGAAACAACAATAATCTAACCTCCTATTTTACGATGATGTTTTGGATTAAATCCAACGGACAGAATGACGCTAACAATGACAGAACAATTGTTTCCAAAAATGACGGGAATACAGGCTATAAAGTTTATTTAAGCAATGACAATAAATTAAATATAATCTGGAGTGGTGGCAATTTACTAACCTCTAATACGTCTATACCCGATGGAAAATGGTATAACATAATTTTGACATTTACCAATAATAATTTAAGTCTATTCATCGATGGTGTTTTAGATCGAACAATCTCAACTCCTCCCCCAAGTACTAATAACCATACTTTTTCCATTGGGGCAGAATATCGAAATAAAGCCGATATACAAAACTATTTTAATGGAGAAATTGATGAGTTTAGAATTTGGAACAAATCACTGGGGGCAAATCAACTACGATTTATTATGAACCAGGAAATTGAGCAAAATAATCTTTACACCAAGGGTGCTTTAATTCCGTCTAACATTTCGCTAAACAACATAGGAAATGTAAAATGGACGTCCTTAACAGCTTATTATTCAATGAATTCATTTATCGGAACACACATTAATGATGATTCATTAAACAACAATCGTGGTTATTTAGTAGCATCCGGTAATGTCGTTGTCAAAAATCAAACCACACCCATTCCTTTTCAAACAAGCTCAAATGGTTCTTGGAATAATTTAGCAATATGGTCAAATGACGCATCAGTTACAGAACCTGGTGGCGCATCTATTGTCAATAACTCAGTCATTACATGGAATATTGTAAAAACGAATCATGCTCTTTCTTCAACAGTAAATAAAAAAGTTTTAGGCTTGATTGTTGAGGAAAACACATACTCTGTTGAAAATGACTCAAAAATTGAAGTAACCCATTATTTGAAACTGAATGGTAAGATTGACTTAGTTGGTAAATCTCAATTACTACAACAAATAAACAGCGATCTTGATCCAACTAGTACAGGTTCTTTGGAACGTGATCAACAAGGGCAATCCAATAAATTCAATTATAATTATTGGTCATCTCCTGTAAGCACAATAAACAACACATCCATTAATCATGGCTTTACCGTTAGTGATATTTTTAAAGACGGCACTACGGCTGTGCCACAAAATTTAAATTGGACTTCAGGAGTCAATGCATCTCCTACGAGTCCGCGTACTTTATCAAAATATTGGATTTTCAAATTCCAAGATTTACCAAACGGAACTGCTAACTGGTCATATGTTGGGAATACAGGATTATTGTTAGCAGGACAAGGTTTCACGCTAAAAGGCAGTGGAGCTGCGAGTTCCAATCAAAATTATACTTTTGTAGGGAAGCCTAACAACGGTAATATTTCGTCTTCTGTATTACCAAACAATCTTAATCTAACCGGCAACCCTTATCCATCTGCCCTTGATGCCAATAAATTCATTGATGATAACTTAAATAGTATTTCAGGAACATTATATTTTTGGGAACATTACAATACTAACAGTTCTCATACCACTGTACAGTATCAAGGAGGTTATGCAACCTACACTAAAACAGGTGGTACTGCTCCAGTTGCACCAACAGGGATTAGTGGTTTGGGAACAAGTTCTAAAACACCTAAAAGATATATTCCGGTGGGACAAGGTTTCTTTGTTAAAGGATCAGCTACAGGCGGCAACATTATTTTCAAAAATAGTCAGAGAACTTTTGTCAAAGAAAACGCAAGTACCTCTTACACTTTATTCCGCTCTATGAATAACAGTACAGAAGAAAACGACACAGAAGAACCGGAAGAATCGTTCATGAAGATCCGCTTGGGTTACGATTCAGCCAATCAGTACCACAGAGAATCTCTAATAGGTTTTATGAATCAATATGCCTCTGAAAATTTTGACGCTGGATATGATGGTATCAGCTTAGAAACATTATCAAATGATATGTACTTCATCTTAGGATCACACAATCTAAATATTATGGGTGAAGGTTATTTTAATCCCAACAGAATCTATCCTATTGGAGTAAAAAATGCAATTGCCGGAAATGTAAAATTTAGCATAGGCGAATTGGAAAATGTAGATGAAACATTAACTGTTTACATATATGACAATGAAACCGGTGTCTACCATAACATATTGGAAGAAGACTTAAAAGTGTATTTACCTGCCGGTACATTTGAAAACAGATTCTCTTTACGCTTTAGCACAAGTGCTTCCCTATCAACACAAGACAATCTATGGAGTAGCTTACAAATCACTCATCCACAAAACACTCAAGAAATAACCATCAAAAACGATGCGTTACAATTGAATATCAATGGTGTTGAATTGTATAACTTATTAGGACAAAAAATTAATACTTGGCCTATAGAAAACCAACTACAAGAGGAAATTAACCTTAAAGTTAATATTACCACAACCGGAACATACTTAGTAAAAGTAATTACCAACAAAGGAAATATTACTAAAAAGATAGTATTCTAAAACAAATCACAATAAGTAAAAGTAATTCATTTGTTTTTTAATGGGCGACTCGGTTTATACGAGTCGCTTTTTTTTAACCGTTAGTCTAAAAAACCAACCGTTAATCGATTAAATGTGTTAATACAACGAAGAAGAAAAAGAAAAAAAGCACTTTTTTTTGTAAGTTTTTTATATATATATAAAATAATATAATGCATTTCATCGATTTTTTTGTGCTTTTTATCGATAATTTAAATGATTTTGTATAGTTTTGAAACGTCAAATAATCAAATGAAGAATTTAATTAATCTTCAAAAAACAATTAAGCATAATTAAGCCCAGAGTTATGAAAAAATTATTAAAAGTATTGGAAAAAGGAAGTTACTTACTATTGTTTTTTTGCTCTATAGCAGCATTTTCTCAGGTAACTATAAAAAGTCAAAGCTTTGAAGGTGTAGCATCAGATAATCTGACCTATACAACTACAAGTACAACTTTAGTTACTGTTGCATCCGGAACGGGGGTTTCAGGAAGCAGATCGCTATCTCTAAGAGGTAACAATCAATATGCAACTTTTGAGAACATTAACCTAACAGGCTACACTAATGTGGAAGTTGCTCTCTCATTTGCATCTTTAGGTGTAGACAATGATGAGGATTTATTCATCCAGTTTTCTTACGACAATGGCAGCAATTATCAGAGTGCCATAAAACTAGTGGATGGAAGCAGTAATAAAACGCTTTCTTATGGCACTTCAGATGCTTCTGCAAATCCTTATGTATTCAATGTACCTTCAGGCAATAACAACGTACAATTTCGCGTATATTGTGTTGGTGTGGACGGTGGTGAGTTTTATTACATAGACAATGTAACAGTAAGAGGATATGCCCATCCAGAAATCAATCTGCAAGCCAGCAGCACTAATATCCTAACAGGAAGTACAACTATTTCAACAGCTATCAACACTGATTTCGGATCAACCGATATCAACAGTGGAACTGTTTCAAAAACCTTTACGATTCAAAATACTGGAACAGCTAACTTATCTATTTGGTCTGTTTATACAAACTCCGGAGACTTTTCGGCTTCTGCATCTTCATCAACAATAGCACCGGGCAGTAGCGCTACGTTGACTGTGGTGTTCAATCCAACAAATGCAGGAACCAGAAACGGGGTGATTTCAATTTCTAATAGTGACAGCGATGAAGGTACCTACACCTTCGCCGTTAGTGGAATAGGAACAGAGCAAGAAATTAATCTCCAAGGAGGAAGTCCACTTACAAACATTCCTAATGGCTCAACCTTAATAGCAAACAGCATAGATACTAATTTTGACAGTACTCCAGGTACTAAAACTTACACCATTCAAAACACCGGTACAAGCAACTTATCATTGTGGTCAGCATGGTCATCATTAACAGATTACACAGTAACCTACTCTCCTTCAACAATTGCTCCGGGTGCTTCAGGCACATTAACCGTAGTATTTAGTCCAACCGCAGCAGGAACAAGAACTGCAACCATTTCACTATCTAACAATGATGCTGATGAAGGCACATATTCATTTAACGTGTCAGGAACTGCATCAGACAGAGAAATCAATGTTAGAGGTAACGGAAATAACATTGCTTCCGGTAGCACAGCGATTGCGCTTACCAACAATACTGACTTTGGAACAACAGACATCGCAACAGGAACCGTAACTAAAACTTTTGTCATTGAAAACACAGGAGGGCTATCACTTTCCATTTGGTCTGTTTACAGTAACAGTGGTGAGTTCACTCCTACAGTATCAGCATCCAGTATCGCTCCGGGCGGAACAGCTACATTGACAGTAGTGTTTGATCCAAATACCTTAGGCTTGCGCAATGGGATTATTTCAATTTCAAATAATGATGCTAACGAAAGCACTTATACATTTGCGGTAAGAGGTAATGCAACTGACAAAGAAATTAATCTTCAAGGTGGTTCCCCACTAACCGATATCCCCTCAGGTTCAACTACTATTTCTAATACCATCGGAACCGATTTTGGAAACTCAGCAGGTGTTAGAACATACACTATACAAAACACAGGTTCAACTGCTTTAACCATTACTTCTGTGAGCTCTAACCTGACTGATTTTTCAGCATCTGTATCGCCAACAACAATTGCAGCAGGAAGTACAGGCACATTAACCGTAAACTTCAATCCAACAACTTCCGGCACAAGAACAGCTACCATAACCATAGCAAATAATGATGCTGACGAAAGCAACTATACCTTCAGAGTATCCGGAAATCCTGCTGATAAAGAAATAAACATACGCGGCAACGGCACTACAATTTCAACAGGGACTTCAGTTATAAGCACTGCAAGATTCACCGACTTCGGTTCACAAGATATTAACACAGGAAGCTTAACTAATAATTTTGTCATTGAAAATACGGGTAACTTAAACCTAACCATTTCATCGGTAACATCCAACAACCCTAGTGACTTTACAGTTTCAGTAGCTTCAAACACTGTTGCCGGCGGATCTACTACTACACTTAGTGTAACTTTTAACCCATCTACAGCAGGAACTCGTGATGCAATTATCAATATCAACAATAACGATAGTAATGAAGGCACCTATACCTTCGCTGTAAGAGGAATTGGAACAGAACAAGAAATTAATGTACAAGGAGGTTCCGGACCAAGTAATATAACTAATGGCTCTACAACAATTTCTAATACCTTAGGAACCAATTTCGGGAGTGCTTCCGCAACAAGAACTTTTGTAGTTCAAAATACAGGAACCAGTAATCTAAACATTTCATCTGTTTCTTCTACTTCAGCAGAGTATGCAGTTAGTATTTCACCAAGTGTTGTAACTCCGGGTAGTACTGCCACACTCACAATTGTATTCAACCCAACTACATCTGGAACAAGAGCTGCTACCATCTCTATTGTTAGTAACGACTCCGACGAAAGCAATTATACTTTTGCCGTTTCAGCAAACGTAACCGACAGAGAAATCAACGTTAAAGGAAACGGTGTTAGTTTAGTCAATGGTCACACCATAATTAGTACTGCAAGAAATACTGATTTTGGAAGTGTACAAGTTGATGGCGGTTCAGCAACCAATAACTTCGTAATTGAAAATATTGGTGGACTTCCTCTAAGTATTTCAACTATCACTTGCAGCAATACCTTTGATTACATTATAAACTTTACACCAACAGTAATTCCTGCTGGTGGAACTATGACGTTCTCAGTAGAATTTAACCCGATAACCAACGGAGTAAGAACGGGAACAATATTTATAACAAATAACGATGCCGATGAAGCTAACTATCGTTTCAATATTTCAGGTAGAGGTTTACAAGACAACGATGGCGACTCAGTGGACAGCAGCACTGACATTGACGATGACAACGATGGGATAACCGACATCATAGAATGTGGAACCTGTTTGAGTGACCCATTCGTAAACGGAGGTTTTGAAACACCTGTAATTGCCGCATCAAGTTATGCTATTTTACCTACCAGTAGTGTTAACGGTTGGCAAACCAGTGCCGAAAACTTTATCGAAATTTGGAGCAGTGGCTTCAATGGTGTGCCGGCAGCTAGTGGCAACCAATTTGCCGAATTAAATGCAAACGTACCGGGCACATTATACCAAACGTTTTGTTTGAACGGTGCCGGAGGAACTATCAACTGGTCAATCAAACACAGAGGAAGAGGTGGCGTGGATCAAGCTTTCGTAAAAATGGGTAGCACTTTAGCTAACGCTCTAGCTTCAACTCCAATTGTTGAAATGGTTGACGATAATACAGCTTGGGGAACTTATTCGGGAATTTATGCAATTCCAGTAGGGCAAACTCAAATCGTAATTACATTCCAAGCGGGTTATACCGGCTCAGGAAGCGCCTCAGTAGGAAACTTTATCGATGACGTTCAAATTGTAATCAACCAAGGTTGTATCGATTCAGACGGTGATGGTATTCCCGACACTGAAGATTTAGATTCTGACAATGACGGTATTCCGGATATCGAAGAAGCCGGTTTCAAACAGTACAGCAACAATACAGCTACTTTCGACAAAAGTAACCCTTCATTGTGGACTGACACTAACAGCAACGGAATGAACGATTACATCGCCAGTATGATTACTGCAGGAACTTACAATGTACCTGACTCTGACGGTGACGGATTGAGAAACTATTTAGATTTTGATAGCGATAATGATTCATTCTTTGACGTAAACGAGGCCGGTGTTTTGAATAGCGACGGAGACATCAACGACGACGGTAAAGGAGACGGTGTTGATACCGACAGAGACGGAATCTTGGATTTATACGATAACACTACCGCTTTTGGGGTTGTTGCGAAAAGCTACGCACAAGATACTGACGGAGACGGAATAGCCGACTTCTTAGAATTAGACGCTAATAACGATGGTATTTTCGATATTACAACTTCTTTATACGACAATATCGACACTAATAATGACGGAAAAGTGGACGGAACTGCCGATGTTGACCGTGACGGAATCTTAGACGCTTTCGATACTAATCCGGCTGTAAAAGGCTCGCCAAGAAACTTGAACAAAAAATTATTATTGGATTTTGACGGAAGAAACGATTATGCAGAAAGCACTCCGGTAGTTGGTGGATTAACCAATGCTACCTTAATGGCTTGGATTGATTTAAGAAACGGTTACACTAATGAAGGCGTTGTAGTAGGTCAGGACAAATTCCAAATCAAAGTGAACAGCAATAGAAAAGTAGAAGCTGTGGTTAACAATACCTCTGTAACGAGTACTGACGCACTAAATACAGCACAATGGTACCACGTAGCTGCCGTTGTGAGCAATGACGAATTAAAATTGTTCTTGAACGGAACTTTAATTAAAACCAAAGCAATCTCCGGTGGTATTGAAGCCGATGCAACCAACTTTACTTTGGGTAAAAATCCATCTGCTTCAAACAAATTCTTTAACGGAAAAATTGATGAAGTTCGCTTATTCAATGTAGCTTTAACGGATACTCAAGTGCAGAGAATGGTCTACCAAGAAATTGAAAACAATGGTGCTCAAGTTCGCGGTACTGTAATCCCTAGAGACATCCAATCGTTACCATATGCTAACTTAATTCGTTACTACAGAATGGACACCTACAAAGATGACATTGTAGATGATTTAGTAACTCCTGGGTTCGATACCGGAACCGGAATGAAAATGTACAACCACAAAAACATTTATGCACAACAAGCTCCTATGCCTTTTGTAACCAGAACTACCGGTAGTTTTGCAACGGCTGTTAACGATACTGCAAATGACATCAGAGGATTGGATTTAACAGAATATGATTATGCTATAGTAAGAGTAAATCACAACATTACTGAACCTTCTAATGTATCTACAACGGGGATGTTTGTTAGCTCTGATGTAACTATCGATATGAATAACGACAATAAGTTAGAGAATAAATGGTATTTGAAATTAGATGGTAAAATCGACTTAAGCGGCAAATCACAATTGGTGCAAACTGTAGACAGCGAACTAGACGTAACCAGCACAGGATTTATCGAAAGAGATCAAACCGGACAATCTAATAAATTTAATTACAATTACTGGGCTTCACCGGTAAGTTCCATCAACAACACTACAGTAAACCACGGTTATACAGTAGCCGGTGTTATGAAAGACGGAACAACCGCAACACCGCAGAACATACAATGGACAACCGGCGTAAATAGTGTTGCCTCCAGCCCGATAACTTTGAGCAGCTACTGGATTTTTAAATTCCAAAACCTAACCAACAGTTATGCTAACTGGACCAGCGTTGGACAAAACGGGACTTTATTAGCAGGACAAGGATTTACTTTAAAAGGTTCTAATGCTTCTACAACGAAACAAAACTACACTTTTGTAGGTAAACCAAACAACGGAACCATTACTTCAACAGTTGCGGCTAATAATTTGAATTTGTGTGGTAACCCTTATCCATCGGCTATTGACGCTGATAAATTTATCGATGACAACATCGGTTCTATTTCAGGCACATTATTGTTCTGGGAACACTACAACACCAATACGTCTCACAACACTATTCAATACCAAGGTGGTTATGCTACTTATACCAAAGTGGGTGGAACGCCTCCGGTAGCTCCGGCAGGAATCAGCGGATTAGGAATGAGTAACAGATCGGCCAAAAGATTCATCCCCGTAGGACAAGGATTCTTTGTAAACGGAAACACAACAGGCGGTACAATTACCTTTAACAACAGCCAACGTATTTTCATCAAAGAAGATAACGGACAATCTCAATACTTGTTTAGAAATGGTGGCATGATGGCTACAACACAAACCGCTATCAATGCTGAAGACTCATTTGAAACTGAACAATTCACTAAATTGAGATTAGGCTATGTGTCGGCTAACAATTACCACCGACAACTATTACTAGGATTTATGAACCAATATGCTACCAGCGGATTCGATAACGGTTATGATGCTTTGAGTACCGAAACTTTGGCCAGCGATATGTATTTCCAACAAGGAACTGTAAAACAAAATATCATTGGGGACAGTTACTTTAATGCCAATAACAGCTATCCGTTAGGAATTAAAAATGCTACCGCGGGTAATGTAAAATTCAACTTGGATGCCAAAGAAAACTTAGCGGAAGACCAAGAAGTATATATCTTCGACAACACTACCGGTATTTATCACAGCATCAAGTCGCAGCCGTTTGAAATTAACTTACCGGCCGGAACCATAGAAAACAGATTCTTCTTGAGATTCTCAACTACCGGTTCTTTGGGAACCAACGACAACGAAATGCAAAATGGTATCTCATTAGCACACACACAAACTGACAACACCATCCACATCAAAAACGAATTGATGGAAGCTACTATCAAATCAGTGGAATTGTATAACTTATTGGGACAAAAAGTTGCCGACTGGTCATTAGAAAACCAATCCGAAACTGAAATGCACTTACCGGTTAATAATGTAAGTACAGGAACTTATATTGTAAAAATCGCCACAGACAAAGGTGATATCAGCAAAAAGATATTGACTAAATAACCGTTTGATTTTGACAAAAAAAACTCTCCGTCCGGAACGGAGAGTTTTTATTTTAACCCTACTGTAAAGCTATGTTACTCTTACTTACCCTTAAGCTAATTTCGCTAAAATACCCGCTACATCGGTTTCCGATTGTTCGCCGGTTTGCAAATCCTTCAAAGTAAATAAATCACCTTTGATTTCTTTAACTACAAATGGAATCATACGACGTTCAGCGTGTTTGAACTGCTTGTCAATCTTGGCCGCATCCGGATAAACCTCTGCTTTAAAGCCTTTGGCTCTTAAGTTTGTTACTGCTTTCATCGCTTCAAAAGCCTGACTTTCGCCAAAATTCAGAAACAACACCTGCGTCGACGTAGTAACCGTGGGTGGAAACAAATTCAACTCTTCCAACACCAAATAAATACGATCTAAACCAAAAGAAATGCCAACACCACTCATATTTTTCAATCCGAAAATGCCGGTCAAATCATCGTATCGACCGCCACCGCCAATGGAACCCATAGCGACGCCTTCGGGAGCGGAAACTTCAAAAATGGCTCCGGTATAATAATTCAATCCTCGCGCTAAAGTCACATCCAAATCCAATTGGGCTTTTTGCAATCCTAATCGAGTGACGTTTTCACAAATAAAACGCAGTTCTTCAATACCCTTTTTGCCTTCTTCAGATGTGGCTAACAACTGTGACAATTTTTCTAATTTATCCGCTATGCTACCGGAAAAACTGAATAACGGCTGCACTTTTACCAAAGCGTCCTCCGAAATACCTTTCTCCAACATTTCTTTTTTAACGCTTTCCTCTCCTATTTTGTCGAGCTTATCCAAAGCCACCGTAAAATCAATCAATTTATCCGAAGCGCCGATAACCTCAGCAATTCCGGATAAAATTTTGCGATTGTTAATTTTTATCGTCACGCCTGCTAATCCCAAAGCCATAAAAACCGAATCGTACAATTGCACCAACTCGACTTCCTGCCACAACGAAGTAGAACCTACCACATCGGCATCGCATTGGTAAAACTCTCTGAAACGTCCTTTTTGGGGACGGTCAGCACGCCAAACCGGTTGGATTTGGTAGCGCTTAAACGGAAACTCAATCTCGTTTTGGTGTTGCACTACATAACGCGCAAAAGGCACAGTTAAATCGTAACGCAAGGCTTTTTCGGAAATTTTTCCCGTGAGTTTTTTATAGTTGATGTTTTGTAATTCTTCCACCGGAACTTTATCCAAATAATCCCCGGAATTCAATATTTTGAAAATCAGCCTATCTCCTTCTTCCCCATATTTCCCCATTAGTGTTTCGGAGTTTTCAAACGAAGGCGTCTCTATCGGTTGGTACCCAAATTGTTCAAAATGACGACGCATAATCGAAATGATATAATTGCGTTTCGACACTTCAACAGGTGAAAAATCTCTCGTGCCTTTGGGAATACTTGGTTTTTGTGCCATTGTTAATTTGAAATATTAAATTTTAGATTTTAAATATCTAATATCTGATATTTAATACCTGATATTGCTCTGCAAATATCTTATTTTTTAAAACTATTTCCACCCGTGTTGTAATATTCTTGTAACAAAAGCT
Source organism: Flavobacterium sp. FEMGT703F (assembly GCA_002786385.1). Taxonomy (GTDB): domain Bacteria; phylum Bacteroidota; class Bacteroidia; order Flavobacteriales; family Flavobacteriaceae; genus Flavobacterium; species Flavobacterium cheonhonense. The sequence goes on from PGCN01000012.1 coordinate 98,129, forward strand.
GTATTTTCGTGTCAAATAACCGTTATGATTGGATTATTCAGAGAAAACGTCAAAATAGCCATGGGTTCAATCAGAGCCCAATTGCTTCGTACCATATTAACGGTAATCATTATTGCCATCGGAATCACAGCTTTGGTGGGCATTTTAACCGTAGTCACCGCCATCGAATACAACCTCAACTCGAGTTTTGCCTCTATGGGTTCGAATACTTTCAATATCAACCAATACGAATCTACCGGTAGACGCCGTGGTAATGAAGAAATCGAAAAAATAAATCCCATCATCAGTTATCCGGAAGCCAGAGCTTTCAAAGAAAAATTTAATACCCCTTTTACCCAAACTTCCCTATCCTTTATTGCGACTTCAAACGCCGAAGTAAAATTTGAAAACAAAAAAACCGATCCGGAAATTTCCGTTTTAGGTATCGACGAATTCTATTTAACCAATTCAGGATTAGAAGTAACCCAGGGTCGAAATTTTAACTCTTTTGACATTTCCAACAATGTATATTCGTGTGTTGTTGGCTCCGACTTTGCGACCAGAGGTTTGCTGAAAGACACCAACCCTATTGATAAAATAATCTCCGTGCGTGGCGCCAAGTTTAAAGTCATCGGTGTTCTCAAAGAAAAAGGTTCTACTTTTGGGAACAGTCAAGATTTGCGTGTGATGATTCCGATTCAAGTGGCGCGATCTATGTTTTCGGCGCCTAACATCAACTACTCTTTGAGCACCATGGTATCTAAGAAAGAATTGCTCGATGAATCTATCGACAACGCTATTATTACCATGCGAAAAATTCGCAAATTAAATCCGGTGGAAGAAAATAATTTCGGAATATCCCGAAGCGACGATTTGATCAATCGCATAGGAGAATTAACCGGTTTTTTGTCGTGGTCGGCTTGGATTATGGGTATCATTACCATTTTAGGTTCTTCCATCGCCTTGATGAATATTATGGTGGTTTCGGTTACCGAAAGAACTCGTGAGATTGGTGTTCGCAAAGCTTTGGGCGCTAAGAAAAGCACTATCGCCTTTCAGTTTTTCATCGAAACTTTAACCATCGGACAAATGGGCGGCTTTTTCGGGATTATCTTAGGAATCCTAATTGGTTTTATCATTTGTTTGGCAGCCGGCTGGGATTTTGTCATTCCTTGGGGGGCAATTATAGCTGCCTTTATTACGAGTTTTATTGTAGCCTTGGTTTCCGGTTTGTATCCTGCCATTAAGGCTTCTAAACTTGACCCTATAGAAGCGTTGCGTTACGAATAAGTTAGACTTTCGTTGCCGAAATCATTCGGTCGTTCCCATAAATATCTTGGTGCAATTGCACTGCAGCAAACCCAAAACTTTCTACCAAAGCAACTGTTTCTTTGCCGAGATATTGATTGATTTCGAAGTATAACTTTCCGTTTGACATTAAATGTTTTTGTGCTAGAGCCGCAATTTTTCGGTAAAATAGCAAGGCATCATTATCTGCTACAAAAAGTGCTAAATGCGGTTCATACTCCAACACATTCGGTTGGATTTCGATTTTTTCCAAATGCCTAACATACGGCGGATTGGACACTATGATGTCAAAAGATGACTCTAATTCTTCTGTCGCTAAAACATCTTGCAATCTAAAATGAACGGCAACCTGATTCAACTCCGCATTCTTCATAGCCGTAGCCAATGCCTTTTCGGAAATATCAATAGCGTAAACCTCCGCTTCGGGTAAATTTTTCTTCAACGCAATCGGAATACAACCACTGCCGGTTCCTATATCAAGAATACGAGCTTTCCCCTCTTCCATTTTCCCTTTTTCCTCTGCAAGAATCAACGCAACTAACTCTTCCGTTTCCGGTCTCGGAATCAAAACATTCTCATTGACTAAAAACGGCAAGCCGTAAAATTCCGTTTCGCCTAAAATATATTGAATCGGTTTTTGCTTTTTCAGTTCGGCTAAAGCACTTTCCCAGCGCAACAACTGTAAAGCATCCATTTCCATCTCGGGTTCCAAAGCCAAATCGATTCGCTTTTTGCGATGGAAGCTTTCCAAAATCAAGTAAAAAAAACTTTCAATCTCCTTTTCGTCATACCAAGAAGAAAGTTCATTAAGAAAAGTGGCCTTATAGTTTTTAAGCAACATGGGGATATCGAATTTATTTTTTGGGATCTAATGTTTTAATCATCCAAACCGGACAAGTAGAATGACCGGTATTGCCCAAAGGTTCGCAAAGGTATTCAAAACCAGATTTTTGATACAAATATTGGGCAGCTTTCATTTCGGGTAAGGTTTCAAGATAACATTTTTCATAGCCGAATGTCGCTGCTTGAGCCAAACAAAGTTGAATCATTTGAAAACCCAAACCTTTCCCTCGGGCTTCGGGCAAGAAATACATCTTTTGCAATTCGCAAATATTCTCGGTTGAATTCTCCAACTGACTAATTCCACCACCGCCAATTATTTTGCCCGCGGTTTCAACTACAAAATAAACAGCCCGCGGTTGATCATAAGTTTCAAACATAAAATCGAGTTGAACATCGGCAAAAGCGGTACCCGTTTTAGGATAGTTATCTACCGTAAAGACTTCCCGTATAACGGCAGCAATTTTCGGATTGTCTTCCTTTTGGATTTCACGAATTATAATGTGACTCATTCTAAAAGTAATGTCTTATTTTTGTGTGGTGAAGATACATGAAAAATACCTGTCGCGCTGTATTCAATTGGCCAAAAATGGTTTGGGCAGTACTTATCCTAATCCGTTGGTAGGCAGTGTTATTGTTCACAATGATAAAATCATAGGCGAAGGCTGGCATCGAAAAGCAGGCGAACCTCATGCGGAAGTACACGCTATAAATTCGGTAAAAGACCAATCGCTGCTAAAAGAATCTACCATTTATGTTTCGTTAGAACCTTGCAGTCACTTTGGCAAAACGCCGCCTTGTTGCGACTTAATCATTGCACACAAAATTCCGAAAGTCGTGGTAGGCACCATTGACCCTTTCAGTAAAGTAGCCGGATCCGGCATCCAAAGGTTAAAAGACAATGGCTCTGAAGTTACCGTTGGTGTTTTGGAAAAAGAATGCCTTGAGTTAAACAAACGCTTTTTCACCTTTCACAATAAAAAAAGACCTTATATTATATTAAAATGGGCGGAAAGTCGAGATGGCTTTATAGCTCCGTTATCAAAAGACACCAAAGCACCGATATGGATTTCCAACGAATATTCACGACAATTAGTCCACCAATGGCGGGCAGAAGAACAAGCTATTTTAGTGGGTACACAAACGGTTTTAGACGATAACCCCAAACTGGATGTACGCGATTGGACCGGAAAAAATCCTACGCGAATCGTTTTAGACCGACACGGAAAAATCGACTCAAACTACTTTGTAAATGACGGAAAAACTAAAACTGTGGTGATTACCGAACAAGAAAAATTAATTGAAAGCGAAAATGTTAGAGCAGAAATTATTACATTTGATAATCAACTATCGCAAAAAATAGTTGATGTGGTTTACCGATTGGGATTACAATCCATCATCATTGAAGGCGGAAAACAAACACTGCAAACGTTTATTGATGACCGTCTTTGGGATGAAGCCAGGGTTTTTGTGAGTGATACAATCTTAGAAAAAGGTATTACGGCACCGCAACTGAATCGCATCGGAAAAACCACAAAAATTAAAACCGACCAACTAACTATAATTTTGAACCATGATTAACACTATCATTTTTGATTTTGGCGATGTTTTCATCGATTTAGAAAAAGAAAAATCCATAGAAGAGTTCAAAAAATTAGGATTAGATGGTCCGAACGAAGCGTTATTGGCTCAAAACGATTTGTTTGAAAAAGGCAAAATCACCGAACTCGAGTTCATAGAAAGTTTTCAAAAATTCATTCCGAACGCCTCAATACAAGAAATCATTCAGGCATGGAATTCACTCATTGGCGATTTTCCGTTGCACCGTTTGGAGTTCTTGCAAATGCTGTCCAACAAATACCGTTTGTTTTTGTTAACGAATACCGATTCTATTCACATCAGTCGTTTTGAACATAAAGTTGGGATGTCCTTTTACACCGATTTTTACCGTTGCTTTGAAAAAGTGTATTACTCCTATGAAATGGGCATGCGAAAACCCGAACCGGAAATTTTCACTACCATACTCAACAAACACGATTTGTCACCTAAAAGAACGCTTTTCATAGACGACAAAAAAGACAACACCGACATAGCCGAAAGTTTGGGATTACATGTTTGGAACCTACAACCCGGTGTGGATGATGTGGTGAACCTATTTGAACAAAAACACCTGCCTTTTTAACGTTCACTGTTACCCATTTCAAGTTCCGTTTCATTGAAAGATACTTACCAAACCCTTGCTGCTCCGGCACCGGAAATACTGTATAAAGAAAAAAACAGCAAGTTTTACGGCTATGCCTTTCCGGTTACTTCCGAGGAGGAAATTAAAATACACTTAGAACAGTTGCGCAAGCAACACCACGGCGCAGTACATTTCTGCTATGCTTTTCAGTTGGGTACTGATACCATATATTATAGAGCCAATGACGACGGCGAACCCAGCAATTCTGCAGGTATGCCCATTTATGGTCAAATTCAATCATTTGGACTAACCAATGTGGTAGTCGTTGTAGTTCGGTTTTTCGGCGGTGTTAAATTAGGCGTTGGCGGCTTAATATCAGCCTACAGAACAGCCGCACAAATGGTATTGCAAGAAGCAGAAATCGTCGAAAAAACAATCGACATCTATTATAAGGTGTCTTTCGATTACAAAAACATGAACAAAGTGATGCGCATTATTAAAGAGAACAATTTAGAGATTGTGGCGCAAAGAATGAATGAAAGTTGCGAAATTGACATCGCTACCCGAAAAAAAAATGCCGAAAAAATCTTCGACATTTTTAATCATTTGTTTGAAATAGAGATTGAAAAAATTTAACTGTTCATCACATCCAAAATATATTGCGGTGGCGGAATAGCTTTTCCCAATTTTACATCCACAAAAACCAATATGAAATGTGCAGTTGTTAATAACTCATCGTTTTCATTGCGAATTTCGCAATCAAATTCTATCTTCACTGAAGATTGACTTTTAAACTTGGTTATCACTGTAAGTAAGTCGTCATAACGCGCTGGCTTTTTGTAATTTATCGTCATGGATACTATGGGCAGCGCAATACCGCTTTCTTCAAGCGATTTATATGAAATCCCTTTATTCCTAAGCCATTCCACGCGTCCCATCTCAAAATAGGGCACATAATTCCCATGGTAAACTACACTCATTTGATCGGTTTCGGAATAACGAACCCTAACTTGAATCTGATGTTCTTTCATCTGTTTTTTTTGCTTTTAATCTATTTTTAAAATTCTCTTTACAACAATATTTTTAAAAAATCAATACCGCATAAATTTTTTTTAACGAATTTTATTCACATATTTGTTATCCCAAAATTAAGATGATAATCGCTATCATTTTTTGTTGAAAACCTAACAATAATTACAATAATTTTATCCAAAATATGAGCAAAACTGCGCAATCGGTATGGGAAAACTGTCTTGAGTTCATAAAAGACAACATTCAGGAACAAGCTTTCAAAACTTGGTTCGAGCCGATTAAGTCAGTGGAACTTACTGATAATGCTTTGTACATACAAGTACCCAGCAAATTCTTTTATGAATGGCTCGAAGAGCATTACGTAAAATTATTGAAAGTAGCGTTAACCAAAGAACTCGGGAAAAACGCAAAGTTACTCTATAAAATCAAAATGGAAAACACTTATGGCAACAAACAACCGTTTACGGAACAGTTGCCAAGTGCGCACCGCAGTCCTATAAAATCGCAAGATGTTGACGCTCCGTTTAAAAACCTGAATCCGGAACTGAAAAACCCTTTCGTAATTCCAGGCATCAGAAACTTAAAAATCGAGTCGCAACTCAATCCAAACTACAGTTTCGATAATTTTTTAGAAGGTGATTCCAACCGTTTAGCGCGCTCTGCCGGTATGGCCGTAGCCAACAAACCGGGCGGAACCTCTTTCAATCCGTTGTTAATATTCGGCGGTGTTGGTTTGGGAAAAACGCACTTAGCACACGCGATAGGGGTTGAAATTAAAGACAAATATCCCGAAAAAACGGTGTTATACATTTCTGCTGAAGTGTTCACCCAACAATACATCGATTCAGTTAAGAAAAACAACCGAAACGATTTCATCCATTTTTACCAATTAATTGATGTACTAATTATTGATGACGTTCAATTCCTATCCGGAAAATCAGGAACGCAGGATGTTTTCTTCCACATCTTTAATTACCTACATCAAAACGGCAAACAGGTCATCCTTACCTCCGACAAAGCACCGGTTGACATGCAAGACATCGAACAACGTTTGTTGTCACGTTTCAAGTGGGGATTGTCTGCCGAATTGCACCAACCGGATTACGAGACCCGTATTTCTATCTTGAAAAACATTTTATACCGCGATGGCGTAGACATGCCGGAAGAAATTGTGGAATATGTGGCCCGCAACATCAAATCTAATGTTCGCGAGTTGGAAGGCGCCATCATTTCGTTGATAGCTCAGTCTTCTTTCAATAAAAAAGAAGTGACTTTGGATTTGGCCAAAAGCGTGGTAGAAAAATTCGTGAAAAACGTAAAACGCGAAATTTCCATTGACTATATCCAAAAAGTAGTTTCTGATTATTTCCAACTGGACGTAGATACTTTACAATCCAAAACCAGAAAACGTCACGTAGTACAAGCCCGTCAATTGGCGATGTTCTTTGCTAAGAAATTCACCAAATCGTCTTTGGCTAACATCGGTTCACAAATTGGCGATCGCGATCACGCCACGGTATTACACGCTTGTAAAACAGTGGACAACTTAGTCGCTACCGACAAACAATTCAAGAAATTCGTAGAAGACATTCATAAAAAATTATCGCTGTAATACGGTTCAGCCGAATTACAACTTACAACAAACAATATGCCCGTTAAGATTTTAATGGTATGCTTGGGTAATATCTGCCGATCACCTTTGGCAGAAGGCATACTCGCGTCTAAATTACCTCAGGACAAATTCATCGTCGACTCTGCCGGAACAGGAAACTATCACACTGGCAGACAACCGGACCAACGGTCGATTTTAGTCGCACAAAAAAACGGTTTAGACATTACGCACCAAAAAGCAAGACAATTCTCGTCGAAAGACTTTGACGAATTCGATTATATATACGTTATGGACAGTTCCAACTACGACAATGTGATTGAATTGGCAAAAAGCGAAGCCCACAAAGCCAAAGTTGATATGATACTCAACCATCTTTTCCCCGGCGAAAATGTAGATGTCCCTGATCCTTATTACGGATTGCAAAACGGCTTCGATATGGTTTATGAAATGCTCGATGAAACTTGCACCATTTTAGCCCAAAAGCTACAAGAAAAACACACTTAACGAAAGTCATCTTCTCTAAATAAAGCCTTGTATACTCATGAAAACGGATAACCCAAAAGGAAAGTTATATTTAATTCCAACCACTTTGGGCGAAAGCGATCCTATGGATGTACTGCCCCAAACCGTAAAAAGAGCGATTGACTTTATTGACCATTACATTGTAGAAAACGAAAAAACAGCCAGACGCTTTATCAAAGCAGTGAATGCGCAAAAAGTACAAGCCGAACTGAAAATTTCCCTGCTTAACAAACACACAGAAGTTTCAGAGCACAATGCCATGATTAAGCCTTGTTTAGAAGGCATCAATGTAGGTTTGATGAGCGAAGCAGGCTGTCCCGGCGTAGCTGATCCGGGCGCTGTGATAGTGAAAATAGCACACGAAAAAGGCATTCAGGTTGTGCCTTTAGTTGGTCCTTCATCCGTCCTACTAGCCATGATGGCTTCCGGTATGAATGGACAAAGTTTTGCTTTTAACGGCTATTTACCTATTGACAAAAGCGATAAAAAATCGGCACTCAAAAACTTTGAAAAAATGTCGAGCGACAAAAATCAGTCGCAAATTTTCATTGAAACACCCTATCGCAACAACAAACTTTTAGAAGATATTCTTTCGGCTTTACAACCCAACACCCATTTGTGTATTGCGGCAGATATCACCTTGCCAACTGAATATATCAAAACTTTGCGCGTGGCCGATTGGAAAAAAACAAAGGTCGACCTGCATAACAGACCGACCATTTTTATCATTCATAAGTTTTAGCTTATTCTACTTGAGCATTTTTTACGGGTTGAATGGCTTTAGTATCAAACCCACCAAAATCGCGAATATAAGATCTGACTGAAGTACCGTAATCGTCTTTCATTTTGCGTTCTCCATTGGTATTCAAAAAACGTTTCACCGAACCGGTACCGCCTAAATGTGCTGCTGCCAAAATTCCGGATTCTGTAATTTTAACACCGTCTACTACTTTGCCTTCAAAGTATTGGATATAATGTCTTAGCTCGTATTTGTTTTTGGAAAGCAAGGTCACGAAGGCCTTTTCTTGAAGTTTCGGATTATTCAAAAACCCTAAACTATCGTGGATACCAATAGACTTTAGGGTACCAACACCAAATTGGTATTTCCCTAAATAACCAAGCGTATTAATTCTTCTGTATTTTCCTTGAGATTCTTTGTGCGCAATGGCTTCCTTGTAGCCAATAAAATACCTTCCGGTATACGGCACTTTTAGATTGACATAATCTATGTTGTTTTGAGAAGGAAAAACGTATTGCAGTTCTTCATTTTTATCAAAACCGAAACGAACATTGATTTGGGAGTTGTAAGGTTTAAAACCTGAGCTTATAAAAGCTACTGTTAGTAGGATAGTTGAGTAAAAAATTCCTTTTTTGATCATTAATTGTTATTTCTCAAGCGCTGTCACCGACATGAAATTACCGGGGGCAAATATACAACTAATTTTATAAAATTGACTATCAATAAGTTAAACTACTCTAAAAGTAGACCAAATGCCATTTCGTCCCTCCTGAACCCTTGATTTCAAACGTTGGAGCGGGAATCTTAATCGTGTTGCAAATTGTTAAAATAGTCTTAAGTAAATGCGATTTGGTTTCGATTTTGGTCAAATCAACGTCGAGACTGAGGTAAAACTGACGGTATCTTTGATTATCGGGAAGGAAAATAGTATTGACAAAAGCATCATTACCGGTAATCATCCCTTCTGCACCGTAACCAACGGCTACATTCAACCATTTTGGCATTTTGCTTTTAGGCACAAAAGAATGCATATTAAAAGACAACCAATAGGTCTGACCATTGTAATCTTTTAAAATTTGCTCTTGAATCGAACTCCCCAAAACTTCCGGCCGAGCAGCGGCATAAGGTGTAGTATGAAAAGAAAACTTAGGTACAATGCGCTGTTCTTTCCAAAGTAATTCTTGGGAAACATACAAAGCGGTACCGGAAACATTGGCTACCACATCACCCAAAGAAGCACCCCAATTGGCCGAATAGCCATCGAAAACCTCAACAGTAGTCAAAAAAGCCAAGCCTAAAGTCGCCCCGTAAAGCAACTGACTTTTTTGATTGGCGCCGGTCCATTTCATGGCATTGGCACCAAAACTTCCCAAATGATAAGCCGAAAACACATGACCGGCTTTGTCCATTTGCAACCATTCGGCATTGTCATTGATAAAATGAAAGTCGGACTTCGGATAATCGGCATACCATACTTGGTTCAAGCCCACTAAGGCAGCCGTTCCTAAAGAAACCTCAGAAATTACCAGAGTTTTTAGTCGGCTTTTGTGTAACGTATCCGACGGCTTCAAAAAAGCATTCAATCCTTTTTGTCCCCAAAGAAAGGAAGTGCAACAAAGCCAACACAGTATGTAAAACTTGTGTTTCAAAAACTATCGCTTGGTGCCTTGAGCGTTCAACCAATCGGCATATTTTTTGGCATTTACATCATGTTGCGCCATAGTAGCGGCAAATTCATGATAACCAAAACGTTCAACGCTGGCGCAGAAATACAAATAATTGTGTTTTTCGGCATTCAATACAGCATCAATAGCATCGATATCCGGCATGGCGATTGGCCCGGGTGGTAATCCTTCGTTTTGGTAAGTATTATAGGGAGAAGCGATAAACAAATCGTTGTACAATACGCGTTTGATAACCTGCTCAAAATCGTTGTCACGCAACTTTAAAGCGTAAATCACTGTTGGATCGGCTTGTAATTTCATCCCGTCTTTTAAGCGATTCAAATACACACCGGCCACTGTTGGACGTTCGCTTTTCTTAACGGTTTCTTTGTGAACAATCGAAGCCAAAGTAATTACTTGCACTGGCGTCATGTTCAATTCGGTTGCCTTAGCCAATCGCTCTTTGGTCCAAAAACGATTGTACTCTTCCAACATTTTATCTCTGAATTTTTCCGCCGAAACATTCCAATAGAACTCGTAAGTGTTGGGCAAAAACATCGCAAAAACAGTCTCTTTAGTAAAACCATTCTTTTGCAAAAAGATACTATCGCGGAAAGTCGCCAACAATTTTGTGGTATCAGGTTCTATTTGCGAACTGATGCGTTCGCATAAATTCTCCAATCGTTCTTGGTTGTTAAAGGCCAATTTAACCGGCACATTTCTTCGCATGGCGCTAACCAATTGAAAAGCACTCATTCCTTTTTTTAACAAAAATCTTCCCGGTTTAACATTATCCGGATAAGACCGAAGTTGGGCAATAAACTCAAAATCGGACATATTTGTTACATAAGGTGAAATGATTTTTTGCACCTCATCGTATTTGGAACCGGTTGGGATTTCCACATAAACTTCTTCTTTGTCAAAAGTAGTATTGGATGTAAAGAATTTGATATATACTAATAAAACGACCAATACGCCAACGGCCGCTGTGATTTTAAAGATTTTACTTTTGTTCAAAACCGAAACTGTTTTTAGATTTATTTTTTAATTAATTGAAAAAGGGCTTCGTCATGAAAGCGATTTCGAGTAAAATTCCAATCCTTCTTTACCCCTATTTTTTCAAACCCAAAGGTAGTAAAAAGCGATAGACTCGCCGAATTTTCGGTACTGATATTAGCGTACAATTGATGCAACTGTAATTGGTTAAAAGCATAATCAATCACTAAACCCAAAGCTTCTTTGCCGTAACCCGAGTGACGGTCATTTTCGTCTTGGATAATAATGCCGACACCCGTACGTTTGTTTTTAGGATCGAAATCGAACAAATCAATCAAACCAATCGCGTCAGCCGAGTTATTTTTACAAATGCCCAAACGCAATTGCTTGGCTTCATAAATATCCTGATGGGCATTCTCTAAATACTGACGAATAAGAAACCTGCTGTAAGGCGTTTGGGTGTTGCTGACTTCCCAAATGGCTTCGTTATTTTCTACGGCATACACAAACTCCAAATCTTCGGGTTCAAGCGCGCGCAAATAAATTTTACTTCCCTTTAGTGTTATCATACAACTTAGATTTCGATGGTTCCACTAAACACAAAGGTGGCCGGACCTTTCAAAAAAACATTACTGTATTGATTGTTTTCTTTCACGAAAGAGACTTCTAATTTTCCGCCTTGCACCTCTAAATAAATATGATGGGCATTGGTTCTACCCGTAGCATGCATCGCAATAGCTACCGCTGTGGCGCCTGTTCCGCAGGACAAAGTTTCATCTTCTACCCCGCGTTCGTAGGTTCGCAACGCAAAATGATTTTCTGACAGTTGCTTGACAAAATTCACATTACTTCCCGGTTTTCCGTATAAGTCGGAATAGCGAATTTTAGCGCCTTCGGTTTTCACATCAAAATGCACCAAATCTTCCACCATAGTAACATGATGTGGTGAACCGGTATTGAGAAATATATAATCTTCTTTGATGTGCACTTCGCTTACCGCTTTCATTCCCAAAGAAACCAATCCATTTTCAAAAGCAGTAGCGTGATGCGGTCCGTCGGTAGCAATAAAATTGGTATCGTTTTGAATGACTTGCAAACTTTGGGCAAAAGCAACCAAACATCGACCGCCGTTACCGCACATCGAACTTTCGTTCCCGTCGGAATTATAGTAAACCATGCGAAAATCAGCATCCGCATCTTGCTCTAATAATATAAGTCCGTCCGCACCTATACCGAAACGACGGTCACACAACTTTTCAATCAGCGTCACATCGTTTTTGGGAAATAAGTTTTCGCGATTGTCAATCATGACAAAGTCGTTCCCGGTGCCTTCGTATTTGTTAAAATTGATTTTCATAGCCTAGATAAGTACCACAAATATAGCAAAATTTAAGATTGACTTAAAAATTGTTAAACGACCGTTAAAGGGTATTGACAACGAAAATGAAACTTTTTAATTTTACTCTGGATAACTTAAAAACCGTAAAACAATGAGAAGAATATCGAGTTTATTTTTAGTTTCTTTATTGAGCGGAGCTACTACTTTGGGAGCGTATAAATTATTATTTGATCATAACGGAAAAGAAGGTATAGTTACAACGGCGTCCGGTTCCTACGGAAGAAATGTTGGTTTATCAGGCGAAGCGGTCGACTTTACGGAAGCTGCTGAAGCCGCTGTTCATACCGTTGTTCACGTTAAAAATGTTTCCATCAGAACAGTTTCCAATCCGATTATGGAGTTATTCTACGGACAACGCGGCGGCCAACAACAAGAACAAATCGGCACAGGTTCGGGTGTTATCATTTCCGAAGACGGCTATATCGTCACCAACAATCACGTGATTAAAGATGCCACTGAATTAGAAGTGACTTTGAACAACAACAAATCGTATAAAGCCAAACTCATCGGTACCGATTCAAAGATGGATATTGCCTTACTAAAAATCAATGCCGATGAAAAATTACCGTATTCTACTTTTGCCGATTCTGATCAGGTTAAAGTAGGCGAATGGGTTTTGGCGGTAGGAAATCCTTATAACTTAAACTCCACGGTGACTGCAGGAATTGTTTCGGCCAAAGCCAGAAATTTAGACAACCGCAACAGCATCCAATCGTTTATCCAAACCGATGCCGCTGTGAATCCCGGAAATAGTGGTGGTGCTTTAGTGAATACACGCGGCGAGTTAATCGGAATCAACACCATGATTTCCTCGCCTACCGGAAGCTATACCGGCTATTCTTTTGCGGTTCCTTCCAACATCACCCGAAAAATTATTGAAGATATTATGGAATTTGGCGGTGTACAACGTGGTATTTTAGGTGTGGAAGGCAACGAATTGAACAGCAAAGCTTCTAACGAATTAGGCATCAAAGACACCGAAGGTTTCTACATTAACAACATAACCAAAAACTCAGGAGCGGAAAAAGCCGGATTGCGCAAAGGAGATATCATCAAAAAATTAGACAATCAAAAAATAAGCTCCTTTGCTGAATTGACCGGTTATATCAACACCAAACGACCAAACGACAGAGTTCAAGTAACTTTTGTTAGAGATGATGAGACCAAAACAGCCTGGGTAACTTTGCTTAAAAATGATATTTTCATCAGAGAATTTAAAGGTTTAGAGTTGGAAGACATCGACAATGCCGACAAGAAAAAATTCAGAATAGACTACGGCGTTCGCATCAAAGAAATCAACAACGACAATTTAAAACCTTACTATGACCAACTTAAAGGCAATATTATTTTATCTGTAGACAATGTAAAAGCAACCGATTTGGAAACTATTTCAAAGTTCTTAAATCGAAAAGACGAAAACCAAAGTGTCAGCATCCAAATGATTAACCGATTGGGACAAGTGATACAAATTATCATCTAAACACAAAATCATCTTACTTATTTTTCTGAAAAACCAGCCTTAGTTCAAGGTTGGTTTTTTTTATGTTAAAAAGTTACGAAATCGTTTTCGTAACACATTGGTATTTTATACTTTTGCGCCACCTAAGACCTACAAGTCTTTTACAAATAGGTTAAATTTATAAAACACAACTAAACATTTTCTTTTTATGAGCAGCAACAATTTGTACGAGAAGGAATTATCGTTCCAAGCCGACAGACGAAAAGCAGGAGTAGAATTCATCAAAATCATTAGCGATTTGTGGTACGACAAATCCATCGAATTGGTACTTTTCAGAAACCAATTGATCGACCGCAACGTGAGTGACATCATCAATTTACACGAATATGCGGGTGAATTTGTACAAAAGCCTATCAATGTTTTTGACTCGGTGGAAATTGCGAGAGCGATTTTAAACTTAGACTTACCGCCATCTCGTATCGACATCGGAAAACTAACTTACGAATACCATTTAGAAGACAACAAATACCACGATGCTCGTGCATTTGTGATTGACAAATTGAAGAATGCCAAAAACTCTAAAAATATCCAACCGAAAGATGTGGTATTGTACGGTTTTGGTCGTATCGGTCGTTTGTTAGCTCGTGAGATGATGAGTAAAATCGGAAAAGGACAACAACTTCGTTTGCGCGCTATTGTAACTCGTGACCGCAATGATGCTTCTTCATTGGAAAAAAGAGCTTCGTTATTGCGCTACGATTCGGTTCATGGCGACTTTGAAGGTTCTGTTCAAGCCGATGTAGAAAACAATGCCTTAATCATCAACGGTACTACGGTACACATTATCACAGCGGCCGGTCCGGAAGAAATTGATTATACCCAATACGGTATTAATGAGGCGCTGGTGATTGACAATACCGGTGCTTTCACTACAGAAGAAGCTTTAAAACGCCATCTAACTTCAAAAGGCGTTGACAAAGTATTGCTTACTGCTCCGGGTAAAGGCGTTCCGAATATTGTTTACGGCGTTAACCACAACGATTACAATCCGGATGAAGTAAATATTTATTCTGCTGCTTCTTGCACCACCAATGCCATCACGCCTATTTTAGCTGCTGTTGAAGAAACACTTGGGGTAGTAAAAGGGCATTTGGAAACTATCCATGCCTATACCAACGACCAAAACTTGGTGGATAACATGCACAAAAAATACCGTCGTGGTCGTGCCGCTGCCTTGAATATGGTAATTACCGAAACCGGTGCCGGAAGCGCCGTAGCGAAAGCCTTGCCGAGTTTGGCCGGAAAGTTAACTTCTAATGCGATTCGTGTTCCTGTACCCAATGGTTCCTTAGTAGTACTTAATTTAGAAGTAGGCAAAGAAACTTCCATCGAGGAAGTAAACGGTATCATGCGCAAATACGCTTTAGAAGGCGAATTGGTAGAACAAATCAAATATTCTTTAAATAACGAATTAGTGTCTTCAGATATTGTAGGCACTTCTGCCCCGTCTATTTTTGACAGCAATGCCACGATAGTTTCCGGAGACGGAAAAAACATCGTATTGTATGTTTGGTATGACAACGAATACGGCTACAGCCACCAAGTAATTCGTTTGGCCAAATACATTGCTAAAGTAAGACGCTATACTTATTATTAATAGTAATTATTAATTCCTTCAAAAATCTCGTTTGTCCGGTAGGGTTAAACGAGATTTTTTTGTTAATAAGCATATAAATCGTTAATAAAATTAGGTTTTAGAAAAATATTTACTATTTTTCGCCTTCCAAAAACAACGCCCTACAACCTGCTTATGAAAAAATTAATTTTGAGCTTGTCAATTCTGACTTGTTTTGCGTTCTCCAATGAGGAGCCAAAAGTAACAACCTACAACTATGGTCACAACGGAATGGAATATGTGGCGCGCAACAAAAACGGCACTGTAATCATCAGTACATTTAATTCTAAATTCACCATCCGCCAAGAAATTGCGACCCGAATTTACGAGATGTACTTGGACCGAAAATTAGAAAACAACAAAACGGTTACCGTATTTGGTTCGGAGGCCGATGTTACCGGAAAATGCGTCATCAAAAAGAAAGACAACCTAACCACAGTCGACTTTTACTATGAAAGCGTACAATGGTGTTCCGGACTTAAAGAGATTTATCAAAAGAAAGCATAATAAAAAAGCTCAACATTTATTTAGTTGAGCTTTTTTTATATTCAGTAATGAATAGCTTAGGCTTTACCCGCAGCAATTAAGTTCAAGGCTGAACCGGCTACGAACCAACCAATCTGGCTTTCGTTGTACGTGTGGTTGGCCAAGATGGTATCTTTAGAACCATCTGCATGAACAAACTCTAACGTTAACGGTTTGCCCGGAGCAAATTCGGTTAAATCTAAGAAGTTGATGGTATCGTCTTCTTGAATTTTGTCGTAATCGGCTTCGTTGGCGAAAGTCAAGGCCAACATACCTTGTTTTTTCAAGTTGGTTTCATGGATACGCGCAAATGATTTTACCAATACCGCTTTTACACCCAAGAAACGTGGCTCCATCGCAGCATGTTCACGAGACGAACCTTCTCCGTAATTGTGATCTCCTACTACTATAGAAGGCACTCCGGCAGCTTTGTAAGCTCTTTGTACTGCAGGAACAGCATCGTAAGCACCGTTCAATTGGTTTTTCACTTTATTGGCTTCTTGATTGAAAGCATTAATCGCTCCAATCAACATATTGTTGGAAATATTGTCCAAGTGTCCGCGGAAACGCAACCAAGGTCCGGCCATTGAAATGTGGTCGGTAGTACATTTGCCAAACGCTTTGATTAACAACTTGGCACCTGAAATATTTTTCCCGTCCCAAGCTTCAAATGGCGCTAACAATTGTAAACGATCAGACGTAGGCGAAACCACAACTTCCACTGATGAACCATCAGCCGCTGGTGCTTGGAAACCGGCATCTTCTACATCAAAACCTCTGGTTGGCAATTCGTCACCCGTAGGCGGATTTAATTTTACGGCTTCCCCTTTATCGTTTAATAACGTATCGGTGATTGGATTGAAAGACAAATCTCCCGAGATAGCCAAAGCAGCTACCATTTCCGGTGAAGTCACAAACGCGTGTGTATTTGGATTTCCGTCGGCACGTTTAGAAAAGTTTCTGTTGAACGAGTGAACAATGGTGTTTTTCTCTCCTTTATCTGCACCTGTTCTGTCCCATTGTCCGATACATGGACCACAAGCATTGGTAAACACTTTAGTGCCCATTTTTTCGAAAGTGGCAATGATACCGTCTCTTTCGATAGTATAACGAATTTGCTCAGAACCCGGATTGATTCCGAATTCCGATTTAGGTGTGATTCCGTGTGCTACGGCTTGCTCTACAATAGAAGCAGCACGCGCCATATCTTCGTAAGAAGAGTTAGTACAAGAACCGATTAATCCCCACTCTACTTTTAACGGCCATCCGTTTGCAGTAGCTTCTTCTTTCATTTTAGACACAGGCGTCCCTCTGTCCGGCGTGAAAGGTCCATTGATATGTGGTTCTAATTCAGATAAATTAATTTCGATTAATTGGTCGAAGTAATCGGCAGGATTAGCATACACTTCGGCATCGGCAGTTAAGTAAGAAGCTACTTTATCAGCAGCATTTACCACATCTTGACGACCGGTAGCAGCTAAGTATCTTCTCATAGAATCGTCGTAACCGAAAGTGGAAGTAGTGGCTCCGATTTCGGCACCCATATTACAAATGGTTCCTTTTCCGGTACACGACATAGAAGTAGCACCTTCTCCGAAATATTCAACAATAGCACCAGTTCCGCCTTTTACAGTCAAAATATCAGCTACTTTTAAGATTACGTCTTTTGGCGCAGTCCAACCGTTTAATTTTCCGGTCAATTTTACACCGATTAATTTAGGGAATTTCAACTCCCATGACATGCCCGACATTACGTCTACAGCATCGGCACCACCAACACCAATGGCCAACATACCCAAACCACCGGCATTAACCGTGTGTGAATCGGTACCAATCATCATTCCGCCCGGGAACGCATAATTTTCTAAAACGATTTGGTGGATAATTCCTGAACCCGGTTTCCAGAACCCGATTCCGTATTTGTTAGATACAGACGACAAAAAGTCGAATACTTCTTTGGATTGGGTATTAGCAACAGCCAAATCGGTTTTAGCACCAACTTTAGCTTGGATTAAGTGATCACAGTGTACCGTTGTTGGCACAGCTACTTTGCTTTTTCCGGCATGCATAAATTGCAACAAAGCCATTTGAGCAGTAGCATCTTGACAAGCTACTCTATCAGGAGCAAAATCAACATAATCTTTTCCGCGGGTAAACGATTGAGAAGGTGTTCCTTCCCATAAATGCGAATATAAAATCTTTTCAGATAAGGTAAGCGGACGCCCAACCAACTCTCGCGCTTTGTCTACACGAGCCGCCATGTTAGCGTACACTTTTTCAATCATTTCAATATCAAAAGCCATAATAAATTTGGTTAATTTGTTTGCCTCGCAAATTTACGAAAACGTTATACTTCTGGAAAGTTTTTACCAAAATATGTTGCGCCAAACGACCATTTTAAGGAATCGTAATTTTTGACACTTCTTTTTTAACAATAACGTATTTTAAAAGTCATAAATTGGCAATTATTAATTTTTATCCCTCAAATTCATCAATGGTAATTCGTAGAAACGATAAAGTAAATGACTCAAAACTAAGGTCATTGTCAAATAGCCGAAAATAAAAACGGCTACTTGAAAAAGATTTTGAGCATCATAGGAAAGGTATTGCTTCATCAACAGCAAAATAACGCTGTAGTGAAGCAAATACATAGAATACGATATTTTGCTGAGCCAAACGATGGGTTTTTCCCAAAACAATTGGCTGCTTTTCCACTCCGACAAAAAAGGTAAAAAACAAGCCACAGCTAGAGACAATAAAGGCAAATATATGACGTTCCACAACCACGGATGTGTTTCAATTCCCCAACCCAAATAACCGATTACGAAAAACTGAAAAAAGAAAAGCAACGTCCCGATTCCCATCACCAACACCTGATATTTTTTCCAAAGCAGTTCGAATTGATAAAAAAGCCAACTGCACAAAACACCGATAAAAATGCTATCCAAACGGTAAATCACTACCGCTTTTAGCGACAAGTTCCATTGGGTTAAAGTGGTGTTTTGAGTGGTAATATGATAGCCGATTTTGGCACAAAAGAAAATTACAATCAGCACCAGTACCGATCCTAAGAAAAATAGTGATTTATTTTTAGGCTTAATAAAACTACCTGAAATCAACAAAAAGAAAGGCAACGTAAGATAGGCAAATTCTTCTACTGATAAGCTCCAGGATTCCGGAAAAAACGGCAACATGGTGGTATGGAGATTTTGCCAAAAGAAAAAATACTTCCACCAAGACAAAGCAGCATAACCAACAATGGAAGCGATAAGTAAATTGAGTACTAAGACCAGAAAATAATTCGGTAGCGTTCGGAACCATCTTCGTTTGAGAAAATAAAAAACCGTGGCCAAACTGAAATCAGATTTCAGGTACAATTGGTAGAGAATTTTACCGATAAGAAAACCACTCAAGACAAAGAAAATCTCCACACCTAAAAACCCGGACAACTCCAACAATTGAAATAACAAGCTATCGTTTTCGGGCACTATCCATGCGCAATGCCCTATTACCACCATCAGTATGGCATTGGCTCGCATTAGGTCGAGTCCGAAGATTCTATGAGTGTCGGAATGTTGGTTTACTATTTTATTCATTGATTAAATGTAATAAAATACTAAATCCCGATTACAATAATTTACTGATGATTTGCTCTTCTGTAATTCCTTCCGCGTCGGCTTTGTAGTTTTTGATGATTCTGTGACGCAAAATGCCGGTAGCGACTGCTTTTACATCTTCTATATCCGGCGAAAATTTACCATTAAAAGCAGCATGAGCTTTGGCTGCCAAAATCAGGTTTTGCGAAGCACGCGGTCCGGCACCCCAATCCAAATAATTGTTTACGTATTCAGAAGCCAAGTTGCTTTTCGGACGGGTTTTGCCTACCAAAGTCACCGCGTATTCAATTACATTGTCGGCTACGGGAACGCGACGAATTAAATGCTGGAAGTCTATGATTTCCTGGGCGGTAAACAAAGCATTAATAGTAGCCTTAGCATCGCTGGTGGTACTTTTCACCACTTGTACTTCCTCTTCATAGGTTGGATAATCCAATTTAATGGCAAACATAAAACGGTCTAATTGCGCTTCCGGTAATGGATAAGTGCCTTCTTGCTCAATTGGGTTTTGGGTAGCCAATACAAAATACGGCAAGGACAATTTATAGTTCTGACCGGCTATGGTTACCGAACGCTCCTGCATGGCTTCGAGCAAAGCAGCTTGCGTTTTCGGTGGTGTTCTGTTGATTTCATCAGCCAAAATGATATTGGCAAAGATTGGTCCTTTGATGAACTTGAACTGACGGTTTTCGTCTAAAATTTCACTTCCTAAAATATCGGAAGGCATCAAATCGGGTGTAAACTGTATGCGTTTGAAATCCAATCCCAAAGCTTGCGAAATGGTGTTGACCATTAAGGTTTTGGCCAAACCGGGAACGCCGACTAACAAAGCGTGTCCGCCGGAAAATATACTCAACAAAATCTGGTCGACTACGTCTTCCTGACCTACAATAATTTTGGAGATTTCCTTCTTGAGTTCAATTCTTTTTTGAACTAAATTTTGAATGGCAGCTACATCAGACATTAGATTTCGAATTTATGCTGTTAGGAATTAGTTTAACAAGTACAAGTTACATTAAAATTTAACCAAGACACTATTTTTTCAACCAATTATTGAGAAACAAACAATCTCTGTATTCTCCATTGATTTTGATGTAGGTTTCTTTGATTTTCTCATCGGTCCATTTGGCAATGGCTTTGATTTGCTTTTCTTTGAGCGCTAAATCTTTGATTTTGATATAATCTTTGGCGTAATCCGCAGTATGCTCATTGATACGGTTGGTTACGGTTATGATTTTGTATTTTTTCCCACTTCTCGGATCGTCATCTAAAATCGGAGCCGTGATGGCGCCATCTTTCAAGTTAGACACTTCACTGTACAAGGTTGGATCCATTTTGGTCAATTCGAAACGTGTATCTTGGGTTTTCGGATTGATCAAAGTTCCGCCATTGGCTCGGGTTTCTTTCTCATCAGACAAAGTTCGAGCCGCTTCAGCAAAAGTAAGCTCACCTTTTTCGATGCGAGATTTGATGGCTATAATTTTCTCACGGGCGTCTTTTAGAGCTTGGTCGGACACTTTCGGCATCATTAAAATATGACGCAACTCAACTTCTTGACCTCTGATTTTTTCTACCATAATGATGTGGTATCCATATTCGGTTTCGAAAGGTTCTGAAATTTCACCTTCGCCCAAACTAAAAGCCACATCTTTAAATTCTTTCACAAACTGTGTCTTTCTGTTGATTTTATAAAATCCACCGCTAGAAGCCGATGCACGGTCGTCGGTATAAATAACGGCTCTGGTTTTAAAGCTGGCACCGGCCAACACCTCTGCTTTAATTTCTTTGAGTCGGCGAATCACACGTTGTTTTTCTTCATCCGTAATTTTTGGGATAATCACAATTTGAGCCACTTCCATTTCAGCACCGAAAACCGGCAATTCGTCTTGCGGAATCGATTTGAAGAAAGTTCGGGTTTCTTCCGGCGTAATTTCTACAGCATCTACAATTTTTCTGCGCATTTCACCCGAAAGCTTATTGGTTTTGATAATATCGAACAAATCTGTTCTGAAATCGTCTTCCGTATCTTTTTTGAAATACTGGATTACTTTTTCCATAGAACCTAATTGCTCCACCATATAAGCAATTTGCTCGCTCATTTTCTCCTTTACTTCCTCGTCTTTTACCACTATACTGTCTTGTATGGCTTGGTGAGCGTACAATTTGTCTTCTAACAAACCGCCTAACATTTGACAACGACTGATGTCTTTGGTAGATTGACCTTGACTGGCCAACTCCAAATAAGCTTTATCAATATCGGAATCCAAAACCAAATAATCGCCTACAGTAGCAATAATGCCGTCTACCTTTAATTTTTTGGTTGGACCGGCTTGTGGTTTGGGTTTAATGCTGTCTTTGATAATTTCTTGTGCATTGACAGCGCCAACGGAACAAATCACCGCTAAAACGGCTATAGCCAGTTGGTTATTTATATATTTCATAATCATTGTTTTTAATGGCATCATCGGTAATTTCTTTTTCAAACTGCTTTATTAATTCTAATTTTCTTTTGTTCAGGATAACTTCCTTTAAGATGGGTTTGATGTATTCAAATGGTGACACTTGATTTTTATCAATCACATTGGTTATTTTTATCAGATAGACATCGTCGTTCGATTGTATTTCTGCTTTTTTTCCGGGTCTGATGATTTCATCTCTGTTGTCTGGATTGATCACCGGGAGTTTGTAATACACCTGGCTCAAATCGACCCAAACCGAATCATTCATAGCGAAACTTTTAAACTGTAACGCGTAGGTATCCCAGAACTTTTTGTCTTTCTTACTATAATTAAAGAACTTATTTCTAATGGTGGCAAAGCGTGGATTATCTTTGGCAACATTGATAAACCGCAGGCGGACTAAGGTACCGTTGGTTTTAAAATTTTCTCTATTCTCTTTGTAATAGGCCTTTAATTCGTCCTCATTCACCAAAGTATCAACCGTATTTTTTACGACTTCTTCGATATAAGCCTTGGTGTACAAATCTATTTTATATTGCTTGATTAAAGCATTGTACTCGCTTTTCTTCTTATCGCTCAAGTTGCGCTCAGCTGCTTCAATCAGAAGTTTTTGACTCGCCCATCGATTGATAAAATCCCGAACCAAAAGAATACTGTCGGCTTTAGACGTTCCTGCCGGAACCAGCGTAGCAATATCACTTTTGTACAAGTAGCTCTTTCCGACTCTGGCAATCGATTCCGGTTTTTGTTCAGGCTTGAAATAATTACAAGAAGCGAACAAACATAAGAGTAAAAAAAAACTACTTCTGATCATTTAGGGATGCAACTGTTTTTTAACACGCTCAAAGACGTCTTGGTTGACTTTCACGTTGAATTCTTGCTTCAAGTCATCTACCCATCTTTGTTCTAAATATTGTTGGTATTCGTTAACCAATTTACCGCGACACTCGTCTAAGGTTTTCACTGCTGCCGGCAACACTTTGTCGACTTTCACCACAAAATAATATTCTCCTTCTTTAAAGATATCCGAAATACCTACTTCAAACTTGGTAGCTTTCGGCAAGGCACTGTTGCCTTCTTCAAACTTACCGGTGTTGGCCATAATATTAACTACATTGTCAACATTAAGCTTGTCTTTAATCGCTTGCGGATCCGTATTCTTTTTCAACAAAGCCAAGGCTTTCTTGATGGTTTCCATTTTGGTGGAAGACAAGATAGTGGCTTCAACCCTATTTTTCCACATGTGGTTGAATTTGGTCGAATTGTAAAAACCTTGTAAACCTACCGTATCAGTCTTAGCACGTTCCCAAATTTCTTTTTCCATTAAATCAAACAACAGCAAACCATCGCGGTATTCGTCCATCACATAGGCAAAATCAGGAAACTCTGTCTCTAAATTTTCATCATAATAAGACGTCAATTGCTCATCCAAAAATTGTTCATAAAGTTGATCAATTAAAAGAGATAGCGGTTTTACTTTAAGACCGGCTTTTTGCTTTTTGTCTACAAAATCCAAGAACTTCTTACCTTCAATTTTTTTAGCATTGATGGTTAATAATATACCGGTATAATCTTTGGCAGCTTCCGGTTGCGACCATTTTGATTCGTAAAAATCAGGAGTAATCCATTTAGCCAATTGAGCGTAAACTTTAGTATCTTTTTTATAAGTGTATTTTTTTCTGAGTTTCTCGTTAAGTGAAGCCGTTATTTTTTTGGAACGATCATCTTTACCGATTTTATTTTCCAATTCCATTTTCATTTCAGACATGGTACGAATCGGATGTTTTTCGATTAACTTCACGATATGCCATCCGAATTCTGATTGAAATGGTTTAGAGATATCGTTAGGCTTGGCCAGAGAAAAGGCTACTTCTTCGAACTCCTCTGAGCTAAGTTGACCCGATCCGAATTTACTCAGCAATCCGCCTTTGGGTGAAGAGGATTTGTCTTCTGAAAATTGTTTGGCTAAGTCTTCGAACTTTTCGCCTTGTTGGATTTTTTGGTAAATCTCGTTGATGGTTTTTTCCGGTTTGCCTTGGTCAGCATCTTCCGGTTTCGCTTTTAAAATCATAATGTGTGCCACCGTAACCTCGCCTCTGTTAGGCCTGATGTCATTGACCTTTACAATGTGGTAACCAAAACGAGTGCGGGTGATTTTAGAAACTTTGCCTTTAGCAGTGTTGTAAGCGGCATTTTCAAAACCATATACCATTCTGAAAGCCGTAAAATATCCCAAGTCACCTTTGTTTTCTTTGGCCGACGGGTCTTCGGAAAACTGCTCCGCTAAAACCGCAAAGTCTTCACCGTTATTAGCTCTTTTGGCAATATCTTCAATTTTTTTATAGGCTTTTAGCGTGTCTTCGGGTGTCGCATTTTCGTCAACTAAGATTAAAATATGAGACGCTCTGACTTCTTTTTGCAATCGATTATAAGCTTCTTCGATTAAGGCTTCGGTAATCTTGGTATCGTTAAAATAGTTTTTAGCCAATTGATTTCGGTACGATTTCAACTCGGCTTGGTATTTAGCACTGTTTTGCAACCCTAATTTATACGCCTTGTTTACTTTTAATTTGTAACCGATAAAAAGTTCTAAGTATTGGTTTAAATCTTTTTGAGATTCGTCTTTCACCAAGTCTAAGTTTTTCTTGTAAACCCTTGCAAACTCATCAGTATCGTATGCTTTATCATTGATGGTAAACAAAACTTCTTTGGTGTTGGTTTGCCCGAAACCGGCCGCAGCCACCAACAGGAACAATCCTAAAAAAAACGGTTTTATACTCATAGGTCTTTGTTTCTTTGTAAAATCAGCATTAAATTTTTGATTTCGTTGCCACATCTTGAACGAATCATTTTATAGTGGTAACAATCAACAAAAGTAACAATTCAAACACATTATACAAGTATAGCGCTGACTATTAACAAAATTTTATTAACAGAATTTTAGGGTCATTTCAGAAGAAAAAAAACTCCGAAAGATTAGGAGCTCGAATTCTGAGTAAATAATAGTATTTTTGCAAACCATTTATCAAAAATTCATGAGTTTTTTAAAAGAAATACAACGTCGCAGAACATTCGGTATTATTTCGCACCCCGATGCCGGTAAAACGACCTTGACGGAAAAATTATTGCTTTTCGGAGGTGCTATCCAAGAAGCTGGTGCCGTTAAAAACAACAAAATCAAAAAAGGAGCTACTTCCGATTTCATGGAAATAGAGCGCCAAAGAGGGATTTCGGTGGCCACATCGGTTTTGGCATTCAACTATCAAGACAAGAAAATCAACATACTCGATACTCCGGGACACAAAGATTTTGCCGAGGACACTTTCAGAACCCTAACGGCTGTAGACAGCGTAATTGTGGTAATTGACGTAGCCAAAGGGGTTGAGGAACAAACCGAAAAATTGGTGGAAGTTTGCCGAATGAGAAACATTCCGATGATTGTTTTCATTAACAAACTCGACCGTGAAGGAAAAGATGCTTTTGACTTGATGGATGAAGTAGAACAAAAACTCAAACTGAGCGTTACGCCGTTGAGTTTCCCTATCGGTATGGGTTATGACTTCCAAGGAATTTACAATATTTGGGAGCAAAACATCAATCTGTTTAGCGGCGACAGTAGAAAAAATATTGAAGACACTATTGCTTTTTCCGACATCAATAGTCCGGAATTAGAAAAAATTATAGGCGAGAAACCGGCGGTTAAACTGCGAGAAGAATTGGAATTAATAGATGAAGTTTATCCGGCTTTTGACCGTGAAGCTTATTTGAACGGCGATTTACAACCGGTGTTTTTCGGATCGGCTTTGAACAATTTCGGGGTTAGAGAACTATTGGATTGCTTTGTCCAAATTGCGCCTTCCCCAAGACCGAAAGAATCGGAAACCCGTTTAGTACATCCGGAAGAAGAAAAAATGAGCGGCTTTGTCTTTAAAATACACGCCAATATGGATCCGAAACACCGCGACCGTTTGGCTTTCGTAAAAATTGTATCGGGAACTTTTGAAAGAAACAAGCCTTACACCCATGTTCGATTGAATAAAAATTTAAAGTTTTCGAGTCCGAATGCTTTTTTTGCCGAGAAGAAAGAAATTGTAGATATTTCATATCCCGGCGATATTGTAGGCTTACACGACACAGGTAATTTCAAAATCGGTGACACTTTGACTGAAGGTGAAATGATGAGCTTTAAAGGTATTCCGAGTTTTTCACCGGAGCATTTCCGTTACATTAACAATGCCGACCCGCTCAAAGCCAAACAATTGGACAAAGGTGTTGATCAATTAATGGACGAAGGTGTAGCACAATTGTTCACCTTAGAAATGAACAACCGAAAAGTTATCGGTACGGTTGGTGCATTGCAATACGAAGTAATTCAATACCGTTTGGAGCACGAATACGGCGCCAAATGCAGTTATGAAAACTTCCCGGTTCACAAGGCTTGCTGGGTAAAACCGAACGACCCAAAAAGCGAAGAGTTTAAAGAATTCAAGCGCATCAAGCAAAAGTTTTTGGCGCATGATAAATACGGACAATTGGTATTCTTGGCAGACTCGGAATTTACCATTCAAATGACGCAGAGTAAATTCCCGAATGTAAAATTATTCTTTACTTCTGAATTCGATTGATAACCTGAATTTTATCGGATAAATTTTTTAAGTTTAAAAATGATTGCTATATTTACCATCTGAAATAAAATGACTATGAAACACTTATCAAAAATATATTTGCTGGCCTTTTTGGTTTTCGCTGATATAACAGCTTTTGCCGGACCTGGTGATGATACCGGAGGAGGTGAATTAGGAGGAGGCGACCCGCCAGCGACACCGATAAATACTTATCTTATAGTTATGATAGTTTTAGGTTTGCTTATGGGGTTTTATTCTTTTAAGAAAACACAGAAATCAAATTAGTTCCTTTCCCAAACAAAAGACTTTTAAAACTAAAATAAAAAAAACCATCTTTTCAGATGGTTTTTTTGTTTTATATGACAACTATTTTTTTATAATTAAGTTTAACTAATAACATCCATAAAACCATTTTTATCATTAACCATAAAAAAAACCACTCAGTTGAGTGGTTTTTATGGTATAATAAATTCTGATTATTCGTCTTCAGCCACTTGAATAGTTGAGATTTTAAGGTCTTTTCTGAGCGTTGTTCTTGGAAACAATACTTTTTTAGTTACCGATTTACCGTCTTGGGTTTTAATCTTCACCAACAATACTTCGGTAGCAAAACCAACCTTAATTAAAGCTTGACTATTGTTAATGTCTTTTTGTTGGAACAACAAGCGACCTGCCAAATCGTAAATCATTACATGGTCCATTACAAAGTTTCCTGTATTGATGGAAATCTCGTTAGATGGCGTTTTGTAGATAACCACTTGGTTCTCAGTCAACACCGGATCTGTAACCCCTAAAGTTGACGCTTGGAATACTACTTCAAAACGAGCGTTAAAAGTACCCGATTCAGTAGCAAACGAGTAAGCACCATCGGATAAATTATGAACCGTACCGGTTACAGTATCTCTTAAATATACCGCTTGTCCTGAAGCAAACAAACCATCTACTCTATCCACAGCTATACTGTAAGTACCGGCTGTAGTAGCAGTAAACTGCATCGGAATCACATCAGAAGTCGAGAAAGGCAAGGCTTTACATTGGATAGCGTAAGGTTCAGCATCTAAAACAGAAGCCAAAGCAATTTCACCATCGTTAATATATTTACCGTCGTAGTTCATATCGAAACCATTAGTAGCATTGGTTACATAACCAATCATGGCTTGCGAGAACGCTCCGGCTGCATTGGTAACATTCAACCAAATTCTGTTTCTTTCCACAGTATTAGCAGAATGGGCAGTATTAGCCGTTCTTAAGAAACTGTTGGTATGATCGTCTATGCGCATAGTATTATCAAACACTACATTTCCGGAACCTGATCCGGTACCTTCCACAAAGAATCCTTGTCCGGTTTGAATTACTTGATTAGGTAGGTTAGCAACTTCATTAGCTCTTTCTTCACCATTCGAAATAAAACCACCCATGTTGAAAGTACAGTAAGAAGGCTTATTGGAACCATTGGTTTTACGCCACAAATACAAAGTACCGGTGATAGCAGCAGCATTATTAGGATTAGTAATAAATGCCTCAGGATCCATTGGAGACGGATAAGGATTACCCACTAAGGTAAAGCGTTTACCGGGACCAAAGTTAGCCAACGGAATGGTATAAGTACCACTATTTGGTACTCCGGTAAAAGTTCCTGTCCATGATTGAGGTTGTGAAGCTGAGTGTGTATTAGCCACGCGAATTAAAACTCCTTTAGCCGTTTCAAAAGAAGTGGTTGACGGACTTGTAACAACAGTATAAAAATTAGTATTAGAATCATAATTATAAAAACGGTTTGCCAAAGTTAAAGGCGAAAAAGCTTGCATTTGTTGTCCGGCTACCGGAGCAGACCACAAAGTATAATCTAAACGTTTGATTGGAGACGAATTGGCCTTCACAATTACAGTACCACTATTTAAGTTGGTTGTACCACTTTGAATTAAATGGGCTTGGGCTTCAAAAGTCATAGTACTTCCGGTAGTTACCGTTAATGCGCCTGATAAAATTACACTATCTTGCGGCACTACAGTAACCACGGCGTTATTTTGAACGGTTAAAGAACATCCTTGCAAATTATAATTAGCACCCGGTGAGGTATAATTAGCCGAAATAATCAAAGCTTTATTAGCTGTAGGCTCTCCACCAACCCAAGACGTACCGTTCCAAGTAGTGGAAGCGAAAGATAAAGTAGCTGCAGAAGAATAAGCTTCAGCACAAGCACCGTTTTGAACAACAGCTCTAAACTTAGTCTCTTGCGTTAAAGCATCACTAGTGTAAGTTGTTGCCGTGTTGGCAATTGGAGTCCAGGTGGTAAACGGACTTACTGCACTTTCCCAACGAATCACATTACCGGTGTGACCGGATAAAGTTAACAATCCGCTAGTGGCACCGGAACAAATTGTAGCAGTTCCAGAAACCGACCCTCCTACTGAAAAAGGAGACACAGTAACTGTTCTTGTTGCGGTAGCATTAGCACAACCTCCTGTTCCTGTTACGGTATAGGTCATTGTAGCTGTTCCGGAAGTAACCGGTGTTACCACTCCTGAAGCACTATTGATAGTAGCTACAGCAGTATTACCCGAAGTCCAAGCACCTCCTGATACAGAAGAACTAAAGGTAGTAGTACCATTTGAACAAATCGTTTGAGTACCACTTAAAGTTCCTGCTGATGGTGCTGCGGTTACTGTAACGGTTCTGGTAGCAGTAGCATTAGCACAACCTCCTGTCCCTGTTACAGTATATGTCATAGTAGCCGTTCCGGCAGCAACCGGAGTTACTACTCCTGTAGCACTATTGATTGTTGCTACAGCTGTATTACCTGATGTCCAAGCACCTCCTGATACAGAAGAACCAAAGGTAGTAGTACCATTCGAACAAATCGTTTGAGTTCCACTTAAAGTTCCTGCTGTTGGTGCAGCAGTTACTGTAACAGTTCTGGTAGCGGTTGCATTAGCACAACCTCCTGTCCCTGTTACGGTATAGGTCATTGTAGCCGTTCCGGCAGCAACCGGAGTTACTACTCCTGAAGCACTGTTGATAGTAGCTACAGCTGTATTACCTGATGTCCAAGCACCTCCTGATACAGTAGAACCAAAGGTAGTAGTACCATTCGAACAAATCGTTTGAGTTCCACTTAAAGTTCCTGCTGTTGGTGCAGCAGTTACTGTAACAGTTCTGGTAGCGGTTGCATTAGCACAACCTCCTGTCCCTGTTACGGTATAGGTCATTGTAGCCGTTCCGGCAGCAACCGGCGTTACCACTCCTGAAGCACTATTAATAGTAGCTACAGCAGTATTACCCGAAGTCCAAGCACCGCCTGACACAGTTGAAGCAAATGTAGTTGTACCGTTAGAACAAACAGATTGAGTACCGCTCAAAGTTCCTGCTGATGGTGCAGCAGTTACTGTAACAGTTCTCGTAGCGGTTGCATTAGCACAACCTCCCGTCCCTGTTACGGTATAGGTCATTGTAGCAGTTCCGGCAGCAACCGGAGTTACTACTCCTGAAGCACTGTTGATAGTAGCTACAGCTGTATTACCTGATGTCCAAGCACCGCCAGACACAGTTGAAGCAAATGTAGTTGTACCGTTAGAACAAACCGTTTGTGTTCCACTTAAAGTTCCTGCTGTTGGTGCAGCAGTTACTGTAACAGTTCTCGTAGCTGTTGCATTCGCACAACCACCTGTTCCTGTTACGGTATAGGTCATTGTAGCTGTTCCGACAGCAACCGGCGTTACCACTCCAGTAGCACTATTGATTGTTGCTACAGCCGTATTACCTGATGTCCAAGCACCTCCTGATACAGTAGAACCAAAGGTAGTAGTTCCATTCGAACAAATCGCTTGAGTACCACTTAAAGTTCCGGCTGATGGCGGTGAGGTAACAGTTATCGTAATAGGAGAAGATGTAGCAGAACACCCATTAGGAGGAGTTACTGTAACTGTATAATTCGTTGTGACATTAGGAGATGCTGTTGGATTTTCAACAGTTGAACTACTCAATCCGGTTGTAGGAGACCAACTGTAAGTCATTGCACCACATGTTGCACTATTTACAGTAATAGACCAAGAATTTAAAGCCCCTGTATCTTGAGAAGCATCATCAAAAACACGTAGCGTCCAAATACCTGCTGCAGGACCAGAAAAAGTAGAAAATGCTGTTTCAGGTGCATAAGGACCATTTGCCGGAGTGCTAATCAAAGTATTTCCTGTAGGTAGACCTATACCCCCTGTTTGAAAAGTTGCAACAATATTATCAGTATCTCCTCCTTTATCAAGACATAATGGAATTTCAGTTCCATTTGGAGACACAAGATAAATATCTAAATCAGCTACCCAAGTGTGAGAAATATTTAACGTCACAGCAGAAACTTCATTTGCAGAAGCACAAGTATTTGGCAAAGTAATTTGTGACGTCGCTCCAGTTGTTTGATCGTTGTCAGGAATACTTGTTGTGAGAGAAACAGAATTAGAAGCACTTGAAGGCGCGTAAGAAAAAGTAGTTAACAGAGAGGTTGAATTACCACTACAAATTGAATTTTCAGTAGCTGACGCTGTTACTGAATTGGGGCTAGGATTAACAATCAGGGTTTTAGAAGCTGTTGCCGCTCCACAAGAACCACCGGTTGAGGTCAACGTTAAAGTAGCCGTTCCTGAAAATGAGGCTGGCGGCGCCCAAGTAGCGTTTAAACTTGTGGCACTGGGGGTAAAAGTTCCTCCCGACACACTAGAAGACCAAGTGCCTCCTGTGGCAGATCCGCTAATACTACCGCCTAAAGCGGCAGAGGTTCCTCCTTGACATATAGGCGGCAAATCAGCACCGGCATTAACAATTGGTGTAGTACAACCATTAATGCTCACTCCAGTCATGGACGGAAAAGACGAACCGCTTAAAACAATTGCTCCATTAGAACTTGTATTTGTGGTTGGTACTGTAGAGAAATTAAAAATTCCTATTCTGTTACCAATATCACTTGAAGTCCCTGAAGTATTATAGTTAGCAATTATTTCGTCTATCAAGTCAAAATTAGTGTATGTATCAAATGTTCTGGCCGTTGTATTTCCAAGTCTGCAAGAGTTGGCTATCATAATGGCTTGATCACCTGAATTTATTGTGAGATTAGTTCCGAAATTAAAAGTTGTAACAGCTGTATTATTGTTCAAATTTCTTGAATTAGTAATAGGTGAGGCTTGATCAACATAATCAAAAACGGCTGCCCAAACTTTTGTTTCAACAATATTATTATTCGTTTGCACTCTTACCGATAATGTTGTACCGCTTGCAGCATCAATGTTGGCTTCATCGAGATAATAAATAGCAGTGTGTTGACGACTACTTACAGTTAAATCTCCTTGAGCAAATGTAAGAGATCTTCCTCCATATGATAGAGCAACCGTGTTCGTACCATTAGTTCTTAAAGTCGAAGCCACTGCTACAACCAATAATCTACTGGTACCACTTCCGGCCGAAATGTTAAATGTTGGAGTTTGAGCTGATGTACTAATGCCTTCATAGACGTTAGTCCAATTTTGAAGAGTAGTAACCTGGGCTTGAACAACATTAATCCCGAAAATAAAAATCAGCAGTATCAACAACCGATTTCCATATTTGATAGATTTGGACATCTTTAAAAAATTTCTCATAATATTCTGTAGGTTAATAATATTAATTTGTTTTTATGACAAAGGTGACTTAAAATGAAAGTTAGAATCAAAAAAAATCGATAGCAGTGCAATAAAATCGATAAAGTTCAATTTTTGTACGTATTTCACCACTTTCGAACAGAATCTAACCCATTCAAGCTAAATCAACAATCAAAAATAGATTAAAAAAAGATTACAAACCAAATTTTTTATCGACAAAATGCAATTTTTATCGATTATTTACATTATATAATGTTTTTTATAGTCTATATATTACAATATGATAGAATTTAGCAACAAATTATTAACTATAAAATTTAAAGCTATACTTTGGGTAGTTTAAATTGCTTTACTTTGACCAAAGCAGTAAAGTAAAGCCTATAAAAAAAACCTGTCTTCGCAGACAGGTTTTTTTATAAAATATGTAAGGTGAATTTATTTAACGAACTTCTTAGTAATGGTTTCTCCGGTAACAGCCGTAATTTGCAACAACACTACTTGATTGGTGGCCGGCAAAGCCAAAGTGGCTTGTGAAGCATTGATAGCATTGCTCTCCGTTAACAAACGACCTCTGATATCGAACACTTTAATACTATTCATTACTATAGTACCGGTAGCAACAGTAACACTAGAAGCATCTGCAGCGTAAACTACTACTTGATTTTGAGTTAAAGTAGGCGTATCAGTACCTAAAGTAGCTTGATATACCACTTCAAAACGGCTATCAAAAGTACCGGCTTCTACTGCAAAAGTATAAGCACCATCATTTAAATTGTGGGTAACCCCCAAAACATTATCGCGCAAAAATACAGTTTGATCGTTGGCAAATATTCCATCAACATGGTCTATGGCAATAGTGTAAGTTCCGGCAGTAGTAGCTTTAAAACGCATTGGCACTACATCGGCAGCGTCAAACGGCAAAGCACGTCCTTGGATAGCCATAGGGTTGGCACCCAATAAGGAAGTCAAAGCAATCTCACCATCGTTAATATATTTACCATCAATTTGAGCATCAAATCCGTTAGAGGCATTAGTCATATAGCCAATCATAGTTTGTGAAAACGCACCGGCGCCGTTAGTAGCATTCAACCAAACACGATTGCGTTCCACTGAAGTAGTAGTTTGCGCATTACGGAAGAATTGGTTCGCGTTATTGTCGGCACGCATGGCATTGGTAAATAACAATTGGTTGTTCGTTCCGGTAGCTTCTACAAAGAAAGCCTGACCGGTTTGTATTACATCATTTAAGTCGAAGGTTTGATCGTCATTATTGGTAACAAAACCTCCTGAAGTCCAAGTACAATAACTAGGATTAGCGCTACCGTTGGTTTTTCTCCAGAAATATAAAGTACCGGTAATGCTACCACTGTTGTTAGCATCTTCAATGAAAGATAAGGCATTAATAGGTGACGGATAAGGATTTCCAACCAAGTTGAATCGCTCACCGGCCACAGCATCCTGCATAGTCACGCTGTAATCACCATTATGAGGCACACCCACAAATTGTCCGGCAAAAGCCGTTGGCGTAACCGCAGGGTGGTTATTAGGTACACGAATCAAGAAGCCTTTTCCGGCATCAAAAGTAGTAGTAGACGGACTAGGAACTGATTCATAAAAGTTAGTAGTCGAATTGTAAAGATAAAAACGATTCGTAAGGGTTTGCGGAGAGAAGTTCAATAAATTTTGACCCACTACCGGCGAAGACCATAACGTATAATCCAAACGTTTTATCAAAGAGCTGTTGCGTTTAACGGTTACTGAACCGGTATTGTCAACATCTGCCGTTTGAATCAAATTGGCATTGTTTTCAACCACCACATCAGCAGCTGTTAAATTGTTTACCAATTCATTTACAACAGTAATAGTATTTCCTGAATTAACAGTTAAAGAACCCGAGTTAACGGTTACTTTTTTAGCGGTAATCTCGCCGTTAACAGCAGTACTGTACACACCGGCAATAACCGCTTCAATATCGGCATCCGGTCCGGTAGTATTGGTCCAAGCAGTACCGTTCCATGTACAAGATACCGGTTTGGTGGTTACTGAAATTTCATTTGAACTTCCGGTAGCAACTGTTCCGTTTACGGCTCTCACACGGTAAAAATATTGTGTTTCAGGATCAAGACCTGTTACAGCATAAGCAGTAAAATTCCCAACATTTAAACTTTGGTATCCTGAAGCATAAACCAATGATTCACTATCTACAGTCACTACAATATCGTCGATAAAGAATCGAGCGTTGCTAATTTGAAAAGCTCTGAAAGTAACTTGAGTTGCAGCCGTAGCACCGGTTACATTCACAGTATAGTTGGCAAAAGCTCCTTTAGTCATGGTTACCGAACTTTGACTCAAAGTTCCGCCACCGGTTACTTCTAAAAGTAGCGTGGTTTGCTCTGAAGCACTATCCC
Source organism: Flavobacterium sp. FEMGT703F (assembly GCA_002786385.1). Lineage (GTDB taxonomy): Bacteria > Bacteroidota > Bacteroidia > Flavobacteriales > Flavobacteriaceae > Flavobacterium > Flavobacterium cheonhonense. The sequence continues at coordinate 132,794 of PGCN01000012.1, forward strand.
AAGCACCGGCTCTAAAAGTCACAACGGCGTTACCGGCTGTTCCAAAGACAGGAGTAGTTAAAGCACCACGAGCACTACCCGTTCCCAATTTAGCACAATTATCTCCTCTGTATCCTGATGCGTCTGTCCAACCAACAATATCAAAGGTATTAGTAGCTATACTTCCACTCCATCCGCCGGAATTCCCTCCGGTACCATTGGTTGTTCCTAAATTGGTCCAAGTAAAATCTTGGTTAATTACCTCAGTAACACCTCCGGTTTTAATATAAACATCTAATTCATAAGAAGTCGCTCCCGAAACAGCATTCCATTTAGCTGTAAATCCAACCGGCAACACTGCAGTCGCTGCCGTAGCCGTTGGTACCGTTAAAGCGGTAATGTCGGCCGTTAAACCTGTTGGTTGAGAAACACTATAGTTAGAAGCTTTGGTTCCAGCTAAACTGTAACCGGTTACCGTAACCGCAATGCCTACGCCCGGTAAAGCGGAAGCAAAAGTAGCCGTTGGCGTACCTGTAATAGATACAGCAGACTCATCGCCTGAAACCAAACCGCTCAATCCCGGCGCACCGCTTAAAGTAGCAGTGGTTGTACCATCTTGCACTTTATCATCTGCTACCACTCCTGTTATGGTTAGGTTTTTAACCGCAACCGTCAAGGTTTGGTTAACAGCGGTAGCTGCGGTATTGTTAACATCTCCGGCTTGTGACGCAGTAATGGTGGTTGACCCTGCCCCTACTATAATAACCGTATCACCCGAAACGGTAGCCACAGCGGTATTAGAACTGCTATAGGATACTGTTAAACCGGAAGAGGCAGTAGCCGATAAAGCAAAAGCAGCATCTCCGTAAACTTTAGACGCCAATGTTCCAAATGTAATAGTTTGCGAAGCCTGACTTATAGTAATAGTAATTGTTGCAGCGGCACTGGTTCCACCACCGTTGGCAGCTGTAACGCCTACTGCAAAAGTCCCCACTTGCGTAGGAGTACCGGAAATTAAACCGGTAGTAGTATTTAAACTCAATCCTGTTGGTAGTGTACCCGAAGCCACAGCGTAAGACGTTGGCGCATTGGTAGCAACTACATTATAAGAGAAAGCTGTATTATAAGTACCTGTTGGGGAAGCCGGAGTAACTACCGGAGTAGCGGCATTCACGGTCAATACCCCATTATCGGCAGTAGTATCCCATATACCATTGATGTCACCATAACGGTATTCTGTGCTGCCGGTTCTTTGGAAACGAGACGCATAATAGTAAGTACCCGAGGTCAATCCGGTAGCAATGTTAGCAAAATACTCATCGTCATTGCCTTGATCGGCATTGAAAGTTGCCGGCACCCAATTGGTCCAAGTATTTGGATTAGTATTCGAAGTACTGTATCCTATCCAAGCGGTAATACCGGCACCCGGACTACCTGCATTTGTTACCCCGCCCAAATATACTTTAGCGTATACATTATAAGCATCGCCGGCAGTTATAGTCCCGGAAGTAGGATATTGTACATTACACCAATCTACCAATAAAGAAGTTACGGTTAAAATACGATTGTCTGTAGTACTATTCCAAATACCATTGATATCACCATAAACATATGAACCCGCTCCGATTCTATATCTGTAAGCCAAGTAATAGGTAGCCGGAGTTAAACCTGTTAGCGCTGCTTTATACTCATCATTATTACCTACATCGGTATTATAAGTCGCAGGAACCCAAGTCCAACCTGCTCCACTAGGATCACTATTAGTCGTACTGTAGCCTAACCAAGCATCAATAAGTGTTCCCTCTCCGGCGCTATCAGTTAATCCAGCCGAATAAACTTGACCATAATATGTTATAGATGAACCCTCGTTTATGGAAGTAGTAAAATCAGGATATTGAATATTGGCATAGGTTATAGAGTATGCCGATGTGGTTGACCCATTTCCGGAACTTTCAGCTGAATAATTGAATGCCTTATCAGCCGTGTAAACTTTATACCAATACTGAGTCCCTTGAGACAAACCCGTATCTGTAAATGAAGTCCCAGTACCAACATATCTAACAGTTCCCACTAAAGAACCTGTACCATTTGAAGTTGTATTACCAACTCCATAAATCCCGTTTTGGTTAATATCATTATCGGCATTGGGAGCACTAGCATAGCGAACAACAACATAACCTCCTCCATCAACACCTCCCGTAGCAGCTGCCCATGAAACGTTAAGAGTTGAAGATGTAGCAGCTGAAACAGTTACAGTTCCCGGCGAATTTGGAGCAGTATTATCTATCGCAGAACCGGGATAAATTACAAAATCGTCTACAAAAAAACTACCGGCAGCAGCTCTTCCTGCAATACCAATTCCTGATGTTGTTACTGCTGTTGTAGCGGTTGACAACACATAACTTACTTTAGTCCAAGTGGCATTTGCAGCTAATGTTGCAGCCGTTGAGTAAGCAGGATTTGAAGTTCCATTGGTAGTAACAGCTGCTTGAAAACTGTTAACACTTGCCGCATTCTGCACAAAAAACTGAACCACATACGAAGTATTGGCTGCTGGGCCGGCAGAGGCAGTAGCACTCTGAGGCGATTGTAAGTTTCTTGAAACAGTAGAAACACTCACCGCCGACGCATGTTTTGTACCACTTCTGGGTGAGGTCGTCACAATACTGGAAGAAGCTCCGGATTGATTCTGACGGCTCCAAGCGGCACTAGACAATGTAGTGCCAAGAACCCCTGTTGTTTGATTTTCAAATCCTCCATCCATAAAAGGAAAAGAGCCTATGGTTTGTGTTTGTGCAAACACAATTGATGAAGTTAATGCATTTGTTATTAAAAACAAAAACAGCACTACTCTTCTCAACGAGAAAAGATTCGTAATTTTATTCATAGTTTGATTATGTTTAGAAACTGTTTCCGAGCATCCCCACGATACACAAAAACAAGCAACCAAAAGTAGCATTTTTTTTGGCTGCTGCAAATTAAGGCCATCCGTTTTGGGTTAATTGTTAACATCTTTCTCACAAAACGGCAAAAAAAGCAATAACATTTAGACCCAAGCATTTATGAATAAGAAAATTCTAATATTTTAATAAAAAAAACCATTCAATAAATGAGTTTAAATAACAAAATCGAGGATCTTAGAGAAAATATATTGACTCATTTTTAAATATTTAGGTGAAATTAAATCTGTTTTTTTATTCATTAATTAACCCCTGTTTATTTAATCCAACGGTCATCATAAAATCAAATAAACAGCCCCGTTGGAAGATAAAAACATTAGTTGAATCATTCTCAAGGTCGACTATGCTTTTTCACCGCCTCTTTGAGGGTATGGTAAAATTAAGCGAGGGCACACAAAATATTATCCAAAGAAAGCTTAGCGAGAGACTTATTATCATTCAGAGGTCATCAGCCGCAAAATATTTTTAGCTATTTTTTTATCTAATTCTCTAACAACAAAAAACCCTCTCCGGTTGGAGAGGGTTTTGATTATTTCAGTTGCTTATTAGGCCTGACCTGTCGGTCCAAAATTTAACGGAACTTGCGGTTGCTCGGTATCCTTGATTTCGCCGTTAGCCAGCTCATATCTGTGGATATTTTCGCCTAATGCTTTTAGAAAACGTTTGGCATGTTGTGGCGTGAGCACAATTCTCGATTTTACTTTGGCCTTAGGCACACCCGGCATTAGGGTTACAAAATCAACTACAAATTCGGAAGCCGAATGGTTAATGATGGCCAAATTAGAATAGATTCCTTCGGCTGTTTTTTCATCCAACTCGATGTTGATTTGCCCTTGTTGTGGATTGTTATCGCTCATTTGATATTAGATTTTAAATATTAGATATAAAGCTTACTACGGATAGCAATATAAAAAGCCACTAATTTAGAATATAAAGTAGTGGCTTTTATTGAATTAACTATTACTAAAGATATTAGTAAATGTATTCTTCTTTGTTAGCCATGATTTCATTGTAATCTTCTTTCGAACCTACAATGGTATGATCGTAATCTCTCATACCCGTTCCTGCCGGAATTCTGTGACCTACAATTACGTTTTCTTTCAATCCTTCTAAAGTATCTACTTTACCGGCTACAGCGGCTTCGTTTAATACTTTAGTAGTTTCCTGGAAGGAAGCTGCCGAGATGAACGATTTAGTTTGTAACGACGCTCTGGTAATACCTTGTAATACCGGAGTAGCGGTAGCGGTGATTACATCACGAGCGACTACTAAGTTTTTATCGTTGCGTTTCAACATCGAATTCTCATCTCTTAATTCACGTGGCGATACAATTTGACCCGGTTTTAAAGTTTCCGAATCACCGGCATCTTCCACTACTTTCATTCCATACAATTTATCGTTTTCTTCAATGAAGTCAGCGGTGTGAATCAATTGTTCTTCTAAGAACAAAGTATCTCCCGGATCTTGCACTTGAACTTTACGCATCATTTGACGAATAACTACTTCGAAGTGTTTGTCGTTGATTTTTACCCCTTGTAAACGGTAAACCTCTTGAATTTCATTTACCAAGTACTGTTGAACAGCAGATGGCCCTTGAATTCTTAAGATATCTTCCGGAGTAATAGCACCGTCAGACAATGGCATACCTGCTTTCACGAAGTCGTTTTCTTGTACTAAGATTTGACTTGACAATTTCACCAAGTATTTCTTAATCTCACCAAATTTAGATTCGATGATGATTTCACGGTTACCACGTTTGATTTTACCGAAAGACACTACCCCGTCAATTTCAGACACTACGGCCGGATTAGATGGATTACGAGCTTCTAACAACTCGGTAATTCTTGGTAAACCTCCGGTGATATCCCCGGCTTTAGAAGAACGACGAGGAATTTTAACCAAGATTTTACCGGCTTTAATTTTCTCTCCGTCTTCTACCATCAAGTGCGCTCCAACCGGTAAGTTGTATGAACGGATTAACTCACCGTCTTTACCGTATACCAATAAGGTTGGGATTAATTTTTTATTTCTTCCTTCAGATATTACTTTTTCTTGGAAACCGGTTTGCTCATCGATTTCAACTTGGAACGATTGTCCTTGTTCTAAATCTTCGTAAGCAATTTTTCCGGTAAACTCAGAAACAATAACTCCGTTGTATGGATCCCATTTACAAATGACAGCGCCTTTCTCAACCACATCTCCATCTTTCACACTGATAACAGAACCGTAAGGTATGTTGTGCGTACTTAATAGGATTCCGGTTTTAACATCTATCAATTTTAATTCGGTTGAACGTGACACAACGATATCTACTTTGTTACCGTCGTTATCTTCTCCAACTACCGTTTTCAAATCTTCGATTTCTAATCTACCACCGAATTTAGCAATGATGCTGGACTCTTCAGAAACACCTCCGGCAACCCCTCCAACGTGGAAGGTACGTAGGGTTAACTGCGTTCCAGGCTCCCCAATAGACTGTGCTGCGATTACTCCGACAGCTTCTCCTTTTTGGGTCATTTTTCCGGTAGCTAAGTTTCTTCCGTAACATTTAGCACAGATACCTTTCTTAGCTTCACAAGTCAATGGAGAACGTACATCTACTCTCTCTAACGGAGATTCCTCGATGGCTTTTACGATAGCTTCCGTGATTTGCTCACCTGAATGTACTAAGATTTCGTTATTTAAAGGATTGATTACATCTTGTAACGCCACACGTCCTAAGATTCTTTCTCCTAAAGTTTCTACGATTTCTTCGTTTTTCTTCAAAGCCGAAACTTCGATTCCTCTTAACGTACCACAATCTACAGAGTTTACGATTACGTCTTGAGAAACGTCGTGTAAACGACGAGTTAAGTAACCCGCATCCGCCGTTTTCAAAGCGGTATCCGCTAATCCTTTACGAGCACCGTGCGTAGAGATGAAGTATTCCAAAATCGATAGACCTTCCTTAAAGTTGGAAAGAATCGGGTTTTCGATAATTTCTCCACCACCAGCAGTTGATTTTTTCGGCTTAGCCATCAAACCACGCATACCGGTTAACTGACGAATCTGCTCTTTTGATCCACGCGCTCCGGAGTCAAGCATCATATATACTGAGTTGAATCCTTGTTGGTCTTCGCGGATGTTTTTCATCGCTAACTCAGTTAACAATGCATTGGTTGAAGTCCACACGTCGATTACTTGGTTGTAACGCTCGTTGTTGGTGATAAGACCCATGTTATAGTTCATGGTAATTCCGTCCACTTGCTCACGAGCATCAGCAATTAATTCATCTTTTCTTTGTGGGATGATGATATCCCCTAATGAGAATGACAATCCACCTTTGAAAGCGAATTTGTACCCCATATCTTTCATGTTATCCAAGAAGGCTGCAGTAGTTGGCACATCAGTTACGGCTAAAATTTTACCAATAATATCACGTAATGATTTTTTGGTCAATACCTCATTGATGTAACCGGCAGCTTCAGGCACTACTTCGTTAAATAATACTCTACCGGCGGTAGTTTGGATAAGTTGGTATACTAATTCACCGTTTTCGTTAAAGTCTTTGGCTCTGATTTTCACGCGAGCATTCAACTCTAATCTACCTTCATTCAAAGCGATGTTTACTTCTTCTGCAGAGTAGAAGGTTAAGCCTTCGCCTAAAATTTTATGATCCGGTGTAGATAATCTTTCTTTGGTCATGTAGTACAGACCCAAAACCATGTCCTGAGAAGGTACGGTAATTGGCGCACCATTAGCCGGGTTCAAGATATTGTGAGAAGCCAACATTAACAATTGTGCTTCCAAAATAGCCTCCGGTCCTAAAGGCAAGTGTACTGCCATCTGGTCACCATCGAAATCCGCGTTAAACGCCGTACACACTAACGGGTGTAATTGAATCGCTTTTCCTTCGATTAACTTTGGCTGGAACGCTTGGATACCCAAACGGTGCAAAGTAGGAGCACGGTTTAGCAATACCGGATGTCCTTTGATTACGTTTTCAAGGATATCCCATACTACAGGCTCTTTTTTATCGATGATTTTCTTAGCCGATTTAACGGTTTTAACGATTCCTCTTTCGATTAACTTACGAATAACGAATGGTTTGTATAGTTCCGCCGCCATGTCTTTTGGCAAACCACATTCGAACAATTTCATTTCAGGTCCAACCACAATTACCGAACGAGCAGAATAATCCACACGTTTTCCTAATAAGTTTTGACGGAAACGACCTTGTTTACCTTTCAAGGAATCCGAAAGGGATTTCAATGGACGGTTTGATTCAGTTTTAACCGCAGAAGCTTTACGCGTGTTGTCGAATAATGAATCTACTGATTCTTGCAACATACGTTTTTCGTTTCTCAAGATTACTTCCGGCGCTTTAATTTCCATCAATCTTTTCAAACGGTTGTTACGGATGATTACTCTTCGGTACAAATCGTTCAAATCGGAAGTAGCAAAACGACCACCATCAAGAGGCACCAACGGACGCAATTCAGGCGGAATCACCGGAATTACTTTCAAAATCATCCACTCAGGACGGTTTTCTCTGTTAAGGTTAGCCTCGCGGAAAGATTCTACTACTTGTAATCTTTTTAACGCTTCTGTTTTTCTTTGTTTAGACGTTTCGTTGTTAGCGCTGTGACGCAACTCGTATGACAAAGCATCTAAGTCGGTGCGAGCCAACAAGTCCATAATACATTCAGCACCCATTTTGGCGATGAATTTATTCGGATCATTATCATCTAAATATTGGTTCTCCATCGGAAGAGTGTCTAAAATATTCAAATACTCTTCTTCCGTTAAGAAGTCTAATCTTTGTAAAGATTCGCCGTCTGCATTTTTAGCAATACCGGCTTGGATTACTACGTATCTTTCGTAGTAAATGATCATGTCTAATTTTTTAGACGGTAACCCAAGGATGTAACCAATTTTGTTGGGTAATGAACGGAAGTACCAGATGTGAGCGATTGGCACCACCAAGTTGATGTGACCTACTCTGTCTCTACGTACTTTTTTCTCTGTTACTTCAACACCACAACGGTCACAAACGATTCCTTTGTAACGGATTCTTTTGTATTTACCACAAGCACATTCGAAATCCTTTACAGGTCCGAAGATACGCTCACAGAAAAGACCGTCACGTTCCGGTTTGTGGGTTCTATAGTTGATAGTTTCCGGCTTCAAAACCTCACCTCTTGACTCAGCCAAGATGGATTCGGGAGAAGCTAGTCCTATCGAAATTCTGTCAAATCTTTTGATAGTATTTTTAGTATCTTTATTTCTATTCATCATAGTCGTAAACTTTTAAATGTTACAGTCGCAGTTTTCAGTCACAGTCAGCAGTAATTGCCAACTGAGACCGAGACTGGTTTACTGATTTATTCTTCTAATCTGATATCTAATCCGAGACCTTTCAATTCATGCATTAACACATTGAATGATTCTGGTAATCCCGGCTCCGGCATAGTTTCTCCCTTAACGATAGCTTCGTAAGTTTTAGCTCTACCGATTACGTCATCCGATTTAACAGTCAAAATTTCTCTAAGCGTACTTGAAGCACCATAAGCCTCAAGTGCCCAAACCTCCATTTCTCCGAAACGCTGACCTCCGAACTGAGCTTTACCTCCTAACGGTTGTTGCGTAATCAATGAGTATGGACCAATAGAACGTGCGTGCATTTTATCATCTACCATGTGTCCTAATTTCAACATGTAGATTACACCCACTGTTGCCGGTTGGTGGAAGCGTTCACCTGTTCCTCCGTCGTACAAATAAGTATGACCGAATCTTGGGATTCCTGCTTCGTCCGTGAAGGCGTTGATTTGGTCTAAAGAAGCACCGTCGAAGATTGGTGTAGCGAATTTTCTACCCAAGTTCATACCGGCCCAACCCAATACGGTTTCGTAAATCTGACCAATGTTCATACGCGATGGTACCCCTAGCGGATTCAATACGATATCTACCGGTGTTCCGTCTTCTAAGAAAGGCATGTCTTCATGACGAACGATACGAGCCACAATACCTTTGTTTCCGTGACGTCCCGCCATTTTATCACCCACTTTCAATTTACGTTTCTTAGCGATATAAACTTTCGCTAATTTCAAGATACCCGCTGGTAATTCGTCACCCACAGTGATGGTAAATTTCTCTCTTCTTAATGCCCCTTGCAAATCGTTTAATTTGATTTTGTAGTTGTGGATTAAGTCGTTTACCAATTTGTTGGTTTCGTCATCAGCTACCCATTGTCCTTTAGTCAAGTGAGCGAAATCTTCAACGGCATGTAACATTTTTTGGGTGTATTTTTTACCTTTTGGCAATACTTCTTCACCCAAGTCGTTCATTACACCTTGCGATGTTTTTCCGTTCACGATGTTGAACAATTTGTCAACCAATTTGTCTTTTAATTCAACAAATTTAGTTTCGAATTCCATTTCCAAAGTCGTCAAATCGTCTTTGTCTTTGGTACGTTTCTTTTTATCTTTTACCGCTCTCGCGAATAATTTTTTATCTAAAACCACACCGTGTAATGATGGAGACGCTTTTAAGGAAGCATCTTTCACATCACCTGCTTTGTCTCCGAAGATGGCTCTTAACAACTTCTCTTCCGGAGTTGGATCAGATTCTCCTTTTGGTGTAATTTTTCCGATTAGAATGTCACCCGGTTTTACCTCGGCTCCGATTCTGATCATACCGTTTTCATCTAGGTCTTTAGTCGCTTCTTCAGAAACGTTAGGGATATCGTTAGTTAACTCTTCGTTACCTAATTTGGTATCACGAACTTCCAAAGAATAGTCATCAATATGAATAGACGTAAAGATGTCATCGCGTACTACTTTTTCAGAAATTACAATCGCATCCTCGAAGTTGTACCCTTTCCAAGGCATAAAGGCCACTTTAAGGTTTCTTCCTAAGGCCAACTCTCCGTTTTGCGTTGCATAACCTTCACAAAGTACTTGTCCTCTGGTTACTCTGTCGCCTTTTCTTACGATAGGCTTCAAGTTGATAGATGTACTTTGATTGGTTTTTCTGAATTTGATTAATTGGTATGTTTTTTCATCCGGGTCGAAGCTTACCATTCTTTCTTCTTCCGTTCTGTCGTATTTGATGGTAATGATGTTGGCATCAACGTACTCTACAGTACCTTCTCCTTCCGCATTAATTAATACTCTTGAGTCAGAAGCCACTTGGCGCTCTAAACCGGTTCCTACGATTGGGGCTTCAGGACGTAATAATGGTACGGCCTGACGCATCATGTTAGATCCCATCAACGCACGGTTCGCATCATCGTGTTCCAAGAACGGAATTAACGAAGCTGAAATCGAAGCGATTTGGTTTGGTGCCACGTCGGTATAATGAATCTCGGTTGGATCAACTACCGGGAAGTCACCTTCCTCACGGGCAATAACTTTATCAGCCGTAATTTTACCATTGTTATCCATGGTGATGTTCGCTTGTGCAATCATCTTACCTTCTTCTTCCTCTGCACTTAAATAGATGGGTTCTGAAACCAAATCTACTTGTCCGTTAGTTACTTTACGGTATGGTGTTTCAATGAATCCCATTCCATTTACTTTGGCGTAAACTCCTAATGAAGAAATCAAACCGATGTTTGGTCCTTCCGGCGTTTCAATCGGACACAAACGACCGTAGTGTGTATAGTGAACGTCACGCACCTCGAAACCGGCTCTTTCACGAGAAAGACCACCAGGTCCTAGGGCAGACAATCTTCTTTTGTGGGTAATCTCGGCCAATGGATTGGTTTGATCCATAAACTGAGACAACTGGTTGGTACCAAAGAAAGAGTTGATAACCGAAGACAATGTTTTGGCATTGATCAAATCGATAGGTGTAAACACCTCGTTATCTCTAACGTTCATTCTTTCGCGGATGGTACGCGCCATACGAGCTAAACCTACACCGAATTGTTGAGACAATTGCTCACCAACAGTTCTTACACGACGGTTAGACAAGTGATCGATGTCATCAATCTCTGCTTTAGAGTTGATCAATTCGATTAAATATTTAACGATAGTGATGATATCTTCTTTGGTAAGCACTTGCTTTTCCATTGGGATATCAAGGTTTAACTTTTTGTTCATTCTGTAACGACCTACTTCACCTAAGTTGTAACGTTGGTCAGAGAAGAACAATTTATCAATGATACCGCGAGCCGTTTCCTCATCAGGCGGTTCTGCATTACGCAACTGACGGTAAATGTGCTCAACAGCTTCTTTTTCAGAGTTGGTTGGGTCTTTTTGTAATGTATTGTGGATGATAGCGTAATCGCCTTGATTCGCATCTTCCTTATGCAACAAAATAGACTTCACATTAGAATCGATAATTTCTTCCACATTATCTTTGTCGATAATAGTGTCACGATCTAAGATGATTTCGTTACGCTCGATAGATACAACTTCTCCGGTATCTTCGTCTACGAAATCTTCATGCCAAGTATTCAATACTCTCGCGGCTAATCTTCTTCCAATGTATTTTTTTAATCCGGTTTTAGATACTTTGATTTCTTCGGCAAGGTCGAAAATCTCTAAGATATCTTTATCTCTTTCGAACCCGATGGCACGGAAAAGAGTAGTAACCGGTAATTTTTTCTTTCTATCAATGTAAGCGTACATTACGCTGTTGATGTCGGTAGCAAATTCAATCCATGAACCTTTGAAAGGAATTACTCTGGCAGAATACAACTTGGTTCCGTTAGCATGGAAAGACTGACCGAAGAATACGCCCGGAGAACGGTGTAATTGAGAAACAACCACACGCTCAGCACCATTGATAACGAAAGTTCCGCTTGGTGTCATGTAAGGAATAGTCCCTAAATAAACGTCTTGTACGATAGTTTCAAAATCTTCGTGTTCCGGATCGGTACAGTACAATTTCAGACGCGCCTTCAAAGGCACACTGTATGTTAAACCTCTTTCAATACACTCTTGAATGGTGTAGCGCGGTGGGTCAACAAAATAATCCAGGAATTCTAATACAAATTGGTTTCTTGTATCAGTAATTGGAAAGTTTTCCATGAAGGTGTTGTAAAGCCCTTCGTTGCCTCTTTCGTCAGATTTGGTTTCCAATTGGAAGAAATCTTTAAAAGATTTTACCTGAACATCCAAGAAATCCGGATATTGAGGTATGTTTTTCGTAGAGGCAAAATTCAATCTTTCAGTCTGATTTGTTATCATCAATGGACAAAATTTTGATTTAAAAAAAGTAATTTTTTGTGTGAGAGCACACTGTTTTATATCTACTTTCCTTTAAAATTAACCATTACCTCTTTAAAAATAAACCAGGAAATTTGTTTGTTTTTTTCTTCGTAATGGCTAAAGATGGGTTTCGCATTTGACTATATAAATGAGATAAAAAATTTATATAATTTTATTATACGAAAAATGGTTTAGGCCCTTGGACGCATTGTCCAAGGCCTAAACCTAGTTTTCAAACCGGTGTTGGATTATTTTAACTCAACAACAGCTCCAGCTTCTTCTAAAGATTTTTTCAAACCTTCAGCTTCTGCTTTAGATACTCCTTCTTTGATGTTTGACGGCGCGCCATCAACGATATCTTTTGCTTCTTTCAAGCCAAGACCTGTTAATTCTTTTACAGCTTTAACTACTGCTAATTTAGAAGCACCAGCATCTTTCAATACTACTGTGAATTCTGTTTGCTCTTCAGCAGCTTCAGCACCACCACCACCAGCAGCAACTACTACTGCAGCAGCAGCAGGCTCGATACCGTACTCATCTTTTAATATTGTAGCTAAATCATTAACTTCTTTTACTGTTAAGTTAACTAATTGTTCTGCGAATTGTTTTAAATCTGCCATTTTTTCTATCGTTTAAAATGTTCTTTTTTAATATTTATTTTTTAGTCTGCTCTAATTATTCTGCTGCAGCTTCTCCTTTTTGCTCAGCATTGTTTAACAAAGCTGAAAGGATGCGTTTAGCAGGCGATTGAAGTAATCCGATGATTTCACCGATAACTTCTTCTTTAGATTTAAGGGAAGCTAAGCTATCTAATAAGTTATCTCCGATGTAGATCTCTTGGTTGATGTAAGCCCCTTTGAATACCGGTTTATCCGATTTCTTTCTAAAGTCTTTAATGATTTTTGCAGGAGCATTAGCCACATCAGCCATAAAAACTGATGAGTTACCCTTTAATACTGATGGTAAATCTCCGTAATCATTAGTTGAAGCTTCCATTGCTTTTTCAAGCAAAGTATTTTTAACAACTTCTAATTTAATTCCGGCTTTGAAACAAGCTCTCCTTAAATTGGAAGTAGTTTCAGCGTCTAAACCTGATGTATCTGCAATGTAAATAATATTAGTTTCAGCCAACTTTGCAGTTAAATCTTCTATCGCGATTGATTTTTCTTCTCTTGTCATAATAAAATATGTTTAACTACCAATTATACAGCTTTAGGATCTAAAGCGATAGCAGGACTCATAGTACTTGACAAGTGGATAGACTTGATGTAAGTACCTTTAGCTGCAGTTGGTTTTAATTTAACTAATGTTTGAATAATTTCGTGAGCGTTATCTACAATTTTATCAGCGTCGAAAGAGATTCTTCCGATACCGGCATGTACGATTCCGGTTTTATCCACTTTGAAGTCGATTTTACCCGCTTTAACTTCAGCAACAGCTTTACCAATTTCCATAGTAACTGTTCCAGTTTTAGGGTTTGGCATTAAACCTCTTGGTCCTAACACACGTCCTAAAGGTCCTAATTTACCCATGATAGCCGGCATAGTGATGATAACATCAACATCTGTCCAACCATCTTTAATTTTTTGAAGGTAATCGTCTAATCCAACGAAATCAGCTCCGGCTGCTTTAGCTTCAGCTTCTTTGTCCGGAGTAACTAAAGCTAATACTTTAGTATCTTTACCGGTTCCGTGAGGAAGGGTTACAACACCTCTTACCATTTGATTTGCTTTTCTTGGATCAACACCTAAACGAACAGCAATATCTACTGACTCATCAAATTTTGCAGAAGCAACTGTTTTCAATAAAGATGAAGCATCTTTTAAAGAATACAATTTATTTTTCTCAATTTTTGAAGCAGCCTCTTTTTGTTTTTTTGTCAATTTTGCCATGTCTTATCCTTTGTTTAGAGGAGAATCTCCAGTTACAGTTAATCCCATTGATCTAGCTGTTCCAGCAACCATGCTCATAGCAGATTCGATAGTGAATGCATTTAAATCTGGCATTTTGTCCTCTGCAATCGTTTTGATTTGGTCCCAAGAAACGTTACCAACTTTACGACGATTAGGCTCTCCTGAACCGGATTTAATTTTAGCAGCATCCAATAACTGAATTGCAGCAGGCGGAGTTTTCACGACAAAATCAAATGATTTGTCTTTGTACACGGTAATTTGTACCGGTAACACTTTGCCAGGTTGATCTTGGGTTCTAGCATTAAATTGCTTACAGAACTCCATGATGTTAACCCCAGCAGCTCCCAAAGCAGGTCCAACCGGTGGCGACGGGTTCGCAGCACCTCCCTTAACTTGTAGTTTAACTACTTTACTAATTTCTTTAGCCATTTCTTAAAAAAAAATTTTGCATCTCTCAATTGGAAGCGATTGACGCGGGTTATAATGTATGTAACAAAAAATTATACTTTTTCAACTTGCATAAAACTCAATTCTAATGGTGTTTTTCTACCGAAGATTTTTACCATTACTTCAAGCTTACGCTTTTCTTCATTGATTTTATCAATAGTTCCGTTGAAACCATTGAAAGGACCATCAATTACCTTAATTGTTTCGCCAACAGTGAAAGGAATATTCTGAGTATCAGTATTCACCGCCAACTCATCTACTTTTCCTAGCATTCTGTTCACTTCTGACAAACGCAATGGCACAGGATCTCCTCCTTTTACTTCACCTAAAAAACCAATTACACCGGTAATCGATTTGATGATGTGAGGAATTTCCCCAACCAAATTAGCTTCTATCATTACATAGCCAGGAAAATATACTTTGTCCTTAGCTATCTTTTTTCCATCTCTAACCTGTACCACTTTTTCAGTAGGGACAAGCACTTGAGAGATGTAATCTGACATGCCTAACCTGTTAATCTCAGTTTCAATATAAGCTTTCACTTTATTTTCCTGACCACTAACAGCTCTTACGACATACCATTTTTTTAAATTAATATCAGCCATTTCAGTATATTAAGAATTTAACCATGTAAAGAATCCAGCAATAACTTTCGCACAAGCTTCATCAACTCCCCACGTAGCTAGAGCACAAACAACTGAAAATACAGCTACCACAATAGTGTATCTTTGAACCTCAGCCCATTCCGGCCAAGTAACATTTGTTTTCAATTCTTCAAATGCTTCTGATATATAGTTAACAATTTTTGCCATTGTATATTTTTTTTGCACGGGCGGGAGGATTCGAACCACCATCAACGGTTTTGGAGACCGCTATTCTACCCTTGAACTACGCCCGTTTCATTAAAAACCAGTGTCGCCTTGACTGACGACACTGGTAATTTATTTACTAAATAATTAGTCTAAAATTTCAGTTACCTGACCAGCACCAACTGTTCTACCACCTTCACGGATAGCGAAACGTAAACCTACGTTTAATGCAATTGGGCTTAACAAGCTTACTTCAATAGTTAAGTTATCACCTGGCATTACCATCTCTACACCTGCTGGTAAAGAAATAACTCCTGTTACGTCAGTTGTACGTACGTAGAACTGTGGACGGTAGTTATTGTGGAATGGCGTGTGACGACCACCTTCTTCTTTTTTCAAGATATAAACCTCAGCTTTGAATTTAGCGTGTGGTTTTACTGAACCTGGTTTACAAATAACCATACCTCTTTTGATATCAGCTTTATCGATACCTCTTAACAAAAGACCTACGTTATCTCCAGCTTCACCTCTGTCAAGGATTTTACGGAACATCTCAACTCCAGTGATTGTAGAAGTCAATTTGTCAGCTCCCATACCGATAATTTCTACCGGATCTCCAGTATTAGCAACTCCAGTTTCGATACGACCTGTAGCAACAGTTCCACGACCTGTAATTGTAAATACGTCCTCAACAGGCATCAAGAATGGTTTAGCATTGTCACGTACCGGCTCTTCGATCCAGTTGTCAACAGCTTCCATCAATTCGATGATTTTTGGTACCCAGTTAGGGTCATTGTTCAATCCACCTAAAGCAGAACCTTGAACTACAGGACCATTGTCTCCATCATATTCATAGAAAGACAATAAGTCTCTGATTTCCATTTCTACTAATTCTAATAATTCCGGATCGTCAACCATGTCCACTTTGTTCATGAATACAACGATTCTAGGAATACCTACCTGACGTCCTAAAAGGATGTGCTCACGAGTTTGCGGCATTGGTCCGTCAGTTGCAGCTACTACTAAGATAGCACCGTCCATTTGAGCAGCACCAGTAACCATGTTCTTAACGTAATCCGCGTGACCTGGACAGTCAACGTGAGCGTAGTGACGGTTAGCAGTTTCGTACTCAACGTGTGAAGTGTTGATAGTAATACCTCTTTCTTTTTCTTCCGGAGCGTTATCAATTTGATCAAATGATTTCGCTTGACAGTAACCTGCATCAGACAATACTTTAGTAATTGCTGCAGTTAAAGTAGTTTTTCCGTGGTCTACGTGTCCAATTGTACCTATGTTAAGGTGTGGCTTGGTACGACTAAAATTTTCTTTTGCCATTTTACTTAATTTTTAATCTTAGTTTATATATTAGTGTTCAAATTTTACAATTTTGAGCCAACTACGGGATTTGAACCCGTGACCTCTTCCTTACCAAGGAAGCACTCTACCCCTGAGCTAAGTCGGCTTGTACCAGCTTAGAAGTTAAACCTCAGAATTCAGAAACTTCCAAACCCTTATTGCTAAACTCCAATCATTTTGAATCCTCAACACATGGTTGAATTTCCAATTTTAGAATACCACCTTTTAAGTGATAATCCTGATAAGGTGATGCCTTATCCAAGCTTTAAATCTGAATTTACTCGAAAGCAAAATCTCGGATAAATTCCTATTCAAAGTTAGTGGGGAGAGCAGGATTCGAACCTGCGAAGATGTAATCAGCGGATTTACAGTCCGCCCTCGTTGGCCGCTTGAGTATCTCCCCTAACCTTTTTATTTTCAATACTATAAAAGAACCGAGCCGATGGAGGGACTCGAACCCACGACCTGCTGATTACAAATCAGCTGCTCTAGCCAACTGAGCTACACCGGCAACAATAAAAAAAGTCCGCTATTTCTAACGGACTGCAAATGTAGGCATTTTATCTTTTAATCAAAACATTTTTGAAAAAATTTTCATCTTAGGTATGTGCTCTGATTTTTTCTTTCCTTTTTACCAATAATCGCTCCAAGGATTCTGAGGATAATTCTACCGCTTCCTCAAAAGTTTTACATTGTTTTTTTACCACAAAATCATCTCCGGGAACATGAATTTTCACCTCTACAATTTTATTTTCCTTCTCACTAGTGTTGTCTACCTTCAAAAAAACATCTGAAGAAACGACTTTGTCGTAGAATTTTTCGAGTTTACCTAATCTTTCATTGATAAAATCAACCAGCTTTCTGTCGACAGTAAAGTTTACTGCATGAACATTTACCTTCATAATACTATTTTTATTGATTAAACATGGTCGAATTATTTTTGGTTTCTGGGATGCGCACTACCGTAGATTTTTTTTAGCTCTGCTAAACTACTATGTGTATAGACTTGGGTAGAAGCCAAACTGGAATGTCCTAATAATTCTTTAACCGAATTAATATCTGCCCCATGATTCAAAAGATGCGTCGCAAATGTATGTCTTAAAATATGCGGACTCTTTTTTACCTTCTCTGAGACATTACTAAAGTAATAATTTATTAGCCGATAAACAAACGAATCGTTCAATTTAACGCCTTTTAACAATAGAAAAAAAGAGTCATCATCGATAATTCTCTGTAAACGTGACCTTTCGTCCAAATAAATCCTAATCTGATTTTGAACCACAGGCAAAACAGGAATGATTCTTTCCTTATTTCTCTTCCCTAACACTTTTATCGTTCCGTTGGACAAATCAACATTGTGCAACTTTAGTCCTATCAGCTCTGCGCGTCGAATACCGGTAGTGTAAAACAAATCCACCACCAACTTGTCGCGCACACCTTCAAAACCCTCCGGATACACAATTTGATTGAGTACCAAATCCAACTCTTTTTCCGAAAAGGGAATTTGAAGCTTCTTGGGAGATTTCAAGGCTTTGTGCTTGAGTAACGGACTTGTTTCGATTTGCTTGGTCTTGAGCAAGAATTTGTAAAACGATTTTAAAGAAGATATCTTTCTGTTAATAGAACTATTGGATACACCGTCATCAGACAACGAAACTATCCAAGCACGAATTTGATTGTAGTTGACGCGAATTAAATCATCATCTTCAAAAGCACCTTTCAAAAAAGCCTGAAAAAAATCCAAGTCGTTCAAGTACGCGGTTACCGTATGTGGAGAATAGTTTTTCTCCAAACCCAAATAGTCCCGAAATCTAGCCTTGATACTTACCATAAAAAAAACCGCTGACCTCAAAGTTAAAAAACTTTAATGATCAGCGGTTATATCTTATCAGGAAATTAACTTATCCTTCTAAATTGTCTCTCAATGTTTGAATATAAGCAGCTTTTTGAATTTGTGCTCTTCTCACTACTGATGGCTTAGTAAACGCCTGACGCGCTCTAAGTTGTCTTACAGTTCCGGTTTTATCGAATTTTCTCTTGTAGCGCTTTAATGCTCTATCAATGTTTTCTCCGTCTTTAATTGGTATAATCAACATAATTTAGACACCTCCTCTCATTTAGTGGGTGCAAAAGTAACAATAATTTTGACTCGAACAAACAAATTTCAATTTGTTTTGGAAATAGGCGAAGCAATGATAAATTGTAAATTATTTTTTGGGCGTGCCGGTGCCTACAGCCATCATCTTGAATAGAAACCATTCACACAGCCACCGTCGGGCTGTACGTTGCAATCTTTTACTCCGTAAAAGGATTTCCTCTTCCATCCCTCACGCGAAAGTAAGGAACAAGTGAAAAGACAAAAGGGATAAGTAAAAAGTCATTTCAACTTATCCCTTTTCCCTAATCCCTTATTTCTCATTATTTAACCGCCGGCTGATAGCTTTTATTGTCTATAATCAATTTGGACAAAATCTCTCTCAAGATTTCAGAAGTTCCGCCGCCAATCGGCCCTAAACGACTGTCCCTTAACAAGCGCGCCAACGGATATTCTTCCATATAACCATAACCGCCCAACATTTGCAAGCAACTGTAAATCACTTCATCTGCTACCTTAGTCGATTTTAACTTGGCCATAGTCGCTTCTTTAACCACATATTCTCCTTGATTCAATCTAGCGACTGCCGCATAATTGAAAATTTTACAGTGCTCTACTTCAGTTGCATTATCTACCATGGCATGACGTAAGGCTTGGAACTTATCAATAGATCTACCGAAAGCTTCGCGTTGCGACATGTATTCTAAAGTATAATTGATAGCATATTCCGCTCGAGCGTGGGCATTAATCGCCATAATCAATCGTTCCAAAGCAAAGTGTTGCATGATATACGGGAAACCTTTCCCTTCTTCTCCCATTAAGTTGGCCACAGGAATTTCCACATTGTCAAAAGAAATTTCTGCCGTATCGGAAGCTCTCCAACCCAATTTATCCAATTTGGTAGCATTGATGCCTTTAGTGGCTGTGTCTACTAAAAATATACTGATGCCTTTGTTCCCTAACTCCGGACTGGTTTTCGCAGCCACTACATAGTAATCCGCATAAACACCATTAGTTATAAAGGTTTTAGAACCGTTAATCACATATTTATCGCCATTTTTTACTGCCGTAGTTCGCATTCCGGCCACATCGCTTCCGCCAAAAGGCTCAGTCAAACACAAGGCTCCGATTTTATCACCGGCTATACTGGGCGCTAAATACTCTTGTTTGATTCTCTCATCGCCTTCCGCATTCAAATGTGTCATGGCCAAATAAGCATGCGCCCACATGGCAGCCGCAAAACCCGATGATTTTATTTTTTGAAGTTCTTCTAAAAACACTACGGTGTAAAACAAATCCAAATTCATCCCGCCGTAAGCTTCAGGGTAAGTCAACCCGAAAAAGCCCATATCACCAAACTTCTTCCAAATAAAACGTTCAATTGTTCCGGTCTTTTCCCATTTTTCAATGTGTGGTACCACCTCTTTTTGCAAAAAATCTTGCAAACTCTTCCTGAACAACTCGTGCTCTTCCGTAAAGTATGTTGAATTCATAGTAAATAAAACTGTTTTTCTTAGCTATTTTTTTAGAATTCCAAATATAAAGCAATTATTTTTATTTTATCGACAGGAAATCCTTTAATTTTTGACAAATCCTCAGTTTTGATATCGCCATTCATACTGCGAAAAACTACTATTTCTTTGGCCAAAGTATACTTGAAAAACGGAAAATGTGATAACTCTTTGATTGAAGCGTTGTTAATGTTAATTTTCTGAATGCCTGCAGTGGATTTTACCTCAAAGTTTTGGTTGAGTTTGGCAATAACTTCGGGCGACAAACCCCAAACATCATCGAGTTGTTCCATCGATACAAAAGCACCGAGCTTATTTTTATAGTCCAAAATCCGATCTGAAATCTTATCTCCTATACCGTAGACTTTCATCAAATCTGCTTTAGTAGCTTGATTGATATCAACCACAACTATCTTTTCAGGCTTGTTAAATGTTGGTTTAGCGGTTGATGTAGTATACTCTTTTTTGTTATTCACCCAATCCGGGAACTTAAAATAGGGCGATATGGCGTTGAGCAACGAATCAGAAACCTTGGTGACCGCTTGGAATTCTGCGGCTGAATTGACAAACTTGTTTTGCTTTCGGTAGGCCAATAATCGATCGATTTCCGCTACTGACATCCCGAGCTTATATCCTTTAAAATCGGTTATAAAATTAGGATTGAACGGATAAATAGTCGGCTTTACGTTATAAGACTGCAACTTCAAACTATCCACCACCGACTGATGAGCCAGCCATTTCCGGGCTTCTGCAGTATTCAACTCCTCGGATTTAAAATCGTGAATCACATAAAAACTTTGACAAAGCACTATGAGTCCAAAGAGCAAAATAATTCCGATTCGCTGGCTTTTCGAATAGTGTGAAAGAGTTGCCCAAATGGAATTAGATTGCCGCATACGTTATAAATCAAAAACTGAGGTTCTTTTACCCCGAATCAAATCTTTCAATTTGAGCCAAAAAGCTAAGGTTAAGTAAATCCCAAAACCCAAACCGGCTGTTACAAATGAGATATAAATAAAAAACAGGCGCACATTGGAAGCCCGCATACCTAATTTATCGGCCAAGCGTGAAGAAACGTGAAAACCGTGTTTTTCGAAGAAATATTTGAGTTGGATGATGGGTGACATTATATTGTATTTTTTTACCACATAGGGTTATAATTATTGTTTGGGTAAGCTTTTGAAATTATTATTCATTACTCCTTTAAAAGATGTACTCCGACAGCACACTGCAAACACCTGCCTTTACTGCAATAATTGTTCTTTAGTTGCAAAAGCGATTGGGTTTCAAAAGCACTTTCGGCAGTAATGCCAAAATTAGCAAACTTTTCAATGACAATATTCTTTTCCGGCGGTATTGTTTGTAGGAGTTGTACCAGTGATTCCGAAATTTCTTTTCCTTGGCTTTCCGCATAGGCAAATTGAATCGGAACTATGGTATTCATAACCAGCAAATCAATAAAGCTTTTGGACAAGCGCTTCTTTTTGGTGGGACTGACTTTATCCAATTGATAGTGATTTTCCCAATAAGCAGAAACGCCTGAATTAAATAACTCATACAAATCGTTCATCGATGCAGCCGCTATAATTTTAGCAAACAGATTTTGCTGCAAATGATACAACATGGCCAATTGCGCCAATCGAATGGTTGGAAAATTATCAGGGCGATGTTGGAAAAACTGAACGGGTTCAACCCAAGTTTTTTTCAAGCGATATTTTTGTGTGAGATAAGATGTCCTACCCCGCAAATCCTTCGCATAAGCATCTTCTGCAGTCTCTGACAGCAAATGCAGCTGACTAAAAAACAACGCTTCCAGGTTTTGAACTTCAAAACTTTCTTTTCGAATAACCGAAAACGGAATCGACTGAAGTGCTTTGAAAAAAATTTCTCCATTGGTATTCAGTCCGAAGTTTTTGGCCAAGCTGTAAAACAATACCGCTTCCCAATCGTTGTTGGTGGCAGCTAATAAAGTTTTTATCGGAACAGCTTTGCTTTCTAATCGTTCAAAGAACAACCGCTCCAACCAATTTTTCAAAACAAAAGTATCAGTTAACCGAATTTGGCTTTCGCAAAAAATCCAGGATTTGGGTGTGGTTAATGCTAAATACTGTTGCAAGACAGCTTTCGACACAAAACTTTTAAGCGAAACCGTCGGAATAACCGAATTATCATTTCTGAAAATAGGCACATCATGTTCCCAAACCACGTGTAATATAACATTGTTGTACTGATTGTCTTGTTCATGTTGGTGCAAATACCAATCAGATGACTTGACATGAATTTCTACATTGCCGGCCCATTTTTGATTCCCAATTATAATTTGAGCGTTGAAAAAATCAGGCCCGGCTTGTTGTAAATACTGACCGGTATGGACAACCGTTATTGCTTCTCCCGAAACCGTGGTTAGGTTAGAAAAATCAAACTTCTTATATTGCCAGATATAATGAAGAAAATCTTCTCTCATAACCTCAAATTTTTAACTAAAGTAAGAATTTTACTTTATAATAAAAAATATTTGTAATGAAAAATTTACTTTTTACCTTTTTGCTGTTTGCTTCAGGAACTATTTTTTCACAGCATTACAAAATTACTTACCTCAAAAGCTCTAATGGCAAACCTATTCAAGGCCAAGATCCCATTTGGGTATTTGTACATCCTAAAAGCACACACATCACTTCCGAGAGCATTGTAAATCGAACAGCCTCTTATCCCAACGAGGAAATTGTTGTATTTAAAGACACGAATACAATGGTTCAAATAGCTCATTTGGAAATTGGAAACAACATTAGCGCCACTGATAGTGTGGCTTTATCAAAACAAACTTTTGAATACTTGAATGAAACGAAAAAAATCTTAGGCTATAACTGTAAAAAAGCCAAAACCATCATCAATTCGAATACTATAGAATTTTGGTATACAGATGAATTAAATTGTAAAGGTGCACCAACTGTTTTAGGACAGAACCTCGGATTAGTATTGGAAATGGTCCGCAATGGGAATTATGCCGTTACAGCAACAAAAATAGAAAAGCCTAAAACATTTCCGGGCTTTGTTTTACCGAAGAAAAACTTCGATTTAATAACCTACAAAGATTTACTCTGGAAAAGCCGATTCACCACCATCCCTATTTTTAAAGACCAAGTGATTAACTTTTCAAGCGAATCGAAATCAAATGACAGTATTTTGCGTTTTGCCAACGGAACCATAGCGGTGCGAAAAATGAAATTTCCTGAAATTACAATCGGCAGCCAGATTTTTGCTGATGTTACCGAACAATCTAACGGAGATGCTTACGACAGAACCGGTTCTTTTTTTATGATTCCGACCGACAAAGCCCTGTCTTTCTTAGACGGATTACAAAACGGCGCCAAAACACTACCAATTTACACGAACGGAAACGGCAAAGAATACCAAGGCGTAGTGGCTACCGAGCAGTACAATCCGGTAGTGGAATTGATGCGCTTTTTTACACCTTTCGGTGTGAAGCAATACAATTATTTGGAACAGAAAGACAAAACTTGGGCAGAAAACGTTTTGTACCGGCAGGATATCTCCGACTTGCTGCCTTTGTTGAGTGGTAAAGAAGTTTGGATAGGCATCAACATTGGGAATTACGACAAAGGTGGTCATAAAGTATCCGCGAATATTACCATCCATTCTGAAGGCGAATCGAAGGCCAAACCTACTCGAATTGTACCTTTGTTTTGTACCAACAATATTATGGAAATGGCCGGACAAGAATACGGCACTATGTTCAACAACGAAAAAGGGTTGGAAGTCAGTTTTACCCTTGACCAACCGATGAAAAATATCAAATTGCGTTATATCACTACCGGTCACGGCGGTTGGGAAAACGGCGATGAGTTTGTACCGAAAAAGAATACCATTTATTTGAATGGGAAAGAAACTTTTGGATTTACCCCTTGGCGACAAGATTGCGGTTCATATCGCTTATCAAATCCGGCTTCGGGGAATTTTGGCAATGGTTTGTCGTCTTCTGATTATAGTCGCTCTAACTGGTGTCCGGGAACAGTTACCAATCCAATCTTTATTGATTTAGGTGATTTACCGGCCGGAAATCATACTTTAAAAGTTAGCATTCCTCAAGGTTTGCCGGAAGGCGGCAGTTTTAGTTCCTGGAATATTTCCGGGCTTTTGATTGGAGAGTAATTCTAGGGATAAGGGATAAGAAAAAAAGGGATAAGTAAAAAAGAGTCAAGATTAAAACTTATAGTATCTAAACCTTGACTCTTACTTTTGACTTATCCCTAGTCCCTTTAACCTATTTAATAGAACTAATAATATCGTGTTTGGTAATAATATGGTGTTTTCCGTTGCCTAAATCGACCAATACCGCTTGGTTGTCTTTATTGATGAGTTTAGAAATCTCTTCAACCGGCGCGTTGGCATTGACAATCGGATACGGTTTACCCATGATTTCTTTGATAGGCTTATCGGCTATATTTTTGTCTTCGATATAGCTACGGAACAAATCGGTTTCGTCTATGCTACCCACAAAACCGGTGGTATCTATTACCGGAATTTGAGAGATGTTGTATTTTTTCAAACGTTCGATGGCGTGTGATACTAATTCTTCCGTACGTACAATGACCAATGGTTTGTCTTTGTGGTCTTTGATTACGTCTTCTGCTTTGGTGATTTCTTCTTCTAAGAAACCTCTTTCGCGCATCCAGTCGTCGTTGAACATTTTCCCCACATAACGGCTTCCGCTATCGTGGAAAAGCACTACTACAACATCATTCGGACCGAAATGCTCTTTCAATTGGTGCAAACCTTTGACGCAAGCACCGGCTGAATTCCCAACAAAAATCCCTTCTTCCAAAGCAATTTTACGAGTATAAACTGCGGCGTCTTTATCGGTTACTTTGGTAAACCCATCGATAACAGAGAAGTCAACGTTTTTAGGCAAGATGTCTTCCCCGATGCCTTCAGTGATATAAGAGTAGATTTCGTTTTCATCGAAGATACCTGTTTCGTGGTATTTTTTGAATACTGAACCGTAGGTATCAATGCCCCAAACTTTCACATTCGGGTTTTGCTCTTTTAAATATTTTCCGATGCCGGAAATGGTTCCGCCGGTTCCAACGCCTACAACAAAATGAGTTACTTTACCATCGGTTTGTTCCCAAATCTCAGGACCGGTTTGTTGGTAATGTGCTAGTGCATTGCTAGGGTTATCGTATTGGTTTACATACCAAGAATTAGGAATTTCGGTGCTCAATCTTTTCGAAACAGAATAGTACGAACGCGGGTCAGTTGGTTCTACATCGGTTGGACAAACGATTACTTTAGCGCCAACGGCACGAAGGATGTCCATTTTTTCTTTAGATTGTTTGTCGGTGATTACAAAAATACATTTGTATCCTTTTACAATTGCGGCTAAGGCTAAGCCCATACCGGTATTTCCGGAAGTTCCTTCGATAATGGTTCCGCCCGGTTTTAGTCGGCCATCAGCCTCGGCATCTTCTACCATTTTAAGCGCCATGCGGTCTTTGGTAGAGTTTCCGGGATTGAAGGTTTCTACTTTGGCCAAAACCAAGGCGTCGATGCCTTTCACCACTTTGTTCAATTTTACTAAAGGCGTGTGGCCAATAGTGCCTAGTATATTTTCTGCGTAGTTCATTTTTGAGTAGCTGAGCAGCTGAGCTTTAAATTTAGGTTACAAAGATATTGATAAAAAGAAGGTTTGCAAGTTTGAAGCACCTTAATTCGAAATCGTTTGCGTGCGGGATGGGAACGGCATCCTTTTGTTTCGTTGGTAAACGAGACAAAAGATACAGTGGACAGCGCGGTAACACGCCCAAAAAAAATTACTGGAAGAAGTTCCATACTAAACCGAAGCGAATCATAAAATCGCGGTACGGATAGTTGGGCGCGGTATAGAAAGTATTCCCGGTCATGCGAGAGTTCAAATGCTCTACTTTAAAGAAAATACGCGTTTGACGGATTCGGGCGTTGACAAAGAAATCGACCATAGGAAACTCCCCTATTTCTCGGGTATTTTGCACGAAGGCTTCGGCCAAGATCGGATTGTAATCGTTGGCGTAATATTTTGTAAAATAATTGAAGGTAAAACCGGTTTGCAGGTAAAGCGCTTTTTTGAAAAAATAATCGGTGTAATACAAAGAGTTTCGGGTTACGATTTGCGGCACATTGAGCACATCGTCTTCTTGGTCTACTTGTTGGTATAAAACGGTGTTATCGAGCGCCAATTTCCACCATTTGAATTCGCGGCTGACTTTAACCGACAAATAATTGATGGTTTTATCGTATTGTTTAGGGGTAACAATTTGCTGTTGCGGATCAGTAGCATCATTGCTAAAGAACAAGTAATCGTTAAGCGAACTGATTTGCATGGCCGCATTGAACCATTGGGTTTTGGCCATCACTTCCAGATTGTTGATTTTTTCGTTTTTGAAATCATAGTACCAATTGTAACCGATGAAACTGCTTTGGTGCAAGTTGTAGAGATGGTCAGGTATTTTATTGAGCATTTGGTATTGGAACTGCAGCTCGTTTTTGGCGTTGATTTGGTATTTGAGTTGGGCGTTGAAGTTGGTAAGCGATTGATTGGAAATGGAATTAGAATAGGTAAAAACGCCATTCCATTTGTTTTTGCGGTATTCGTATTGACCGCCAACGGTGTTGATTTCATCGCTTAAAGAACCGGGAATAATACCGGAATCCAAGATCAGTACTTTATCATAAAAGTAGTTGAATCGGTAATCTTCGGCGAAGAATTGGAACTTCCCTAATAAGGCATTCTCGTAGATGGCGCCGACTTTATTGTGCATGCGGTTGTAGCGACTTTGATCGTTGATACCACCGGAAACATAGGCTTCGCCAAAATGCAGTATTTGCGTATTCCCTACTGTTGAAGCCAGTGTTTTTTGATTGTATTCAAAAAACTTAGTTTCATAGGTAAATTGATGTGTCAGGTACAAATTATTATTGCCTTTTTTGGTGTTGATTCGGAAATTATGGTCGAAGAAATACCTTTTTCCTTTCATGAATGACTTGGCATCTTTGAGGTATACCTCCAATCGGGCACGGTTTTGGAATGCAGCATCTTCGCTTTCAAAATCCTCGAGCGTTGTAATTCCACCGTTTTCACCGTTTGAAAAATCCTGACCGGTGAAATGAAAATTAAGGTAATATCTTTTATTGAGTGTATTGTAGCTGGTAGTGAAGCGGAAGTTTCCGGTACTCGACAATTGGTTGATGTATTTCCCTAACGAACGCAAGCCTTTAAAAGCGACTGACATATTGAAGCGTTCTGAGGTATTTACAGTAATGAATGCGTCTACAGATTGTCCTTGCTCCATTACGGTTTTGAAGTACAACTCGGTTATCGGCGTGGCAACAGAGTAATACTTAATATCGTCTATTTGCAGGTAATTAAAATGTTTTCCAGAATGCCCCAATTCAGGGTAAGCCGCAAATTTTTTTAATCCGTAATCTAAAACGGTATAGGTTTGACCTTCATTGGCAAAAGGCAACAAACCGAAAATATCTTTACGCAGGTAATTGTATTCGTACTCCTTTTTGATAGTTAACGAAGTATCAACGTAGGTAGTGTCTTTTTGCAGGCTTATAATTCTGTAAAAATCATAGGGTGCCTTTTTTACTTCCTTAGTGGCGGAGGTATCTTTAACAGAAGTATTTCTGGAGGTTGGTTTAACATTTTGGTCCAGTGTACCGAGCTTAGCACTTCTGTCTCTTTGGGAAGAAACAGATTGGATTGAAAGTAAAAAAACTATAAATAAAAGATAGCGCATTGGAATAATTTTCGGGACAAAAATACACAAAAGTATTGGTAATAAAATCATAAAAAAACCATCCTATATCTAGGATGGTTTTGCGTATCAAAAGTGAATTGAAGTTATTCTTTGATGAATTTTTTGGTAGTTACACCGTTGTCCGACTTAAAGGTTACAAAGTACACTCCTGAAGCCAATGAAGAAACGTCGATACTTTCCGAAGAAAGTGAATTTACTCTTTTGTATACTTCTTTCCCGGAAATATCAATGATGGTTACTTCTTGTAAATTCAACAACGATTTAGTACCGATATTCAAAACCGAGTTAGCTGGGTTTGGATAAACCATAATCTGACTGTTATCGGCTGAAAACTCATTATTTGAGAGTGTAATATTGTTACCTGATGAAACGATTAACGAGAATTTTTGAGGTCCATTAGAAATGCTGTTTTTGTGGGTAACCGTAATAGTGTAAACACCACTTGGATTATCTACTTGGACTTTTTCAAAGTTATCTCTGAAGTTATCTGCGGTTCTAACAGGTTCATCATAAGGAGCAGCAGGATTTAAGGTCCAAGGAAAGTAGGTATTAGTTGCTTGTGTTACTCTTATATCTAAGTCGTTAACCAAATTGAGATTAGTTGGATCAATAGCATTAGATGTATTGGCCACACCTGCAGGGTCAGTCCAAGATATTGAAGCCATCAAAGGCGCTGTACCAGTTGAAGCAACATCAATAGTATAACTTTGACCGGTCGCTAATTGCAATTCATATATAACTGCATTTTGTTGTTGGGATTTTTGAATTACAGTTGCAGCTGCTTGAGCATTAACTAATCCCCAACCATATTCATAATCAGGCCCGGTGTAGTAACCCGCTTCGTCAGCCGTGTGCAAAATTAGACCTTTGAGAGTAGCAGCTCTCATGTAGGTTGAAAATAAAGACTCATAGTATTGTTGTAATAACAACGAAACTCCTGTAATACCAGGCGATGCCATAGAAGTCCCTTGCATTATGCCACTGGCAGTATCTGAATTTGACATGGTAGATCTTACAGAGACACCTTTAGTAACTATCTCAGGCTTAATTCTACCGTCGTCAGAAGGTCCCCAACTACTAAAAGAAGACATGACAACACTATTGGCGTCAACATAATTGAGTACTTGATTAACAGCACCAACCGTTAAAATATTCTTTGCATTGTGCATCCCTCTTACTAAGTTGTAACCAAATTTTTGATTCAAATAAGGTCCAATTATAGCATCTTCATAATCACTTCGATCATTACCGGCTGAAGTTACAGGTAGATAGTAAGGCGCTGCAAATGTAATTTGGTCTAATTGTCTTGCTCTTGAATCATAAGCCCCAAAATTCCAAGGTGTACTTTGAACAGCCCCTATAAAATAAGAATGATTGGAAACCAACATCCCGTTGGCTGCCTGATCAGTCATTTCTGCATAATCATTATCCCAGTCAGATGAATAAGCACTGGCATTAAAGGCCAATCCTCTTAAGTTGGCAGTAATTCCCTGAGCCACAATTGTGCCTGTAACATGGGTAGCATGGTCTTCGAAAGTTGAGCCATCCAATATAAAAACCTTATTATTAGGAAACTCAACATGCGTATTGCGAGCAGAACCGCCATCCCAGACATAAGCATACATTCCTTGACCTTGGATATTTAACCCCATAGCGCCACCAGAGTACAAACGGTCTGCTCTTGCAGTTCTGGCGGCGTTAAAATTAGAGGTAGAATAGTACAATACCTCAGAATTATTGATTACATCATAAATTTCTCTCTTAGCACCATTAACATAATAAACTTTTTTAGCAGAAGGATGAGAAGACAAATAAGCTTCAATTCGCTCCTTTCGTTTGAAATATTCAAAGTTAAACTGCTCAGAAAGTGATTTCAGAGTGGTAACATCCGTATTTTTGATAATCTCTTTTCTTTGTTGTTGCGTTTGAGAAAAGCCAAAAGTGACAGATATTAAGAGAAAAAAACCAATTTTAATTGTATTTTTCATAGCATATAAAAAATTAGATAAAAAAAAACCCTAACAAAGTTAGGATTTTTTCTTGTATAAATTATAAAAATCTAAAGATTAGATTCCGGTAAACACTTCTTCTTTGTTTCCGTAAGAACCAACATTAGGAATGTAATAATTTACATAAACCTTCATAGTTCTTGTACATGGGTTGAAAGAAGAAACTTGTGTAGCATCAGTTGACATTCTTGCCCAAATGTAACCATTGTATTGTGCTACAAAATAACCTGTATTTTGTGGAGCAAAAGTTACAACATAAGCATCATTGTATGACAAGATAAAGTTAGGAGCAGTGGCGTTATCAGACCAAAAATCATTAATCTGGATAGTATTTGCTGCAGTACCTTCAACTACAGTGTGAGTAGAACTACCCAACCACCAAGATGTAGCATCAAAGTCACCAACGAATGTATTGATTGGACAAGATAAGCTTACATTAACTGTATAAACTTCGTTAAAAGTTGCACTATCAAGTGTTGAAGAAGACATTTTGAATTTGGCTATTTTACCTGTTTGAACAGCACCACCTTCTAAAAATTTCACTGTAAATTGACCAGTAGTTTCACCATCAGTCAATTCATCAGTACCATCAACAATTTCGAAATCAACACCCTCAACAGCTGTTGAGTTTTCAGTATCAAGAACCAATGATACAGTATTATCACCTGCTACAGGCTTCAAAACACCGTAATCAATATTGATTTCAGTAAAACCAGTACCTGAGAAAACAAAAACGTCTCTAGAAACACCTTTGTGGAAGTTCAATAAGGAAGCACCTTTGTAAACTCTTTCCCCTTTGTCATCATCGGTACAGCTTGTAAAAGTTGCCACCATGAAAAGCGACAATAAGCTTAATAATTTAATTTTTTTCATAGTTTTTTATTTTTAATTGTATCCTGGATTTTGTTGAATAGTAGGATTACCAGCAATTTCATCTTGAGGAATTGGCAAAGTAAATCTGTGATCATTATTAGGAATAGTAGTTGGTAAAGACAAAATCAAATCGTCAGTAATATTTCTGTCGATACTTTTGTTAGCCGCAACACCTAAACGCTTGATATCCATATATCTGTGACCTTCAAAACACAACTCTTTTCTTCTTTCTTTTAAGATATCAGCCCAAGCTTGTTGTTGGTCTGCATAAGAAGGAAGTGGTTGAGCTGATAAGCGGTTTCTTGCATCACGGATGTTTTTGATATATCCAGCTGCAGTAGCCAATTGGTTTTCTGCAACAGCACACTCAGCTAAGATAAAGTACATTTCAGACAATCTGAAGATTTTAATATCACTTCTTAATGGCTGAGTAGGTTTACCAGGGTATTTATCGATTACCAAAACATCAGATGTATTGTATGCCGGATTTGTTAAATAAGAGGCATCAATTAAAGATGTAGGATCAACAAAAGCTAAACCACGGATATCACCATTAACTTCTCTCAACTCATTGAATAAGTTTCTACCCATGTCTAAGTAAGCACCACCGGTAGCTGAAGTAGTATTAAAGAAGAAGTTAGCTGCAATGTTACCCCAAGAACCTCCAGCTGGTCTAGATAAAGCAAAAAGTACTTCACCTTGGCTTAAATCAGCCCAGATTCTTCTGTAAGGATTAGTTGTTGTAGTCTCGTTGTAGAAATTAGCAGCAACATACGGAGTAGCTAATGTTAATGAAAGACCTGAGCTTGTAACAACTTGTTGAGCGTATTGTTTAGCTAAAGTATAGTTCTTTCTGTAAAGGTACATTCTTGCGCGTAAAGCAGCAATCATATTACTACTTGCATACTTGTATCCTGATGCAGCTGTTCTATTGTAAATATTTGAATCAGCAAAAGCCAAGTCGCTTTCGATCAAAGCAAATACCTCACCGTTAGTAGATCTTGGTAATTTTTCATCAATAGCAGGAACATAATCAAACAACATTACTCCTAAAGCACTATCATCTGATAAATCAGTTGAGAAATAGGATAATAATTGGAAGTAAGAGTAAGCTCTAACCGCTCTGGCTTCAGCTAAAATCGCATTGTAATAATCAACCTCAGAGATAAAAACTCCCGGCTCAACTTCAACATCTACAGCGGCATTTGGAGTGATTAAAGCAGAAGCTTCAATCAATCTGTTTACCCTGTTGATTACAGTATAGTGACCAATCCACATTCCTGAAACATAACCAGTTGTTTGGTTAAGGTTAAAACGGTGTAACTCTAATTCTTGTCCACCATTGTTAGGACCGATACCACACTCGTCTGTAAAAGACGCTGATATCATAATTTCATTAGTATTCCCTAAACTGGAATAAACAGAACCATTGAGAAACTGAGCCAAGTCATTAACTGTTCTGAAAGTGTTGCCATTTCCTAACTCACCGTCTTGAATAATATCTGTCGCATCATTACAAGATGATACAGAAAATATCAATCCCAATATTATTATTAAACTCTTTATACTTTTCATAAAATTATATTTTTTTTAATTAAAATCTGATGCTTGCACCAAAAGAAACAGTCTTTGGATTAGGGAAAGCTGTAACACTTAATAATTGAGTGTTTTCAGGATCGAAACCTCTCCATTTTGTCCAAGTATACAAGTTCTCACCTTGAACGTATAAACGCAAACTTTGGATAAAAGTACCTTTCAAGAATGCAGAAGGGAAGTTGTAACCAAAAGTTAAGTTTTTAAATCTCAAGAATGATGAATCATATAAAAATCTATCTGTATCTGTTGAACCATAAGTTGAACCATTGGTAGCATTTAATGCAGGGAAGTTAGTAGGATTAGCAGCAGTCCAAGCGTTCAATAAATCTGAAGAAACGTTGTCGTCACCGATAAAGTCTACGTTGTAAGCCCAAGCTAACTGATTATCAACTCTCCAAGAATCTTTAGTCCAAGAGAATAAAGTATTTAAGAAGAACCCTTTGTAAGTAGAATTAAATCCGAAACCTCCTTGGTATGCAGGAATAGAACTCTTACCTGTTAATCTTCTATCTGCTACTAAATCTGGGTTTTCGGTTACATTACCGTCAGCATCCAAGAATAATAAATTACCATTTGCTTGGTTTACACCAACGTAAGGAATCAAATTCCATTGGTTAGCCATTTGACCAACAAGGTTTACTGTAGCATTTCCAGACTGATCAGTTTCTAACAAAGAAGTGATTTCATTTTTGTTGTATGCCATGTTAGCAAAAAGTTGTAAGTCAAGCTCTTTGTTTTTGAATACATTATATTTCAACTGTAACTCAACACCACTATTTCTTAAACCACCGTTATTACCGGTTTGAGAATAAAGACTGGTTGAAGCAGAACGTGTAATATCACTGTATAATTTTTCAGTTTGTTTTCTGTAGATATCAATGTTACCTTCAATTCTGTTGTTTAATAAAATGAAGTCTAAACCAATGTTAGCTTGAGAAATTTCTTCCCAACGCAAAGATGTATTTGCAATGTTTGAAACAAAAATACCAGGATCATTGTTGTAACCAGCTCCGGTAGCATTTAAATCACGTACAATACTTGTTCCTAATAACAATGGATTAGTTCCATATCCCGGAGCAATAATGTTTTGATTCCCTTGAGTACCGTAAGAAGCACGTAATTTCAACATAGAGAAAGTTGAACCTTCCATAAACTTCTCTTTGTCTATGTTCCATCTACCTGAAACAGACCAGAAAGTTCCCCATTTGAAATCGTCAACAAAACGGTAAGTAGCATCTCTTCTGATTACTGCTCCAAAACCGTATTTATCATTATAGTCATAATCTAAAGTAGCAAAGTATGACAATGTACCTGCATCAATTTTAGAAGCAGAAACTGATGGTAAATAAGAGTTAGGATTTGCCGAGTTGAAAGCAATATATCCAGTTCCTGCACCAGGAGCATAAGTCAATGGATTCAAACCATTTTGAGTTTGTGAAGTAGATCTGAAGTGAGACTTCATGTACTCCATATAAACGTTTGCATCAATTCTGTGCAATTCTTTAATTTTCTTAGAATAACCTAAACTTACAATGTTAGTAAAAGTAAAGTCTTTAGATTGAGAAATACGTTCAAACCCACCAAATTCTTCACCTCTACTCTCGCGTACAGCAATAGCCAAATAAGACCATGGTGCTCTTGCGAATACTCTGTCATTTTGTTTGAAGTCAATACCAAATCTATTTGACAAAGTCAAATCTTTAGTTAACTTGTAAGAAGCTGAAATGTTAGCCAAAATAGCACTTTCGTCAGCCCAACTTGGTAAGCTATTCTTTTTAAGAATATCTTCCAACACATAAGTATCATTAGGTCCTGAGAAATCAGTACCAATTTCATTGTACAAGTCTTGACCAGTTGCAAATTGATTAGCAGCTACATAAGGAAGACCCATAGTAGCACCGTGCAATGGATTTTGAATAGTATTGTTGTTTACACCATCATTAGTTTCTTGGTTCAACTCATTTCTTCTTGAGTAAGCCAATGATAATTGAGAGTTGTAAGTGAACTTACCATTATTAGATTTACCATTGATATTATTTCTGAAAGTAAATCTTTGGAAATCTGTAGTTGGTACCATACCACCTTGCTTGAAGTAACCAAAAGAAGAATAAGTAGAAATATTTTCTCCACCAAAAGTCAATCCTAAGTTGTGTTGTTGGGTAACATCCACACCAAAAAACTCTTCTCTCCAATTAGTATTAACATCATAAGCAGCAATCTCAGCATCAGTTAAAGTAGCTCCTAAACCTGTGTTCTTTCTTTTCTCAATAGTCAATACTTGTCTTGAATTAGACATATTGTATTTGTTTTTTGGTAAAACATTCACACCAGTAACAGCATCATAGGTAATTTTTAATGCAGAACCGTATTTACCTTGTTTAGTTGTAATAACTAAAACCCCGTTTGCTCCACGGTTACCATAGATTGATGTTGCAGCAGCATCTCTCAAAATCGATACAGTTTCAATATCATTTTGGTTCAAACTTCTGAACTGATTCCCATTAGTAGGAACACCATCAATTACAATCAAAGGATCTGTTGAAGCATTCAAAGAAGAAGCACCTCTAATTAACAAATCAATTTTTGCCGAACCAGGAGAACCTGAAGACGATAAAATTGATGCTCCGGGAGCAGTTCCTTGCAATGAATTCAAGAAGGAAGCATTAGGTCTGTTTTCAATAACTTCTGCAGTTACTGTTGTTAAAGCAGACGTTGTAGTCGCTTTCGTTCTTGCACGGTTATAACCCTCAGAAACGATAACAACTTCTTTAAGGGTTTCACCCTCTGTCAAGGTTACTGTGTAATTACTTGCTGCAGTTACACTGATTGACTGTGTGCTGTATCCTGTAAAAGAAACAACCAAAACATCACCTTGTTTTGCTTTGATGGAAAACTTTCCGTCAAAATCTGTTTGGGTGCTGTTTTTAGTGCCTTTAACAATAATGTTAGCACCAGGAAGCGGTCCAGTTTTATCTGAAACAACTCCAGTAACAGTTTTCTCTTGTGCAAACGAAAACTGCATTGTAAACGCCAATAAAAGCGTAAAAATCCATTTGAACTTCGATCTCATATTAATTTTATTTGAGTTAGTTATTTCGCAAACTTCTTAATTATTTCTTAAATAAACAAATATTACTTCGGAATAATATTTTTTTAACAATTGACAAACCAATTGATTTAAGGAGTTTGAGAACACTACAAATGGTTGATGAAAGAATTTTAAATTGGTTGCGTGAGTTTGTTTATTTTTACCTAAAAAAAACAATGTTATTAAATCATTATTCTGATTTTCTTATAGAATGTGGCACAGACGAAGCCGGCAGAGGTTGCTTAGCAGGACCGGTAACAGCTGCCGCTATAATTTTACCTAAAAATTTCAGTTTGCATTTATTAAACGACTCCAAACAGCTCTCTGAAAAAATAAGAGAACAACTCAAACCAATCATTGAAGCCCAAGCCATTTCATTTGCCGTGACTCATCTTGAGCCTTTAGTAATAGACGACATAAACATTTTGAACGCGTCTATTAAAGCGATGCAAGAAAGCATCTTGAAGCTAAGCCCTACCCCAGAATACATCATAGTAGATGGCAATCGATTCAAACCTTTAAATCAAATTCCATACACCACTATTGTAAAAGGCGACAGCAAATACCTTAGCATAGCCGCAGCTTCAGTCTTAGCCAAAACCTATCGCGACGAGTATATGGATAAAATACATGAAGAGTTTCCCATGTACAATTGGAAAAAGAATAAAGGATACCCAACTGCCGAACACCGAGAAGCCATTAAAAAATACGGCACCACCAAATACCATCGAATGTCTTTTCGATTATTGCCGGAACAGCTAAAATTGGAATTTTAAACAAAAGCAGCTTCAAAAAGTACAGAAAAGTGTTTCAGAATTTTAGCCTTCACTTCTTGCTCTTCAACTTTTTGTCCGAGTTCAACATGCATAGAAGTAACCGCTTTACCGCGAATACCACAAGGAATAATGTTATCAAAATAACCCAAATCAGCATTGACATTTAATGCAAAACCATGCATGGTAACCCAGCGGCTGGCTCTTACGCCCATAGCACAAATTTTTCGAGCAAAAGGCGTTCCTACATCCAACCAAACACCGGTTTCTCCTTCGCTTCTTGTACCTATTATATTATATTCGGCTAAAGTGAGTATAATCACTTCCTCCAACAACCTTAAATACTTGTGAATATCGGTAAAAAAGTTTTCCAAATCCAATATCGGATAGCCAACAATTTGTCCGGGACCGTGATAAGTAATGTCGCCGCCTCGGTTGATTTTATAAAAAGTAGCGCCTTTGGCGACCAACTGTTTTTCGGACAATAATAAATTGGAAATATCTCCACTTTTTCCAAGTGTATAAACATGAGGATGTTCTACAAATAAAAAAAAGTTCGGAGTAACCAATTGCGGATTGTTTCGTTTCTCCAACTTAACATCCACGATTTCTTTAAACAAGGTTTCTTGATAATCCCACGTTTCTTTGTAGTCTTTGTTCCCTAAGTCGCGTAATTGTATATTTTTATTCATTTTTTATTTGGAAAACGCAAAGTTACAAAGTTTACAAGTTAACTCGACGTTAATCTTTTAGCCCCGATTGCAGTGAAAATCCTTTTGTTTGAAGCTAAGTCCTTCGATTTTGCAAAGGGTGACCAAACAAAAGATTGAAACGAAAAGCGGGAAAACGGACTCCCGAATAAGCCCGAGCGCTTCGCTCAAAAACAAAAAAATTGAAACGGCCAAGCTTTGATACTTTAGCACTTATCGTTATCTTTGCGGGCTTAAAAACCTTTGTATATGCAACTTTCGGAACAAGAAATTATCAGAAGAGAAAAACTTCAAGCCCTTCGTGACTTAGGCATTAACCCTTATCCTGCGGATTTATTTCCGGTAGACCACACGTCTAAACAGGTTAAGGAAACTTTTGAAGAAGGTAAGAAGGTAGTAGTTGCCGGAAGATTGATGAGCATACGCGACCAAGGAAAAGCGGCTTTTGTGGAATTACAAGACAGTGAAGGCCGCATTCAATTGTATTTTAACCGCGACGTAATTTGTCCGGGTGAAGACAAAACAAAATACAATCAAGTTTTTAGAAAACTAACCGACTTGGGCGACTTTATTGGTGTGGAAGGCGAATTGTTTTTGACTAAAGTAGGCGAAAAAACTATTCATGTAAACAATTTTACCTTTTTGAGTAAAACTTTGCGACCACTACCATTACCAAAAATGGACGACGAAGGTCACGTGTTCGACGCTTTTACCGATCCGGAATTGCGTTACCGTATGCGTTATGTAGATTTAGTAGTAAATCCGCAAGTGAAAGAAGTGTTCCTCAAAAGAACCAAGTTGTTCAATGCGATGCGAAGCTTTTTCAATACAGCCGGTTATATGGAAGTGGAAACACCGGTATTGCAATCGATTGCCGGTGGTGCAGCAGCGCGTCCGTTTATCACTCACCACAATAGTCTAGACATTCCTTTATATATGAGAATTGCCAACGAATTGTATCTGAAAAGATTGATTGTAGGCGGTTTTGACGGGGTTTATGAATTTTCGAAAAACTTCAGAAACGAAGGAATGGATCGCACGCACAATCCGGAGTTCACCGCTATGGAAATCTATGTGGCCTACAAAGATTACAACTGGATGATGGCATTCACGGAGCAGTTATTGGAATATTGCGCACTGCAAGTAAACGGCACAACCGAAACGACTTTTGGCGAACATAAAGTAGATTTCAAAGCACCTTACGCTCGTGTTACGATGACGGATGCTATCAAACAATTTACCGGTTTTGACATTTCCGGCAAAAGTGAATCAGAGTTATTTGAAGCCGCTAAAAATATGGGCATCGAAGTAGATGAAACGATGGGTAAAGGCAAATTAATCGATGAGATTTTTGGTGCTAAGTGTGAAGGCAACTTTATTCAGCCGACATTCATCACGGATTACCCTAAAGAAATGTCGCCTTTATGCAAAGAACACCGTGACAATCCGGAGTTGACCGAACGTTTCGAGTTGATGGTATGCGGAAAAGAAATCGCCAATGCTTATTCGGAATTGAATGATCCGATTGACCAAAGAGAGCGTTTTGAAGCCCAATTGAAATTGGCCGAGCGCGGCGACGATGAAGCGACACAATTTATTGACCATGATTTCTTGAGAGCGTTAGAATACGGCATGCCGCCAACCTCAGGATTAGGCATTGGGATGGACCGTTTGATTATGTTCTTAACCAACAACCAATCGATACAAGAAGTATTGTTCTTCCCGCAAATGCGTCCGGAGAAAAAACAATTAGAATTGACTGAAGAAGAGAAAATTATTATTGGTTTATTAAAAGCCGAAAACAATCAAGCCTTGAGTGCTTTAAAAGAGAAATCACAACTCAGCGGTAAAAAATGGGACGCCGCTATGAAAGGATTAGCCAAACACGGCTTAACCAAAGTGGTAGTTGACGGCGACAACAAAACCGTAGTTTTAAACTAAATACAGAAGAGCTCAAATGAGCTCTTTTTTTATAAAATTTTGTTAGCCCTTAAACCTTATCCAAAGTTACAAGTCAAAAGCACATAATTCTAATATGTAACAAAGATGAAAAAATTATTTTTAGCCCTTTTATTGTTAGTTGGCATAACCACTTGGGCACAAGGAAAAAGAGAAAGAAGACCGGAAGGCGACCGTTTGACTAAAGAAGAAAAAGTCGATATTCAAGTAAAACGTATGACGAAAGACTTGGATTTGAACGAAAAGCAAGCCAAGGAGGTTCGCACTTTAGTGACCAAAGAAGTTGAAAAAAGAGAAGCCAAAAGAGCCGAAATGACCGAGGAGAAAAAAGCAAAAAGAGAAGCTATGAAGGCGGAAATGAAAGAAGCACAAGCAGCTCACAGCGCAGAAATGAAAAAAATTCTGACTCCGGAACAATATGCCAAATGGGAAAAATTGCGCGAGGAACGCAAAGATAAACTCAAAGAGCGAATGGCCGAAAAAAGAGGTAAAGGAAAACCAACTCCAGAAGAATAACTAAAATAAATTTTGAAGTTTCAACAAAATAATTTAGTTTTGAAGCTATTATTCTTCTAAACAACTAAAACAATGAAAAAATTTATTGCTGCTTTAACCTTACTGTTAGCTTTTACGATAAATGCAAACGCCCAAGAGAAAAAAGAACTGACTTCTGCAGAGAAAGCTAAAAAAGAAGCTGTGGCTTTATCTCAGTTTTTAGGTCTAAACGATACTCAAACTGCTGACTTCCAAAGATTATTCGAACAAAAACACAGAACGCTTGAAGACAAAACCCTATCTCAAGAAAGAAGAGCAGAAGTATCAAGAATCATTGAAATGAAAATATCAGCAACTATCACTGATGATCAAATGACCAAATTGAGACAGAATAAAGAGTTATTCAAAGAATTGATTACCAATTAATCAGTATTGATTTAATATAAAAAAACCTCTCAGTTATGAGAGGTTTTTTATTTATAAGGTCTTTGCAACTTTGTTAACCGCTTCTATCGTAATATCTAAATCTTCGTACGTTAGCGCATCGGTTATAAACCAAGTTTCATAAGCAGAAGGCGCTATGTAAACTCCTTCATGCAGCATCCCGTGGAAAAACTTTTTAAAAGTATCATTATCACCGTTTTTGGCTGTTTGAAAATCAACTACCGGATTAGCGTCAAAATGAACAGAAATCATAGAACCAACTCTGTTAATCGTAAAAACGATATTGTTTGCTTTCAACACTTTTTCAATACCTTGGTGCAAATATGCCGTTTTAGCCTCTAATCTATCGTAGATAGCGACATCACTGTTCAAGGCTTGTAACATAGCATAACCGGCAGCCATAGCCAAAGGATTTCCCGAAAGTGTTCCGGCTTGATAAACCGGTCCCAAAGGCGCTAAAAAGTTCATAATTTCCTCACGAGCTGCAAAAGCACCAACCGGCAATCCACCACCAATAACTTTTCCGAAACAAGCAATATCAGCATTAACACCATACAACTCTTGCGCACCTCCTTTAGCTAAACGGAAACCGGTCATCACTTCATCGAAAATCAACAAAGCGTTGTGGTTATGACACACTTCTTTCAGGGCTTGTAAAAATCCTTCTTTAGGTGGCACACAACCCATATTTCCTGCTACAGGCTCAATAATAACAGCCGCAATTTCGTTAGGATTAGCTTCAAACAATGCTTTCACATTCTCGATATCATTGTAATGTGCCAGTAAAGTATCTTTAGCAGTACCTTGAGTTACACCGGGACTGTTAGGCACTCCAAACGTACTCAAACCACTACCGGCAGCAATCAGGAAAGAATCGGAATGACCGTGATAGCAACCTGAAAACTTAATTATTTTATCTTTTTTGGTATAACCTCTGGCCAATCGAATGGCACTCATACAGGCTTCGGTCCCCGAATTTACAAAACGAATCTTATCGATATTCGGCACCATAGCAATGGCCAATTCGGCTATCTTGGTTTCCAATTCGGTCGGCATTCCGAAAGAAGTACCTTTTTTTGCTTTTTCAATCACTGCATCTACAACAGGTTGATAAGCGTGACCTAAAATCATCGGCCCCCACGAATTGATATAATCAATCAAACGATTATCATCTTCATCATACAAATAGGCTCCTTTGGCACTTTTAGCAAAAAGAGGCGTTCCTCCTACTCCTTTGAAAGCCCTTACCGGAGAGTTAACTCCGCCCGGTATAACTTTTTCAGCTTCAGCAAACAGCTGACTGCTTCTTTGATATATCATAATAAATCTAAAATTATAAAGCTATTTTACAATAATGGTTTGCCCTAACGATAAGGTGTTGTCCACCATATTATTCTTTCTTTTAAGCTCTTCGACTGTAATATTAAATCGCTTAGAAATAGAATACAAAGTATCGCCTTTGACTACGGTATATTTTTGGGAGTCATCCGTATAACTGAT
This sequence comes from Flavobacterium sp. FEMGT703F, assembly GCA_002786385.1. Lineage (GTDB taxonomy): Bacteria > Bacteroidota > Bacteroidia > Flavobacteriales > Flavobacteriaceae > Flavobacterium > Flavobacterium cheonhonense. The sequence goes on from PGCN01000012.1 coordinate 174,328, forward strand.
TTCCTTTTGAGGGACAACAGCCACATAATCATTCCCTAATACCTCTGCATCATATTTACTCAATTGATAACGTTCAATCAAACCAATCAGTTTTTCCGGATATTTTGGATCGGTAGCATAACCCGCTGCTTTTAAACCTCGAGCCCAAGCTGCGTAATCGTCTTTTCCCAACTGGAATAATGAAGCATATCTCGGTCGACTGGTTAAAAAATAAGAGTGGTCTTTAAAAGAACCACTAGGTTCCTCATATTTACGAAAACATTCGTTTTCTGCATCATCGGTATAGCGGATACTCGGCCCTGTCCACTCTTTGTGGCATTTAATCCCGAAATGATTGTTGGCTTGCACACTCAACGGCCCTGTTCCGGCACCTGATTCCAAAATAGCTTGACCCAACGTAATACTGGCCGGAATTCCGGTATTCACCATATTCTCCTTAGCTATATTTTTGTATTTTTCGATGTAAGCCAAAACCATTTCAGTGGTAACTTTTACACGGGTTGTTGCTTCCAAAATTTCAGAAGAAGCAGTATTAGTAGCCGGATTCGATGTTGATTTTTGGGTCGTAACACCGCCGCTTTTTGCAGTTGCCGGTCGGTAAATAGGTTTTTTAACCCTTTGCGCTACCGGTTCACTTGTTTTTGGCTGATTGGATTTTGAGGTCCTAACCACAGACTTACTGGTATTACAAGCTGCCATCAAAAGGACAAGCCCAACTAAAAAAAGTTTTTTACTCATAGAATTATTTCGATTTGGTTTTTCTGTTTTAACAAAATATTCATTCCGGCAATTCCCTGCAAACCTCCGGTGTGAATCATCAGTATTTTGGAGCCTTTCGGAAATTTCTTTTTTTCGATTAAATCCAAAACTCCGAAAGCCATTTTACCGGTATAAATAGGATCCAAAGACACTTGAAATTTTTGATAAAAATTATTGATAAATTCAATTAGTTCCTTGGTCACTTTGGCATAACCTCCAAAATGATAATCGGTTACCAATTGCCAATTGGATTGAGTTACAAACTTACAAATATCTTCGCTTAAAAAATCGCCTTTGAGCGCCGGAAATCCTAAAACTTGTTGACTAACTTTTGAACTGTTAATAATACCTGAAATAGTCCCACCGGTCCCAACAGCGCAACAGATGAAATCAAAATCAGCATCGATTTCCTCTAAAATCTCTTCACATCCTTTGACTGCTAAGTTGTTAGTACCGCCTTCGGGCAAAAGAAAAAAATCTCCAAACTGTTCCTTTAGTCTTTGCAAAAACGTTTCTTCATTCTTTTTCCGATAATCTTCTCTTGAAACGAAGTCAAAAACCATTCCGAATTCACAGGCTTTATTGAGAGTTGGATTGCATGAGACTTTGTCCCGAAGCTCTTCTCCGCGAATAATTCCAATCGTTTTCATGCCGTTTTCTTTACCGGCAGCGGCTACGGCTAGTATATGATTAGAAAAAGCACCACCAAAAGTTAACAAAGTAGAATAATTGTCTTCTTTGGCTTTTTGCAAATTGTAGTAAAGTTTTCGGAATTTATTACCGGAAACATGAGGATGTAGCAAATCCTCTCGCTTTATATAAAGCGAGTAATCGTCAGTTTCCAGAGGTATTTTTTGATTGTAACTTTTCAAAAAAAGTCTTTTAACAAAGGTACAAATCGATTTGTTTTAATTATATAAACATTGGTTTTAATTCCTTTTAGATGATTTAGCAACATAGCAATGTATCAATTCCCTTAAGTAAAACTCCAGAACCCAATAATGAATTGAAAATTAATTATGCATTAAAAAACCTATGGATGATTTACAAAAACAAAGCTATTGTGACACAAAAAAATCGTGAATAACATCAAATACTTGTTAAAAAAACAACTCCGAAAAATAATATCCTGCGCTAAATCAAATATTTTATTTGCCATATTTAAACGATAATAAAGGTTATTAGAAACTAAAAAAAATAATTTTACGTACATAAATTAGCTTTTCGACGTTAATTTTAACTTTTAACCGTAAATCTTTTTTCTCAACTAAAAACTACATTATTTTTATTATGTTTTTTAAAGAATTTTAAGAGAATTTCCATTGTTTTAACTTTTTTTATAAATACTAAACAATATATGATAAAAAAATTACCCCAAAAAAAAACAACATTTAACAATAGAAAAAACAAGGATACGACACACTTAGTCTTACTAATGGCAATGTTTCTTTTGTTAGGCAATGTTTCTGCATACAGTCAATGTTCAAACTATCAAGTTTATGAAAGTTTCAATGGAACATCCACTCCAACATCAGGAGGAACTTGGGCAGAAAACTCCATATTACACGTAACCAATACTTTACCCAGAACAGGAGCTTCCAGTATAGTTTTCAATGCTGTTAACGATGCCATCCGAACACCTTTAATCAGTAATCCTGGAATTTTTTCGTTTTGGTATGTTAGAAATAATAATAACAATACCCACTCATTTGCAATACAGACTTCTCCGGACGGAACAACTTGGACTACACGAGGAACAACACCTCAACCCACAACCACTTACCAACAATACTCTATAAACATAGGAGCTTTGGGATTAACAAATGTATATATCAGAATACTTGACACTCGCCCAAGTGGAACTAACGTTCGCGTTGTAGACGATATTTCATGGACCTCAACAGTAAGCTCCAACAATACAGTTATTCCTGCTTTGGTCAATTGTACACAAACCATTTCCTGTGGAACCACTTATACGTTTACGGATGCGGGAAGCCAAAACGACACTTACAATAGTTCTACAGATTATACCATAACTTTCACGCCTTCTGTAACGACTAACAAAATTCAAATGGTTTTTAGTGCATTCAACATTGAAAACAATTACGACGGAATGGTTATTTACAACGGCCCTAGTACATCCTCTCCCATAATTGCCTCTTCTTTACCGGCTGGAACAGACCCTGTGAATTGCCCCGCCGATTCGTTTTACGGAAACAATAGTCCCGGTACTATTATATCAACTGATGTCTCAGGTGCCATAACAATACGCTTCAGATCTGATACCGTAACCAATCATGCAGGATGGTTAGCAAGTGTTAGTTGCATTTCCATACCCAATTGTGTTGCTCCGACAAGCCAGGCCAGCGCCTTCACGTTAGGAACATCAACCTCAAGTTCATTACCAGCAACATTCAGCGGCACAGCCAACGGCTATTTAGTGATTCGTTCAACCAGTAGTACCCCACCAAGTCAACCGGTTAACGGCACTACTTACTCTGCAGCCAATATTACTACTCTGGGAAGCGGTTTGACATTTGTTCAAAGCAGTAATTCAACTACTATCACTGGAACAGGTCTTGCTGGCAACACTCAGTATTATTATTTCATTTATGCTTACAACAACACAAGCTGTTCCGGAGGTCCCGTATACAATACCAGTGGTCCTTTAGTTGGAAATGGTATAACTTGTCCTGCCGTTCCCAATTCCGTAACCACTTCAGGTATTACTACCAACAGCTTTACACTCAACTGGGCTTACCCAACAGGAGGTACGTCGGCTCCCATATCCTACACCATCCAAATCACTACAGATGCAGGATACACAAGTAATATTCCCGGCTCCCCGTTTACAATATCAGCCCCTACAACTAGTTTCAATGTCACCGGACTCTCCGTAGGTTCCACTTATTATTATCGAATATTAGCTGGCAACGGATGCAACAGCAGTTATGTAACCGGCAGTATTTTAATACCGATAGCTAATGATAATTGTAATGGTGCCATTCCACTAACCGTTAATGCAAATACCTCGTGTTCATCAGCAACAACAGGCAGTACAGTGGGCGCAACTCAGTCGCAAGCTGGTTGTGTTGGTACTGCAGATGATGACGTTTGGTATAGTTTCGTAGCCACTTCAACTTCTCATATAGTAACAGCAACCCCTAACACAATTTCTGATATCGTTTTACAAGTTTTTAGTGGAAGTTGCGGTAGTTTAAATAGCTTAGGATGTACCGACGCTACCATTTCTACACCTGAAACTACTACATTAACCGGCTTAACTCCGGGCAATACTTACTACGTTAGAATATACAGTTATGGAAGCGGCTCAGGACAAGGAAGTTTTTCATTGTGCATTACCACTCTAACGCCTTGTACAACACCAAACGCTCAAGCATCCGGCTTAGTTATCGGCACTGTAACTTCAAGCGATATTCCGGCCACTTTTACAGGTACTGCTGACAGCTATTTGGTTATCCGATCAACCTCCAGTACTCCACCGTCTCAACCTGTGAATGGAGTTGTTTATTCAGCTGCCAATATTGCTACTTTAGGAGCAGGACTAACATTCGTCCAAACCGGTAATTCAACATCTATTACCGGCTCTGGTTTGAATGGTAACACCCGATACTATTACTACATTTATGCCTACAACAACACCAATTGTTCAGGCGGACCAATGTATAACACTAGTGGTCCATTAAGCGGCAACGCTGTTACTTGCCCAGCAGCTCCAAACCCGGTAACAATAACCGGAACAACAACCAGTAGCTTTACACTAAATTGGACTACCCCAACAGGCGGTGGATTTGCTCCAATTTCATATAGTATTCAAATTACAACGGATACCGGTTACTCCAGCAATATCCCGGGCTCTCCTTTTTCATTATCCGCTCCAACAACCAGTTTGAATGTTACGGGATTGAATCCTAGTACAACCTACTACTACAGAATACTGGCCAATAACGGATGTAATAGCCCGTATAGCACCGGTAATACTTCTACAACTCTTACCAATGACAATTGCAACACCGCCATCCCGCTTAGCATATCTTCCTCTTGCAATTACACTTATTATTCTAATAACGGCGCGACTGACAGTTCAGGCGTACCGGCTCCGGGTTGTGCGAGTTATTCCGGAGGAGATGTTTGGTTTAGCGTAGTGGTTCCTGCAAATGGCATTATCGAAATTGATACTGACGATTCGGTTATGACTGATAGCGGTATGGCAATGTATAGTGGCTCATGCGGATCTTTAACGCTAATAGAGTGTGACGACGATGACAGTGCCAACGGATTAATGTCTTATATATTCAGATCAGGCTTAACTCCGGGAAGCACTATTTTCATTAGACTTTGGGAGTATGGAAATGATAACAACGGTAGTTTCGGAATATGTGTTTCAAGCCCTGTCCCTCCAGTTAATGATAATCCTTGTGGCGCAATAGATTTAAACGTTAACACAAGTTGTAGTTTTCAAACATTTTCAACCTCCGGTGCTACTAACACTACAACGGTAACTGCACCAATTTGCGGTAGTTATGCTGGTGGAGATGTTTGGTTCAGCGCAATGGTACCAAGCAATGGAATTGTTAGAATTGATACTAATTCAAACACTATTACCGACGGAAGTATGGCAGTTTACAGCGGAAATTGTGGCTCTTTAACTCTTTTGCAATGTGATACAGACAGCAGTACTAATGGATTAATGCCTTATTTAAATTTGACCGGATTAACCCCGGGAACAACAATTTTTATTCGTTTTTGGGAAAGTGGCAACGATGTTTTCGGCACTTTTTCAATCTGTCTTTCTACCGATTGTACTTCAGGTAACGGCGCAGGTAATACATCAATCTCTTGCCCTAATATTTTGGCCGGAGGATTAGACTTGAATGGCGCTGACCCTTCTCCGGTTACTTGCGGTTCATCAAGCTGCACTACCATAGAAGCAGAATATTTACAACTGGGAACCACCTCCAACTATACTGTTGAAAATATCGTCTATAATCCACCATACCAATTCAACTGTTTGGCCAACCCAGTTAGTGTTAATGTGGATGATGTTTGGTCTCCGGTGGTCAACCTTCCTTTTAATTTCTGCTTTTACGGTACTAACTACAATCAGTGTGTAATTGGTTCCAATGGTGTTTTAACTTTTAACACTAGTTATGCCGGCACTGCCTCTGGCTATGCTTTTAACGACAATCTTCCAAACAACACCGATGATCAGTTGGTTGGCAATGCTATTTTTGGGGTATTCCACGATATTGACCCAAGCGAAGGTGGTGAAGTTGGATGGGAATTGGTTACTTTGAATACCGGATGTAGAGCTTTAGTCGCTTCTTGGTATAATGTCCCTATGTTCTCCGACAATTCTATTTTATACACCGGCATGATGGTTTTATATGAAGACACTAACATCATCGAGGTTTATGTTAAAGAGAAAAAAATAGACAACAACAACGTTTCTCCATGGAATAGTGGGAATGCCATTATCGGCTTACAAGATGGCACACGTACACAAGCAGTAGTTGCCCCTAACCGCAATGGTTTGAGCAACAATTGGACTGCCACGAATGAAGCTTGGAGATTTGTTCCGTCTGGCACATCCATAACGTCTATCAAATGGTTCGAAGGCGCAGGCACATCAGGAACGGTAATTGGCAACACAGACACTATAAGCGTATGCCCGGCTTCAACCACTACTTACACCGCTGAAGTAACTTACAATATGTGTAACGGTGGCATCGTAAAATTAGTAGACCAAACAACTGTAGTGGTGTCAAACTCAAAAATCTGGAATGGTTCAGTAGACAACGATTGGAACAAAAGCAACAATTGGACTCCAAGTGGTATTCCAAACAATGCTGATTGCGTAAAAATTCCTGCAACTGCTAACAATCCGGTTATTTCAGGAACCAACTATGTAGGATATGCCGGTTCATTATTGGTGTATAACGGCGCCACATTAACCGTCAATTCTAATAATGCTATCTCCGTTACTGATTGGGTAAATGTTGCAAGCGGCGGAACTTTTTTAATCAACAACAACGCCAGCTTAGTCCAAATTAACAATACAACCAATACCGGAAATATCATTTACAAGAGAAATGCGAGTATTCGAAAGCAAGATTATGTGTATTGGTCGTCTCCGGTGGCAAATTATACTGTAAATAACATCGCATCTCCATTATCTTTTGCTACTATTTTCAAATGGAATACTACAGTAGCAAACTCAAATGGCGGTCAAGGCAATTGGAATCCTGCCTCGGGCGACATCATGATTCCCGGCAAAGGATATATAGCCAGCGCTCCAAACAGTTTCAGTAGTACCACTAATACAACTTTTTACGGAAGCTTTACCGGAGTTCCTAATAATGGTCCTATATCAATAGGTGTTTCCAGAGGAAGTGACACCAATACAGCCTACCACGTTGGACTTAACGGTACAGAAATCAACAATTACAGTGACAACTGGAATTTACTCGGTAACCCATATCCTTCTGCCATCCGCGCCAGTCAATTTCTATTGGACAACAACACGAAAATCATGGGGAATGTGAGACTATGGACGCATGGTACATTACCTAGCAACATTTCGAGTCCGTTTTATGGTTCGTTTGTTTACAATTACAGCCCGGGAGATTACTTAACGTACAACTTCACGGGAACCAGTTGCTGTCCGGCAGCAGGAGCCGACTTGTTTATTGGATCCGGACAAGGTTTCTTTGTTCAAATGGTGGACGGTCCGACAGCGTCAGATAACGTGAGTTTTAACAACAACCTGAGAAGTACAAGTTACACCAACAGTAACTTTTACAGATTGGCCAATTCCAATAGCGCCGAAAGTTACGTTGACAGTATGGAAAGAAACAGAATTTGGTTAGATATCGTAAACAGCTCCAGTCGCTCAGACAGAACTTTATTCGGTTACATCCAAGATGCTACTATGGCCGAAGACAGCTTCTTCGATTGCTTGACCCAAAACACCGGTGATTTAAGAATCTACTCGTTGATTAACGATAAAAAATACATCATCCAAGGCCGAGCTTTACCTTTCGATATAAACGATGAAGTTCCGATAGGCGTTAATGTGCCAACCACCGGAAATTATAGTATCGGACTGGCCGGAGTAGACGGATTATTCAACGAACAAAACATCTATTTAAAAGACCTTTTGCTCAACACTACTCACGATTTGAAATCGGCACCTTACCAATTCACCGCTAATGCCGGAAATTATAACGACCGATTCCGTGTGGTATATTTGACTTCTACATTGGGCAATACCGACTTAGATTACAACAACGAAATCAAAGTCATTACCAACGAATCACTTAGCGTGAACTCGAGCCATCAAATCATGCAGTCGGTAATTGTTTACAACGTACTCGGACAAGAAATAGACCGTTACGAAAATGCCAATAGCAATTTCCTAACGTTATCCAACGTTAGAAAAAACAACACTACTTTGCTACTAAAAATAAAACTCGACAATGGTATTACTACCGTCAGAAAAGTAATTTACTAACCAAAATACTTTAAAAACTTCCAAAAAGACCTTTGCTTTAAATAGTGAAGGTCTTTTTCGTTAGCATATGCTTCTCGCTCAAACGAAATGGCACGATACGCCCTTTTGGCATCTTGTTCCTTCGAAAAATGCCATAAAAACGCTAAAGCATACCATACAAAAAAAGGCAAAATCAACAACTCCAATTGCTGGCGCAAATGGATCTTCTCATGATTCAACAATACCGCATCCGCAACACTTTCCCGCTGCTTCAAAAACACAAACGGGAAAACCGTCAATCCTCTATACCCTTTCGGCACTAAATATTTCGAAACGATGAGTATCATTACTTATAAACTCTTTAAATTTGCGACTATGAACGAGCAAAATAAGGAAAATAAATTAATCGAAGGCGAGGACTATTACCTCACGCCCGAAGGTTATAAAGTTTTCACCGAAAAATACCACTTAAAACGCGGCTATTGCTGCAAAAGTGGTTGCCGTCATTGTCCGTACGGATTTGATAAAAAAACAGGAATAATAAAAAAATAATTTGGGCGTTACCACAAGGGTCGGGCTTTCCGTTGCAATCTTTTTAAAGAGTATTTGTCTTCTACGAAGACCAATCCTTAAAAAGGATTTCCACTCCAATCCCTAACGCTTCAGGCAAAAACAACAAACAACTTATAACATCCAACTCAAAACCAAAATGACTTTTAAAGAACAAATTCTCCAAGGAATTCCGGCCGTTTTACCACAGCCGAAAGCTTATGAACCACAAATCAATCACGCGCCAAAACGCAAAGAAATACTAACCGAAGAAGAAAAGAAATTAGCCTTAAGAAATGCATTACGCTATTTCGAACCGCAACATCATGCTACGCTAATTCCGGAGTTTAAAGCTGAGTTAGAAACCTATGGCCGTATTTACATGTACCGCTTTCGTCCGGATTACCGCATGTATGCCCGTCCTATATCTGAATATCCCGGAAAATGCGAACAAGCCAAAGCCATCATGCTCATGATTCAAAATAATTTGGATTATGCCGTAGCGCAACATCCGCACGAGTTAATCACTTATGGCGGTAACGGTGCAGTTTTCCAAAATTGGGCCCAATACTTACTCACCATGAAATACTTGGCCGAAATGACAGAAGAACAAACTTTAGTCATGTATTCCGGTCACCCTATGGGCTTGTTCCCATCGCATCCGGATGCCCCGAGAGTCGTAGTTACTAACGGTATGGTCATCCCAAATTACTCCAAACCCGACGATTGGGAAAAAATGAATGCCTTAGGCGTTTCCCAATACGGACAAATGACTGCGGGCAGTTATATGTACATTGGACCACAAGGCATCGTTCACGGAACAACTATCACGGTTCTGAACGGTTTCCGAAAAATCAAAAAATCTCCCAAAGGCGGTTTATTCGTAACCTCAGGTCTTGGCGGAATGAGTGGTGCCCAACCTAAAGCCGGAAACATTGCCGGTTGTGTAACGGTTTGTGCCGAAGTAAATCCTAAAATTACGCATATCCGTCATTCTCAAGGTTGGATTAACGAAATCATTGAAAACATAGACGAATTAGTACCAAGAGTTAAAAAAGCCTTAGCTGCCCAGGAAGTAGTTTCTATTGCGTATTTAGGAAACATAGTAGATGTTTGGGAACGCTTTGACCAAGAGAATTTACACATCGATTTGGGTTCAGATCAAACCTCATTACACAATCCTTGGGCTGGTGGCTATTACCCTATCGGTTACACTTTTGAGGAATCAAATGAACTAATGGCGAACCAACCGGAAAAGTTCAAAGAAGAAGTCCAAAAAACCCTGCGCCGTCATGCCGCTGCCATCAATAAACACACGGTAAAAGGCACTTACTTTTTTGACTACGGCAATGCTTTTTTATTGGAATCTTCTCGTGCCGGCGCCGATGTAATGAACGACCATCCTACTTTGGGAAGAGAATTCAAATACCCGAGTTACGTACAAGATATTATGGGCCCGATGTGTTTTGACTACGGATTTGGCCCTTTCCGTTGGGTTTGCGCCTCCGGAGATCCGAAAGATTTGGCCAAAACCGATCAAATTGCCTGTGAAGTGTTAGAGGAAATGATGAAAACCGCACCCGAAGAAATCCAACAACAAATGGCCGATAACATCCAATGGATCAAAGGTGCTCAAGAAAATAAATTGGTTGTAGGTTCGCAAGCACGTATTTTGTACGCAGATGCCGAAGGACGTATCAAAATTGCCGAAGCTTTCAACCAAGCTATCGCCCGTGGCGAAATCGGATATGTGATATTAGGCCGTGACCACCACGATGTTTCTGGCACAGATTCGCCTTACCGCGAAACCTCAAACATCTATGACGGCTCTCGTTTTACAGCTGATATGGCTATTCACAATGTGATTGGTGACAGTTTCCGTGGCGCCACTTGGGTGTCCATTCATAACGGCGGAGGTGTCGGTTGGGGCGAGGTAATTAACGGCGGATTTGGTATGGTTCTTGATGGTTCAAAAGCAGCATCAAGACGCTTAGAATCAATGCTTTTTTGGGATGTTAACAACGGAATCTCACGAAGAAGTTGGGCCAGAAATGAAGGTGCTGTTTTCGCTATCAAAAGAGCTATGGAAACGCAACCTTTGTTGAAAGTTACCATCCCTAATGTAGTTGATGACGGATTGTTAGATTTTTAAGATTATTAGACTGACTTAGACTAAATAATCCTTGTAAGTTAATTCAAAATCTGACGATCTAAGAAGTCTAACAATCAAAAAAAATGACATATGAAAACAACTAAAATTTTACCGTTTCTACTACTGTTAGTATTTGCTTCTTGTAGTTCGGTTAGAGTGTATTCGGACTATGACAAACAAGTCGATTTTACACCTTACAAGACTTATGCCTTCCACAAGAACGGCATAGACAAAGCCGAGATATCAGATTTAGATAAAAAGCGTATTTTACACGCCATAGATGAAACTATGAGTGCTAAAGGATTTACCAAAAGTGACAATCCCGATTTGTTGATTTCCTTCTTTACCAAAGAAAGAGAAGAAGTCAATGTCAACCAATTCAATGCCGGCTGGGGTTACGGTTGGGGTTGGGGTTGGAATCCGTTCTTATGGGGCGGCAATACTATGGTAACCCGTCATACTGAAGGTTCATTGTACATCGACATTATTGACGCCAAGAAAAAAGAATTAATTTGGCAAGGTGAAGGCGAAGGCGTGTTAACCAAAGACCGTGACAAAAAAGAAGCCCTGATTAAAGAATTTGTGTCCAAAATTCTGGAACAATATCCACCACAGAAGAAGTAAAGAGTAAAAAACCGCAATAGAAAAATATTGCGGTTTTTTTAGCTGATGCCCTAGCCCGGATGGAAACGGCATCCTTTTACAGCTGTTAGGTTTAAAAAACCTGACAGCTGTAAAAGATATAGTGGACAGCCGGAAACGAGCTCCTAAAGAGCGAACTGGCGAAGCAAAAAGCTCCTTCCATCCGTTGCACTCTTGATGAACGTTTGTTTTTTTATGATTTTTATCACAGTTGTTTTGGCTAAGATTTGTAAATTTACGAACACAACAAAACACTCTATATGGAAGCGCATTTTGAAAGCAACCCTTTGATTGACAGGCTACCAAAGCATCTAAAACAGTTTATCAAACCGCAAGATTACAACGATTATACGCCTATAAATCAGGCCGTGTGGCGTTATGTGATGCGCAAAAATGTGGATTATCTTTCAAAAGTAGCACACGAATCTTACTTGGACGGATTGCAAAAAACCGGTCTGGAAGTGGATTCTATTCCGAACATGTACGGCATGAACCGCATTTTAAAAGAAATTGGTTGGGCTGCCGTGGCTGTAGATGGTTTTATTCCGCCGAATGCTTTTATGGAATTCCAAGCGTATAACGTTTTGGTAATTGCTTCCGATATCCGACAATTAGAACATATTGAATACACACCTGCTCCGGATATCATACACGAAGGTGCAGGCCACGCGCCTATTATTGCCAATCCGGAATATGCTGAATATTTGCGACGTTTTGGGGAAATTGGCTGTAAAGCGATTTCGTCTTCGCGCGATTACGAATTGTATGAAGCGATTCGTTTGTTATCGATTTTAAAAGAAGCGGAAGACACTCCGGAAGCCGAAATTAAAAAAGCTGAAGATCAAGTAGACTTTTTGCAAAATAATATGGGCGAACTTTCGGAAATGTCCAGAATCCGAAACCTACACTGGTGGACAGTGGAATATGGTTTAATCGGAACAATAGACAATCCGAAAATTTATGGCGCAGGCTTGCTTTCCTCTATAGGTGAAAGCGCTTGGTGTATGACAGATAACGTTAAAAAAATCACTTATGATATCTCGGCTGCCGATCAAAGTTTTGACATAACCAAACCGCAACCGCAACTGTATGTAACCCCCGATTTTGCGCATTTGAGCTTGGTTTTGGAAGAATTTGCCAACACTATGGCTTTGCGAACCGGAGGTTTATCAGGCGTTAAAAAACTGATTGATTCCAAGGCTTTGGGCACTATTGAATTGAGCACAGGGATTCAAATTTCCGGGGTATTTACCAACGTGATTGAACATGAAGGAAAGCCGGTTTATGTGCAAACTACGGGTAAAACGGCCTTGTCTTACCGCGAAAAAGAATTGGTAGGTCACGGAACCGCATACCACGCTGAAGGATTTGGTTCGCCAATTGGTAAACTAAAAGGTATCAACTTGGCCATTGAAGACATGAGTCCGCGCGACTTAAGAGCTTACGACATTTACGAAGCGGAAAAAGTTACCTTAGAATTTGAAGGCAATATCAAAGTAACCGGAGAAATCATTACTGGTTCCCGAAATCTGCAAGGAGAAATTATCATTATCAGTTTTAAAAACTGTACAGTAACCCACAACGAAACCGTATTGTTCTTACCGGAATGGGGAACGTACGATATGGCCGTCGGTAAAAAAGTTATTTCCGCTTTTTCCGGACCAGCCGATGTGAACAGTTTTGACATGATTAACCATGTGCCTTCTTCGCAAACTATCAAAGCCAAAAAATCAGCAGAGCGCGAAGAATTAGAAGGTTTATACCTCAACGTACGAAACATACGTGAAGGTAAACCTGCAGTCATTTCACTAGAAAAAACGTTCGAATTAGTCAAAGACAAACATCCTAAAGATTGGTTATTATCTGTTGAAATCGCCGAATTGTGCGACAAAACGAACAATACTGCTTTATTACATGATGTTTTGGTGCATTTGGAAAAAGTGAAACAAAGTCGCCCCGAGATAGCGCATTTAATTTCAGGCGGACTGGGATTATTTCTGGAAAAAGTAAGCTTACAACACTAGTGTAACCTTTGTTACTGCCTACTAAAGTCGACTAAAATATCTTTGCTGAAAAAATTTAAATTATGAGACTATTAGACATATTAGGTTTGGGCAGCAAATCAGAAAGCATCAAAGATTTTGTAACCAAAGGCGCAGTGATTATTGATGTAAGAACGATTGGAGAATTCCGCGAAGGACACATTAAAAATTCAAAGAATATGCCACTCGACACCATTAGCGGTAAAGTAAAAGACATTAAAAAGTTAGACAAACCGGTAATTGTATGTTGTCGTTCCGGAATGCGAAGTGCACAAGCCGCTTCTATCTTGAGATCGGCCGGCATTGACGTAATCAACGGTGGTGGTTGGCAGAGTTTGGAAAGTAAATTATAGTATAAAGCCCCGAAGTATCGGGGCTTTTATTTTGTTTATACCAATGTTATCTAATAACCAATTTACGCGTTTCAATCCCTTTATTTTCGAATTGAATTTTGATTAAATAAATTCCGGGAGGTTTCCCCGCTAAATCAAAATTGGCATGATTTCCGAAAATATTTTGCGCCACCAACCGCTTTCCTAAAACATCATAAACCCAAACAGACTGAATTGATTCTCCTTCGGATTGGATTGTAAAAAGACCACTACTCGGGTTGGGAAAAATCTTTAAAAAGGATAAATTATTTTCTGGAACATTCAATCCTGTGCAACTGAATAAAGCCGAAGGAATTGTTTTTTGTATATATGTGCCGTCACCCAACATTCCATCAGAGTTGTTCCCAAATCCCCAAGTACTTGTAGTTCCGTCTTGGACAAATGAGAAACTCAAACCTGCTGTAGCATTTTGAATACCTGTTACACCGGAAATCTGAAATGGCGCTACTCTATTGGTAATGGTTCCGTCACCCAATTGATAAGAAGTATTCAATCCCCAACCCCAAACAGAGCCATTGGTTTTGATAGCCAAATTATGATTGTTGGCTTGCACTTTTAGCCAATCTGTATCGGTTCCTATTTGAATGGGGGCTGTTTTATTGGTGGTTGTATTGTCACCTAATTGTCCTTGTGCATTATAACCCCAAGTCCATAGTGTTCCATTGGTTTTAATCGCAACACCATGTTGTTCACCTGCTGTGGCAAAAGCCCAATCTGTTCCGTTCCCAACTTGCGTAGGAGTATTAACAAACATAGTGGTCCCCAAACCCAATTGTCCATTTAGTCCGACGCCCCAAGTCCATAACGTGTTATTCGCGCGTCTAGCTATGTTGTGCGAACTTCCGACAGAAACCGACACCCAATCATTTGCGGTTCCGATTCGTACAGGAGAGGGACGATTGACATAGGTTCCATCACCTAATTGTCCCGACATATTGCCGCCCCAAGCCCAGAGAGAACCATTGGTTTTGATTCCCATAGTGCAATTAATATTAGACGAAATTGACTGCCAATCGGAATCGGTTCCTATTTGGACAGGAGTGTTGCGCTGAGAAGTTGTCCCATCTCCTAATTTCCCGTAGGTATTTTGTCCCCAAGCCCAAAGTGTTCCGTTATTTTTAATGGCAAAAACAGAGTACCATCCGGCAAAAACAAAAGACCAATCATTATCGGTTCCCACTTGTACCGGAGCACCAACATCTGACGTTACCGGACCAATTCCTAGCTGACCATACTGATGATCGCCCCAAGTCCAAAGTGTTCCGTCTGATTTAATAGCAGCGGTAAAATGATTTCCTGCCGATATCTTTTGCCAGCATTGGGCATTAACACCTATAGCAAGTAAAAAGAAAATAATAAGTAATTTTGATCTCATCATGATATGTTTTAGTGAAACAAACTTATAATGAGATTGAAGTAAAAAAAATACGACAGATGCCGTATTCTACCTTATATCAGATTATTACTCTTAGCTTTTTGAATCGCTTCGAGTTTGTTGTGGACTTGTAGTTTATTATAAATATTCTCGATATGCTTACGCACGGTAGAAGGCGACAAGAATAAATTATCAGCAATAATATTGTAATTCAATCCTTTGCTAAGTTGTTCCAGCACTTCCACTTCTCTGGTTGTCAGCTTGATTTCTTCTTGACATTTTTCTTCAAAACTCACAGGATTTCTCAGCAGTTTCAGGGTTTTTAATGCGATAGAAGGATTCATCGCCGCACCGCCATTGAGCGTTTCTATAATACCTTGATGTAATTCTTTGGGATTGACTTCCTTTAACAAATAGCCATCAGCTCCTGCTTTAATGGCGTTGAAAATATTTTCATCGTTGTCAAACACCGTCAACATGATGATTTTGATTTGCGGGTATTTCGATTTGATGATTTTAGTGGCTTCAATCCCGTTGCAAACCGGCATTTCAATATCCATCAAAATCAAATCAATACACTTGTTTTGCTCGAGCTTCTTTTGTAGATCATTGCCATCCACCGCGGTAAACTTCAAAACCAAGTCGTCGAAAAAAGACAACTTCTCGGCTACTGCTTTTTGCAAAAAAACATTATCGTCTACTATGGCTATTTTGGTGGACATATGCTGCTATTGTATAACAAATTTGACTCTTTTTTTTGAATGTTGGTTCATCCATTCTAAAAAAGTCCTTTTCAAACGTGTAGATTGGCTTGAAAATCCACAGAATGAAAAGGACAACAATAAAAACAACCTATTGTTTTTTATTAATCAATACCACTTGACATTCCAAAGTTGAAAAAAGAAAGGGTAAAAAAAAATACGTCATTTGACGTATTTTCTCAAGTGGCATTACAACATCACTATGTTAACCTAATAGTAATTTTAGTACCTTCATTAGGTTTGGAAACCAAATCAAAATCGCCTCCGATATCCTGAATGCGCTTTTGCATGTTGTGAATTCCGTTGCCCATCACGACCATCTCTCGGTCAAAACCTTTACCGTCATCGGCAATTGTAATTGCTATCCCGTTTTCGTCAGGTTCAATGTTCACCGTAACGTTTTTAGGCTGGGCATATTTGATGCTGTTGTTGATGGCTTCTTGTATGGTTCGGTACAAATTCATCCCTTCTACAGAAGAAAAAGTATTGCTTTTCAGCAGTGGATTGACTGAAAACGTAAAGCAAATATCCTCTTTAGCTTCCTGAGCTTTCTCCATAAAATTGTGGATTCGCGCTTGTAAATCTTCAAAGGTAATCTCGCTTTTGTTCATCGCCCAAATCGTATCGCGCAGTTCAATAATGGTGGATTTGGCAAAATTGCTGATACCGTTTAGTTTACTATCTAGTTTGGCATTTTGTATATCAAAGGCATATTTAATATTGTCTATAGATGAAATAATAAAGGTTAATTGCGAACCTATATTGTCATGCAAATCTCTTGAAATAGCCAAACGCTGCTCTTGTAATTTGTTTTGGGTTTCGATTTTGGCAATGGCCGATTTGAGTTCATACTCTTGCTCCTGCTGTTTGTTTTTAAGTTTTTGCTGGCGGTAAACCAAATAAATGATAATCAATAAGGCTAACGAGATGAGTCCGAGTATTAAAAATTGGGTTTCTTTCCTTTTGATTTCCAACTCACGGGTAGCGATTTCAGCTTTGGATTTCTGTATCAGCCTTTCTTTCTTTTCCGTTTGGTATTTGGTTTCCAATTCGGCAGTTTGCTTCTCCGATTTACTTACCAATAACTGCTCGTTAAGTACTGCTAATTTGTCTATGTAATAATCAACACTGTCGGGTTGGTTCAAGTGAGAACAAACCTTAATTAAGCATTTGTAATTCTTTTGCAGTTTTTCGTTATGCTGCGTTTGTTCGTAAAACTTTCGAGTGCGTAAAAGCACCGCTTTCGCCTCATTAAACTTGTTATTGGCCAAGTAATTAGTCGCCAAGTTTAAATCGAAATTATTCTTATCCAAATCCGAATTCAGCTCTTCTCGAGCCTGTTTTGATTTTTCGTATAACGCCAATGCGTCTTTCGATTTTTTTTGCTCCGACTTAATGGATGCGATATTATTGAATCCGCTGGAAATACCTTTTTTATTGCCTACAGCCGTACAAGCTTTGACACTTTTATCGTAAAACTTTAAAGCATTGATGGTGTCATTCAAATTGAGATAAACATTGCCAAGGTTGAGGCAAGAAACGCATAAATCTTCGGTAAAATTATTTTTCTCCTGATAGGCTACTACTTCTTGGATGTATTGCAGCGCTTTAGGGTAATTTTTGAGTTTAAGATGGATTAAACCGATGTTGCCTTTGATAATGCCGATATTTTTCTCGTCTTTAATGCTTTCAAAATAAGACAACGCTTCAATAAACGACGCCATAGCCGCTTTGTATTGGTTGGTTTTTTCGTAAATGTTGGCCAAATTATTATTGATTTTAGCCAAACCTCTACTGTCTTTTCTGAGTTTTCTTATTTTATAAGCTGAAAGGTAATTCAGTTTTGAGTTCACAAAATCGCCTTTAATGAAATATACCGCACCAATATCACTGTACACCTGAGCCATCAAAGTAGAATCGTTTAATTTCTTAGATTCCGACAAGGCTTTTCCGCCGTAATGCAAGGCCGAATCGATAGAAACTTTCGAATAATACCAAGTCAAATCGGAATAAATAGAAGCTACTTTTTTAGTTTCCGGATTGGCTTTCAAATCCTTTTTTAAGCCATCGATTATGTCTTGGGCATTTTGAGCAAACCCTTGGAAAGACAAGCCAAACAGCGCTAGGAACCAGATATATAATTTCCATTTCATGGCTTACAAAAGAATGTTGATTTCAGTTCCCGAAGCAGCACTTTGTAGGTTGAAATGACCGTTAATCTCAGTGATGCGTTTTTGCATGTTAAATAAACCGTGTCCTTTCGCTACCGCAGCTACATCAAAACCTTTTCCATCATCTTTGATTTCGATGGCTATTTGTGTCCCTAACTTTTTTACTTTGATGTCAATGTTCTTGGCTTCGGCATACTTGATACTGTTGTGAATCGCTTCCTGAATAGTGCGGTAGATGTTCATCCCTTCGATGGAACTGAACTTACGGTCTTTCAAATCGCTGTCGACAAAAAAATTGAACTGTATCTCCTGCTTCACCTCTTTGGCCTTGTCTACAAAATTGTGGATTCGGGTTTGTAAATCTTCGAACGAAATTTGGCTTTTATTCATCGCCCAAATCGTGTCGCGCAATTCAATAATGGTGTCTTTGGCAAAGCTGCTGATGTTGGAGAGTTTGGCATCCAATTTTTCATTTTGTATGTCGAAGGCGTACTTGATATTATCGACGGAAGAAATAATAAAAGTCAGCTGAGAGCCTATGTTATCGTGTAAATCTCTTGAAATGGCCAATCGTTGTTCTTGCAATTTGTTTTGGTTTTCGATTTTAACAATGGCGGATTTGAGTTCAAACTCCTGTTCCTGCTGCTTAATTTTTAATTTTTGTTGGCGATAGACCAAATAAATAATACACAGTAAAGCAAAGGAAATAAGCCCTAAAACCAGGAACTGCATGTTCTTGTTCTTGATTTCGATTTCGCGTTCTCTGATTTCAGCCTTGGATTGCAGGAGTTGTTTTTCTTTCTTCTCGTTTTGATATTTGGCCTCTAACTCGGAAAAGGTTTGGGCGCGATCCACATCAAAAACAGAATCCCTAAGCTTAATATAGCTTTCTTGGTCTTCCACGGCTTTGGCCAAATTGTTACGTTTCTTGTTGAACAAAGCGCGTTGCATGTAAAAATCGCGCAACTTCTCAGCGTTTCCGCTTTTTTTAGAAAACCAATAGGCTTTTTCAAAGAGTTTTTCAGCTTCGTTAAAATCATCCAACTCATGGGCTATGGTGGCCAAATTGGTATAGTTGGTGGCGCGTTCGTAATAATAATCGTTGTCTTTACTGCCTTGGCTGAGTTCAAAATTTTTATCATTGATTTTTAGGGCCGAAGTAATCCAGCGTTTGGCTTCTTTGAACTTTTTTTGTTTCAACAAAGTGTTCCCGATATTGTTATACGTTTCTCCCACATTCAGCGTATCTTTTCCTTTGTAGTATTGAAATACTTGTTTGTGATAATACAAAGCGCTGTCGGGCTTGTTCCAATCGTCAAAATTGATGGCTACGGCATTTAAGGCATTGCTAATCATATCCGGACTTTTCTCTTTTTGACTTACCCAGTATTTCAGGGCTTTTTTCCCGTAATAAATGCCTTTAGGATAACTTTCAAAATCGTGATAAGTTAACGAGAGCATAGCGTTGAAAAAAGCAATCCAGTTTTCTTTTTTTTCTTTTTCGGCTATGCGAATGCCTTGTAAACAATAGGCTACTGCCTTATCATACTGTCCTTGCTTGCGATAAACTTTGGCCATATTGTTGTAAACCGTAAGCAACGATGGAATATCATTTCCCGATTGCAAAATTTTCAAAGCGCGATTTCCATAAACTACGGCGCTGTCCAGCTGATTGTAATCGGTGCAACGAGCATTTTTACAAAAGAAATATTGACCTTCATCAGCCTGGGTTTTAATAAGCCGTTTAGCGATTTTAAAATAATAATCCGAAGAATCCTGAGAAGTAAAAGCTTTGCCCAAGGTTGTTCTTAAATCTTGGCCCATAGTCATTACTGACATGAATAAACCGATAAATAGGAAGTAGTACTGCTTTTTCATTCGGATATAGTATACCATAAATGTAGTGAAAATGTTAAAATTTTCAATGTCACTTCTCTTTTTTAGGGGTTGATTCTTCAAATAACTGGTAATTGAGTTCGAAGATATTACGACTCAAAGCGGCATTAACTTCTCTCATTTTCACTTTTAAATCGTCCGAAAGTTGGATTTGGAGTGATTGATTTTTGCAATCTTCGTTGAGTTGTATCATCAGTTGCTCCAGCGGTTCCAGTTTAGAAGCAAAAGCGTTGCGTTCGGAAAACATCTTATACTGAAGGTAAACGATGAGTCCGATGAGCACCAAAAAAACAGTTATCAAAAAAAATGTCATATCGATTTGGATGTAGCCCGTAAAATTCCGTTAAAAATGAAGCAAAAAAAATACGGCATACGCCGTATTTTTTAGTGACAAACAGGTTTGATTGTTTAGTTTGACGTGAAATTTACGTTGAACGCACCGTTAGTAACTGCTTTGGTGTCTTCTCCGGCTTGATTTTTCCCGGTAAAATTAAATGTTCCTTTTACGTTAGTTTCAGAAATTTCAGTAATGGTCACTGTACCGGCTACTCCTGAGTTTTCATAAGGCGCTGCCCAAACCAAGGAGTTCATCGGATTGCTGATGTTGCTTTCGATGTAACTGGCTACCGTTGAAATGGCAGCATCCTCACTGATTTCGTAAGAACCAAGTCCGTCGTAACCTGTAATTATAATTTGAATGGCTTTCCCGGAAGCATCACTTCCTTGAACAATAATTGTAGTAAGTCCGCCAATGACTTGTTTGGTAGCAAATGTTCCCATCTCCATAGAGGTGTAATTTGCTCCGCCTACCTTGGCTTTAACAGTTCCCAGAGTTGCATTACTTCCGCCACCACCATTGTCATCGCTACTGCAAGAGGTAGTTAAAGAAATAAGGGCAATGGCAAAAAATAATCCGATTTTTTTAATAGTTTTCATGTTTATATAAGGTTAAAGTTATTAGAGCAAATTTGGTGTAATCCTAAAAAGCAATCAATACGACATTTGCCCTATTTTTCTCATTATTAACCTATTTCCCTTTCATTAACAAGACTTTAGGGAAAGCCACTGCTTTTAAACTGTTGGTTTCATTCTGACTTGAAATAAAATATAGCGTTTCATTGGTCTCATCATAAAAAGGCAAACCATCGAAATCAGGCGAATTGATTTTGCTACCCAAATTGATCGGCTCTGACCAATTCTTCCAAGTATCATCTAAACGATATGTAACATAAATATCATAACTCCCGAAAGCACTGAACCCATTACTGCTAAACAACAAAGTTTTGGTATCCGACAATAACTGACACATACCTTCATCTGCCGCAGAGTTAATTACTTTGCCCATGTTTTGCAGAAAACCATAACTACCATCTTCCTTTTGTTGGGCGAAATACAAATCGCTTCCGCCTTGGGAAAAATCGGTTTCTATTCCCATAATTAAGACCTCCAAATCGGGCGTTAAATGCGCTTCGGCAGTTTCATCATAATTGTTGTAAGCCGAGACTTTTAGTTGGCCTTGATTAACATAAGTTCCGTTTTGGACCGTAAACAACTCAAAACCGGTTTCTGTAGTTCCGCGTGTATAAGTGGCACCACCTTTTAAAATAAGATTATCGGTTATGCACCACAAATGATTGTAATACTGATTGGTATTCAGTGTCGGCTCCGGCTTTTTGTTATCCCAACGTCCGGACTCATTTTTTGTGAAGCTGTAGATTTCGGTTTTGGCCTCACTAACTGCTGTAATATAAAGCGTTTTCCCATCGGTTGACACTGCTCCGCTGGAAGGCACTAATCCTTGTAATTCGATGGTTTTCGCATTAGGTAACGATTCGAAAGCGGTTGTTGTATTAACCGTTGGTGCTATAGGCGCATCGCTATCTGAGATCCCAATCGCATCAATTTCTTTTTGTCCGGGAAGCAAGGCAAAATTAAATTCGACCCTAACGGCTACTACACCTGATACTGCTTGTTCCAAAATGGCATATTCCACACCCGGATTAACCACATCGGGTGCTTCCTGAATTTTTCTTCTTTTGCGTTTAAAATAATAGTTTCTGTCAGCAGGTATAGTGGCTTTGAATGTTGGTGTTTTGTAGTCTTTCTTTCGACCCCAAACCGTTTCGTATTTACCGTTTCCTTTGTCTACAGCAATGCGAACAACACAACCCGCATTTAAGTTTTCAAAAACAGCCACTTGCTTTACGGTTTGTGGTTTTTCAAAACTCACTTCTACCCATTCGTAACCGTCTAACGCTTTTTTGGGCATCCAGGCATTCGGACTAGTTCCGCCTTGTGGAAAAGCATCAGGTTTGCCTAAAATTCTTTTGATGCTGTTTTGTTTTCCACCCAAATCGGAGGAATATTTTATCAATTTATGAGCCCACTGAACTTGTTGTGCTTGCGTCATTCCAAAGACTAAAAAAAACGCATACAGTAATATTTTTGTTTTCATTTTAACCGAATTAAAAAAGGACTGCAAAAAATTGCAGTCCTTAACCACTTACTCAAAAACTCAATTATTTACTTTTATCTTTTCTACTTTTTTGCCTTTGAAAGCAAAGATGAATTCTCCATCATCCGTAATATCAATACCGGCGCCGTATTGCGGACTTCCGCCTTTTCCTTTAGATTGAACTGACCCTTTGGTTTCACCGTTAGTCATATCAATACCATAGATGATGTTTTTGCTGTTTCTTTGGTCTCTCAGATAATAATTACCTTCTATTTCGTAGAAATAATCCACACCTCTGATTTTTTCGGTGGCGTATACGCGAGAGCCGTCTTTTTTGTTGTAAGATGCTAATCCCTTTTCAGAAAGCACCACTACTTTATCGCCAAAATCGATTACATCTGTCGCTTTTCCGACTTTAGCATCATTGTGTTTTACATCGAACAATTGGTTTCCGGACGCGATATCGTAACCATAAAACTCATCACCATCACCTACAAAAAGGGTTTTCTCATTTTCGATAATGAAATCGGTGATGCGTTTATCGAATTTTTCGGAACGCCATGACGTTTTACCGGTTTTGTCATCCAAACACAACACGGAGTTCTTTTGGGCTTTGTAATCCCAGTAAATGTATGGTACCCATTGTTTTACCGAACCGCCACCAAAAGCAGAGGCTGCACCGAAACCTGCTGACGTTTCCTCCAAACGGAATTCTTGTACTTGAACTTTACCACCAACTTGCACCAAAACTTTATCGCCTGATTTATAGATGTTCGGCATACAAAAGGCACCGGTAATTTTTTCAGAAGCCCAAAGCAATTTTCCGGATTCTAAGTCGTGTTTTTCGACATATTTGGTTCGGTCGCGAGTTCCTAAAATCACTATGTACACTGCGTTATCGGTGAATAAAGGTTCGGCTATGGTACGGTAAATTTTAGATCTTCTGCCGCCGCTGAACAAACCGCCGTTGGCGCCTTGCATATCATTTTCATAAGTCACTTCCCAAAGCTTCTGACCGTTGTTGATGTTGTATACTTGCAAACCGTCGAGATACATGTACAACTTATCGCCTTTGATCCACAAATCCACTATAGCTCGGCGGGTAACCAACTCTTTTTCGATGGTTCCAACGAAAGTCGCATCCCATAAAATATCCCCATTTACCGCATTAATTTTTACCAATTGGTTTTTAAATCCGGCAAACAAAGCGCCCAAAGCAGTGGGTTTGAAGTTAATCATCACGATTTCATTTCTTCCCGGATCATAGATGTATTTTCCAACACCACCTTTAAAACGGTTGGTTTCCCAAACTTTCTCACCGGTATTGGCTTTAACCAAGATTACCGAAGCTTTTTGCGAAATCAAGAAAGCATCCAATTCACTGATGTATTTTACAGTTTCCAATTCACCTTGATCGGTTCCTTCCTCGGCTTTAGTGCCTTTTGGAATTAAGTTTTGGTATTCTTCAGAATTCCAAAGTTCTTTTCCGGTAGCAATATCAATAACCGCTACTCTGTCGGTTCCTAATTTTCTTTCATCAAAAAGAAACAAATAGCCGCCTTTATCACCTCCGCGTTGAATCACGTATTGGTATTCGCATTTGTTGGTTTTGTTGGTCGTGATTTTTTTGTAGTCACCGCTCCAAACGGTTTTCCCGTTGGCATCTAATACGGTAGCCGAATTGTCATCGGTACCTAATACGTACTGCCCATTGTTAATGGATACAGCCAAACGAGTAGCTTTGTTATCGAACTCAGCTTCCCAAGCGGTAGCAAAACTTCCCGATTTTTTTCCGGCGGATTTGCCTTTTCCTAATAATTTGCCAAATTGGGCATTGGCAGGCAATGAGAACGCCAACAATAGCGTCATCATTAGTAAAGTAACTTTTTTCATGTTTTTTGTTTTTATTGTTAGGGTTAAAAGGTAACGGTATAGCGAATTTTATAACGTTGTTGCTTTTGCAGTTTGAACTTGAATTTGTGCTCAAGAATGTAATTCGACATGAAATTGATGAAGTCAATATTCTTAATGTCGCTGTCTACTTTAAAGAAAGAAGAAACCTTCCCGTTTTGGACTACGCCGATATCGACTACCATAGTACCTTTGACTTCAGCGTATTTTTTGTTTTTCTTTTTTTGGAAGTCATCCGATTGAAATACGTCATCGATTTCTTTGGTTACGGTTTCCGAAACCACTTCTTCGTCGGTTAGCACCGGACGTTGGGCCGAAACTTTTTGACTGGCCAATAGGACAAAAGCCAAGACCAAAAGGGTTTTTATTGTTTTCATGTTTTAGGTTGTTAAATAGCATAACAAACCTATAGCGAAATACTAAGGCAGGAAATACGGCAAATGTCGTATTTTGTTAAAATTGGAAGTGCGGAAACTGCTCTTTTAGACTGATAATCTTCTGGTTAAGGGTTTCCAAAAACTGTTGGTGACTTTTGGTCTTAGGATTAAACGGGCGATGGGCCAAGCCTTTTTGAATGTTGCAAACTTCCTGCATGGTAGCAAAACAATTGTCATTGACATAATGCTCAAAAAAGCGAATCCAAATGTAATCGATAGCGATTTGGCTGGGATGCAACATATCATCGGCGTAGAAGCGATAATCTCTGAGTTCGTCCATCATAATTTCGTAAGCCGGAAAATAGTTGGATGAGGCGTTATCGAGCACGATTGCGTGAACAGCCGTCATCAAATGGGCTTTGCTGCGTTGGTTTTCGGGGAAACCGTCTTTGGTATGGCGTACCGGAGAAATGGTAAAAATGAACTTGACCTCCGGATTAATTTGGCGAATCAAATTCATGGTATTTTGAATCGATTGCGCTATTGTTTCCGGTGAAATAATTTCTTTAGAGAACTCGCTTTGCGGTACTTTATGGCAGTTGGCTACAATGGCATTAGAAGATTTTAATCGATAAATCCAGGAAGTGCCGTAAGTAATTACCACATGTGTAGCTTCGGTTATTTGCCGATGCATGGCATGAAGCGTATCGTTCAATTCTTGTAAAAAAACTGATTTATCCGCCCGACTGCATTCAGAATGTACTTCGTAACTGTGCCACAAATCGTTGTGATAGAAAATATCAGTTTCAGTAAAAAATTTTTGGTGTACCACTCGGTTGACCAATTGCTCAATAGAAATCGGATTGAAGATAATTCCGAATGGATTAATAGTCGTTTGAAATTTAAAGTAGTTGAATTTCACGCCCATATTTTCGGCAAAACACGACCCTAACAACAACACCTTCGAATGGTAATTGATGGGAAACTCATAGGTTTTAACCGGAACTTTAGTAGTGAAATTCATAGCTTACTATTTGCCTCAAAAATACAAAAAATAAAAACCCTTTCCTTGACAGTGGAAAGGGTTTTCGGAAATAGTGTTTGATTTGAATTATTTGAAATATGTAAATTGATGTTGGTATTGCCCGTCGGCACTGTAAAGCGCTACCGGATAATTGATATTATTGTAATCCGCATCCATGGAAACTTCAATTGGAGATTCACCCGAAACGGTAGTAATTTGTTGTGTTACATTGTGCTGCATCCCGAATAAACCATTGGCAATAAAACTGTACAATTTGATGGCGTTGATTCCGGTTACATTTTGCATCGGATGATTGGCATCGTCATAAGTATAAGCAACACTGAAATTTGTTGTGTTAGATGCAAACTCTTTTTGGATCACTTCCCCATTGTGGAAATAAAATCTTTCTACAATATCTGACTGTGCATTTTGAGTGGCTGTATTACCACTAAATCCGTTTACAGTCACCGAACCATCTACATTGTATGTAAAGACACTTTTAAAGCCATAATTGCTAGTCGGTTGTACTTTTACCGCTTGAATTAATTGGTTGTTACTGTTGTAAGTAAAAGTGGTAGTAGCTATATTTTGGTTGGCTGTGTTGAATCTTTTAACCTCAGCAATCAAATTACCGTTATAAGTGTATAAGTCATATCCTGAACCATCGGCTACCGCTTCGATTTCAAAAGCCACCTTAGTCAATTTAGTTCCTTTGTAAAAGAAAGTATAGCTGGCATTTTGACCCATGTTTACAGAAGTTAATTTTCTAAGTAAGACAGGACTATCAGTATCGCTGTCGCTGGAACACGAAACCAAAGAGGTAATGATTAAAACAAGGAATAGGTATTGAAATACTTTTTTCATGACGCATTAGTAGTTTTGGCATATTCAATTGCTGGGGCTTTTTGAATACGAGTCAAAAGTATTCAGGCCAGCAGTAACTCAAAAAAACTTTCGATATACTACCCGAAAATCTGTTAAACAACAATTGAAATGTAGTTTATCGACAAAAAAAAGCCTTTTCCGTTTTGGAAAAGGCTCATTTATAATCTACTATCAATTTGTTATTTCACAAAATCCACAGCTTTGGTTAACGCTTCTTGGATTCCGGCTACATTTTTACCTCCGGCTGTAGCAAAGAACGGTTGTCCGCCGCCGCCGCCTTGGATGTATTTACCCAATTCACGAACTACTTGACCGGCGTTTAAGTTTTTCTCGGCTACCAGTTCTTTTGAGATGTAGCAAGTTAACATCGGTTTGTCCTCATCGGCTGTGGCTAACACTAAGAATAAATTAGTGCCTAAATTGCCTAATTCATAAGCCAAATCTTTAGCGCCTTCCGCATTCAAATCGACTTGAGTAGCCAAGAATTTAAGGCCGTTGATTTCTTGTAATTGTGACGCCAATTCACCTTTCAGGTTTTTGGCTTTCTCTTTTAACAATTGCTCTATTTGCTTTTTCAATTTGGCGTTTTCGTCTTGTAACGAAACAACCGCTTTGAGCGTATCTTGTGGATTTTTCAAAGTTTCTTTAATGGAAGCCAAGGCATTTTCTTGTTGGGTAAAGAAATCTTTCACCGCTTCACCGGTGATGGCTTCAATTCGACGAATTCCGGCCGCTACGGCACCCTCAGATACAATTTTGAAATGCCAGATTTCGGCGGTATTTTTCACGTGAATACCCCCGCACAACTCTTTGCTGTCGCCAAATTCGATCATGCGAACCGTATCACCGTATTTCTCACCAAACAACGCCATAGCACCTTTGGCCAATGCTTCTTGTATTGGAATATTTCGGTATTCCCCTAATTGGAGTTGGGCTTCAATTTGGGCATTCACACTGGCTTCCACCTGACGTAATTCTTCGTCGGTGACTTTACTGAAATGCGAAAAGTCGAAACGCAAATAGTTTGGATTCACCAACGAGCCTTTTTGCTCCACATGCGTTCCCAAAACAGTTCTCAAAGCCAAATGCATCAAATGCGTAGCCGAGTGGTTTTTGGAAGTGGAAGTTCTTAAATCGGTGTTGACTTTAGCCATGAAAGTGGCATTTACATTTTCCGGTAACTGTTTGGCGAAATGTAAAATCAGGTTGTTTTCTTTTTTGGTGTCGATGATGTCAATGGTTTCATTGGCCGAAACCAAAGTACCTTTGTCGCCCACTTGCCCACCACCTTCCGGATAGAAAGGCGTGCTGTCTAAAACGATTTGGTATAAAACACCATCTTTTTTTGAATCTACTTTGCGGATTCGGGTGATTTTGACTTCGTTTTCGGTTTGGTCGTAGCCCACAAATGTTTCTACATTACCCGGAATTAATACTTGCCAATCTTCGGTTGAAACCTCGGAGGCAGCTCGTGAACGGTCTTTTTGTTTTTGCAATTCGGCATCAAATTCCGATTCGTTGAACGAATAACCTTTTTCTTTTAATATCAGCGCCGTTAAATCTTTTGGAAAACCGAAAGTATCGTATAGTTCGAATACTTTTTCGCCTTTGACTTCTTTACCGGAAGCTTCGGCTACTACTTTATCCAGCAATTGCAAACCTTGTTCTAAAGTTCTTAAGAATGATGCCTCTTCCTCGCGAATAACATTTGTCACTAACTGTTGTTGCGATTTGATTTCCGGGAAAAAATCGCCCATTTGATCTGCTAAGACCGAAACTAATTTATTGATAAACGGTTCTTTCGTATTTAAGAACGTAAAGCCGTAACGAATGGCTCTACGCAAAATTCGGCGAATCACATAACCAGCACCTCCGTTAGACGGCAATTGTCCGTCGGCTATAGCGAAAGCCACGGCACGAACGTGATCAACAATGACGCGAATGGCAATATTCGTTTTATTTTGTTCCTCAGAAATATTTTTGACTTCGTTAGAAGTGTATTTTAATCCTGTAATCTCTTCTACTTTGGCAATTAGTGGCGTGAACACATCGGTATCATAATTCGAGGTTACGTTTTGCATGGCCATACACAAACGCTCGAAGCCCATCCCGGTATCTACGTGTTGGGCAGGCAATTTTTCTAAACTGCCGTCGGCTTTGCGGTTAAATTCCATGAATACGTTGTTCCAAATTTCCACCACTTGCGGATGATCGGCATTCACCAAGCTACGCCCTGACACAGCCGCTCTTTCGGCATCGGTTCGTAAATCGATGTGGATTTCGGAACACGGACCACACGGGCCTTGGTCACCCATTTCCCAGAAATTGTCTTTTTTGTTACCTAAAATGATACGGTCTTCCGATACGTATTGTTTCCAAATATCAAAAGCTTCTTGATCGAACGGTACATTTTCGGCCGGATTACCTTCAAAAACGGACACGTACAAACGGTCTTTGTCCAATTTCAACACTTCGGTCAGGAATTCCCAAGCCCATGCTAAGGCTTCTTTTTTGAAGTAATCGCCAAAAGACCAGTTGCCCAACATTTCGAACATAGTATGGTGATAGGTATCAAAACCTACATCTTCTAAATCGTTGTGTTTTCCGGAAACGCGGAGACACTTTTGGGTATCGGCTATTCTTGGACTTTTCGGTGTTCCGTTGCCTAAAAAGAATTCTTTGAATTGTGCCATACCCGAGTTGTTGAACATTAGGGTTGGGTCGTCTTTCAAAACGATAGGTGCTGAAGGAACAATTAAGTGTCCTTTGCTTTCGAAGAATTGCAAGTAGGCTTTACGGATGTCTTGTGATTTCATTTTAGATGGCTAGATTGTTAGATCTTTAGATTATCAGATTTTAAAAAAAACGGCTTACTGTTTAGCCCCGATTGCAGTGAAAATCCTTTTTGTAAAAAAGATTGTAACGGAAAGCGGGAAAATGGTTTAGCAATTGAACCAAACGTTTCGCTCCTAATTTTTCAACTTAGCTCAGAAAGACCGTTAATTTTAAAGCTTCCAATTAAAATTTCGGATATGACTGAAACATTTGTTAAATTTGTTCGTATAACCATTGTTTTTTAAAACAAGCACAAAAATAGTATAAAATCAAAGATGGCGAAAAAAGTAAAGTATTATTTCGACCCCGAAAGTTTGGCTTATCGTAAAATCAAGCCGAAACTGTCTAAAAAACTGGGATACATAGGGTTGTTTTTGCTGTCATCTGCCTTATTTGGTTTTTTGTGTTTTGTGGTTTTATTGAATTCTTCCTTCTTGGAGACGCCGAAAGATCGTTTGCAAGCGCGTGAGATTGAGACCATGAAATTGCGGTATGCGATTTTGAATAAAAAAATCGATCAAGTAGAAGAAGTTTTGGCGGATGTTGAGGATAGAGATAACAATATTTACAGGGCCTATTTTAACACCTCTCCCATTCCGGCGGAACAACGAAAAGCGGGATTTGGCGGCGTAAATCGATACAAAGAATTAGAAGGTTTTGACAATTCGGAATTGGTGATTAACACCTCGAAACGAGTCGATGTAATTTCCAAAGAGTTGGCCATACAGTCGAAATCGTTGGATGAAATTTTGAAATTGGCCAAAGAGAAAAATAAATTATTAGCGGCCATTCCGGCGATACAACCGGTTAAAAACGAACAGATGAAACGAGTAGCCTCAGGATTTGGATACCGCAGCGACCCGTTTACCAAAGTGCGCAAAATGCACCAAGGCATGGATTTTACGGCTAAAACCGGCACACCGGTGTTTGCTACAGGCGACGGTGTGGTTAAGAATGCCGACAACTCCAAATCGGGTTACGGGAATCACATAGAAATCAGCCACGGTTATGGCTATTTGACCTTGTA
Source organism: Flavobacterium sp. FEMGT703F (assembly GCA_002786385.1). Classification (GTDB taxonomy): domain Bacteria; phylum Bacteroidota; class Bacteroidia; order Flavobacteriales; family Flavobacteriaceae; genus Flavobacterium; species Flavobacterium cheonhonense. Next base: position 205,094 of record PGCN01000012.1, read on the forward strand.
TGCGCACTTGAGCAAGTATAAAGTAAAACGCGGTCAACGTGTAAAACGCGGCGACATTATAGGCTATGTGGGTAGTACCGGACGAAGCGAAGCACCGCATTTGCATTATGAAGTACACAAAGACGGCAAAGTAGTCAACCCGTTGAATTTTTACTACGGCAATATTTCGGCGGCAGAGTATAATGTGATTTCGAAAATAGCAAACCAGGAGAATCAATCATTGGATTAACGATTTTAGATTGTTGATTTAAGATTTATGAATACAAAAATATAACGACTATGCATATCGAGTTAAAAGAAGGAAAAAGGTATTACAGCATTGGCGAAGTGGCAAAGGCTTTTAACGTGAATGCGTCATTGATTCGTTTTTGGGACAAAGAATTCGATATCCTAAAGCCGAAAAAGAACGCCAAAGGCAATCGAATGTTTACCCCGGAAGACGTCAAAAATTTACAACTGATATACCATTTGGTAAAAGAACGTGGCTTTACCTTGGAAGGTGCCAAAACCCATTTAAAAGAAGGCCAAAAGAAAACTTTAGACAAGTTTGAAATCATTAGCAAACTCGAGGCGGTGAAAGCCCAATTATTAAATATCAAGAACCAACTTTAGGCTTGGTTTTTGTAACAAACAACAAAACTTAAAACTAATAACAAACACTTAAATTAAAAAACATGGATTTTAAAAAATTTTTACCTTGGATTATTGGAATCGGATTAGTATTGATTATTGGATTCTGGGTTATGGGAGTTATGAACACCGGATTACAAAAAGATCAAGCCGTTAATAAAGAATGGGGAAATGTTAATACTGCTTACCAAAGAAGAAATGACTTAATTGGCAACTTAGTGAATACCGTAAAAGGAGCTGCCGAGTTTGAAAAAAGTACGTTAACTGCTGTAATCGAGGCCAGAGCTAAAGCTACAGCTGTTACTATTGATCCGGCTAATGTTACACCGGAACAATTAGCGGCCTTTAATTCCGCTCAATCCGGAGTTTCTTCTTCGTTATCAAGATTATTGGTTTCAGTAGAACAATATCCTAGCTTGAAAGCCAATGAAAACTTCTTGAAATTACAAGACGAATTAGCCAGCACAGAAAATCAAATTCTTACAGCCAGAACTCGTTTCAATGAAGTGGTACAAGAATACAACAATTATGTTTTGGCTATGCCACAAAGTATTTTCTTAGGCAAGTACAAAGAGAAACCATACTTCAAAGCTGTTGAAGGTGCTGAAAAACCGGTAGAGGTAAAATTCTAATCCCATACGATGTCAAAAGTAGAAGATTTTCTAACTCCTGAAGAAGAACAAGAAATTGTAGCAGCCATTCGCACGGCTGAAAAGAATACTTCGGGAGAAATCAGAGTACATCTTGAAAAACATACTTCCATTGCTGCGTTTGATCGCGCGATGGAAGTTTTTCATTTGCTCAAAATGGACGAAACCGAGTTGAAAAACGGGGTTTTGATTTACCTAGCGGTGAAAGACAAAACCTTTGTGATTTGTGGCGACAAAGGCATTAACGATTTGGTGCCAAATGATTTTTGGGATTGCACCCGTGATGTTATGGCGACCCATTTTAAAGAAGGTCGATTCAAACAAGGTTTGATTGACGGCATTTTGCGCGCCGGGGAACAATTGCAAAAGTACTTTCCGTACCAAGAAGGCGATACCAACGAATTGTCGAACGAAATATCAAAAGGATAAAATATGAAAATTCCAAACCTGAACATTCCAAATTCCAAATGGGTTTTGAAATTGATCTTTATCCTCTCCTTTTTTCTGAGTAGTAATAGTATTTTTTGTCAATTTACCATTCCCAAAGTGCCGGCTGAACAAACTTCGGTTTACGATTATGCCGATGTTTTAAAGCCCGACGAAGAAGCGCAACTCAAAGAGAAACTGATACGTTACTCAGACAGTACCACTACACAAATTGTAGTAATTACTATTGAAAGTTTGCAAGGTGAAGATATTGGTATCTTAACCCCAAAATGGGGACATGCCTGGGGAATAGGCGGCTCTAAACAAAACGACAATGGTGTTATCATTTTGTTGGCCAAAAAAGAACGCAAAATATGGATTTCGGCCGGTTACGGTTTAGAAGATCGATTGACTGCCGGAATTGGAGGAGAAATTACCCGTAACATTATTATACCGGAATTCAAAGCCGGCAGTTATTATAAAGGCCTTGACAAAGGAACCGACGCTTTGTTTGACGTTTTTAAAGGCAAGTACAAAGGAGAAAGAAAAAAAGCTAAAAAAGAAGGCAATATTCCTATCTTACCTATTATTATCATTGTAATCGTAATCATTTTTATCATTGCCAAAAACAAAGGCAACGGCGGTGGCAATCATGGCAATCGCGGTGGCGGTGGTTTTGACTTAGCCGACATCATCATCTTGAGCAGTTTGGGTCGCGGTGGTGGCGGTGGCTTTGGCGGTTCTTCCGGTGGTGGTTTTGGAGGCGGTGGATTCGGTGGCGGATTTGGCGGTGGCGGATTCTCGGGCGGTGGTTCGGGAGGAAGTTGGTAAATCAGTGCTGTTTCGAAATATAAAAAAACCTCGTTCTAATCAAACGAGGTTTTTTATTTAATCCATGATGATAATCCCACCATCACCTTTTTTCTTGCCGCCAAATTTTTCGAGTTTGTAGGTTAGCGAAAACATGACGTAGCGTCGCAACACGGTGTTTTCCGAATCGATAATCGCTGTTGGCGTAATGGTTCTGGTAGCGTTTTGGTTTTGGTCTAATAAGTCGTAGACTTTGACTTTGGCCAAAAACTGGTCTTTGAAGAAATTGTACCCTAAACTCACATTCCACAAATAGAAATCCTTTTTGTAACCATCGGCTATGTTGGAATTATAATTGTATCCGAAATCGCTGCCGATGACAAACTTTTTAGGAACATAAGAAGTAATTTCCAACTTGGCATTATGAACAAAGTTCTGTGCATTATCAATGATATAGTTTTTGTAATTGGTGGTATTAAGAGTGTAGCGATAACTTGGTGCTATAGTAATTAATTCGTCTATACTCCAAGTTAAATTGACCCTCGGATTAATTTGTAAGCCTTTCGACTCAAATGCAACCGCATTGGTCAACCCTTTGTTGGCATCATAATTAAAATTGATTCCAGCACCGTAACGCAAGGTTCTTTTTTCTTTTTTGAACGACTTATTCCAGTTTACGCCGAAATATGAATTGTAAACTACATCAACGTTTTGGTAAGTGGTTGTCGCTTTAAAATTAGTATCGAAAACCGTTGAAGACACTACAGCATCCTGACTCAAATTGAAGCCCGAATAGATGTAATAACCGGAACGACTTTGGTAATCATAATCATTGAAACTAAAGTATAAATTGTGTCTTTGTGTGGGTTTAAGCGCATCATTCCCTACGAATGTACTTAATGGATTAGATAAATTTTCAACCGGTAAAACCTGATTGGCTTGCGGCAATTGTACGCCAAAATCATAGAAGGAATAAATCGATTTAGATTTCCCCATACGGTGACTGATATAGCCTTTAATTCTTGGGAAAACGTAATTTTTGTTGCGATTGGTAGTCACGCCTAAATAGTTCGAACGCGCATCAAAGGTCACAAATTCAGGGCCGATATTAATGCGCCCGTTGGTTTTGTTTTTCCCTAAAATCAATCCGGTTGAAGGGAAGAATGTAGTAGCTTTAGATGAAGTTTCATTCGATTGCAAATCATTTAAATCGTTATAAGCTACTCCATCAAAATCAAAAGTAGTCAACGTATTCTTGATGTTGCGATACGTTACTTCTGAAGTCAAGCTCAAACGAAGTGAATCGGCTATAGGCTCGCCAAATCGGACTTCGAGTTTCACAAAATCGTTATTGGTTTTATCCCACTGATTTTGATTCCTAATATCATCGGGCGTAGTATCGGTAAAGAGTGTGGCCGAATTGGTATTCAAGAAATTGTCTCTGCGTTGGAATTCCGATTCAAAATTAATCGACATACCTCGGTTTTTCTTCAAAAATTGTTTGCTGTAACTGGCTTCTGTTCCAAAGGTGGTAAAGTCATTTTCGCTGTAATCGTCATTGGTGCTCGAATTCAGTTCGTCTGATGCTTCATTAACGGTGACTTGATTTCTAGACGACTTGTTGTAATTTTTAGTTTTTTGAAAGTTAGGATTGATATAAATAGTATTCAAAGAATCTATCGCAATTTCAAAATCCATGTCTAAAGTATGTCCGTTACTACCGCTTCTACTCAAGCCATTAGAATTGGTAAAGGTTTTGCCTTGCGGAAGCAGGTTGATTCTGTCTGTTCTTGAAGTATTTTCGGTTTCGGCATTAGAGAAATAATAGCTACCGCTTTGGTCAATTTTTTTCATCCATTTGTCTTGGTAATTCACGCCAATCAAATTCGATCTGGTTATCCCACGATTGCCACCGAATGACATATTGTTAATCCCGAAGCTGCCATCATCGTTGTAAAAAACGGAAGAATTTCGGCCGCCACCCATATTGTCAAACACTTCGTCCATGGAAAAACCGATGGAGTTGATGTTGTTGGAAGAAGCCAAGACACTGACTTTCCGTTCTCCTTTAAAATAGTTGAGTAGCAAACTCGATTCGTATCGTTTGTCCGAACCCGTTCCGGCTACTACTTTTCCGAAAAAGCCTTTATTTTTTTCTTCTTGTATCGTAAGATTGATGGTTTTTTCCTGTGATCCGGAAGCTTCTCCTGAGATTTCTTCGGCTTTGGTTTTGGTGTCTACTACTTGTACCTTGTCGATAAGTTCTGCCGGCAAGTTTTGGGTAGCGATTTTACCGTCTTTGCCAAAGAACGGTTTGCCGTTGACCAAAATATTATTCACTTCCTGGCCGTTAACGGTGATTTTACCTTCAGGAGTAATTTCTACTCCCGGCAATTGCTTGAGTAAGGCTTCTACGTTGGCATCGGCGCCGACTTTAAACGAAGCGGCATTGAACTCCAAGGTATCTTTTTTGATGCGGATAGGTGGAATTTCGGCTTTTACCACTACTTCATCTAATTGATTCGTAGCTTCTTTGAGTTCGATAGCACCAAAATCTTTGTCGTTTACCAAAGAAGTCATTTCTTCCTTAAAATCTTGGTAACTGATGTAGGATACTTTTAGCGCAACCGGCTTGTCTATCTTTTTGATTTTAAAAAAAAACGTACCCATTTTGTTGGTAATCGTATAGTCGATAATAGTAGAATCTTTTACTGAGGTGAGATACACGGTAGCCGATTCGATGGGCAACTTGGTGGTTTGATCAATTACTTTTCCCTTTAAGGAAAGGGTTTGACCGAAAGCAACAGTAGAGAAAAGAACTAGTAAGGCTAGGTAAAGCGATTTTGGCATAAAAAAAATTTAGCAGTTATTATTGGTTAAGGAAAGCATAATAACGGCTAAATTCTTATTTTAGTATGGAATGTGAAAATTTCTTACGAAAATTTAACATTTTCTACTTTTCACGGATGTAGATGTCAATCGGCACCCCTGAGAAATCCCAGTTTTCGCGGATTTTATTTTCTAAGAAACGCTTGTACGGTTCTTTTACGTATTGCGGTAAATTGGCAAAAAACACAAACTGTGGTGTTGGTGTTGGCAACTGCATACAATACTTGATTTTTACGTATTTCCCTTTCAACGCCGGCGGTGGATAGGCTTCGATTAATTTCAACATATAGTCGTTGAACTTAGAGGTTGGGATGCGTTGCTTTCTGTTTTCGTATACTTTTACAGTACCTTCCAAAGCTTTCAGCAAACGTTGTTTGGTTAGTGCTGATGTAAAAATAATCGGCACGTCGGTAAACGGTTGTAATTCTTCGCGGATTTTGTTTTCATAATCGCGGGTTGACATGGTATCTTTTTCCACCAAATCCCATTTGTTCACCAAGATGATAACCCCTTTTCGGTTTTTTTCGGCCAACCAGAAAATACTTTGGTCTTGACCTTCAAAACCACGGGTAGCATCGATTAGTAAAATACATACATCCGAATGTTCAATGGCACGCACTGAACGCATTACCGAATAGAATTCTAAATCTTCTTTTACTTTTGCTTTTCTGCGGATTCCGGCGGTATCTACCAAATTAAATTCGAATCCAAAACGATTGTATCTGGTATCGATAGAATCTCTTGTGGTTCCGGCGATATCGGTTACTACGAATCTATCTTCACCTATTAAGGCATTGATGAAAGACGATTTTCCGGCGTTCGGACGACCTACTACACAAAAACGCGGTAAGGCTTCTTCTTCTTCGGTTACTTCCGGTAATTCCGGTAATACTTCGACTAACTTATCTAGCAATTCTCCCGTTCCACTACCGCTGATACTGGCAATCGTATAATATTCACCTAAGCCTAAATTATAGAATTCCACAGCGTCTTTTTCGCGCATGGCATTGTCTACTTTGTTAACAGCTAATAAAATCGGTTTGGTTACTTTTCGGAGCAATTTGGCTACTTCAGCGTCCATCGGCGTGATGCCTTCTTCAACATCGACTACAAAAATAATCGCATCGGCTTCATCAATGGCCAATTCCACCTGACGACGGATTTCACCTTCAAAAATATCATCTGAACCTTTGATATAACCACCGGTATCAATCACCGAAAATTCTTTGCCGTTCCATTCGCTTTTGCCGTAATTTCTGTCGCGCGTCACACCGCTAACCGAATCTACAATGGCTTCTCTTCTTTTGATTAAACGGTTAAAAAAAGTGGATTTCCCTACGTTAGGTCTTCCAACTATGGCTACAATATTGTTCATAATCATTTTAAATATGGTGCAAAGGTAGTATTAAAGAGCACAAATTCAATTATTTTATTATTTTTAGTATTGCTTTAACCACCAAATAAACCTTTTATGGACACGCAACAAGAAGTTAGACTTCGCCCTCGGTTTTTTAAAGACATCGACCAAAATATTGAAATCGTCAGGGAAAAGTTTGTAAACTACCGACAAAAAAACCAGTCGACAGACTTTTTGATGAAAGTGAGAAACAATCACATACAGTTTACTTTTTCTGCAGAAAAGAGACAGTATTGGTCACCTCATTTGAGTATTGAATTGGAAGAAAAAGAAGGAAACGAAAAAAATGCAACGCACATTCGCGGCTTGTTTGGCCCCGATCAAACGTTGTGGACGATGTTTGTGTTTTTACATTTTGTAGTGGCCGGTATTTTTATTTTATTCGGCATGTTTGCCTTATCCAACTATTCGCTAAACGAACCGGTAACTATGGATTTAGTAGTGATGTTTATTATGGTAATTGTTTGGTTTTTATTGTATGTCGTAGCCCGTCAAATACGAGAAAGAGGCCATTCCCAAACCGACGAATTGGAAGCCATCTTTTTAGACGTTATCAAAGACTGATTATTTTTGGTTGTAACCAAAACGACGCAATTGGTAAGCATTACTTCTCCAATCTTTGTTGACTTTAACATACAACTCTATATGGATTTGTTTGCCGAAGAACTGCTCTAAATCTTCACGAGCCTGCATGCCGACTTTCTTCAAAGCGCTGCCTTTGTGACCGATGATAATTCCTTTTTGCGTATCACGTTCTACCATGATGACGGAACGGATTCGGATGATTTTGTCGTCTTCCAAAAACTCTTCGGTTTCGATTTCAACGGCATAAGGAATTTCTTTGTCGTAGTTCAATAAGATTTTCTCGCGGATGGTTTCATTGACAAAGAAACGCTCCGGTTTGTCGGTTAACGCATCTTTAGGGTAATAAGGCGGTGATTCGGGTAATAATTGTAAAATGCGGTCAAAAACTTCTTTAACGTTGAAATTTTCCAACGCGGAAATCGGGAAAATTTCGGCATTCGGCACTTTGGTTTTCCACAAATCGATTTGCTCTTCTAGTTGTTCTTGGTTGGATTTATCGATTTTGTTGAGTAACAATAAAACCGGAATTTTGGAATGGATGATTTTATTGAAGAAGTCTTCGTCTTTGAGTTCCTTCTCGCCTATTTCCACCATATAAATCAAAACATCGGCATCTTCAAAAGCCGACTTCACAAAGTCCATCATGGATTTTTGCATTTCGTAAGCCGGTTTGATAATTCCGGGCGTATCCGAAAGCACTACTTGGAAATCCTCTCCGTTTACGATTCCTAAAATTCTGTGACGCGTGGTTTGCGCTTTAGAGGTAATAATAGATAATCTTTCGCCCACAAAGGCATTCATTAGCGTTGATTTTCCAACGTTTGGGTTACCGATAATGTTAACGAAGCCTGCTTTGTGAGTCATGTAATCTGATTTATTTTTTGCAAAGGTAGTCATATCAGCCCAATAGAAGAAAAAAAGATTTTTTCTGTTTTTTGTTGCATTTGTTGATATTCGTTGTATATTTGCACTCGAAACATCGCGGGATAGAGCAGTAGGCAGCTCGTCGGGCTCATAACCCGAAGGTCACAGGTTCGAGTCCTGTTCCCGCTACTAACGAAAGCCATTCTGAAAAGAGTGGCTTTTTTTATAGCAAAAGGCAACCTATGAACATGAAAAAAATTGTCGAGTACAGAACTTTGCTCGGCGTTACCAAGACCGCAACCTTAAAAGAGTTGAAAACCATCTACCGCAACAGCATGAAAGAGTGTCATCCGGATGCTATAGCAGATGAGCACGAAAGGCATTTGGCAGAAGAGAAAAGCAAAGAGATTATTGCTGCTTACCACTTTTTAGTGAGCATTGCTCCTGAAACGATGGAGAAAGACAAAGCTGAATACAACCGAATCACATCAACTACTAATATTGCCGATTTTTATTATGAGAATAGCGTGCTGTACATCACTTTGTTGGACGGCAGTTCATTTGAATATTTCGGAGTTTTGAGACCGGCTTATATTAAAATGATTAATGCAGAGTCGCCGAGTCGTTTTGCCAGAAGACATATTTACAACAACTATTTGTACAGAAGTACAGCTAAGTTAGTTGCTGAGTAACATTAAAAAAGGCCTCAAATTACTTTGAGACCTCCTTTACTATTTAAACCAATCCAATTTTTTTCTTATTCATCTGCGGCAAAAGCTGAATTCTTATCGATATTCACTTTTAGCGTTGTAGCAACTCCTTGCTCATTAACCATCGTCATGTTTAGTGTATCCAATTTGGCTAAGTTTTTAGTCACAAAACCATTGAACATGTTGTAAGAGATATTCATTTCTTTCAAGTTTTTCAATTTCTCTAAATCGAAAGGCACTTGTCCATCCATTTTATTTTCAAACAAACTTAAGGTTTCCAAAGAACTCAAGTTAGATACTTCTTTCTCTAATTTACCGGTTAACTTGTTACTGTTCAACAATAAAACTTTTAATGATTTCAATTGGTAGTAAGAAGTTGGAATAGTACCTTCAATCTCATTGTTGAATAACGATAATGTTTCCAAATTGGCTAAACTTCCAATAGCTGTTGGCAAAACACCGGTTAAACGATTCATGTGTAACTCAATCGATTTTAACTGAGAAGCACTTCCTAATGTTTCCGGCAATGAACCTGAAATTTTATTAAAAGCCACGTTCAACTTAGTCAAATTTTTAAGATTTCCTAAAGTTGCAGGCAAAGTTCCTGAAATATCATTTCTGAATAAATTCAACACTTCTAATGCCGTTAAATCCCCAATCTCAGCAGGCAATTCACCAACCAAATTGTTATTGATTAATTTGATAGCCGTAACTTTATCGTTTTTAACTTCTACTCCATACCAAGTGGACACCGGTGATTTTAAATCCCATTTGTTGGTCCATTGTGCACCTTTAGTGTTTTTGTACAATTTTATTAATGCATTTTTTTCAGTAGAAGACACTTCAGCAAATACTGAGGCTGATAAAAAGAATACTGCTAAGCAAGTAAAAATAGATTTCATATCATATATATTTGGGGTTAATGACGGTGTAAACTTATAACTGCATTCGTTAAAAAACAAAAATAATCGATGAAATGCATATTTTGTTAAATTAATTAAGTATTTATCTTACATTAAAATAAAATTATAGGTTAAAAATTAATTTAGCTATCTTTGGTATACTAATCAATAAAACTATTATTATGCCATTTAATTTTTACGCTGTTTTAGCATCAACGTTAGTAACTTTACTCGTTGGATTTGTATGGTACAATCCGAAAGTTTTCGGAACCATATGGATGAAAGAAACCGGAATGACCGAAGAAAAAGCAAGACAATCCAGTATGCTTAAAGTTTTCGGGTTGACTATTTTATTCTCTTTTATGTTGGCATTTTTAATGCCTGTTTTGGTAATTCACCAATTTGGTGCATTGGGAATGATTGGCGGCCCTGAATTTATTGAAACCGCTAAACCTTCTTACGCAGCCTTTATGGACGATTACGGAACAGCTTTCAGAACTTTTAAGCATGGCGCTTTGCACGGCTTTATGACCGGATTGTTTTTTGCACTTCCTATGACGGCCATCAACAGTTTGTTTGAACAAAAATCATGGAAATACATCTTAATTACCTCCGGATATTGGATTGTTTCCTTTACTATTATGGGTGCCATTTTGTGCGGGTGGCAATAATTAACATTTTATTATAACCCAATCGCTCTACATTTGTGGGGCGATTTTTTTTATGGCAAACAGCTTTTCATTTCAAATTTACGCAGCTACGGCAGACCTCCCAAAGTCATGGGACAAAGTTGCCGTAGATAATATTTTCCTGCAAACCCATTACTTACAAGTACTGGAAAACTCGGCTCCCACCAATATGCAGTGTTTTTACATTGGTATTTTTGAGGGTTCAGATTTGATTGGCGTTGCTCTATCTCAATACCTCGATTTGAATAGATTAGAGTCGTTTGGAGAGCGTGATCAATGCATGAAAACTTATGTCCGCAATTTCATTTTTAAAAACTTCGCCTCTCATGTTCTCTTTTTAGGCAACAATATGATTACAGGTCAGAACGGTTATGCCTTTTCCAAAACAGTTGATTTTAAATGTATCAGCGATTTACTTTTAGATTGTGCACAATCCATTACTACCTATTTCAAGGAAAAAGGCATAAAAATTCACATTGTTTCATTTAAAGATTTCTATCAGCATTGCTCGGACGAACTTAAAAATTATGGTTTTAAAGCGGTATACGAATTCAAAACCCAACCGAATATGATTTTTGAACTGCAGGAAAGTTGGCAAAACCATGAAGCGTATATCGGTGCGTTTACCAAAAAATACCGCGACCAATACAAAAGAGCCCATAAAAAGGGAGACGGAATTGCAATTCGGGAATTGTCACTTGAGGAAATCACAACCTACGAAGAAAGAATTTACGAACTCTACCATCACGTAGCTAAGAATGCGCCTTTCAATACGTTTTTCCTGGCAAAAAACCATTTTTCCGTGTTTAAAAAACACTGTGGTGACCGATTCCGTTTGACAGGCTATTTTTTGGAAGAAAAATTAATTGGGTTTCATTCTCTGTTGCTTAACGGCAATGTTTTAGAAACTTATTTTCTGGGTTACGACGATCAAATCCAGAAAGAAAAAATGTTGTACCTGAATATGCTGTACAATATGACGCAATTTGGTATAGAAAACCGTTTTAAAAAAATCATTTTCGGCAGAACTGCCTTAGAAATAAAAAGTTCTGTTGGCGCGGAACCGGTAATGATGTCCGGCTTTATTTACCATACCAGCGCTTGGGTTAACCGACTATTGCCGAGAGTATTTCCAAAATTAGAACCTACTTTGACTTGGCAACAGCGACATCCGTTTAAGTAATTCAAAACTTTGTAAACTTCGCTATCACTAGCAAAACGGTTTAACTTTTTTACAAAAAACACTACTTAAGTTGATTTGGTCTTTGATAAGCAATAAATCAGTTGGCTTTTTTGAGTTGCGAATAAGCGTAAATGGCCAAGGTTAACTCGCCAACAGTGCCCAAAAGCAATACTACTGATGGCATCCCGTCGGTTACAAAACTGATCAAACGACCTAAACCCAATCCGAGCATAAAAAGCATATTCGATATCGTGGCGGCCTTCCAGTATGAAGTTTGCTTGAGTCCGATAATCCAAAAAGCAGCAAAGCACAAATACAAGCCCATGATGGCTTTGTAAATATTGGATTCGTCTGTGGTTTGGATAGACAACTTAAAAAGGATATCGAGCTTAAAACCATAGACCAAAGCAGCTACTGCAACTATAGGTATGGAAATGTAAAGGTGTAAATTGTGGCGCCAACTGGTTTTCATGCTATAAAAATACGAAAAGTTCAACTACTACTGTCCTAGCCCGGATTGCAGTGGAAAGCTTTTTGCGCCAACGACTCTACATTTTAAAGGGTTTCTAAGCGACCAACGGAAGCTCATGAAACCCTTATAAAATGATGTTGTTTACGGAAAAACTTGGAATGAAAAGCCGGATAAGCTACAAATTATCGATTTCGGTTTGTACAGTTTCCCAGTCTTCGAGTAGTTGATCCAACTCGGCTTTCTTCTTGTTGTAAGCCACAAAAAAGTTGGCGTTTTCGATGTGTTTGTCGTAATTCGAAGCCAGTTCTTTGTCGTCGTTTTGGATATCGATTTCGAGTTGCTTGATTTGACTTTCGATTTTGCTTAGGCGATTTTGCAGCGATTTGCTCTTTTTTTGGTCTTCGTAAGATAGATTTTTAGCGGTTGTTTTGGTTTCGACTACGACGTCTTTCTTTTCAATTTCACGCATGTTGCTGGCGTTTCGTTGCTCGAGGAAGAAGTTGATATCGCCCAAATATTCCCTGATTTTTTGGTCTTTGAATTCGTATACGATATTGGACATGCCTTGGAGGAAATCCCTGTCGTGCGACACCAAGAGTAGTGTGCCTTCGTACTTTTGGAGTGCGGCTTTGAGGACGTTTTTCGATTTGATATCTAAGTGGTTCGTAGGTTCGTCCATCACCAAAACATTGATGGGTTGCAAAAGCAATTTACACAAGGCCAAACGGTTGCGCTCACCTCCTGACAATACTTTTACTTTTTTATCTACATCGTCGCCACGGAACAAAAAGGAGCCTAACATGTCGCGGACTTTAGCGCGATTGCCATCGGTTGCTGCATTGGTCATAGTTTCGAGTAAGGTGAGTTCGCCATCTAGGTATTCCGCTTGGTTTTGGGCAAAATAACCGAGTTGTACGTTGTGCCCTAATTTGATGCTGCCTTCGTATTGGAATTCGTTTACAATGGCTTTAACAAAAGTGGATTTTCCTTGACCATTTTGACCGACAAAGGCAATTTTGCTACCGCGTTCTACCAAAAGTGAAATGTCTTTGAGGATGACTTTATCGCCGTAAGCTTTGGTTACGTGTTCTGCTTCGATGACAACTCTACCGGGTGTTTGCGAAACCGGAAACGAAATATTCATGACCGAATTGTCGTCTTCATCTACTTCGATGCGCTCGACTTTATCTAATTTCTTGATTAAAGATTGCGCCATGGACGATTTGGTGGCGCTGTATCGGAAGCGTTCGATGAGTTTTTGGGTTTCTTCTATTTTTTTGGCTTGGTTTTTTTGGGTAGCCAATTGTTTTTCGCGAATTTCTTCACGTAAAACCAAATACTGCGTATATGGTTTATTAAAATCATAGGCTTTTCCTAAGGAAATTTCTATGGTACGATTGGTGACGTTATCGAGGAACATTTTATCGTGCGATACTATCACGACAACGCCGGGAAAGTTTCTTAAAAACCCTTCGAGCCAAATGATACTTTCGATGTCTAAGTGGTTGGTTGGCTCATCGAGCAATAGAATATCATTGGATTGCAAAAGGAGTTTGGCCAATTCAATTCGCATACGCCATCCGCCGGAAAAAGTATCGGTTTGGTTATTGAAATCTTCTCGTTTGAATCCGAGTCCCAACAAAATCTTTTCGGTATCGCCTACGTAATTGTAGCCGCCCAAAATTTCATAATGGTGAGTTACGTCGCTTAATTGTTCGATTAATTCGGAATAGCTTTGACTTTCGTAATCGGTTCGTGTCACCAATTGGTGGTTGATTTCGTCGATTTTCAGTTCAGCCCTTTTGATTTCTTCGAAAGCTTGATACGCTTCTTCCAGTACGGTTCGGCCTTTAACGAAGTCGATATCTTGGCGGAGAAAACCGATTTTCACTTCTTTTTCGGTTGCAATCTGACCGGAATCCGGTTTGAAATCGCCCGCTAAAATTTTGAGCATGGTTGACTTCCCAGCACCGTTTTTTCCAACCAATCCAACTCGGTCACCCGCTCCTAAACGAAAGGTTACTTCTTCAAAAAGGTAGGTTCCGCCAAAAGAAACCGATAAATTGTGTATGTTTAACATATTGAATTGTTACAAAAGTTACAGCCAAAAGATTTCTAAAAATTACCTTTGTAGACGAAAAGCCACTGGGCTGAAAAGTTCCAAATAAAAATTTTTGCAAATGTTAAAAAAAGGATCCAAACTAAATAGCATTTTAACAGGAAGTTGTCCGAAATGCCAAGAAGAAAATATGTACGTAGACTCGAATCCGTACCATCTTAAAAATATTTACGACATGCATGAAGAATGCGGTCACTGCGGATTGCATTACCAAATTGAACCTTCGTTTTTTTACGGCGCGATGTATGTTAGTTATGCCTTGACTGTGGCAATTGGTGTGGCTGCTTTTGTTATAGCTAAAGTTTTTATTGGCTTAGATTTGATTGCCTCATTTGCCGCTATCATTGTAGCTTTATTACTTTTGATGCCGGTAACTGCCCGTTTAGCGCGCAATATCTATATCAATATTTTTGTCCATTACGACAAAGATGCGGCTAAAAAGAAGTAATATATCTTTCAATATTCACGCTTTGGTGTAATGGTTTTTGGTTTTCGATATAGTTGAATAAATCCAAAGCCATAGCGGGACCCAGCATGACGCCTCTGGTTCCTAAGCCGTTTAAAATATGTATATTTTTGTGCGACGGATGGGTTCCCAGTAAAGGTCTTCTGTCGTTAACCGTTGGGCGTACACCGGCCAAGTGCTCTATGATTTCAAAATCACAATGCAATAATTCTTTGATGCGGTCTATCAGTTCTTGCTTACCTTGATCTGTAGGCAAATCGGTTTTATCTTCCCAATTATAAGTAGCGCCGACCTTAAACAAACTATTCCCTAGCGGTAAAATAAAAATGCTTGTATTGATAATCACATCTATATCTAAATCGGGTGCTTTGATAATAAATAATTCACCTTTAGTTCCATCCAGCGGAAGGTTTTTGAAGTACGGGTTTGCGTGCATACCGAAACCTTCTGCAAAAACAATATGTTTGGATTGGTAATCCTTATAAGCAACGAAGTTTGATTCCGGTTTAAGCTTATCGTATTCAAAAGTAATAGCCTCATAAACCTTAAGCCTTTTTAAATAGTCTCGGTAGCTATCTAAAAAAACATCCGTATCTAAATAACCTGTGTGCAATACTTCACCGTATCCGAATGGAGCGTTGATAGCATTGTATTTCTTATGGACTATAGCATTGGAAAGAAAAGGTGCTAAGGTTGGTTTATCAGAAGCGGCAAACCAATTGTTTTGTTCTTCAATAGAGAAGAACTTACGATAGATAGGCAGTTTAAAATCGACTTTTACCTCAAGTTTGGCTTCTATTTGCGCGTAAAACTGTTCGGCTAAAGCCAATTGTCGTTCTGCGTCCCAAACTTGGCTAAAACGCTTTAAAATGACAGGATTGTATAAACCTCCGGCTACTCGAGAAGAATTTTGCGATAGGTTTTCAAAAACCACAAAAGATTTTTGATTTTGCAAAAGGGTTTCAGCAAAAGCAATACCGGCTAAACCGGATCCAACTATAATATAATCGAGCATAATTTTGAGCTAAAAAAAACTCTCACCAGATTGATGAGAGTTTTGTATAGTTTATGAAATAATCTTAGTAATTCCACATGTCAGATTCGAAACTGCGAATCTTTTCTTTGACACGCTCAGATTCCAACAATTGCATTTGTGCGTTGTCTTTCATGTATTGTTGAATTTCTCTATCGCCATATACATTTTCTTCTTTGTATATCACACCGTTAAATCTTCGTGAATTCAACAAATGGTCGAACGTAATTGGCATGGCAGAGTTTTTATCATTGAAAGCTTTGGCTTCATGCAAGATGTCTCTCACGGCAGGGAAGTATACCCAAAACAAGTCGATCACATCGGCATTTTCATTACCGGCATCTCTTGCTTCAGGAGTTACAGGACAGATTGCTAACAATCTATATTTCAACTCACCTTGACGTTTATCAAAGTACCAATAACCTTTAATTTTCCATCCCGCAATGTAGCTGGCGTCTAATTCTTTTTTATTGATAAATTGAGGGTCTAAGACTTTTTTACCTGATTTATAATCATCATAAAAATTGTTTATCTCATCTTTACCGGCATCTGTGGTATCGATATAGGTAAATGAAGTTTCCATGTCCTTGAAGGTCTTCTTGGTATTGAAATAATCATCTACATATACTTCTGTTATTTTACCATTTTTGATGTTTTTTACTAAAACGTCAAATAATGATCTTCTCTCTTTACCAACAAAAGCAGTATCAATTGGATAATACAAAGGAAAATTAATTCTTTCATCAACATCTATAATCTCCCAGATCGTTTTACCCATCAATACGTCTCTGTCATGAACATAACCGTAAGGAAGCGGTTTGTCATTATCAGAAATCAATTGAGCCGGAGTTTTCTTTCCAATCTCATCAGGAGTTTTAGCATTCAATAAATTAGATTGTGCCGTAGTGATTGTACTCCAAGCTAGAGCTAAAACAATCGATAAAAGACTTTTAATTTTCATAATAATAATCTTGTTTATTAAGTAGATTTAATCAACTTAAAGGGCTTATTGTATTTCGTAGATTACAGGTGAAGCATCTTTAGGAATAATACCTGAAGCACCTACGATTTTAGTTTTAATATCAAAAATTGAAATTTGATCTCCTTTAGTAGCTCTAGCCAAAGCAGCTCTACATTTTTGATCTACTTTGTTACCGCTCACAATAATAGCAGGCTGACCTGGAACTTTAAAGCTGAAACGAGTAACCTCATATTTCAAATCGTAAACGAAATCTTGTAAATCAGCACTAATAGTAGACACTTCTAAACGAGATTTAGCACCTTTTTGAACACCTACAACACCACCGATGGCTCCGGCAGGCGCAGGAATATTTTTGATACGAAATACTTTTTTATCAGTAACTGTTTTACCATCAGTCATTTTTCCACTTACTGAAACTGTAACTTCAGTACCGGATTGAGGTGTTAAAACGTATTTACCATTACCACCAGCTTTAGATAAACCAGGAGCTGAAGCATTTACGAAGTTATCACCGATACCGGCAAATGAAATAGTCATTGGGTTAGGCAAACCTCTGTATACTACGTTCATTTTATCAGCAGAAATGTTAGCTGAATTTGGACGAGGAACAACTACATACTTACCTTGGAATTTCAATGGAATTGTTTTTCCTTCTTCCAAGAATGTAAATTGACCGTTAATACTTTGCTCACCAACAGCACCAGCAGTTAAGGAAATAACCGCTTGACCGTTTACCAATTTACCAGGACCTGAGAAAGAAGTTGGTTTAGTATTTTCGTCGTAACGACCTAACACCACTTTACCAGTTACTTGCTCACCTTGGAAATATACATTTTTATCTAAAGCTACGATAGCTTGATAGTTGCTGTAAGAAGCCGCTTGAACAGCCGCTTTACCTAAAGCAGCGCTGATTACATCAGATTCTGCTTTTTTAGCATCATTTTGCCAAGCTGACAATTTAGCCAATGAAGCGATAGCCGGGAAACCTTTGAAGTGATAATCAAGGTATTTGATTTTAACACCTTCTTTATCTTTTACTTCAGTTAAATCGAATTTTTTAGTCACCTCATTTAAGATGGCTGCATATTTTTTTTCATTACCTAAAGCAGCAGACATATCAGCTTTATAAGCTTCAATAGCAGCAATTACTTCTTTACCTCTTGCAGTATAACCATCACCGGTAAACCAGCTGTGGTCTAAATTATCTGCTTTATCCATTGCTTCGTATGGTAATTTACCGGTTTCATCTACTTCTACACCTTTTAAAACTTCTTCTTTCAAAGTTCCTACGAAGTCATAGAATTTTTTGGTAGCAGCTTCTACTTTGTGAGCCGTTACAGCAGCTACAGCAAATTGACCTTTGGCCTCTGAAGCTTTAGCATCTAAGGCTTGTAACATTTGCTCATTTGTAGCTTTAGAAGAACTGTTAGCAGCTTCAAATTTTTCATTCATCAAACCAAAAGCCGAAAGTACTTCTTTTGACATATTCATTGCCAACATCGCGATGAAAACCAAGTACATTAGGTTAATCATCTTCTGTCTAGGGGTTAGTTTTCCTCCTGCCATTTTTTCTAATTAGTTTATTGTTTTGTTAATAAAATATAGTTCAAAAACTAATTATCCTTTGTTACTCATTGCAGATAACATACCACCGTAAACATTGTTCAATGTTTGTAAGTTAGATGTCAAAGATTGCATTTGGTCTTTTAATTTTAAATTGTTTTCAGCAACTTCATTGTTAATTTGAGCATTTCTCTCAGCACTTTGTAATTGTACTTGGTACAAGCCATTCAAAGTTTCTAATTGAGTAGCCGCTTTTGTCATCTCTTCAGCATATTTTTTAGTAGAAGCTACAGAGTCAACAGTTGGAGAAATTGCTTTAGCAGCTCCTTCAAAGTTTTTGATACTGTTTCCTAAGCTTTCCATCAACTGACCGTCGATTTTAGCTTCTTTCAACATGTTGTCTAATTTTTGAGACAATAAACCTTGAGCGTCTTTAGCTTCTTCATTCTTTTTATCTTTAGGTCTTGCTTCTCCTCCGGCTAATTCCGGGTATACTAAAGACCAATCAATTTCTTTTGCCGGTGTTTCGAAAGCTGATAAAGCAAAAATTGCTGCCTCCGTTAATAGTCCTATAGTTAACATCACTGTACCTGTTAAAGGTCCAAGTTCAAAGTGAGCAATTTTAAATAAAGCTCCCACGATTACTACAGCTGCGCCCATACCATAGGCAAAATTCATAACTTTAGGTGATAATAATCCCATAATAAAAAATTTTTTAGTTAGTTAAGTTAAATATAATTAAGTTGGTTTTGAAATTACTTTCTTGGTGCCTTACCATTTTTGGTTACTTGAGTTCCCATGTAGTCTTGAACAGTTCTGAACCCAATATAACTTCTAGCGGTATCAGCATATTCAAAATCTCTGGTTCCTACTTGTAAAAAGTAAGCTACATCTTTCCATGAACCTCCGCGAACAACTTTTCTCATGTTTTTAGAGTCGCCCACAGTTGGGTTCATTGTTGAAACATATTCATAGGCAGCAGCATCGTAAGAAGAATCAGTCCACTCAGCCACGTTACCTGACATGTTATAAAGGTTATATCCATTTGGTTCGTAAGATTTTGCTTCTACTGTGTATAAAGCTTGATCCGCTGCGTAGTCTCCACGATTAGGCTTAAAGTTAGCCAAGAAACAACCTCTGTCATTTTTAGCATAAGGACCACCCCAAGGATAAGTTCCTGACTCAAGACCACCTCTGGCAGCATATTCCCACTCCGCTTCGGTAGGCAATCTAAAAGAATTGATTAGATCAGGTCTGTTCTTTTTCTTTTTAGATTTAATGTATGAATTTTTATTTAACGTTCTCCAAGCACAAAAAGCTTTAGCTTGCTTCCAAGAAACTCCAACTACAGGATAATCTCCGTAAGCTTGGTGCCAGAAATAATCATTATGCATTGGCTCGTTGTAAGAGTAAGCAAAGTCTTTGATCCAAACAGTTGTATCAGGATAAACTTCTTGTTGTTCCGTTCTGATAAAAGAACTTCTTTTACCTACTTTAGCCTTAGCTGCAGCTTGAATGTCCATCCAAGAATAACGGAATTTTAATTTTCTTACATCGATAGTTCTTAATCCGTTGAACGATTCTGCTAATGGCAAATACATACTATCCATCACTTCAGAATAATATTCGTCCGGATATTTGCTGGTATCTTTGATTAATTTTACTTTTCTATTCAATCTTCTACCTGCATAAGGATCATCATCAGTCCCAACACTGTAATAATTCTCATACATGTATTTGTCGTAAGGAGTCATCTTTGCTGGATCAGTATCGTTGAAAGCAAAGTCACCAATACTTCCGGCATTTTTCCCTCCTTTACCGCCTTTACCTCCTGAACCGGCTGTTTGACCAACCTCGTCAGCCAAGATAGCCAAGCGAACTCTGATTGTAGAATCTTTTACCCACTCCACAAACTGTCGGTATTCACTATTGGTTATCTCTGTTTCGTCCATATAAAACGATCTCACAGTAACAGTTTTAGTTGGAGCATCCTGTATATTAGCTAAATCATCATCTGATTTACCCATAATATAAGCACCACCAGGAATCAAGGCCATACCAAACGGCTTCTCAGGATGCCATTTTTTACCTTTAACTCCTACTAATTCACCTTTGTCGCTTGATCGTCCACAGCCCGTTAACAAAGCTAAAACTGATGCGAATGCAATGACTTTCTTCATATAAATTGGGGTTATTTGAATATTTTATTTTTAAGGGCGTAAACCTATTTATTATTTTTTAAAAAAGCAATTAAATAATATTAAATTTTACCCTATCTAATTTCCAATTACACTTTAACAATCCAAAAGTAGAATATTAAAAGGGAATAAAAAAACATTTTATCGATAAAATGCATTGTTTTACTGATAAAATGCATGTTTGTGTTATTTTTGAAATAATTATCTTACAGAAAATACAATCGTAAACTATTCTAAATCTTTACAGACAATTTTTTCTTTGTGCTTTCCACCATCTTTCCGGAATCTCATGATTACAGGCAGACAGATATTCCTCGTGGGAACACGGTAATAACGTATTTTTTTTGAGTTTATTGTGTTGCCCGGAAAAAAAATTAATTTCAATCCACCATCGGTCTGTTTTGTTGCTCTTATAAAAGACCAACTCTTCATTTTCTAAGGGCACTATATATTTTAGGTAATTGTCTTTTGTCCCAAAAGGATACTCATTGGAACGGAAGTTTATCCCTTCCATAAAATACCAAATTACCTGAGCAATCAATACAGCCTCTTCTTTAGTATTATTGTGATTGAAAACACCAAAAGAACTTACCTTATCACTAATCCCAGCATAACGCGTTAAACTACAAATCTCTTTTCCGTTGAAGCCATTCGGAATAAAATTAATCAAATTACCTGAATCTGAGGATTTTACAGCTGTTAAATCCACGCAAACAATATCTGCATCTCTGAAAACCGGCTCTGAAAGCGCTATATTATTAGAAATTTCTCCTAAACGATACGCATCAAAATACAATTTCTCAATCAAATCAATTTCTTCTTGGGAATTGAAATACGTTTGGTAACCGATATTACAATAATTGAATAAGTTGTTCGGCTCGTCTAATACTATTTTTGACAAATAAGAATCAGAAGTAATTCCATCTTCTTGTTTACCAAAATCAAATTTACTATCAATAGCTACCAAATTCACCATCTGCTCCAAACTATCGTAAGCTCTGTACAACGGATAAGTTAAATCTTGTGAGCCACCTATTATAACAGGTATAACTCCTTTGCGAATTAATTTAGCTGCCACTTTTTGCAAAGCGAAATAGGTATCTTCTAAAGAATTCCCTGGGTAGATATCTCCCAAATCAGCGATAGCACTTTGCCAATTTCCGGGAAACAAACTGTACAACTCTTTTCGAACGGCATTCAAATTCACTGCTTCAAAGGCCTTTGGATTACCACGGTTTTCCAAAACACCAACAACGGCAACTTTAATCTGATCTAAATCGGGGAACTCTTTATCGGTATGAAAGGACACTTTGCTACCAAGGTGTTGAGATGACAGCCCTTTTATATATTCAATTATAACATCGTCAACCGGTGAAAGAAAATCAAATTCCATGGATTACTTTTTTTTAGCGGTAGTTTTTTTAGCGGTAGTTTTTTTAGCGGTAGTTTTTTTGGCCAGAGCTTTTTTGGCAGCTGTCTTTTTCTCCGGTGTTTTCTTGGCAATCATTTCTTGCACTTGCTCCAAGGTTAATTTGGCAGCATCAACATCTTTATTCAATTCGATTTTGATTTTACCTTTGGTGATGACCGATTTTCCCCAACGGGCTTTTTCCACTAAAATACCTTCTTCTTTCCAATGATGAATAACTTTATCGATATCTTTCTGTAATTTCTCATCGATTAAAGTTTCGATATCGGATTGCGATAAGTTATTGAAGTCGTATTTTTTGTTGACATTGATAAACATCCCGTTCCATTTTAAGAACGGACCAAAACGACCAACACCCTTTTGCACGTCCATATTTTGGTACGTTCCGATTGGCGCATCAGCTTTGGTTTTTTCATCAATCAATTCCTGTGCTCTTTCCATAGTCACATCTAACGGATCTTCGCCTTTGGGAAGTGAAATAAATTGTTTCCCGAAACGCACATAAGGCCCGAAACGACCATTGCTCACTTCTACTTCTTCTCCGTTATAAGTACCGAGGTTTTTCGGCAATAAAAACAAATTCAAAGCTTCTTCCAAAGTGATATTGCCAATGTTTTGATCCTGACGTAAACTCGCAAATTGCTTATTTTCGTCTTCGGCATCGCCAATTTGAGCCATAGGTCCAAATTTCCCCAAACGCACCGATACCGGTTTACCCGTTTTCGGATCGGTTCCTAAAATGCGCTCACCACTTTCTCTATCGGCATTCTTCTCTACTTCTGTCACATTCGGGTGAAACTTATTGTAGAAATCCTGCATCATTTTAGCCCAATCGATATTGCCTTCGGCTATTTCATCAAAGTCTTGCTCTACTTTAGCGGTAAAATTGTAATCTAAGATGGATTCAAAGTTTTTTACTAAAAAGTCGTTTACGATGGTTCCGATATCTGTCGGCACCAATTTCCCTTTATCGGAACCGGTGTTTTCTTTTAAAATTTTCTCGTCAACTTGACTGTCTTTCAAAGTCAACTGCACATATTTTCGCTCTACACCGTCTAAGTTTCCTTTCTCAACGTAATTTCTGTTGATAATAGTAGAAATGGTTGGCGCATAGGTAGACGGACGACCGATTCCTAATTCCTCTAACTTCTTCACTAAAGAAGCTTCAGTGTATCTCGACGGCGGACGCGAATATCTTTCGGTCGCAGTAATATTATTATTGTGTAATTTTTCGTTAACCTTCAATGCCGGCAACATACCTTCTTGTTCTTCGTCGTCCTCATCGTTGCCTTCTAAATAGACTTTCAAGAAACCTTCAAATTTAATTACCTCTCCGGTAGCTTGAAAAACTTCCGAGTGATTATTGGCTTCTATTTTAACATTAGTTCGTTCCAGTTCGGCATCAGCCATTTGTGAAGCCAAAGTTCTTTTCCAAATGAGTTCATACAAACGCGCTTGGTCTCGTTCCACATTCACAGTATGACGCGACATGTCTGTCGGACGAATAGCCTCGTGGGCTTCTTGCGCACCTTTGGATTTGGTATTGTAATTTCGAGGCTTGCTGTATTCAGCTCCATAGTAACTGGTAATTTCTGCTTGCGCGGCAGCCATGGCTTCTTGGGACAAGTTTACACTGTCGGTTCTCATATAGGTTATGAGTCCGGCTTCATACAATCTTTGGGCAATTTGCATCGTAATACCAACCGGAAAATACAATTTGCGTGCTGCTTCCTGTTGTAAAGTGGAAGTGGTAAACGGAGCCGCAGGTGATTTTTTGGTCGGCTTGGTCTCCAAATCGGCTACCTTATAAGTAGAACCGATATTTTTTTGCAAAAAGTCTTCCGCTTCTTTTTTGGTGACGAAGTTTTTCGGCAATTTGGCTTTGACTACTTTTCCGGCTTCATTGGTAAACTCGGCCGTAACCGAATACGAAGCTACTGCTTTGAACTCTTGAATTTCTCTTTCTCTCTCTACAATCAAACGGACGGAAACCGATTGTACACGTCCTGCCGATAATCCGCCTTTGACTTTTTTCCACAATACAGGCGAAAGTTCGTAACCTACCAGTCTGTCTAAAACACGACGGGCTTGTTGCGCATTCACTAAGTTATAATCGATGCCGCGTGGGTTTTCAATCGCTTTTTGAATGGCCGATTTGGTGATTTCGTGGAAAACTATTCTTTTGGTCTTGTTTTTATCTAACTTTAATTCTTCCGCCAAGTGCCAAGAAATGGCTTCTCCTTCGCGGTCCTCATCGGAAGCCAACCAAACGGTTTCCGCATTTTTAGACAAATCTTTCAGTTTTTTGACCAGAGCTTTTTTATCAGAAGACACCTCATACTTGGGCTTGAACCCGTTGGCAACGTCTACTCCAATTTCTTTGGAAGGTAAGTCGGCTATATGGCCGTAACTCGACTCTACCTGAAACTCACTTCCGAGAAATTTTTCGATTGTTTTGGCCTTTGCCGGCGACTCCACGATAACTAAATTCTTTGCCATATCCGCGATTGTTTACGCGGACAAAAGTAAACGTTTTTTTTAAAATATCGATTTAGTGTTGCTTTTTAACGGTGATTGACCCATAAAAGAAATTGATACCTTAATATTAGGTAGTCTTTTCACAAACTTTTTTCGTAGTCAACCGAGACAAAAGACAAAGCCTATATAGCCCCGATGGAAGCGGCGCCGAGCAGAGCGTACAGCGGGAACAGAGATTCCAAACACACCCAAACCTTTCGCTCCAAAACTTTTGTTAAACCATCTCTGCCATCTTGTCAGATTTGCGAATTTAGTATTATCTTTGCTGTCCGATTAAGCGAAAATCATTTTATGGAAAAGGAAATTGACGAGAAAAAACAAGGTACCAGCCTGGTTTTAGAACACAAAGAAGGCAATAGCAAAAAACTATTTATAGAAAGCTACGGTTGTGCGATGAATTTTTCGGACAGCGAAATTGTCGCGTCCATTTTAACCGAACAAGGTTACAATACTACCCAAAAATTAGAAGAAGCCGATTTGGTTTTGGTAAACACCTGCTCTATCAGAGACAAGGCGGAACAAACCGTACGCAAGCGTTTGGAAAAATACAATGCGGTAAAACGCAGCATTAATCCGGGCATGAAAGTGGGCGTTTTGGGTTGTATGGCCGAGCGTTTGAAAAGTCAATTCCTGGAAGAAGAAAAAATCGTGGACATGGTGGTTGGTCCGGATGCTTACAAGGATTTACCGAATTTATTGAAAGAAGTGGAAGAAGGTCGCGATGCGATTAACGTTATCCTTTCCAAAGATGAAACCTATGGCGATGTTTCACCGGTGCGTTTGAACAGCAATGGCGTGAATGCCTTTGTTTCCATCACCCGCGGTTGCGACAATATGTGTACCTTTTGTGTAGTACCGTTTACTCGCGGTCGTGAACGTAGCAGAGAACCGCAAAGCATTATGGCTGAAATCCAAGATTTATGGGACAGAGGTTTTAAAGAAGTTTGCTTATTGGGTCAAAATGTGGACAGTTACCTTTGGTATGGCGGCGGTTTGAAAAAAGATTTCGAGAAAGCCACTGAAATGCAAAAAGCTACTGCAACTGATTTTGCGCAACTTTTAGAACAATGTGCGATTGCGTTTCCTAAAATGCGTTTTCGTTTTTCGACATCGAATCCGCAAGACATGCATGAAGAAGTGTTGCATGTGATTGCCAAATACGACAATGTTTGCAATTATATTCACTTGCCGGTACAAAGCGGTAGTACGCGAATTTTAAAAGAAATGAACCGCCAACACACCCGTGAAGAATACATGGAATTGGTGGATAAAATCAAGAGAATTATACCGGATTGCTCTATTTCGCAAGACATGATTGCCGGTTTCCCTACTGAAACTGAAGAAGATCACCAAGATACCTTGAGTTTGATGGAATATGTGGAATACGACTTCGGCTATATGTTTGCTTATTCCGAAAGACCGGGTACTTTGGCAGCGCGTAAAATGGAAGATGATGTTCCGGAAGAAGTTAAGAAAAGACGTTTACAAGAAATTGTAGACTTACAGCAAATACTCAGTGAAAAAAGAACCAAGCGTTTCTTGGGCCAAACCGTAGAAGTGTTGATTGAAAAAGAATCTAAGAAGTCTGACAAACACTGGAGCGGCAGAAACTCGGAAAATGTAGTCACTGTTTTCCCGAAAGAAAATTACAAAGAAGGTGATTTTGTGTTGGTAAAAGTAACCGATTGTACAACAGCCACATTGATTGGGGAAGCGGTTGGTTACAGTCTGATGCAATAAAATTATGGAGAGTCAAATAGTCATTAAACCAAGCTTTGACGCCAATAGTGTTTTTAAAGCTACTTTATTGGTATATAAAAACAGTAGACTTGTTATTTACTTGATTGTCTTTTTTATCATAATGTTAATTAGTGCCTCTGCTAATGCGTCATATGACGAGTATTTCTGGGTTCCATTGGCAACAATTTATCCTTTGGTTGTGCTTTTGTTTGTGTATCGAATTTATGCCACTTCAAAAAAGCAAATTACCGATAATCCCAGGCTGCAGGAAGACATCAGCCATGTATTTACAGCGGATTATTTTCAGGAAAAAGGAGAAAGTTTTGACATCAAATATTTTTGGAAGGACATTGTAAAACTCGAAGAAAAAAACGATCTCTTTTTAATCTACATTAAAAAGAATCAAGCAAAATTCATCAAAAAGTCGGATCTAAAAAATAACCAATACAACGAATTAAAAGCATTATTCAACTCATTAAACATTAAGAAGAGTTTAAAATAATTCAAACATGGAATCAGTTCAAAACATAAAACAACGCTTTGAGATTATCGGGAACGACCCGAAACTCAACCGCGCCATAGAAAAAGCCATACAGGTTGCTCCGACTGACATTTCGGTATTGGTTGTGGGTGAAAGCGGTGTGGGTAAAGAAAGTATTCCAAGAATTATCCATTCGCTATCTCACAGAAAACACGGAAAATACATCGCCGTTAACTGTGGTGCGATTCCGGAAGGCACCATTGACAGTGAATTATTCGGACACGAAAAAGGCGCTTTTACCGGCGCTACCAATACCCGTGAAGGTTATTTTGAAGTAGCCGATGGCGGTACCATTTTCTTGGATGAAGTGGGCGAATTACCGCTTACAACTCAAGTTCGCTTGTTGCGTGTTTTAGAAAATGGTGAGTTCATTAAAGTAGGTTCTTCTCAAGTACAAAAAACCAATGTACGCATAGTCGCGGCCACCAACGTCAATATGTTCGATGCAATTGAAAAAGGGAAATTCCGCGAAGATTTGTATTACCGTTTGAGTACCGTTGATATTACTTTGCCACCCTTACGTGATCGAAAAGACGATATTCATTTGTTATTTAGAAAATTTGCCGCCGATTTTGCGCACAAATACAAAATGCCACCGATTAAGTTGAGTGACGATGCCATACAGTTTTTACAACGCTATCGTTGGAGCGGAAACATCCGTCAGTTACGCAACGTGGCCGAACAGATTTCGGTTTTGGAAACTAATCGCGATATATCATTAGCAACATTACAATCTTATCTGCCATTGGAAGGCAGTACATTGCCATCGGTAATAGGCGGTAAAAAATCGGACAGTGATTTTGCTACCGAGCGAGATATTTTATACAAAGTGCTTTTCGACATGAAAAGTGATTTAAACGATTTGAAAAAGCTGACTTTAGAACTGATGAAAAACGGCGCTAAAGTTCAAGATATTAATCCGAGTTTGATTCAGAAGGTCTACGGTTCAAAAGACAACGAAAGCGAAATTGTATTTGAAACCCAACCGCATATTAATGTAATTCCGACACCAAACCAGTCGCAACAAGAAGAATTTGACGACGAAGACGATGCCAATTATTTGATGGCGGAAACCGTTGACGAAGAAGAAACCCTTCGTTTGGAAGCCAAAGAACTGGAACTCATCAAAAAAGCTTTAGAGCGTAACAAAGGGAAGAGAAAAGCGGCTGCAGATGAATTGGGTATTTCGGAAAGAACCTTGTATCGAAAAATAAAACAGTTTGATTTGTAAACATTCAAACTTAGGCAAAATTAAATATTGGTTATATTTACCCTCGAAAACAAATACATGAAAAGCATTAAATTTTTATTATTGGTTCTTGTCGCTTTCAGCATCAACAGTTGCGGTGTGTACAATTTTACCGGAGCCAAACCGATTAACGCCAAAACGTTTCAGGTGAATTATTTCCAAAATACGGCCGAGTTGGTTGAACCGGGCATTGAAAGAACCTTTACCTTACGCTTACAGGATTTGATTCAAAATCAAACCAATCTGAATTTAACCAACTCCAACGGCGAACTTTTATACGAGGGTGAAATTGTTGAATACCGAATAGCGCCTATGACAGCCACTGCAGATCAAAAAGCAGCTCAAAACCGTTTGACGATTTCTGTGATGGTTCGCTTTTCCAACAAAAACAAAGAAGAAGATAATTTTGAAAAAAGATTTTCCTTCTTTTATGATTACAGCGGTTCCAGCCAATTAGTCGGACCGCAATTAACCGATGCGTTGGACGTTATTTTTGAAAGAATTACCCAAGATATCTTTAACGAATCACTAGCCAAATGGTAAACAGTATTTGTAACTTTACAAATCATCTGAACACTGATAACTTTGAACCTAACCGATTATACATACTTACTCAACAAACCCGAAGCCATCAACGATAGGCATGCGGAAACCTTAGACCAAGTACTAAGGGCTTTCCCCTATTTTCAGAGCGCTCGAGTACTAAAGTTGAAACATTTGTACAATCAGGACAGTTTTAATTACAACCATGCGCTGAAAGTGGCCGCAGCTTATACCACCGATCGCAGTATTTTATTCGACTTCATCACCTCGGATTCCTTTGTATCCGTACAAAAAGGGCATTACGAAAAAAAGCTGGAAGAGTTAATGAACATCAATGTGATTGGTCTGGAAGAAGTAAAAGTGGCCTATCAGGAACCAACTGTCAATCCTTTAGAACAATCCATACTGACTTCCATCAAAGAAGCCACCGGTATTGAAGAACAAAAAGCAGAAGTTAAATTGGAGATCGGCAAACCACTGGAGTTCTCCAAAAACGAAAAACATTCGTTCGAAGAGTGGCTACAATTGTCCCGACTAAAACCTATTGTTCGTGAAACGGCATCGACCTCAGAAACTGCGGATAACGATATTAAAAAGAAAAAGCTGGCATTGATTGATAAATTTATCGAAACCAACC
This sequence comes from Flavobacterium sp. FEMGT703F, assembly GCA_002786385.1. Classification (GTDB taxonomy): domain Bacteria; phylum Bacteroidota; class Bacteroidia; order Flavobacteriales; family Flavobacteriaceae; genus Flavobacterium; species Flavobacterium cheonhonense. Next base: position 234,359 of record PGCN01000012.1, read on the forward strand.
CGAAAATTATGCCGGTGGCCAAAGATGCTGTGGTGCCTGCAATTGAGCCGTTTTCAGAAGACACGTCCCATTTAATGACAGAAACGTTGGCGCGAGTTTACTTGGAACAAAAAAAATATTCCAAAGCAATTCAAGCTTATGAAATATTAATTTTGAAATATCCGGAAAAAAGTAGTTTCTTTGCAAACCGAATTTCGGATATAAAGATTTTACAACAAAATAATAACTAATTATAACACATTATGTTTACCATCTTTTTAGCATTAATCACATTGGTTTGTTTTTTATTAATCATTGCCGTTATGGTACAAAATCCTAAAGGAGGCGGTTTGTCTTCTTCATTAGGCGGATCACAAATGTTAGGCGGTGTTCAAAAAACAACAGACTTTTTAGATAAAAGTACTTGGACTTTAGCAGCTGCTTTAATCGTTTTGATTTTGTTATCTAGTTTAAGCTTCCCGGGTATGGGCGGCGGACAAACCGAATCAAAAGTAATTGAACAAACGGAAACCGCAGCACCTAAAACAGCTACCGAAACTCCGGCCGCTACTCCTGCACAACCGACAGGTGAAAAAAAATAACAAAGACTTTGTTCTTTATCCAAATGCCAGCGCTGACATGCTGGCATTTTTTTTAGGAAAAAATGACAGTAAAAAACCCTTGGCATAATTTCTGAAAAAGTGAAGTCAACAAAATATTATAACCTAAAAATATAACATCATGGCATTAAACATTAAACCTCTTTCTGACAGAGTTATTGTGGAACCGGCAGCCGCTGAAACCCAAACAGCTTCCGGAATTATTATTCCTGACACTGCTAAAGAAAAACCGCAAAAAGGTGTTGTAGTGGCAGTAGGTAACGGAAAAAAAGACCAACCGTTAACCGTAAAAGTTGGTGATACTGTTTTATACGGCAAATACGCCGGAACCGATTTAAAATTCGACGGCAAGGATTATCTCATCATGCGTGAAGATGATATTCTTGCGATTATCTAACAGAGTATTAAGATTTGAATATTAAGTATTAAGACAAAAAAACAAACAAAATGGCAAAAGATATAAAATTCGACATTGAAGCACGCGACGGTTTAAAACGTGGTGTTGATGCCTTAGCGAATGCAGTAAAAGTAACCTTGGGACCTAAAGGAAGAAATGTAATCATCTCTAAATCTTTCGGCGGTCCAACCGTAACCAAAGACGGTGTTTCAGTAGCTAAAGAAGTAGAATTGAAAGACGCTCTCGAAAATATGGGTGCGCAAATGGTAAAAGAAGTAGCTTCTAAAACCAATGATTTAGCAGGTGACGGAACTACAACGGCCACCGTACTCGCGCAAGCTATCGTTAAAGAAGGTTTGAAAAACGTGGCTGCCGGAGCCAATCCAATGGACTTAAAACGCGGTATCGACAAAGCGGTGGAAGCTATCATTGAAGATTTGGGCAAACAAGCTCAAGTGGTTGGCAGCGACTCTGAAAAAATCAAACAAATCGCTTCTATCTCTGCCAATAACGATGAAGTAATTGGTGAATTAATTGCTACTGCTTTCGCCAAAGTAGGCAAAGAAGGTGTAATTACAGTAGAAGAAGCCAAAGGAACCGATACCTATGTTGATGTGGTAGAAGGTATGCAATTCGACAGAGGTTATTTGTCTCCGTACTTCGTGACCAATCCTGAAAAAATGGAAGTGGAATTGGAAAGACCTTACATCCTACTTTACGATAAAAAAGTTTCTTCCTTAAAAGAATTGTTACCAGTTTTAGAGCCTGTAGCACAATCCGGAAAACCATTATTAATTATTGCTGAAGATGTTGATGGTGAAGCACTATCGACTTTAGTGGTTAACAAACTCCGTGGGGCATTAAAAATTGCCGCTGTTAAAGCGCCTGGATTCGGCGACAGAAGAAAAGCAATGTTAGAAGATATTGCTATCCTAACTGGCGGAACTGTAATTTCGGAAGAAAGTGGTTATACTTTAGAAAATGCCACTTTAGAAATGTTGGGTACTGCTGAAAAAGTAACCATTGATAAAGACAATACCACAGTCGTAAACGGAGCCGGAAATGCCGACATGATTAAAAATCGTGTAAACCAAATCAAAGCCCAAATGGAAACTACGACTTCTGATTACGACAGAGAAAAACTCCAAGAGCGTTTGGCTAAATTAGCCGGTGGTGTAGCCGTATTGTACGTTGGCGCTGCTTCTGAAGTAGAAATGAAAGAGAAAAAAGACCGCGTAGACGATGCTTTACATGCGACCCGTGCCGCTGTTGAAGAAGGAATCGTAGCCGGTGGCGGTGTGGCTTTATTAAGAGCCAAAGCTGTTTTAGACAAGTTACAAGCAAGTAATGCTGATGAAGCAACAGGAATTCAAATTGTATCACGTGCCGTAGAATCACCTTTGAGAACCATCGTTGAAAACGCCGGTTTAGAAGGTTCTGTGGTAGTAGCCAAAGTAGCCGAAGGAAAAGCCAACTTTGGATACAATGCTAAAACCGATGAATATGTAGACATGCTAAAAGCCGGAATCATCGATCCTAAAAAAGTAACCCGTGTGGCCTTAGAAAACGCAGCCTCAGTTTCCGGAATGATTTTAACTACCGAATGTGCTTTAGTAGAAATCAAAGAAGAAAATGCCGGTGGCGGAATGCCAATGGGTGGCGGAATGCCGGGCATGATGTAATGCTGAGTACGAAGAAAAAAATCAGAAGTACAAAATACTAGTAAAAGCGTCTTGAGAAATCAAGGCGTTTTTTTTATTTATTATTGTAAATAAAATTTTATATTTTTGATTATCGTAATCGCTTTCTTATGTTTAAAACTATTTTTCTTATTGTACTATTAGTTAGGACCAGTCTACTAAACGCCCAAGAAACTCCTGATGAAAACCGAGACAAAATTGTAGCTGCTTTAGAAGATTACTTCTTCCTGGAAAGAGAAGCCATTCACCTGCATTTAGACAAATCAACTTTTCTGACTAATGAAAAAATTTGGCTCCAAGGATATGTCATCAACCGAAAAACTAAAAAAGCATTTTTTACTACCAATGTTTATGTTGTTTTATATGATGAAGCAGGAACTGTAGTTACCGAAAAATTAGTTTATGCTTATAACGGCACCTTTTCCGGAGTCATTGATTTAAACCCCAAATTACACTCCGGATTATACTACATTCAAGTCTACACGAACTGGATGAATAATTTCAGCGAAGATGAGTCGTCAATCTTTAAAATAAACATCATCAATCCGCAAGAAGGCATCAAAAACTACAACAAAATCGATGAAGAGTCATTAGACATAACGCTCCATCCTGAAGGAGGCAATTTCATCAACGGCATCAAAAACACTATTGGGATTCGCGTAAAAGATTGCCGAAACAATGCTCCAGACAATCTCGAAGCTATGATACAAAATTCGAAAGGCGAAACCCTCAAAACAGTCCGTTTAAACGCTGCAGGCTTGGGTAAATTCGAGGTTACTCCCGATGATGATTTCAATAACGTAAGCGTGACTTATCAAAACAAAACCATCACAAAAACTTTTACCGATAAAAATGGTATCGGTTTTGGCTTGGAAGTCAACAATTTTTCTATGGAAGGAAAAACCATTATTAAAATTAAAACGAACCTGGCCACTATATCGATATTCAAAGATAAAAAAGCCTATTTAGTTGTACATCAAGACAATAAACAGTTTATATATGACTTAGAAATTAATAAAAATGCCCTGGAGCAAACCATTTTGCTTCAAAATACCGATTTATTTGGAGGCATTAATACTATTCGAATAATTGATAACAATCAGAAAGAATGGGCGAACAGAACGCTGTACAATGCTCCCAAAAAAGAAGCACCCATAGTGATAACCAAAAATGGTCGAAAAGCAGATCAATTAGAATTTGTCGGATATGCCGCTACAGCAAACACCAACTTAAGTATTAGTGTTCTTCCTACCGATACCAAATCAACAGCCGAAAACTATTCCATAGTAGCCGGTTTGAGTATTAACCCATACATATCAGAACCTTTAATTAATGCTAATTATTATTTGCTACAACCCAAAAGGATTACCAACTACGAGTTAGATTTGTTTTTAATGAACCAAACACATCCCAAATACAATTGGGAAAACATCAAATCATCAAAGCCTGCTACCAATTTCAGTTTCGATATCGGATTGAGCCTAAAAGGGACTATTAGTCCGAATATTAAAAACAAAACTGATCATAAAGTCAAAATAGTTTCTTTCAAAGACCAAATTATCAAGTCGACTGAAGTGAATGATAAAGGCGAATATTTATTTGAAAATTTAATCTTAACAGATTCTACTTCGCTAGCCATGAGCGTTTTAAAATTACCAAATTTTGAAAGTGTCGAAGGCAAAATCAACTACCAATTACTTAATCGAAAAAAACCTTTTTATAAGGCATTCAAACCTACTGTTCAATGCAAAGAAATTACGGCAGAAAAATTAAGTACTGATTTAGAGCTTCCCAAATTTGCTTCAGAAGCCATTCAACTCGAAGAGGTTAAAATTGAAAAAAAACTAACCTACCAAAGAGTAATTGGCAACAGTTTTTTAAACGGCTATAAAGTAGATGAAAAAATGGAATACATAGACTTACTGAGCTTTATAGAGCGGAACGGATTTATCGTAGAAAGACGATTTGGCGAGGCTACCATTTACAGCAGGGTCAACAACACTATTAATGCCCAACGACCAACACCTCTTATCGTTGTTGACGGTAGAGCCTTGATGACTCAATTTGAATTTACCACCATGCGCATGTCTGACTTTGACGAAATATACCTTAGTTCGAATGCATTAGTACCCGGAATGCAAAATCACACCGGGATTATCAGAGCATACACTAAAAAGAATATCAAACCCGGCTATATCAAAGCCGATCCTAACAATGTTTTGATAAAAGAAGCATTCTCAATCTATCCTAGTTTTAAGAATGCTGACTATAAAAGCACAAACAATACTGGTTTTGACTATTATGGTTTAATCGAATGGAAATCACTAATCCGCGCAAATGACGAAGGACAGTTTTTGTTCCGAATAACGGATTATAACAAGCCCGAAGTAAAAGTTATTATTGAAGGTATTACCCCGGAAGGCAAATTAATACACGACGAAGTTATCCTGGAAATGAAATAAAAAAAGCCTCAATTTCTTGAGGCTTTTTTTATAATTCCGATTCTGTATTTGGTGTTTTCTTGATCATTTTAAGGAAAACCGGGAAAGTTGAAATCAAAATAATAAGGATCACAATTTTCTCTATATGGTGTTTTAAATCGATATCAAACTCTTCTAAAAACATACCGTACAAATAATGTCCGGCAAAGATTAAAGTGAACGACCACAAAAAAGAACTCACAATATTGTAAAACATAAACTTCTTTTTATCCATAGTCACAATACCGGCAACTATGGGCGCAAACGTTCTTACTACCGGTAAAAAACGAGCAAAAATAATCGCTTTACCTCCGTAACGTTCAAAGAAGTCTTTGGATTGGATTAGGTATTTTTTCTTCCACCAAAAACTATCTTCTTTTTTATACAAATAATAACCACTTTTGGCACCAAACCAATAGCCAACCATATTACCAATGATTCCGGCTACAGCAACCAAAACTGCTAATAGTGTTACATTTAAGACATCACTTTCTATAATGGTAAAATTCTCAATTAAATCTCGACTGTAAATTCCGGCCAAAAACAACAAACTATCTCCCGGTAAAAAGAAGCCGGCAAACAAACCGGTTTCGGCAAACACAATAAACAATACTATCCAAAGGCCAACTCTAACGCCGCCCAGCGACATGGTAATATAAAACTCAGGATTCAGCAATTGCATCCAATCAAAATCACTCATGAACTAACAAATTAAGGGTGAAAATTCGAGCGTGAAATTAAGGATATTTTTCGGGATAGCGACCACTTTAAACTTTTTATAACACGATATTATGAAATAACGAAATCGAGACAGTATGATTCATCAAATCCGATGCGGAGGATGAAGTGATGTAATGATTCATATAACCCAATTCCAAACGGATGGTATTGTTGTAGTTGAGTCCGAATCCCACTAAGAAACGATTTTGATCGATGCCTTTAGAATTCACTTTATTCTTTCCGAGTGTTGCAAACAGCTCATTTTGCACCACCACATAAAGCTGTTCTTTTTCAGATTTTAGGGTTGTCAAATGCCATAAAAAGCGATTCAATATGCGAAACCTGTTCTGATATGCAGTTTCCGATACCGTTTGTCCAACCTCTGAAATTCCGAATTGTTCTACCCAGCGTTGCTCCAATCGAAACCGATTAATTAAAATATCCTTGGACCATTTAGTAGTCATTTGGTATTGTTCCCACAACCTGTTTTCCTTAAAATAATCATCAGCCGTTGCACTATAGGTATTGACCAATGCATAACCGGCAGTAATATTTTTTGACTCGGAGAAATGATATACCACACCAACTCTGAATAAGTTTTGCATGTTTTGCTCCAACTGATTGTCCATCCTAAACTGCGCCTCCATATGGTAACCCCATTTAGGAGAAGCTTTGTACTGACCAACATAGGCCATCCAAACCCGTTGATCTTGCTTCAACGCTTGAGAAAAACCAAAAGCAAAACAACCAACTGCCAAAATAGTGTATAATCTTTTCATTTTTTTTAGTAAAAATAGCAATAAAAAACTCCTTCGTTGGAAGGAGTTTCAAATTTACTTTCTTTCATACATACAACAACCGTGGAGCTTTTCGTAATCTTCATCGGTCGCTTTAACCTCATCAGTATCATGACCAACCTTAGCTATGGCTTTCTTTATCTCAATTAACGAACATTTTTCTTCGTTAATGATCAAATGTAATTGGTGGTCATCTATGTGCCACTCCGCACTTTTTACTCCCGAAACTGAAAAAGCAGCTTTCTCAATTCGTTTTTTACACATTTCGCAATTACCGTTAACTTCAATGTTATACTTTGCATTTTTACTTTTCTTTTCCTGTGCTTGAGCTGTAAAACTTACGAGCATTAAAAGCAAACCGATTACAATATTTTTCATGATATTCATTTTAAATTGTTTGTTATTATTTTTATTACTTGATTTTAAATCTCAATCCGGCATAATACATTTGTCCGAAAACCGGCGCATAAACTATTGAAGTATCAAATGTTGGTCCAAATGGATTTTCAGCGCCTAAAACTGCTTTGTGTTGGGTATAATTCCCAATATTTTCTCCACCAACATATATTTCAAAAGTGCTCGAAAAAGTTCGGGTAATTTGAGCATTCATGGTAGAAAATGAAGGCGAAAAATTAGGCAAACGATCGTGATGCGGGTTCGTTGCCGTATTTGGCAATTGTTGTTTACCCAACCAATTCCAAGTAAAATCAAATTTCCATTGCTTACCCTTTTCAACTATATGAGTGGCATATTCCACATTTCCAAAGAAACGGTGTTTGGCTTGTAATGGTCGTTGAAAACTACCGGAAATATAATCGGTAGCAATATCGTAATACTTATATGCTGTTCTCAAATTCAAATGCTTGATGATTTCTAAATTGAAATCGAGTTGCAAGCTATTGGCATAAGATTTTCCGTCTAAGTTGTAAAACAAGACTTGCTGCGGGGAATTCATGACATCAACCACGGCTTGATTTTGAAAATCAGTTCGGTAGAAATCGATAGTGGTATCGGCTTTCATTCCGAAAAACATAAAGTTTTGGGTAAAACTCAAACCGTAATTCCAAGCAATTTCAGCGTCCAATCCGTAAATCTTTCCGTTAGTATCTAATACCGAAAACACTCGAGAACTGGCAAAAAGGTTTTGGTTTTCCGCAAAAATATTGGCGGCACGCTTACCTCGTCCGGCAGAAAAACGCAAAACAGCCTTTTCCCACGGATTGTATTTCACATGCAATCGCGGCGTAAAAAAGACCCCTAACCTATTGTGATAGTCCATTCTTCCACCTAAAATGTAACTGAATTTGTCGTTATCATCGAAGGTATATTCGAAGAAAGCACCAACGGAGTTGTCAATTCTGCTCACATCGGCTAAATTCACAAACTCGGCATATTTATCATAGGTAAAGTTCAAACCCGTAGCAAACTTGTGCATCGTATTACTGATAATCGAGTTGAAAATCAAGTTGGAATAATAGCTTTGTTGTTTGATGTTGTATTGATTCAATCCGAAATACGATTGCTGGTTATGGTTACTGAAAGCGTTTTGAAAACCGATACTTTGGTAAGGCATATCCTTGAAAACATAGCCTACTTTGGAACTGAAATCCAAGCGTTCGGTATTGATTTCAGAACCCCAAAAATGGGTAGTCAGTTTATCTCTGTCGGGATCAAAATCAAGTTGACCGGTTTGTTTTTCATCATTCATATAACGAACATTCAAAAACGAAACCCAACCCGATTCGGGGTTAGCATATTGCCAACGATTCACCACATTCAATTGCTTTCCTAACGGATTATCCATAAAACCGTCATCGTTCATATCGTTTTTTGCTACACGAGCATTACCGTGAACGAACAAACTTGTAGCCCATTTATCGGATACTTTTTTATTGAAATGGGTATTCAACTCGAAACGACTTCCGCTATCGCCATAAGCATTTACAAATAAAGGAATATCGCCTATGGGTTTAATTAATTCGGTATTGATTTGCCCCGAAATGCTTTCGAAGCCATTCACTACACTTCCTGCTCCTTTGGTAATTTGGATGCTTTCTACCCAAGTTCCGGGTGTAAACGACATTCCGTAAGCCTGTGAAGCACCACGAACTGAAGGCACATTTTCTTCTGTTATAAGGATATACGGGCTGGTTAATCCAAGCATTTTGATTTGCTTGGTTCCGGTTAATGCATCGGAAAAATTAACGTCTATCGACGGATTGGTTTCAAAGCTTTCGGCCAAGTTACAGCAAGCCGCTTTGAGTAATTCTTTACTGGTAACCAATGTAGTATTGGCCGTAACATTGAGAGATTTTTTTATTCCTTTTCGGCTGCCTTCTACCGTGACTGTTTTCAAAGAATCTTGTTTGATTGTTTCTTGAGAAAAACTTACGGCAGCACACAACATCGTCAGGAATAACAATGGTGTTTTCATAAATTGTGATTTAAAATTAATTCTGATATGCCGATTCTATGGTATTAGAATCTGTTCGGAATTAAAATCAAATCAGGCGTAAAAGGTGTATTGACAATAGAGTTGGTAAAGCGGCGGCGCATGAGAATCGCAATAAAAAGCCACTTTTTCGTCTACATATTCAGGAGTAATGGCTACTCCAAAAACTTGGTTTTTGTATTCTGAAAAATAAGCCGGTTCAAAATCGAGTGAAATCGTTTTGATGATGATTTTCTCGGTTTTATTTTTCAAATCGACTTTCTTGTCGGAGCAACAGTCTTTATGAGTGACTACTTCTTTAGCACAACAGGTTTTTTCAACCACAACCGGCATATCACAAACTTCCTCTTTAGAAAAAACGGAGGAAATTGAAGCAATTTTACCTTCGCAATAATGCACACTAAAAGCTAAGCCTGAATTGGAAACCAATATCAGCAAAGCGGTTAGTATACTTATGTGCTTTTTAAATTTCATACCGCAAAGTTAATAATATTAGTTTTTGAAAACCTTAATAACGTCTTAAATATTACAAATCAAAAGATTGTCCCAACATCGGCACGGTAGTTTCATATCCGTATTGTTCTTGTATTTTAATACGAAGTGCATCGCTGGGTTCATTCTCACCGTGAACCAAAAAAACTTTCTTCGGTTTGTTTTGGAGTGCTGACAGCCAATGAAGCAAATCATTTTGATCGCCATGTGCCGACAAACCCTCTATTTCCAAAACTTTGGCCAAAACCGGATAATATTTTCCGTAAATTTTGATTTCGGAAGCGCCTTCTAATAGTTTTCTACCGCGTGTACCTTCGGCTTGGTAACCCACGATAATAACAGTAGTTTCAGGCAAACCGATATAGCGTTCCAAATAGCTCAATACTCTGCCACCGGTAATCATACCACTGGCCGCAATTACTACTTTGGGTTGTTGGTCGAAAATGGTTGCGATGGTTTCTTGATATTCCGAATTCATGGTAAACATTTTACACATCTCAACACACTGCTGCTCGGAGAGTTTGTGCCAAGAGCGATTTTCCATAAAAACATCAAGCACACTGATACCCATAGGCGTATCTATCACATAGGGAATATCAGGCAAACGCTCTTCTTGCTTGAGTTGCCAAAGCAGATACATCAACGTTTGAGCGCGTTCGACAGCAAAACTCGGAATTATGATTGTCCCTCCGGCTTGAGCTGTATTATTGATGTAAGTGTCGAGCAGTAATTTGACATCTTCTTGCGGATGAATTTTATTCCCGTACGTACTTTCGAGAAAGATGTAATCGGCTTTTTGCGGTTTGGTAGGTGCAAACATCAGCACATCATCGTCTTGACCGATATCTCCGGAAAAGACCAGGGTTTTATTTTCCAGTTGTAATTCGATACTACAAGCGCCAATGATATGACCGGCGTTGCTGAACTTCACAACAATTTCCGCATCAAGTTGGACTGCTTCGTTAGGTTTTACCACCCTGAAAAGCGGGAAAACTTTTTCGGTTTGCTCCAAATTGTACAACGGTTCGGCCTTTTCGTGTTTGGAAAAATGTTCCTTGTTGGCTTTTTCGGCTTCCTCTTCTTGAATTTTGGCACTATCCAATAAAATTAACTTGGCGATATCTCTGGTTGGACTCGAACAATAAATTTTACCCTCAAAACCCTGATTAACCAATCGAGGCAACCATCCGCAATGGTCTAAATGACCGTGAGTGAGCAGCACAAAGTCGATGCTACTCGGCAAAATCGGTAATGGTTCCCAATTGAGTTCGCGCAAGGATTTTATTCCTTGGAATTGACCACAATCAACCAAAATTCGGACTCCATTACTTTCAATTAGCGTTTTGGAACCGGTTACCGTTGCGGCACCGCCTAAAAATTGGACTTTCATTTTAAAGGTATTTACAAAGTTCGGAAGCTTCTTTAATGACATTTTTCACGCGGTTGGCACTCAAACCAATTTGTTCCAAAACTTCTGTGTTATTAATAATTTCACTGGCCAAAATCACATCTTGAACCAACAATTTGTCTTTTTCGGCCAAAGTCAGCGTTGTCAAACAAGTGATGGGATACAACTGGCCTTCGTCTATTCTTTTTTGCAAACTGAATTCTTTCGGATAATCCCAACTCAGCAATTGCAAACCCGAACAATGAGCGAAAGCCATGGCGTCGGCTGTAAAACGATTATTGGTCACTATCCAACAGCCGGATATTGTATCTCTTTCGGTAAAAATTAAATGATTCCTATCTTTCAAATCGTTGAATCGCGATAAAATGTACATCGGCACTTTCACATCCGAATTGGTTTCGCTTTTGGCATGAAACTTACATTCTACCATTTCGATGTAATTGTTTTTCATAATAGCCACATCCACTTCATGTCCGACACATTTGCCGGATAAAAAAAGATTGGTTTGCGCCAAATAACCTTCGGATATAAATAATCTGGCAATGTATTTTTCAAAGAAAAACCCGGCCGGACCTAACAATTGCAACGCCGCTCTCAAATTATAACGCGCGGCATGGGAATGAGAGGATTTTTTAAGTAAGTTAAAAGCTAATTTGTAGATTTTCTTAGTAGAAATACCATCGTAGACTTGTTTTTCAATCACTTGTAAAACGTCTTCCACTACTTTCTTATCGGCACCCGATTTAAGCAATGAGCTTTTAAGCTTGTCTCGATTAAAATCGACTATACTACCCGAATGCTTTACGATTTTCATGGTCATTGGTATTGGCGGAATTATCGTAAAGTTACGAAAAATAGCTTACCGCTTGACTTGCTTTTGATAATAAAAAGCCGGAATGAAAAGCAAGATGAATATCGGTTGGATTAAAAATCGACGAAGATAAAAAAGGGCCATTTTGTTTTCTTCTCCGAAAAAATTCAACACAAACAAAAAGCTGATTAACAATATAGACCCCAAAATCATGTAGAGCAGTATAGAAAACTTGACCATTTTAGTGTCTTTGAAAATCACATACAACAAGAAAAGCGAGATAACTGTGTTGAGATAAAATCGCATTCCTAAACTAAAGAAGAGCTTAAAAACGTTAAACTGCGGTAATTTAGTGTGTGTGAATTCGCTTTTGAAATACGCCAAAAATGGGTCGTAAAACAATTGGTCTTCAAAAAAACGAATACCAACCAAAAGTAAAACCAAGATAACAATCCAAAGGAGTTGTTGTTTATTTTGAAGGAGTTTTGTTAGCATGTAATGAAAATTTATTAACCCAAATAACCCAAAGTAAAAAAACGATCCCATAAATGATTAGCGGAAAAATAACCGCATGCAGTATGTGTTCATGTTGCGGATAATGATAAAGCGCTACACTCAACAAAGCTATTCGGACTATGTTTAAAAGATGTATCAAAAGCAAACCGAAAAGTATAAAAATGATGGTTTTCTTGAACTTCCCGGTAAAAGCAACAATAAAAGACACGAACAAAATCATCACACTTAAGGCATTACAACCTTCAATGATACGGGAAACATACTTACCGTTATAAATGATTTTCAAGCTTGGCTCTGTCGGATGAGATTCGATTTGAGCATCGTTATCAAAAAGAGTCAACAGCGTTTGCGTTTGATTGGCTACCATTTGAGTAAAAGAATCTACCTGATTGGCAGCTGAATCAAATCGATTTAAATACGACTGATACAATACGGTAAGCACTAAATAGGTCAGCAAAAATTTTCCCAGAAAAAGTAAAAAAGGACGGTATTGCTGCAGCAGATTCTTCAAGACTGATTTTTTAACAAATTTATATAAATTTAAAAAAGCGCAGTCGTTACTTTTGCATAAAAATTGGAAAAAATGAATTTAGAAAATTTAAAACCACAAGTAACCGCCCTGCTTACGGAAGCCAATACTGAGAGAGAAATAAAGCTTAAAAACTTATGTCAATATTTGTCCGACAATATTTCCTATTACAATTGGGTTGGTTTTTATTTTGCCAATCATGAAAACAGAACCTTACATCTTGGCCCTTATGTTGGTGCTGAGACCGATCATACTGTAATTCCGTTTGGGAAAGGCATTTGCGGTCAGGTAGCCGAATCGAACGCCAACTTCGTAGTACCTGATGTTTCCGCTCAAGACAATTATATCGCTTGTAGTTTTACCGTGAAATCAGAAATTGTGGTTCCTTTATTTGTAAATGGAGTCAACATTGGTCAAATCGACATCGACAGTCATGTACTCGATCCTTTCACAGAAGCTGACGAACGATTTTTAGAGTTTGTAAATGAGGAAGTTGCGAAATTATTTTAAAAATAATTTACAATTTATATTTCACTATTCACAATTATTTCTACCTTTGCACACGAATTGAGAAAGTCTTAATTCATACATAATAATCATTTAAATAAATATTGGAATGTATTTAAGTAAAGAAACAAAAGCTGAAATCTTCGCTAAACACGGAGGAAAAGCTGAAAACACCGGATCTGCTGAAGGGCAAATCGCGTTGTTCACATTTAGAATCTCTCACTTAACTGAGCACTTGAAAAAAAATCGTCACGATTACAACACTGAGCGCTCTTTAGTTCTTTTAGTAGGTAAAAGAAGAAGTCTTTTAGATTACTTGAAGAAAAAAGATATCAACAGATATCGTGAGATTATCAAAGAATTAGGTATTAGAAAATAATACATATCTAAAGAGGTGCTTGCGCGCCTCTTTTTGTTTTAAAAATAAAAGAAAAGTTTCGGTTTTTCATTGGGTTACAAACAACTACTACAACAACTACAACACAACTAACCTAATTGTTTAAACGAATTAATTTTTATGATTCCAAAAGTAACCCAAGAAACAATCGATTTGGGAGATGGGAGAACCATCTTAATCGAAACCGGTAAATTAGCCAAACAAGCAGACGGTTCTGTTGTTGTTAGATTAGGCGACTGTATGCTTTTAGCCACAGCCGTATCTGCCAGAACTTCAAACCCTGGTGTTGATTTTTTACCGTTAACGGTAGATTACCGTGAAAAATTTGCCGCCGCAGGACGTTTTCCGGGAGGTTTTTTCAAAAGAGAAGCCCGTCCAAGTGACAGCGAAGTATTAACCATGCGTTTAGTAGACCGTGTATTGCGTCCGCTATTTCCGAATGATTACCATGCTGAAACTCAGGTAATGATTCAATTAATGTCGCATGACGAAAACGTAATGCCGGATGCTTTAGCCGGTTTAGCCGCTTCTGCTGCCTTAGCTGTTTCCGACATTCCTTTCTACAACTTAATTTCTGAAGTACGCGTAGCCCGTGTAGACGGAAAATTTATCATCAACCCAAGCAGAGCACAATTGGAATTATCTGATATCGATATGATGATTGGCGCTTCTTTAGATTCAGTGGCGATGGTAGAAGGTGAGATGAAAGAAATCTCAGAAGCAGAAATGGTAGAAGCTATCAAGTTTGCTCACGAAGCTATCAAAGTTCAAATCCAAGCTCAATTAAGACTGCAAGAAGCTTTCGGTAAAAAAGAAATTCGTACTTACGAAGGAGAACCGGAAGACGAAGCAGTTTATGCCAAAGTAAAAGCAGCCGCTTATGACAAATGTTATGCGATTGCACAAGAAGCTTCTGGAAAAAGCGAAAGAGGCGAAAAATTTGCAGCAGTTAAAGAAGAGTGTAAAGCCTTATTTACAGATGAAGAATACGCTGAAAACGCTGACTTAGCCGGACTGGTTGGTAAATATTTTTACAAAACCAACAAAGAAGCCGTTCGTAACGTAATCCTTGAAAAAGGTATCCGTTTAGACGGTAGAAAAACAACCGAAATCAGACCTATTTGGTGTGAAACGGATTACTTACCATCAGTGCATGGTTCATCGTTGTTTACTCGTGGAGAAACACAAGCCTTGGCAACGGTAACTTTAGGAACTTCCAGAGAAGCCAACCAAATCGACTCGCCATCTGAACAAGGTGAAGAAAAATTCTATTTACACTATAATTTCCCACCATTCTCAACCGGTGAAGCCAAACCTTTAAGAGGAACTTCGCGTAGAGAAGTAGGTCACGGAAACTTAGCTCAAAGAGCTTTGAAAAATATGATTCCTGCCGATTGTCCTTACACCATCCGTATTGTATCTGAAGTATTAGAATCTAACGGTTCCTCTTCAATGGCTACGGTATGTGCCGGGACTATGGCCTTGATGGATGCCGGAGTTCAAATGATCAAACCGGTTTCCGGAATTGCCATGGGATTGATTACAGATGGTCAGAAATTTGCGGTATTGTCAGATATCTTAGGAGATGAAGATCACTTAGGTGACATGGACTTCAAAGTAACCGGAACCAAAGACGGTATCACCGCTTGTCAAATGGACATCAAAATTGACGGATTGCGTTATGACATCATGGAACAAGCTTTAAACCAAGCTCGTGACGGTCGTATGCACATCTTAGGCAAATTGGTAGAAACCATTGCCACACCAAGACCTGACGTTAAGAAACACGCTCCGAAAATCATCATGAGAACCATTCCGGGTAACTTCATCGGTGCCTTAATCGGACCGGGCGGAAAAGTGATTCAAGAATTACAAAAAGCTACCGGAACTACTATCGTAATCAACGAAGTAGATGAACAAGGTGTAGTGGAAATTTTAGGAACAGATCCGGACGGAATTGCAGCTGTATTAGCCAAAATAGATTCTATCATCTTCAAACCTGAAGTTGGTGAAGCTTACGAGGTGAAAGTAATTAAAATGCTTGACTTTGGAGCCGTGGTAGAATATACTGCAGCACCAGGTAACGAAGTATTATTACACGTATCCGAATTGGCTTGGGAAAGAACTGAAAACGTTGCTGACGTGGTAAAAATGGGCGATGTGTTTATGGTAAAATACTTAGGTGTTGACCCTAAAACCCGCAAAGAAAAAGTGTCGAAAAAAGCCCTTTTACCAAGACCTCCAAGAGATGAAAATCGTCCTCCTAGAGAAGATAAAAAAGACGCTCCAAAGGGTTAATCCAATTCAAATATTAATTCATAAAAAATCCCGATTCATTAGTTTGAATCGGGATTTTTATTTTTTTTACTTTTTTTGTAACTTTTAGACTCCTCCTTACGTACAACCACCCGAACACTTTAAAGAAAAGGAGAACATAAATGAGACAGCTCAAAATCACCAAGCAGGTTACCAATCGTGAAACCGCGTCCTTAGACAAGTACCTACAAGAAATCGGAAAAGTGGATTTGATCACGGCTGATGAAGAAGTGGAATTAGCACAACGCATCAAAGCCGGAGACCAAAGAGCCTTAGAGAAATTGACCAAAGCCAACCTACGTTTCGTAGTTTCCGTGGCTAAACAATACCAAAACCAAGGGTTAACCCTACCCGATTTGATCAACGAAGGAAATTTAGGATTGATCAAGGCCGCTCAACGTTTTGACGAAACCCGTGGATTTAAATTCATTTCTTATGCCGTTTGGTGGATTCGCCAATCCATTCTTCAAGCTTTGGCCGAACAATCTCGTATCGTTCGTTTGCCTTTGAACAAAATCGGTTCTATCAATAAAATCAACAAAATGTACGCTTTGTTAGAACAATCTAACGAACGTGCGCCTTCAGCGGAAGAAATTGCTAAAGAGCTAGACATGACGGTTAACGACGTAAAAGAGTCTATGAAAAACTCAGGACGTCATTTATCCATGGACGCGCCTTTAGTGGAAGGTGAAGATTCAAACCTATACGATGTATTGCGTTCAGGCGAATCTCCAAATCCAGACCGCGAATTGATTCACGAGTCTTTACGCACCGAAATCGAAAGATCTTTGGAAACTTTAACACCGCGTGAAGCCGATGTAGTACGTTTATATTTCGGTTTAGGTGACCAACACCCAATGACCTTGGAAGAAATCGGAGAAACCTTCGATTTAACCCGTGAGCGTGTTCGTCAAATTAAAGAAAAAGCAATCCGCAGATTAAAACATACTTCCAGAAGTAAAATTTTAAAAACATACTTGGGATAATCCCAACAACCGCAACAACAGTCTGATTAACTGTTCGTTTTTTGATTGATGATTGAAACTCCGGCTGATTACCGGAGTTTTATTTTTTACACGGCAAATAAAACTCCAGTCTGTTCGCTACGCTCGAGTTTAGCTTCGCTCAGTTTGCCTTTGGCTCGTGTCCGGAGTTTTATTTTTATGGCGTGCCCTTTCAGGTCAGGCTTTCGGCTTTATCTTTTTTGTCACACCGAGCGCAGTCGAGGTGCTATTTCCCTCAAAAAAGGATACCGCCTCAATCCTTCACGCAAACCCTCCTAAAATTCAACCCAAACTTTCCAAATGAACTTCCCCAAAAAACCTTGCGAACTTTGCAGTTAAAACCCTAATTTTGCACTAACAACACACAGCTACTATACAATGAAAAACACACTTATTGCACCTTCCGTTTTAGCCGCCGATTTTGCCAACTTGCAACGCGACATCGAAATGATCAATGCCAGTGAAGCCGATTGGTTCCACATCGACATTATGGACGGCGTTTTTGTACCTAATATTTCTTTCGGTATGCCGGTTTTACAAGCCATTACCAAACACGCAAAAAAAACGATAGATGTGCATTTGATGATTGTTGACCCTGATCGATACATCAAAACTTTTGCCGCTTTAGGAGCTAATATATTGACCGTTCATTATGAAGCTTGCACTCATTTACACCGAACCTTACAAGCTATTAAAGCCGAAGGCATGAAAGCCGGCGTAGCATTAAATCCGCATACCAACGTAAGTTTGTTGGAAGATGTAATTAAAGATATTGACTTGGTTTGCGTTATGAGTGTTAACCCGGGTTTCGGCGGACAATCTTATATTGAAAACACTTATTCAAAAGTGGAAAAACTCAAGGAATTAATTATCCGCAAAGGCGCTTCTACTCTAATTGAAATAGACGGCGGCGTGACCGATAAAAATGCCAAACAATTAGTCCAAGCCGGTGCTGACGTTTTGGTAGCCGGCAGTTATGTTTTTGGCGCACAAAACCCAACACAAACCATAGCCGATCTTAAAAAAACCACAGCCCTATAATCGCTTTAGAGAGAGTTTCTTAAAATTAGTGTAGCGTTGTTTTTAACACGCAACTTCGAATTGGTGTTAATCATGTTCGCCAGTATTCTACCCATTGCTTTAAAATCAGTTGAAATGGTTGTAATGCCGTTTTCTACCACTTTTTTTAACGGAGTATCGTTGTAGGATATGATGCCGTAATCAAGCCCTAATACTAAATTTTGAAGTTTCGCCTGCTCTATCACATTCACTAAATGGCGGTCATTGGGAATGATAAACAAACTCCCGTTCCGAATAGCATCGCTTTCAAATGACGAAACTACTTGGTGAGCGCAATCATTTTCTAAACAAAACTTTACAAAGCCATTAACCATTCCGACCGGTTCTTTCTCTCCCGGAAAAATCAAAATCAACTCGGAATATTGCTTTATCTTTTCCAATCCTAAAGTCAACGCATCATACATATCCGTCACAAAGTCTTGATAAACGGCAGGAAATCCCTTGAACAATTCATTGGTTTGGTCTAAAACATAAGTATCATTTAAAGGCAATGATGCAACAACATCAACTGGAATTTCCAAATTGGACGGCATAAGGATAAATTTCGAATAATTCCCTTTGCTTTCGTCAACCAGTTTCTTAAACATCTCCAAATTAAAATGATGAAAGAAAATATCAATTTGAAAGTTCTTGTTCACATGAGAAAGAAATGAATTGTACAAATCTTCTTTAAAGGTATTCAACTCATCGAACAAGAGAAATATTCTTTGTTCCAAAGTAAACTCAACACTCTTAACATAATAGCCTTTACCTAAAACAGCGTAAATAATACCACGCTTTTTCAATTCCTCATAAGCCAATAAAACCGTATCACGCGAAATAGAAAACTCCAAACTAACTTTATTTACCGACGGCAACTTGTCTTCTCTTTTCAATCGCTTCTCGGCTATAGCCATCTCAACCGACAACACGATTTGTTTGTATTTGGGTTGCGCAGATTGGCTATTTATGGTGATGATTTTCATGCTTGTGCAATTAACTGGTGGTAAGGTACAAAAAAACCGGTAGGTAGTGGTATGGATACAAAAGATTAAATCATACTTTCGTTATAAGATTGATAAAAAAACCATGCTTAAAAACCACATTTCACAAAATTACCTGGGTCTAAATGGGAAATTCTTCGGGTTGACACCCGAGAATCAAGAGGTGTTTTGCTACACTTTAGCCAATAAACAGGGTATGGAAGTGAGTGTAATTAATTACGGCGCCACCATAACATCCATCAAAATCCCGAATTCAAATGGCCTAAAAACCGATGTGGTTTTGGGATTCGACAAACTGGAAGACTACATCAAATCGTTCGATTTACCGAGCGCACCTTATTTGGGAGCCGTAGTTGGCAGATACGCAGGCAGGATAAACAAAGCTTCATTTATTTTAAACGGCGAAAAAATCCAATTGACCCAAAACCACAATACGCATCAAATTCATGGTGGCGAAAGCGGTTTCAGTCAAAAAGTATGGACAATAAAACGCATTCCTTCAGATGAAAACCAATCCATTACTTTAGAATATTTGAGCTGTCACAATGAAGAAAATTTCCCGGGAACGTTAACCATAAGCGTAACTTATACCCTGACTGACAAAAATGAATTAATAGTTGACTTTTCAGCAAAATCAACCGAAGACACTGTTGTTAACCTCACACAACACAGTTACTTTAATTTAAATGGTCATCTGGAAAACATCAACCATCAAAAAGTTACGATTAATGCCAATACCATACTGGAAACCACAGATGAATTAATCCCGACAGGTAAGTTTATCCCTTTAAAAAATCATGATTACGATTTTTCAACAGCCAAAGATTGTCCGTCAATTATTGACAACACTTTTGTATTAAACGATAGTAAAGCAGCATCATTATACGGTGAAAAATCAAAGATTAAAATGACAGTTATCACCAACCAACCCGCTGTTCACGTTTACGTCGGCGGCAACTGTTTTGGACAAATAAAAGGCAAAGAAAATGCCGATTATCATTCAACAAGCGGGATTTGTTTTGAAGCCCAAAACTTTCCCGACGCACCCAATCACAGTCATTTTCCAAGTGCTATTTTAAAAAAAGACGAGTGTTATACTCATCAAACTATATTCAAATTTGAAAATCAATTGCCATGAAAAAGTTATTATTTGTACTATTATCCATTTCCTTTTTTTCTTGTTCCTCCGACAATAACTCTGAACCGCAACCGCCGGTTGACACCGATGTTTTTATCAGAGGTGCTGACATGTCTTATCTTCCTTTAATTGAAAGCGAAGGTACCGTTTACAAACACAACGGTGTCAATCAAGATCCAATTACAACACTCAAAAATGCCGGTTGTAACGCTATCAGAATTCGCTTATGGCAAAACCCATTCGATGGGCATTCGGGCATGGCAGAAGTAAAAACCTTTGCCCAAAGAGTTAAAGCCGCTGGCTTAAAAGTTTGGCTAACAGTGCATTATTCAGATACTTGGGCCGATCCGGCGCATCAAACCAAACCTGCCGCTTGGCAAAGCTTAACTTTCAGCAGTTTAAAAACGGCTGTTACTGATTACACCAATTTAGTCATGACCGAAATCAATCCCGATATCATCCAAATCGGAAACGAAACCAACGACGGTATGCTTTGGCCGGAAGGGAAACTTTCTACTAATGAAACTCAATATTTAGAGCTCGTTGCTGCCGCTAGTACTGCCATCAGAAGCAAATCAACAACAGCAAAAATCATGTTACACCATGGTGGTTTATCCGGTTCTGATTGGTTTTTCAGCAAAGTAGCCAACATCGATTACGATTACATCGGTCTTTCATATTACCCGATATGGCACGGTACCAGCTTGGTGACACTTCAAAATACAATTAACAGTTTGGGACAATTGTACAATAAAAAAGTAATCATCGCCGAGACCGCTTATCCTTTTACTTTTGATTACAACGATTACACCAACAACATCATAGGTTTACCAAGCCAAATACTACCGGCTTTTCAAGCCACGCCAACCGGCCAAAAAGGATTTCTTTCCACCATTAAAAACACTGTCACGCAAAGCAATTACGGTTTAGGTTTTTGCTATTGGGGTAGTGAATGGGTTGCGTTTAGAGGACCAACATCAACCAATGGCTCTTCTTGGGAAAATCAAGCTTTATGGGATTTTAACAACAACTCTCTTCCGGCTTTGGAAGTCTTTAATGCCGAATAATTATGCTGAAAAATCTATTGATTTTAATTGTTTTAGCACTATCGAATGCCCTTTTTGCGCAACATAAAGAAAATGCTTTTGCTAAAGGCGCAGATGTAGGCTGGCTACCGCAGATGGAAGCCACCGGATACAAATTCTACAACAACAACGGCAAAGAAACAGATTGTTTGCAATTACTGAAAGATTTGGGCATGAACTCGATTCGTTTAAGAGTTTGGGTCAATCCGTCCGATGACAAAGCCAGTGGTCATTGCAGCAAAGAGGAAACCATAGCCATGGCATTGCGCGCTCAAAAAATGGGATTTCGTATCATGATTAACTTCCATTACTCTGATTCTTGGGCAGACCCTGCCAAACAATTCAAACCCAAAGCGTGGGAAAAACATTCCTTTGCCGAACTATTGAATGACGTATACAACCATACTTTTGACGTCATCAATGCACTAAAGGTAGCCGGAGTTACTCCGGAATGGGTTCAAGTAGGCAACGAAATCCCGGGCGGTATGCTATGGCCGGAAGGTAGCACCGATAATTGGCCGCAACTCGGACAGTTATTAAACAAAGGTTACGATGCTGTAAAAGCAGTAGATAAAAACATCAAAGTCATCGTACACGTTGACGAAGGAAACAATAATGAAAAGTTCCGAACCTTCTTTGACAATGCCACAGCCCAAAAAGTAAGATACGATGTGATTGGCCTATCTTATTATCCGTATTGGATTAAAAAAGACTACACCGAAACCATAGCCGATTTACAATTTAACCTAAACGACATGGCACAACGTTATGGAAAAGAAGTGATGATAGTGGAAGTGGGCGGCGAAGACGATAAAGTGCAAAACACGCACGAATTATTGACGGCTACCATCAAAGCCGTTAAAAATGTTCCTAACAACAAAGGAATCGGTGTACTTTACTGGGAACCACAAGGCGCCAGAAGCTGGAGTCATTACGCGCTAAGTGCTTGGCAAGCCGATGGTAAACCTTCTCCGGCATTGAACGCTTTCAAAGAAAATTAATCGCAATGAAAAACTTCCAAAAACAATACCTCACCGCCTTATTTTTGGCACTGAGTTTTATAACCTCAGCTCAGCAAAGAATCAGTCTTGATGACGACTGGAGATTCCATTTTGGCCACGCAGCCAATCCGGACAAAGACTTTGATTATGGCAATAAACTACTCTTCCACAAATCCAATGTGTTTGAAACTACGGTAGTCAACCCTAAATTCATCGACACCACTTGGCGTAAAATCAATGTGCCACACGATTGGGTCGTCGAATTGCCATTTGTAAAATCTACTACGCATGAAATGGATACGCACGGCTACAAACCGGTTGGCAGTGCTTATCCGGAAACCAGCATCGGTTGGTATAGAAAACATTTTTCCATCGATAAAAAAGACAAAGACAAGCGTTTCGAACTGCAATTTGACGGCATTTACAGAAATGCAGCCATTTGGATTAACGGCTTTTATGTCGGCACCAATTTTAGCGGCTATCTGGGCAATACTTATGATGTGACCGATTTCATGAATTTTGAAGGCGATAATGTAATCGTTATTCGCGTTGATGCCACCCAAGCCGAAGGTTGGTTTTACGAAGGTGCCGGCATCTACCGTCACGTTTGGTTAAATATCACTAACAAAGTTTTTATCCCGGAAGACGGCATTTTTGTGCATTCAGAAATCAAAGGCAAAAACGCTGTAACGACAATTGAAACTACTGTTCAAAACAACTACTTAAGAAACTCCGATGGCATCGTTTACAGTTATATAACCGATAGAAACGGGAAAATACTGGCCAAGACTTCGGAACAAAAAATCAACTTAGGCATCCGAAAAGAGGTTACCCTAAAACAGAAAGTAAACCTGAGCAATGTGCGTTTATGGTCTGTGGATGATCCTTATTTGTACAAAGTCATTACCGTTGTAAAATCAGACAACCAAATTGTACATCAAACTAAAACCCGATTTGGTATCAAAAATGTGAGATTTGATGCCAATGAAGGTTTCTTTTTAAACGGAAAACACCTCAAAATTCAAGGTACTAACAACCATCAAGACCACGCCGGAATTGGGAGTGCCCTTCCCGATTACCTGCAATATTACCGCGTAAAATTGCTAAAAGAATTAGGCTGTAATGCTTACAGAGCGAGTCATAACGCCCCAACTCCGGAATTATTAGAAGCCTGCGACAGCTTAGGCATGTTAGTCGTCGATGAACAACGTTTGCTCAATAGTAGCCCGGAATACCTCGACCAATTCAAACGTCTCATCAAACGCGACAGAAATCATGCTTCCGTTTTTTTATGGTCTATTGGCAACGAAGAACAAAACATCCAAGGCAACGACTACGGCAAAAGAATTGCACAAACGCTATTGGCTGTCCAAAAAGAATTAGATCCAACCCGAACCAGCACCTATGCAGCTGATATGGCGAATGATTTTAAAGGTGTTAACGAGGTCATCCCGATTCGCGGTTTCAATTACCGTGAATACGCTGTAGCCGATTACCACAAAGATCACCCGAACCAACCTCTTTTGGGAACCGAAATGGGAAGCACCGTAACCACCCGCGGCATCTACGAAAAAGATACAATCAGAGCATATGTCCCCGACCAAGACATTACCCATCCGTGGTGGGCAAGTAAGGCGGAAACCTGGTGGAAACTCGCAGCCGAAAACAACTATTGGCTCGGCGGATTTGTTTGGACCGGATTCGATTATCGCGGCGAACCTACGCCCTACAAATGGCCTAACATTAGCTCCCATTTCGGCATTATGGATGTGTGTGGCTTCCCGAAAAATATTTACTACTACTACAAGAGTTGGTGGACTGATAAAGATGTTTTGCACATTTCCCCTCATTGGAACTGGCCGGAAAAAGTAGGCCAACCTATAGAAGTTTGGGTCAATTCCAATGCCGAGGAAGTAGAGCTTTTCTTAAACGGAAAAACCTTGGGCAAAAAAGTCATGCCAAGAAACAGCCACCTCAAATGGCAAGTAAACTACGAACCGGGCACGCTCGAAGCTATCGGTTACAAAAAAGGCAAAAAAATCATTTCAAAAACAGAAACCACAGGAACACCCTATAAAGTTATGTTAACCACTGATAAAACTATCCTCATCGCAGATGGCAAAGATGCCACCGTTTGTAACGTATCCATTGTAGACGATAAAGGCCGAGAAGTACCGGTTGCCGATAATATGGTAAAATTTCATTTATCTGGCGATGCCAAGATTATTGGTGTTGGTAATGGCAACCCAAGTTCTCACGAACCCGACAAATGTGCAGAAGGCGCTTGGCAACGCAGTGCTTTCAACGGCAAATGCCAAGTAATTATTCTGTCCGGAAAAACACCGGGAACCCTAACCTTAGAAGCCAAGTCTAACGGATTAATTTCGGCATCCGCCACGATTCAAACGCGATAATGAAGAAAAAACTCGTCCAACATACTACGGAACACTTTAAAAAAGTATTTCAAAAATCACCCGATTACCTTTTCCTTTCACCGGGAAGAATTAACATCATTGGAGAACACGTTGATTACAATGATGGTTTTGTAATGCCTGCAGCCATTAACAAATACGTTTGCTTTGCTGTCTCTAAAAACAATGATGCGGCCTTTACCCTTATTGCCCAAGACCTAAACGAATCCTATCAATTTAAGGTAACCGACGACCTAAAACCGGTAAATCAAATGTGGGTGAACTACATTTTAGGCGTGCTGCACCAACTTAAAGCCAAAGGCCTAAATCAAGGTTGTTCTATCGTTTTCAGCAGTACTATTCCCATGGGAGCAGGATTATCCTCTTCTGCGGCATTAGAATGCGGCATTGCTTATGCCATGAATAAAATATTCGACTTAGGCTTAACCAAACAAGACATAGCGCTTATCGGACAACAATCGGAACATACTTTCGTTGGGGTTAATTGTGGTATCATGGACCAATTTGCCTCGGTTTTCGGCAAAAAAAACAGTGTCATCAAACTCGATTGTAACTCTTTGGAATACAATTACTACAAAGCCGATTTCAAAAAATATTCGCTACTTTTATTAGACAGCAATGTAAAACACACACATTTGACTTCGGGTTACAACGACCGAAGACAAGAGGTAGAAAAAGGATTAGACATCCTTAAACACTTTCATCCGGAAATCAAAACTTTCCGTGACTGTAATGAAAAAATGGTTACTGACCTCAAAGACCAGTTAAGCGATACCATTTTCAAACGCTGTTTGTTTGTGGTAAAAGAAATCCAAAGGGTTCAAGATGCTGCCATGGCCTTGAACATTTCCGATTTCAAAAAATTAGGCGCCTTAATGACTGAAACCCATCACGGATTGTCTAAAGATTACGAGGTCAGTTGTGCGGAAATTGACTTTTTAGTCGATGCCGTGCAACAAGAAAAATCGGTTTTAGGAGCACGAATGATGGGCGGTGGCTTTGGCGGTTGTTCCATTAATTTGGTCGAAAAAGGAACCGAAAAAGCCTTAATAGAGCGCATTTCAACAGCATACCGTAGTCAATTTGGCATCGAATTAAAAGCGTATAAAGTTAAAATTTCAAAAGGCACAACAGAATATAAAAATTAAACAGGGCGTTACCCCTCGGCCTGCCTTGAGCCTGCCGAAAGGGGTCGGGCTTTCCGCACTCGCTTTTTTGTTTTTAGCAAAACAAAAAGAGCTCAAACAAAGCTGCAATCCCTAACGCAAACAAAAACAATATGCAACAATTCAACCATAACGAACACCCACACAGAAGATACAATCCGTTACTCGACGAATGGATCTTGGTTTCGCCTCATCGCGCCAAAAGACCTTGGCAAGGTCAAAAGGAAACCCTTCCCGAAGACAACCGACCGGCACACGATGCAAATTGCTACTTATGCGCCGGAAACACGCGTGCCAACGGTGAAAAAAACCCCGATTATAGCGATTGCTATGTGTTTGAAAACGACTTTTCGGCCTTGCTCAGCACTGAAGTTAATTTTGAAAGCAAAGAACAATCACTCTTCCAATTAAAACCGGAACGCGGCATCAACAAAGTAGTTTGCTTTTCACCCAAACACAACCTCACTTTACCCGAAATGGAAGTCGAAGCCATCGAAAAAGTTGTCCAAACCTGGAAAGCACAATACCTCGAATTGGGCAGTCACGATTTCATCAACTACGTTCAGATTTTCGAAAATAAAGGCAGTGTAATGGGTTGCAGCAATCCGCATCCGCACGGTCAAATTTGGGCGCAATCGTCATTGCCAACCCAAATCGAAAAAACCCAAAAAAACCTGCGTGCTTATTACGAAAAAAACAAAACCAGTTTACTTAAAGACTATCTGGAGCAAGAATTAAAACAACAAGAACGCCTCGTTTTAGAGAATGAACACTTTGTTGTTTTAGTACCGTTTTGGGCGACTTGGCCTTATGAAACCATGATCATCTCTAAAAGACATTTCAGCAACATCATTGCTATGACGCAGGAAGAAACCAAAGCATTTGCCGAAATCATCAAAGACATCACCGTAAAATACGATAATCTTTTTGAAACTTCTTTCCCCTATTCTTCCGGCATTCATCAAGCACCAACCGACAGAGTAGCGCACCCCGAATGGCATTTTCACATGCATTTTTATCCGCCTTTGTTGCGAAGCGCTACTGTGAAAAAATTCATGGTCGGCTACGAAATGCTAGGCGAAGCGCAACGTGATATTGCTCCGGAACAGAGTGCCAAAATTTTAAGAGACTTACCTAACCAACATTATAAAACTAAAACCACTTAGTATGCAAACTTTAGCCACCCAAGATTACATTGTTTTCTTCGCGTATTTCGTCATTATTGTCGGCTACGGCTTTTGGATTTACAACCGCAAAAAGAAAACACAAACCAGTAGTAACGACTATTTTCTGGCAGAAGGCTCGCTGACTTGGTGGGCGATTGGCGCATCGTTGATTGCCAGTAACATTAGTGCCGAACAATTCATTGGCATGAGTGGCAGCGGTTTCAAAATGGGATTGGCTATTGCCACTTACGAATGGATGGCGGCGGCCACTTTAGTAATTGTTGCCATATTCTTTATGCCGGTATATTTGAAAAACAAAATTTTCACCATGCCTCAATACCTAAAAAAGCGGTATAACAGTGATGTAGCAATGATTATGGCAGTGTTTTGGTTGTTGCTTTACGTATTGGTAAACCTAACTTCCATACTGTATTTAGGTGCTTTGGCCATTAGCAGTATTTCGGGATTGAACATTACTTTTTGTATGGTGTTTTTAGCTTTTTTCGCCGTGATGATTACATTGGGCGGCATGAAAGTAATTGGTTATACAGATGTCATTCAAGTCTTCTTTCTGATATTAGGCGGATTGGCAACGACTTATTTGGCGTTGAACTTGGTAGCTGCCGAATTCGGTTCCGAAGGTGTCATCAGCGGGTTTAATTTGATGCGAGAGAAAGCTGATGACCATTTCCACATGATCTTCGACACTTCAAATCCGAATTATATGGATTTACCCGGTTTGTCGGTATTAATTGGTGGTATGTTAATCATTAATCTGAATTATTGGGGATGCAACCAATACATCACGCAAAGAGCTTTGGGCGCCGATTTAAAAACAGCTCGCGGAGGCATTTTATTCGCGGCTTTCTTAAAGTTATTAATGCCTGTAATCGTTGTTTTACCAGGAATTGCCGCTTATGTTTTATACCAAAACGGGCATTTTCAAACCGAAATGTTACAAGACGGCAGTGTAAATCCCGACCGAGCCTATCCGATTTTATTAAACCTATTACCCGTTGGTTTAAAAGGCTTGTCTTTTGCCGCTTTAACGGCGGCCATCGTGGCATCTTTAGCCGGCAAGGCCAATAGTATTGCCACCATATTCACTCTAGACATTTATAAAGAGAAAATCAATGTAATAGCCGATGAAAAGAAATTGGTCAACATTGGGAAACTAACCATCATAACCGCTATGATTATTGCTGTAGTTGTAGCTCCTTTTTTAGGGATTGACAAAAAAGGCGGATTTCAATACATACAAGAATATACAGGTTTTGTCAGTCCGGGTGTTTTCGCGATGTTTATCCTTGGCTTCTTTTGGAAGAAAACAACTTCCAATGCGGCTTTATTTGCTACCATAGGCGGATTCATTATGTCGATTTTATTCAAGTTCATGCCGGCGGTAATCGATTTGTCTTTCTTGCATCCTATGGGATTTGCAGTTCCGAATGCAGATGGCGTTTACGAAATTCCGTTTATCGATCGTATGGGATTTGTATTTGCACTTTGCGTTATCGGGATGTACTTTATCAGTATTTATGAAAACAAAAAAGGCCTAAAACCGAATGGTCTTGAAGTAGACAAAACCATGTTCCGCATGTCGCCGAGTTTTACCGTAGGCATGTTAGTTATCCTATCGCTATTGGCTGCATTATACACCTTGTTTTGGTAACATTTAATGTTTGTGATTGAGCATTTTGCTGACCAATTGAAACAACTCCGGAAATCGGCGTTCAAACTCAGACGGCGTTTCAAAGTAATGTTCGATGATGACCGAGATGAATTCAAACTGATTGGTGAAGGCGTAAATACGGAAATAATCGGAATCAATTAAACGCTGGCGATTGGGCGGATGATTCACTTGTTCGCGTAATTTATTATAATGTTTGCGAAAGGCCAACGAACTACCATCGTTGCTACTTAAACAATGATGGTGAATAACGTGTGAAAACTCATGGATGCCTAAATTGAGATTGTCGTTTTCCACTTGATAACCTTCCGTAAAATGTTTCCAAGAAAAAACCACGGCTTTGAGTCGCGGGTTAAATTCTCCTTTGTGGTAATTCTCAGAATAGTCGGAATAGTATTCTTCCGGATAGATGAGAATTTTATCAAAAACATCCACCAGATAGCGGCGCATACCAAAAGTCAGCATGACATAAGTTCCGGCAATCAGGGTTTGCATTTCGTAGGTAACTGGTGCTTCACTGCGAGAAATAAAGGCATATTTTTCGGTAAAAGCAGCCAAACGATGGTGAAAATAAGCCTTGTGCTTGTTGGAAAGCTTGCGGTAAAAGCTGAATTGATTGTGAAGGATTTGTGCTTCCTGGGGTGTTATGGTTTTGCGAGACCAATACCAGTGAATAAACAACGGTCGCTGCCATACTGTAATACTGATATCATCCATTAGCGTGAACAAAAACATAATCACGTAGGAAAATAGGAAGACCAGAACGAAAAAAATAATTAGGGCAAAAAATTGTTCCATTGGCTAAAGATATAAAAAAAGCCCAAGAGTTAATTTGAGCAATTTAATGATGGGAAGATAAATTTTGGGAACCGCTATATTACTTAAAGCTCCGCTTTGAAATTAAGAGAAGAAGTGCAAAAGCGCTCTTCTAATACCTGACAGCCACCGGCTGTCCTCCTTTTAATTTCAAATCTCAAAGCTCCTCCCGAAGCTTCGGGATTGAAAATACAAGAGCCAAGAAAATGCTCAAGCGAGCTTGGACATAGGGATTTTGCTGCGCAACATCCCTCAAAGCTCCGCTTTGAAAATACAAGAGCCAAGAAAATGCTCAAGCGAGCTTGGACATTTTCTTGGCTCTTGTATTTATTCGTGACCGCGAAGGGATTCGAACCCCCAACCCTCAGAGCCGAAATCTGATATTCTATCCAGTTGAACTACGCAGCCGATTTTAGATGGTGAGACTCCTTAGATTTTTAGATTCAATAGACAAAATCTAAGAAGTCTAACTTTCTAAGTAGTCTAATAATGCATATTATGCTAATAATTTTTTAACGATAGTCGAAATCGTTTTACCATCGGTTTTACCGGCCAAAGCAGCTGAGGCTTTGCCCATTACTTGTCCCATGGAAGCCATACCTGAAAAACCGCCTTCAGCGATAATGGCCGCTACTGCAGCTTCTACTTCGGCTTCAGACAATTGTGCAGGAAGGAATTTCTCGATTACGGCTACTTGTGCCAACTCAGGCTCGGCCAAATCAGGACGGTTTTGTTGTTGGAAAATAGCAGCGCTGTCTTTGCGTTGTTTAACCAAACGTTGCAATAATTTGATTTCATCGTCGGCTGACAAGGTATCGCCGGCACCGGCTTCGGTTTTGGCTAAGATGATACCCGATTTAATGGCTCTTAACGCTTCTAGTGCAACGGTATCTTTGGCTCTCATGGCGTTTTTCATTTCGTCCATGATTTGGGTTTCTAAACTCATATTTCAGATTATTAGATTGTTAGATTATCAGATTTTCAGAAAATGCTAAAATGGTTGGCTTTTTAGCCCCGATGGGAGCAAGTATACTTTTTTGTTTTGAGAAAAGCCCTTCGACTGCGCTCAGGGTGACAAAACAAAAAAGATACTGCGGACAGCGGGAATAAGGATTACTGAAACTGCCCGAACCATTCGCTCCAAAAAGCACTGCGAAGGTAAAAAAATAACCCGAAAATCTCAAGGAAATTTTCGGGTTGTTCGATTAGAAAAATGGCAGACTAATCTACGTTATCATATTTGAGAGTAAGAGGAGGAAGTCCGGTGGACTTCAGGTATATGAGCTTTAGCTCAACTCTTATTCCTAACTTTTAATCCACATTGTCATGTAAAAACGAATTGTTGGTACGGATTTGTAAATCGTCGTTACTATCGGTTCCTAAAGACATTCTGGAGTTTGCATTATTGCCGGTGTTGTTTGACAGGTCAACACCCAATCTTTTGTATGCCGGTTCTTTTTCCAATTCCTCAATGCGTGACGGATTGTTGTGGAATTTGTAATTGAACTCTTTTAATTTTCTTCTGCGCTCGTCGGCTCTGTGTTTCAACGTTTCTTCGATAGTCATTTCCATAGGAGATACTTCGTCGAAATAGTTTACCGCTTGCGGCTTTTCTGTTTCCACTTTCATGGTAAAGTTCAACTCTTCTGCGATTGGCTCTTCCACTACTTTAGCGGCCGGTTTAGAGTTCAACAAGTCGTTTTCCAACTCCATGTACTCTTCCAAAGAATATTTGATTACACCGCCTTCGTTGAGTTCAGTTACCGGAACAAATTGTACCGGCTCGTTGACCACAATTTCATTGGCTTCCGACAAATCGAATACGATTTTAGTTTCTTCTACAGCTTCTACCGTTTCTATTTTTTCGAAAACAGGCGTTGCGGCCGGCATGTCAAAAGTGAAAGTGATTTGCTCTTCTTCCACAACATTGGTTGGCTCTACTACGTCCATGGCTTTTACTTCCGGAGTGGTTACTTTGAAATCGATATCTTTAATAGGAGAAACGATTTCGAAAGTCACGTCTAAGTTGCGGATAAACTGGTTCATGGCAATCAATTCGTTTTCATTGATAGCCGCCGGAGTTTCAACCACAGGCGCTTGAATTTCTTCTTCAATCAATTCGAATACGATTTTCTCTTCCGGGGTTTCCGCTTTAGGTGTATCAACTATATTTTGGAATACTTCAACCGGTTTTTGCGTTAAGTCGCGTACCAATTTTTGGTCGTCTTCCAAGGCGTGAACAATTTTCTTAACTTCTGTATTAACGATACCGTTTTGTTGTTCTACATTGAAACCGGTAGCAATAATGGTTACCGCGATGGCTTCGCCCAAGCTTTCGTCTTCACCAACACCCATGATGATGTTAGCGTTGTAGCCGGCTTCGGTTTGGATATGATCGTTGATTTCTCCGATTTCGTCAATGGTAATTTCGTTAGAGCCTGAAACGATAAGCAACAATACGTTTTTAGCTCCTGTAATTTTATTATCGTTTAACAATGGAGAATCCAAAGCGGTAATAATAGCCTCTTTGGCACGGTTGTCCCCGGTAGCCACAGCAGAACCCATGATAGCAGTACCGCTATTGGACAATACCGTTTTAGCATCTTTTAAGTCGATGTTTTGCGTGTAGTGGTGCGTAATTACTTCTGCGATACCGCGAGAAGCCGTAGCCAATACTTCATCGGCTTTAGAGAATCCGGCTTTGAAACCTAAGTTTCCGTACACTTCTCTTAATTTATTGTTATTGATAACAATCAAAGAATCAACTTGTTTTCTTAATTTTTCAACGCCTAACAACGCTTGTTCCGAACGTACTTTTCCTTCAAATTGGAAAGGAATAGTCACGATTCCCACAGTAAGAATATCTCTTTCTTTGGCCAATTGAGCAATTACCGGTGCAGCACCTGTTCCGGTTCCACCGCCCATACCGGCTGTGATGAAAACCATTTTGGTATTGCTGTCCAACATTTTTTCAATATCGCCTACACTTTCCAAAGCCGATTGGTGTCCTACATCGGGGTTAGCGCCTGCGCCAAGACCTTCGGTTAGGTTCACTCCTAACTGAATTTTGTTAGGTACCGGACTGTTTTGCAATGCTTGTGAGTCGGTGTTACATACAATGAAATCTACACCTTTGATTCCTTGTTTGAACATGTGATTGATAGCGTTACTTCCGCCGCCACCAACACCGATTACTTTGATCACATTTGATTGATTCTTTGGTAAATCAAATGAGATGCTTCCAAATTCTGAGTTGCTTATCATACTATTTTGGTGTTAGGTATTTATTCTGTTATTCTTTACTCTGCGTTATCTAAAAAATCTTTGATCTTGTCTACATAGCGATCAAAGAAGGAGCGCTTGATTTGCTTTTCTGTCTCGCGCTCTGCCGGTTTTTCTACTTCCAACGGTTGCTCAATGGCTGCGACCACCTCTTCTTTCGGTTCGAAGACCGGTTGTTGTGGTGCAGTTTTCGGGGCTTCGGCTACTACTTCTTTCAGCTCTATTTTGTAGGCACTGTTAGAGTTGTTTTCGATGCTGTTCATCACCAATCCAACTGCGGTAGCAAATAACGGACTGGAGATTTCTTCGCCCGAGTTACCGGCTAAATGTTCGTTAGGATAACCAATTCGGGTATCCATTCCGGTAATGTATTCCACCAATTGCTTGATGTGTTGGAGCTGTGAACCGCCACCGGTTAACACGATTCCGGCAATTAATTTTTTGCGTGGATCTTCGTGTCCGTAAGCTTTGATTTCCGTGAAAACCTGTTCTATAATTTCCACTACTCTGGCGTGGATAATTTTTGATAAATTTTTAAGCGAAATCTCTTTGGGATCTCTGCCTCGTAAACCCGGAATAGAAACAATTTCGTTGTCTTTATTTTCGCCAGGCCACGCGGATCCGAATTTGACTTTCAACAATTCGGCTTGCTTTTCAATAATCGAGCAACCTTCCTTGATGTCATCTGTAATAACATTTCCACCGAAAGGCACCACTGCGGTATGGCGAATAATGCCGTCTTTAAAGATGGCCAAATCTGTGGTTCCGCCTCCAATATCGATTAAAGCTACACCGGCTTCTTTTTCTTCCTGACTCAAAACCGCATCGGCAGAAGCCAATGGCTCTAAAGTCAAACCCGACAATTCGATACCGGAACTTTGGATGCATCTGCCCACATTTCTGATGGAAGACGCTTGTCCGACTACCACATGGAAGCTGGCTTCCAAGCGAGCGCCGTACATTCCGATAGGTTCTTTGATCTCGGTTTGTCCGTCAATTTTAAATTCTTGCGGCAATACATGGATGATTTCTTCGCCCGGCAACATAGCCAATTTGTTAACTTGGTCGATTAGCAATTGTATGTCTTTCCCGCTTATTACTTCCTCGGGATTGGTTCGAATTACGTAATCCGTGTGTTGTATGCTTCTGATGTGTTGTCCGGCTATGCCAACCACTACATCGTTTATTTTATAACCTGAATTATTTTCTGCCTCAAGAACTGCTTGTTGAATAGACTGAATGGTTTGGGTGATATTGTTTACTACACCACGAGCCACACCAAGGCTTTTGGATTTGCCAACGCCCAAAATCTCCAATTTCCCATACTCATTCTTCTTGCCAATCATGGCTACAATCTTGGTTGTCCCAATGTCTAACCCTACTGCAATATTCTCTTTTTCCATAATCTTCTATTTAATGCACACCACTTGCTTGGTAAACTTTAAATTAATTCTTCGGTACTTTTCCAAAGTGCTGTCAGAAACAGCCTTCTGAAAAAAGGCTTTATAATTCTTAAATTTTCTTTCAATGTTGATGGTTCTTCCGAAATCGATTTGGTAATCGTAGTTTCGGTTGGCCATAACCATGCTTCCGTTAGACAAAATTTGCACGCCGATAATGTTTTTTTTCAAAAAATCATCTTCGGCAATATTTCTCAAAACTTCCGCTAATTTTTCTTTTTTCACCGCCGTTATTTCTCCCGAAACTAAGGGTACTCTGGCAGCAAAATTATCAGATAAGGGCATTTTATTCCCCTCATAATCAAGATAAAAAGAACCCGTTTCTTCAAACACCCGACCCAGCGGTTGTTTTTGTTCCACCACTGCTTTTAAAACCCCATCAACACTGACAAAAACATCTGCTTTGTGAACCATTGGATGACTGCTGACAGTTTTCTCCAATTTATTCAAATCTAAACCATCTTTATTGATAGTTTTTAGGTCCTGATTTTTTTCTATTAACAATTTATTAACCGTTTCAGGCTTTAAAAAAAGGCTGTTTTCACCTACAAAAACCACTTCGGTTTTCGCGATTTTTCGCATGGCATTTCGGTGCGAAGTGAACGAAAACAGGAAGATGACAACGAAAATCATCAACAGTAATCTAATATTTGTCCAAGTCAGCAATTTCATGACAACGCTAATTTAATTTTCGGAACTAATTCACCTATATCTCCTGCGCCGATGGTCACAATTATTTTAGCGGAATTTTCTAAAATAGTCGGAATCAAATCGCCTTTAGAAACCAATTTTTTATTGGGATTTTCCATTTTGGAAAGTAGCCAACTTGACGTTACCCCTTCCATAGGCAATTCTCTAGCCGGGTAAATATCTAACAACAAAATTTCGTCGAATTGCGATAAGCTTTTGGCAAAATCATCGGCAAAATCTTTGGTTCTGCTGAACAAATGCGGTTGGAATACTGCCAGCACTTTTTCACCCGGATACAACTCTCGAACCGCTTGGTGCACGGCGTTGATTTCGGTTGGATGGTGTGCATAATCATCAATATAAACCAAATCGGTAGTTTTGATTTGATACGAAAATCGGCGTTGGATTCCTTTAAATGAAGCCAAGGCCTTAGCAATGGACTCGGTTGGGGTTCCATAAGTCTTAGACATTGCTAAAGCCATCAAGGCATTCATCAAATTGTGTCTTCCGGGCAAACCGAACTGCAAATCACGGATGGTTTCCGATGGCGTTTGCACATCAAAAACATAAAACCCGTTTTCAATTCGGATGTTGAAAGCGCTATAGGTTGCTTCTTCATTAATACCGATAGTTAACCCTTCTAACGGCAACCCTTTTGGGACAAAAAGTTGGTTCTTATCGGCTACTTTATTGGCAAATTCTCTAAAAGAATCCTCAATGGCGGTAGCATCGCCGTAAATATCTAAGTGATCCGCATCCATAGAAGTCACGCAAGCGATATCCGGATGCAAATGCAAAAATGAACGATCGAATTCATCGGCTTCCACTACGGTAACGGTTTTGCCACTGCCGATTAAATTGGAATGGTAATTTTCGACTATGCCGCCTAAAAAAGCGGTAACATCGGCGCCACTTTCGTAAAGAATGTGTCCCAAAATACTGGAAGTAGTGGTTTTACCATGAGTACCGGCTACAGCGAAACAAAAAGTATCTTTGGTGATGATTCCTAAAACCTCTGCACGTTTTTTAACCACGTACTCTCGCTCTAAAAAATAATTCCATTCCGAATGCGTCACCGGAACAGCCGGCGTGATGATTACCAGTGTATTTTCGACATAAAATTCTTTTGGAATTAAGTTGATATTGTCTTCAAAATGAATGTCCATACCGGAAGCCTTCAACTCATCGGTTAACATAGTCGGGGTTTTGTCATAGCCCGAAACTTTTTTACCAATGTTTTGGAAATAACGCGCCAAGGCACTCATCCCGATGCCCCCGATGCCGATGAAATAGACGTTATGGATTTGGTTTAGATTCATTTGAGTTACTGAGTGGCTGAGTTTACTTTATTAATTTAATTATTTCTTCTACTATGTCTTTGGTGGCGTTAGGCTTGGCCAATTTTTTAATATTTTGACTGAGTTCCTGCTGCCAATTTTCGTCGGCTAACAACTTGGAAAATGTAGTTTCAAATTGTTCGTCCAATTCAGTTTCACGCAATAAAACCGCTCCGTTTTTATCGGCTATGGCTTTGGCATTTTTGGTTTGATGGTCTTCGGCTACGTTGGGTGACGGAATGAAAACAGTTGGTTTTCCCACCAAACACAATTCGGATACCGATGATGCTCCCGCACGAGAAATAACAACATCAGCAGCGGCATAAATCAAGTCCATTTTATCAATAAATGCTACTACTTGAACATTTTCTCTTTCATTGAAATGTTGATATTCGTCGTAGTACAACTTCCCGCATTGCCAAAAAACCTGTACTCCGCTAGCCAATAGAAAATCGAGTTCTTTCGCTATTAATTGATTCACTCTTCTGGCGCCCAAACTTCCGCCTAAAACCAAAAGTGTTTTTTTATTGGAATCTAATTTGAAATAACCGATGCCTTCGCTTCTTTTATGGTCAACATCAAGTAAATCTTGACGCACCGGATTACCGGTTAAGATCATTTTATCTTTTGGGAAAAAGCGTTCCAAATTATCATAAGCGACACAAATCGCATTCGCTTTTTTACTCAACAATTTGTTGGTGATGCCGGGATAAGAATTTTGTTCCTGAATCACCGTTGGGATATTCATGCTGTTCGCTGCCTGCAATAAAGGTCCGCTGGCAAAACCGCCGGTACCTATAACCACATTGGGGTTGAACTTTCTGATGATTTTTCTCGATTTCCACAAACTGCTCATGAGTTTGAGAGGAAACAGCATGTTTTGCAACGTCAATTTTCGTTGTAAACCTGCAATCCACAAGCCTTCGATTTTATAACCGGCTTGCGGTACTTTTTGCATTTCCATTTTATCGCTGGCACCTACAAAAAGAAATTCCGCCTCCGGGAATCGAGACTTTAACTCATTGGCAATGGCAATAGCCGGATAAATATGTCCGCCTGTACCGCCGCCGCTTACTATGAATTTCAACTTTTTCATTTACTTTTTCTTCAAAATAGGTTCCAACGGAT
The DNA here is from genome assembly GCA_002786385.1 of Flavobacterium sp. FEMGT703F. Classification (GTDB taxonomy): domain Bacteria; phylum Bacteroidota; class Bacteroidia; order Flavobacteriales; family Flavobacteriaceae; genus Flavobacterium; species Flavobacterium cheonhonense. The sequence continues at coordinate 271,938 of PGCN01000012.1, forward strand.
TGGCATCTTCTTGGATGGAATAACTTTCCAATTCGGCTTGCTCCGCTGCTTTTTCAGCCGCTTCTTCCTCTTGCAATTGTTTGTCTATCATGCGTTGTAAAGCGTCTTCTCGTTTTTGTTTTTCAGCTAACTCTTCGGCAATTTCTTCTTCTTTCTTGGTCACACTCAAAATAATCCCCAGCGCCAAACAAGTCATCCAAATAGAACTACCACCGCTACTGATTAGTGGCAAAGTTTGTCCGGTTACCGGCAGTAACTCCACAGCTACAGCCATGTTGGTCATCGCTTGAAAAACAATTGGAAAACCTAAACCAATAACCACGAGTTTTCCGAAAAGCGAATTGGCTTTATGCGCGGCTACTACAAATCGGAACAACAACAATAGGTACAAACTCAACACCAAAATACCACCGAACAAGCCGTATTCTTCCACTATAATGGCGTAGATAAAGTCGGATGATGATTGCGGTAAAAAGTTTTTTTGCACACTTTTTCCGGGACCGAGACCATAAACACCACCTGACGCTATAGCAATTTTAGCCTTTTCGATTTGGTAATCGTCTTCATCGGGTTTGTCTGTGGTAAAATTATCGATACGATTGATCCAAGTATCTACACGATTCGGAAACGCATCCGGAAATTGTTTGGCTACCAAAATAAAAAAGGTCAGTCCAACAATACCGGCGCCTAAAATCACTCCAATATACTTGATTGGATATTTTCCGATAAACGCCAACATCACTACCATTGCAAAAATCAAGGCTGCAGTAGACAAGTTGGCCGGTAAGATTAAGGCAATGGTGATGAAAACAGGCGTCCATAATTCCCACAACGAATTTTGTAAGGTTATTGGCGTTTCACGGGTTTTCGACAAGTAGCGAGCTACAAAAACATAGAGCACTAATGAAGCCAAAGCCGAGGTTTGGAAGGTAATCCCGATAAACGGAATTTGAATCCATCGACTGGCGTTAGCACCTTGTATTACCTTTCCGTTGACCAAAGTATATATCAATAAAACCCAAACCACCGGTAACATTACACGCGAAATGGTTCTGAAATAGTGATACGGTACTTTGTGAATTTTGTATAAAATAAAAAACCCAACAAAAACTTGAGCGCCGTGTTTGAGCAAATACGTTAAAGCATTTCCGGAACCATGACGCATGTAAGCCAAATTACTACTCGCGCTAAACACAGGCATAAACGAGAATAGCGCCAACAAGGCCACGAAGGCCCAGATGACTTTATCTCCTTTTAAGCTGTGAATGAGTTCTTTCATTTTTAATTTTAGATATTAAATTTTAAATATTAAATATTCATTTATTGTTCAATCGGTTATTTACTGTTTTTAGGGTTGAGACAAAAATCGCAACTAATTCGCTTGATTCTTTTAAAGGAAACTCTAATTCTGATTTGCTTAACCAATTCATTTCAGTTATAATTTCAAGCCAAAATTGTGTTTCATCAACTTCTTCTAAAACAATATTTAATTTTGCTACAAACTCTTTATCACTTCTTGCTCTACATACGGCTCTGTAATTTGCACCGACAGAAGTTGCACTTTTAGCCAATTGATTAATGACAACTCTTGATGAAATTGAATTCGGCATTTTCTATACTAGATTTAATATGAGCAAAGAGAATTGCTTGGTTCTATTTTTTAATTCATCATTTGTCATATTTGATATTTAATATCTAATATTTTAGATTATAAATTCTTAACAGCTGCTTTAAATTGATTTCCTCTGTCTTCATAGTTTTGGAACAAATCAAAGCTGGCACAAGCCGGTGACAACAAAACCGCATCACCTTTTTCCGCTAAGTGTTTGGCCGTGTTTACCGCATCGCGCATATTATCCACTTCTACCATCATATCAACTACATCGCTGAAGGCATCAATGATTTTTTTATTATCTAAGCCCAAACAAATGATGGCTTTTACTTTTTCGCGCACCAAAGGCATCAACTCGCTGTAGTCGTTTCCTTTATCCACACCTCCAACAATCCAAACTGTTGGCACCGTCATACTGTCCAAAGCGAAGAAAGTCGCATTGACATTGGTGGCTTTGCTGTCGTTGATGTACTGTACATTTTGAATTTTGAGTACTTTTTCCAAACGATGTTCAACGCCTTGGAAATTCGACAAACTTTCGCGTATGGTTTGCTTTCTGATCTTCATCAGTTGGGCTACAGAGGTAGCGGCCATAGCGTTCTTCATGTTGTGTTTTCCTTCCAATGAAATGTCAGCGGTTTTCATTTCAAATTCTTCGTTGTTGATGATAATGTCCATAGTGTCGTCGTTTTTAATAAAGGCTCCGTTTTCAAAAGTTTTTGATAACGAAAAAGGTATAGTTTGTGCTTTTGTTTTATTGTTTTTTAACCATTCAGCTATCGCTTCGTCATCGGCATCATAGATGAAAAAATCAGCTTCCGTTTGATTCATTGTGATTCTGAATTTAGAGGCGATATAATTTTCATATTGATACTCATATCGGTCTAAATGATCGGGACTGATGTTGGTTAACAACGCAATGTCCGGTTTGTAATTGATGATGCCGTCCAACTGAAAACTGCTTAATTCCAACACATAGTAATCGTAGTTTTCTTCGGCCACTTGCCAGGCAAAGCTTTTTCCGATATTCCCTCCTAGGCCTACGTTCAGTCCGCCTTCTTTGAGCAAATGATACGTTAGCATGGTGGTAGTTGTTTTACCGTTGCTTCCTGTAATCCCGATGGTTTTCGCTTTGGTAAACGGATAAGCAAACTCGATTTCAGAAATGACCGGTATTCCTTTTTCAACCAATTTTTTTACCATCGGCGCTTTGTCCGGAATTCCGGGGCTTTTCATCACTACATCGGCATTTAGAACCAAAGCTTCCGTGTGCTTTTCCTCTTCCCAATCGATGTTATATTGTGTAAGAACGTTTTTGTATTTCTCTGTTATTTTTCCGAAATCGGACACGAATACTTCATAGCCTTCTTTCTTTCCTAAAATGGCGGTTCCCACACCACTTTCGCCTCCGCCCAGTACAACCAATCGCTTCATGCTATCTCAATTTTAAAGTCACAATAGAAACAATGGCTAATAAGATGGCTACAATCCAAAATCGGGTTACAATTTTACTTTCGTGATAGCCTTTCTTTTGGTAATGATGGTGCAAAGGTGACATTAGGAAAACCCGTCGGCCTTCACCAAAACGCTTCTTGGTATATTTGAAATAAGCCACCTGAATGATTACTGATAAATTTTCAGCAAAGAAGATGGCACACAACACCGGCAATAACATTTCTTTGCGAACTGAAATGGCCAATACGGCTATGATTCCGCCTATGGTTAAACTTCCTGTGTCGCCCATAAATACCGAGGCCGGAAAGGAGTTGTACCATAGAAATCCGATTAGCGCTCCAACAAATGCAGAAATGAAAACCGTCATTTCACCCGAATTCGGGATGTACATAATATTTAAGTAACTCGACAAAATAAGATTCCCCGAAACGAAGGTAAAAATCCCTAATGCGAGTACAGATATGGCGGATGTTCCTGCGGCCAGACCGTCGATTCCGTCAGTCAAATTGGCTCCGTTAGACACTGCTGTGATGATGAAAATCACAATCGGAATAAATACCAACCACGCCCAATTTTCGTAACCATCTCCGGTCCAAGCAATGATTTTAGCGTAATCCAACTCGTTATTTTTAACAAACGGAATGGTCGTGGTGGTTGACTTTTTTTCCACCGGTGCTTGGTTAATAACATTTTGCGTTTGATTGAAAGTGATAGGCGTATTCGAACGTTCTCTCACCGTTACACCCGGATGGAAGTACAATACAGAACCCACTATTAATCCGAGTCCAACCTGCCCGATTACTTTGAAAATCCCTTTTAAACCTTGTTTGTCTTTCTTGAAGATTTTGATGTAATCGTCGATAAAACCGATAGTTCCCATCCAAAGTGTGGTAACAATCAACAAGATGATATAAATATTATTGAGTTTGGTTAGCAAAATCACCGGAATCAACGTAGCGATAATGATGATTAAACCACCCATTGTTGGCGTTCCTGCTTTTTGGGTTTGGCCTTCTAAACCTAATTCTCTCACCGTTTCCCCAACTTGCTGGTTTCTTAAGAAGTTGATGATTTTTTTTCCGTAAATGGTAGAAATCATCAGCGACAAGATTAAGGCCAAAGCCGAGCGAAACGTAATGTATTGGAATACCCCGGTTCCGGGCACATCCATAGTTTTGTCGAGGTATTCAAATAAATAATATAGCATAGGTTTATTTATTTAGCTGTTCTAATAGTTCTTTTACAATTTTCATATCGTCGAAATCGTGGCGAACGCCTTGAATTTCTTGGTAGGTTTCGTGTCCTTTTCCGGCGATTAGGATAATATCGTTTGGTCCGGCCAACTGACAAGCGGTTTTAATGGCTTGTTTACGGTCGACTATGGACAAGGTTTTCTTTTGATTTTGCGGCTCAACACCTTTTTCCATATCGGCTATAATGTCAATCGGATCTTCTGTTCTTGGGTTGTCCGAAGTGATGATGACCTTGTTGCTCATGCTGCTGGCAATGTGCGCCATAATAGGTCTTTTCGTTTTGTCTCTGTCGCCACCGCAACCTACTACTGTAATCAATTGTTCGTTATTGGTTCGGATGTCGTTAATCGTTTTGATTACATTTTCCAAAGCATCCGGTGTGTGTGCATAATCAACTACAGCCGTAATTTTTTGATCGGATACGATGTATTGGAATCTTCCGGACACGCTCTCCAATTCAGATAACAATCGCAATACTTCTAACTTATCCAAACCTAGTTCAACTGCTGTTCCGTAAATAGCCAATAAATTGTAGGCGTTAAAAGTGCCAATCAATCGCACCCAAACTTCACTTTCATTAATCTTTAGCAACAAGCCAGACAATTGGTTTTCCAAGATTTGGGCTTTATAATCGGCATACGACTTTAAGGCATACGTTAACTTTCTGGCGGAAGTATTTTGGAACATTACCGCTCCGTTTTTATCATCAACATTCGTCAAGGCGAAAGCCGTTTTAGGCAAATGATCGAAAAATGATTTCTTCACATCTCGGTATTCGGCAAACGTTGCGTGGTAATCCAAGTGATCGTGTGACAAGTTGGTAAATACACCACCGGCAAAATGTAAGCCTTCGGTACGTTTTTGATGAATCCCATGCGAGCTTACTTCCATAAAGCAATATTCTACACCGGCGGCATTCATTTCTGCCAGATAATGGTTAATGGTTAACGAATCCGGTGTCGTGTGGGTGGCTTTGTATTCGATATCATTCACCATAATTTTTACGGTAGACAACAAGCCTACTTTGTAACCAGCTTTTTGGAACAATTGGTACAAAAGCGAAGCAATCGTTGTTTTGCCGTTGGTTCCGGTAATGCCTACTAACTTTAGATTTTGCGAAGGATTACCGTAATAATTGGTCGCCAAATAAGCCAAAGCCGTATTGGTATCTTTTACCTGAATGTAAGTCACACCTGTAACGATAACTTCCGGCAATGTATCGCAAACAATAGCGGTAGCGCCCAAGTTGATGGCTTTTTCGATAAAGTCATGTCCGTTAGAAACCGTACCACGTATGGCCACAAACACATCGTTTTCTTCCACTTTTCTGGAATCAAATTCGATTTTGTGTATAGGCATTTCGGTCGAACCTTTTACAACTTCGATGGCTACTCTGTATAATATGTCTTTTAAAATAATCACGATAATTCGAGTATGATGATTTGATTTTTGGTTAAGGCTGAGCCCGGTTGGATGGATTGTCTTTTCACTTTGCCGAAGCCGATGACTTTAACCTTCATTTTCATGTTTTCTAAAAGTGCCACAGCATCCATACCGCTCATTCCTTTTACATTCGGAACAACTTTGGATTCGGAATTGGCTTTGGTTTCAAACTCGGCATAAGCTTTCTCTTGCTTGCCGATTTTTTTGTTCAAGTTTTTGATTTCGTTTGTGGATGGCGCATCCGTAAAGATCTTTTGAGCTACTCTTTTAAATACCGGACCAGCTACATCGGCACCATAATAATTATTCCCGGAAGTATTTGGCTTGTGCACCACTACGATACAAGAATACTTAGGGTTTTCTGCCGGAAAGAAACCTACGAAAGATGAAATGTAATGCTTCTCGCTTCCGCCATTTTTACCGTAATTGGCTTGAGCAGTTCCGGTTTTTCCAGCCATCGAAAAATCTTTAGAATACAACTTAGATCCGGTTCCTTTTTTGACTACATTGGTCAATACTGCTTTTAGTTTCTTAATCGTTTCAGGTGCGCAGATTCTCGGATTAATGACTTCTTTATTGTATTTTTTAATGGTTCGGTTCCATTCTTTGATTTCGGATACAAACTGTGGTTTTACCATTTCACCGTTATTCGCTACCGCATTATACAACGTTAGTGTTTGCAAAGGCGTAACCGAAACTCCGTAACCAAAAGCCATCCATGGTAAGGAAATCGCACTCCAATGTTTGTCGCCCGGCTGAGGAATGTATGGTTTACCTTCACCTTGGAAGGGTAATCCAAGTGGTTTGTTTAAGCCCATACGATCGATGCGATCTACAAATTCTTTAGGGTTGTTTTTGTAATTTTCGTAAACCGCTTGTACTAAAACAGTGTTCGAAGACACCTCAAAACCTCTGCCTAAAGAGATACTACCATAACCGCCTTCGTGAGAATCTCTCACTTTTTTGCCGCGGTAATCGATTACTCCACCAAACGTATTATACACTTTACTGGTATCGACTTTTTGGTCATCCAATAAAGCAATCATGTCGACCAACTTGAAAGTAGAACCCGGTTCGTGAGATTCAGCAATAGCATAATTGGTGGTTTCAAAATAAGTAGAATCGGATTCTCTTAGTTTTCCCAAATTAGAAATGGCTCTGATTTTACCCGTTTTGGTCTCCATAACCACCACACAACCGTGATCGGCTTTGTATTCTTGCAACTGCTTCAATAAAGCATGGTGCGCAATATCTTGGATGTAAACATCTATAGTTGACATTACATCATAACCATCTTGCGGATCTACTTCATTTTGGTCACGTATAGGTTTCCATTGTCCTTTGGCAATTTTTTGTTTCAAGACTTTACCGTCTTTGCCATTTAAGTAATGGCGAAACGACCATTCAATGCCTTTCCCGACTAACTTTCCGTTCTCATCTTCTCTCTCATAACCAATAGTTCTCTCGGCTATTTTCCCAATAGGATGTTCGCGTACCGTTTTTTGTTCCGTAATCATACCGCCTTTGTTGGCACCCAAATTGAACAATGGAAAACTTTTAATTTTCACATACTGAGTATAGCTCAACTTTTTGGCGATTAACAAATAGCGGTTTTTGTTTGCCCGTGCGGTTTTGAGTTGGTTTAGGTAAAAACCACTTGGTTTACCTAACATTACGGAAAGTGAATCAGCTAAAAGTTTTACGTTGGTTTCAAAATCCTCCGACTTCGGTGCTACCGCATCGAAACGGATGTTGTAGTTAGGGATTGATGTTGCCAATAAACTTCCGTCAGCCGAATAAATATTGCCTTTATTCGCCGGAATGACAAAGTTTTTCACTGTTCGTTCTTTGGCCAGTTTTCGGTAATGATCACCTTCCACCCACTGAATTTTAGTGAGTTTAAACGTAATTGCCAAAGCCATCAAGAACAAGCAGAAAGCCACCAGGTAAATACGGTAAGAGATATGTTTATCTTCTACTGCCATAGCTTTTGAAAGAAACTTTTTTCTATTGGTTTTTTAATTTTTATTTTTTGTGGCGGAACCGATGAAGGGAAAATATTTCGCTCCTTCATTTTTTCGGAAACGGTCGATTCCATCTTTAATTTCATTAATTCCGAACGTTTGTCTACAAATTCAGAACGCAATTCTTTGACTTCGTTAGTCAGCTCGGCGATTCTGAAGATTTTTTGATCGTAACGGTGTTCGTTGGCAATCATCAAAATGGCCAGTAAAATCAAAAACACGATGAAACGCCAATTTTTGGTAGCATCTTCATTCACTAAAAACCGAGCTTTTAAAATGCTGTAAACACCTTTTTTCATCGGATTAAATTTTTTCAGCTATTCTTAATTTGGCACTTCGTGCTCTGTTGTTGATTTTTATTTCGGCTTCTGTCGGCACAATTAACTTTCCTACTAATTTGAACGGTACCGAAAAGTTTCCGAAGAAATCGCGTTCCGGTTCGCCTTCAAAAAGGCCGTTTTTCATAAAGCGCTTCACCAAACGATCTTCCAAAGAATGGTAAGAGATAACACTTAAGCGACCGCCCGGTTTCAATATTTCAAGCGATTGCTCTAAGAACTCTTTGAGCACTTCCATTTCTTGGTTTACCTCAATTCGTATGGCCTGATAGATTTGAGCCAAGACTTTATTTTTTACTTTCTCCGGCAGGTATTTTGCCAAAACCGTTTTCAGTTCTTCGGTCGTTTTGATGTCTTTTTTCTCTCTGGCATCTACTATGGTTCGGGCCAAAGCCGGCGCTACTTTTAACTCGCCGTAATCCAAAAACACTCTTTTCAGGTTATTTTCGTCGTATTCGTTGATGACTTTATAAGCATCCAACTCGTTTCTTTTGCTCATTCGCATATCGAGGTCGGCATCAAATCGAGTGGAAAAACCTCTTTCCGGCACATCAAATTGGTGAGATGAAACGCCTAAATCGGCTAAAATTCCGTCTACGCTTTTCACACCATGAAATCTCAAAAAACGCTTGATGTATCTGAAATTCTCTTGAACCAAAGTAAACCGTTCATCCGGCAAGGCGTTGTTCCAAGCATCTTCATCCTGATCAAAACCGAACAACTTTCCGTCAGGTCCGAGTCTTCGCAAAATTTCTTTGGAATGACCACCACCGCCAAAAGTCACATCGACATATATGCCATCAGGCTTAATATTTAAACCATCTACAGTCTCGTGTAATAAAACCGGGTTATGATATTCCATCGCTGTCGTCATTTATGTTTCCCATTACATCTTCTGCTAAATCTGCAAAATCAATGTCGTCACCGGCAATCGATTTTTCATACAAATCTTTATCCCAAATCTCCACAATGTTTACGGCCGACGAGAGCACGATATCTTTTGAAATCTGACTAAAAGTCGTTAAGTCTTTCGGAATCAATAATCGGCCTAAATCGTCTACTTCAACCATTTTTACACCAGCTGTAAAGCGGCGGATGAAGTCGTTATTTTTTTTTACGAATCGGTTAAGCTTATTGATTTTTTGCATCATTAAATTCCACTCTGCCATTGGATAAAGTTCCAAACAAGGCTGAAACACAGAACGCTTCAAGACGAAGCCATCTTGAAGAGAATTAGCCAGTTGCTTCTTCAAAGCCGAAGGAATCATCAGTCTTCCCTTAGCGTCAACTTTGCACTCATATGTTCCGATAATGGAGTTCAATTGCTATTTATTTTGGTTATCAGCAAAAATATAAAAATTATTACCACAATTTACCACAAACTACCACTTTGTTAATAAGTTTTACCACTTACTGCCATTTTCCGAGAAAAATCGCCGACAGCCATCTTTTGGTAATTATTGATGATTGTTTAACAAATCCGAACAGGAACAGAAAAAAAGAGATAAAAAACTCATTATTAGCTATATTGTTGACAAAAATTAATTTTTTGAGCTAAAAAAAACAGAGTATAAGTCAACTAAAAATTGAGGTTGCTGTTTTGAAAAAAGCGATTGAAAAATCAACTTTCAAGACGGAAATATTAGTGGTAAACCATAATTGTTAGGTATAAAATCATATATTTGTTGCCGAGGTAAAAAGTCAAAAAATTACATGGAAGGAAATTTTAAAAAAGAAGGAAGATATACCTATTTTGAAGTCGGAGAAGGCACGCCTATTGTTGTTTTACACGGATTAATGGGCGGCTTGAGTAACTTTAACGGGGTAGCCGATTATTTCTCCAAAAGAGGTTACAAAGTTGTCATTCCCGAATTGCCTATTTACACTCAAAACATTCTGAAAACCAACGTGAAAGCGTTTGCCAAATACGTGAAAGACTTTATCACTTTTAAAGGATTTGACCGTGTGATTTTGTTGGGCAATTCATTGGGTGGACACATTGCTTTATACCATTCTAAAATGTACCCTGAAAAAGTGGCGGGTTTGGTGTTAACCGGAAGTTCCGGACTTTACGAGAGCGCCATGGGCGACAGTTATCCGAAACGAGGAGATTATGAATACATCAAACAAAAAGCAGAAGCCGTTTTTTACGACCCTAAGGTGGCCACCAAAGAAATAGTAGATGAAGTTTTTGCTGTAGTCAACGATCGCATTAAAGTTTTAAAAACTTTAACGATAGCCAAAAGCGCAATCCGTCATAATATGGCCAAAGACTTACCTAAAATGCACGTTAAAACTTGCTTGATTTGGGGAAGAAACGACCAAGTAACACCACCTCAAGTAGCCGAGGAATTTCATAAATTGATGCCGAATTCGGCTTTGTATTGGATTGACAAATGTGGTCATGCGGCCATGATGGAACATCCGGACGAGTTCAATCGTTTGTTAGACGAGTGGCTTAAAGAGGTTCATTTATAATTTACAAAGAGTCCGTTTTGGACTTTTTTGTTTTTACCGAAACACTATGAAAATTAATACTGCCGAATTTATCATCAGCAACTCCGACGCCAGCAAGTGTCCGAAAGAACCATTGCCGGAATACGCTTTTATTGGTCGCTCCAACGTTGGAAAATCTTCGTTGATTAACATGCTGACCAATCATAAAAATTTGGCTAAAACTTCAGGAAGACCGGGAAAAACCCAGTTGATTAATCATTTTAAAATCAATTCCAATTGGTTTTTGGTCGATTTGCCGGGTTACGGTTATGCGCGTGTTTCTAAGAAAACAAAAGATGTTTTTCAGCAATTCATCACCGATTATTTTGAAAAAAGAGAACAATTGGTTTGTGCTTTTGTGCTGATTGACATTCGTTTAGAGGCGCAAAAAATCGACTTGGATTTCATCAATTATTTAGGCGAAATCGAAGTGCCGTTTTGCCTGATTTTTACCAAAGCCGACAAAATCAGTCGTGGTAAAATTGACGCGCATGTTGCGGCTTACCGTAAAGCATTGTTAGCCAATAATTGGGAAGAAATGCCACAGCACTTTGTAACTTCTTCTTTGGAGAGCACAGGAAGAGATGAGCTATTGGCTTTTATTGACGATGTCAATGCGCAGGTGTTTAAAAGTGGCGAATTATAAACGCTACCCTTTCAACTCCATTTTCTCCGCAAAGTAATCACAAAAATCCTTCATAGTATCCACCATTTTTTCATCGCCGGTTGCTCGTTGAAACGTATCTGCCATGGCCACTAAGGTTTGATGGAAAAACTTTTTCATTTCATCTACCGGCATATCTTTGGTCCACAAATCAATACGAAGGGTTTCTTGCGCATTGCTGTCCCAAATAGACAACATCAAGGCTTTGGCTTCTTCTTGATCAACTCCGCCGTCTTGAGCCGTCCATGTGAGTTTTTCGGGAATTCTGTTTTCGTCGAGTTCGACGTTGAATTTTATTTCGGATTTGATGGTATTACTCATTTTTCTTAGGTTTATATTTTGATCTATCGAAGATTTGTTTGGCATCCATTTTTAGCATTTCCTGCAAACTCACTTCGTTATTTTCCATGAAGGAGCGGACAATTTGCCATCCGATCCACTGTCCTATTCTACCCGGCGATTCATTGTCAATTTCGAGATAGAACTTGGAAAACGGGGCCATGTTGACAAAACGATTCTCTAGTTTGGCATCGGTACTGAACAACAAATCTTCTTCTATAAAATAGCGCCAAATGTAACTTTCATTTTCTTGACTCCAAGTAATTTGCTCCGGCGTATATCCCATTTTTTCGGCATCTGTATAATCCGGCAGCATAATATCTTTCATATAAAGTTCCTTGCCGTAGTAAATCATATTGGCCAACAAGGTTTTCTCTGTAGGCGGCGGAATTTTTCGAACAGCAAAACTTGATACGATATCCGGCATCATTTGGCGCTCTTCAAAATTTTGTTTCAAATATTCCGGAAAAGTGTAAAATTGATGCGACTTCCCTAAGTACAGCTCCAAAGCGATAATTAATTTATCATCGGCATAAATGGCTTTGTTGTGATAATCCATTTCGGCTATAACAGTGTAAATTTTAGGCATCACCGTTTCCGGGAAATAGTATTTGAAATGTTTGAACAAGTCCTCTATCTCTGTAGTTTGCTTGTTAAAATCCGGGAATTTCTTTTGGACTTCAGCATACAATGCTCTCCAATCTTTATTTTGCATTTTATCAATCCAGACCGCATCCGGCGTGCCTTCGGGGAAAAAAAATGGGTACTCGGCTTTTAAATTGGCCAACTCGTTTGGTTTGGCTTCAAAAAAAGCTTGATCAAAACGGTCTACTTTCAAGGCAACCGGAATGGCTTCAACCGCTTTTTCCACCTTGGATTTCTTATCGCAGGAAACCATCAAAACAACCAGTAATACTATTGTGAAATACTTTTTCATCATAGGGATTAAATATCAGAAAACAAGCAATTGAAAGTTTGCGTTTTTTTACATTTGCAAATATACATTTCAGTTTTTAAAAATTTTCATAAAAAAATGGCTAAAAAAAGCAATCTTAAGGTAGGGGAAACTAATACCCATATTGTTTCATGGTTAAAGAATTACGCTACAATTGCAAAAGTAAATGGTTTTGTAGTAGGAATTTCGGGCGGAGTTGACTCGGCAGTAACCTCAACTTTGTGTGCGCAAACCGGCTTGACTACCTGGTGTATTGAAATGCCGATACACCAAGACAGCAGTCAAGTGAGCCGTGGCAGAGAACATATTGAACAGTTGCAAAAGCGATTTCCGAATGTAAAACACGCGGAAGCGAATTTGACCGAAGTATTTGAAACGTTTAAAAAAGCGGTTCCGAGTTCGGAAGACGAAGGCAAATTGAATTTGTCTCTAGCCAATACAAGAGCTAGATTGCGAATGAGCACGTTGTATTATTTTGCCGGAATTCATGGCTTATTGGTTGCCGGAACGGGGAATAAAGTGGAAGATTTTGGTGTTGGTTTTTACACTAAGTATGGGGATGGCGGTGTTGATTTGAGTCCGATTGCCGATTTAATGAAAAGTGATGTGTATGCATTGGGAGCGTATTTAAAGATTCCTGAATCCATACAAAAAGCAGCACCAACCGATGGTTTGTTTGGCGATTCGAGAACCGATGAAGACCAGTTAGGCGCCAGTTATGATGAATTAGAATGGGCTATGTTAGCCGCTGAAGCCGGAAAAAAAGCGACCGATTTTGAAGGCAGAAATAAAGAAGTTTTTGAGATATACAGTCGATTACATAAGATAAATCAGCATAAAATGAACCCTATACCGGTTTGTTTGATTCCTGAAATCTTTAAATAAATGCTATTTTTTTTAACATTTTAATAATATTATTTTTTAACTTTACAGTAAATTTCTATTAATTTTTATCAAATACCACAATTATGATAAATGTATGTATTGCGGATAACTTTCCGGTTGTACACTTTGGAATGAAAGCTTATTTTAAGGATCATCCTGAAATTAGCATCGTATCCAATGTAGGGAATTTTTTCATGGTCCCAGATGCTTTGAGAAACAAAGAAATTGACGTCCTAATTATAGACTTAGAGCTTGAAGGACTGAAGAGTATTTACGAAATCAAGTCGATCATTAGAAACTTCCCGAAAACCAAAGTTATTGTTTTCAGTAGTTTGTCGGAGCAAATTTATGCGCCTAACGCCATTAAAGCCGGATGTGCAGGATATGTTCACAAGACATCAAAACTTGAGAATTTAGGAATAACCATTGTGAAAGTTCACCAAGGGCAAATTATCCTAAATGAAGAAATCAAGAGAAACTTAGCGTTGATTGCTAAACAAAACAAATCGGAGCGTTTGTATCGAAAACTTTCGAACAGAGAAATCGAGGTGTTGCGTTTCCTAAGCGACGGTAAGAAAAACAATGAAATTGCTAAGATTTTAGCGCTTAACGAAAAAACCATCAGTACGCACAAGCTTCGTTTATTGACCAAACTCAACGTGACTAACTTAGTTGACTTGGTAAACAAAGCCAAAACATTGGAAATCGTTTAAAATTAAAAAACCCCGAAATTCGGGGTTTTTTTATAAGTATATGGAACGTATTCTTCCTATTTTATTGGTCAAACTCACTTTAAGCTTGTTGTAATCGTTGATCATTGTTTTAAGTTCTTCCAAATCGGTTTCCGGTTCCGCCTGAAACGAACCCATCAAATCTTGAATCAACTTATTGATTAAATATTCCCGAAGCGAAATAATCGTTTCCGAAACATATTGCCCAACATTTTGCGTTTTGGTTTTGACATATATGTGTTTCGTTTCCCAATTATGAAGCAACTCTCTTTCTTCCGACATCAAAATATCAGTAACCACTTGGGAATGTTCCGGAGACAACTGCATCAGATAGTGTTCTACGTTAAACACCTCATTTTGGTTGTAATATTGAATTAAATCGCTGTATATCTCTTTAAAAGTCGGATGAGCCAATTCTACTTCATCTTCCTGTAAACTCAAATAAATTCTTTGGAAAACCTTGTAGGTATTGGTCTCCTTCTCTTCTACCATTTCACCTTCTTCGTTGGCTTTTAAAATATAATCATCAAAATCCGCTTCTTGAGAACCGTAAAGCAACAGCATTTCGAGAATTTTACGTTCCAGTTCATAAATGATATTAACGCGTTCCTGACTGACTTGCGGTTCGTTCTTGACCACTTCAAAAGCCTTTTGCTCTTGCTTTTGTTTCTTTCCTGCTTCGGTAATGTCCTTTTGCACCAATTGCGCCAAAGTATTCAGTAAAACCTGCTCGGAAATATCCATGATACGCGCGGTTTCCTGTATGTAGATTTCGCGCTTAATCCGGTCCGGAATTTTAGAAATACTCACCACCATATCCCGAATCAAATCGGCTTTCTTAATCGGATCATTGTTCGCCTCGTTCATCAATAACGAAGCTTTGAACTGTATAAAATCTTTGGCGTTGTTTTCTAAATATTGTACTAAATCGTCGTACGAATTTTTTCGGGCAAAACTGTCCGGATCGTCGCCATCAGGAAAGGTACAGACTTTAACGTTCATACCTTCTTCCAAAATCAAATCGATACCTCTAATAGAAGCACGCAATCCGGCGGCATCTCCGTCAAAAAGCACCGTAATATTTTTGGTCAAGCGATTGATTAAGCGAATTTGATCCGGCGTTAAAGCCGTACCCGAGGACGCTACCACGTTTTCTATGCCGGCTTGGTGCAGCTGAATTACATCGGTATACCCTTCTACCAAATAACAATTATTTTGTTTGGCGATGGCTTGCTTGGCATGGAAAATCCCGTAAAGGACTTTGCTCTTATGGTAAATATCGCTTTCAGGTGAATTAAGGTATTTGGCTGCTTTTTTATCGTTGGTCAAAATACGGCCACCAAAGCCCAAATTTCTGCCGGACAAACTCTGGATTGGGAACATCACGCGACCTTTAAATCGGTCAAAATGCTTGCCGTCTTCACGCGTAATGGTTAATCCTACTTTCTCTAAAAACTCTAATTGATAGCCTTTAGACAGCGCTTCTTTGGTAAAGGCATCCCAAGTTTCGGGCGAATAACCCAAACCGAACTTGGCAATGGTTTCGTTGGTAAAACCTCTTTCTTTGAAATAAGACAAGCCAATGGCTTTGCCTTCTTCGGTGTTTAAAAGCGTGTCATGAAAATAGGTTTTGGCGAATTCCGAAACCAAATACAGACTTTCTTTTTCATTGGCTTCTATTTTGTCTTCCAAAGAAACTTCAGTTTCTTCGATTTCAATATTGTATTTTTTGGCCAAATACCGAATGGCTTCCGGATAGGTGAAATGCTCGTGTTCCATCAGGAAAGTCACCACACTACCGCCTTTTCCGGAACTGAAATCTTTCCAAATTTGCTTCACGGGCGACACCATAAAAGACGGCGAGCGCTCATCGGAAAACGGACTCAACCCTTTAAAATTACTGCCCGCACGCTTGAGCTGAACGAAATCGCCAATGACTTCCTCTACTCGAGCAGTTTCAAAAACTTTGTCTATGGTTTCGCGGGTAATCAAAATAGATTGTTAGATTGTTAGATTGTTAGATTGTTAGAAATCATAAAAAAATCAAAGAGGGTAAATTTACACATTCAGAATTTAAAATTTAAAATTTAAAATAAAAAAAGATGCTCCATTGCTGAAACATCTTTTTGAAGTATAAACTAACCTAATCAAATTAATTGAAGTCGAAGCGCACACCCAAGGAAATGTTGTTTTGCTTGATGGCGTTGTCTTTGAACATCGGATTCAAATCGTATTTCAAATACAAACTGGTTTCGCCGTAACCGATGTAAGTGCTCACACCGTAGATAAAATCGTTCACATTAAAATCGCCTTTTTCTTTTACTGAAATATCATTTCCGTCAAGTTCGTAGCATAACTTTTGTTTTGATTTCACACGCATTCCGGCATAACCACCGATTCCGAAACGAACACTTTGATGCGTTCTGAAGATTTTTTTACCATCTTTTTCCTTGGCTTTGGTAAAGTCGAATTCCAAGTGAAGCGGAACAGTTACAAACACGTTGCGCAAACGAGAATCTTTAAGATTGTACCCGAAAGTCTCCAAGTTGGTTTGATCGCCATTGGTCACAAATACACGGTTATCCGTTGGACGCAAGTTGTTGTACATTACCGACATCCCGTATTTTAAGTGCAACAAATTATGGTTTTTAAACAAGCGTGTATTCGAGGTAAAACCCCATTCGTAGAAGTGCGAACCCCAATATCTGAAATCGGAATTAGCCACACTGCCATCAGTCACCAAGTTGTTCACTCCGGCAGCGAAAACGAATTGAGAAGTAGTTCTTCTTTCACCCAAGATTTTGCGAATAGAATCGCGTTTGATGACTACAGAAAAGTAATGGTTTTTACCTTCTTTGATTTTCCCTTCTACTTTTTGATTCACCAATTCTTTCAATTCATCCTGCGCTTGACCAACGCGGGTTTCGATATTTTTGGAACGGGTTTCGGCTAAAAGCAACTTCTTGGCATCGGCTTGTTCTTTGGTAATTGTTCCGGCTTCCAATTCTTTATTCACGGCTTCAATTTCAGCTTTAAGCGCTGCTTTTTCTTCTTTAGTAATGCTTTCAATCTTTTCAGCTATAGCTCTAGCTTTGGCTTCAAAAGTTTCCTGTGCCATAGTTTTGTTTGCTAAAAGACATAGGAAGAGTGCTAAGTAAATGGTAAAATTTCTCATGGTAATTAATTTAAATATGATTAATGATTGCTATTCGTTGTTTCGGTTGGCCAATGCCACTTTCACTTCTTGGTAGTTTTTGTTGATTTTTTGGAGCATTTTTTCGCGGAAGCTGTACTCGACTTCGCCATCGACTTGTGACAGCAAGCTTTTAGCATCGACTTTTACCGTTGCCGTTTTGTTGGTTGATTCTTTGACTTTATGGTCTAAATCGGCTAACAAACTTTCGTCGGATTTGGCTTTGACTTCTTTTCGGATAACGATTTCTTTTTGCTCCATTATTTTGGGCAACTCTTTAAGTGCTACATCCGAAGAAACTTGGTATTCGATGGTTTTGTCTCTGATGATTTGATTGGATTTTGGTGATTGATTTTGGATTGAAACTCCTTGACGATTAGTTCTTTTTTGTTGCCCTTCGACTGCGCTCAGGGTGACATTGTTGTGGGTTGTGGGTTGAACATCAGAAGCAGCTACTGCTTTATTTTGTTTTTGACTTTCAACGATGGACGTAGTTCTGATTTCAGCAGGATTTTGAGCCGTATCGTTTTTAGTTTCCGTTCCTACTATTGTATTCGGAGTACTGATTACAGTATCGTTTTGATTGAAAAAAAACAAACCAAGCGTTACTAAAACCAAAATACCGGCAGCAATAAACAAAAAGCCAAAAGGTTTTCTTGTTTTTTTTTCTTCGGCTACCGAAAGCATGGCATCCAATCGGTCCCAAGCTTGGGCGGACGGCTGAATTTCTCTGGCATTCAGTTGGTCTCTGAATTGTTTTTCTAATTTATTCGGTTCCATTGTGGTAATTTTTTAATTTAATGATGTGGTCTTGGAGCATTTTTCGAGCGTGTGACAATTGCGATTTCGAGGTACCTTCACTAATGTTCAGCATGGTCGCTATTTCGTGATGCTTGAATCCTTCAATAGCATACAAATTGAAAATCATACGATAGCCATCGGGTAAATTGTCAATTAAAAACTGAATATCTTCCACCGAAAACTGACTTTCAATATTGTTATGTCGCTCTTCGAAATAAGTCTCGTCTTCAATAAACTTCACTTTCTTTTGCACTCGGATAAACGAAATACACTCGTTAATCATAATGCGGCGAATCCAACCTTCGAAACTGCCTTTGTGTTCAAAATTTTTCAGATTGGTAAACACTTTCATAAACGCCGTAATCATAATATCTTCCGCTTGGTGCACATCTTTAATGTACTGACGGCAAACACTCAGCATTTTAGGAGCGAATTTCGAATAAATCTGATGTTGTGCATGCCGATTGTTTTCGACAGCCAATTCGATCAATTCTTTCTCGTCTTTATGTAAGTTGATTACTTTCAAAACTATTGGTTAGTGTTTCTATTAGCATAGACGAATGTCAATGAAAAAGGGTTGCATCATCATTTGAAATTTTTTCAATTTGGAGATTCGAAAATTAAAAACCCCAGTAAAATAAAGGCTTTGCAGTGGCCAATATTTTTTTAAAAAAATTATTTTTTTCTTTCAATAACGTAATTCACCATGAGTGAAAGCGCATCTCTGTATTCGGATTGGGGAAAATTTTGAAGAATTTGGAGTGCTTCTTCCTGAAACTGCAACATTTTTTGCTCGGCATATTGCAAACCGTTTTTGTCTTTAACGAATTGGATAACTTCCTTAACGCGTTTCTTGTCCTTATTGTGGTTTTTAATCGAATTGATACACCAACTCTTTTCTTTATCGGTACAATGGTTCAATGCATAAATGAGTGGCAAGGTCATTTTTTGTTCTTTGATGTCAATTCCTGTTGGTTTGCCGATAGCGTCATCCGTGTAATCGAATAAATCATCTTTGATTTGGAATGCCATTCCTATCAACTCGCCAAATTTTCGCATGGCTTCTACTTGCGTTTCATCTTCCGAAACCGACTTGGCACCGAGAGCACAACACGACGCTATTAAAGTAGCCGTTTTTTTGCGGATGATTTCGTAATATACTTCTTCTACAATATCTAATCTTCGGGCTTTTTCTATTTGCAGTAATTCGCCTTCACTCATTTCTCGAACCGCTACCGAGATGATTCGAAGCAAATCGAAATCGCCATAATCAATAGAAAGCAACAAACCTTTGGACAACAAATAATCGCCAACCAAAACGGCAATTTTGTTTTTCCACAACGCATTGATGGAAAAGAATCCTCGACGGCGATTACTATCATCAACCACATCATCATGCACCAAAGTTGCTGTGTGAATCAACTCGATTACCGAGGCACCTCGATAAGTTCGTTCGTTTACTTCGCCTTTCTCAGAGAGCATTTTGGCTACCAAAAACACAAACATTGGACGCATTTGTTTGCCTTTGCGATTGACAATATAATAGGTGATTCGGTTTAAAAGCGCAACCTTAGAAGTCATCGATTCGTAGAACTTTTTTTCGAAAAGCTCCATTTCGGCTTGTATAGGCTGTTTTATTTGCGAAGTGATATTCATTAACAAAAGCACCGAGTTCCATCGGGCATTCAAAGATACAACAATGGCTTCGTTTGAAAAAAATATTTACATTTGATTAAACCTTTTTTAAACTTAGCATTCAAAGCAGAGAACCAAAAATTAAAAAACATATGAAAATTAAAAGTCTAATATTGAGTACTGCCATAGCAGTTTTAGCGCTAAGCTGTAGCAAAGATGACAGCAACAATGCTGCTTCAAATGATTTAAGTGACGCGAAAGTCAATGCGAAAATCGACTTGGTAACGGAAGATGTTAGCAAAATTGTAGATGAACAATTTGCTTTACAAGCCAATCCATCGGCCGGAAGAAACAGTCAAGAAGTTTCGGCATTGCCTTCATGTGTAACGGTTGACATTCAGTTGACTGCTAACAGTTGGACCAGAACCTTAACCTTTGACAACTGCGAATTGCCTAACGGTAATGTTCTAGACGGAACTATTATTGTAAGCGGAAGTTTTAACTTTGACGCGCCGTCACAAACCATCAGCTATAGTTTTGTAGATTTCCATCACAATGACATTTTAGTAGAAGGCAATCGCACTGTGGTTCGTTCTATTCAAAGCACTTCAGCTCAAGCAGCACCGCATCCGGTAGCCAATATGAGCATAGACATGCATGTAACATTCCCTAACGGAAATGAGTACCACCGAGTTGGAAACAGAATCCGCGAAATGATTGAAGGCTTTGGTACACCGATGATTTGGGCTGACAATGTGTTTACCATCTCCGGAAACTGGACCACCACTTTCCCTGCCGGAACGAGAACATCTACCATCACTACTCCGTTAAGAGCAGAAGCTAACTGTCCGCATATTGTAAGTGGTGTAATTACCACCGTAAGAGATAATAATACCGCTACTTTAGATTACGGTAACGGCGATTGTGACAACCAAGCAACTTTGACTGTGAACGGAAACAGCACCACAATCACTCTAGGAAATTAATTTTAGTTGACTTAGTTATATAAGGAAGAAACTCTCGACAAATTGTCGGGAGTTTTTTTTAAGATTTGTTGGCCAATTGACCGCAAGCCGCATCAATATCTTTCCCGCGTGAACGACGCACCTTAGCGACTATATCATTGCGTTCCAAAGCGGTGATGTATTGGTTGATGGCTTCCTCTGAGGCTTGCTGAAACTCACCGTCGTCTATCGGATTGTATTCTATTAGATTGACTTTACACGGTACATATTTGCAGAACTTTACTAAGGCATCAACAGAGGCTTTGTCGTCATTAATGCCTTTCCAAACCACGTATTCATAAGTCACTTTACTTTTGGTTTTTTGATACCAATATTGCAAGGCTTCCCGTAATTCCGGCAGCGGAAAGTTTTTGGTAAACGGCATGATGTGGTTTCGAGTCGATTCGATAGCCGAATGCAAGGATACGGCGAGTTTGAATTTAACCTCATCATCGGCCATTTTTTTAATCATCTTAGAAACGCCTGAAGTAGAAACCGTAATGCGTTTGGGCGACATCCCTAAACCTTCTTCCGAAGTAATCATATCGATGGCTTTCATCACATTATTGTAATTCATCAAAGGCTCGCCCATTCCCATAAAAACAATGTTCGATAGCGGTCGGTCATAGTACAACCGACTTTCCCTGTCGATGGCTACCACTTGATCGTAAATCTCGCCCGGTTCCAGGTTTCGCATTCTTTTTAAGCGAGCAGTAGCGCAAAAATTACAGTCTAAGCTACAGCCAACCTGACTGGAAACACAAGCAGTAGTTCGGGTTTCAGTTGGAATCAAAACGCTTTCCACAACCAAGCCGTCGTGCAAACGAACCGCATTTTTGACAGTGCCGTCTTCACTGCGTTGCATTTGATCGACTTTGACATGGTTGATTACAAAGTGGGCTTCTAACATGGCTCGAGTTTCTTTCGACACATTGGTCATATCCTCAAAACTGTGCGAAGCTTTGCTCCACAGCCATTCGTACACCTGATTGCCGCGAAATGCTTTGTCGCCGTTGGCCACAAAAAAATCACGCAATTGGGTTTTGGTCAAACTTCGGATGTCTTTTTTCTCGATTTCCATGGCGCAAAGTTAGTCATAAAGTTGAAATACTAATTTTGGAATTTGTAATTTTGGCTATCGAAAATTATTCCTATGCATTTCCTTTCCGACGAATTAGATGATTACGTAACGAAACATTCGCAAGACGAACCCGAATTGTTGGCACAGTTAAACCGAGAAACCCATTTGAAAATCTTGCAACCTCGGATGTTGAGTGGGCATTTTCAAGGTCGCGTTTTGAGTATGTTGTCGAAAATCATCCATCCGACCAACATTTTGGAAATCGGAACTTATACGGGTTATGCCACTTTGTGTTTGGCCGAAGGTTTAGCGGAAAATGGCACCATTGACACCATAGACGTGAATGAAGAATTGGTTGACTTTCAACGAAAATATTTCGACCGTAGCCAATGGGGCAATCAAATTTTCCAACATTTAGGTCCGGCTTTGGATATTATCCCGACTTTGGGTAAAAACTACGACTTGGTCTTTATTGATGCTGATAAGGACAATTACATCAACTACTTCCACGCCATTGTCCCGATTATGAACAAAGGTGGTATTATTTTATCCGATAACGTGTTGTGGAGCGGCAAAGTGGTGGAAGAAGTGAAAGCCAACGACAGAACAACCAAACTGCTCATGGAATACAATCAGTTGCTGAAAAATGATCCGAGAGTAGAAACCGTTTTGTTGCCTATCCGCGACGGATTAACGGTGTCGAGAATAAAATAAAAATTGGAAGTGCGAATTACGAAGTACGAAAGATGTATTTTGCGTACAACCTGTAAGCAATGTACCCGCAAGTAGCTCCAAAGGTGTAACCGGTTAAAATATCCGTAGGAAAATGCAAGCCCAGGTAAATGCGACTGTAAGCAAAAATCAACGGGAATAAAAACAGTAAGTAAGCGTGTTTGTAGTAGCGTTTTAAAATCAGGAACGTCAGTACTGTTGATGCCATAGAGTTTGTAGCATGACCGGAGAAAAAACTAAAGGAACTACTGGTCTTAACTCGGCGAATAATTTCCCCTATTTCCAAATCATTACAAGGCCGTAACCGTTCAAAACTGTATTTGAAAAGATTGACAGTTTGGTCGCAAATCAGCACCATCACGGCTATAAAAAGAACGTAGTAGCCAAAATTTTTCCAACCGATTTTTTTTTGCAGCAGGTAAAAAACCAAAATAAATACAGGTGCCCAATTCAGTTGTTTGGTAATTATCAACCACAACCAATCCCATTGTTCCGAACCTAATCCGTTAAGATAAACCAAGACTTGCTTGTCGAGTTGGATGATTCTTTCGAGCATTACATTTGGCGTTTGATCGGACCGGACATTGACTCGATGTCTTCGGCAGCTTGTTTGATTTCGGGCAAAATGCCTTGATCTACGCTGCTTTTTACTTTATCAACCTCTTCAGTAAAAGTCCCGGTGATGCTTTTCACAGAATCATCTAATTCTTGTACTTCAGCACTTTTCTGAATTTCAGACTTAATTTCGTTAGTGGCATTTTTAAGTTGTGCCATAATCTTCCCCAACGTTCTGGCTATTTCGGGCACTTTATCAGAACCGAATAACATCAAAGCGATGAAGATGATAAAAATTAATTCGCCAAAACCAAATCCGAGCATATCTTAAAAATTCTTTTAATGAGATTGCAAAGTTACAAACTTAAGTTAATCAAACTTAGATTTCTCCGCTGTTTTTGGCCAAGTATTGTTTGCCGTATCGATATCAGCTGTTTCCTCTTTCGGATCCACAACAATCTTGGCAATCGCTTTTTGGGTGGCAAAAGTACGGTTGACTTCTTTGTCGTTCATACGCCAAATTTGCGCCGGGAAATAATGGTTTTCTTTGGTTCCGTCTTCAAAAGTAATTTCAACGATAATCGGCATTACCAATCCGCCCGGTTTATCGAAAGTCACCTGATAGAAATACTTAGGTTCGTTAAGCTTGGCTCTTTCTTCGGCAGTAAAGTTCTTATTGACATACTCATCTAACGCTTGGAAATCGGTAATTTTGAATGGCTTGTTCAATTCCGGTTTGTAATCGGCACTGCCTTCTGCAATCATGTACACCATTGGACCTGTTCTGGAATCACGACGGCGTCTGGTTTTCATAAAATCGCTCACCTCTTTTGACGGATTATTGCTCACAAAGTATTTTTTCACTTCTTTGATTCCGATGTCATTGTAATCTGTTGTGTAAAACCAACCTCTCCAAAACCAATCCAAATCAACTGCCGAAGCATCTTCCATAGTTCTAAAGAAATCTTCCGGTGTTGGATGTTTGAATTTCCATCGATTGGCGTAGGTTTTAAAGGCGTAGTCAAACAATTCCGGGCCCATAATGGTTTCGCGCAAAATATTCAGTGCTGTAGCCGGTTTCCCGTAAGCATTGTTGCCAAACTGACGAATGCTTTCGGAATTGGTCATGATTGGTTCTAAACCGGTTTGGTCACCACTCATGTAAGGAATGATATTTTTAGCCGGACCACGACGCGTTGGGAAATTAGGATCGAAAGTTTTTTCGGCTAAGTATTCCATAAACGAGTTTAAGCCTTCGTCCATCCAAGTCCATTGACGCTCATCGGAATTGACAATCATGGGAAAAAAGTTGTGCCCAACTTCGTGACAAATTACGCCTAACATACCATATTTGGTTTGGTCGGAATATTTTCCGGTTTCATCCGGACGACCGAAATTCCAACAAATCATTGGGTATTCCATACCCTGATCACGAGCGTTCACCGAAACAGCTTTCGGATAAGGATAATCAAAAGTATAATTAGAATAGCTTTTTAGAGTGTGCGCTACCATACGAGTGGAATACTCTTCCCAAAGCGGATTACCCTCTTTCGGATACAAAGAAATAGCCATAGAAGTAGTACTTCCTGTTTTTACCGCCATGGCATCGTAGATAAACTTTCTGGAAGTTGAAATCCCGAAATCGCGCACATTCTCGGCTTTGAACTTCCACGTTTTTTTCTTGTCTGAAAAACCTTTTTCTGCGGCTTCAGCCTCGGCTTGCGTCACTACAATTACCGGTTTGTCAAATGATTTCTCGGCTAAAGCATAACGTTTTAATTGTTCAGGAGTAAAAACTTCGCTGCGGTTCATTAACGTTCCGGTAGCTTCCATGATATGATCGGCCGGGACGGTGATATTCACTTCGTAGTTTCCGAAAGTCAGCGCAAACTCGCCTGAACCCCAGAACTGCATGTTCTGCCAGCCTTCCACATCATTGTATACTGCCATTCTTGGGTAAAATTGGGCTAAAACGTACAAGTTGTTACCGTCTTTTTCGAAGTGCTCGTAACCCGAACGGCCACCGTCTAAAATGTAATTGTTGATGTTGTACCACCATTTGATGGAAAACGTAATTTTTTCTTTGTGTTGTAATAGTTTCGGCAACTCGATACGCATCATGGTTTGGTTAATGGTATATTTCATCGGATTGCCTTGGGCATCTTTAACGTATTCGATGCGGAAACCACCGTCAAAATCTTCTTCTAAATATTTTCTGGAGAAAGCTTGCGCCGAAATGGCCGGATCGGTTTTACTGTTTTCCACCAACGGCGAATTGGAGTTTCTGGCTTTTTCATTTTGATCCAATTGCACCCATAAATAATCTAAGGCTTCTTTGGCATTATTGGTATAAGTAATGGTTTCCGAACCGTAAAGGCGTTGGTTTTTATCATCTAATTCAACGTCTATCTTATAATCCGCTTGTTGCTGATAATACTCCGGACCCGGAGCCCCTGATGCTGTTCTGTACATGTTAGGCGTAGCCAACAAGTCGTACATTTGCTTAAATTTATCCGGATTTCTTTCGTCGGTTTTATTGGTTTTAGGTGTTTCCTGAGCTTGGGCAAAACCCATAGACATACAACACAAAAAGGCTACAAACTGAAAAGTACGCTTCATAGAATTTTCTTTAAAGGGCTAAAAATAAAATAAAATTGGGGATTAGCCACGCTAAAGAAAACTATTTTAACATTCCTTTAGTGGTTGAGGAAGACAACAATAGGTTATGCTTTTTGCCATTATTGTTAAATTGAATGATATTTTGCTGTTCGTCATGAAGCTCTGTAAGAATACTGTTTTCAACTTCCATCTTAGCGATTTTCGAGACTTCTTTTACTGTTAAATAACAAATTATCACATTGTTTTCTTGTTCGTGACTGTGAAAATTCATGGTCTTGAGCTGACCATTGAGATAAATCTTGAACTTATCCGACAAGTATTTCTTCATCAAGGTCACATCTTCAAGCGTTTCTTTTTGGTCACCAATATTCGTTTGTTTTTTATAGGCTTTGGTCAAAGCATCATTCAAATCGTCCATAAAAATGCGGGTAGTGATTTCAAGTCGTTTTTTTTGCGGCACAAAATCGACTTGGTAAATACCAACATAAAAGCGATGCACAGACATTGCAGTTAATCCGATAAAAAGAATGAGTAAAGCCGATATTTTGATTGCTTTCTTCATAAACCTTTATTCTTTTCCATTTTTTAACAACGTCAAATACTGAGAAGCCATTTCGCTCAAACGGAATTTGGCCAATCCTTTGTTTTTCTTTTTCATGTACTCGTCTAATTTGCTGTCATCGGCTATGTAATACAGAAATCCTTTGACGTATTCACTCGGAATTTTTAGGCGATTGGTAAAATACTCCGGCTTGAATTGGTTCTCTACCTTGGTTATCAATCGCTCTTTACGTTCTACTTCCAATTCCTTTTTTAACATCTCAGTTCGTCCTGAAATGGCGTTTAAAATCGGATCTAAACCTATTGAGCCACCGGCCATCATACCCGCTGATGCTGTTGCGTCTAAATCGGTAGCTGTCTTCAATCTTCTTTCAGCCGGTGTATATTTCTTGGCCGGCTTGTCTAAAATACCCAATGAAACTGCATTAATGTTGCTGTGGTCCTGAATTTCCACTTCCTCTAGCTCGATTATTTTAGGCAGTAATTGGGTAACCAACAATGATTTCTTGACATCGGCTTCCGTCAGCACTATTTTTTTGGTTTCTGTTTGTAGACTTTGAAACCGTAAGGTGTCGCCCACTTTAACAAACAAGGAATAATTTCCGGTTTCATCAGTAGCAGTTGATGATTCCGAGCGTAAGTTGTAAACATTCACCTCGCGAAGTTCCTTCACTGTAGTAACCACTTTCCCTTTCAAAAAAAACAATTCGCCGGATTGCGCAAAACCCGTAACGGAGATAATTAAAGCGAAAACAAGGTACAGTGGTTTCATTAAAATCTTTTTTTCAAAAGTAAGCATACTATTTTGCATCCGCTTGTTGCAGACTGATATATTTTGTGGCCAATTCTGCCAAGACAAAAGCAGTCATTACCTTATTCTTAGTTTTCATGGCTGCTACAAATTTAGGTTCATCAACTATATAATACCAAAAACCTTTCACGTATTCGGCCGGAATTTTAAGTTTGTCAATGCAATAACTTATCCCAAACTGATTTTCTATTCGCTGTAATAAGGTTTCTTTTCGTTCAACTTCCAACTCCTTCTTTAATAGCGCTGTTCTGCCCGACATCCAATTAAATAAAGGATCTAATCCAACCGAAGCACCACTGCTTCCGTCTGTATTTCCTTCAATTCCATCTCCATTAGCAGTTCTCAGTCTTCTTTCAGCCGGTGTGTAATTTTTTATTGTTGGTGCCACAATACCCAAATCGACTGCATTGATGTGTTTATACTGCTTAATCACTACTTCATTCAACCGATGAATCATTGGTTCCAACTTAATAAACACAAGTTTTTGGTCGAAATCGGCTTCCGTAATCACGCGCTTTAAACCTTTGATGGGTAGCGCTGCAAACATCAAAGTATCACCTACGCTGACATTGATGGAAAAAAAACCTTGACTTGCCGTAGTCGCCGTTTGATCCGTATTCAAATTAATCACATAAATACCATCCAAATTAACCGCTTCGGAAACGACTTTCCCGTTCAGCACTTTATCGGAAATCTTTTGAGGCTGAACCACATGCCCAATCAGCAACACTACTATTATTTTCAAACTGATTTTCATAGACCAAATTTGTAGGGTTAAAAATATAGGCTGCCATTCCTAAATAAATCCCAACAACATGGTAATTTTATGTTAATTAAAAGCGGTAAAAGCTGTACTTTTGAAGGAGAATCAGCAAAAACAATGAAAAAACTAATTATAGCGAGTACCTCAACAGTGCACGGAGGAAAATATTTGGATTATTTGTTGCCTACTTTGGCGCAACACTTTAAAGCTTGTGACGAAATACTTTTTATCCCTTATGCCCGTCCCGGCGGCATCAGTCACGATGACTACACTGCTAAAGTTCGAGAAGTTTTCAGCGCCATTGATAAATCGGTCAAAGGCTTGCACGAATTTCAAAATCCTGTCGAAGCCATTCGGAAAGCACAAGGTATTTTTACCGGAGGCGGCAACACCTTTTTATTGGTAAAACAACTGTACGATAACGAAGTGATGACCGTTTTAGCCGAAGTTTTAAACCATGGAACGCCCTACTTAGGCACCAGTGCAGGCAGCAATATTACCGGCATCAGTATGCAAACCACGAATGACATGCCGATAGTATATCCGCCAAGTTTTGCAACTTTAGGCGTTATTCCTTTTAATTTGAATCCGCATTACTTAGATCCCGACACCAATAGCAAGCACATGGGAGAAACGCGTGAAACCCGAATTACAGAATTTCATGCCTTTAATACAACACCTGTTTTAGGTTTGCGTGAATGCAGTTGGTTAGAAGTAAACAATCATACTATTGTATTGAAAGGACCTTTAACTGCCCGATTGTTTCTGCCGAATAAAGAAGCGGAAGAATTGGCCTCGGAAACTGATTTGACTTTTTTGGGAACACTGTAAAAAATAAAAAACCTCTAACGTAAATTAGAGGTTTTCATTTAAGAGCGGAAGACGAGGCTCGAACTCGCGACAACCAGCTTGGAAGGCTGGAGCTCTACCAACTGAGCTACTTCCGCATTTGTGAGTGCAAATATATAGAATAAGTTTCCTTTGATGCAAATTTTTTTGGAAAAAATTATTGTAAAATCAGAGACCATTTATAACCCAAACAAAACCAAAACGTTAGAAAAAGACCAATGATTACCATCCGAAAAATAACAGCTGAAGCAAGCTATCCGGTACGACATGAAGTGCTGAGAAAAGGCAAACCTATCGACTCTTGTCGTTTTGAAGGCGATGACCTTCCAACAACCCAACATTACGGTTTGTTTGAAGATGACAGTTTGCAGGGTATTATTTCGGTGTTTGAGACTTCAAATCCGCTGTTCACAGAAACCCGTCAGAAGCAAATCAGAGGCATGGCGGTTTTAGAACACAACCAAGGTAAAGGCTACGGCAAACAATTGGTTCTGTATTGCGAAAAGGTATTACTCGATTCCGATTGTGAACTGATATGGTTTAATGCCCGAGAAAACGCTAAAGGTTTTTACCAAAAATTAGGATATACTATACAAGGAACACCTTTCAATATTGAAGGCATCGGAATACACTATGTAATGTGGAAAAAATTAAGCGCTTAATTTAGCCACGATCTCTTCTTTAGCGGTTGGATGGTAAATGAACAAACAAGATTTGTCTTTAATCGCATTGATGATTTTTTCGTTCATTTCTACCGGAACAGCCGGACAACCCTGACTTCTGCCTAAACGCTTGTTTTGCTTGATAAAAGATTCGGAAACATAATCGGCTCCGTGGATAACCACCGCTCTCTCGCGAGCTTTATCGTTTAATCCTTTTTGTAAACCGTCTAATTTCAAAGACAAACCGTGTTTTCCGTTGTAAACTTCGGCCGTTACATAAAACCCTAAACTACTTTGGAAAGACTCTGCTTTATTGGAAAAAGCCTTAGCAAAATCTTCGCCGGTATTTCTGCCGTGCGCTACCAAAGTTTGAAACAAAACCCTATTTTGGTCTAAGTCGATTACCCAAAGTCGTTTGGCAGTAGAAGCCAAACTGAAATCAACTAATGTCAATATATTTTTCTTAACAATACCCTTCTCTTTCAACAATTGAAAACCTTCTAAGGCCACGGAAAAGCTCTCAAAACTAGGCAATGCGAAAGAATTGGCATCCAACTGATGATAGACCGCCACTATCTTAGACTCGGCATCAACAACTGGTTTTTCAGAAATAAAAGCGGTATTTGTTTTGTCGGGAAAACTGTTGAAAGACATCAACAAAAACAAAAAAATTAAAGAAAAAGACTTATAATTCATTGACATTAATAGGTTTAGGATCAGACATGGGTAGGGCAAATATAAAGTATAAATTAAGTAAAGCAAATTTTTCTGCATCAATTAAGCAAATTTTAATCTTTTAACGCCATAATAATCAAACCGTTTTTATTTGAAAGAGGGTTGGAAATATGAATTAAATAATTACTTTTGTTGGTCTAACGCCCATTTAAATGTCTAACCATTCTTACTTTTTTTTCGGCTTGGCTATGCTTTTCTCAAGCATGGCATTGGGACAAAAGAAAACGCTTTTAACTAAAAGCACTACCGAAAAAATAGTAATTGATGGCAAATTCACTGAAACTTCATGGGCCAACGCCGATGTTGCCAAAGATTTCTTGATGATAGAACCCGACAACGGCAAACCTATTGCCGAGGGTAAAAGAACCGAAGTCAAAGTGATTTACGACAACAGCGCCATCTACATCGCTGCCACATTATACGATGACGAACCTTCTAAAATTTTAAGCGAATTTACCCTAAGAGACGACTTTGCTGTAGCCGATCATTTTGGCGTTTTGCTCAACGGATACAACGACGGTCAACAAGAGTTTCGCTTTTTCGTGAGTGCCGCCGGAGTTCAGCAAGACGGTGTTTATACGGAAACCTACGGAGAAGATTTTTCTTGGGATGCGATTTGGGACAGCCATGTGGAAATTACCAATTTCGGGTGGACGGTTGAAATGCGAATCCCTTATGCTGCTCTCCGATTTCCTTCTGAAAAAAAGCAAACTTGGGGATTGAATTTTTACCGAGAAATTCGCCGTGATCGCCAACAATATTCTTGGTCATTGTTAGACCGAAAAATCGAAAACGAAAGCATACAAGCCGGAATATTAGAAGGCATCGAAAACATCGAAACGCCTACCCGATTATTTTTGATTCCTTACGCTTCCCAGTATTTTTATTCCAATACTTCCCAAAGAACTTACGGAGAATTACGCGGCGGCATGGATATCAAATACGGGATTAACGATGCCTTTACTTTGGACGCTATTTTGATACCCGATTTTGGTCAGACGAAATTTGACAATGTAGAATTGAACTTAACGGCTTTTGAACAACAATTTACCGAAAACCGACCTTTCTTTACCGAAGGAACGGATTTATTTAACAAAGGTGATTTGTTGTATACCCGAAGAATAGGAGAAACACCGGATTACTTAACCCTTGCCGACAATGAAACCGTCATTGACCAACCCAGTACTATAAAACTCATCAACGCTTTCAAAGTATCAGGGCGAACAAAAAACGGATTGGGCATCGGCGTATTGAATGCGGTTTCTGAAAAAACAAGCGTACATATCAGAAATAATGATACCGGTGAAACCCGACTCGAAACACTATCGCCATTAACCAATTACAATGTATTGGTGCTCGACCAACGTTTTCGCAAAAACTCTTCCGTATCTTTGGTTAACACTAACGTAACTCGAAACGGCGAGTTTCGGGACGCCAATGTTTCTGCCTTGGTTTGGGACTTGAACACCAAGAAAAACACATACAATCTTTCGGGAAATTTCAAGTACAGTTACGTCAACAACCATTTTGATTTAGAAGATAAAAAAGGTACTAGTGCCTATTTCAATTTAGGCGAAACCAGCGGGAAATACCGCTACAGTATTGGCGGTGTTTATGCCTCAGATGATTTTGACAACAACGACTTAGGGATTAACTTCCAAAACCACTATCATGGATTTTACCTTAACTCGAGTTACCGGATTTTAAATCCTAATAAGATTTTCAACACCTTTTTTACAAACCTGAACAATTACGTAGAATTTGACAACCGAACCGGTCGCATTCAATCGGGTTACTCTCGTTTGAACTTCAACACCACCGACAAAAAGAACGACTACTACGGCTTTGGCGCTACTATAAGTCCGTTAAAAATTTACGATTTTTACGAACCTCGATCAGAAAACCAAGAAAAGTTTGTCACGATACCGGAAAGCTTTAATGCGTATTTCTATTTTTCTAGTAATTACAATCGGAAATTTGCCTTAGATGTAAATCCTTTTGCCACGAAATTCAACGAAAAAGACCGCATGAATTATGGTTTTGTCATCAGTCCTAGATACCGTTTCAGCGACCGATTTGCTTTGATTTACAATTTTACGTTTAACCGACAAAACAACAATATCGGCTGGATTGCTTTTGACGAAAACGACAATACTATCTTCGCCAGAAGAAACCGAGTGACCTATACCAATACCTTGCAAGGAAAGTATTCCATCAATAATAAAATGAACTTCAATCTGAATGTTCGCCACTATTGGTCGTTTGTAACCAACCACGATATTTTGACCTTACAAGACGACGGCGGTTTTGAAACCAATACAACCTACACCGAAAACCGCAACTCTAACCTCAACTTATGGAATTTAGACCTAACCTATTCTTGGTGGTTCGCTCCCGGCAGTCAGGTATCGGTTTTGTACCGGAATAATTCGAGTTTGTTTAGTAGAGAATTCAACCGACAGTTTGAATCTAATTTCCGCGACGCTTTGAACAACGATAATTTGAATCACGTATTCTCTATCAGCGTTCGTTATTTTATCGATTACAACTCGGTTAAAAATTCTCGTTTTTACAATTCGTTTACCAAACCTAAAACGAGAGAACGCTTCTAAAAAATCAATTTTATCCCTTATCTTTGTCGGGTAAAATTTTACTCATGAACAAGAAAGTAATCCTGATGATTTTAGACGGTTGGGGCAAATCACCCGACCCGAAAGTTTCCGCTATTGACAACGCCAATGTGCCGTTTATTAATGGTTTATACAAACAATACCCGAACGCCCAATTAAGAACCGACGGTTTGAACGTAGGTTTACCCGAAGGACAAATGGGGAATTCAGAAGTGGGACACATGAACTTAGGCGCCGGTAGAATCGTGTATCAGGATTTGGCCAAAATTAACTTGGCCGTAGCCAACAAAACCATGGCACAAGAAAAGCCTTTGGTGGCTGCTTTTGAATACGCCAAAGCCAACAACAAAGCCGTTCACTTTTTAGGATTGGTTTCCGATGGCGGCGTGCATTCGCATACCTCACATTTGCGCGGTTTGATAGAGGCTTCTCAGGAATTTGGTTTGTCAAACGTATTTATACACGCCTTTACTGATGGGCGCGATGTTGACCCGAAATCGGGTAAAAGCTATATTGAAGACCTGGAAAAATTCATCGGAAATACTTCGGTAAAAATAGCTTCAGTTGTTGGTCGTTATTATGCCATGGACCGAGACAAACGTTGGGAACGCGTAAAATTGGCGTACGATTTAGTGGTCAACGGTTTGGGAAAACACACTACTGATTTGACGCAAAGCATAGCCGATAGTTATACCGAAAACGTAACCGACGAATTCATTTTACCTTTGGTGAAAGTAGATGCCAACAACCAACCTTTGGCTAAAATTCAAAACGATGACGTGGTGATTTTCTTCAACTTCAGAACCGATAGAGGACGCGAATTAACCGAAGCCTTATCGCAAAAGGATTTCCACGAACACAACATGCACAAACTCAATTTGTATTACGTAACGATGACCAATTACGATGACACCTATCAAAACGTGCACGTAATTTATGATAAAGACAACATCACCGAAACTCTAGGCGAAGTATTGGAAAAAGCCGGAAAGCAACAAATTCGCATTGCCGAAACCGAAAAATATCCACACGTAACCTTTTTCTTTTCGGGCGGACGCGAAGTGCCGTTTGAAGGCGAAACCCGCATTTTGAGAAATTCACCCAAAGTGGCCACCTACGATTTACAACCCGAAATGAGCGCCTACGAACTCAAAGATGCTTTGATTCCCGAATTGGAAAAAGGCAAAGTTGACTTTGTGTGTTTGAATTTTGCCAACGGCGATATGGTGGGTCATACCGGCGTAATGGAAGCTGCCATTAAAGCTTGTGAAGCTGTTGATGTTTGTGTGAAGGAAGTGGTTGAAACCGCTTTGGCAAATGACTACACTACTATAATTATAGCCGATCATGGGAATTGCGAAACCATGATTAACCCGGATGGTTCGCCGAACACGGCACATACAACAAATCCAGTGCCGATTATTTTAGTTGACAAAGACCATATTAGAGTGCATGACGGTGTTTTAGGCGATATTGCACCAACCATTTTAGAATTGATGGACATTCCGAAACCGGAAGTCATGACCGGAAAATCACTTTTAGTAAGACTATAAAAAAGCCCCGAAGATTCGGGGCTTTTTTTATTTCAACATTTCATAATAACTTCTTTCGATGTTTTCCTGATGGGTTGGATGCGCAATTTTCACCATCTCGTCGATGCGTTGCTTAAGGGTTTTACCGTATAAATTGGCTATGCCGTTTTCGGTGATGATGTATTGCACATGAGAACGCGTGCTTACTACACCGGCGCCTTGTTTGAGATACGGTACGATTCGACTCTCCCCTTTTTTGGTAATGGAAGGCAAAGCAATGATGGCTTTTCCGCCTTCGCTTAATGAGGCGCCTCGGATGAAATCCATTTGACCTCCAACACCGGAATACATGTTTGCCCCAATAGAATCGGCACAAACCTGACCGGTAACATCAACTTCTATGGCGGAATTAATCGCCACCATTTTCGGATTTTTGCGAATGCGTGCGGTATCGTTTACCATAGAAGATTCCTTCATTTCAATAAACGGATTATCGCTTACAAAATCGTACAATCGTTTGGAACCGATTAAAAAGGTAGCTAAAACGCGACCACGCAAGGTACCTTTGTAATTACAATTAATAACATCGCTTTCGATTAAATCGATGACACCGTCGGAGAACATCTCAGTGTGTAAGCCTAAATCTTTGTGGTTTGTCAATTTACTCAAAGCGGCATTGGGTATCGAACCGATGCCCATCTGCAAGGTACTTCGGTCTTCAATCAAGGAAGCTACATACTCGCCTATTTTTTCTTCTTCTTTAGAAAAAGACGTTGGTTCATGACCAAAAATAGGTTCATTGACAGCCACCAAATAATCAATTTCGGATTCGTGCAAAATACCATCGCCAAAGGTTCTCGGCATTTGCGGATTGACTTGCGCGATGACAATTTTGGCATTTTCAATAGCAGCTACAGTAGCTTCAACAGAAACGCCCAGCGAACAATAGCCGTGTCTGTCGGGTGGTGAAACGTGGATAAAAGCCACATCAATCAGCAAGACTTTTTTGCGAAACAAATGCGGTAACTCGCTTAAAAATACCGGTGTATACGAACCGTTTCCGGCTTTTAAAGTGTGACGCACATTGGCTCCTATAAAGAATGAATTGACGTGAAAACTATCGGCTAAATCGGGATTGGCATAAGGCGCATTGCCTTCGGTATGTAAATGACAAACTTCAACATTTCTCAACTCGGCCGCTCTTTCGGCGAGCGCTTTGGTTAACACAGTAGGTGTTGCAGCCGCAGCTTGCACATACACTCGGTCGTTAGATTTAACCACTTTAACTGCTTCCGCAGCGGTAACATATTTGCTCATAACTAAAAATTTTATTCAAAATTAGACCTCAAATCTTTAAAAAAATATGACATTTCTCATAAATCCACGATGAACTATTTTTAAATAAAAGTTAAAATTTCAATATTAATAGTTTTACTATTATCTTTGCAATCAAATACATTCAAAATCAATAGCTATGAAAAAGATTGTGATTTTAGTTTTAGGATTTCTCGGCGGGATTAATAGTTTGTCATCACAATCTATTCCGGTAGCCGACAACAAGAGAGTGGTGAATTTGGAAGAAGCCTTGCGCTCGCCCAAAGAGGTGATTAGTTTAGACCTGAGTAATCAGCAAATCAGCTTAGACAACATTGATTGGT
This sequence comes from Flavobacterium sp. FEMGT703F, assembly GCA_002786385.1. Classification (GTDB taxonomy): domain Bacteria; phylum Bacteroidota; class Bacteroidia; order Flavobacteriales; family Flavobacteriaceae; genus Flavobacterium; species Flavobacterium cheonhonense. The sequence goes on from PGCN01000012.1 coordinate 307,954, forward strand.
CTGTATTTTCCAACTTGGAATACTTGAGTTTGAAAAACGACAGTTTAACGGTTATTCCGGAAGGCCTTTCGAAACTGAGCAAATTAAAAACATTGGACTTGAGCGGAAACAACTTTAAAGTGTTACCCAAAACCCTGAAGAGCTTGTCCAAATTACAAGTATTGTATTTGAATGACGAAAAGCAATTCGATTTGGAAAAAAGCATGGACGTTTTGAGCAACCTGAGTAGCTTAAAAGAATTACATTTGGAAAACGACAAATTACAATCGCTTCCCAAACAGTTTGACAAAATGAAATCTTTGGAATTGTTGTATTTGAACGACAACGACTTTATGGAATTACCCAAACAAATCATGCGCCTGGATCATTTGCGCTTTTTGGATTTTAAAAACAACAAGGTTGACCCGAACCTACCTGACATGAGAAATTTGAACTTCGGATTTAAAATAATATTAGAATAACTATGATGACAGAAGCCATTATTCCGTTATTATCTTTGATTGCCTTAGAAGTAATTCTGGGGATTGACAACATTATTTTCATCTCTATTTTAGCCGATAAATTACCTGAAAGCCAACGGAACAAACTAAGGTTTTGGGGAATCGGATTGGCACTAATTATGCGTTTGTGTTTGTTGGCCTTGATTTCCTGGATTTTAAAACTGGACCAAACATTATTCCGCATATCAGACATCGATTTTACCGGAAAAGGCCTTATTTTGATTGTTGGCGGATTGTTCCTGATTTACAAAAGCACCAAAGAGATTTACCACAAAACTGAAGCTTTACAATCCGATGAACCAGTTACCGTTAAAAAAGCGTCTTTCGGGAAACTGCTGGGCGAAGTAGTTTTGTTGGATTTGGTTTTCTCAATCGACTCTATCATCACTGCGGTTGGCATGGTACAACAACTTTGGGTGATGTATACTGCAGTAATTGTCACGGTAGTAATTATGCTGGCAGCGGCTAAACCGATTAGTGAGTTTATTGCCAAACATCCTTCTTTTAAAATCTTAGCCTTGTGCTTTTTAATGATGATTGGCGTTTCACTTATTGCTGAAGGCCTGCATTTTGAAATCCCGAAAGGTTACATCTATTTCTCGATGGCTTTTGCCTTTTTAGTCGATGTAATCCAAATGAAAACAATCAAATCGGTTCCTCATAAATAAAACAACATGAATAGTATCTTATCCAACATCACGATTACGGTAAATCCGAAACTATTTGTAAAAAATCCGGAGACCTCAGATTTAGGTAAAAAAATCATTCAAAAAAGCATACTCTTAATGGATGATATTGGTTTTGAGAATTTTACATTCAAAAAGTTAGGCGAGCAAATCGGTTCAAACGAAAGCTCCATCTATCGTTACTTTGAGAGCAAACACAAACTCTTGTTGTATTTATCTTCTTGGTATTGGGGTTGGTTGGAATACCGCATGGTTATTTCGACCACCAATATTCCTGATCCGATGGAAAAATTAAAAAGAGCCATTACGATAGTAACCGAAAAAATAGAAGATGATTCGAGTACTTTACATATCAATGAATCGATTTTAAACAAAATCATCATAGCCGAATTCACCAAAACATTGTTAACAAAAGAAGTAGACGAAGAAAACAAAGAAGGTTACTTTTTGGTTTACAAAAGGGTAATCAATCGCATCATCGACATCATTCAGGAAGTGAATCCGGATTATGCTTTTGCCAAAAGTTTGGCTTCTTCTATAGTAGAAGGTTCATTGCACCAACACTTTTTAAAAGACCATTTAAAAACCATTACCAATTGTAACGAAAACAATTCGCCAACGCAATTTTACATTGATTTGGCCCAAAAAATCTTAAGCAAATAATTATGGCTATAACAGCGTCTCAAAGGTTAATTAACCTACTCAAACTCGACCGCAAAGACATCACACAGGTATTTTTCTACGCCATCTTTGCCGGGTTGGTCAGCTTGTCTTTACCACTCGGAATTCAGGCCATCATCAACTTAATCCAATCCGGAAGAGTAAGCGTTTCTTGGATTGTATTGGTCTTCATTGTAATTGCGGGTGTGGCATTGGTTGGCATTTTATCGTTGATGCAATTGCGCATCACAGAAAATTTACAACAAAAAATATTCATTCGTTCCTCGTTTGAATTCGGATATCGTTTGCCCAAAATTAAAACGGAAGCTTTACACAACCAATATCCGCCGGAATTGGCCAATCGCTTTTTCGACACTTTGACTATTCAGAAAGGAGCGTCAAAATTATTGATCGACTTTTCTTCGGCTTTGTTGCAAATTGTTTTCGGAATCATATTACTATCGCTTTACCATCCGTTTTTTATCTTCTTTGGTATCTTTTTGATGGCTTTGTTGTATATTATTTTTAAGTTCTCTTACAACTCGGGTTTGTCAAGTAGTTTGAAAGAATCGAAGTATAAATATAAAGTAGTAAGCTGGTTACAAGAAATGGCTCGAAATAACTTCAGCTTTAAAAAAACATCTAATTTTGACTTTGCCTTGACCAAAAACGACCGCTTGGTAGCTGAATATTTAACCCATCGCGAAAAACATTTCGGGGTAATTAAAAGACAATTTACCCAATTAATCATCTTTAAAATCATCATTACAGCCGGATTATTACTCATTGGCGGTTATTTGGTTTTGAATCAAAAAATGAACATAGGTCAGTTCGTAGCTGCGGAAATTATCATTTTATTGGTGATTAACTCGGTAGAAAAAATCATCATCGGATTAGAAACCTTGTACGATGTTTTAACTGCAGTAGAAAAAATTGGTCAAATAACCGATTTAGACATTGAAGAAACATCGTCTAAACCGGCCGACTATTGCTACACCAACATCCAATTGGCGGCGGAGAATTTAAGCTTCAAATTTCCCGATGCCACCGATTATGTGTTGGAAAAGATAAACCTCACTATCGAACAATCGGACAAAATTTATTTAGAAGGCAACAACGGTTCGGGAAAAACTACCTTAATCAGAATTCTATCCGGTTTAATGAAACCAACTTCAGGTTCGTTTTACATTAATGATGACACCTACCGCAAAATCGACTTAGAACAATATCGCTCGCAAATCAATACCATTATCACCGGCGAAACACCGTTTGAAGGCACCATTTTGGAAAACATTACTTTTAACAACCCATTGGTTTCTCAAGACGATTTAAAATGGGCGATTGACAGCGTTAAATTGGGCGACTTCATCAAATCGTTACCTAAAGGATTGGATACCAAAATTTATCCGGAAGGCAAGCAACTGTCTTCTTCCAATGCCCAAAAAATATTATTGGCCCGAAGCATTATCAACCGTCCGAAGATATTGTTCTACGAAGATGCCTTAGATAAAATGGACAACGATGCAGCGCAAGAAGTAATTGATTTTATCACTTCAAACGAGAATAAATGGACGCTGATTGTTTCCTCCAAAAACGACTATTGGAAACAAAAATGCAACCGAAAAATCACCATGAGCGACGGAAAAATTATTAACGACACTAAACAGTAATCGAAATGCTTAATATTTCTAACAACAATCGAATTGGCGAAACCATAGAAAAATACAGCACTTTTAAAACGCTGAGTGATCGCCCGCATTACAAAGTTTTGAATAAAATAATTGTAGGCGTTTCCCTTTTTGGTTTATTGATTTTGTTCTTGCCTTGGACACAAAACATCTCAGGTTCGGGTGCTGTAACGACGCTAAAACCGGATCAAAGACCGCAAACCATTCACTCGGCTATTGCCGGAAGAATAGAAAAATGGTACGTTAAAGAAGGTGATTTTGTACAAAAAGGCGACACAATTTTATTCATTTCGGAAACCAAAGAAGACTACCTGGATCCAAATTTGGTTAAAAACACCGAAAGCCAACTTAAAGCCAAAGAAATGGCCGGACAATCCTACGGCGGTAAAGTAGTTTCGTTGGAAGGTCAAATTGAAGCCATTCGAAACGAACGCCAACTCAAATTACAACAAGCCCAAAACAAAATCCGTCAAGCCATCTTAAAAGTCAAAAGCGACAGTATGGATTTGGTAGCCGTGCGTACACAAATTAAAATCGCCACTACCCAGTTCAATCGTTCCTTGGCCTTAAATAAAGAAGGCCTGAAACCAATGACCGATGTGGAAGAAAAACGCTTGAAATTACAAGAAACCGAAGCCAAAATCATCACGCAGGAAAACAAATTATTGGCCAGCGAAAACGAATTGATTAACGCCAAAGTAGAAGTTAATCGTATCATAGCCGAATACAACGAGAAAGAGCAAAAAGCCAGCAGCGACAGGTTTACGGCCTTAAGCAGTCAGTACGATACTGAAGCCCAAGTCAATAAACTCAAAAACCAATACACCAATTACCAAATCCGAAACGGGATGTATTACATCAAAGCGCCGCAAAGTGGTTATGTTAACCGTGCATTGCAATCGGGAATCGGTGAAACCATTAAAGAAGGCACTCAGATTGTGAGTATCATGCCGGCCAAATACGACATCGCTGTAGAAACTTTTGTTTCGGCTACCGATTTACCGTTGTTACACAAAGGAGAAAAAGTCCGAATTTGGTTCGACGGCTGGCCTACTATTGTCTTCTCGGGTTGGCCTAACTTGTCTTACGGAACTTTCGGCGGTAAAATTGTAGCCATCGAAAACTTCATCAGCGACAATGGTAAATTTCGCGTTTTGATTGCACCGGATGAAAACGAAGAAGCCTGGCCAAAACAAATCAGCATCGGTTCGGGCGCACAAACCTTAGCCTTACTCGACAATGTACCGGTTTGGTTTGAAATTTGGCGTACGCTGAACGGATTTCCGCCAAACTATTATCAGCCTAAAAACAGTACTCAAAAAGACAAAAAATAATGAAATCGATTCTCATAGGTTTTTTATTGCTCGGATTTTCGGTTTGGGGTCAAAACACTACCAAAGAACTTACCTACAATGAGTTTTTGGGCTTTGTCAAAAAATACCATCCGCTGGTGAAAAGCGCCAACTTAGAAATCAATCAGGCACAAGCCAATTTAATGATGGCGCGCGGCGGTTTCGACCCGAAAATTGAAGTCGATTTTGAACAAAAGAAATTCAAAGACAACCAATACTATTCGATTTTAAACAGCAGTTTTAAAATCCCGACTTGGTACGGTGTAGAAATCAAAGCCGGTTTCGACAACAACGAAGGCATTTACCTCAACCCTGAAAACACCGTTCCCAATCAAGGGTTGACTTCTTTGGGAATTTCGGTGCCTTTGGGGCAAGGCTTATTTATCAACCAAAGAATGGCCGATTTGCGCAAGGCTAAAATTCAAGTAAAATTGAGTCAAGCCGAAAGAAATTTAATGGCCGTTTCGGTTTTATACGACGCTTCGGTGGCGTATTTCAATTGGAAACGAAACTATAATGAAGTTACACTATATCAAACCTATCTCAACAATGCCAATATCCGTTATCAAGGCATCGCCAAGTCGATTGAACAAGGCGACAAACCGGCTATTGACAGCGTAGAAGCCGGCATTATCGTTAGAAACAGAAAATTGAGTTTGGAAGAATCACAGTTGAAACTGGCCAAAGCCAAATTGGAGTTGGCCAACTTCCTGTGGTTGGAAAACAATGTTCCACTCGAATTGCAGGATGATATTGTTCCTGAAGAAAATTTAGTGCTTACTATTAAAGAAACCTTGCGCACCAACGACTTAATGTTGGACAATCCATCATTAGAAAACCATCCTAAGATTAACGCTTTGGAGCAAAAAATCGAAATGCTCGATGTGGAACGAAAACTCAAAGCCAATATGTTGTTGCCGAGAATCGATTTAGGATATTCGTATTTGTCCGAGCCAAGATACTTTGACAATTATCGATTTCAAGATTATAAAGTCGGTTTGAACTTTTACTTCCCGCTTTTTTTGCGAAAAGAACGCGGCAGTTTGCAACTGGCCAAGCTGAAGTTACAAGATGTAAAATTCGATTTGGATTTGGAGCGGGTATCGTTGAAAAACAAAATTAAAGCGCAACAAACCGAAATCAGTTCCTTAGAAAAACAGAAACAGTTGATTGACAATTTAGTGGTAGATTACAACACCATGTTAACTTCGGAAGAACGGTTATTTACCTTTGGCGAAAGCTCGATTTTCTTAATTAATACACGTGAAAACAACTTAGTTTCCGCTCAATTGTCGAAACTAGTAATCGAAAACCGCTACTTCGATTCGAATGCCAAACTGTTTAAAATCATGGCCAATCCTGAATAAGTAAGCGTAAAATAATTACTTTTGCAACCTCATTCACGGCAACAAGCCCAATGCAAAAGTTAAATTACAGCAGATGATTATTCAAAAAACAGCAGAAGAAATCGAATTGATGCGCGAAAGTGCTTTGTTGGTTTCCAAAACTTTAGGCATGATAGCCACCGAAATAAAACCGGGTGTAACCACTTTACAACTCGACAAGTTAGCCGAACAATTCATTCGTGACCACCAAGCGGTTCCGGGATTTTTAGGCTTGTATGGCTGTCCGTCAACTTTGTTAACCAGCGTTAACGAACAAGTAGTTCATGGTTTGCCTACCAGCCGCCCAATTGAAGAAGGCGATATCGTATCGGTAGATTGCGGTGTTTTGAAAAATGAATTTTACGGTGATCACGCTTATACTTTTGAAATTGGCGATGTGGCACCGGCGACCAAAAAATTGTTACAGGTTACCAAAGAAAGTTTGTACGTAGGAATCCGCGAGTTTAAAATAGGAAACCGCGTAGAAGATGTTGGAAATGCAATTCAAAAATACACTGAAGCACATGGCTACGGCGTAGTACGAGAATTAGTCGGACATGGCTTAGGACGCGTGATGCACGAAGCACCCGAAATGCCTAACTATGGCAAAAAAGGTCGAGGCAAATTATTTGTAGAAGGCATGGTAGTAGCTATCGAACCGATGATTAACATGGGAAGTCGCAACATCAAAACCTTGAAAGACGGATGGACAATAGTAACCGCAGACAAAAAACCAAGTGCGCATTTTGAACACAATGTTGCTTTGGTAAACGGCAAACCCGAATTGCTTTCGACTTTTGCCTATATTTATAAAGCTTTAGGTATTGAGAGTAACGAAGAAGAAGAATTCCGCCAAAAACCATTAGTGCTGTAATGAAGAAACTATTCAAATTCATCCTAAACACGATCCCGAGACCGATCTTAATTCGGTTAAGCATAGTCGTTCGACCGATTTTGGCTTTGCTGTTAAAAGGCAGTCGTTTCACGGATCCGATTGACGGGAAAAGTTTCCGCATGTTTTTGCCTTACGGTTACGGTAACCAAAGAAATAACGTATTGTCTCCGAGTACACTTTCGTTGGAAAGACACCGTTTGTTGTGGTTGTATTTGCAAAACGAAACTGATTTTTTCACTGCCAAAGACAAAAAGAAAGTTTTGCACTTTGCGCCCGAACAAGAATTTTACAAACGGTTTAAGAAACAAAGCAATATCGAGTATACGACCACCGATTTACTTTCACCATTAGCAGATGTGAAGGCGGACATTTGTAACTTGCCTTTTGAAGACAACCACTACGACATCATTTTTTGTAACCACGTTTTGGAACACATTCCGGATGACACTAAAGCCATGCAAGAATTGTATCGCGTGCTAAAACCCGGCGGTATGGGTATTTTCCAGATTCCGCAAGATTTGTCCAGGGCCGTTACTTTTTCTGATGACAGCATCACCGATCAAAAAGAGCGCGCTAAAATTTTCGGACAATACGATCACGTTCGCGTTTACGGAAGGGATTATTTCGATAAATTGAGAAGCATTGGATTTACTGTAATCGAAGAAGATTATACCCACAAGATTGCTCCTGAATTGGTAGAAAAATATTGTTTGGCCAAAGGCGAAATTATTCCCGTTTGTTACAAGTAAAAATACTTTTCGGCATTGTTTTGGTTCAGAATATATTAGTATCTTTACTATTCTGATAATAAAGCTATGATTCAAAGAATTTTTGCCTTAAGTATGCTGTTATTAACTTGCTGCGTTGTTGCTCAAGTTGAAAAAGAAATCCCGCCACCCTATAATATCAAAACCGTCAGCTTTGTCCAAAACAGTCAAAATGCCATTCCGATTTTCCGATTGGGCGATACCTTTCAGTTTCAGTTTGACGATTTGTACGGCAACGAAGCCAATTATTTCTACACCATCACGCATTGCGATTACGATTGGAAGCCTTCGCAATTATTTAAAAACGAATATCTGAATGGTTTCGACGATCAGCGCATACAAGATTACACCAATTCGTTGACCACTTTACAATTGTATTCGCATTATCGATTGACTTTCCCCAACCGTTTCACTCAGTTTCGTGTTAGCGGCAACTATATTCTAAAGATTTTAAACGATGACAAAGAAGTCGTTTTTACCAAAAAATTCATCTTGTACGAAGAATTGGTAACCGTTCCGATGCAAGTGAGAAGAGCCCGAAACTTATCGGTTACCAATCAAAAACACAATTTAGACTTCACCATAAAGTCGACCACCATCACTTTCCAAAGTCCGCTCCAAAACGTAAAAGTAATGTTATTGCAAAACGGCAAATTTGACAATGCGATTACCGGAATCAAACCGCAATACACTATCGGAAACGATTTGATTTACCGCTACGACAGTGAAACCCAATTTTGGGCTGGCAATGAGTTTTTGTTCTTTGAAAACAAAGACATCCGCGCGGCCAACAACAGCATCGGACGAATAGATTCGAACGGCGGTATTTACAATGCGCATTTGTATTTGCATGAAGCCAGAGCCAACGCACCTTATACCTACTATCCCGATATCAACGGAAATTTCATCATTAAAAACATCAACGCCCAAAACAACGAAATTGAAGCCGATTACGCTTGGGTGTTTTTTACGCTCTCAGCACCCAATTATTTTGGTAAAAAGTCGGTTTATGTTAATGGCATGTTTAACGGTTTTGCCATAGGTGAAGAAAACAAAATGGAGTATAACGCTGAAAAAGCCATTTATGAAAAAGCCATCATGATCAAGCAAGGATTTACCAACTATCAATACGTGATTGCAGATGCTAATGGTAAAGTTGATGAAGAAAATGCTATCGACGGCAACTTCCACCAAACCGAAAACAATTATTTTGCCTTGGTGTATTACCGCGAAAACAACCAACGTTACGACCGCATTATCGGCAAAGGAATTGCCAGTTCCGTTGATATCACTTACTAATCAAAATTTAACATCTAATTCACTTAAGCAAGCGTATTTTTTGTAAATTTGACAACCTAATAGAATGAATACTACATGGTTTCACAAATAACAAGAGGCATTAAAATTTCGGTTCTGACTAGTTTTGAAGGTACTTACTTCAAAAACTATAAGATTCATTTTGCCTTTAGTTATGAAATTACGATTGAAAACCACAGTAAAGATTCGGTACAACTCAACTCGCGCCATTGGGAAATTTTAGATTCGCTTAATGAAAAAGAAATTGTAGATGGCGAAGGTGTAATCGGCAAAAAACCGGTACTCAAACCTGGCGAAAAACACACTTACAACTCGGGTTGTTTGTTGGCTTCTCCTTTTGGAGCCATGAGCGGTCACTTCAACATGATCAACTTTACTACGACCAAAACGTTCAAGGTAATAGTGCCGACTTTCAAATTAAGCGCTCCTTTTGCTTTGAACTAAAGCGAGGTTTCTCCAAAGTTAATCTTTGCCTTCTCGTATTAAGAAATCGGAAATTCCTTTGTACTTTTGTGTCAGTTTTTTAGATTCTGATTATCTGAAATTCTAAGATGTCTAACACTCTAATACTCTAAAATATGCCAAAAGGATTTTTTCATGTCCCGAAAGCGGTCAATGAACCTGTAAAATCATACGCTCCTAACTCGCCTGAAAAAGCAGCCGTTTTAGCAGCCTACCAAAAAATGTGGAACGAAACTATTGACGTTCCTAATTATATCGGAAGCGAAGAAATCCGCACCGGTAATACCCGTAACATGACGGCACCTCACGACCACCAACACGTGGTTGGCACCTATCATTTAGCCGAAAAAAAACACGTTGAACAAGCCATCGCTGCTGCTTTAGAAGCCAGAAAAAAATGGGCGAATATGGCTTGGGAACAAAGAGCTGCTATTTTTTTAAAAGCTGCCGAATTGATTGCCGGACCTTACCGCGCTAAAATCAACGCTGCGACCATGATTGCACAATCCAAAACTATTTTCCAAGCCGAGATTGATGCTTCTTGTGAATTAATCGACTTCTTGCGTTATAACGTGGAATTCATGACACAAATCTATAGCGACCAACCTAAGTCAGTTTCCGATGTTTGGAACCGAGTAGAATACCGTCCGTTAGAAGGATTTGTTTACGCTATTACACCTTTTAACTTTACAGCAATCGCTGCCAATCTTCCTGCCAGTGCCGCCTTAATGGGCAACACTGTGGTTTGGAAACCTAGCGATAGTCAGGTTTTTTCAGCAAAAATCATTATTGATGTATTCCAAGAAGCCGGTGTGCCTGACGGTGTGATTAACGTAGTGTTCGGAGATCCGGTAATGATTACTGATACCGTTTTGGCGAGTCCTGATTTTGCCGGAGTACATTATACCGGTTCCACTTTCGTATTCAAAGAAATTTGGAAAAAAATCGGCCAAAACATCCACACTTACAAAACATACCCAAGAATCGTTGGAGAAACAGGAGGAAAAGACTTTATAATGGTTCACCCGAGTGCCAATGTAAAACAAGTGGTAGCCAACAGTATTCGCGGTGCTTTTGAATTCCAAGGCCAAAAATGTTCCGCCGCTTCCAGAGCGTATTTTCCAAAATCGCTTTGGCCGGCTATTAAAGATGAAATGGGCAAAGAATTGGCCACCATCAAAATGGGAAGCCCGGAAGATTTTTCCAATTTTGTCACCGCTGTAATTCACGAAGGTTCTTTTGACAAATTGGCCAAATATATTGACCAAGCCAAGCAAGATGCCGACGCTGAAGTAATTTTTGGCGGGAATTACGATAAATCGAAAGGTTATTTCATCGAACCAACCGTAATCTTGACTTCCAACCCGAAATACACTACCATGGAAACCGAATTGTTCGGACCGGTATTGACAGTTTATGTATACGAAGACGCTCAATGGTCTGAAACTTTAAAATTGGTAGATGAAACTTCAGAATATGCTTTAACCGGTGCTATTTTCAGCAGAGACCGCTATGCTATTGAAGAAGCTACTTTGGCTTTACAAAATAGCGCCGGAAATTTCTACATTAACGACAAACCAACCGGAGCTGTAGTAGGTATGCAACCATTTGGTGGCGCCAGAGCTTCAGGAACTAATGACAAAGCCGGTTCGATGCAAAATTTATTGCGTTGGGTTTCGCCAAGAACCATCAAAGAAACCTTTGTTACACCAGCCGATTATCGCTATCCTTTTTTAGGAGAATAATCGTATCTTATTCAAAATCAAAAAAGTCCGAGTGTAAACTCGGACTTTTTTTTACGATTCAAATGGTATTTTTTGTATATTCGAGCGTCAAAATCAAAAATTGAAACTATGAAAAAAATTACGCTTTTGGTAATTTCTTTACTATCCCTATTTACTTTCGGCCAAGACAAATCCTGTGACTTGCTGCAAGAGAAAAGCCAAACCAAAATTATCTACGACAGGGTTTTCGGCTTAGCGGATGCTACCAAAGCCCGTCAAAAAGACGTGAGTACTTCCTATTTTATTCAGTTGTTCCACGAAATACAAAGAGCCGATTTTTTAAAGCGATTGCCTCAATTGGAAATATTGAAGAACGCCGGTAAATTGGGAGCCATACAAAATGAAATTCCGTTAAGTGTATTAATCACCGATTTTGAAAAAATCAGTGCCAATGCCATTGAAAGCGGTGATGTTTTTTTGAACGCCAACCAACAGTACCAACCTAAAGAAGGCTCGGCAACCATTTTTGAACGTCATAGTGCAAACTTGATTTCACCTTTGGTCGGAACAGCTAAAACCAATACGATTACTTTTATTTTAAAAGATGCATTTATATTTAACACCACTAACCGAACTATCAGCAATATAGCCTATCAAGATAAAGGGAGCGGTCAATGGCATAACATAATGCAAAACCAACCTTTCACAATTCATTTCAATGAAGAAGGCTTACAAACTGTAAATTGTCGATTGGAGTTCAGCAACGGAGAAACCACCTACCAATCTTTTACAATAAAAGTTGGCTCTACAAACGGAATCACAGCCAGAAACAATCAAAACCCAAATGCTCCAAATGCGGTTAACACCGTAACAGCTACTATACCTTATCAAGGTTTTGGCGAAACTGCCGCTTTTTTTGGTCAAGGCGAATACGAAATTTTCCCCGACACTGTAGACGGTATTTTAGACAAACCGGTTTTTTTAGTAGATGGATTTGATCCGGGTGATGCCAGAAGCATTGCCTTAACCTATGCCGGTTTGAATTATGGCACCAACCAAAATTTAGCTGATTATTTAAGATCTCTCGGTTTTGACATTGTTATTGTAAACTTTCCAAATTACACACGCCCTAACTCTACAACAGTAATCGATGGCGGTGTAGATTTCATCCAAAGAAACGCCTTCGTTTTGGTACAAGTCATCAATCTGATTAACGCTCAAAAAGTAGGTGCCGAGAAAAACGTGATTATCGGGCCAAGTATGGGTGGACTGATTTCCCGTTACGCCTTGCGCTATATGGAAATGAATAATTTGAACCACGATACGCGATTGTACATTTCGTTTGACTCGCCACACAAAGGCGCTAATGTTCCAATTGGCTTTCAACACTTATTCAATTACATGGCCTACGGACCGCTGGGAAGTACCGCTGTACAACCGGTTGTGGATGGTTTAATAAAAAGTCCGGCCGCCCGACAAATGCTAATTGATCACATGGAAGGACACCTTCAATCCGGAAGCGCCTTCGAATTCAACACCGCTGCAGCTTCCTTGTTACCAGTTGGCGCGCCTAACTACAGAAATGCTTTCCAAAACGAATTGAACGCAATGGGATTCCCAACTACTGTTAGAAATGTTTCGATTGCTAACGGAGCCGGAAACGGAACCATGAATTACACTCCGAATTTTGAGGTCATGAATCATACTTTCAATGTAACCTCAACACAAAGAGCCATTATTAACCTTCGTTTCACACCGGCTGCCAACCAAACCAATCAAGTAAGTCGATTCCGAGGACAAGCCAATCTTTTTACTTGGTTCACCGTTTATGAAAGTTTAGCGAATTCAAAAGCACCAACGGATACCGACGGATTGGACACCGCTCCGGGAGGTCGATTTGACATGACCGGTTTTCAAGCCGATTTGGGAGCGGATCCTTTATTGACTGAGTTTTTCGACAACCTCAACGCCGATTATTTTACGTTTATTCCCACTTGGAGTTCGATGGCTATCTCCGGAACTAACAATTTGTATGCTCCGGTGACCGGTTCCTCAACGACTCCGTTTGTGGCGTCTTCGATACCGACAGTTAATGAAAATCACGTGACTTTAAACTCCAACAATGTAACTTTTGCATTGAATGAAATTATCAGCGGCGCTTTAGTAACAAATGACCAAGCACTAACGTCACTTTGGATCAAAAATCCGGCAGACAAAACCATCGAAATCAATAGTGATTACAGTATAGAAAATGCGGCTATCACAGTAACCGATATGTTAGGCAAAATCATTTATAGTGTGAAGCATCAAAACATCAACGGCATTCTTGAAATTCCGGTTTCATTGACGAAAGGGATTTACTTCATCAACATCAACACCGAAAACGGAAGCATCACCAAAAAGATCATTAAAAACTAAAAAAAAGCCTCTCGATGGAGAGGCTTTTTTTATGGTTTAAATTTTAAAGGCAAGTGCACTACCTTTTTGGTTTCGAAAAAAGGATCCGAAAAAAAGTCGGCTATGTTGTACTCGGTAGCTTTCGGGAAATCTTTCAACTCTTCGGTTAAATCGCCACCTTTTAAGTATAAAATGCCGTTGTGTAAGGCGTGCTTGTTTTGTTTTTTGATTTTATCCTTGACCCAAACGTAAAAATCAGGCATATTGGTTACGGCTCTACTGACGATAAAATCATAATCGCCTTTGGCGTTCTCGGCTCTCATTTGCTCTGCTTTGACATTTTTTAAACCCAAACCATCCGCAACGGCTTGAACGACTTTGATTTTTTTGGCGATAACGTCAATCAGGTAAAAACGTGTTTCAGGGAATAAAATAGCCAAAGGAATTCCGGGAAATCCGCCACCGGTTCCGACATCCAAAATGTAAGTTCCGGGTTCAAAAGGCTGCACTTTGGCAATGGCCAACGAATGTAAAACGTGTTTGGTGTACAATTCATCTATGTCTTTTCGGGAAATAACGTTAATCTTCGCATTCCAATCGTGATACAGCGATTCCAATTTTTCAAACTGTACAAGCTGATTCTCAGTAAGATTAGGAAATTGTTTAATAATTTCTTCCATAAAAAGAGTTTTGAACAAAAATAGCGTTTTCGTTGATATTTATGATAGCTTTATCATCTTTAAAATAATTATATAATTATCTTTACGGAAATTTTTAGAATACCCTTAATTTATGAATACCACAACACCCGTTTTCTCTAAGAACGACAACCTTAAGTTTTTCAGAACACTAAACTCCAGAGTAAACAACTACTTTAAAGAAAACAACCTCGACAAAACCGGAAATTGGAAATTACATCTTAAAACGATTGTAATGTTTACCATTTTCCTAACCCCATATTTTATCTTACTAGCCATGGATATGCCTTTTTGGGCTTATCTGTTATTGAACGTAGTTATCGGAATCGGAATGGCCGGCGTTGGCATGAATGTAATGCACGACGGAAACCACGGTTCTTATTCCAACAAATCATGGGTGAACAAAATCATGGGCGGCAGCATTTACATCTTGGCCGGAAATGTTTACAATTGGCAAGTCCAACACAACGTTTTACACCATACATACACCAACATTTTAGGACACGATGAAGATTTAGAAGCCGGAAGAATTTTGCGTTTTTCCAAAACCGCCAAATGGTACCGTTTTCATAAATTCCAACACTATTACTCGATTTTCTTGTACGGTTTGTTAACCTTCAACTGGGCCATCACTACCGATTTCCTTCAAATGAAACGCTATTTGAAAAGAAACTTATCTTATGGCGAATTCAAAAAACCGGCAATACGTTGGACAACCTTAATCATTACTAAGGTCATTTACTTCTCGATTTGGTTAGTACTTCCTATAGTTATGGGAATCTCTTGGTGGAAAGTAGTATTAGGCTTTTTAGTAATGCACTACACTGCGGGTGTTATCTTAAGCGTTGTATTCCAATTAGCACACGTAGTAGAAGACACTCATAACCCTATACCGGATGAAAACGGTGAAATTGAAAACACTTGGGCCATCCACCAATTGTTTACTACTGCCAACTTCGCTCCAAAAAACTGGTTGGTAAACTACTACACCGGCGGATTAAACCACCAAATCGAACACCATATTTTCCCGAATATCAGCCATATCCACTATGGCAAAATCGCCGAAATCGTGAAGCAAACCGCCAAAGAATGTGAGTTGCCTTATTACGAATTCAAAACCACGAGAGCGGCAATTGCCTCACATTTCAAGCACTTAAGAGAATTGGGCAGACAACCGCAATTAACATAACATAAAAACGGGACGCCTTTATTGGCGTCTCTTTATTTAACATCCTATACAACAACACAATGAGTATTTTATCGGACAGAATTAACAATCTTTCTACATCGCAAACCCTGGCTATGGCAGCCTTAGCCAGAGAATTAAAAGCACAAGGCAAAGACATTATCAGTCTTAGTTTAGGGGAACCCGATTTCAACACGCCCGACTTCATTAAAGAAGCGGCTAAAAAAGCCATCGATGACAACTACAGCACTTACACCCCGGTTGACGGTTATGTAGAACTCAAAGAGGCCATTTGCCGAAAGTTCAAAAGAGACAACAACCTCGATTACAAACCGGCCAACATCGTCGTTTCCACCGGTGCCAAACAATCATTATACAATGTGGCGCAAGTGATGTTGAATGACGGTGACGAAGTCATCCTTCCCGCACCGTATTGGGTTTCATATTATGAAATTATCAAACTTTCCGGTGGCGTTCCGGTAGAAGTACCAACATCTGTTGAAAGCGATTTCAAAATCACACCCGAGCAGCTGGAAAAAGCCATCACACCCAAAACCAAAATGATGTGGTTCAGTTCTCCATGCAACCCAAGCGGTTCGGTGTATAACCGTGAAGAATTAGAGGCCATCGGCAAAGTCTTAGAAAAACACCCAAACATCTATATCGTTTCCGACGAAATTTACGAACACATCAATTTCTCAGGAACGTTTTGCAGTATCGCTACCATTCCGGGCTTATTCGACAGAACCATTACGGTAAATGGTGTTGCCAAAGCCTTCGCCATGACCGGCTGGAGAATCGGTTACATTGGCGCACCCGAAATCATCGCTAAAGCGTGTACCAAAATGCAAGGTCAAGTCACTTCCGGCGCTAACTCTATCGCACAAAGAGCTACAATCACAGCCGTGGATGCCGACCCTAGTGTACTGAACAATATGGTGACGGCCTTTAAAAACCGCAGAGACTTGGTAGTCGCCTTAGCCAAAGAAATTCCGGGCTTCAAAATCAACGTGCCCGAAGGTGCCTTTTACCTTTTCCCTGATGTTTCGGCTTATTTCGGTCAAACCTTACGCGGAAAAACCATCAACAACGCCGATGATTTCTCGATGTATTTGCTCTCCGAAGCCAATGTAGCTACCGTTACCGGCGACGCTTTCGGAAACCCGAACTGCATCCGTTTGTCTTACGCGACCAGCGAAGCCTTACTGACAGAAGCTTTTAAAAGAATTAAGGAAGCATTAGCTTAAAACCATACGCCTCAAGGAAACTTGGGGCTTTTTTATAGCGTTACCCTTTGGGTCAGGCTTTCGGCTTTATCTCTCCGCTACACTGCGAGGATATCGCCTCAATCCTTAACGCAAAACAGACCGCTTAGACATTTTAGAATGTCAGACACTTTCGTAAAAGTTCTGATTTTTTTTAAATCTAAGAAGTCTAAAAATCTAACAATCTAAAAAGTCTAAACATGACTAAAAAAATACTACTTCTCGGTTCCGGCGAACTAGGCAAAGAATTTGTCATCGCCGCCCAACGCATCGGACAAACGATTATTGCTGTCGACAGTTATGAAAATGCACCCGCCATGCAAGTCGCCCACCACTTCGAAGTCATCAACATGCTCGATGGTGCCGAACTCGACCGTATCGTAGCCCAACACCAACCGGATTTTATCGTTCCCGAAATCGAAGCCATTCGCACCGAACGTTTTTACGATTATGAAAAACAAGGCATAACCGTTGTGCCATCGGCCAAAGCAGCCAACTTCACCATGAACCGCAAAGCCATTCGCGATTTAGCGGCCAAAGACTTAGGCTTACGAACCGCCAACTATAGATACGCAACCTCAGCCGAAGAATTACGCAACGCAGTAGCGGAAGTCGGTATACCGTGCGTGGTAAAACCGTTGATGAGTTCTTCCGGAAAAGGCCAATCCACCATCAAAACCGAAGCCGATATTTTAAAAGCTTGGCAATACGCCGAAGAAGGTTCACGTGGCGACATCATCGAAGTGATTGTAGAAGCCTTTGTTAATTTTCATTCCGAGATTACTTTGTTGACCGTTACTCAAAATGGCAATCCAACGTTGTTCTGTGCACCAATCGGTCACCGACAAGAGCGTGGCGATTACCAAGAAAGTTGGCAACCGGCAACAGTTTCCGACAAAGACCTTCAAGAAGCCCAAGACATGGCGCGAAAAGTCACCGAAGCGTTGGGCGGCGCGGGTTTATTCGGCGTTGAATTTTTCCTGACCAACGAAGGGGTTTATTTCTCAGAATTATCACCAAGACCACACGATACCGGTATGGTAACCTTAGCCGGAACGCAAAACTTCAACGAATTTGAATTGCATTTGCGCGCCGTTTTGAGCCTGCCTATCTTTGAAATTACGTTGGAAAAAGCAGGAGCCAGTGCCGTAATCTTGGCCAATGGCAATTCGACTAACCCAACTTACAACGGCATTCCAAACGTAGCAGCTTTACCTAAAACTGATTTTCGTATCTTTGGGAAACCAAGTGCTCGTCCTTACCGCAGAATGGGAGTCGTTTTAACACATGATTCGTTAGAAACTCCAATTGAAAACGTAGTAGAAAGAGCCAAAGAAACCGCAAAATTAGTAACCGTAAATTTATAATGATGAAGAAATTATTGTTAGTGGCTTTCCTTACTTTAGGAATCAACGCCATGAATGCCCAAGAAAAAAAGCCACAAGTAGTAGAAGCTTCTTGCGGACAATGCCAATTCGGAATGAAAGGCAAAGCCGGTTGTGACTTAGCCGTTCGCATCGATGGGAAAACCTATTTTGTAGACGGAACCGACATCAACAAACACGGAGATGCTCACGCTGATGACGGGTTTTGCTCAGCCATCAGAAAAGCGGAAGTAGTGGGAGAAATTAAAAACGACCGATTCGTAGCTTCGAGTTTTAAGTTACTACCTCTGAAAAAAGAAGACCACAACAACCACGACGGTCACCAACATTAAAAACCAAGCGGCCTTTCAGTGATGAAAGGCCGATTTTTTTGGCGCTATTTTCGTATTTTTGAAACCATGAGCTTGATTTTAGACAATATCGCCAAACACATTTCCCTAACGCCGGAAGAAGAACAACTGTTTTTGTCTAAAACTGAAACGCGACAAGTCAAAGCCAAAACCATTTTACAAAATGCCGGTCAGGTTTGCAAGGATGGCTACTTTGTAAATTTGGGTTTGCTGCGCAGCTTCAGCATTAACGACAACATCGTCGAACACGTGATGAGCTTTGCCTGCGAAGGTTGGTGGATCAGCGACATGTACAGTTTACTTTCTCAAAAACCCGGCAATCTTTTTATTGAAGTATTGGAGGATGCCGAAATTATTGTCCTTTCTAAAGAAAATCAAGAACAACTTTACCTCGAAATTCCAAAATTGGAGCGCTTTTTCAGAATTTTAACGGAGAATTCATTAGTAGCCAACCAAGAGCGCTTGATGGACAACTTAAGTCTAACCGCCGAAGAACGCTACGAAAAATTCTGCAAAAAATACCCATCGCTTATTCAAAAATTACCGCAAAAGCAAATGGCTTCTTATATTGGGGTTACTCCTGAATTTTTTAGTAAAATGAAAGCTCGAATGTTGAAGAAGTAAACGCAATCCTCATGCATATTACTGATTCTCGAATAACTCAGCTACTTAGTTACTCAGCCACTTAGCACTTCAAACATTTCTTAACCTACATTAAGTGTTCCAACTTACCCTTGATTGTAAATTTGTATCATAATAATTACTAAATTTATACATCATGGCATCGAAACTTTGTTTCGATTGCATTTGACCATTAAAAAACAAACTAAAAAAGCAAATGAAAAATATCGTATTACACAAAGCCGAGACCAGAGGGCATGCCAATCATGGTTGGTTGGATGCACATCATACCTTTAGTTTTGCCAGTTACTATAATCCCGACCGAGTACAGTTTGGCGTTTTACGTGTGTTAAACGACGACATAGTGGCCGGTGGCATGGGTTTCGGAACGCATCCGCATGACAATATGGAAATCATTACCATTCCGCTCGAAGGCGATTTGGCGCACAAAGACAGCATGGGCAATACCGAAGTTATCAAATTTGGTGATGTGCAAGTTATGAGTGCCGGAACCGGAATCCAACACAGTGAATTCAATCCGAATCACGACCGCAGAACCAATTTGTTGCAAATTTGGGTCTTCCCGAAATACCGCAATGTGGAACCGCGTTACCAACAAATAACCTTAGACACCACCGACCGTCACAATAAGTTACAACAAATTTTATCTCCTAATGCCGATGATGCCGGTGTTTGGATCCACCAAGATGCTTGGTTTCACATGGGTAATTTAGACCAAGGTGTAACTTTGGAATACAGCCGTAAATTAGAAGGCAACGGTTTATACGTATTTGTAATCAAAGGAAATGTGAAAGTAGACGGACAAGACTTGTCCCAACGCGATGGGTTAGGGATAACCGATTTTGAAAAAGTAACTTTTGAAGCGACTTCCGAGGCTGAAATCTTGTTGATGGAAGTACCTATGTTTCAATAATTAAAAACCTCCGCAAATTCGCAAACCAAATAATTGGTGCATTTGCGGTAAAACCTTAAAAAGATGCAAAACGAAGTACAACTTAAAATAGACGGCAATAAAGGTTTTTTTTACATTGAAATAGAGGGCAAGCAAGAAGCCATGATGACCTTTGTTTTTGCCGGCGAAGATAAAATCATCATCGATCACACCGAAGTCAATCCCGGCAATGAAGGCAAAGGCTTTGGCAAAAAAATGGTCACCAAAGCCGTGGAATATGCTCGAGAAAACAACCTCAAAATCATTCCGCTCTGTCCTTTTGCCAAAAGTGTATTTGACAAGGTGGCCGAATTTAGAGACGTTTTATAATTAATAGTTTATGGCAAATCTTTTAGAAAACAACGTAGAAGGTAAAATTGGCACCCAAAAATATTTGTGTTCCATTACATGGCGCAATGGTACTTTGTTGATGGACGAACCGGAAAATGTGGGCGGACAAAATATCGGTCCCGATCCGTTTTCTACTTTTTTAGCCTCTTTAGCCGGTTGTACATTATCTACCCTACGCATGTACATAGACCGAAAAGGATGGGACATCCCGGAAATTTTCATTTCACTAAACTTATCTCAGGAAATTAAGGGCGAACTAGTCACTACCATCACTCGTGACATTTCGTTTTCAAACGAAGTAAGTCCGGAAATTAAAGAGCGATTATTGCTGATTGCCGAAAAATGCCCGGTCTCTAAAATTCTGAAAAACCAAATACAAATCGACACTAAAATCTAAAAATCATGGATCCTAACAACCTAACCAAAGAATACACCAACGGCGAAGTGACCATAGTATGGCAATCGGGCAAATGCATTCATTCGGCCAATTGCGTCAAAAACAATCCGGATGTATTTAAACCTAAGGAAAAACCTTGGATTACACCCAAAGGTTCGACTACTGAAAAAATTATCGAAACCATCAACAAATGTCCGTCGGGCGCCTTGACGTATTATTTAAACCAAGCAAAATGAAAAGAATACTAGCTTTTGGCGGTTCGTCGAGCCGGAATTCGATTAACAAACAACTGGCCGTTTATGCCGCTAATTTGTTTGAAAATACCAGCATTGAAGTATTAGATTTAAACGATTACGATATGCCTGTTTTTTCCGTTGACCGTGAAAAGGAAAACGGGATTCATCCTTTGGCTCAGGATTTTTATGATAAAATGGGTCGAGCTGATTTCATAGTGCTTTCCTTGGCCGAGCATAACGGCGCTTATTCAGCCGCTTTCAAAAATATCTTGGATTGGGCATCTCGTATCAACGCTAAAACCTTCCAACAAAAACCCATGCTTTTATTGGCTACTTCTCCCGGTGCTCGTGGCGGCTCTAGTGTTTTAGAGATTGCTACTAAACGATTCCCTTTTCAAGGCGCTGACCTGAAAGGAAGTTTTTCTTTGCCGAGTTTTCACGATAATTTTAAAGACGGAAAAATTGTTAATTCCGAATTGGAACAGGCATTGAAAGAAATAGTTTCAAACATCAACTTATAAAAAAAGCCCTAACAATCGTTAGGGCTTTTTGATTATTGGTACGCTTTATTGTCAAATCGGGTGACATCGATTATTTTTTCTTCATCAATATCAAATGAAATTTCCACACTATCGCCTACTACTGTAATGGGTAACTCTCCGGATACTTGGGTAGAACCTACAAATATTCTCGGATAATCTTTGATGGTGAAATAGTAAAAACTGTTACCATTTTTCACATCATTCTGAATTCGTGTAATAACAGATTTAATGCTTTTTTTAGCTTCCGCACTACTCGGGTTTATTTTATTGCCGGAAGAGTTGTAGGCACTCTTGAAAGCCGTTAAAGTTTCTCTCATCGAGTTCCCAACGCCTACTATAGTATAATCGTTAATGGCTACCATCGCATACATTTTTACCAAACCACCATCATCTTTTAAAGTCATTACATAAGTGGGAATATTGTTGATGTTATAAGGAATGGGCAACGAAGCGCGATAACCCTTCTCTTGCACTTTCCCTTCAGCCGATTGCTGAGCGGCATATTCTGTAGCACCGCTTTGTTTGTAAAAAGTGGTTTCTTTGGTTCGGGTATCGACTAAAACAAACCCAACAGCACTTTCGTCGCTGCCCACAGAAGTCAATCCGGTGTACCAATACGAACGGTCATTTTTGCCGTAAACCAAAGTTAACCCTTCAGTGATTTGCAATTTATCACGGTTGGAAAAGTTCCAATAGCCGTTAATCAGTTCGCCCCAATCGTTCAACTGTTCTTCTACAATTACCGCCGGCTGAATGCGATCTACCCAGGCCGGTGTATCGGCTATAGCATATTGTTGTATCGCTCCGGTTTGGGCATCTACCACCAAAACGCCGGTAGCATCTTTACCCGAAAACCCGATTTCTTTTTGGTAAGTGGAAATTACCCAATACGGATTTCCTTTTTCGTCAATTTCAAAAACAAAATCTTCCAAACCGGTAGTTGCATAACCGTTAAAATAAACATGTCTGTGAATATCGCTTTGGAAATAGGCCCCCGGTTGGTATTTTATTTTGAGCGGTTTGTTGTCTATAGTTTCTACCAATCTAACATCGCGTTCGTTGGTGGCGGAAACCATAACATAGCCCGGCGTTCCTTCTGGGTTGTTAAACCATTTGAAAAATCCGGAGTGCAACAATGGCGCCACCCAGAACAATTCGTTGTTGACTTTTTGAATGGCAAATCTCCCCAATTGAATCTGACTTCCTAGAGCCGGCTGAGAACCGATAATTTTTTCCCCTAACAAATACGCTAACTCCTGATCGACTACTCTGATTTTGTCCATAGAAATCGGTGCTATATGTTTGGAAATCTCATTTCCTTTCTTCACTTCGCCAATCATTTTTTGATATTTGGAAGTGTACAAAAAGGTGGCTGATGTGATTAAAGGCAATACCGTTACATAACCAAGAACGACTGCCATAGCCAAAAGTATCCACTTTTTGGGCTTTTGATTTACAATGAATTTCTTTCCGGCTTTATCAGTGCTAATGCCCAAAGAAAACAAGAACAAGAAAAACAACAATACTAAAACAATGACGCCAACACTGTAAAATCCGTAGTTGAGAACCGGCATTGCTAAATAAATGAGCAAAAAGAAAAGAATTACAAACAGTAAATACTTCTTCATAGTTTTTTGGGTTTTAAGTTTAGCTATTTGACGTAAATCTACACCTTAAAGTTACAATTTCACCTGAGTTGTTCTTTATTCCGCAGTTATCCTTATTTTTGTCCTCTAATTTTATTTCTATGAAAGCATACGTATTTCCCGGTCAAGGCGCTCAATTCACCGGAATGGGCAAAGACCTATATGAAAATTCGGCTGTAGCCAAAGCGCTTTTTGAACAAGCCAACGAAATTTTGGGCTTCCGAATTACCGATATTATGTTTGAAGGCACTGCCGATGAACTCAAAGAAACCAAAGTAACCCAACCGGCCGTATTTTTACACTCGGTGATTTTGGCCAAAACGTTAGAAAATTTCCAACCCGATATGGTTGCCGGTCACTCATTAGGAGAGTTTTCGGCTTTGGTAGCCAATGGTACTTTGTCGTTTGAAGACGGCTTGAAGTTGGTTTCCCAACGTGCGATAGCCATGCAAAAAGCTTGCGAGATTAAGCCTTCTACTATGGCAGCTGTTTTAGGTTTAGACGATACAATTGTAGAAGACGTTTGTGCTTCTATTGATGGTGTTGTCGTAGCAGCCAATTACAACTGTCCCGGACAATTAGTAATTTCAGGCGAATTTACAGCCGTGGAAAAAGCTTGTGAAGCGATGAAAGCCGCGGGTGCCAAAAGAGCCTTATTACTACCGGTAGGCGGAGCATTCCATTCGCCTATGATGGAACCGGCTCGAGAAGAATTAGCCGCCGCTATTGAAGCTACTACTTTCCACACACCAAGCTGTCCGGTTTACCAAAACGTTACAGCCAGCGCCGTTTCTGATGCCAATGAAATCAAGAAAAACTTAATCATCCAGTTGACCGCTCCGGTAAAATGGACGCAATCGGTACAACAAATGATTAAAGACGGTGCGACTAGTTTTACGGAAGTGGGTCCCGGAAAAGTTTTAGTTGGCTTAGTCAACAAAATTGATCGTGAAGTAGAGACGATTTCGGCTTAATACATTTCGAAAATAATTATAAAATACAATCCTCGTGAAACATTGATTTTACGAGGATTGCTTATTTTTGTGTACTATGAATACAATACGCGATATTTTACAGCAAACCGAATCGGCTAAAGTCATTGCCAACCACATTGACTATGCAGATTATGTAGCTTTAGATTTATCGGTAACCAACACCGATTTAGCCGGGCAATCCTTAACTGCCGCTAAAGATTATGAGCATTATATACAGCGTTATTTGGATAATCATCAGGCACAAATTGCCTTTGGCGGTTATAATGAAACCCGAAATTTATACCAAAGAAGTACGGTTTTCAAAAACGAAAACACAGACGAGCGCAACATCCATATCGGTTTAGACTTATGGATAAACGAGGCCGCACCGATATATGCCGCTTTGGAAGGTAAGATTCACAGTTTTCAATACAATGAAGCTATGGGCGATTACGGTCCGACTATTATTTTAGAACACGAAATTGAAGGTTATAAATTTCACACGCTTTACGGTCATTTGAGTTTAGACAGTTTGAAAGATAAAAGTGTGGGACAAAAGATAGCCAAAGGCGAACCAATTGCTGAATTAGGCTTGCCTCCTATAAACGGCGATTACGCACCACATTTGCATTTTCAAATCATCATCGATATGGAAAACAAACAAGGTGATTATCCCGGAGTATGCAGTTCTAAAACCTTGGCATTTTATTTGCAGAATTGTCCTGATCCCAATTTATTATTAAAAATTAAATAAAAATAAACATGAAAAAGATTGTTTTATCCTTGGCCTTAGTAGCTTTATTAGCTTCTTGTAAAGACGAAACCCAAGAAAAGTTAGACGCTGCTAAAGATGCTTTAAAAGAAGAAGTGAACGAAACCATAGATTCTGCTACCATTAAAGCCAATATCAAAATCGATTCGTTAAAAGAAAAAACCAAAGCCAAAATTGACAGTGCCAAACTCAAAAGTGCTGAAAAAATGGAGGAAGCAGCCCAAAAGCTGAAAGAATCAGTAAAAAAATAAGTCAAAATCCCATGTGTAAGCGTGGGATTTTTTATTGACGCTTATAGTTGGTTATGAAAACACCCAAAACAATCAATACGGTCGCAATTAGGAAATCGAAGGTGATTACTTCATCGAGCAACAACCAACCCAAGAAGACAGCTATGGCTGTATTGAAATAATTCAAGACCGTAATTTGAATGGCCGAAACTCTTTTGAGCGCATAATGGTAAGCGAAAAAAGCTATCACCGAACCGAAAATCGAAAGGTATAACGTTGCTCCGATGCTGCGAGCACTCCAAGTACTAAAATCGACATTCGGGTTGAAAAGCAAAGCCAATACGAACTGCACTACAGCCGCTATAGAAAACTGATAAAATAAATTCAGCGCAATGTTATTGGATTTGTGCGTGTGCATTTTGGTATACAATGTTCCAAAAGACCAAGATAAAATGGCGATGCTGAGAAACAACACACCGGTTTTATAATTCGGATCCAAAATATCACCTAACCCATCTCGGAAAATAAAAACTACACCCAAAAAGCCAATCAAAACCCCGATAAATCCTTTAAAGGTTGGTTTTTGCAAACCGGTAGCTGTACCGCCCAAAAAAACTACTAATGGTGAGAGCGCGCTTAAGATAGACGTTAGTCCGCTGGGCAAAGTTTTTTCGGCTATGGTAGTGAAACCATTGGCTAACACTATCATTAAAATAGCCGGAATAAATTGGAGTTTGAAGTTTTCCCAACCAATCCATGCCAATTGTTTTTTATACAACAAAATAGCCAAAACTATCAAGGCAGCCAATCCTTGACGGCTCGAAGTAATGTACCATTCCGGTATGGTTTCAACCGCTATGCGAATGCCCAAATAGGTTGTACCCCAAACTACTGCTACAATAAACAGACAAAAAAGCAGTTTTAAATCGGGTTTTGACGACATTAAAAACAAGGATTGGAAGCCGGATTAGCCTCTGATTTTTTGTTCCCATTTCCAAGCAGAAGCCAAACTTTCTTCCAAAGTCAATTCGGCTTTCCAACCCAAAACGGTATTGGCTTTATCGGTATTGGCATAAGCCGACGTAATATCGCCTTCCCTTCTGCCTACTATTTGATAAGGTAATTTTTGTCCGGAAACTTTTTCAAACGCTTGAATGACTTCCAACACTGAACTTCCTGTTCCTGTACCCAAATTGAAAGTTTCCACTTTTTCAGCATTTTGCTTATTCAGTAATCGTTGTAAAGCCACCACATGCGCTTTGGCCAAATCCACTACGTGTATGTAATCGCGAATGGCTGTCCCATCGGGCGTAGGATAATCGTTGCCGTAAACGGAAAGTTGCTGACGCAATCCCATACCGGTTTGCGTAATAAACGGCACCAAGTTTTGTGGAACACCGTTTGGTAATTCCCCAATTTCAGCACTTGGATGCGCACCAACCGGATTGAAATAGCGCAATAAAATAGCGTTGATGTTGGTCACTTTGGTTGTATCGGTGATGATTTCTTCCCCAATTTGCTTGGTGTTCCCGTAAGGTGACATGGCCGGTTGAACTGATGCGTCTTCTGTTATCGGCATTTTTTCGGCTTGTCCGTAAACGGTACAAGAAGAACTGAAAATAAAATTAGCTTCAGGAATTTGGGACAATTCTTGGAGAATGTACACCAAAGTATTCAGGTTGTTCTCGTAGTATAATAACGGATTTTCCACACTTTCTCCCACTGCTTTCGATGCCGCAAAATGAATTACACCCACCACATCTTTATGTTGGTCAAAAAACTGTTGAACAGCAGCTTTATCACGCAAATCAATATTTTGGAAAAACGGTTTGTAGCCAATGATTCGCTCAATTCCGTCTAAAACCGAAATAGAAGAATTGGATAAATTATCGATAATAACCGCTTCAAAACCGGCATTGTGTAACTCTACTACGGTGTGAGAACCAATAAAACCTAAACCTCCCGTTACTAAGACTTTTTTCATAATTAATTGAAGTATTCTAAAACACTATCAGTGATGAATTTGATTTGCTCGTCATCAAGCTCGGTGTGCATTGGCAACGAAATTACTTCTTTCACCAACTGATTCGTTACCGGAAAATCTTCTTCTTTGTAACGAGCATCCGCATAGGCTTTCTGACTGTGCAGCGGGATCGGGTAATAAATAGCACATGGAATTCCTTTGGCTAATAGATGCTCCATTAAACCATTGCGGTCACCATCAATAATTCTTAAAGTATATTGATGAAAAACATGGCAATCACAGATATCACAAATACTTGGAGCAATGATATTTTTGTGTCCTTCAAAAGCAACTGAATATTTTCGGGCCGCATTTTGACGGGCTTTGCCATACTCGTCTAAGAAAGGCAATTTGGCTTTTAAAACCCCCGCTTGAATACTGTCTAAACGCGAATTCACACCCACCACATCATGGTGGTAACGCACATACATCCCGTGATTTACAATCCCTCTGATTTTATGTGCTAAATCATCATCATTGGTGAAAATAGCACCGCCATCGCCGTAACATCCTAAATTTTTGGAAGGAAAGAAAGAAGTAGAAGCTACATGCCCGATGGTTCCGGCTTTCTTTTTGGTACCGTCTGAAAATTTACAATTGGCACCAATGGCTTGAGCATTATCTTCTATAACGTACAAATTATGTTCTTTGGCAATGGCCATAATCGCCTCCATATTGGCGGCGCGACCAAACAAATGCACCGGCACTATCGCTTTGGTTTTTGGCGTGATGGCTTTTTTAATCGCTTCGATAGAAATGTTCATATTTACGATGTCCACATCTACCAAAACCGGTGTCAACTGGAGTAAAGCAATCACTTCTACTGTAGCAGCAAAGGTAAAATCGGCAGTGATGACTTCATCGCCCGGTTTTAAATCCAATCCCATCATGGCGATTTGCAAAGCATCGGTTCCGTTGGCGCAAGGAATCACGTGTTTAACTCCTAAATAGGCCTCTAAATCCTTTTGAAACTCATGAACTAATGGGCCGTTGATGTAAGTAGTGGTATCTAAAACTTCCTGAATAGAAGCATTAACAGTATCTTTTATTTTATCGTATTGACTTTTCAAGTCAACCATTTGAATTTTTCTCATCTTGTAAAAAATTATGAGTAGCAAAAGTAAGAAATTCTGAAGTAGAATTTCCTATTCGGCAAAAGAAACGTATTTTAGCGCATCAAATTTTTCGGGATGTTTTTATTGTACAATTTTATCGTACTGTTGGCTGCTGCTACCGTGAAGATTTTGGCCTTTTTTAGTCCGAAAATGAAGCTGTTTGTTAATGGGCGAAAAAACGTTTTTAAAACACTCAACGAAAAAATCAAGGCTGAAGACAAAACGATTTGGTTTCATGCGGCTTCTTTAGGCGAATACGAGCAGGGTTTACCGGTAATGGAGCAAATCAAAGCAAAATATCCCAACCATAAAATCGTATTGACGTTTTTCTCACCTTCGGGTTATGAAGTCAGAAAAAACAATACTGTAGCTGATGTAACGGTTTACTTGCCTTTGGACACTTCGTTCAACGCCAAAAAATTTGTAGCATTGACACACCCCGAATTGGTGTTTTTTATCAAATACGAATATTGGCCGAATTACCTCAAAGTTTTGAAGCAAGCAGGCATTAAAACCTATTTGATTTCGGGGATTTTCAGAGAAAAACAAGCTTTTTTTAAATGGTATGGTGGCTTCTACCGGAATGCTTTACAAACTTTTGATTACTTTTTTGTTCAGAATGAAAGTTCCAAAAAACTACTGCAAAGTATCGGCTATCAAAATGTAAAAATTTCCGGTGACACCCGATTTGACAGGGTTGTTTCTATATTGGGACGCGATAACCGTTTGGATTTTATCGAAGCATTTAAAAACAATACTACAACTATTGTCATCGGAAGTTCATGGCCGAAAGACGAAAGTTTATTGGTGACTTTTATCAATCAGTGCTCGAGCAAGGTGAAATTTATCATCGCACCACACAACATCAAAGCAGAACAAATTGCCGACTTAAAAGCACAAATTACCAAACCTACGGTATTGTTTTCTGAAAAAGAAGGCAAATCGCTATCCGATTACACCGTTTTCATCATTGATACTATCGGAATTTTGACTAAGATTTACAGTTATGCCGACATTGCTTATGTGGGCGGCGGATTTGGTCATCCGGGCGTTCACAATATATTAGAGCCGGCTACTTTTGGCGTTCCGATAGTGATTGGCCCGAATTACAGTCATTTTGCCGAAGCCACGGCTTTAGTCAATATGGAAGGTTGCGTTACTATTACTAATCAGTATCAACTGAATGACGCCTTCAATAATTTGATTATGAATGCTGATATTCGCCACGAAAAAGGACACATTTGCGAAACCTTTGTCCAAATGAATAAGGGTGCAACAGCGGTGATTTTGGATCACATCAACAACAATTAACAAACAAACTCCTCAAATACAAACCAATGAAACACATGAAATTTTTAAGACTGCTTCTCCTATTTATTGTTGTACAAGTTCAAGCGCAACAAGGCGGCATGTGGATTCCTTCTTTATTAAAAGGAATGAACGAAAGCGAAATGAAAAACTTGGGTATGAAAATTTCTGCCGAAGACATATACTCGGTAAACCAATCCAGTTTAAAAGATGCCGTTCCGCATTTTGACGGTGGTTGTACGGCCGAAGTGATTTCAGACAAAGGGTTGATTTTAACCAATCATCACTGTGGTTACGACAACATTCAAAGTCATTCCACCGTAGAACACGATTATCTGACCAATGGTTTTTGGGCTTATAAAATGGAAGACGAATTGCCCAACAAAGATTTATTCGTAACATTTATTGTGCGCATAGAAGATGTAACCGCTAAAGTATTGGAAGGTACAACCGGAATAACTTCGGAAAGCGACAAACAGAAGAAAATCCAGGAAAACATCAGCTTGTTAAGCAAAACATTGCCTAAAGAATCGTGGCAAGAAAACAGCATCAGAACTTTTTTTGACGGCAACCAATACATTTTATTTGTGACCGAAACTTTCCGCGATGTTCGTTTGGTAGGTGCTCCGCCAAGCTCCATCGGTAAATTTGGTTCCGATACCGACAATTGGGTTTGGCCACGTCATACCGGTGACTTCTCTTTGTTCCGAATTTACGCCGACAAAAACAATAAGCCAGCAGCTTACTCCAAAGACAATGTTCCTTACAAGCCTAAACACTTCTTCCCTATTTCATTGAAAGGACTAAAGGAAAACGATTTTACAATGGTAATGGGTTATCCCGGAAGAACCCAAGAATACCTTCCGGCTATTGCAGTTGAGCAAATTGTAAACACACTGAACCCGGCCAAAGTAGCCATAAGAGACGCAACCTTGAAAGTACAAAACGAATTTATGCGTAAAGACAACGCCATCAAAATTCAGTATGCTTCCAAAAATGCAAGCATTGCCAATTCTTGGAAAAAATGGATGGGCGAAACCAAAGGTTTGAAAAAAGCCAATGCTGTGGGTGTAAAAAAACAGTTTGAAGCCGATTTTCAACAAAAAGTTGCTGCTGCCGGGAAACAAGCCGAGTACGGAAATTTATTAATCGACTTTGAAAAAAATTACACAGAAATCCAAGAATATGCTTTGGCCAGAGATATTTTTAGTGAAATTGCTCTGCGCAATACCGAGATTTTAAGCTTGGGCTACAAATTGTTCCAATTGGAGCAAATTTATAATACAAAAGGAGAGCAATCTTTCAACGACCGTAGAAACAATTTAATTGCCGGTTTAGGTGATTTCTACAAAGATTTCAATGCTAAAGTTGACGAAAAAGTATTTGAACAGTTGATAGCTATTTACACTGATAAATACCCAAAAGCCTTTTTGCCGGCTGAATTTGAAAATGTGAATGCCACGAATTTGGCTGCAGAAGTTTTTAGTCAATCACAATTGGTTAGCTACGATAAAATCAAAGAATTGCTTACAGGAGACAGTAAAACTGTTCTGGAAAAATTAAATAAAGACCGCGGTTTTCAAGTGATAAAAGCGATGGCCGACAGTCATTTGAAAAAAGTAGCCCCTAAGTACGACGAAATCAACCTGAGAAACATCGCTACTCAAAGAACCTACATGAAAGCCATCATGGAATTGAGTCCGAAATCGGCACGCATTTTCCCGGACGCGAACAGCACATTGAGAGTAACTTACGGCAAAATTAAAGGTTACAAACCGAATGATGCCGTAGTTTACGAACCGTTTACTTATTTAGACGGCGTAATGGAAAAATACATTCCGGGCGATTACGAGTTTGACGTTCCTAAAAAACTAATTGATTTATACAATGCTAAAGATTACGGAAAATATGGAGTTAACGGAAAAATGCCGGTAGCTTTCATTGCAACCAACCATACCACAGGAGGAAATTCGGGCAGTCCGGCTTTAGACGCCAAAGGAAACTTAACTGGTTTGAATTTTGATAGGGTTTGGGAAGGTACCATGAGTGATATTTATTATTCTCCTGAAATTTGCCGTAACATTATGGTTGACTTGCGTTATGTATTGTTTATAGTGGATAAATTTGCCGGAGCCAAAAACCTGATCGAGGAAATGAAAATCATTTATCCTAAAGAAAGAAAATAATTTTAACAAATATTTTTGTTTTGGCACGATTGTTGTTAAACAAAAAGCGGAATCCAAAGATGATTTTTAAAAAAAGTTAAATAAAAGTTTTTCTGAATAAAAAAATTTATATCTTTGCTCCGAATTAATAATTAACCTTTTATAATTAAGTAAGATGAAAAAAGTATTTTTAAGTTTAGCTGTTGTTGCTACTTTAACTGTAGTTTCTTGTAAACAAGCTGACGCTGCTGCTGAGCCAGCTGCTGACACAACTGCTGTAGAGGCTGTTGATACTACTGCTGCTGTTGACACAACTGCTGCTGACACAACTGCTGCTGACACAACTGCTGCACCTGCTGAGAAAAAATAATTAGAAATAATTATTTCAAAGAATCAAAGCCACGCAATGCGTGGCTTTTCTTATTTAACTCAGTCGCTTTTTCAATAAAAACAACTCATTACATCTCCGAAAAAATAGAATCCCCCGAGGAAAAGTCTAGAATCTCTGATTGTGCACCATACTTCACAATTTCGTCAATACCCTTTTGCATCATCAGCTCTGTCGAATACTTTCTGCTGACAGCAAAAACCTTGTCGCCTTTAATCACTTTAAAGAAACTCTTCCCTTTGGCCGTTTTGAACTTCAAAAAACTATAGGTTTCAATGGAAGCTTTAAACGATTCAATCGCCTCTTCACATTCAAAACGCAACTCAAAATTAGAACCGGTAAAAATAGGTTTCCCCTTTCTGGAAACAAATTCAAATTTATATTCGTCGCTAAGTCGTTTACTAATTACAAAGGTTCCCATGGAATTTTAAAAGAGATTAAAACAAAAAAGCCTCTAACATAGTTAGAGGCTTTTGTACTCAGAGCGGGACTTGAACCCGCACGAACATTGCTGTTCACTGGATTTTAAGTCCAGCGTGTCTACCAATTTCACCATCCGAGCGTATTGGCTATTGAGCGAAAAACGGGGCTCGAACCCGCGACCTCGACCTTGGCAAGGTCGCGCTCTACCAACTGAGCTATTTTCGCATGTCAAATTTTATAAGAACCGCAACACTTGTGCCGTATTGCGGATGCAAATGTAACACTAAAATTGAATTATACAAACCTTTTTTTGAAAAAAAAGTTTCTAAAATCTAATTCGCTGATTAGCAAAATCAACCGATTGATTATTTTTTCAACAACATCCTTTTTAACTCATTTAACTTCATCAAAGCTTCCACCGGAGTCAACGTATTGATATCTAAATTCAGGATATCTTCTCTGATTTCTTCTAACAAAGGATCGTCCATACTGAAAATATTCAGTTGCATTTCATCTTTTGCAGATTTAATAGTATTTAACGCATCACTAGAATGATTCTTCTCCAATTTTTTCAAAAGCTTCTGGGCTTTCTGTATTACCATTTGCGGCATTCCCGCCATTTTAGCTACGTGAATTCCAAAACTGTGCGCACTACCGCCTTTAACCAGTTTTCTAATAAAAAGTACCGTGTCTTTTAATTCTTTTACAGACACATTGTAATTCTGAATTCGCGGCAACAGCTCACTCATTTCATTTAACTCGTGATAATGCGTAGCAAAAAGCGTTTTAGCGCGAGCAGGATTTTCGTGTAAAAACTCAGCAATCGCCCAAGCAATTGAAATACCGTCATAAGTACTGGTTCCGCGACCGATTTCATCCAACAACACCAAACTTCTGTCGGAGATATTATTTAAGATAGAAGCCGTTTCATTCATTTCCACCATAAAAGTCGACTCGCCCATCGAAATATTATCGCTGGCACCAACTCTGGTGAAAATTTTATCCACTACGCCCATTCTCAATTTTTCTGCCGGGACAAAACTTCCCATTTGCGCCAACAGCACAATTAAGGCAGTTTGTCTTAGTATAGCCGATTTCCCCGACATATTCGGCCCGGTAATCATGATGAGTTGTTGGGTTTCTCTATCCAAGTAAACATCATTAGCCACATAAGGAACACCAACCGGCAGCTGCTTTTCAATCACCGGATGTCGACCATTAGTTATTTCCAACTCGTAACTATCATCAATTATAGGACAAACATAATCGTTTTCAATAGCCAATTGCGCAAAGGAAGTCAAACAATCCAATTGCGCAACCAAATTAGCATTCAACTGCACTTGTTTGATATAAGTGCCAATCCAAATGACCAATTGTTCAAACAAATGGCTTTCAATTTGGTGGATTTTTTCTTCGGCACCGAGAATTTTAGTTTCGTATTCTTTTAATTCTTCGGTTATATATCTTTCGGCATTGACTAAAGTTTGTTTTCGAATCCACTCTGCAGGCACTTTGTCTTTGTGCGTATTTCGAACTTCAATGTAGTAACCAAAGACATTGTTGAACGATATTTTAAGCGATGAAATACCGGTTCTTTCCGATTCTCTGGCCTCAATACCTTCTAGGTATTCTTTACCCGAAAAGGCAATGCTTCTCAACTCATCCAACTCAGGATGAACACCCGCCACAATAGCATTTCCTTTAGCAATAGACACAGGTGCATCTTTGTTCAAAGTTGATTTTATCTTCTCGCGCAACAAATCACAGGCGTGTAAATTATCACCAATAACGCGAACAGCTTCTTGCTTACTTTCTAACGCAATGGTTTTTATCGGAATGATGGCATCTAACGATTCTTTTAAATAAATGACTTCACGAGGCGAAATTTTTCCGGTAGCTACTTTGGAAATCAAGCGCTCTAAATCGGAAATTTGTTTGATTTGGTATTGGATCTTTTGAAGGATTTCCCGATTTTCTGTAAGATACGAAACCACTTCATGGCGGCCTTTTATCTTGTTGACCTCTTTTAAAGGCAACGCCAACCAACGTTTCAACAATCGCGAACCCATTGGCGAAAGCGTCCTGTCAATCACATCCAAAAGCGTGACTGCATTTTGCGAATGACTGTGGTACAACTCTAAATTCCGAATGGTAAAACGATCCATCCAAACATAAGCGTCTTCAGCTATGCGTTGAATGTTAGTGATATGTTGGATTTTATTGTGCTGGGTTTCGGATAAATAATAAAGAATAGCGCCGGAAGCAATTATGCCGTCCTGCAATTCTTCAACCCCGAAACCTTTTAAAGAATTGGTTTGAAAATGATTTTGTAACGTTTCGACGGCATAGTCTTGTTTATACACCCAATCTTCCAAATAAAAGACATTATAATCTTCTCCGAAAGCCGTTTTAAATTGGGCTTTGGTATTTTTCTGAATCAGAATCTCGCTCGGGCTGAAATTCTGCAGTAGCTTATCAACATACTCTTCATTGCCTTGTGCCGTTAAAAACTCGCCGGTAGAAACATCCAAAAAAGCGACACCTAACTGGCGTTTGCTAAAATAGACAGAAGCCAAGAAGTTGTTGGATTTGGCTTGCAAAACCTCATCGTTCATCGCTACTCCTGGAGTTACCAATTCGGTCACACCTCGTTTTACTATCGTTTTAGTCATTTTCGGATCTTCGAGCTGGTCGCAAATCGCCACACGAAGACCGGCTTTTACCAATTTAGGCAAATACGTATTTAGAGAATGATGCGGAAATCCGGCCAAAGCAGTTTCGCTGTCAGATCCTGCGCCTCTTTTGGTTAAAACAATCCCCAAAATTTTAGACGCCCGAATCGCATCTTCACCAAAAGTCTCATAAAAATCGCCTACTCTGAATAACAAACAGGCATCGGGATACTTTACTTTGATCTCGTTGTACTGCTTCATCAAAGGAGTTTCTTTGACTTTACTTTCTTTAGATTTGCTTTCCTTGGCTGACAATGTAATTTGGTTTTAAATAAATAAGATAGCGAATTTAAAAATTTAGAGCGAATAGCCGGCTAAAAAAATTAATTTAATATTAAGGCAAAAAAAAAGACAGGGGTTCAAATTTTAAATAGATTTGCTTCAGAAACTTAAAAACATAATAAGATGAAAAAAATAATTTTACTTGCTGCCTTAGTAGCTTTTGGTGTTACCTCTGCCAATGCTCAAGCCAAAAAAGCAGCTGCAAAACCGGCAGCTAAAACAGAAACTCCAAAAGTGGACGGACCTGGAATGTTATTTGAAAACGAAACAATCGATTACGGTACCATTCCTGCCAATTCTGACGGAAAAAGAGAATTCGTATTCGTAAATAACGGTACTAAGCCTCTTATTATCGAAAGCACTCAAGGATCTTGTGGTTGTACTGTACCTTCAAAACCGGACAAAGCAATCCAACCGGGAGAAAGAGGTGTAATTGGAGTAAAATATGATACTTCAAGAGCCGGACAACCTTTTACTAAAACTGTAACTGTAAAATCAAACGCAGTAGGTCAAGAAACTAAAGTTTTGACTATCAAAGGAAATGTATTACCAGCTGAACCAAAAGTTGAGCCTACAAAAAGTTAATTGTACTTAATTATAAATTCGAAAGAGTCCCGATCAGTCGGGACTTTTTTTTTGAATATCTTTGCCGTCCGTGACCTAAAGTCGAATATTTAAATCAGAAAAAATGCGAAAACTCGAAAATAAAGAATTAGAACGCAAATCGGTTACCGACTTTAAGCAAGCCGAAAAAACACCAATCATCATTATATTAGATGATATCCGTAGTTTGCACAACATTGGCTCTGTATTCCGAACAGCTGATGCTTTTTTGATTGAAAAAATTTTCTTGTGTGGTATTACGGCAACGCCGCCGCACAAAGAAATTCACAAAACTGCTTTAGGAGCTACAGAAACAGTAGCTTGGGAATACCAAAAAAACGTTACGGAAGTGATTGCGCAATTAAAAAAAGAGCATATAAAAGTTTTTGCCGTTGAGCAAGTAGAAAAGGCTGTTTTTTTGCAAGATTTCAAAGTTGAAAAGGAAACAAACTACGCCTTAGTCTTTGGCAATGAAGTTTATGGGGTTTCTCAGGAAGCTATTGCCCTTTGTGACGGCGCTATCGAGATTCCGCAATTAGGAACAAAACATTCACTCAACATTTCTGTCAGCACCGGAATTGTGGTTTGGGATTTATTTCAAAAGTTAAGCTATTAACATCCTTTTAAGAAAATTTTATACTTCAGCTTATAGTCTTTTCTTTACTTTTATAAAATGAAAAAGAGCATCTTTCTATTTTGGATAATTTTACTTTGCCTCTCAAATCACGGCTACTCAGCTCGTGTAAACACTGCTCTATTTCAACCCATAACTAATGTCGCCCCGACACTCATAGCTACCGGAAACCAGATTTACTGTCCGGGAACCTCCATGAAAATTGTGACCAATATGACCATCACAGATCCCGATGACACCGGTATAGATGCGATTTACATCCAAATTTCCTCTGGATATGATCTTGGCGCAGACTTACTAACCTTAACGGGCACACACCCTAACATCACAACTTTATGGAATCCCACAACCGGAACACTTACACTAAGTGGCGTTAGCGGACAACCTACTTACATAGAACTGATTGCTGCCATCAAAGACGTAGAGTTCTCATCAAGCGCAGCCAATCCTTCGGGAATTAGAAACTTTTCCATTTCTGTCGGACAAGCCAATTACCTTCCGTCTAACGGACACTATTATTTGTACATCCCTAACATCGGTATTACATGGTCGGCAGCCAAAATAGCAGCACAAAACAGTACTTATTACGGACTACAAGGCTATTTAGCAACGATAACTTCGGCAGAAGAAGCACAAATTGCCGGAGAACAAACTACCGGTGCCGGTTGGATTGGCGGCAGTGACGAACAAACTGAAGGCATTTGGCGTTGGATGACAGGCCCGGAAAACGGGACTGTTTTTTGGAACGGTAATTTTACCGGTTTTACCCCAAACTATGCTTTTTGGAATACCGGTGAACCTAATAGTTCGGGCGATGAAGATTATGCTCACGTAACGGCTCTAGGTGTTGGTATACCCGGCTCTTGGAACGATTTATCCAATACCGGCTCTTCCAGCGGAGATTACCAACCTAAAGGTTATATTGTAGAATATGGCGGCATGCCGGGCGACCCTGTTTTAAACATTGCTACCAGCACAACGATTACCATCGCGTCTATTACCTCTACAGCAACAGCCACTCGTTGCGGTAACGGAAATGTATCTTTACAAGCTACTTCAAACACCGGAACAGTACATTGGTATGACGCTCCTACCGGGGGGAATTTTTTAGGAAGCGGCAACTCATTTACAACGCCAACAATAAGTGCAACTACCCTATTTTACGCAACTGCTTTTTTAAGTGGCTGTACTACAAACACTGGAACTGCGGTTACGGCATCCGTAATTCCAAAACCACAATTAACC
This sequence comes from Flavobacterium sp. FEMGT703F, assembly GCA_002786385.1. Taxonomy (GTDB): domain Bacteria; phylum Bacteroidota; class Bacteroidia; order Flavobacteriales; family Flavobacteriaceae; genus Flavobacterium; species Flavobacterium cheonhonense. The sequence goes on from PGCN01000012.1 coordinate 346,310, forward strand.
TATACTTCACCTTATGCAATGTGCGAAGAAAGCTTTGAAGTGATTGAAGTACAAACCTCAGCCGGCATCTTGTTCTGGTACGACAGTCAAACCAGCACAACTCCCATTTTTTTGGGCACCAACTTTTTAGTTCCCAACATCAATCAAGACACTACTTATTATGCTCAAGCTGATTTTAACGGTTGTTTGTCAGACAGAGTTGCAGTTGTTGTTGATGTTTATCCTAACCCGATTTTAGCTGATGAAACTATTGCACTTTGCGAAGGCGACACCATACTTTTAGACGCTGGAAATCCCGGCATGACATACTTATGGTCAAATGGTGCTACAACCCAAAGCATCATGTCTGACGGGCAAACGAATTACTCCGTAACCGTTACAACGCCCGCTCCGGAAAGCTGTTCGAAAACCAAAAACTTCAGCTTGGCTTATAACCCTGATCCTGTAATTTCATCTGTAACCACCAACGATTTGGCAGTTACCATTAATACCGTTCAAAACGGGAATTTTTTGTATTCTTTAGACGGAGTCAACTATCAAAACTCAAATTCCTTTACCGTAACCGAAGGCGGATTGTATATGGCTTATGTTAAAGAACCTAACCAATGCGGTGAAGACCAAAAACCTTTTGTGGTGATTTCTATTCCGGCTTTTTTTACGCCAAATAACGACGGGATAAACGACCGCTGGTACATTAAAGGCATGTCCTATTTTAACAATGCTCAAGTCACCATTTTTGATCGTTTTGGGAAGTTAATTACGGTCTTAAATAGTTCCAATCCTTCATGGGACGGCACTTATAACGGACAACTCTTACCTTCAACAGATTATTGGTTTGTGGCTAAAATTGAAGGAATGATGCCCGAAACCAAAGGACATTTTGCTATGAAACGCTAACTATTGTATCTTATTTCGAATTTCTTCCAACACAAACACGTAGTCTTCCTGATTGTTTAAGAAATCACGATTGGTCACGTCTATAATCAAGACATTGAGGTTTTTTTGCGATTTGATGTAATCCAAATAGCCATTATTGATTTTTTCTAAATATTCGGCCGGAATTTCCTGCTCGTAACTTCTGCCTCTGGTTTTGATATTCGCTAAAAGACGTTCCGTACTTTGGTATAAGTAGATATACAAATCAGGCTTCGGCATTTCTTTGTAGATGATGTCAAACATCGTTTTGTACAAACGAAATTCATCTTCCGCCAAAGTCACTTTCGCAAAAATCAACGATTTGAAAATATGATAATCGGCTACTATAAAATCTTTAAACAAATCGAATTGCGCTAAATCATCGGAAATTTGTTGGTACCTATCGGCCAAAAAAGACATTTCCAGCGGAAAAGCATAGCGACTCTGATCTTCGTAAAACTTTGGCAAAAACGGATTATCGGCAAAGCGTTCTAATACGGTTTTCGCATTAAAATCTTCCGCTAATTTATTTGTCAAGGTAGTTTTCCCAGCACCGATATTACCTTCAATGGCGATATAATTAAAATGGTCTAACTTGATTTTGGCTATCGGGATTTCCAAATTTTGCAACACTTTACAATTGCTTTTGTCTTCGGACAATACTAACAATTCATGCAAATATTTTTGTAAAATCGGATGACGCCAATCCAAGTTTAAATCGCGCATCGGCAACAACACAAACAAACGATTTTGCATTTGCGGATGTGGTACTTGCAATTTTTCGGAAGCGATAATTTCTTCATCGTAAGCAATCACATCAATGTCAATCATTCGGGCTTGGTAACCGGCTAAATCTTCTCGAACTCTGCCCAAAGCTTCTTCCAACAACAGCACTTCTTCCAAAATCTGATGGGCCGATTTGTGCGTATTCATCACCACGGCACAATTGTAAAACGGCTCGCTTTCAAATCCCCAAGAAGGTGTTTCATAAAGCTTGGAAACCTTAATAATAGTGCCGATTTCTTTGTGCAAACAATCGATGCAATTCTCTATATTTTCGAGACGATTGCCTTGGTTGGTTCCTAAAGATAAAATGACTTGATGCTGCTTATTCATAGAAGCACAAATTAACTAAAACTATTTCAGACTATCGGCAAAAACTACCCGACTGTTAATAACATTTTCTCAACAATTTAAATACTTGGAAATCATAAAACTTCTATAAATAGTAACTGCTTTGTGCGAAAAAGGCATTATTTTTGTTTGGTCAATGCGTATCTAAATCTGTCCTATCATGTTAAAGAAAATCCTTAAAATTGTCGGTGTTATTTTGTTGCTTTTAGTGGTCTCCGCTTTTGCAATTCCGTATTTCTTTAAAGACCAAATTAAGGCTAAAATCGAAAAAGCCATCAATGAGAAAGTCGATGCCAAAGTGACTTTTGCCGATGCCGATTTGAGTTTGTTTAAAAACTTTCCGAACGCCAGCGTGACTATTGAAAAATTATCCATCGTAAACAAAGCACCGTTTGAAGGTGATACTTTAGTCGCTTTTGACGAATTGCATTTGAAAATGGCAATCGGACAATTGTTCAACAGCGAAAATGAACCAATGCAAATTGACGGCATCGATTCGAAAAACGGACTAATCAACATCATCTTCAACAAAGACGGTGTTGGGAATTTCGACATCGCTTTAAAAGAAGAAAAACAAGCAAGCGAGGGTAAGAGCAAACCACTTTCACTAAAAATCAAAGAATATTCGATTGAGAATTTCCAATTCAGATACTACGACGAACGTTCGAAAATCAAAATGGTTTTAGACAGCATCAACCATGAAGGAACGGGCGATTTTGCGGCTTCCAAACTCGATTTGACGACCAAAACCACCACCAAAGTATCGCTGGACATGGACAAGGTGAATTATATGAAAAACGTTGCCATTTCATTGGATGCGATTTTGGGTATCGATTTAGACCAAAGTAAATATACTTTCAAGAAAAACGAAGCCAAAATCAACGAATTACCACTGAAGTTTGACGGATTTATACAATTGGCAGACGACGGTCAAGTGTATGATTTGACGTTTCAAACGCCAACTTCCTCGTTTAAAAATTTCTTGGGCTTGATTCCGGCGCAATATGCGGCCAATTTGAAAGACGTTACTACTAACGGAGATTTCACCGTAACCGGTTTTGCCAAAGGAAAATTAACCGATACTACTGTACCTAAATTCAACATTGATATTGCTTCTAACAATGCTTCCTTTCAATATGCGAATATGCCGAAATCGGTTAGAAATATTGTTATCGACACCAAAATTATCAATGAAACTGGGTTGATGAACGATACTTATGTCAATTTAGACAAACTGTCTTTCCAAATTGATCAAGATGTGTTTAATGCCAAAGCCAACATTAAAAACATAGCCGAAAATGCCTTAGTCAATGCCGAACTCAAAGGCACCATCAACTTGGCGAATGTAACCAAAGCTTATCCGGTAAAATTAGACAAACCGTTGACTGGAGTATTGAAAGCCGATGTGAAAACGGAATTCGACATGCAATCGGTAGAAAAAAGCGATTATGCCCGTATCAAAAATGCCGGAACCATCGACTTAACCGGATTTAATTACACCGACGAAAACGGCAAAACCATGAAAATCAGTCGCGCCTTGGTATCTTTTGATCCGAGTCGTGTAAACCTGAAACAGTTCAATGCCGTAACCGGAAAAACCGATTTAGCGGTAAATGGGGTGTTGGAAAACTTCTACGGCTTTGTGTTTAAAAACCAAGAGTTGAAAGGCAACTTCAACTTACAATCCAATCAGTTAGCGGTCAACGATTTTATGACTACAGAAGCCGATACCAAAAAAGAAACGAAAGCCGCTGAACCGATGAAAATCCCGGCCTTCCTGAATTGCTCTTTGACCGCCAAAGCCAATACGGTTTTATACGACAATTTGGTGTTGAAAAATGTTTCGGGTAAGGTGATTATAAAAGACCAAAAAGTGACTTTGGAAAATGGAAAAACGGATATTTTCGGTGGTTCAATTGCGTTTAACGGCGATGTTTCCACCAAAGAAAAAACACCAAAATTCAACATGGATTTGGGATTGAACAATGTCGACATCATGCAAACGTTCACGCAATTAGAAATGATGAAAAAAATTGCGCCGATAGCTGGCGTAATCAATGGAAAATTAAACTCTAAAATCAAATTGTCCGGTAATTTGAATGCGACCGAAATGACCCCGGATTTGAACAGTTTATCGGGCGATTTATTGGGACAATTGCTTTCGACTACCGTGAATTCGAGTAATTCAACTTTGCTGACGGCTTTGGATGACAAGCTGAATTTTGTGGATTTGAAAAAACTCAACCTCAACGATTTGAAAGCTGCTGTAACTTTTAAAGACGGAAAAGTCAATGTAAAACCATTCGACATCAAATACCAAGACATCAAGGTAACGGTGGGCGGAACGCATGGTTTTGACCAAAATATGAACTACAATTTGAAGTTGGATGTTCCGGCGAAATATTTGGGTACAGAAGCCAACAATTTATTAGCTAAACTGTCTCCGGCCGATGCTAAAAAAGTAGAAAATGTGCCTATTAATGCGAGTTTGGGCGGTAATTTTAAAAACCCGAAAATCACTACCGATGTGAAGCAAGCTACAACCACTTTGGTCAACAACTTGGTCAAACAACAAAAAGACAAAATTACTTCGGGTGTGAAAGAAGGTGTGAATTCGATTATTGCTAACGCTACCAAACCAAAAAACGACACTACCAAAACGGACGTGAAAACGGATGTAAAAACCAAAGCCAATAACCTGCTGAACGGTTTGTTGAACAAAAAGAAAAAAGAAGCGCCGAAAACAACTGAATAGAGATTTGAGATTAACGATTTGAGATTTAAGAATTTTAATGCTGCAATCCTAAATCGTTAATCATCATTCTAAAATCAATTATATCGATATCTTGACCACATAACCTTCAAAAGTCCGAACGTTAAAAACCGTTCCGTCTTCAAACAGTAAGTACTGACCTTTAACGCCGGTGAGTTTTCCGGAGAAGTTGGGTGACTTATCTAAATTCAAGCTATTCACTTTGGTTGGATATTGTAAAACCGGATATTGCAATTCGTATAAATCTTCTTTCGTAGAAAAGAAATATTCTTGCACTTCGGTTGGAATAAGGTTTTCTAATTTTAGGCGTTCGGCGACCAAATCTACCGAAGGCACATCATTTTTGAGCATCTTTTGCCAATTGGTTTTATCGGCATAATGGTTTTTGAGCGCAACTTCGGTAATACCGGCTAAATAACGATTCGGAACCTCAACAATCGGAATGGCTTGTACAGCGCCTTGGTCTATCCAACGCGTTGGTACCTGGGTTTTGCGGGTTACGCCGACCTTCACTTCACTCGACAAAGCCAAATATACGATATGCGGTTGCAATTGAACTCTTTTTTCGTATTCCAAATCGCGGTCTTCGATGTCTAAGTGTGCAGTGCTCAATTCGGGTTTCATAATCCAATCGCCGGCTGCAGCAGAACTCATAAAGCAATCGTAGCAAAATCCCTTACGGAAAATCTTTTTCTTTTTACCGCAATTTAAACATTGATAACCTTGAAAAGAAATCTCCAGCGATTTGTCTAACAACTGATTCAAACTTAAAAAACTGTTCTCAAACACCAAATAGTATTGGATTGGGTTTGAAAATTCGGTTTGCATTTTGGTTAAAACCCCTTCGTATGTCATTATTATTTAGGAATTAGCCCTTCGACTGCGCTCAGGGTGACAGTATTTGATTATAAAAAATAACTTTAGGAATTATTTCCTATTTTAGCGTAAAGTTATCAATCCTAAATCGCAATTCCTAAATCCTAATTCAAAATGCCGTTTCCCATCATTAATTCTATCGCCTCTTGGGTTTTGAAGCAGCGCATTCATCAGATTGAGTTGTTTTTAAAATACCCTAATGAAGTTCAGAATGAGTTACTGATGAATTTAATCCGCACCTGCGACGAAACGGTAATGGGAAAAAAATACGATTTCGAAAGCATCAAATCCTATGAAACTTTTGCCGAACGCATTCCGGTTTCTTCCTATGAAGACTTAGAACCGATGATTGAAGAAACGCGCAAAGGCTATCAAAATGTTTTTTGGAATACGCCGATTAAATGGTTTGCCAAATCGAGCGGCACCACCAATGCCAAGAGCAAATTTATCCCGGTAAGTAACGAAGCTTTAGAAGATTGTCATTACAAAGCCAGTAAGGACTTGTTGTGCATGTATTTGAACAACAACGAAAATTCGGAGATGTTTTTAGGGAAAAGTTTGAGGCTCGGCGGCAGTTCTCAGATTTATGAAAACAACAATACGTTCTTCGGTGATTTGTCGGCCATTCTAATCGAAAACATGCCGATGTGGGCTGAATTCAGTAGCACGCCCAGCAACAAAGTCTCTTTGATGAGCGAATGGGAAAGCAAACTGACCGCCATCATCAACGAAACCAAAACCGAAAACGTAACCAGTTTTGCCGGTGTTCCTTCTTGGATGCTGGTCTTGCTGAACCGAATATTAACCGAAACAGGTAAAGACAATTTATTCGACTTGTGGCCGAATTTGGAAGTGTATTTTCACGGAGGAGTGAGTTTTGAACCCTATCGCGAACAGTACAAAAAAATATTGCCGAAAGCCGATTTCAAATACTACGAAATCTACAATGCTTCCGAAGGTTTCTTTGCTATTCAAGATTTGAATTACTCCAATGATTTGTTGTTGATGTTGGATTACGGCATCTTCTACGAATTTATCCCGATGGACACTTTTGGCACACCGAATCAAAAAATTATCCGTTTGGCTGATGTGGAATTGTTTAAAAATTACGCCATGGTCATCACTACCAATGCCGGTTTGTGGCGCTATATGATAGGTGATACCGTGCGATTTACGTCTTTGAGTCCGTATCGCATTCGGGTTTCCGGCAGAACCAAACACCATATCAATGTTTTTGGCGAAGAGCTGATGGTGGAAAATACCGATACTGCAATTGCCAAAACTTGCTCGGTACTAAACTGTGAAGTAATTGATTATACTGTAGCTCCGATTTTCATGCAAGACAAAGAAAAAGGCGCACATGAATGGATGATAGAATTCAAAAAACATCCGGAAAACATGGCGGTCTTCCAAAAAACCTTAGACGAAAACATTCAGTCTGTTAACTCCGATTACGAAGCCAAACGCTACAACAACATGACGTTGAACGAGCTCAAAATCAACGTAGCACGTGAAAATTTATTCTATGATTGGCTCAAAGAAAACAACAAACTCGGCGGTCAACACAAAATTCCGAGATTGTCCAACCAACGCGATTACTTGGAACAATTGAAAGCCATGCAGCAAGGTATAAATTCCAAATTTTAAAAATTTCAAATCTCAGATTCTAAATTTCAGATGAAAAAAATAGTTGCTTTACTCCTGCTTTCTGGCTTTATAACTTCTTGTGGTCCAAAAAGATTGGGCTGCGGTCCGGGACGCTGTGAGGTAGAAAATCCGACACTAAAAACAAAGCCTTTAAAAAATATTTGCTAAAAATTTCACCATTGCTGTAACATTTGGATGTGTTGAAAGTCTTACAAGACAATCATCAATCAATCAACATCCATGAAATCATTAAGTATTGCCTTGTGCTTACTGGCTAGTGCCTTTACTTTCGCGCAAGAAACGCCCAAAACCGAAGACAAAAAACCTTCAGAAAATCCCAACGAACTCAAAGAGGTTACCCTTTACGGTAACAAGAAACAGTACCTAAAGGTCGAATCCGACAAAACTACGATTAGTGTTCGTGAAAATCCTATGCTCAACAGCGGCAGCAGTTTAGAAGCTGTTAAGAAAATCCCAGGTGTCATTACTTCTCCAACAGGAACGATAACCTTAAACAGTCGTGGTGTGACCATTTATATTGATGGCGCGCCGAGTACGTTAAGCGGCAACGACCTGCAAAACTACTTGTCAACTTTACCGGCCAATGCCATTGAGAAAGTAGAATTAATTTACAATCCGGGCGCTTCCTTTGATGCCGATGCCAGCGGTTCGATTATCAATATCGTGACCAGTACCAAGCGCAAAAAAGGGTTGAATGCCAGTGTAAATATGAATTACAACTTCAATCAATACCAAAAACCGAGTCCGCAAATATTGCTTAATGGTAAAGTAAAAGAGCTGAGTTGGCAAACCATGATAGGCTACAATTATATCGACAGCGAAAACAACAGTAGCAACGACCAAATCTTCACCTCTTTTTCCCCAAATGAAAGATTATTCCAAAAGAATTTCGCGCAGTTTACCAACCGAAATTTCTATTGGAGAACTGGAACCAACTACAAACTGAACGAAAAATCAAACTTGTTGTTCAACTACAACTTGAATTTGGGTAACGACCGAATTACAGGAGATGCGAGCACAGTCGGTACCGGGATTGATTTCACTAACAACAGTTTGTCGAAAATAAAAAACAGCAACAACGAGTTGAGTTTGCAGTACAAAACCAAGTTAGACACCATTGGCAGAACGCTGGACATTATTGCTTACAGTAACTTTTTCAACCGAAATCCGAACACGGTTTCTAATGGACAAAACAATGGAACATCTACTTTTTACAATGGAAAAATCGATTTCAACTTGACCAACCATTACTTAAAATACGACTTCGCCATTCCTTTTAAAAAGCTGGATCTATCTATAAACACCGGTGGAAAATACAACTATATCAAAGTAAACGACAAAGGAATTTACAACTTGAATTCGCCAACAAACAGTGTTATCGATTTTGATTATACCGAAACCAATTTGGCCTTTTACGTGGAAGCCCGTAAAAAAATCAAGAAGTTAAGTTTGACTGCCGGATTGCGTTTTGAAGATTATAAAGTCGACCGATTGGTCATTCAAGACGGTACAGAAACCGAAGTTGATTTTACCAACTCCAATTTCTTCCCAAATGCGAGCGCTATGTACGAGTTTAGCGAAAACATGAACTTGTCGGCCTCCTACTCTAAGAAAATTTTCCAAGCCGATTACAATGTATTAGACCCGAACAACTTTGCCAACTTCGATCAGTACAACACTTCGCAGGGAAATCCGTTTTTGGATCCGGCGTTTTTTGACAATTTCGAATTGAAATTGACCGCTTTCCAATTTGTGAGTTTGGGTGGAAATTATACCATTGCCCGCGACAGAAACAATTTTATTTTCACCGCTGAACCCGGTGAATTGGTGAGCAACCAAACCTTCCAACAGTTTGACAAAGTAAAAACGATGAGTTTGTTTGCTTCGTTCCCTCTGCCGTTGGATTACTTCTTTAAAAGCAAGGAAGAATTCCAAAAGCGCATGAACAACATGGACAAGATGAATTACATTTTCTTTAATGTGAATTACATCAAAACCACTACGGAAGGCTATGATTTTTCGTTTGAAAATAAACCGATTTGGAACTATTCGGCCCAGGCGCAATTTATCTTGCCTTGGGACATTAAAAATACTATGTCGTATTTCATTTTACCAAAAGGCACATGGGAAATCTACCAAATCACCAAACCGATTCAGCAGTTTGATTTATCGTTCAACAAAGATTTCCTAAACAAAAAATTAAAAATCGGGTTGCATTGTTTTGATGTCTTCAATAGCAATGAAGTGAATGCTTTGGTTTCTTCCACCAATTTGGAGACCAAGTTTTACCAAAAACAAGATTCCAGAACCTTTAGAATATCGTTGACCTATAATTTTGGTGACTTGTCTTTGAAGAAAGAGAACACCAACATCAACATCGAGAAGACCAACTCGGGTGGAGGATTCCTAAAATAAATTGGTTATAATTAGTAAACGAAAAATCCCTCAGCTGAGGGATTTTTCAATTTAAGAGGCTATCTCTAAACGTTTCAATAAGTTTTTGGTCAGCGCATCGTGCGTATAATCCAAATCGATATGAAGTTGTTTTTCGTCCGAACTTGGTAAGTCGTACATCGCATCGGTTAAAATGGCTTCGCACAACGAACGCAATCCGCGGGCGCCGAGTTTGTACTCTAACGCTTTCTCTACTATATAATCTAAAGCTTCGTCCGTAATGCTGAATTTAACTTCGTCCATGGCGAACAACTTTTCATATTGTTTAATCAAAGCATTTTTAGGTTCAGTTAAAATGGCGCGTAAGGTGGCTTTGTCTAACGGATCCATGTGTGTCAACACCGGCAAACGACCAATGATTTCCGGAATCAAACCAAAATCTTTGATGTCTTTCGGGATGATGTATTGGAGCAAATTGTCTTTGTCGATATTATCCGTGTTTTTCGAAGTACTATATCCTACCGCTTGACGGTTCAATCGTTTGGAAATGATTCTTTCGATGCCGTCAAACGCACCACCGGCTATGAATAAAATATCTTTGGTATTGACTTCCACGAATTTTTGGTCCGGGTGTTTTCGACCACCTTTCGGCGGTACGTTAACTACAGTTCCTTCTAGTAATTTCAACATAGCTTGTTGTACGCCTTCACCGGAAACATCGCGGGTAATGGACGGATTATCGCTCTTGCGGGCAATTTTGTCAATCTCGTCTATAAACACGATACCTCTTTCGGCTTTGGCCACGTCGTAATCGGCGGCTTGCAGCAAACGGGTTAAAATACTTTCCACGTCTTCACCCACATAACCAGCTTCGGTTAAAACGGTCGCATCTACTATAGCCAACGGAACGTCTAACATGCGCGCGATGGTTTTAGCCACCAAAGTTTTTCCCGTTCCGGTTTGACCTACCATGATGATGTTGGATTTTTCAATTTCCACATCTTCCTCATGTTGGAGTTGCATTAAACGTTTGTAGTGGTTGTATACGGCTACCGACATGACTTTTTTGGTTTGGTCTTGTCCGATTACATATTGGTCTAAAAATGCACGGATTTCTTTGGGTTTTTTCAACACCAAATCGGCCGATTGTTTTACTGCATTTCCTTTTAATTCCTCCATCACGATGCCATGTGCTTGTTCGATACATCGATCACAGACATGTGCATTAATTCCGGCGATTAATAAATTGGTCTCCGGTTTTTTCCTCCCGCAAAAGGAACATTCTAAAACTTGTTTTGCCATTATTTCCTTTGAGTGCCTGAGCGGCTGAGCAGCTGAGTGCCTGAGTTTTCTCAGTTACTTAGCGACTCAGTTACTTAGCAACTTTTTAAATTATCTTCTTAACACTTCATCAATCATTCCGTACTCTTTGGCTTCATCGGCGATCATCCAATAGTCGCGTTCCGAGTCTTTGTACACTTTTTCGAAAGGTTGTCCTGAATGGTGCGAAATGATTTGGTACAATTCGTCTTTCAGTTTCAACATTTCTTTTAAGTTGATTTCCATATCGGAAGCCACACCTTGTGCACCGCCTGACGGTTGGTGAATCATGACTCTGGAATGCGGTAAGGCTGAACGTTTTCCGGCAGCTCCGGCACACAATAATACCGCGCCCATAGAAGCAGCCATACCGGTACAAATGGTCGCTACATCGGGTTTGATATACTGCATGGTATCGTAAATGCCGAGTCCGGCATAAACGCTTCCACCCGGTGAGTTGATGTAAATTTGGATGTCTTTAGACGCGTCAACACTTTCTAAGAACAACAATTGCGCTTGGATGATGTTGGCCATATAATCGTCGACACCTGTCCCCATGAAGATGATTCTGTCCATCATTAAACGCGAAAACACGTCGAGTTGCGAGATGTTTAATTGACGCTCTTCAATAATATAAGGTGTCATGCTTGCTACGATTTTATCGTAATACAGACTGTTTACGCCGTGTTTTTTGGTCGCAAACTTTTTAAATTGCTTCGCCATTTCGAGCGTAGCTCTCGGGTCTTTTCCGTAATCCATTTTGGTTGTAAGTTGTAAGTTATACGTTGTATGTTGATACTGATTCTTGAAGTCAAAGTTTGTGCCTTTTTTAAAAGATGACATTGTGTCGCTTAAGGTTGGAACCCTAGCCCGGATAGCCCCGAAGCTTCGGGGGAAATCCTTTTTATTGTTTAGAAAAAACCCTTCGACTGCGCTCAGGGTGACAACAATAAAAAGATTGCAACGTATAGCCGGATTAGCTTCTAATAAAAAAAGCGCCAAATTACTTTGACGCTCAAATATAGTAAATAATCTTTTAGTGTTTCAACTCGCCGTACATGGCTTTGATGAACTCGTCGTAGTTTACTTCTTTGGTTTTGGCTTTCACCTTGTCTTTGAACAAGTTCAACATTTTTTCGTTCATGACTTGTTCTGACAAACGACGTACTTCGTCTTGGTTTGACATGACGCGCGCCACAATACCTTGTACATCTTCGTCGGTTGGGTTCATTTGACCGAATTGAGCCATTTGTTTTTTGATCAACTCAGTAGTGTAGGCTTTTAAATCGTCGAAAGTGATTTGCAAACCGTTTTCGGTGATGATTTTACCTTCGATCAATTGGTAACGCAAACCGTTTTCAGATTTAGTATATTCTGCTTCTGCTTCTTCGGCAGTTAACGGATTTTCTCCGGCAGATTGGATCCATTTTTTCAAAAACTCGGCCGGTAAATCGAACTTGGTGTTGGCGATTAAGAACTCGGTTACATCGTTTAAGAATTTTTGGTCGGCTTGTTGGGCGAATTGTTTTTCGGCGTCTTCTTTGATTTTAGCTTTCAACTCGTCTACCGAAGTTACCACTTTTGGTCCGAATAATTTATCAAACAACTCTTGGTCTAAAGTAGCCGGTTCGTGCGCAATTACTTCATCGATAGTGAACGTTACTTCGATATCTAAACCGTGAACATCGTCGTGACCTACGGCTAAGTAATCCATTAATTTGTGATCGTCATCGAACAAACCTTTGGTTTTTAAGGTAACCACATCGCCTACTTTTTTACCGATGAACGCTTTTTGCGTTTTTTTGTCGGCGAAAGCGTCGATGGCCAAAGTAGTTCTGTTGTTGATGCCTTTTTCTTCGTTAGCAAAAATACCCGAAACGTCGTCTCCGGCTTCCACTACATCTTTAGCGATTAACTTTCCGTATTGTTTTTGGATACGCGCTACTTGGTCGTTCAACATTTTGTCATCGGCTACGATTTTGTATTGTACCAAGCTGTTTTTAGCGGCTAAATCCACTTTGAATTCCGGTGCTAAACCTAATTCGAATTCGAATTTATAATCTTCTACATCCCAATTGAAATCTTCAGTTACTTTAGGTAGCGGATTCCCTAAGATATCTAACTTTTCTTCAACCAAATAGTTGTTCAAGTTTTCTTGCAACAATTTGTTTACTTCGTCTAACAATACTGCTTTTCCGTATTGTTTTTGGATTAAACTCATAGGCACAGCCCCTTTTCTGAATCCGGGAATGCTAGCATTTTTTCTATAGTCTGCTAATACTTTTTCTACTTTTTCTGCGTAATCCGATTTTGATACTTCTACAGTAACTACAGCATTTAACGCGTCTACATTATTTCTTGTGATGTTCATTTTTTGTGTTTTTTACATACTAAAATTGGGTGGCAAAAGTATAACATTTATGCCACCCAACCAAGTTTATTTTATTGATTTTAACGGTCTTATTTTGTGTCGCCGGTGATTTGATAAACCAATGATTGCGAAAGCGATAAGATGATACTGAAAAGCATGGCAGTCCAGAAAGAACTGACTTCAAAACCATCTACAAATTCGTCGCAAAGGAGAATCATAATGGCATTGATTACCAGTAAAAACAGACCGAGCGTAAAAAAAGTTACCGGCAAGGTAAACAGCACCAATATGGGTTTTACAAAAAAGTTGAGCAATCCCAAGACGATGGCTACGGTTAATGCGGTAGTAAATTCGTCTACGCGAACGCCTTTCATTAAGTAGGCGATGGCCATAACAAGTAAAGACGTGATAAAGATTCTAAGGATGAGTTTCATACGTTTATATTTTTTTCTTTTTAGATTTCTTATCCATTTTTGTACTCAAAAGTTTCAATGGTGTGAGAGAGATCAAAGCTAAAATAGCAAAAAAGAAGGTTTTCTCCTTATTTGAAGTCAGCGACTTGTAAAATTCATCTTCTTCAGCACTGTAGTATAACGACACTGTTTGCTTAATTTGCTCACACTCATTGCGATTGTAATTCTTGACCCAATAGTCTTTTTGTTGATATGAGATCAAGATACTTTTATCATTGCTGTTTCTTCGCTTTTTTAAATTAAAATCAGCATCACAATATTTCTCTTTGACTTTAACTTCCACCAATTGTAATTTGGCATTAAAATCAGTTTCGTTTTTATATTCCACAATTGAATAAACTGTGGCTGTTAACAACACCAAAATCAAAATAATCTGTAAACCACTGTAATACTTTTTCATAAAATCATTTTAAAAACGAAATCGTTTCTTCAAAAAACAACTTTGGGTTTTCGGCGTGTAACCAATGGCCGGCGTTGGGAATGGTGACTAGTTTAAAATTAGGAAAATGTTTTTGAATATTAGGCAAATCAGTGTCTAAAATGTATTTAGAATTGCCGCCGCGGATGAAAAGCGTTGGTTTGTCAAAATGATTTTCAGCAGGCAAAGCCTCGCCTATCACTTCAATTTTGGCATTAAAAACTGCGAGGTTGAATCGGAAAGCGAGTTGCCCGGGTTCCTTCCAATACAAGTTTTTCATTAAAAACTGGCGTGTGCCGAAATCGGGTATGTACGGGTACAAGATTTCTTCCACTTGGTTTCTATCGGGTTGCTCGGTAAAATCTACGGCGTTCAACCCGGCCAAAATGTCTTGGTGGTGTGGCGCGTAATATTTGGGACCGATGTCGGCTACAATTAATTTCTCCACCAATTCCGGATGTGTTGTAGCCAAAAGCATCGCCACTTTGCCACCCATGGAATGCCCAATGACATTGATGTTGGTTAATTGATGTTCCTGACAATAGTCAAATACATCTTTGGCCATCAAGGCATAGCTGAAATCATCGGAGTGAAAACTGCGGCCGTGATTGCGCAAATCTAACAAATGCACTTGAAAACCTTCGGCAGCATAGAGCGAACTGAAAGACTTCCAATTGTCGGACATGCCGAGAAATCCGTGGATGATGAGTAGCGGTTTTCCTTCGCCTTCTATTCTGGAGTATAACATAATGATTGAAGATTTTTGATTGAAGATTGACGATGGCAGAATGGATTGAATCTTAAATCAGCATTCGTTAATCAACAATCTTACATCATTTTAATTTTTGCAAATACATATTCACCACATTGTCCAAGCCCAGATACAAAGCTTCTGAAATTAAAGCGTGGCCGATGGACACTTCCAACAAGCCGGGAATATTTTGCTTGAAGAATTGAATGTTATCCAAACTCAAATCGTGTCCGGCATTGATTCCTAATTCCAATTCGTTGGCCAACTCGGCAGCTTTTACATAAGGCTCGATAGCGGCTTTGTTGCCCAAACTGTATTGGTGTGCGAAGTCTTCGGTATACAATTCGATACGGTCGGTTCCGGTTTTTTTGGCACCTTCAATCATTTCCAAAATAGGGTCGACAAAAATGGACGTTCGAATACCGTTTCTTTTGAATTCGGCTATTACTTCGGTTAAATACTCTTGAAACTTTATCGTATCCCAACCGGCAGAAGACGTAATCGCGCCAATCGCATCGGGCACTAAAGTCACCTGTTCCGGTTTGCATTCGAGTACCAAATCGATAAAATTGTGCTGCGGATTGCCTTCGATATTGAATTCGGTGTACACTATTGGTCGTAAATCACGCGCATCTTGATAGCGAATATGTCTTTCGTCAGGTCGCGGATGTATGGTAATACCTTGCGCGCCGAACTGTTGAATATCTTTGGCAACTTGCAACAAATCGGGCACATTGCCGCCGCGGGCATTTCGCAAAGTCGCTATTTTATTGATGTTTACGCTTAGTTTTGTCATAGCTGTTTTTGATAAAGCTTATCGTTTAAAAATATGATTACAAAAATACAAAGTAAAAGCAAGCGCGCATGTCCCAAAATTTGATTATTTTGCAGTCACTAAAGAAAAGAACAGATGAGAGTACTTTCGGAATACATCAACAACGATTTCAAACCATTTTTGAGTGGCGAAACCGTAGCGGATATTCAGGATTTTTTTGCCGACAGCACCTATTCCCACTTTCCGGTTTTGGAAGATGGTGTGTATTTGGGTTGTATTTCGGCGGTAGATGCGGAAACTTTTGAAATCCAAAAAAGCGTCGCTGATTACCGTTATGCTTTGGAAGGTTTTTTTGTGAGAACCAATATGATTTGGCTGGATGTGTTGGAGGTTTTTGCCCGAAACAATGCCAATGTAGTTCCGATTTTAGACGAAAACAATAAATATGTCGGCTACTACGAGATCACAGATGTCATTAAGTTTTTAAACGAAACGCCGTTCTTAAAAGAAACCGGTGGCATTATCGTAGTTGAAAAACCTACTGTTGATTATTCGATGAGTCAGATTGCCCAAATTGTAGAGAGCAACAACGGGAAGTTGTTAGGGATTTTTGTTTCCGAAGCCGGCAACGAAAAAGTACAAGTAACCGTTAAGATTACTTTGGGCGGCATGAATGAAATCATCCAAACGTTTCGTCGTTACAACTACGAAATCATCTCGGAACACCATGAAGACAATTATTTGAACAACTTAAAAGAGCGTTCGGAGTATTTGGATAAATATTTAAACATGTAATTGAAAGTACGAAGTAAGAAATACGAGGTACAAAGTAAAATCTAGACTCTATGAAAGTTGCTATTTTCGGACAATATTACCAAAATGATACGCGGCCTATTATTAAAGACATTTTTGTTTTTTTTAATCGGAATAATGTAGAAATGGTTATTGAGGAAAACTTCCTGAAAATATTGTACGAAGAAAAAATTGTCGAAAAACAATACAAAACATTCTCCTCGCACACCGATTTAGACAACAGTTTCGCCATTGTAATCAGTATTGGTGGCGACGGAACTATTTTGCGAGCGGCGACTTATGTTCGAGATTCCGGAATTCCGATTTTAGGCGTAAATGCCGGAAGATTAGGATTCTTGGCCAAAGTTCAAAAAGAAAGCATCGAGTCGTTTTTACAAATCGTTTTAGAAAAAAAATACAGTATTACCGAGCGCACTTTGCTATCTATGGAATGTTCGCCGACACTTGCTCAGATGAGTGTAGATTTTGCCATGAATGAAGTGGCCGTAAGCCGAAAAGACACGACCTCGATGATTACCATTGAAACGTTTTTGAACGGCGAATACCTTAACTCTTATTGGGCAGACGGATTAATCATTGCTACACCAACCGGCTCTACGGGCTATTCATTAAGTTGCGGCGGTCCTATTTTAACTCCCGATGTCAAAGCATTAGTAATTACTCCTATCGCACCTCACAACTTGAATGCCAGACCCTTAGTAATTCCCGATGATACAGAAATCACCTTAAAAGTATCCGGTAGAGAAGAACAATATTTGGTTTCTTTGGATTCCAGAATCACCTCTGTGAGCAACAACTCGGTATTAAAAATTAAAAAAACGCCTTTCCGCATCAACATGGTAGAAATCCCGGAAGAGACTTTTTTCAAAACTTTACGCAACAAATTGCTTTGGGGCGAAGACAAGAGAAATTAGAAAAAAATTCTCCTGTTCTATACTACATTTCCAAAAAAATCGTTTAAGAAAAGAACCTTGCTAACCGTAGTAGTTATCAGCACTTTAATTTATTTGGCAGAAATCCGAAATTCATGCTATATAAGTACTGAGAATTGTTATATTTGCACGCTATTTTCAATTGAATGAAAAAGATTTTAGTATTATTTTTCGGCTTATTTTTCCAAAATGTAATGACCGCACAAATCAATGAGATTGGTGTTTTTTTGGGAGGCAGTAACTTTGTAGGCGATGTGGGTAAAACCAACTATATCGCTCCTAATGAACCTGCTTTCGGTATCGTTTACAAATGGAATAAAAGTCCGAGACATTCATATAGGTTTTCCTATATGCAATCAACGATAACCGCCAACGATTTAGACTCGGATGTACCGGGCCGAAATTTGAGAGGGTACCGTTTTAAAAACAACATTAAGGAACTAACCGCCGGAATGGAATTCAATTTTTTCGATTTCAACCTGCACGAAGTTTTAAAAAGAAAAATAACACCTTATGTCTTTACAGGGGTTTCCTATTTTGCCTACGACGAGTTGTATGTATTGAATGGACAAACCAAAAAAGACAAGACTGAAAGAACTTTGGCCATCCCGATGATTGTTGGTGTCAAAACCAACATTTTAGATCATTTTGTATTGGGTGTAGAAGTTGGGGCAAGATATACTTTCACTGATAATTTAGATGGAAGTTTGCCCGCAAATGAAAATTTAGCGCCGCTGCAATTCGGCAATATTAATAGCAAAGATTGGTATGTTTTCACCGGTATTACCCTAACGTATACCTTTACTGAAAAACCATGTTATTGCGCAGAATAAAGAATGAATCTAACCGATAAAATAAACAAAGACAATTTACCCAAACACTTAGCCATCATTATGGATGGTAATGGTCGTTGGGCAAAACAGAAAGGTTTAATGCGAGCGTTTGGTCATGAAAACGGCACCAAATCGGTCAGAATAACAGTGGAAACCTGCGCCAAATTAGGCATCGAAAATCTCACCCTATACGCATTTTCAACCGAAAACTGGAACCGACCAAAGCTGGAGGTTGATACTTTAATGCGTTTGTTGATTTCGTCTTTAAAGAAAGAACTCGATACCCTTCAAAAAAACAACATTCGTTTAAATTGCATTGGAAATATTACAATGTTGCCCGACAGTGCCAAAAAAGAACTTTTGGCTGTAATGGAAAAAACGAAAAACAATACTCGAATGACCTTAACATTAGCCCTGAGCTATGGTTCTCGCGAGGAATTGTTAAATGCTGTTAAAACCATCTGTGATAAAGTTAAAAATAATATAATTTCAATTGATGCGCTTGATGAATCAATTATTAATCAGCATCTTTACACGCACAATCTGCCCGATGTGGATTTGGTAATACGAACCAGCGGCGAACACAGAATCAGTAATTTCCTGCTCTGGCAAATCGCTTACGCTGAATTTTATTTCACCGATGTACTCTGGCCCGATTTTAAAGAAGACGATTTATATGAAGCCATCATTAGCTATCAAAAAAGAGAAAGAAGATTTGGAAAAACAAGTGAACAAATTAAATAATATTTCAGTGCATATCAATACATTAAAAACAATTCTGACGCTGTGTTTTTTCGGAACTGTTTTTCAACTACACGCCCAAGACAGAATCCCATTTGATCAAGGAAAGAAATACATATTAGCCGATGTAACGGTAACAGGTAAAATCAGTTACAACCAACAAACTGTTGTAACTTTCTCCGGCTTGGAAAAAGGGCAACAAATCACTGTACCCGGAGAACAAATTAGTAATGCCATCAAGAAACTGGGGAAATTAGGCTTGTTCAGCGACATCGATTTTTACATCAATAAAACAGAAGGCGACAGTATTTGGCTTGACTTAAACATTGCCGAACTTCCCAAATTAAGCGATGTTAAGATTCAAGGAGTCAAAAAATCCAAAGTTGAAGATTTAATCAAAGAAAACAGTTTAACCAAGGGGAAAATTGTGAATGAAAACCTCATTACCACCACCAAAAACTACTTGGAAAACAAATACAAAAAAGACGGTTATTTCAACACCAAAGTATTCATCACTACCACACCGGATACCACTGAAGGAAACCAAGTAAAAATGTTGGTGAATATTGACAAAGGCGACAAACTGAAAATCTCTAAAATCAGGTTTGACGGCAACGAGAAATTCTCAGATAAAAAGCTGAGAAGCGCCATGAAAAACACCAAGCAAATCAATCCGATTCGCATTTTCAAAGCCTCTAAATTCATCAAAGACAAATACCAAGAAGACTTAACATCTATCGTGGCCAAATACAAAGAAAAAGGATACCGCGATGCTCGAGTGGTAACCGACTCCGTTTTCTTGAACGCCAAAAAAACCAAGTTAGCCATTAATGTTAAAGTGGAAGAAGGTAGAAAATATTATTTCGGAAACATCAAGTTTTTGGGGAATTCTGTTTACTCTGACCAATTGTTAGGTCGCGTTTTGGGTATTAAAAAAGGAGAAACCTACAATGGTGTTTTATTGGAAAAAAGAATTGCCGATAAAACCAAACCGGATAGTGAAGACCTAACCAATTTATACCAAAACAATGGTTATTTGTTCTCTAACATCAATGCGGTAGAGGTTAAAACAGCGAATGATACCATCGATTTTGAAATCAGAGTTACCGAAGGACCTGTGGCCTACTTTAACAACATTACAGTAGTAGGAAACGACAAAACCAACGACCGCGTTATTTACCGTGAATTAAGAACCAAACCGGGACAAAAATACAGCAAAGAAGACCTCGTAAGAACCATCCGTGAGATTGGACAATTAGGTTTCTTTGATCCGGAAGCTATCGATCCTAAATTTAAAAATGTGGATCCTGCAGCTGGTACGGTGGACATCGAATACAACGTAGTGGAAAAAGGTTCCAGCCAAATTGAATTGCAAGGTGGTTACGGCGGTGGCGGATTCATCGGAACTTTAGGGCTTTCGTTTAATAACTTCTCTGCCCGTAACATGTTCAAAAAAGAAGCTTATAAACCGCTTCCTATGGGTGACGGACAAAAAGTAGCCTTGCGTTTACAAGCGAGCTCCTTCTTCCAAACCTACAGTTTATCGTTTTCAGAACCTTGGTTGGGCGGTAAAAAACCGATTCAGTTTTCAACCTCATTATCGCACAGTAAACAATTCTTGTATACCGGACGTTCTACCAATGTAGACCGCAGTAAAAGTTTTAACATTACCTCGCTTTCTGTGGGTTATGCTAAAAGATTAACAGTGCCGGATGACTTTTTCGTGTTCTCCAACTCGGTGAGTTTTCAATACTACGATTTGAACAATTACAACACCGGACTTTTCACTTTTGGTGATGGCGCTTCTCGTAACCTGGCGTTCACTTTGGGATTAAGCCGTAACAACAAAGGGGTGAATCCAATTTATCCGACTTACGGTTCTGAATTCAGTTTTAGTGCTAAATTCACTTTGCCCTACTCGGCTTTCAATGGAGTTAATTACGGCGACTTACAAAACCAAGAAGCTTATAAATTACGCTACAGAGAAAACGGAGGATTCAACATTACGCCTAATGCGAATGGTGAATTGCCTGCAGCTGGCGACTTCTTGAAAGAAACCACAGAAAATTCCGGAATCTACGAAAAGGTATACAACTATCAAGATGCTTCTGCTGACCAAGGCAGAGTGGATCAGGAAAAATTCAAATGGTTGGAATACTACAAATTAAAATTCAAAGCCGATTGGTATACACGATTAGCCGGTAGCCCATCAAAAGCTTTGGTATTAAGAGCTCTCGGAGAATTCGGATACTTAGGTGCTTACAACAGCGGTAGAGGTTTAGTCCCTTTCGAACGTTTCTTCTTAGGAGGTGACGGTTTAGCGAACTTTGCCCTCGACGGCAGAGAGGTTATTCAGTTAAGAGGTTATCCAAACCAATCGTTGTCTAACCAAGATGGAGCAACCGTTTACAATAAATTCTCATTAGAATTGCGTTACCCGTTAACGTTAAAAGCAGCTGCCTCTATTTACGCATTGACTTTCGTGGAAGCCGGTTCGTCTTTCGATACGTTTAGAGAATACAATCCATTCGTATTACAACGTTCTGCCGGATTTGGTATCCGAATCTTTATGCCGGCCTTTGGATTGTTGGGAATTGATTTTGCTCACGGATTTGATGCTGTACCAGGCTATACACAAAAGAATGGTTGGGAAACACATTTTATCATTGGTCAACAATTTTAATTATATTTGATACATATTTTTAAATCATAACGGCATGAAAAAATATTTTGCAATATCAATATTACTTTTATTCTTCGGCTACAATGCCCTAGCGCAAGGTCGTGGTGTAAAAATCGGCTATATCGACATGGAATATATTCTACAAAATGTTCCCGACTATACTGAAGCCAAAAATCAATTGGAACAAAAAGCCGAAAAATGGAAGCAAGATATTGAAGCCAAAAAAGTTGAAATTGCAAAATTAAAAGATGCCCTTAAAACAGAAAGAGCTTTACTAACTAAAGAGCTCATAGAAGAGCGCGAAGAGGAAATCAAATTCCAAGAAAACGAACTCATCGAATTCCAACAAAAAAAATTCGGCCCTAATGGCGATTTAATAACCCAAAAAGCCGTTTTAGTAAAACCAATACAAGACCAAGTTTTTACAGCTGT
The DNA here is from genome assembly GCA_002786385.1 of Flavobacterium sp. FEMGT703F. Classification (GTDB taxonomy): domain Bacteria; phylum Bacteroidota; class Bacteroidia; order Flavobacteriales; family Flavobacteriaceae; genus Flavobacterium; species Flavobacterium cheonhonense. The sequence goes on from PGCN01000012.1 coordinate 368,612, forward strand.
ACAAGACATAGCCGAACTCAAAAAATACGATTTCATCTTCGATAAGTCTTCTGATTTGACTATGTTGTTTTCTGCCAAAAGACATGACATTAGCGACCAAGTGATTCGCGCCATTACCCGTGCCGAAAGAAGAGAACAACTTTCTAAAAAAGAACTCAAAGAGCAAGAGAAAAAAGAATACCAAGAAGATGTAGAAGACGAAAATCCGGCCTTAGCCGCCAGAAAAAAAGCCTTGGAAGAGAAAAAAGCGGCACGCGACAAAATGATGGAGGACAGAAAGTTAGCAGCCGAAGCCAAGAAAAAAGAAGCCGACGATAAAAGAAAAGCCGCTGCCGAAGCGCGTGAAGCTAAAAAAAATGGCACGGTTCCTGCTAGTGACAAATCAACGGACAAACCTGCAGGTGAAACCGCTAAAACAGTGTCAGACAGCACTGCAACAGCCAATCCGAATTCTAAAGAAGCTAAAGCAGCAGCCAGAGCCAAATTAATTGAAGATCGCAAAAAAGCGCTGGAGGACAAAAAGAAAAAAATACTCGAAGACCGAGAAGCGGCTAAAAAAGCCAAAGAAGACAAAAAAACAGAAACGAAAACAGAATAAATAATTAATTAATACTTTTTACAATGAAACGATTGAAATCATTACTAATAGCTACTGTATTGTTTTTAGGAGCAAGTCAAACCATCAATGCGCAAGCTAAAACAGCACACGTAGATGTAAATGAAATTATTTCTAAAATGCCAGCGATGTTAGACGCTCAAAAACAATTAGAAAAATTGAGTGCTACTTACGATGCTGAATACAAAACAATGGCCGAGGAGTACACCAATAAAATGAAAAAATACGAACAAGAAGCCAATACTGTTGGAGATGCTGTTAACCAAACCCGTCAAGCTGAAATGCAGGATTTGGTAAAAAGAATCACAGACTACAGAGACAATGCTCAAAAAGAATTGCAAAAGAAAGAATCAGACTTGGTAAAACCTTTAATGGATAAAATCAAAGCTTCGATCCAAAAAGTAGGAAAAGCTAAAGGTTACCAATACGTATTAAACGTAGCTGATTTATTATTGGCTGACGGTCCGGACTTAACAGCCGATATCAAAAAAGATTTAGGTTTCTAATATCAAAAAATATTTTTTAAAGCTGCCCATTCCCTTCAGGTTTGGGCAGTTTTTTTTATTTTTGTGTTATGACGAACAACAACCCTATAGGCCTTTTTGATTCCGGTATCGGCGGCACGTCCATTTGGAGCGCAATTCACGATTTACTGCCCAATGAAGACAGCATCTATTTAGCCGACAGTAAAAATGCGCCTTACGGACAAAAATCAAAAGAGGAAATTATCCATCTGAGTTGTAAAAACACCGAGTTTCTGCTGGAACTGAACTGCAAAATCGTTGTCGTGGCCTGCAATACCGCAACCACCAATGCCATCAAAGAATTAAGAGCCAAATACGATGTGCCTTTTATCGGTATAGAACCGGCCATCAAACCTGCAGCGCTCAATTCGCAACAACACGTCATAGGAATCTTAGCTACGCAAGGCACACTCAACAGTGAATTGTTTCACCAAACCGCGCAACAATTTCAAAATACCAAAATTATCGAACAAATCGGTCACGGCCTCGTCCCGCTTATTGAAAACGGTGATATCAATTCACCCGAAATGAATCAGCTATTGCACGATTATCTGAATCCTATGATAGAAGCCAATATCGACTATCTCGTGTTAGGTTGTAGCCATTACCCATACTTGATACCACAAATCAAAAAAATCCTCCCAAATCACATTAAAATCATCGATTCGGGTGAAGCAGTAGCAAGGCAAACCAAAAAAATATTAGTAGAGAATGTGGGCTTAAGTCAGGACACAAAAAAGGGGAAAGCTATCTTCTATACTAATGCCAACCCAAAAGTGCTGAGTGACATCTTAAAACACCAACACGAAGTAATTCAAAAAGATTTTTAGGAGCCAAACTCAAGGCATTCTTTAAATCTTATTCCTGCTGTACGCGTTACCCCGAAGTTTCGGGGCTAACTGCTTCCATCAGGGCTAAACTAAAACTAAAGGCTCCTATTATTCGTCGTCTTTAAACCAACTCGAATACATCACATAGTTATTAGAAATACGTTCAATCTCGCCGGCAAAATCCGATTGGTTGATATCCTTAACTTTCTTAGCAGGGACACCGGCATAAATGCTCCCGGATTCTACAACCGTGTTTTGTGTTACCACAGCTCCGGCAGCCACAATAGCATTGCTTTCCACCACGCAATTATCCATGACAATCGCACCCATACCAATCAAAACATTGTCGTGAATAGTACAACCGTGCACAATGGCATTGTGTCCGATAGATACATTGTTTCCGATAACCGTGGGATGCTTTTGATACGTACAATGAATAATCGCACCGTCTTGTATGTTAACCTTATTCCCTATTTTGATAAAATGCACATCGCCTCTTACCACCGCATTAAACCAAATACTACAAGAACTTCCAAAAGTTACATCACCCACAATAGTGGCATTTTCCGCCACATAACAATCCTCCGGGATTTGAGGATGTTTCCCGTTTACTGATTTGATTACCATAAAAAAATAGTCCCGAAATAATCGGGACTTGTATTTAAAATTAATTAATAGCAGGACAGTTACAGTGGTACTTCTCAGGAGAACAGAACAAGTTGATTCCTAAAGTTAACTGGTGAAAACCACCGGAATCAAACTTAACATTACCCAACAAATGAGAGTAAGTGTATGAGAATACATAATTTTTAAAATTCACCCCAATGATAGGCGTTACATATTGCATTTTTTGATCAGAAACGGCATTTCCCTCAACAAACTGAGCACCGTCTAAACTTCTTCTGTACGAAAGGCCACCCCATAACATCCCAAAATCTAATTCTTTGTATGCTTTGATGTTAAAGTCCATTGTTTTTTCTTGGGTTTGTGTCACCAATTGGAACATAAAAGAAGGCTCCCACAAAATGGTTTCAGCATCTCCAAAAGTGTAACCGGCATTCAAGATAAAACGTCTCAAGTTAACCGGCTCGCGGTCTGAATATAATTTTCTGTCACTGGCTAAAGCATTTTTAACAGTAGCGTGTACATAGAAATCCAAAAAGTTATAGGAAGCTCCAATATCCACATTAAAGTAAGAAGCTCTCTGAATTGAATTAAAAATTAACGGATCATAAGAAGGGTCATTAGTATAAAAAGTACTTTGGTCTAAACTACTTTGTACAAAACCGGCACTCATTCCAAAAGACAACTGATTCAAATCTACTTTATCTCTTGAAAACATCAAATGATGCGCATAAGTCAACTTCATTCCGGTTTGTGAGTGATACCCGTTTTTGTCATTAAAAACAATGATACCTCCACCCGATCTCTCGCCCAAAGCACCATTAAAACTTAATGTTTGCAAAGCCGGTGCATCTTCTTGTCCGAACCATTGTTGTCTAGCGGTTAGTCTGACTTTGGCACAGTTTGCTGCTCCTGCCATAGAAGGATGCAACAAGTAATAATTGTCCGAAAGATAGTCCGAATAAACCGGTAAACCTTCCTGAGCATTTGAAAGTTGTGATACCAAAAGCACTACTAATAAGTAAAATTTTCTAAAATTCATTGTAACTATCTTTTTAATGAGAAATGGGCCTTAAATTGTTTCATAGTTCCTTGCTCAGGATAATCCACTGTAAACCAGTAATCCGTAGCCGGTAATAATTGTCCGTTATAGGTTCCGTCCCAACCATCACCTGCAGCACTAATCTGTTTTATTAGTTTTCCGAAGCGGTCAAATATATAAATTTTTGTTGTATTGGCATAATTAAATAATCCGGTTACATTCCATTTATCATGGAAACCATCACCGTTTGGTGTAAAGTATCTCGGGTAATCTATCACTTGTA
>PGCN01000008.1 GCA_002786385.1 Flavobacterium sp. FEMGT703F
GCTTGTGCCGGTGACGTTCCTGCAATGGTATCGTTGACTGCTCAAGACAACTGTAACGGTGCTATCACTGTAGAAGGTGTTGACGCAATCGCTCAAGGGCAATGTGCTAACTCGTTCGTAGTGACCAGAACTTGGACTTTCGTTGATGCTTGTGGAAATACTTCTTCAGTATCACAAACTATCAATGTAAATGATAACCTAGCGCCAACGTTTAACGAAACTACTCCGGCTAATGCGACTGCATCTTGTGATAATGTACCTGAACCGGCTACTTTGACTGCTTCTGACAACTGTGCTACTGCAACGGTAACCATGACAGAAACAACCATCCAAGGAAACTGTCCTTCAAATTATCAAATTGTGAGAACATGGACAGCAACTGATGCTTGTGGAAATAATTCTTCAGTATCACAAACCATTACTGTATCAGATACAACCGGACCGGTTGCTGTTGATACTCCATTGGTAGTGAAAGTTGAAGCTACTTGTGATAACGTTCCTGGAGTTCCAACATTGGTGTTCACTGACAACTGTTCAGGAACAGTAACAACTCCGGAACCAACAGTAACCACTTCAAGTGTAGTTGACGGTGTTTACACCATCACCAGAACTTGGGTAGCTACTGATGCTTGTGGTAACTTATCTCAAACTTATACCCAGTACGTATATGTAACGCAAGTAGATGAAGTAATTCAACTTAACGCTGTAGGTTGTAATGCTGCTGAATTTGATACTATCGACTTGAACTCATTATTACCACAAGGTACAACCGGAGGTCAATGGGTTGATGTGAACAGTATTGGCGGATTAACCGGAAGTATATTCAATGCTTGGCAATTGCCTCTAGGTGTTCATACTTACAGTTATACTATTAACGATGGTGGATGTCCTAGAAGATACGATGTGTTGATCAATGTTAATGATGATTGTGCTGTATTAGCTTGTCAAAATATTGTAATTCACAATGCGTTTAGTCCTAATGGAGATGCCTTTAACGAATACTTTAATATTGAAAACATCGAAGATGTAGCGTGTTATCCAACTAACAATGTTCAAATTTACAACCGTTGGGGAGTATTAGTTTATGAAACTAAAAACTATGACAACAATACTCGTAGATTTGAAGGAATTTCAGAAGGTCGAGCTACTGTAAGTAAATCTGAAGAATTACCAACAGGAACTTATTTCTACATCATAGAGTGGACTACCTCTACCGGAGAAAGAATTGTTAAAGACGGATATTTATACTTAACCAGATAAACCTACTAACTCCTGAGGGTGTAAAAACCCTCAGGATAAATAAAGAAAATATGAGAACAAAAATTTTAATTTTCGCTTTGATGTTAACGTGTTATACTGGTTTTGCACAGCAGGACGCTCAGTATACCCAATACATGTATAACACCATCAATATTAATCCGGCTTATGCAGGATCAAGAGGAGTTATGAGTATTTTCGGCTTACACCGTACCCAATGGGTTGGTTTAGACGGAGCGCCAACTACGAACGCCTTTTCAATCAATACCCCTATCAACAACAGTAATTTAGGAGTAGGTGTATCATTTGTAAACGACAAAATCGGACCAACGAGTGACAACACTATCTCAGCTGATTTATCTTATACCATTCAAACTTCAGAAGAATTCAAATTGTCTTTCGGGATTAAAGCTTCGGGAAATTTATTCAATTTAGATGTTAATCGATTGAATCCTGCCGATGCCAACGACCCGAACTTGCAAAATTTTAACAATGAATTTTCGCCGAACTTTGGTGCCGGTATCTATTTACACTCAGATAAAATGTACTTCGGTTTGTCGGTACCTAACTTTTTACAAGACTCTAAGTACAATGACAACGAAGTAGCTGTATTCCAAGAAAGAATGAACTTCTACGCTATCGGAGGTTATGTATTTGACATTTCACCATCGGTTAAATTCAAACCTGCTTTCTTAACAAAATTGGTTACCGGTTCTCCTTTACAAGTAGATGCTTCTGCCAACTTCTTGTTTTTCGACAAGTTAATGCTGGGTGCGGCTTACCGTTGGGATGCTGCCATGAGTGCACTTGCAGGTTTCCAAGTAACTGACGGATTGTTTATCGGATATAGTTACGATCGTGAAACTACTCAGTTAAGAAACTACAACTCAGGTTCACACGAGGTATTCTTACGCTTTGAGTTATTCAATAAAGTAAGCAAATTGGTATCACCTAGATTCTTCTAATAACAACGATTATGAAAAACAAAATTATATACTTAGTACTATTGACTTTCGCAGCTGTGAACAGTTATGCGCAAGTTGGGAAAAAAGAAGTAAAGGGTAATAAAGAGTATGATAAATACGCTTATATTGATGCCATTAAAACTTATGAGCGTATCTATGAAAAAGGATTCAAATCACCGGATATGTTACTTAAAATCGGTAATGCTTACTATTTTAACGCCGAATTAGAAAAGGCTAAAAAATGGTACGATGAACTGTATGCCAGTAACCCCGACCAAGAAGCTGAATTCTATTATCGCTATGCCCAGACTTTAAGAGCGGCCAAAGATTATGAGAAAGCGGATGCTATGATGGCTAAATTTGGAGAGAAAAGCGGTAATGACAGTAGAGAGGAAATCTTCAACAAAAACAAAAACTATTTAGAAGTTATCAAAAAGAACTCCGGTCGTTACAAAATTGAAAATGCCGGAATCAACTCTAAATATTCTGACTACGGACCGGCTTACATGGGCGATAAAGTAATTTTTACTTCTGCACGTGATACCGGAAACTTCTCTAAAAGAATTCACACTTGGACCGGACAGTACTTTACCAATTTGTACAGTTCTGCCTTAAGTGAAGACGGTTCTTTGAGCGGTGTGGATAAATTTGGTAAAAAAATCAACACCAAATACCACGAAGATACGCCTGCTTTTACCAAAGACGGAAAAACGGTATACTTCACTCGTAACAACTATTTAGACGGAAGAGGTTTTGATGCCAACAAAGTAACTTTACTTAAAATCTACAGAGCTAATTTAGATGCTGAAGGAAAATGGATCAACATCACAGCATTGCCATTTAACAGTGATACTTACCAAGCGGCTCACCCTGCCCTATCTCCGGATGAAAAAACATTATACTTTGCCTCCGATATGCCGGGAAGTCATGGTTTATCCGACTTATTCAGAGTTAAAATTAATGATGACGGTAGTTTCGGAACACCAGAAAACTTAGGTAATACTATCAATACAGAAGGAAGAGAAACTTATCCTTTCATTTCTGATGACAATGAATTGTATTTCGCTTCAGACGGTCAACCGGGCTTAGGTGGTTTGGATATTTTTGTTACCCGAATCCCAAGCGACAACGGAAAATTTAAAGCACCATTAAACATTGGTGAAGAAGGAAACAGTCCAAAAGACGACTTCGGATTCATCATCAACACCAAAACCAAAAGAGGTTTCTTAAGTTCAAACCGCGATGGCGGACAAGGAAGCGATGATATCTACAAATTCTTAGAAACCAAAGCTATCTTCTGCGACCAAATCTTATATGGTGTAGTAACCGACGAAGATACTAAAGCACCGCTTCCTAATGCCAAATTGGTATTGATGGATGAGAAATTCAATAAAGTAAAAGAAACCGTTTCTGATGCGCAAGGTAAATACGAATTCACCGAAGTAGAATGTGGTAAAAAATACTATGTAAACACTTCTGTTGAAGACTACGAAACCAAAGAACCGGCAGTAATTATTGGTTCAGAAACCGGAAAAACCGAATTAAACATCGAGTTGAAAACCAAAACTTGTCGTGTTAAAATTGGTGATGACTTAGCCGATTGTTTCAAAATCAACATCATTTACTTCGACTTAGACAAATGGAATATTCGTCCGGATGCCGCAGTTGACTTAGCTAAATTGTTGGATGTATTGAACCAAAACCCATCCATGAAAATCAACATTCGTTCACATACTGACAGCCGTGCTTCTCACGCTTACAACAAAAAATTGTCTGAGAGAAGAGCTAAATCTACCAAAGATTGGTTGGTTAAAAACGGTATCGCTGCCGATCGTTTAACTTCTGAAGGTTTAGGAGAAACCGAATTGGTTAACAAATGTGCCGATGGCGTTCCATGTAGCGAAGAAGATCATCAGTTGAACAGAAGAAGTGAATTCATTATCACCACTCTGTAAGCTGTAAAACAACTCTATCAAAAGCACCCTTTTAGGGTGCTTTTTTTTATCTTTGCCTTATGAAGATTACCAATCTATTCAAAGACTTTTTTGAAAGCGAAAGAGCCGGCGGATTTGTACTAATTGCTTGTACAATACTATCGTTGTTGTTAACCAACTCCTTTTTAAGCGAACAATACCTTCACCTTTGGCATTACCAAATAGGTAACCATTCGTTTGAACATTGGATTAACGATGGTTTAATGACCATCTTCTTTTTGCTCATTGGTTTGGAATTAGAAAGAGAAGTTTATGCCGGTGAATTGTCGAACCTAAAAAATGCGCTTTTACCCATATTTGCTGCCGTTGGCGGTATGTTAGTTCCTGCCGGATTATATTTATTCCTAAACTATGGAACGGATACGCAATCGGGAGCCGGAATTCCAATGGCGACAGATATTGCTTTTGCCTTGGGGATTCTTTCCCTATTGGGCAACCGCGTTCCGGTGTCATTGAAAGTGTTTTTAACAGCTTTGGCTGTGATAGACGACTTAGGTGCCATCTTAATTATCGCGCTGTTTTATTCGAAAGGATTGGTTTGGAGCAACCTCATTATAGCGCTCGGTATATTTGCGTTTCTTTTGGTTTTAAACCGACTCAAAGTCAGAAACTTAATTCCCTACTTAGTCAGCGGCGTTGTAATGTGGTATTTTATGCTGAATTCGGGTGTACATGCTACCATTACCGGTGTACTGTTAGCTTTTGCAATTCCTTTCGGTAATGGCGATGAAAAATCGACTTCCTTCATCCTACAACACTTTTTACACAAACCGGTTGCCTTTGTTATCTTACCTTTATTTGCCTTGGCCAATACCGCTATCGTATTGAACTCCGATTGGCATTACGCTTTAAGTCATCACTACACTTTGGGTATAGCCTTAGGTTTAATTGTTGGCAAACCACTGGGAATTATGCTGTTGAGTTATATAGCAGTTAAGCTCAAAATAAGCCGTTTGCCGAGCGATTTAAACTGGAATTCTGTCTTAGGAGTCAGTTTTTTGGGCGGTATCGGATTTACGATGTCTATCTTCATCACACTCCTAGCCTTCTCGGACGGCGAACATATCGACAACGCTAAAATCATGATTTTGGTTTCGTCATTAGTTGCCGCTGTAATTGGATTACTGTATTTAAAAACAGTTTTAAAATCGAAAAACGCTTAATACCATTTTTTCTTTTTGAAGTAGTAAATCATTCCCAACAGCAACAAAAACATCAAGCCTAAAACCATAAAGTAGCCATATTGCCAATGCAATTCGGGCATGTTGTCGAAGTTCATTCCGTAGATGCCTACTATGAAAGTCAATGGCATAAAAAACACCGAAACGACGGTCAGCGTTTTCATCACCTGATTCATCTTTTGGTTTTGGGCAGAAAAATAAAAGTTAGAGGCACTGTCGAGCGAAGTCAAATCGTATTCAATTTGTTCTAACAACTCCAAACACTTTTGATGCAAACGCGAGAAGAAACTGTAGTTATCGTGCTCAATCGTGTTAAACACATTATCGTCTTTAATGCTTTTGATGGAATACAACGAATCGCGCAACGGAATAATCGACCGTTTCAAAAAGTTAAAATTGTCACGGTGCTTTTCAATTTGTTCCAATATTTGCGGACTCGTACTGGTTTTAGAAAGATTGATGAGTTCTTCTACCCTATCTTCTTCATTCTCTATAGTGATGTAAAAATTCTCCATTACGGCATCGAGCAATAAGTACAATAAATAGTCGGCTTTCTTATCTCTTACAATACCGGAATGCGTTCGGATGCGTTCGCGAATGTGCGTAAAAAAGTCGCTTCGCTTTTCCTGAAACGAAACCAAAATACCGTTTTTCAACAAAAAACTAATCTGCTCAACAGCAATATTATCACTGTTTTCCACCGGTAACAACGATTTAATATTAAAGAACAACACATCGTGATATTCATCCAATTTGGTGCGTTTGGTGGTATTTAAAATATCGCCTAACATAAAATTATCGACTTGCAAAAAATCGCCAACCGACTTAATAATATTAGTGTCATTGAGGCCGTGAATGTTGAGCCAATTCACCTTATCCAACGAAATACATTTTCCCAATTGAGCGGTAGTAAACTCCTTAAACTCGGTCAAATCGTTCGTATCGTAAACAAACAATTGCATTTCCGTTTTGGTATTTTTATGAACACCGGTATAGTCTAAAAAAGTGGGTTGCACTTTTCTGCCCTTTTTGTATTTAATTTTTCTCACGGCTTCTAAATTTGTCTAAAATTAAGCATATTTAGTTTTTTCAAACTATTTTTACCAAAAATCAACGCATGCAAACGCTAATTATCAATATCAAAGAATTACTGCAAGTTCGTGAAACCTCAATTGATAAAGTTTCCGGCAGTGACATGGCCGTTTTACCGTCGATAAAAAATGCTTTTCTTTTGATAGAAGATGATACGATAGCCGCTTTCGGTTCAATGGAAACTTGTCCGAAACTCAATCCGGAAATCACTATAGATGCTAGCGGAAAAATAGTCCTTCCGTCTTGGTGCGACAGTCATACGCATCTGGTGTATGCCGGGAATCGCGAGCAGGAATTTGTGGATCGCATTAACGGTTTATCGTATGAGGAAATTGCCAATCGCGGCGGCGGTATCTTAAATTCGGCCAAACGATTGAATGACACTTCGGAAGCCGAAATTTACCAACAATCAAAAAAGCGTTTGGAAGAAGTAATCCAACTAGGCACAGGCGCCATCGAAATCAAATCGGGTTATGGTTTGACAGTGGAAGGCGAGTTGAAAATGCTGCGTGTGATTAAAAGATTAGCCCAAGATTATCCGATTGCTATTAAGTCGACTTTCCTCGGGGCACATGCTTTTCCAACAGAATACAAAGAAAATCATTCGGCTTATATCGACATTATTATTAACGAAATGTTGCCCAAAATAGCCGAAGAAAGTTTGGCGGATTACATTGACGCTTTCCTGGAAACCGGTTATTTTTCAGTAGCCGAAACTGAACGCATTATGGAAGCCGGGAAACAATATGGTTTGCAGGCTAAAATCCACGTAAACCAATTTACTGCCATTAACGGAATTGCCGCTTGCGTGAAGCATAAGGCGCTTTCGGTAGATCATTTGGAAATTGTAACCAAAGAAGACATAGAAGCGCTAAAAACCTCTGAAACCATGCCGGTGGCTTTGCCGAGTTGTTCATTCTTCATCAGTATTCCGTATACACCGGCACGCCTAATGCTAAACGAAGGTTTACCCTTGGCTCTGGCAACCGATTTTAATCCGGGTACAACACCATCAGGGAATATGAATTTTGTAGTAGCAACGGCTTGTATCAAAATGAAAATGACACCGGAAGAAGCCATCAATGCGGCAACGATTAATGGTGCTTATGCAATGGGTTTATCGGCTACACACGGCAGTATTACTGTTGGTAAAAAAGCCAATGTAATCATTACCAAACCTTTGAATTCATACTATGAAATTCCGTACGCCTTTGGTAGTAATCCGGTGGAACAAGTTATACTTAACGGGAAATTAATCTCATAAAAAAAGTCCTTCGTAATGAAGGACTTTTTTTATTGTTTTCCGAATTGATTATCGCAAAGAGAAACTGCTTTTTGAAACCAATTCACCTTTGTCGAATACATTGACAAAGTAAGTGCCTTTGGCAAAATCTTTCCCCGGTAATTGCTCTTTCACGTCAACCGTTTTGTTTTCATATTTTACAGTGGTTGTAAAACTATAAGTCAACGAAGTATCACCAAAAGAAACCGTTGCTTTATCTCCTAATACATTGTTCTTCGCATCGATTACTTGAACATAGTATACTTTATCTCCTGATTTAGCAATTTTGTTCTCCGCAATAGTAAAACTGATTTGAAGTAAATCAGCTCTGCTTGCTTTATCGGTTTCGATTTGTTTACCGGAACTTCTTTGTTTGTAAGCTGCCGTTTTTAAATTGGTTACCGTTAATTTTTGACCTTTTTCAACTGTTTTAGCCAATTCTTCGTTTTGACCTACTAAGACTTGGTTGTATTTTTTAGAATCTTCTAAAACAACTTTAGTACTGTCTAAATTAGTGGTCAAAGTTTGGTTTTGTGCTTTCAACACTTCCACTTCCTGCATCAAATTGCGCATTTTTTGTTCTAAGGCTTTGTACTGATCTTTGTACTTTCTTAGCGAAGCATTGTCACCTTTGGAGTTTTTTAACTCTACAATTAATTTAGCTACTTTCTCTCTTTCTGCAATTAATTCGTCCGACATTGTAGTATTTTCGGCAATGGCTTCATCATAAGAGGCCTTCAAGGCTTCTAAGTCTTTTAAAACACTTTCTTTCTCAGATTTGGTTTCAACAATAGTCGTTTCGAGTGTTTTAGCATCAGAAGTCAATTTGAAAATATAGATCAAACTACCTACTAATAAAATAGCCAATATGGCTATGATTGCCTTTAATTTAGAGTTACCGTTTTGATTTTCCATAGGTTATAGATTTAATTAGAGCAAAAATAATAATATTTAACATAGTAACGTGAAATTCCCTATTATATTATATTTTTGAGAAATTTTTAACACCAAAATGGAGCGTATTATTCCTTTTACCATGACCGATTTGGCTAAAGTTACCAACCACCGTAGTGGCGAAGTAAAATTTGGCGAAAAGATGCTGACCATACCGAAAGGGGAAAATTGCATGACCTTTCTCAAAAATTGTGAAGCCAAATATGTACTGTTAGGTATACCGGAAGATGTGGGTATCAGGGCTAATTTTGGTCGTCCGGGCGCGGCTTCAGCATGGCAAAGCGCGATTAGCAGCATTGCCAACATCCAACACAATCGTTTTTGTAAAGGCAGTCAAATCGTAGTTTTGGGTAAAATTGATATCTCCAAAGAAATGGAAGAAGCCAAAGACTTGGATTTTCACCAAACAGCCGATAGAAAATTATTAAGTACTTTGGTAGAACGCATCGATAAAGAAGTGGTTCATGTAATCACTTCCATCATCAAATGCGGTAAAACACCGATTATTATTGGTGGTGGCCATAACAACGCCTACGGCAATATCAAAGGAACGGCTTTGGGTTTGGGTAAACCTATCAATGCAGTGAATTTTGACGCACATTCGGATTTCAGAATTTTAGAAGGACGACACAGCGGTAACGGATTCTCTTACGCTTACGAAGAAGGTTTTCTCAAAAAGTACTTCATCTTTGGCTTACATGAAAACTACACTTCTAAAAATGTACTCGACATCTTGAAAAAAATGGAAGATCGAGTGAATTTCAACACCTACGATGAAATTAAAGTCAGACAACAAAAAAACTTCCAACAAGAGCTAAACACGGCTTACGACTTCATTAAAAACGATGCTTACGGCATTGAAATCGATTTGGATGCTTTGCCCAACATTGCCAGCAGCGCCATGACCATGAGCGGTTTTTCTATCGAGGAATTGCGTCAGTTTGTGTACTTCTTCGGTAAAAATAAAAATGCGGCGTACTTACACATTTGCGAAGGCGCTCCTGATTTAGGCGAAGAAAAGAACAATCATTTGATCGGGAAACTTATTGGCTACTTGGTCACCGATTTCATTAAAGCCAGAAAAGAACTTATATAAATTTCGAGGTCAAAATTGCGAGATCAAAGTTCATTCAAAAACCCAAAACTCACCACCCGAAACTTGAAACATTGAACTCCTAACTAATAAAACGCTATCTTTGTGGCGGTTTGCACTTAATCGCAAACAAATTATATGTTATTCGAAGATTTATCATTATCCAAAAGTATTCAAAGAGCAGTTTTTGAAGAAGGATATACCAACCCTACGCCTATTCAGGAAAAAGCCATTCCGATTGTTTTAGCCGGAAAAGACTTAGTAGGCTGTGCCCAAACCGGCACGGGAAAAACCGCAGCATTTGCTATTCCCATTATACATAACTTACACCGAATGGTCGGTTCCTCTAAAAAAACCAAACAAATTCGCTGTTTAGTAGTTACACCAACCAGAGAATTAGCAGTTCAAATTGGGGAAAGTTTTGACACCTATGGCAAATACACCAATTTAAGACAGCTGACCATTTTTGGCGGCGTATCGCAAGTACCGCAAGTAGACCAATTGAAAAAAGGCGTTGATATTTTAATTGCTACACCGGGTCGTCTTTTAGACTTGCACAAACAAGGATTTTTAGATTTCGATCATTTGCACTTTTTAGTATTAGACGAATCCGATTTGATGCTCGATATGGGCTTTATCAATGACGTTCGAAAAATTGTAAAATTGGTGCCAAACAATCGCCAAACGCTATTGTTTTCGGCTACTATGCCTATGGCGATACGCGAATTAGCGGATACGTTTTTAAACAAACCCGAATACGTTTCGGTTACACCGGTTTCCTCTACCGCAGAAATCATTGAGCAACAAGTGTATTTTGTTGACAAAGAGAACAAACGCGGCTTGTTGTATCATTTGATTCGCAATCAAAATTTGAGTAACGTATTGGTTTTTGTCCGCACCAAACACGGTGCCGATAATGTGGTGAAAGCCTTGAAGAAAAACGGCGTCAATGCCGAAGCCATTCACGGCGACAAATCGCAAACCGCTCGCCAACGCGTTTTAGATCAGTTTAAAAACAAGGAGATTACGGTTTTAGTGGCAACAGATATAGCCGCGCGTGGAATTGACATTGAAAGTTTGCCTTACGTAATCAACTTCGATTTGCCTAATATTCCGGAAACCTATGTGCACCGTATTGGTAGAACCGGTCGTGCGGGTAATGGCGGCATATCGATTTCTTTCTGTGGCAAGGACGAAGAAGTATACTGGAAAGACATCTTAAAACTAATTAAGGTCAATGTAAAAACCATCAAAGATCATCCGTTTCCTTGGAAAGAAAACATACCAAATCCGGATGCTAAACCCGATTTGAGAAATAAAAAAAAACCGGAAGGTGAAAGTAAATCGAGAAAGTCGGAAGCCTCTAAGAAAAATAAAAAGCGTTGGTATTAATCAACGCTTTCTCTGTTTTTTACATTATTGCTAATTACTTGGAACAACTTAGATGGCTCAAATGGTTTGACCATAATATCGTTCATTCCCGCTGAAATAGCTTCCTCTGTTACCTCTTGTTTGTCAAAAGCTGTAAGTGCAATAATTGGGATATCTATTCCCTTTTCTCTAATCTTTCGGGTAGTATCAAAACCATTGATTAACGGCATATTGATATCCATCAAAATCAAATCAAATCGTTCTCTTTCTAAAGCTACAATTGAGGCGTAACCGTCATCAACAATAGTACAGCTCATATTACTGCTTTGGATAATTTTTTTGGTGACCATTTGGTTGATTTTATTGTCTTCCACCACCAAAATGTTGTACAAATGACCATCGGATAAATCAACTTCAATATTATTGATAATTTCTCTGGATTTTTCTTCATCATATTCAAAACCAATCGTAAAAGTGAACGTTGTACCTACATTTTCCTCACTTTCCAAATGGATTTCACTCTTGAACAATTCTACCAATCGAGACACTATAGACAGTCCTAAACCTGTCCCTTGATAATCTTCCTCTTTTCTTTCGATTTGCACAAATTTGTCAAAGATTTTGGCTTGGTCTTCTTTGGCAATTCCGATACCGGTATCGCTGACTTTAAATTGTATATAGTATGTTTTATCTATTACTTCTTTCAAATCGGCCGTCAACGATACTTCACCGTTTTTAGTAAATTTTAAAGCATTGCTCACCAAGTTCATAATAATTTGAGAAAGACGCAATTTATCGCCAATCAAAAACTCCGGTATAGCAGTATCGATCTCAACAATCAATTTATCATTGTTTCTTTCGGCTATGTATTCGACTGAGTTTTGAATGGTGGTAATCTCGTCGGTAAGATTAAAAATCAAATTCTCCAATACCACGCGCTTCTCTTCTATTTTGTTGATTTGGAGAATATCATTCACCAATGACAATAAATATTTAGCGGAAAATTTAAGTGATTTTAAATGCTGACTATTGGATAATTCACGGTGTTCGTCTGTAATGATATTGGTAATACCGATAACACCGTACAAAGGCGTTCGCAACTCATGAGTGATGGTTGAAACGAATTGTGATTTTAATCGAGACGCTTCTTCCGCTTTTTCTTTGGCTTCTTTTAAAGCTTCATTGGCTAGGGTAAGTTCTTGGTTGGCTTGTTCTCTCAGCTTTACATTTTTATAAAGTGTGAGCAACAATAGTAGCAATATGATTAGGATTACGATAAAAAGAATAACAATCAGCTTAGACTCATTTAGACTTTTTTGATTCTTCTCATTTTGATTTTCAATTTTTTCCAGCTGAATTTTATACTCCTGAAGCTCTAACTGATTAGCCGCTTTCTTCAAATTATTAATTTTTTCAGAAGAGTACAGTACTTTTTTGAGCGAGTCATTTTTTTGTTGGAACAAGTTAGCTTTTGCCATTTCATTATGTAAAGTATAATGCTCTACAAAATTCTGATAAATGTTAGGTAAAAAAGAATCAAAGCCATTTTCTTTTGCTATTTTTTCAGCCGCTTTGAAATAGGCTTCTCCTTTTGCTTTTTCATTGTTATTACTGGCGTAAATCCCTAACAGATGATACAAAGACATTTTGGATTCTTCATCATCTTTAGCAATGATTTGATTTTTAATTTCGTTGATTTGCTGGTTACCCAAATCATATTGTCCGAGAGCAAAATAGGCACTCGCTAAATTAAGTTTAGTGTAATGAATTTGAGCTGTATCTTTGTTTTTGATGGCATAAGGCAATGCCTTTTTATAATAATCAATTCCTTTAGGTATATCAATTTCATTGAAATAATATACACTACCCAAATTGCTGTAAATCCAATTGTACATTTTGTCATTACCCACTTTCTCATTATAGGACAATGCCTTATTGTAAAACTCTATAGCTTTGCCTGATTCAGAGCATTCATTAAAAATGGCGCCGATAGTGTTGTAAGATTGCGCTATGAGCAAATGATCATCAATGGTAAAAGAACGAACCAAAGCCTTTTTGGAATGTTCCAAGGCACTATCGTATTTGGAGTCGCCAAAATCAACGACAGCCAAATCGAGCAGTTTTTTTATCGCTGATTTTTCTTTTTCGGTATCTTGCGCATGAATAGCGCTGATAGAAAAGAAAAACAAAACGAGCAAACTGATTAGTTTGTTCTTATTCATGAGGTTAGTTAAGACAGTCAAATATAAAGTTTTTTTCAAAAAAAAATCCTGATGTATCAGGATTTTATAAGTTAACTGTTAATTTCTAATCAACTTTCTATATTTAATACGCTTAGGTGTTGCATCGGCACCCAAACGTTTTTTCTTGTTCTCTTCGTATTCAGAGAAACCACCTTCAAAATAGTACACTTCCGAGTTGCCTTCAAAAGCCAAAATATGCGTACAGATTCTGTCTAAGAACCAACGGTCGTGACTAATCACTACAGCACATCCTGCAAAATTTTCCAAACCTTCCTCCAAAGCTCGTAAAGTATTCACGTCTAGGTCGTTGGTTGGCTCATCTAACAACAATACGTTGCCTTCTTCTTTCAAGGTCATGGCCAAATGCAAGCGATTACGCTCACCACCGGAAAGTGCTGATACTTTTTTATTTTGGTCACTACCGCCAAAGTTGAAACGCGACAAATAGGCTCTGGAATTTACTTGTCTTCCACCCATCATAATTAATTCTTGGCCGTCGCAGAAATTTTCCCAAATGGATTTGTTCGGATCGATATTGGAATGCGTTTGATCAACATAGGCAATTTTTACGGTATCACCTATCGTAAACTCACCGGCATCCGGTTTTTCTTCGCCCATAATCATTCGGAAAATAGTGGATTTTCCGGCACCGTTTGGTCCGATAATACCAACAATTCCGGCCTGTGGTAACGTAAAGTTTAAGTTGTCATACAACAATTTATCACCAAACGCTTTGGCTACACCTTTGGCTTCGATTACGTTAGTTCCTAATCTCGGTCCGTTTGGAATATAGATTTCCAATTTCTCGTCGAGTTCTTTTTGGTCTTCGTTTAAGAGTTTGTCGTAATTCTGCAAACGCGCCTTTTGCTTGGTTTGTCTTCCTTTAGCACCCTGGCGAACCCAATCTAATTCGCGTTCTAATGTTTTTCTTCTTTTGGAAGCTACTTTTTCTTCTTGCTCTAAACGTTTTGATTTTTGGTCTAACCAAGAAGAATAATTGCCTTTCCAAGGAATACCTTCACCCCTGTCCAATTCCAAAATCCATCCGGCTACATTGTCTAAGAAATAACGGTCGTGCGTAACAGCAATTACTGTTCCTGAATATTGTGCTAAATGTTGCTCTAACCAAAGTACGCTTTCCGCATCCAAGTGGTTGGTTGGCTCATCCAACAACAACACATCCGGTTGTTGTAATAGCAAACGACATAAGGCAACCCTTCTCTTTTCACCACCGGACAACACACTGATTGGCATGTCGCCTTCCGGCGTGCGAAGCGCATCCATAGCCACTTCTAATTTGTTATCAATTTCCCAGGCACCGGCAGCGTCTATCTTGTCTTGTAATTCGGCTTGTCTGTCCATGAGTTTCTGCATCTTATCGGCGTCCTCATATACTTCAGGTAACCCGAACATATCGTTAATTTTATTGAACTCATCCAAAATCGCCATAGTCTCGGCTACGCCTTCGCGAACCACTTCGATTACTGTTTTGCTTTCATCCAACTGCGGCTCTTGTTCTAAGTAACCCACGGTGTAACCCGGCTGGAAAACGACATCACCTTGGTAGTTTTTGTCAACACCCGCAATGATGCGCAACAAAGACGATTTTCCGGAGCCGTTTAAACCCAAGATTCCGATTTTAGCGCCGTAAAAGAAACTCAAATAAATATTTTTAAGCACTTGTTTGTCGCTGCCCTGATAAGATTTGCTCACACGTTGCATGGAGAAAATCACTTTTTTATCATCTGACATAATTTGTGAATTGTTAAGATTGTTAGTTTAAAATATTGCTTTTTGATTCCGTTATACGCGTCCTTTAAGAGAACTGAACACCCAAGCATTAGCCAAAAAGCCAACGCCAACAGCGCCAAATCCCCAACCGGCCACATCGGCGTAACGGTATACACCGAGACCGATTAAAATAAGTCCCATTACAATCATGATAAAAGTGGCCCAGCCTAAAACTGTATTTTTGTTCATTGCCATAGTTTTGTGGTTTTGATTTTCGGACGACAAATATCGTTAAAAATTATAAATTATGGGGCAAATAATTAACGGTTTATCGTGTAAAAACCTATTTGAAAACCACGCCTTCTTTCATGACAAAAACAACATTCAATACCGCGCTTACATTTAGTGTAGGATCATCTTCAGTAGCGATGATATCAGCTAAAAACCCGGGCGCAATAACCCCAATTTTTTTATCCATGTCCAACAACATCGCATTGGTAACTGTAGCGGCCTGAAGGACTTTCATAAAAGGCATTCCGGCTTCAGTCATGTAGATAAACTCTTTAGCGTTTTGGCCGTGTTCAAACACTCCGGCATCGGTACCGAAAGCAATGGGAACACCTCTTTTATACGCTTTGGCGAAAGTAGATTGAATTCGCGGGCCAATAGCCAAGGCTTTAGGTACAACGATAGCCGGATAGTAATCTGGTTTCAAAGCATTTTCAGCTACGGCTTTTCCCGCAGTAATGGTTGGCACCAAATACGCATTGTTCTTTATCATTAAGTCCATGGTAGTTTCGCTCATTTCCGTACCGTGTTCGATGGTTTTTACACCACATTTCACGGCACGTTGCATGCCTTCGTCACCGTGAGCATGAGCCGCTACTTTCATTCCGTAATCTTTTGCGGTGTTAACAATGGCGGTGATTTCTTCTTCTGTAAATTGTGGATTAGAGCCGCTTTTGGCAACACTCAATACGCCACCTGTGGCAGTTATTTTGATCCAATCGGCACCATTTTTATAGCGCTGACGTACGGCTTGTCTAGCTTCATCAACACTGTTTATTACTCCTTCTTTCGGGCCGGGATTGCCCATCAATTCTTTTTTAAATCCGCTGGTCGGATCGGCATGACCTCCGGTAGTGGCAATAGATTTTTCGGCTGTGAAAATTCGGGGACCAACGACTAAGCCTTTATTAATGGCGTTTCTAAGCGAGACGTTCACACCGGTACCGCCTAAATCCCGAACCGTGGTAAACCCTGCCATGAGCGTAGTTTTAGCCAATACTTCGGCATTGTACGCTACATCGGCATCGTTAAGTGTAAAGCGTTCAAGATACTCTTTAGGGCTGGTTTCGCTTTCCAAATGCACGTGCATATCAATCCAACCCGGCATCACGGTTTTCGATTTTAAATCGATTATTTTGGTATCGCTTTCGGTAGGTACTACAAAACCATCTTGAATGTTTTTGATGAGTTTATCACTCACCACTATCGTTTTATTAGTTAGTACTTTTCCGTTTTGAGTGTCGATTAATTTACCACAGTAAATATAAGTTTCCTGGGCATTGCCCATCAAAAGGGTAAACAAAGAACAAAAGAGTATTATTTTTTTCATAAAAGATATTTTATTGAACTGTATGATTCGTTATTGAAAATCAAATTCACTCAGGTAAAGATACTCAACAACATCTCTTTGTAGAGCTCAGCATCGTTTAAATTAGCAGCGCCTACTCCTTTACTTTTTACATCAATGCCTCGCAAAGCCGCAACTATACTGCTGACTTTTCGCATCGGGAATCGTTTAGACGCTTCGATATAATCATTAACAAAGTAAGGATTCACTTTAAGTACTTTGGCTACATTTCCCGGCGATTTGTCTTTTAAGCCATGGTATTGTAGTAAGGCGGAAAAGAAAGAGAATACCTGACCGTTGACCAAAACCATTGGATTTTCTTTTGCATTTTGAGCAAAATAAGTGGCTATTTGATGCGCTTTGCCCTTATTGCCTTCGCCTATGGCTTTTCGGAATTCAAACACATTAAAGTCTTTGCTGAATCCGATATTTTCTTCAATATGATTCGGAGTAATAGTACTTCCTTTAGGCAATATTATTTCGAGTTTGTTAAGTTCGTTGGCAATGCGGCTCAAATCGTTCCCTAAAAAAGCCACCAGCATGGCATTGGCTTTGGGTTCGATGTTGTAACCTCTGCCTTGTAAAACCCGGTTGATCCATTGACCAACCTGATTTTCATACATTTTCTTGCTTTCATAAACCAATCCGTGTTTTTCCAGTGTTTTGGTTACCTTTTTGCGTTTGTCTAATGTTTTGTACTTGTAAGCGAAAACCAAAACCGTAGTAGGTTGCGGATTTTGAGCATAAGCTTCCAACTTATCAATTGTTTTAGCCAAGTCTTGGGCTTCTTTAACAATCACCACTTGTCGTTCAGCCATCATGGGGAAGCGTTTGGCATTAGATACGATTTCGTCAATGGATGTGTCACGTCCGTAAAGTACAATTTGGTTGAATCCTTTTTCGTCTTCCGACAACAAACTATTCTCCAAATACTCCGTAATACGGTCAATATAATACGGTTCTTCACCCATTAAAAAATAAATAGGCTTGATTTTTCCGGCTTTGATATCGTTGATAATCTTAACTACTTCGTCCAAAATAAGTTGGTTTAGTTGTTGGTATTTTGCTTTATTGACAGTAACTTCGTGAAATGCAAAAATTGAATTTCCCTGACTATTCGTTTCGCCTCAAAAATAGTGAAAATAAAGTGTCTATTTTTGATGAAATCCGGAAAAAGTTTATTCTGTTGACTCCCGAAGAATGGGTTCGTCAACATACGATTCAGTTTTTGTTGCAAGAAAAAAAATACCCAAAATCCTATATTAACGCAGAAAAAACCATTACCCTAAATGGTACAAAAAAACGGTATGACTTGGTGGTTTTTAAACCTAATGGCGAATTGTTTCTCTTAGTAGAATGCAAAGCCCCTGAAGTGACGATTACCCAACAAACTTTTGATCAAATTGCGCGTTACAACTTAAAATTGAACGCTGACTACTTGATGGTAACCAACGGAGTAAATCATTACTTTTGCGAAATGAATCTGGAAGAAGAAAAGTATATTTTTCTAAAGGAACTACCGGAATACCAACAATAACATTCCTTAAAATGATACTGCTGAGAAAATCATACTTCTTAATCGCTTTACCGTTCATGGTTATTTCATGTAAAAAAGAAATCACTCCCAAAAAGAACGAATCCATAAAAATAGACACTGTTTACTCGGAAACCACAGTAGATACCACTACTTCGGGAACCAAAGAAACCTTACTTAAAAAAGTAGACTACGCCATTTGGTCAATGGGAAATCTTGAGGAATATTTTCTAAACAAATTATCAAAAGCTACTAACAAAAGTCAAGGCAATGAAATATACGAAGAATACGTTGAAAGTATGGAAAATCGCATTAAAAATTTTAACGAATTGGAAGCCGACTTCTTAGCGATTTATACCAACTACTACGAACACGAAAAAGACCAATATATTTTTCCGGACTCCTTACAACAACATGTGGATTTGTTTAAAAAATCTGAACTTGAATTTTGGGAAATCGGTGAAGGTTTTGTAGAAATTCGATACCAACCTTATCACTATTACAATATGTTTAAGGGAAAAGTGACGGATGACTATGAGTACTTTTTGAAAAATGAAGCCAAAGAAAACACCGTATTATACAGCGCAGATGCTGGTATATTAATCAGTCCGGAAGATGTGGGCAACCGTGTATTGACTTGGGAAAGATTCATCAATCAGTATCCGAAGAGTGCTTTGTTGGAAGTCGCTACTAAATTGTATCAAGAGTATTGTTATGATTACTTGATGGGTATGGAAAACACCAGAACGATTGACTATTCCAATGGAAACTTGGAATCCGAAAACCAAACGGAATTTAATCGTTTTATGCGTAAAAATCCACTGTCACCTACTACCAAAATCATCAAAGCTTTTTTAAAACAAGCCGATGCCAATCCGGATTATGAAGCTCTTGACAAATGGGTTAAAAAAGCGCTGAATATTCAACCGGTTATTATTCCGAATGAACCTTAATATTGAAAAACCTTGAAAAAAATAGCAGTTGTCATATTGAATTGGAACGGAGCAAAATTGTTGGAACAGTTTCTGCCTTCGGTCGTTGCGTATTCTGAAGAAGCTACCATTTATGTGGCCGATAATGCTTCGACGGACACTTCCATCGAAATCATTCAATCGAAATTTCCTCAGATTACCATCATTAAAAACGAAGGCAATTACGGTTTTGCCAAAGGCTATAATGTGGCTTTACAACAAGTGGAAGAAGAGTACTATGCCTTAGTGAATTCTGATATTGAAGTTACCGAAAATTGGCTCGCTCCTATACTGTCTGTTTTTGATAACGAAGCCAACGTTGGTATTATCCAACCCAAAATTTTAGATTACAAAAACAAAGCTTACTTTGAATATGCCGGTGCTGCCGGTGGTTACATCGACCAATTCGGCTATCCATACTGTCGCGGAAGAATGTTTGACACCCTAGAAAAAGACCAAGGCCAATACAATGATGACGTGGATATTTTTTGGGCCAGTGGCGCTTGTTTGTTCATCCGAAAAGATATTTACAGAAAACTGAATGGTTTTGACGATGATTTCTTTGCTCATCAGGAGGAAATTGATTTGTGTTGGCGTGCTTTCAACTTGGGTTATACGGCAAGATATACTTCAAAATCGGTAGTGTATCACGTGGGCGGCGCTACGTTAAACGAAGGCAATCCCAGAAAAACCTTTTTGAACTTCCGGAATTCATTGTTGATGTTGACCAAGAATTTACCCGAACGCAAACTGTTTATTATCCTGTTTTTGCGTTTGTGTTTGGATGGTTTGGCCGGCATTCAATTTATTTTGAAAGGAAAATTCAAACATTGTTGGGCTATTATTAAAGCACATTTTGCTTTTTACGGTCTGATAAACAAAACATTAAAAAAACGCTATCCAAAAATAAGGTCTGATTATTTCCGTAGTAAAAGTATCATTTACCAATACTTTGTCAAGAACGGCAAGGTTTTTGAGCCTTGATTTTAACAAGAGTTTATCATTCCCTACGATTGTTAAAATTTAAAATAATAGTACTTTTGTTAAAATTTTAATCCCAGACTTATGAGAAAAGTGATTTTTGCCCTTTCATTGGCCACATTGACGTTGACTTCCTGCGGAACGAAGAAAAAAATTGCCGCTTTAGAAGCCCAAAACAAAGAATGTCAGGACTTATTGAATTCAACTACGGTTAAATTAAATTTGTGTCTTTCTGAAAAAGAGGCGTTATCCAAACAAAATGAGTATCTGAAACAAAACAATTCCGATTTGATCAACAATCAGAAAGAATTGACGATGTTGACTTCCAAAGGTGCCCAAAACCTGGAAAAATCTTTAGAAAGTTTGAAAGAAAAGGATTTGAAAATTTCCCGTTTGCAAGATGCGCTCACTCGCAAAGACAGTGTAACCTTAGCTTTGGTAACCAGCTTGAAAAGTTCAGTAGGTATTTCTGATCCGGATATTGAAGTAAACGTAGACAAAGGCGTTGTTTTCATCTCTATTGCCGATAAATTGTTGTTTAAAAGCGGTAGTTATGTCGTAAGTGATAAAGCCAAAGAAGTGTTGGCTAAAGTGGCCAAAGTAATTAATGACAAACCTACTTTTGAATGTATGGTGGAAGGTCATACCGATAACGTTCCTTTTACCGGAAATGCCATTCTTTTGGACAACTGGGATTTGAGTGTGAAACGTTCAACTGCTATAGTACGCGTATTGACCAAAGACTTGAATGTAAACCCGAAACAACTAATCGCAGCCGGACGTGGAGAATTCATTCCGTTGGTTGAAAACAATTCTGCTGCTAATCGTTCTGTAAACAGAAGAACACGTATCGTAATTTTACCTAAAATTGACGAGTTCTACGAAATGATTGAAAAAGAAATGAAAGCGCAGAAAGGACAATAAACTGCGATACTAAATAACATCAAAAGCGTCTTGAAATTTCAGGGCGCTTTTTTTATAATCCGTAATTAAGCGGTAAAGTATCGCCTAAACGTTTACCCTGGATAAATCCTGCAAATGAAACATCACGGGGACTAAGATTGTTCCCAAAGGCATCAACATAAATCGTATCTGTAGTAAAATAGACACTGGATTTTTCACCATTGTACATCAAACCAAAAACTGCTACGATGTTGCTGTCAAGCAGTTCCGGCTCATTTTGTTTTTTGATCAATACTTTAAACCTATCATCATCTTGTTTGTAAACTGTAAAATGATTTGCCGGTGTTGTTATTAACCCTTTATAAAACAAATTAAAACTTTCTGCGCCCCAGGAATATCCTGTTAAGCATCTGAAAAAATGCATTGGAGATCCTTTATAAGCCTCCTCCCTGTTATTAATTACTGCTGTAGAACTTTTAATTTCTTCAAAACGAGTATAGCCCGAATAAAAAGCCCTTTTGACAGTATGAGGATTCAGACTCACTTTGGTGAATTGAATTTCAAAATCAACCAATTCGTAATTGATTTTATAGCCTAAAGCACGATTAATAATAATTAACGGCTTGTCACTATACGCTTTCAACATCATTTTCTCTTCATCGTACTCTAATTCGATATCCTCTTCATTTTCAATTGTGGTTCTTAATCCGAAAGGCGATATGCCTAAAAAGCGCTCTTTAAAAATGGCCATCTTTTCTTTTCGGGTGAAACGTTCTTTTTTGATAACCACTTCTCTTAAAGAACTAGTAGACTGTCTCATTATAACTTTTAAAGGTTTATCTACACTATAGTTTTCAGCATAAGCAGTAACGTATCCCATGTAACTCACCACTATCGGACGCTTTACTTTAGGATTGTAAAGCAAGATAAAATTTCCTTGATCATCTGTCAAAGTAGCCAGCGTAGTGCCTTCATAATACACTGTAGCAGAAGGTAAAGGCTGTTGCGATTCGTCCACGACTTTCCCCTTGATGTATTGTGAAAAAACATCAGTTGCACACAATAAAATCAGTCCGAATAGTAAGCGTTGTATCATCTTAAAAAATATCAGGATCGCCTTTGCCTTCACGCACCACTATGGGTTCATATCCGGACAAATCGATGATAGTTGAACCAATGTTATCGCCATATCCGCCGTCTATCACTAAGTCGACTTTGTTTTGCCATTTTTCAAAGATTAATTCCGGGTCGGTGGAATATTCTAAAACCTCATCTTCATCGTGGATGGAAGTCGAAACAATCGGATTGCCCAACATTCTTACTATCTCTCGTGCGATATTATTATCAGGCACACGAATACCGACTGTTTTCTTTTTACGGAATTCTTTTGGCAAATCGTTATTCCCCGGAAGAATAAAAGTATACGGTCCCGGAAGTGTTCTCTTCAAAATTTTAAAAGTGGTTGTATCAATCTGACGAACGTAATCCGATAAATTACTCAAATCGTAACACACGAACGAAAAATTGGCTTTTTCCAATTTTATTCCTTTGATTTTGGCGATGCGTTCCAAAGCTCTGGAATTGGTAATGTCACAACCCAAACCGTACACAGTATCGGTAGGATAAATGACCAAACCACCGTCACGAAGGACTTCCACTACCTTTTTTATAGCGGCTTCGCTGGGTTTGTCTTCGTATATTTTAATGAATTCGGCCATTTTTTTTGATTGTTAGACTTCTTAGATTATTAGACCTTTTAGATAATATAGTATTAAAAAAAGTTATCCTATAACATCAAGTTTGGCAAAGCGCAACAACAATTTTTTGATGCCGCCAACTTCAAACTTGATTTCTGCTTTTCTGTCAGCACCAACGCCTTCCATATTCACGATTTCTCCTCTACCGAATCGTTCGTGCATCACAACGTTGCCTACGGCTAATTTGTTATCGAATAAGTTGCCTGCTGCCGGTGCTGAGCCTGAAACCGGTTTCAATTTACGAATATTTGCCGAAGATGACGGTTCTTCTCCGTAGGTTTTTGGCGGAATGCCGGCTACCGGTTTGGACAATCGCAATTTTGATTTGTCGATATCCCCGAAAATATCTAAGTCGATGCTCGGTTTATACGTATAACCGCCACGATCCATTGGGTTGATGTATTCCAAATATTGGTCGTCTATTTCTTCAATAAAACGCGATGGTTCGGCATCGGTGAGTTTACCCCAACGGTAGCGTGATTGGGCATAAGTCAGATACGCTTGGTGTTCGGCACGCGTCAAGGCTACATAAAACAAGCGGCGTTCTTCTTCCAATTCGCTGCGTGTATTCAAACTCATGGCACTCGGAAACAAATCTTCTTCCATCCCAACCACAAATACATACGGGAATTCAAGTCCTTTGGCCAAGTGAATGGTCATCAATGCCACACGGTCGTCATCGCCTGTGTCGTTGTCTAAATCGGTAGCCAAAGCAACATCTTCCAAGAATTCCGATAAAGCACCACGAGCGCCATCAACTTCCTTCTGTCCTTCAATAAAATCCTTGATACCACCCATCAAGGTTTCGATGTTTTCGATACGAGCGATACCTTCGGGCGTGGCGTCTTTTTTGAGTTCCTGAATCAAACCGGTTTTTTTGGCCACGTGTTCGGTTAATACAAAAGCGTCTTGTTGCTCGTTAACAACTTGAAAGCTCTTAATCATCGTAACGAAATCCTGTAACTTTTGCTTGGTACCGGAGTTGAGCTTTAAATCGATTTTATCAATGTGCTCCATCACTTCAAAAATGGAACGCTTGTAGTGATTGGCCGCTACGGTCAACTTTTCCACTGTAGTATCACCGATGCCGCGTGCCGGATAGTTGATAACACGCACCAAAGCTTCCTCGTCTTTAGGATTGATAACCAAGCGAAGGTAACTCAGTACGTCTTTGATTTCTTTGCGTTGGTAGAAAGACAAGCCGCCGTAAATACGATACGGAATGTCGCGTTTGCGCAAAGCATCTTCCATGGCTCGGGATTGCGCATTGGTTCGATACAAAATGGCAAACTGACCGTTCATGAGTTGGTTGCGCATTTTCTGTTCGAATATCTCTCCGGCTACAAATCGGCCTTCTTCTCCGTCGGTTATGCTGCGGTGGACTTTAATTTTCGGACCAAAATCGTTCGCAGTCCATACCACTTTATCGAGTTTGGTTTTATTTTTATCGATGATCGAATTGGCGGCTTCCACTATATTCTTAGTTGAACGGTAGTTTTGCTCCAATCGATAGGTTTTTACATTATCGTAATCTTTCTGGAAATTGAGAATGTTGTTGATATTGGCACCACGAAACGCATAAATACTCTGCGCATCATCGCCGACCACACAAATATTCTGGAATCTGTCGGATAAAGCCCGAACAATCAAGTATTGCGAATGGTTGGTATCTTGGTACTCATCTACCAAAATGTATCGGAAACGGTCTTGATACTTCGCCAAAACATCCGGGAAACGATTAAGCAATTCGTTGGTTTTAAGCAATAAATCGTCAAAATCCATCGCGCCGCTTTTGAAACAACGTTCAACATAATTTTGATAAATTTCGCCCATACGCGGTTTTTTACTCATCGCATCGGCTTCCATCAACTCCGGATTGTTGAAATACGCTTTTACGGTAATCAAAGAGTTTTTATAGGATGATATTCGGCTGTAAACCTGTTTGGGTTTGTAGATGTCCTTGTCCAACTGCATTTCTTTGATGATGGCAGAAATCAAGCGCACACTGTCTTGCGTATCATAGATGGTAAAGTTCGACGGATAGCCCAATTTCTCTGCTTCGATTCTTAAAATCTTGGCAAAAACCGAGTGGAATGTTCCCATCCAAAGATTCTTGGCTTCGTTATTTCCCACGATATCAGCAATACGCTTTTTCATTTCGCGTGCGGCTTTGTTGGTAAAGGTTAAAGCCAAAATATTAAAAGCATCCACGCCTAAACTCATCAAATAGGAAATACGAACCGTTAAAACACGTGTTTTCCCCGAACCGGCTCCGGCAATAATAATCATCGGACCGTCTTTTTGAAAAACCGGTGCTTGTTGGGCTTCGTTGAGTTGGGCAATATATTGTTGCATTTCAGGTACTAAGTTACTAAGGTTCTGAGGCACTAAGGCTAATAATCGTAAAGGACAAATTTAAGGTTACTTATGCTGAATTGCAATACAGATTATGGCGTATTTCTATTATATTTGTCAACAATTTTTAGCAATTAATTCTATGAATGCAGATAAAATACTCGAGTTAATGATGTACACTGTACCATCGCTGGTAACCGGTGGTGTAGCGTATTATTTGTTTGACAGTTATTTCAAAGACCAACAGCATACTCGTCGTTGGTTATTGCAAAAAGAAAATCAAAAACAAGCGTTGCCTTTGCGACTACAAGCTTATGAACGCATGGCTTTGTTTTTAGAGCGCATTAATCCGTCTAAATTGCTGATTCGTGTGGCGCCCTTAAGTACAAATAAAGAAGAGTACCAAAACCTCATCATTCGTCACATCGATCAAGAATTTGAGCACAATTTGACACAGCAAGTGTATATCTCCGATGAATGTTGGACGATGATTATCACTGCGAAAAACACCATTATTCAAAACATTAGAAAAGCTACTGCTGATGATAGTGTCAAAACCGCAGATGAATTGAGAGAAAAAATCTTGAGTAACTTATTGCAAGACGATGTTGCGACCAATGTAGCACTCGCCTTTTTGAAAAGTGAAGTCAGTGAAATTTTAGGATAAAAAAAGCCCCGATTCTTTCGGGGCTTTTTTTATTTGAATTTGGAAATACCATCTTTTAGCCAAGCTAAGTAGTCGTCTATATTTGGTGTGTAACTAATTGGCTCATTAAGCTTTTGTTCTTTTAAATCGGTTAAAACATAATACGGTTGCGTGTTTGTTTTGTAGCGGGTGATGATAAAATCGGTCCATTTATTGCCAATGGTTACCACTTCCTTTCCGGTTTCTTTGGAAACATATTGTTGTTCTTTAGGCAATTCACGTTTGTCATCTACATATAGTGAAATTAACACTACGTCGTTTTTGAGTACACTCAACACTTTTTCATCCGACCAAACATTGATTTCCATTTTGCGGCAATTCACACAAGCAAATCCGGTAAAATCAAGCATCAACGGTTTATTTACTTCTTTGGCGTAAGCCAAACCTTTGTCGTAATCGGTAAAAGTTATGATGCCGTGTTCACCTACTTTGGCGCCATCGGGTAATTCGCTTTTGGAAGTTTCAACCGCTGCGCCTAAAAAACCTCTTGGGCTTTCGCTATAGGTTTGCGGTGGCGGGAATGCCGAAATTAATTTTAGCGGTGCGCCGAATAATCCCGGAATCATGTATACGGTAAAAGATAAAACCAATAAGGCCAGAGATAATCTTCCTACTGAAATATGGGTTGACGGACTGTCATGCGGCAAAGTAATTTTTCCGAATAAATACAAAGCCCAAGCGCCGAAAATGGCTATCCAAATGGCTAAGAATACTTCTCTTTCCAACAAATGCAATTGCAACACCAAATCGGCATTAGATAAAAATTTAAAGGCAAAAGCCAACTCCAAAAAGCCCAATGAGACTTTAACTGAGTTCATCCAACCGCCTGATTTTGGCAGCGAATTCAACCAAGTTGGGAATAAGGCAAATAGCATAAATGGTAAGGCAATGGCTGAAGAGAAACCCAGCATTCCGACTATTGGGGCGATGCCGCCTTTGGAAGCCGATTCTACCAGTAGAGTTCCAACAATTGGACCGGTACAAGAAAACGAAACTATAGCCAAAGCCAGTGCCATGAAAAAGATGGCAACAACGCCTGATTTCCCCGCTTGTCGGTCAACTTTATTCGCCCAAGAATTAGGCAACATGATTTCGAAAGCACCCAAAAATGAGAAGGCAAAAAACACCAGAATAATGAAGAAAATAATATTAAAAGCCACTCCGGTAGACAACGCATTTAAAGCTTCGGCACCAAAAACACCTACAATGATTAGTCCGAGAACGACATAAATTAAAATGATGGAAACCCCGTAGAATATAGCATTAGCAATTCCTTTTTGTCTGGTTCCGCTGTGTTTGGTGAAAAAGCTAACGGTCATTGGAATCATTGGAAACACACAAGGCGTTAACAAAGCCGCTAAACCGCCTAGAAAGGCTAAAAAGAAAATGGTCAACAAACCCTTTTGCTCTTCCGGTTTGGAATTTATCGGAGTTGCTGCCTTAGTAGATGTTGATTCTTGAGCCACTACTTGTGCTGTATCTGCTGAAATAGTATCTGTTACTTCGGGAGTAGCAACGGTCTCTGCAATAGTAACTTTAGGCAATTGAAACGTAAAGGTATTGTCTTGATTGATGCACACTTCTTTACAAACCTGATAATCAACAGAGGCTTTTAGCGTAGTGAAATTCGGATTGGTTATCTTAATTTTTTGGGTAAACGTCGCTTTCTTTTCGAAATAGTATTCGTCTACTTCAAAAACATCGTTGTATTGTTTTTTATACGGACTTTCTTTGACTTTCCCAATCAATTCATAATTGCCCTTGGCGTCTTTGAATTTAAACTCCGCCGGCAACGGTCCGTTTTCAGGGGTGAACTGAGAATACACATGCCAATCGTCATCAATTTTGGCTTCCATAACCAAATTGAATTCGGTGTCACTGATTTTCTCTACTCTGCTCGACCATTTGACCGGATTGACCATTTGGCCTTGGGCAGTGAATAACGTTAAAAAACTCAAAAGCAAAAAAAGTACTTTCTTCATTAGGCTTCGTAATTAATTTGTAAAATTTTAGTGGTGTTGGCTGTAGGTTTAAACCTCTCATCGGCTCTTTTCCCTACAATCCAAACAATTTTATTGTCGGAACAAAGCAACCAAGCGTTGGCTTTATCCCAAAGCGAATATTTTTCGTCTTTAAAAAACTTGCTCAATTTCTTTTTCCCGGTCATTCCGGAAGGCTGAAAAACATCGCCTTCCTGCCAACGACGCAGGGTTAACGGAAACTGCAACAAAGCTTCATCGACAAAGATAACATTACTCGTTTGATTCGAAATGTCACTTACGTTACAAAAGCTCATTTTTAAGGGAACTTTAACGTCGGTTTGTTCCTTGGTAATCCAATACACTTCTTCACTGATGGTAGTTTGCTTCGGAAACAAGAGTAAAACGCCTCTGTTTTTGAGCAAAGTATGCGACTCCGATAAGACTTGCTTACCCGATTGCGCTGCTAACAAATCGTATACAGCTGTCCAATCTGAAAAACCAAAAGGTCGCAACCATTCGTATAAATAAGCCTTGTAGTTAGCGTATTTCAGTAACTTTTTTAAATCAATTACTGTGTGATGCTCTTCCTCGGTTACAACAGATAGATACAAACTTTTCACAGCGTCTTCGGCCAAAGATTGGGTTTGTTTTAAATGAAGAACCGTATTTTCGAATGAAGAAAGTAAACTCGGATTAAGTGCTTTTAAAACCGGAATCACGTCGTGACGCAATTTGTTTCTCCAATACTTATCGGTGGCATTACTGCTGTCTTCTCTCCATTCAACATTATAATCTTGGGCAAAAACTTCGATATCATTTCGGGAGAAAACCAGCAACGGTCTGACAATCTTATCGTTTTGTTGTGGAATACCGGTAAAGCCTTCCATACCGGAACCTCGCGTAAAATTGATGAGAAAGGTTTCCAGACTATCGTCTAAATGATGTGCGGTTAAAATATAATCGAAATTGTGGTTGGCTAAAAGCGAATAAAACCATTCGTAGCGCAGGTTTCGGGCCACGACTTGAATGGATAATTTATGTTGGTCGGCAAAAGTTTGGGTATCGAATCTTTCAATGAAAACAGGCACTTGCATTTTTTCCGCATGCGATTTTACAAAAGCCTCATCTTCGTTGCTTTCTACGCCACGCAACTGAAAATTGCAATGTGCAATGGCAAAATCTAAATTCAATTGATGACAAAGATGGACCAAAACCATACTATCGATGCCACCGCTGACAGCCAATAATAGCTTCTTTCCTTTAAGAAAAGAAAGGTTTGTACTGAGGTGGTTTTGGAATTTTAACAGCATGTTCAAAAGTAGTTAATTTAGCTCAAAACCTCGAACATGGCTTTGGCTTTCAATAAGCATTCCTCATATTCTTGCTCCGGAACGGCTTGAGACGTAATGGCACTTCCCACTGAAAAAGACAAATATTCGTTCTCTGCATTATATAAAATACTTCGAATAACAACATTAAAATCGAAATCGTTATCCGGTGTAAAATACCCAATGGCACCGCTATACAAGCCGCGTTTGGTTGCTTCTAAATCTTCGATGATTTTCATGGCGGAAATTTTGGGTGCTCCGGTCATGCTGCCCATAGGAAAAGTAGTTTTTAAAATTTCGATGGGTGAAGTAGCATCTTCCACTGTTGAAACTATAGTAGAAATCATCTGATGTACTTGCTCGAAAGAATAGATTTCGCATAACTCTTCCACGATTACCGAACCTTTAGTAGCGGTATGCGATAAATCGTTGCGCACCAAATCAACGATCATCACATTTTCCGAGCGTTCTTTCGGATTTTGAGCCAATTCGGTTTTGGATTGCTCATCTGAGACTTTATCCGAATGACGTTTGGCCGTGCCTTTTATGGGTTGAGAAATGACTCTATTGCCTTCTTTTCTAAGATAGCGTTCGGGCGAGGCACACAATAAAAATTGATGGTTGTTTTTGAAATAGGTCGCAAACGGCGGACGCGAAATGGCATTCAACTTTTGGTAAATTTCCACCGGTTCAAGGTGAGCGTTTTCGGTATAAAACTCCATGCAAAAATTGGCTTCGTAGATATCGCCGCGATGGATGTGTGAGAGCATTTCGGTCACTTTTGCTAAATAGCTTTCTTTGGAAATGCGTTGTTGTATTTTGGATTGTTGCCCTTCGACTGCGCTCAGGGTGACATTGTTGTTTGTGATTAGTTGTGGATAATTTGTTATTGCAGTAAAATCGGATTCGATTTCGTCGTCGCACAAGCGCAGATACTGAATTTCCAAAGTATTGCCTTTCAGCAAAAACAACTTTTTAGGTTGGAAAAAAAACAAATCGGGAAAGTCCAAACCATCAAAATTATTGGAATGCAGGTCTTCGATGTTGTTTTTTAGATCGTATGACAAATAGCCAAACAACCAATCTTTGGTTTGCTGTTGGTATTGCTTTACATCTTCAAAAGCATTAGCATAATCCGTTTTAATAGCGGTAAAAGCGTCCACAGCCAAGATACAATCATAGCTTGTATAGCGCTGTTGGTACTGATTGCTATCTAAAAAAACAACTTCGCGGAATTGTTGCGCCCAATGCAATAATTGGTTTTTAAACCGGTTATTATCGTTGATTTCTTTTTGGATTACAGTTCTCAATTCGGTGGATTTTGAAATCCAAAAATACAATAAAAAAGATGTTTTTAAGACAGCATAGCTAAACCATTCAACTAACTGTTGTTGAAATAATTAAATCAAAAATAAACGGCTGTTATTTTTTTGAGTAACTTTGATAGAACAACTTATAACTTTAAAACTATGAAATTAGCAACAACTATCATCCGAATTTTAATCGGACTCTTTTTACTGTTTGCCTCCATCAGTTTCTTTTTGAAATTAATGCCTGAAACTGAAGCTACGGGTAATTTCAAGGCTTTTAATGCCGGATTAGTAGCTTCTGTTTATCTGATTCCGTTAGCCAAGGCAGTGGAATTATTGTGTGGTTTATCGTATGTGACCGGAAAATATGTGAGCTTGGCCAACATAGTGATTTTACCGGTAACTTTAAACATACTGTTGATTAACTATTTTATGTCGCCTGAAACTTTACCCATAGCAGCATTGCTTTTCTTGGGTAATCTGTTTTTAATTTGGCGGTATTGGCACAATTACAAATCGGTTTTTACCCCTTAAAAAAAACGTCCCGAAATCGGGACGTTTTTTTTTATTTATCTATGGAACCTAATACGCGTTTCATAAAATCGTTTAAGGCTTCTTTTTTGTCTTTGCCTTCTTTGACCATTTTATTTACTTCGAGCGCGCCATACATATTGGAAATCAATTCACCTATCACATCCAATTCTTCGTCTTTTAAGGAAGGAACTTCAGTTAAGGCTTCCAGTACTTCTATGGTTTCAATGATATAATCTTGATCATTCTCCTCAATAAATTGCGTCAAATGTTTGATTACGGGTAGTTTCATTTTTTTGGATTGTTAGATTTTTAGACTTCTTAGATGGTTAGACTTCTTAGATTATTAGACTTCTTAGATTATTAGACTTCTTAGATTATTAGACAGTTTAGATTGTGGAATTTGTCGAATAGCGTCTAAGCCAGTCTAAATTGTCTAAAAATCTAAGTTAGTCTAAGTTAGTCTAAGATGTCTAACCGGTCTTAAATCTGTTATACAATTTCGTTTACCAATTCGGCCAAAACTTCAGCTTTGTTGGTTTGCGTTTGGTTGACCAATTTTCCGTTTACGAAAGTCGCAAAAGTTGGTAAATTAGACACGTTGGCTAATTTTCTGGATTCAGGAGCATTCTCTGCATCTACCAAAACAAAAGTCATTCCTTCATGTTGTGAAGCCAATACTTTGAATTTTGGTTTCATAATGCGACAATTGCCACACCAAGAAGCAGAATATTGCACTACGACTTTCTCGTTAGTATTTACTAAATTTTGTAACGTATCTTCGTTTAATTCGATTAACATAGCTTTAGAATTGCAATGAGAATAACAATGACAACACTCAATAATTCATATTGAACATTGCCAATGTTATTGTTATTGATAATTAGTTTTGACTTAAATAAGCTGCAGTACTCAAACGGTCAGCGGACATCGCTTCTTTACCTTCTTCCCAGTTAGCCGGACAAACTTCTCCTTTAGTTTGAACGTGCGTGTAAGCATCAATCAAACGCAAATACTCGTTTACGTTTCTTCCTAATGGCATGTCGTTAACGCTTTCGTGGAAAATTTTTCCGGTTTCATCAATTAAGTATGTTGCTCTGAAGGTTACGTTAGAACCTTCTAAAATCTCATCGTTTAACTCGGCATCATAAACCCATTCTGCATCTAAAATATCCAAAGCAGCAGATAAGTTACGGGTAGTATCAGCCAATAGCGGATAAGTTACACCTTCGATACCACCGTTATTTTTAGCGGTATTCAACCAAGCGAAGTGCACTTCGTTAGTATCACATGAAGCACCGATTACGATAGTATTTCTTTTTTCAAACTCGGCTAAAGCAGTTTGGAAAGCGTGTAATTCTGTCGGACACACGAAAGTAAAGTCTTTCGGATACCAAAACAAAAGCACTTTTTTGTTGTTTTTGGTCGCTTCTTCAAGCACATTGATTCTCAAGTTATCTCCCATATAAGAGATAGCGTCTACAGTAATGTTGGGGAATTTTTTACCTACTAGTGACATAATTTGTATGGTTTAAAAAGTTATTTTTTTAGTGGCGCAAAAGTACTCTGTTACTACTTCATAAAAAAATACTATTGCATTGTATTTCCTTATATAGCCATAGTTTGTTAGGCTACGGCTAATTTGAGGGCAAACTTATTTAAAAAATGAGATTAAAAACATGATTTTTGTTATCTTATCTTATATTTGTTTTTTGCTTAACATAACACTACCCAACCATGTCATTATCCAACTTATTCCGAAAAAAATCGACTTCCGTAATTCTTAAAGAAGGCGGCGACGGAGAACATTCGGGTTTAAATAAAGTACTTACGGTAAAAGACTTAACGTTTTTTGGTATAGCGGCTATTATTGGTGGCGGAACATTCAGTGCGATTGGCAATGCTTGTTTTTCCGGCGGTCCGGGCGTGGTATTTTTATACATCATTTGTGCCATTGCCTGCGGATTTACAGCCATGTGTTATGCCGAATTTGCCTCGCGCGTGCCGGTTTCCGGTAGTGCTTATACTTATGCTTATGTGTCTTTTGGCGAATTATTCGCGTGGATTATTGGCTGGGCTTTGCTCATGGAATATTCCATCGGAAACATCTATATAGCCTTTTCCTGGAGCGGCTATTTTACCAATTTACTCGAAAGTTTCCATTTGCATTTACCGGAATGGCTCACGATTAATTATCAGTCGGCTCACGATGCTTTGTTAGCCAATAAACCCGGAGAAGGCTTAACCGCCTGGAATACAGCTCCTGTAATTGGTGGACTCCGCATTATTTTCGATTTGCCGGCGGTGGTCATTAATGTGCTGATTACGTATCTGGTTTACAAAGGCACCAAAGAATCCAAAAACTTCAGTAATGCGATGGTGTACATCAAACTGGCCATTATCGTTTTGGTGATAATTGTTGGCGCTATGTATGTTGACATTGACAATTGGACGCCTTTTATGCCAAACGGATTTGGCGGTGTGATGGCCGGAGTTTCTGCAGTTTTCTTTGCTTATATTGGGTTTGATGCCGTATCTACTCTAGCAGAAGAAAGTCAGAATCCGCAACGCGATTTACCACGCGGAATGATTTACTCGTTGGTGATTTGTACCATCATTTACATCATTTTAGCCTTAGTGTTAACCGGTATGGTGAAATACGATTTGTTAGGCGTGAGCGATCCGTTAGCTGAAATTTTTGCCTTGAAAGGTGTGAAATGGATGTTGTTTATTGTATCCATTGCGGCTGTTGTAGCCATGACCAGCGTAATGTTAGTATTCCAAATGGGACAACCGAGAATTTGGATGACCATGAGTCGTGATGGCTTGATGCCGAAGAAATTCGCCGAAATTCATCCTAAACACAAAACGCCCGGATTTGCTACGATAGTAACCGGTTTGGTGGTGGGAATTCCGATTTTCTTTACCGATGAAAACTTTGTCCTCGACTTTACCAGTATCGGAACCTTATTTGCTTTTGTCCTGGTTTGCGGCGGCGTCTTGATGTTATCGCCGCAAAGCGAAGCCGAATTGGCTGAACGAGCCACCAAAGGTAAATTCAGAATTCCGTACATCAATTCGAAATACATTTTTCCGTTGATTTGTTTAGGAGCTTTTGGCGCGGTACAGTACTTTTTGCCAACCTTCTTCCCGGACACATTTACTTACTCGGAGCACTTTTTCGCCAATAATGCACCAATGGTAGTATTTATAATTTTATGTGTTGTAATGGCAGTGTTGGCTTTCTTAAAAAACTTATCCTTAATACCACTCCTCGGATTAATTTCTTGTTGTTATTTGTTAACCGGAATGGCGGTGTCTAACTGGCAATGGTTTGGCATTTGGTTGGTGATTGGATTAGTAGTGTATTTCTTGTACGGTTATAAAAACAGTAAACTGAATAAGGGATAAGTCGAAAGGGATAAGAAAAAAGAAAAAACTTATCCCTTTTCCCTTTTCCTTTTTTCCTCATATTCACATCAGAATGAAAAAAATCAACTTTCTAATCATTGCGTTCGCTTTTACCTTCTCAAACGCTCAAGAAAAAACGGAAACTCCAAAATGGGACGTTGCCAAACCAGGGGAAACTTTTAATTATAAAACCCAAAACTTCACCACTTCCGAAGGTACTTGGATGAATCTCGATGTGAGTCCGGACGGCAACACTATCGTTTTTGATATGTTAGGTGATATTTACAGTATGCCTGTCAGCGGCGGCAAAGCCAAAGTGCTGCGCTCCGGAATTCCCTTCGAAATCCAACCGAGGTTTAGTCCCGATGGCAAAAAAATTGCCTTTACCAGCGATGCCGGTGGTGGCGATAACCTTTGGGTGATGAATGCCGATGGTTCCGATGCCAAACAAATTACCAAAGAAGATTTCCGCCTGATGAGCAATCCGGCTTGGATGCCCGATGGTAACTATCTGATAGGCCGCAAAAACTTCACCTCACAACGTTCCGCCGGCGCAGGCGAAATGTGGCAATACCACATCAGTGGCGGTAGCGGGGTACAACTTACCAAACGCAAAAACGACCAACAAGACGTTAACGAACCCAATATTTCCCGAGACGGAAAATACCTCTACTTCAGCGAAGACATGTATCCGGGCGGTTATTTCCAATACAACAAAGATCCGCACAACGAGATTTACGTTATCAAACGCTACGAATTCGAAACCGGCAAATTGGAAACCATCACTGGAGGTCCGGGCGGTGCAGCACGACCTCAAGTGTCTCCCGACGGTAAAAAATTAGCTTTTATTAAAAGAATCGGAACGAGTACCGTTTTATACTTACACGATTTAGAAACCGGAGAAGAATGGCCGGTGTTTGACAAACTCGACAAAGACCAACAAACTGCTTGGGCCTTGTTTGGTGTGTATCCTAATTTCAATTGGATGCCTAACAATGAAGATATCGTCATTTGGTTTGGTGGTAAAATCAATAAAATCAACACCAAAACCTTGAGTACTACCAATATTCCGTTTACCGTGGATGTGGCCATAGACGTAGCCGACAGAGTACACTTTAATACGCCTATTTCAGACAATGATTTCACCGTAAAAATGATCCGCGATGCCGTGACCTCACCCGATGGAAAAACGTTGGTCTTCAGAGCGCTAGGCTATCTTTGGACTAAAGCACTGCCTAACGGAACACCCAAACGTTTGACCAACGGAACCGACTTTGAAGCGGAACCGGCTTTTACCGCCGACAGCAAAAGCATTGTGTATGTTACTTGGAACGACACCGAATTGGGTAGCATTCGCAAAATAGGAGTAGATGGCAAAAATCCGGTAAAACTTACCACAGAAAAGGCCATTTATCGAACACCTTCCCTATCTCCTGATGGCAAAACCATAGTATATAGAAAAGAAGACGGCAATCTTGACCAAGGGATGGCTTTTTCCAAAAAACCCGGACTGTACACTATGAGCAGTAACGGCGGCAAAGCCAAATTTATCGGACCAAGCGGCGAATATCCATTATTTACCAAAGACGGCAACCGTATTTTCTTCCAAACCGGTGGTGTGTTTTTCGGGAGCTTGACCAAAGAATTGAAAAGTGTCGACTTGAACGGTAAAGACGAAAGAACACACATTAAAGCCAAATATGCTAACCGTTTGGTGCCGAGTCCGGACAACCAATGGATTGCCTTTATGCACTTACACAAAGCCTATGTAGCACCTTTAAACATAAACGGTCAGGAAGCCGATTTAGACAATAAAACCACGGCTGTTCCGGTTTCGGAATTGTCTAAAGATGCAGG
Source organism: Flavobacterium sp. FEMGT703F (assembly GCA_002786385.1). Taxonomy (GTDB): domain Bacteria; phylum Bacteroidota; class Bacteroidia; order Flavobacteriales; family Flavobacteriaceae; genus Flavobacterium; species Flavobacterium cheonhonense. The sequence goes on from PGCN01000008.1 coordinate 36,426, forward strand.
AATTAATTTGCATTGGTCGGCTAACAGTCAGCAAGTAATGTGGACGCTTGGCGATACTTATTTTGTCAACAATATTAAAGATCGATTTACATTCTTGCCGGGTTCGCCTGAAAAGGTGGAAAAACCAACCGATAACGGTATCAAAATCGGTTTAATAGCTAAAGTGGATAAACCTAAAGGGAAATTGGCTTTAACCAACGCCCGAATCATTACCATGAACGGAGATACTGTAATTGAAAAAGGAACTTTAATTGTAAACCAAAACCGCATTGAAGCCGTAGGTAAAGTCGGTGAGGTAACCATTCCTGCCGATGCGCGCGTTTACGACTTATCGGGCAAAACGGTGATGCCCGGTATGGTAGATGCGCACGCTCATATTGGTGCATTTCGATACGGATTAACCACTCAACAAAACTGGCAGTTGTATGCTAACTTGGCTTACGGAGTGACTACTTCACACGATCCGTCCTCTAATACCGAATCGATTTTTACCCTTTCGGAAATGGTTAAAAGCGGGAATTTGGTTGGACCTCGTATTTACTCGACAGGTTTTATATTATACGGTGCCGATGGCGATTTTAAAGCCGTAGTCAATAATATCGACGATGCCCGTTTCTCCATTAAACGAACCAAAGCTTTTGGCGCTTTATCGGTGAAGAGTTATAACCAACCGCGTCGCGACCAACGCCAACAAGTATTACAAGCCGCTCGTGAAGAAGGCATTAACGTAGTGCCTGAAGGTGGCTCCAACTTTTTCCATAATATGAGCATGGTGATTGACGGTCACACCGGCGTAGAACACAACATTCCGATCACTCCGGTTTACAAAGATGTATTGACCCTTTGGGGCAAAACCGGCGTGGGCTATACTCCTACCCTGATTGTAAATTATGGCGGTCTGAATGCCGAATATTATTGGTACCAAAAAACGAAAGTGTACGAAGACAAAAAGCTATTGCAATTTACGCCGAGAGGCATCATCGATTCGCGTGCCCGTTTCCGCACCATGGCCCCGGATGAAGAGTATGAAAACGATCATATCCTAACCGCAAAATCGGTTAAAGCTTTGGCTGATAACGGCGTTAAAGTGAACATGGGTGCCCACGGACAATTGCAAGGTTTGGGCGCGCATTGGGAATTGTGGAGCATCAACCAAGGCGGCATGAGCAATTTAGAAACCCTAAAAACCGCTACCATTAACGCCGCTAACTATATAGGTGCCGGTAAAGATATCGGTTCGTTAGAAGTAGGCAAATTGGCAGATATTTTAGTTTTAGATAAGAATCCGTTAGAAGACATTCAAAACTCGAACTCGTTGCGCTATACCATTATCAACGGCCGCATGTACAATTCCGATACCATGAACGAAGAAGGCAATGAACCTAAAGCCCGCAAAAAATTCTACTGGGAAAACAGCAAATACAACGCTGCCTTCCCTTGGCACGAAGAAACCGAGAGCTTTATGGAGCATCATTGCTGTGATGCGGTTCATAATTAAGGGATAAGAGATAAGGGATAAGGGATAAGAGATAAGAGATAAGAGATAAGTTTCATCACTAGTCCCTTTTCCCTTTTCCCTTTACCCTTTTCCCTTTTCCCTTTTTTACATTTTACTTATTCCAACGACATCCTCTTCTTAGCCCCTTCGAGAAGCTGTTTTTCGTAGGTTAACAACTGTTGTTGGAGCATGAGTTGGTATAACGCATTTGAATTGTTTCTTGCCAACATTTTATTGTTTTTACGGGTAATGAATTCCAATACGCTTTGATGAGCTTCGCTCTTTTCCTGTGGTCGATTTTGAAGATAGTGCAACAACTCTTGTGCTTTGACTAAGTTGGACAACTTCTTTTGCATGGCATTGATTTTTTGGGCAACCAAAAGGAGTTGGTAATCATTCTCCAAAATCAGTCGTTTGAGTTGCTTTTCTGTTATCAACGGCTGCGTAGCTTCGTGAGGAAGAGGTTTGTTTTTAACTTCTGAATCTTTTACCTGTTTGAGCAGTTCAGCCAGCAGGAGCTTAGCCGGGTTCGGCAGGCTCCCCAATCCCAATTCAAATTTGGCCAACATACTGCGCGTAACCCCGAGTAACATGGCCAACTCTTCTTGAGTAAACCCTACTTTATCTCGGATACTGTTTTTATTTTTAGGTGTTTTCATAGTAATAAACGATTGTATTTTACAATCGAATAAAAACTATGCCAATGCGAACACGTTTTTCAAAATAAAAATCTTGTTCGCAATTACCGAACAAGATTTGAAAAATAAAATTCCTGTTCGGGCGTAAAATAGTTTGTTCTTGTAAAATCAAGCTAAAGGGAGTGATTGGATGAAACCGACCAAAAGACCTATAAATACGATGAACTACTGTTTTTAAAAGGTAAACGTACAAGTTTTGGGTTGGTTTGGTATATTTGGGTATAGTAAAGATTGGAAGATTATCAATTATCTATAAGTTAAAAAACTAATATACGAAACACTACCAAATAAGTATATAATTTAAAAATAATCTTCTAACCAAACTTGAAAACAGAAAAAAACGAAAATTGAACAAATGAAAATTAAGGACATTGCCATAAAGAATTTTAGACTTTTAGAAGAAGTTAAGCTAAATATTGAAGACGATTTAACTCTAATTGTCGGCAAAAACAATACGGGAAAGACATCCCTTTTTGAAGTGACAAATATGTTCTTTAGCGAAAAGAACAATTTTAGTTTTCACGACTTTTCTCAAACCACATACTCAATATTTGAATACTGTTTCACAATCTATGAAGCATTCATTAAAGAAAGTGACGATAAAAAAAAGGAAGAGCTAGAAACATCATTAATCTTGTCAATGCCAAATATTACTCTTGAAATTCAAATTGAATATGACAAAGCCAAAGACAGTTTAATTAATCTTTCAGAGTTCATAAGCGACCTAGACGATTCAAAAAACATAGCAACGATAAAATTACAATACCAATCAAAAGACAGTTTAAGACTATTTGGTGCATTTCAAGCCCGAAAGGAAAAATCACAAAAACTGATTGAATGGTTAAATGAAAACATCACATCCTATTATGACATTAAATGCTATGGTGGAGATAATTTGATTGAAGAAAACTTTAAACGAAAACTCTTTTCTGTATTATATTTTGAGACCATTCAAGCATCAAGAAAACTAGACGACACAAAGGCAGATAAAAACAAGACATTGGCCGTTGGCTTTTCTGACTATTACCGGGAAATAAATAAAGACAACAACGAAGACGTTGAGAGTTTAGAAAAGCAGTTAAAAAAAACCTCTTCGGTTCTTAATGAGAAATATGAAAAAATTCTAAAAGAGTTACTAGAGAAACTTAAAGTGTTTGGTGTTGAACCCCATTTGACAATTCCAGAAATTGTTCTTCAAGCAGGTTTTGATCCTGAAAACATTCTTAAAAATAACATAAAATATTTCTACAAGCAAGACGGTGTTCAACTCCCGGAAAACTTTAATGGTTTAGGATATAGCAATTTAATTTATCTTGTTTTAAAAGTGGTAAGTTTCATAGAAAAATTCAAGAAGGCTGCACCTTTAAATAAATCTGAAACACTAGTAATTTTAATTGAAGAACCTGAAGCACACTTGCATCCACAAATGCAACAAGTTTTTATTTCCCAAATAAAGCGAACATTAAAAGAAACAAAAGAAAAAGAAAATTTGTCGGTTCAAGTCATAATTAGTACTCATTCGTCACACATTGTAACGGAAGCAGGAATAGACGTTGACAGAAGCTTTGAAAGAATCAGATATTTCTCAAAAGCTTACATTAAAGAAGAAAAACGATTCAAAGTTGAAATAAAAGATTTCAACGAGTTTAAGCATAGAGAAAGTGATAAGGAAACATTCCGCTTTCTGAAACAATATATGACGTTGCATCGTTGTGACATATTTTTTGCGGACAAACTAATTCTTGTTGAAGGACCAACCGAAAGAATTTTACTTCCATTAATAATAAATAAGTCAGCAAAAAGTCTGAACAATGAATATGTATCAATAATTGAAGTTGGCGGAGCTTACACATTAAAATTTAAAGAACTTTTGAAATTTATCAATACAAAATGTTTGGTTATTACGGACATTGATTCAGTTGACCCAGCGGATAAGCGTAATGCTTGCTCAACAGATACAGCAAATGCAGTAACTTCAAATTCTACATTACTAAATTGGTTGCCGCAAAAGCGGTTAATCAGCGACCTTATAGCTTGCACTGACGAAGAAAAATTTGATACTGATTTTATTCGTGTTGCTTATCAAATCAAAGAAGGTGGGTCAACTTATGTAGCTAGAAGCCTTGAAGAAGCTATAATAAACAGGAATAAAACTTTTTTTATTTCCAAATACGAAGTAGATGATGCTGAGCAATCAGTTCAAGATTCTTTTACGCTTTTGAAAGGTAAAGACCTTAATAGTAAACCTTACGATTTAGCACCAGCGTCAGGAGAAAAAACAAATTTCACTTTTGATTTAATGACCTTTAACGAAACTGAAACAAAGTTGGAGTGGAAAGTTCCAAAGTATATTGAAGAAGGACTAGTGTGGTTGGCTAATAATGAATTTGCAAAATAGTATGTTAGCATTCGAACAAATTCAAAAACTTATCGAAGAAGGAAAAAGCTTTGTGTTAGAAGCAGGTGCAGGCTCTGGCAAAACATATACGTTAATACAAACATTAAATTATCTTATCCAAAATAAGGGTGAAGAATTAACAAAATCAAATCAGAAAATTGTTTGTATAACTTACACTAACGTAGCTAAAAATGAAATTATCGATAGAATTGAACATAATGAGTTAGTTATTGTATCAACAATTCACGAATTTCTATGGGGTTCACTTAAACAGTTCCAAAAGCAACTAAAAATAGAACTCTGTAAACTAAATCAAATAAATTTTGAAAAGGATAAAGCAAAAGGAAAGGAAGATTCAAGATACATTGAAAACTTAGAAGAAAGGATTGAATTAGTCGATAAGGTTGAATACAACGATACGTCATTTAATGACTTTGAAAATGGAATAATTCAACACGACGATGTAATTGAGATTGCAAAAATGATGTATGAAAATTATCCTCTTTTGACTGATATTGTTTCTGCAAAATATCCTTATATTTTTGTTGATGAGTATCAAGATACAGCAGAAGAAACTATTTTCTGTTTACTTGATTGCCTTTTGAAACGAAATAACGAAAAGTGTGTAATTGGTTTCTATGGGGATTCTTACCAAAAAATATACAACTATGGAGTCGGAAATTTAGAAAAGTATTATGCTTCGGATGGTGGATTATTGGAGTTAATAAAGAAAGAAGAAAATTATCGTTCATCTCAGTCTGTTGTTAAATTACTAAACAATTTCAGAAGTAATATTCAGCAAAAACCACAGAAAGAAATACAAGGTAGTGCAAAGTTTATTTATTGGGCTAATCATCCGGTAAAACAAGCAAAACAAAAGGTTAAAGATTTTAATGAAGAGAATGCTCCATTAAAAAATCAATTTTATAACCAAGTAATTCAAAAATTATCACAAAAGGGATGGGTATTTGATGGAAAAACTAACTCTAAAATTTTAGTTCTTGCAAATAGTCGTGTAGCTAATAGAGCTGGATTTGGAAATATCTTTAAATTATTTTCAAATAGATTTCCAACAAGTGTAAAAGAAAGATTACTTGATAGAAACCACCCTTTAATTACTTATTTTGTTGGTTCTATCGACAAAAAAACTTCTCAAGAAAGAAAAACGGGGATAGAGCATTTAACTGACTTTTGGAATGAAGGAAATCAAAATGAAGTAATCAGATTTATAAGAAAAAATGGTTCTATTTTCAATGATGAATTTAAGCACAGCCATAAAAAACAAGTTGCTGAGTTGCTTGAAACACTAACCACAAATAGGAAAGATTGGAAAATTAAAGACGTTTACGAATTTGCTTCCAAAAATGGTCTTGTCTCAAATCGAAAGATTCTTGAATTTATTGAGAGACTATCTATTGACCCCAATAAACTGAATGACGAAGAAAAAGAAAGGCAGAAAAAAGACAAAACTCTATTTGACTCTTTCATGGATTTGTCATACTCAGAACTTTTAACCTTTTGGAAGCACGTCCAAAACAATACAGTTTTTTCAACTAAACACGGCACTAAGGGTGACGAGTTTGAAAATGTCCTAACAGTAATTGACGACACAGAGTGGGTTCAAGAATATAACTTCAAAAATTTCTTTAATGACACAGAGGAAAAACTCGAAAGAAAATTGAGAACAAGAAACTTGTTTTATGTTGAATGTTCAAGAGCAATAGACAACTTAACGGTTTTATGTTTATCCGAACTTGACTGGATAGCACTAACAAACATTAAAACTTGGTTTGGTAATGACAACGTTATCGACATAGAAGAATATTTAAAATAAGAGCAACAGCAAAGATTTATAACACCCAACTGTGTGGTTTTATTATCCGTGCTACAGCCCCGTTAGTGTGCAAATCCGCGCTATCGGGTAAACAGCAAATACAACTCCGCCTTACCATGTTATTTGGTGGAGAGAAAATGAAAAAAATTAAGTTATGGAATTAAAAGAATTTAGAGCTTTTGTCAATCAAAGTGAACTAAGAGACAAATTAAATGAATTAGAATTATCTATTAGTTATCCTTACTTAAACTATAATATTTCATTTAAAGGAATACAATCAATATTTAAATTTGTTCAAAATCAAATTATTGGATGGAATAATCTTAAAAGCCTTCCTGCTGAATTTAATAGTTCAAAACTACATTTTGAACACTTAAGATCAAAGCTAATTGAATTAGTAAATAATTCTTCAAATAGTAGAATAAATCAGTTTACTAATCAGTGGAACGAAGTTTCAAATAATTTAAAATCATCAATTTCTACTAATAACCATAGACATAATGTTTTTCTTTTCGATTGTCCTGAAACTGATTTTATTTTAAAACTAAATGACAACAAGCCAAACTCTACTGGTGGTGCACTAGATTATATTTTAAAAAGACCATTGAATAATTTTAATGACAAGGATTATTTAATCGGTGTATTGGCCGCTTATGAATTTAATAATCAATCGGGCAGTGAATTAGTGCAAAGAAGACAGAATGAAAAAAAGAGTATATCGCTAATAAGAAATAAATTTGAAGAACAACTTGTCGAGGCTGAACAGCATTTAAACAATTATATTTCTGACACAAAAAATAATTTAATTAATCACTTTGAAACTGTTGATAATCTCAAAAATGAGAAAGATAAGGCCTTTGTTGAATGGTTTAACAAAACAGAGAAAGAATTCGATAGTTTTTATAAAACAGCAAAAAAAACAGTAATTAATAATGAAGAGCTATATCGTGTAAAACTGAGATTGGAAGCCCCAGCTGATTATTGGAAAAAAAGAGCTGCAAAACTTCTTGATGAAAGCAATGAATATATGGATTGGCTTATTAGAATATCTTTATTTGGCGGTATGATACTATTCGTAGTATTGTTATCATTAGGAAACAGTTTTTACGATAATATTTTTAGTGACCATATAAAGGGCATAAAATGGTCGTTAATTTTAATTACTATTATATCATTATTTGTATTTATAATTAGAATTTTAGCAAAACTTTATATGAGTACTTTGCATTTATCAAGAGATGCAGAAGAAAGAGAGCAATTAACCCATTTTTATTTAGCTTTAACAAAAGACACTACAATAAAAGATGAAGAAAGACAACTAATATTACAATCTCTATTTAGTAGAGCTGATACAGGCTTATTAAAAGAAGATTCGTCTCCTACAATGCCGACAAGTATTATCGAAAAGTTTGGAGGTAATAGATAATTTAATAAATAATACCCCGCTCGTGAGCGAATCCTTTCGCGTTCGACAACCACAAATAACAAAAAAAAGGAGGTCATTTGACCTCCTTTTTCATTACATAACTTTAATCCATATTATGCTAAATCATAACGGTCGGCATTCATCACTTTGGTCCAAGCCGCTACCCCGCTCGTGCGCGAATCCTTTAGCACAGGCTACCCAATCCCAATTCAAATTTGGCCAACATACTGCGCGTAACCCCTAACAACATGGCCAACTCTTCTTGGGTAAACCCTACGCTATCTCTGATACTGTTTTTATTTTTAGGTGTTTTCATAGTGCTAAACGATTGTATTTTACAATCGAATAAAAACTATGCCAATGCGAACACGTTTTTCAAAATAAAAATCTTGTTCGCAATTACCGAACAAGATTTGAAAAATAAAATTCCTGTTCGGGCGTAAAATAGTTTGTTCTTGTAAAAGCAAGCTAAAGGAAGTGATAAGACGTACAGCCTACAACAGCCTCTTAACAGCATTGCCTATTCCCTAAACTTGGAATTACTTTAAAAAGAAAGTTCTTTAAAAAAACAAGGAAAGTTCTTATATTTACAAAGCAGATAATTAAAAAGGATTCGGTGAAACGAATCCTTTTTTAATTTCTTTTACTTGATACGTTTCTATTAAGGAAAGAGGCTTTAAAAAGTCTGTAGTGCACAATTTAAGAAAAATTGTCACGCTATACCAAAGCCGTTTTGGATTAAAACATAAAAATATGAGCAAACTTGCCATCCCTATTAGTGAGCAAATTGAAAGATTAAAAAAAAAGGGATTAGACACTAGCTGTTTTAGCGAAGATAAAATCAAAGAGATATTATTGGATATCGGTTATTATCGGTTTGGCTATTACTGTCATCCTTTTATGGATAATACCAGTGACACCTTTAAGGATGGGACTAAAATAGGGACTATCATAGATTTATATTATTTAGATACTGATTTAAAATATCTTCTTCAGAAATACATTAATAGAATTGAAATAAACTTTAGAACAAAATTGATCTATTTTGTTTCTATGAAATACAAAAAAGACCCAACTTGGTTTATCAATAATGAGGTCATGGAACAATCATTTATAGATAAATTTGAAGATATTTATTCTGAAAAATTTAAAACCGAAAATTTAACTATTAAAAAGCATCATAAAAAGTATCCCGATGATTCATTTGCACCGGTTTGGAAAACATTTGAATACCTTACTTTAGGAGCAATAATAACCGTTTTTTCGAATATTAGAGATGAAGATATCAAAATAAGAATTTCAGATTGTTACGGAATTAGAGATTTAAATAAATTTTTGAGGTTATTGCATACCGTACGACAAGTGAGAAACATATGTGCTCACAGCGGTGTTTTATTTGACTACCGTTTGCCTCAGAGTATAAATTCGATTCCACAAATTACATTCAACGGAAGTGATAGAAATTCTGTTGATGCCTGTATAAAAGTTATATGTTTTTTTACAAAGTGTATCTCTACTAATCGACACAATGATATAGAGAATGAAGTAAAGGAATTATTTTACTCATTCGAAAAAAATGAACAAATAAAAAAAATTATAACAGATAAGATTAATTATAATTTTTAATCATGTCATTTTATATCCCAAAATTATTGTACATTTGTTCCGTATTAAGTGCCTCATTATTCGAATGCTTTAATGGTGCACTCTAAAAAAATAATAAAAAACCCAGTCTAGTAAATAGCACTGGGTTTTGTTTTATAAAAAAATACCCCCGCTCGTGCGCAAATCCTATCGCGTTCGACAACCACAAATAAAAAAAGGAGGTCAAATGACCTCCTTTTCCATTTCAAAACTTTAATCCATATTAAACTAAATCATAACGGTCGGCATTCATGACTTTAGTCCAAGCCGCTACGAAATCTTTCACAAATTTTTCTTTGTTATCGTCTTGGGCGTATACTTCGGCATACGAACGCAAGATAGAGTTAGAACCGAAAACCAAGTCCACACGTGTCGCAGTCCAACGGGTTTCGCCGGTTTTTCTGTTTACAATGTTATACGAGTTTTTACCGGTTGGTTTCCAGGAATAGTTCATATCAGTTAAGTTCACAAAGAAGTCGTTGCTCAACACCCCAACCTTATCGGTAAATACACCGTGTTTAGAACCTCCGTAATTAGTACCTAACACACGCATTCCACCAATTAAGGCTGTCATTTCGTGTGCCGTTAAACGCATTAATTGGGCTTTGTCTAACAACATTTCTTCCGGCTGTACTTTGTAATCGCTTTTTACCCAGTTGCGGAAACCATCGTGCAACGGTTCTAATACGTCAAACGATTCGGCATCGGTCATTTCGGCAGTAGCGTCGCCTCTACCCGGGGCAAAAGGCACTTTGATGTTTACACCGGCTGCGTGAGCCGCTTTTTCTACCGCAGCTGTTCCACCCAACACTATCAAATCGGCTAAGCTTACTTTTTTGCTCAATCCGGCTTGTAGTTCGGTTAACTTATCCAATACTTTTTGCAAACGCTCCGGTTCATTACCTTGCCAATCTTTTTGAGGTGCTAAACGAATACGAGCACCATTGGCTCCACCACGGAAATCAGAACCACGGAAAGTACGGGCACTGTCCCAAGCCGTGTTGATTAACTCGGTTGCCGTTAAACCACAATTTAACAATTTGGCTTTTAAGTCTTCTATTTCTGCTTCTGATAAAGTATAATCTACGGTAGGAACCGGATCTTGCCAAATCAACTCTTCTTGAGGCGCATCAGGTCCTAAGTAACGGCTTCTTGGTCCTAAATCGCGGTGTGTTAGTTTGAACCAAGCTCTGGCAAATACATCTTCGAAATAAGCAGGATCGTTGCGGAATTTTTCAGAAATTTTACGGTATTCAGGATCCATTTTCAACGCCATATCGGCATCGGTCATGATTGGATTTCTTCTCACACTCGGGTTATGAGCATCCACCGGCTTGTCTTCTTCTTTCATGTTAATCGGTTCCCACTGCCAAGCACCGGCCGGGCTCTTTTTCAATTCCCATTCGTGGTTGAATAAGATGTCGAAATATGTGTGGTTCCATTTGTCAGGGTGAGATGTCCAAGCGCCTTCTAAACCACTGGTAATGGTATCTGGACCATTGCCGTTGCCTTTAGGGTTTAACCAACCAAAACCTTGGGTTTCGATGTCGGCTGCTTCCGGTTCAGGTCCTAATGCATTAGCATCACCGTTCCCGTGGGCTTTCCCTACGGTGTGACCACCGGCAGTTAAGGCTACCGTTTCCTCATCGTTCATGGCCATACGGGCAAAAGTCACACGCATGTCTTGAGCCGTTTTTAAAGGATCAGGATTACCATCAACCCCTTGTGGATTCACATAGATTAATCCCATCATTACGGCTGCCAACGGATTTTCTAAATCTCTTTCGCCTGAGTAACGGCTGTTTTCACCACCGGATACTGCTAACCAAGTATTTTCGGAACCCCAATAAATGTCTTTTTCCGGGTGCCAAATGTCTTCACGACCACCGGCAAATCCGAAGGTTTTGAAGCCCATAGATTCGTAAGCCATATTTCCGGCTAAAATCATCAAATCGGCCCAAGAGATTTTGTTTCCGTATTTTTTCTTGATAGGCCAAAGCAATCTGCGTGCTTTGTCTAAGTTTCCGTTATCCGGCCAGCTGTTTAAAGGAGCAAAACGCAAGTTACCGGTTCCGCTACCGCCACGACCATCGGCTATACGGTAACTTCCGGCACTGTGCCAAGCCATACGAATCATTAATCCGCCATAGTGACCCCAATCGGCCGGCCACCAATCTTGGCTTTCGGTCATTAATTTTTTCAAATCGGTTTTTAATGCTTCAAAATCCAATTTTTTAAATTCTTCGGCGTAATTAAAATCTTCTCCTAAAGGATTGGTTTTGGTGTCGTGTTGGTGTAGAATGTCTAAGTTTAGCGCATTAGGCCACCAGAAGCTATTGTTAGGAACGTCGGTCCCTTGTTTTACTTGAGCACCGGAAAAAGGACACTTTCCGCCACTGTTGCTGTTGTTTTCCATATTATAAATTGGTTTTAGTTGAAACTCTTTTGGCTAAATTACAAAGAAATCAACTATGAAAATATTTGTATCAATAGAAAAAAACTATTAAAATATACTATAATCATTATTACGGCTACTTTAAGCAAACTTGGTAATAACAACTATCTAAAAAATCAACTTCTGTAGATTGGCAATATTAAGAGGTTTCTCTAAATACCCTTTTAGAATTGGGTACTTGTTGGCGTGCTCTTTGTCTTTATTATTTAACGATGACGTTAGAATAAAAATATTGAATCGGTCACAATTAATATTTTTGTGTTTTAAAAGAGCATCTAAAAATTCAAACCCATTCATTTCGGGCATATTAATATCCAATAAGATGATGTTTTTTTCGGTATCGTTAGTGTTTTTAAGATAATCCAAAGCCTTTTTTACCGAAATAAAATCGGTTACTTGAGCCTCTAAGTCATTTTTCTCAATGACTTTTTTGTGGACTAAATTAATGATGGGATCATCATCAATAAGTATGTATTTCATGTTACAGGGCATTTATGGGTAGTTTAATTTCGACTTGGGTTCCTATTCCTTTTTTAGATTTTAATGTTATTGTTCCGTTTAGCTTTTCGGTGATTTCTTTACAGATGTAGAGTCCCAAACCGGAACCTACACTATTACTGCAGCCGCGATAGAACATATCAAAAACTTTGGGTAAACTTTCTTTGTCTATTCCTTGACCGTTGTCGGCGATACTGATGGTTATTAATTTATTTTTTTTGGATAGATTGAATTTAACAAATGACCCTTCCTCGTGGCTTTTATATTTTACAGCATTCCCAATCAAATTTTTGAGTAAAACACTGATTCTGAATTTATCTGTAATGATGGTATCCTCGGTATTGTTTTCGTAGATTAAATCGATATTGGAAGTACCCGAGTATTTACTGTCGTTAAATATTTCATATACCATTTCCTTAAGATTTACGGCTTCCAATTTAACTTCAAATCTTGAATTGCGAGAATACTCTAAAATATCCTGTATAGAAGAGTCCATGCGGCTGGCGCTGCTATCAATTAGCTTTATGTAATCAACCAATCCTGGCTTTACTTCATCATAATCAATTAAGGAAATCAATCCTTTAATAGAAAGTAATGGCGAGCGCAAATCGTGCGAAACCCGATACACAAAATTATCAAGTTCAGAGTTCACCTTTTGGAGCTCAACATTGTTTTTGAGCAAGTCCTTTTGAATTTTATTCAGTTCACTGATATCAACTCCCGACAAAATGATGTACTCTAATTTATCTGCATTGAAAAACGGCAAAACAGTATTTAACAATTCTACTTCTTTACCATTTTTAACCACCATCTCTTCATACTTTACAGCTTTCTTTTCATTGACTGCATTTTGTATTTGGAAAATAAGCTTGTTAACTACTGACTGATTATTGGCATTTTCAGTGTAAACATCATAAATCGATTTAAATAGATAATCTTGCCAAAACGGATTGCATTCCAACATGGCCTCATTGAAATAAATCAACTCACAAGCTTCATTGAACACAGCAATTTTGTTTGGTAGGTGATTCAAAATGCTTTCATAAAATTGTTTTAGCGAAGACACTTTCTCATCGGCTATTTTTTTATCGGTAATATCGATAGAACTTCCTACTAAACGAATCACCTCTCCTTTAGCATCTTTTTCCCCAATGGTAAGCGTTCTGAGGTAGCGAACAGATTGATCGTTTTGACGAATAATTCGGTAATCTTGAACAATACTGTCAACTTCCGAGTTCATTACTTTATCGCGATTGTCAATCACTTGCTTTTTATCGTCGGGATGAATAGAATTCAACCAAAAAGAATAAAATCCTTCTTTAATCAACGCTCTTTCTGCGCCGTATTGATTGATCAGTATATTATTCCAAGTAGAATCGTTTACGGCTTTATTCCATTCCCAAATACCGATTTGTGATTTATCGGAAATCAATTCAAATCTGGAATTCATTCTTAAAATTTCAGCTTTAAACTCGACCTCGTTGGTAATATCTTTGATTACAAAAATATTATTGATGTGTCTTTTAAGTTCATCATACACCGGAATGATCTCAATTTGACTGTAATATAGTTTTCCTTCCTTAGTGGTGTTGAGTAAGGTAAGCTCAATATTGTTTTTGTTTTTGAGGGCTTTGGTAATTTTTTTCTTTTCGGAAAAATCAACTATAAAATTATCAAACAAATGTCGGGTTTGCTTGCCATAGACATCTTCAAACGAATAGCCGGATATTTTTACAAACGAATCATTGATCCACTCGATTACCCCTTTTTCGTCAGTAATGATTACTCCGTTTTTAGTTTTTGTAGCTATCAGGGACAGTTTTTTAAGTTCGATTTCGGAGCTGGATATTTTTATAATTTGATCTTGTATCTGTTTGTTTTGATAGAAGTTAGTAAGAATGGAGAGAAATTGCTGGGTAAATAAGCTGAAAATGGTTTCATGTTTATCGTGTAGTTTTTCATAGAAAGGGGCATTTTTTTCCGATACCATTCCTATAAGACATACCGAAATATTCAAATTAGTGTCAACGGCAGAATGGAATACAGCATCGGAGTAGCCCGATAGATAATCCAATAATGATAAACGCTTAGGTGAAATAACCATTGACTTTGATTTTCCGACAACTTCAGCTAAGTTTAATAAGTCCCGGATTACTCTTTGTTGCTCAGTATCATTTTTAAAATGCAAACTTTCACTAAAAAATAAGGTCTTTCCTGTAGAATTCTCGACAATCAAGACAGCTGAAGCTTCTACTTCCAAAACATCAATAATACCCTCAACAGACATCGTTAGGAAGTCTTCAAGTTTACTGCTTTTGAGGGCGAGGTTACTGAATTTGTTTAAACGCTTGTATAAAACCAGCTCGTGGTCTAATCGATCTTTAGCATTGATTAATTGCTGTTCTATGTAGGAAAAGCGAGTAACGCGTAATTGCAACTCCTTATATTCTCTTAACAAAGAATCAAAATTATTTTTGGTTTTCATTGGGAGCTGTTTTTAATCTCTGTAAATCACATACAAAGCTGTGGTATAGTTGTGATAGGTGTTTTTCCCGCCTAATCGGGCAAACTCACCAAAGCCATACATACCTAACCAAGGCGGGCAATTACCATTATCGTAAAAAGGAGTTTGCATCTTGTGTACCAACTCTTCTTTCAAAATACGATCGGTTAAAAAACGGCCTCTGGCCAAACAATCGGCATGGAAAACAGCGACCGGTTTTTTTTGATTGTTTCTGTTGTTGATATTTTCTACGATACGTTCCATTTCGTTGAAAATCACCTCCTCATCTCTAACAGTTAGCCACAATGCTGTCCCTTCCGGACAAGTTGTGGCGTAATACATATCGTTTCCTACATGCTTGGTCACCACTCTCAAAATATGATTGTTTCCGTATTCTTGAGCCAATTCAGGCGTTAATTTTTCTGCTAAAGCGCCTATAGGTATAGTATTTCCGCAATCGGATTTATCATCCAATCCTAATCGATTCAGATATTCAGCCCAAGCCGGTTTGCCATTAAGCTCTTTGATAATGTGACCCTCTGATTTGGTTACAACCATTGGTTCGCCAATGGCAATGAATCCATGAGTAGCTTGAGTATCAACGGATAAAGTTGGATCACAAAATCCGACAGCATAAGCTCCATGTTCATAAACGACATCATTAACAGCTTGGTAGCTTACATAACCCTTCATATTATCGGATGATGTAGCACCAAAAATAGTTACTTCAGGACCAAACACTTCCTCAAATGCTTTGATACACAAATCATTATCAATATCAATCCCTGAGCCTAAAAAATAAATCATATTGATGCCTTTTTTCTGACTAGCCAGCGATTGTGCTAACTCCAAAGCTTTTTCATAAGAATTGTATCCGTACAAATCGTTGGTTGACGCTAATGCGTAATCCTTACCCTTAACAGCCATCAAGGCAATATCTTTCATTGATTCGCTTACCCCTTCTCTACCAACAACCCCGCAACAGGAAGCCGCTACTACATTGGCATGCGGTACCAAACGTTTTGATTCTTGTAAAATATCTTGAAAATCGTGACCGATGGAAGCATGAAATATCAGCAAATCAATCGCATCGTAATTGCCGTCACAGGCAACCTCTAAACATTCTGCAACACCTCTTTTGGTATTGACTATTCTTGTTGAAGCAGAGTAAAATTGTAGCATAGTAGAAAGTGTTAAAATGTAAGACTTGGATTTAAACTTGAATCTAATTTATTCGAGTGACAACAAGATAGAAACAATTACTCAAATCATTAAAGATGATTAGATAAAATGCGACTTTGATGCATCCAACGGTTGTAAATTATCGACGAATGCATGGCAATGACTGAAGTCTGACTACTTTAAACAGTTGTTAAACATGATAAAATATTGATTAAAACCTTTTATCATAAAAAAAATGCATTTCAAAGAAATAATAAAACCGTTCAGCCTAAAGTTAAAGAATGCAAAATTTACGATTCTAAATTTGAATAATATTACCAGTAAACATTTATGCTAATATGTCTGAAAAAAGCATCATTTCTCTTTTACAAGCTGTAAACGCACCGATTATTGCTTATAAAAAAAAAGATTTTTTTTTTGTTAATGACAGTGCAACCAATGCTTTACAGTCCATTCCCATAAAATACTTCCATTCTTTTATCGCCGGTCTGGAGCTCAATGAACTGTTTTTCCCGTTTGTTACCAAAAAATATTGGAATGATAAAAAAGGAAATATTGTTGAATTTGAATTGAACATTTCGCGCTACGAACACGGAGAAAGTTATTTATTGATTTCGTTTAAGGAAATAAGCAGAACCGAAACGCAAAATATTACAGTAGAAAAGTCAGATTTAATCCGAAAAAAACTTGGACTTTTTGAGGTATTTATCAATCAAATCAAAGAAGGGGTCTTGGTTTTTGATCCCGATGGTAAACTAGTCTACAAAAATGTAGCCTCGGAAAAACTCTTTAAAATTTTTGATGCCGACTTAAAAAAAATAGCCATTTGGGAAATTTTTAAGTATTTCCAAAACAGCATTGTTTGGAAAGACATGCTTCAAAAAACAGACAAAAAAAAAGACTTTCGGTTTACTGAAAAAGTTAAAAGCAAGTATTTACTAATTGAGTTCCAAAAAAGAAGTTTTGAAGGCGACAACTATTATCTATTGATTTGCAATGATATCACTGAAAAGTTGAAGGATAAAATTGCGCTTGAAGAAAAAGATTTTCAGATTGATTACTTCCAAAAACATTTTCCGGTTGCGATGTTTCAGTTTCATGTACTGAAAAATAAAGTTCATTATTTTCACTATGTGAGCAACTCTTTTAAGGAACTTTTCGGATTTAATATTTTAACCCATTACAAATCGTGGCTAACCCGATTAAAGATACATCCCGAAGATATTTCTTCTTTTCTTGAAGCTACACAACAATCTATTTTATATAACGAAAAATTTAAGTTTACCGGTAGAATGCTCCTGAAAGACAATACTGTTAAATGGTTTGAAGCCAGTGCTATACCGGTTTTTCACAATAACAAAATTGTTTTTAATGGAATCGTTTGGGACATTTCGCAGCAAAAAATAGCCGATTTCGAAATCAAAAAACGCAGAGAATTTAACGATTCCGTCTTATCTAATCTTCCGGCAGATATTGCCGTTTTCGATAAAAACCACAACTATCTTTTCATCAATCCCAACGGTATCTCTGATCCGGAACTTCGCCAATGGATGATTGGAAAAAATGATTTTGACTATTGTGCCACAAGAGGATTCGACAACTCTATGGCCATCAGAAGAGAGGAATTTTTCCAAGAAGCCAAAAGAAGCGGAAAGCAAGTGGAATGGGTTGATGAAGTGTCAAAAAACAACAGAACCTATTACATCCTAAGACGTTTTTATCCTTTTTATGTGGAAGGAGAATTTGCTTACATGATAGGTTATGGGATTGACATCTCCGATATAAAAAATTTACAAAACATCCTTTCAAAAACCGAGAAGCAAAACAATTTAATCATGCAATCCTCCATGGAAGGTATTGTTATCATTGATGAAAATTGCAGCATCTCATTCTGGAATACACAAGCCGAAAAAATCTTCGGTTGGACAATGAACGAGGTCACTGGTAAAAACCTCCCAAATCTTATACTTTCAGAAGATAACGGTTGTTTTGAAATTAGCGATTTCTTTAAAAAAATAGAACTCTCAGGTCAATCCAAAACCACATTGGATTTGTTGGCCATCGACCGCAACAAAAGAAAGTTCCCTATTGAGTTAACCATGATTTCTGTTGACGACTTAGACTATAAATCCAAGTATTTTGTTTTCATCCGCGACATCAGCAGCCGAAAAGAAAAAGAATTGCAAATCCAACATCAGAACGAAATTTTGAAAAGACAAAATACCGAGTTGGAGCAATTCAACTATATCGCATCACATGATTTACAAGAGCCGCTGTTAACTATTATCGGGTACTCGGATTTATTATTGGAAGAATTCAGCAACGATTTGAATGAAGAAGGAAAACTGTTCTTAGACTTTATTCACAATTCGGCCAACAGAATGCGCTTTTTAATTTCAGGCTTACTAGAGTACAATCGGATCAACAAAAACAGTGATACACAATGGCTTGATTTAAATAACACATTGTCTGATGTGATTGATGACTTGTCAGTTAACATCAAAGAATCCAATGCTTTAGTGCATTATGAATCGTTGCCTGTAATAGAATGTTACCCTATTTTCATCCGACTGTTGTTCCAAAACCTAATCAGTAACGCACTGAAATTCAGAAAAGAAAATACTGGTGCCGAAGTTCATATTCAGGCCAAAGAACACAAAGATTCTTGGCAATTTAGTGTCACAGATAACGGAATAGGGATAGAAGAAAAATATTTTAATCAAATCTTTCAAATCTTCCGTAGGCTTCATACCTCTGAAGAATACAGCGGTTTCGGAATCGGACTCGCGCATTGCAAAAAAATTGTAGACATCCACAATGGAAAAATTTGGATTGAATCCAAGGTGAACGAAGGAACCACATTCTATTTTACCATCTCAAAAAAGCTAAAAAATGACAACTAATACAATCATTCTTATTGATGACGATTTATCGGTAAACTATTTTCACCGAAGATTAATTACCATCTTAAACTTGACTGATGACATCCACACGTTCTTTAACGGGAAACAAGCTTTAGAAGGAATAATGACCCTGAACAAAGCCGCTGAACCCGGAAAAAAAGTAGTTATTTTTCTCGATTTAAATATGCCTTTGGTTAATGGTTGGGAATTTTTAGAGGAATTTGAAAAATTGAAACAACATCTTCATATAGTTTGCAACATACATGTAATCTCTGCATCCTTAAACCCTGTAGACAAAGAAAAAGCCGAGAAAAATCCAAATGTAATAAGCTATATCAGCAAACCTTTATCAAAAGAAACCTTACTCAATTGTATTTAAACAATAGTTTTGAAATCATGTGTCAATCGACATAAAAAGAGGCACAATTGCTTGTGCCTCTTTATATATTATATCGTTTAATAAGCCAAAAGCTCTTGTAAAACAGACTCAAATCGTGCTTTAGGTAAGTATTGATCTTCAAGCGATTTCACAAAAGGAATAGCTGTTTCCAAACTTCCTACTCTTCTAACCGGCGCATCTAAATATTCAAAACAAGTTTCAGTTATCATCGCGGATAAATCGCTTGCCAAACCACCAAATAAGGTGTCTTCCTGAAGAATAATAACTTTTCCGGTCTTTTTAACCGAGCTAAAAATAGCTTCCGTATCTAAAGGTTGTAAGGTTCTCAAATCAAGCAAATCAGCACTGATGTCTTGGTGCTTGCTTAAAGTTTCCAAAGCCCAATGTACTCCCGCTCCGAAAGAAATAACAGTCACTTGAGTACCTTCTTTCAATAAGGCTGCTTTACCAAACGGAATGGTATAATAGTTGGCCGGAACCTCTTGATAAACGGAACGGTACAATTGTTTGTGCTCAAAATACATTACCGGATTCGGGTCGTTGATGGCTGTATTCAACAATCCTTTCGCATCATATGGAAACGCCGGATATACTACTTTCAAGCCCGGTGTTTTGGTAAACCAAGCCTCGTTGGTTTGCGAGTGAAACGGACCGGCTTGTGTACCACCGCCACAAGGCATACGAACTACCACATCCGATTTTTCGCCCCAACGGTAATGCTGTTTGGCCAAAAGATTCACAATAGGATTGAAACCGGTAGACACGAAATCGGCAAACTGCATTTCCACCACGGCTTTATGATCATTGATGGATAAACCATTCGCTGCAGAAACCACAGCGCTTTCACAAATTGGCGTATTGCGCACGCGGTCTTTACCAAATTGTGCTACAAATCCATCGGTGATTTTAAAAGCACCACCATATTCGGCTATGTCTTGTCCCATAATCACCAAATTCTCGTGACGTTCCATAGATTGGCGTAAAGCTGAAGAGATGGCATCTATGACACGAATATTTTCTTTTTCCGCACCAGGCTCAAAGGCTTCAAAATCATAAGGCTCGTAAACGTCGTTAAGCTCTTCTTCCAGATTGGCTTCACATTCCGGTTCGGCCACTGTAATCGCCCAATGTTCATCAATTTCAGTTTTGATATTCGCTTTGAATTCGGCATCCATTTCTTCCGAAAGCACACCAACGTTCATCAAATAATCGCAATAATTGGCAATCGGGTCTTTAATCGCCCACATGTCCATCAATTCTTGCGGTACATATTTCGTTCCGCTGGCTTCTTCATGACCACGCATTCTGAAAGTCTTAAACTCCAACAATACCGGACGAGGATTAGCAATCATTGACGCCTTTAATTCGGCTATTTTAGTGTAAACTTCTAATATATTGTTCCCGTCAATAATATGGCTTTCCATACCATAACCTATACCTTTATCAGCCAGATTTTCGCAACGGTATTGTTCATTTGTTGGAGTCGATAATCCATACCCGTTATTTTCAATCACAAACAAGACCGGTAATTCCCAAACTGCGGCTATATTCAAAGCCTCATGAAAATCGCCCTCAGAAGTAGCGCCTTCTCCGGTAAATACTGCGGTTACTTTACCGTTTTGCTTTAATTTGTTCGCTAAAGCGATACCATCAGCTACACCCATTTGCGGTCCGAGATGCGATATCATTCCGATGATTTTGAATTCCTGAGTACCAAAGTGAAAACTGCGGTCTCTTCCTTTGGTAAAACCGCTTTTCTTACCTTGCCATTGCGAGAACAGTCGGTGCAACGGAATGTCTCTTCCGGTAAACACACCCAAATTCCGGTGCATCGGCAATATGTATTCGTCTTGGTCCAAAGCGGCCGTGATTCCTACGGAAATCGCTTCCTGACCTATACCGGAAAACCATTTGGAGACTTTTCCCTGACGCAAGAGAATCAACATTTTTTCTTCTATCAAACGAGGTTTGAGCAATCTTTTATACAAGTCCAACAATTGACTATTGGACAACTCTTTTCTATCGAAATTCATTTCAGTTGACTGTAATTTTTGTGGCCCAAAAGTAAGGATTTAATCTTCATTTTCCGAGTCAAAACCCTATTAAATTCAATCGATATTGTTAATAACTTTGCCTTTTTATAAACAAAATTTAGTTACATTTGTAGTTATGATTGGGATTTTCTCAGTCTGAGTTATTAACAAAAATTTTTTAGTAGTATGCAACAAATTCCAAGTGTTGACTTACGTGATTTCCTGTCGGACGATCCGGCACGTAAACAAAAATTTGTAAATGAAATCGGAAAAGCATACGAAGACATCGGCTTCGTAGCACTAAAAGGTCATTTTTTAGATGACAAATTGGTAGAAGACTTGTATGCAGAAGTGCGCAATTTCTTCAACCTGCCATTGGAAACCAAAGCCAAATACGAAATTCCCGGAATTGGCGGACAAAGAGGTTATGTTTCTTTCGGAAAAGAACATGCTAAAGGTCGCTCTGCCGGTGACTTAAAAGAGTTTTGGCACTTCGGACAGTATGTGAGTGAAGGCTCAAAATACGCCAACGAATATCCTGATAACGTAGAAGTAGCAGAGTTGCCACACTTTAACGAAGTGGGTAAAGAAGCCTATAGGATGTTAGAAAAAACCGGTGTTTATGTTTTAAGAGCTTTGGCTTTATACATTGGTTTAGATGAATTTTACTTCGACAATTTCATCAAAGACGGTAACAGTATCTTAAGACCAATCCATTATCCGCCTATTACTGATGAACCTAAAGACGGTGCTGTTCGTGCAGCCGCTCATGGTGACATCAACTTGATTACCTTACTAATGGGTGCACAAGGTAAAGGATTGCAAGTACAAAATCACAATGGAGACTGGATTGACGCTATGGCACAACCGGACGAATTGATGATTAATGTAGGCGATATGTTGTCGCGTCATACCAACAACAAATTAAAATCGACCATTCACCAAGTAGTAAACCCGCCAAGAGAATTGTGGGGAACATCACGCTACTCTATTCCGTTCTTTATGCATCCGGTAAGCGATATGCCTTTGAACTGTTTGGAAAAATGTATCGATGCCGATCACCCGAAAGCCTTCGACGATATCACCGCAGGAGCATACCTGGACGAGCGCTTGGTAGAATTAGGACTCAAAAAGTAAAGGTTAATTCAATACATTTCATTAAAGACATTGAGTTTCCCAACTTGATGTCTTTTTTGATTTTTTACTAAGCAACTGATTAACTTAGTATCGCAAAAAAAGAACTCAGCGTCTCAGGCACTCAGTAACTCAGTAACTTTAAAGAAAAATGGACTTACAAGAGCAACTTAAAAAATTATTCCCCGATCACGAACCTTCCAATGAACCGGAGGAAACAGTAATCGAAAATCACGAGCTTTTTATTCAGGCAGCGCCCATGATTTGCAAATACGAAAAACGCAAAGGCAAAGCCACAACCATCATCGAAGGCTACGAAGGCAGTGACGAAGATTTTAAAATCTTAGCCAAAGAAATCAAAACCAAACTCAGTGTTGGCGGTACGTTTAAAGACGGTGCCATCATCATACAAGGCGATTACCGCGATAAAATTATGAAAATCCTGCAAGACAAAGGATTCAAAACCAAACGTGTAGGCGGATAAACTGGTTTAAAGTTCAAAGTTTAAAACCCGGAACTCGAAACCCAAAACTCGAAACTAAAAAATTATGATACAATCTTCAGAATTAATATTAAATCCCGATGGTAGCGTATACCATCTCAACTTAAAACCGGAACACATAGCAAACGATATCATCTTCGTTGGCGACCAAAACCGCGTAGAAAAAATTACACAATTCTTTGACAGCATCGAATTTTCGACCCAAAAACGCGAATTCAAAACCCAAACCGGTTATTACAAAGGCAAAAAAATGACGGTGATGTCAACCGGAATCGGTCCGGACAACATCGATATCGTAATGAACGAGCTTGATGCATTGGTCAACATCGACTTAGCAACGCGTAAACCCAAGGAAAATCTGACTTCACTCAACATCGTCCGTATCGGAACTTCGGGTTCATTACAAGCCGACATTCCGTGTGACAGTTTTGTGATGAGTCAGTTCGGATTGGGCTTAGACAATATGCTTCGTTCCTATTTAATCGACGATATTTCGGAAAAAGCCATGGAAGAAGCCTTTATCAGTCAGACCAATTGGGATTTGCGAAAAGGCCGTCCTTACGTAATTGCTTGCTCAGAATCGCTTGAGAAAAGAATGGAAAGCGATCAAATATTCAAAGGATTTACCGGAACTGCCGGTGGTTTTTACGGACCACAAGGTCGTGTCTTGCGTTTGGAAATTCAAGATCCGGAACTCAATGCCAAAATGGACAGCTTCGAGTTTGAAGGCATCAAAATGACCAACCTCGAAATGGAAACCGGAGCCATCTATGGTTTGGGCAAACTGTTGGGCCACGAGTGTTTGTCGCTCAACGCCATCATTGCCAACCGCGCCACCGGAACTTTCAGCGAAGATCCGTACAAAGCTGTAGACGCATTAATTGCCTACGCCTTAAATAAATTAGCCGAATAATTTTAGGAGCTTATACCCGCTTTCCGCAGTATCTTTTTTCCCGTCAGTTCCGGTGTCCTAATTCAGGATGTATTGAGACCGGTAAAAAAGGATACTTGCTGCAATCGGGGCTAGGCCATCATCTTACTATGAACTTAATTTTAGAAACCGACCGCTTACTCCTTCGTCCACTCGAACTCTCCGATGCGGAAGCCATGTTTGCTATGGATAAAAATCCTGAAGTCCACAAATACCTTTGGCAAACACCGGTACAAAAAGTAGAAGAAGTCATCAAAGTAATTAACTACGTTAACGAACAATACGAAAGAAACAACATCGGTCGATTTGCTACCATTCTTAAAGAAACCGGTGAATTCATCGGTTGGACCGGAATTAAATTCGTAGACGACCACACAGAAAACGGCAACACCAACTTCTACGATTACGGCTATCGCTTGGCAGAACCATTTTGGGGCAAAGGTTATGCTACCGAAGCCTCTTATGCTTGGTTGGATTACGGTTTCAGAGAAATGCACATCGACAGGATGAACGCTTACACCCATGCCCAAAACGGAGCATCTAATCATGTATTGCAAAAAGTAGGCATGAAATTCATGGAAGACTATCCTGATAATGACGGCGTAATTTGGAAATGGTGGCAAATGGAGAATCCTGCTATCGCAAATCGATAGAAAAGCCCTTTAGGCTTCAGACATGCTTCGCTTTACAGTTTAGAAGCTAACAATTAAAATAAAATTCTATCTAATAATCTAAGAAGTCTAAAAATCTAACCCTCTATATGAAAACAGTCAGAATAGCCGGCGTACCGGAACATTTCAATTTACCTTGGCATTTATGCATAGACAATGGCGAGTTTGAGGAAGTCGGCATCGATTTGCAATGGACTGATGTGCCCGAAGGTACCGGAAAAATGTGCCAAATGTTGCGCGATAATGAAACCGACATCGCGGTGATTTTAACCGAAGGTATCGTTAAAGACATCGTTGGCGGTAATCCGAGTTCGATAGTTCAGACTTATGTGGAAAGTCCGCTTATCTGGGGAATTCACGTTGCAGCGGAATCCCAATACCAAACTTTATCCGATTTAGAAAACACCAAAGTGGCTATTTCACGCTACGGCTCAGGGTCACACTTAATGGCTTATGTCAACGCACAAAACCAACACTGGAACACCGAAACGTTGCAATTTGAAGTAGTCAATACCATAGACGGCGCTGTGGAAGCTTTAACCCATGGGAAAGCCGATTACTTTATGTGGGAACGTTTCATGACACAGCCTTTGGTTGACAAAGGTGTATTTCGACGCGTAGCCGATTGTCCTACGCCATGGCCTTGCTTTGTTATAGCGGTACGCAATGAATTCTTGGAAAGCAATCGCCAAACCATTGCTTTATTGCTGGAAATCATCAACAACACGACCATCGAATTCAAGGAAATCCCGAGTATTGATCGTACTTTAGCGACTAAATACAACCAAAAGTTAGAAGACATTCAAACTTGGTTATCACTCACCAAATGGGCTCAAAAACCCTTAGAAGAAAAAGTGTTAAACAAAATTCAAAATCAATTATTTGACCTCAAAATTATCGAGAAAAAAGGTACTTTTGCTGAAATAGTAAAAGCCGTTTAGCTTTTGCCATGGCAACATGATAAAACCGGGAAATCTTACGTATCAGCAACTTAAAGAAAAGTTCAGGATAAAAAGTCCTTGGGACATGATTATCATTTTTGTCTTGAACATCCTGATTACCATTCCGATTTTTATCATTGCCCACCAAAACTTAGTGGTTTTAGACTGGGCCAACCACTTCGACCGCGTTTTGCTTTTCATTGTCATTTTAGCAGTTATCCAACTCTTATTGAGAGCTTTAAGAAGGGTAACATTAATCTCTGTGATTCTCTATTTCATCTTGTTACTTTTCGGCACTTTATCAGGGAAATATGGTTTCCGAAGTGTTTTTGAAGATTACCGTTCTATGGTTTATACCATGAGTGAAGACCCTTATCCGCAGGACATCATCATCTCTAAATTGTTGCCGTTTCCCAACAAATCGAAAATTTTGGATGCCATAGAATATCAAAATCCGAGAATACGCAATTTTGCCATCATGGCTACCAGCAAACACTTCAGAGACGTAAAAGGCTACTATGATATTCACACCATCATACAATCGTTTGCCGTTTTCAAGGAAATCAATTCGCGTTGGAATTACGTCAGCGATCCCAAAGGACGAGATTATATTGCCAAAGCCACCGAGTCGTTACAATACCTTTCCGGCGACTGCGATGACCATTCGGTTTTCATGGCAGCATGTATCAAATCGATTGGCGGCACTACCCGATTGATCCATACCAAAGGGCATATCTACCCCGAACTTTATATCGGAACCCAAAAAGATTTAGAGCAGATTAATTATGCCATCAAAAAGGTATTGTTCCCCGCAGAAAGTAAAAATCAAACCTTAAATTATCACATAGATGAAAGAGGAGATGTTTGGTTGAACCTTGATTATACCGCCAAATACCCGGGCGGACCGTTTATGAATGAGGAAATTTTAGGGGCTTTAACTTTGGAATAAATCTTTTATAATTTATCTTTAAGCAACAGCATTATTTAGTATATTCGTTTCTGTTAAACTAACCCATATGAAAAAAGTTTTACTGTTGTTACTGTTGCTTTCTACGGTAACACAAGCGCAAGAAAATGTAGCTATAGACAATAAAAAAAACGAATTCAGAGTAGATGTATTGTCTCTGCTGGTTTGGCAAAAAGCCAGTTTTAGTTATGAGCGCTTTTTTGGCGGAGCCTTTTCAACCGGTTTCAACTTGAATTTCTCGGATAGTGGCAAATTGAACGATGATTTTGAACGTGGCTACCGCAATAATGTTCCGAAATTTGAGTTCAATCCGTATGTGAGATACCAATTATCGAAAGGCAAAACGAGCTTTTATTTTGCCGAAGTATTTGCTTCCTACAATGGTGGCGATTATAAAGAAATCGTTCGTTTAACGGATGAAAATATCAATGGCTATTACTCCACCAAAAAATCGACTTATACTGATTTTGGTTTGGGCGGCGGTTTAGGGTACAAAATGTACATCAAAGAAGCTTTTGCTATCGAATTCTTGGCCGGTTTCGGTTCCAATTTAACCAACCGTGATAAAAGTCCGGATGTAATTTCCAGAGTAGGCTTTAACTTAGGCTATCGATTTTAAAAAATAAGTCATGAAAAAAATACACTATATAGCTTTACTTTTTGTTGGATTGTTATTTTCCAACTGCGACACTAATGATGATGATTTCTACAAAACGATCTATGTAGAAGGCGGGAACAACATAGTAAGGATTGAAACCCAATCCTCATATAATGTTGGCGATTACTTATATGTGAAAGCAGATTTGGCGCGTTATATTCCGGAACCGGGACAAACACAAACCGCTCTTTTGGACATTTATAAAACCACCGGAAATGCTTCACAATTTGTTTTTTCGTATGTGATTGAGCGAAAAATAAACGCTACCGATTGGCAAGTAGTTACCGTAAGTGACAGCCAATTGGATGTTGTTGCCGGTGCAGCTCAAAACGGCGCATATGTTTACGCTATCTGCAATTACAATAGTACCGATGAATACTATCGCTATAATGTTGGCTTTCCGCTGTTGACTGCCGGAAATTATCGTCTTACATTCGGCTACAACAGTTCTTCCACTAACAGTGTAGAGATGGTTTCCTTGAGTGCTCCGAAAGATTTAATCGTAAATATCAATGCGGCTGTTTCAAATTTAGATAACAACGGATATTATTATTTCACTGTTAACTAATCACCAACGAATAGGCTCTTTTCCGAGACTTTCTAAATATTGATTGGTTTTACTGAAATGCTGATTGCCGAACCATAAACCGCGGTTAGCACTTAGTGGTGAAGGATGTCCGGTTTCTAAAACATGGTGTTTGTTTCTGTTGATTTTAGCGCCTTTCTTTTTAGCAAATCCGCCCCAAAGTAAAAAAACAACGTTTTCTTTAGCGTCTGATATTTTCTGAATAACCACATCGGTAAAGGTTTCCCAGCCTTGATTTTGGTGGCTTCCGGCTTCGCTTTCGCGAACGGTTAAGGTAGCATTGAGCAACAAAACCCCTTGGTCAGCCCATCGTTCTAAATTACCGCTGATGGGAAACGGAATTTTCAAATCGGATTCAATTTCTTTGAAAATATTTTGAAGCGAAGGCGGAAAGGCAATGCCATCATTTACCGAAAAACACAAACCATTAGCTTGACCCAAACCGTGATACGGATCTTGCCCGATGATGACTACTTTCACCTTGTCAAACGGACAACCTTCAAAAGCAGCAAAGATTTGACTGCCTTTGGGAAAGCATCTTTTGGTGGCATATTCTTCTTTGACGAAGGTTACTAATCGATCAAAATAAGGTTGGTTAAATTCGCCGGAAAGTTGTTCTTGCCAAGTCGGCTCCATTTTGATTAACATCTCATAAAATTTTACCAAAAATAGCATTTTCTGTTGCAATATGGCTTTTAACCTTTGTAACTTTGAAGCATAGACCTGACAGCATGATAGCGATTACTGAGAAAACATTACAAGATTTAGAATTCAACACGGTACTGCAAACCATATCCGACCGATGCAACACTGAAATCGGCAAACAAAAAGCGCTCGACATTGTTCCTTTCAAAGACAAAGCCACTTTGATGAATGAGCTTTGTCAAACCTCGGAATACCTGTCGTCGTTCACCAATAACAACGCCATTCCCAACCACGGTTTTGAAAACCTTACCCAAGATTTAAAGTTTTTGGCTATTGAGGACAGCTTTTTGGAAGTAAGCAGTTTTCGTAAAATCGCTACGCTGTCTGAAACTGTGAATGTATTGTTATTGTTTCTGAAGAAATTTCACGATTACTATCCGAAATTAAACGAGAAAGCAGTCCAAATTGAATACACCAAATACATCACACAAAAAATTGATGAAGTAGTTGACAAATACGGGGAAATCAAAGACAATGCTTCGCCCGATTTGATTAACATTCGCCGTGATATGAATGTAGTTCGTGGGAAAGTCAACCAAAGTTTCGGCCAAGCACTAAGCCAATACAACAGCTTAGGATATTTGGATGAGATCAAAGAAAGTATCGTTGAAAACCGACGGGTCTTGGCAGTTTTGGCCATGTATAGAAGAAAAGTGAAAGGATCTATTTTAGGCAGTTCCAAAACCGGAAGCATCGCTTACATTGAACCCGAAGCTACGCTGCGCTATTCGAGAGAATTGAACAATTTAGAATACGAAGAAAGAGAGGAAATCACTCGGATTTTAAAGAAACTTTCCAATGAAATCCGCCCTTATGTTGACTTATTAAAACAATACCAAGATTTTCTGAGCGACATCGACGTAGTGGCTGCAAAAGCAAAATATGCGCGTAAAATCAATGCGATATTGCCCAATATTACAGAGGAAAAGCGTTTGTTTTTCCGCGAAGCCTATCATCCGATATTGTTTTTAAACAATTTGGAAAAAAAGGAAAAAACGTTTCCGCAGACCATTGAATTGAAAAACGACAGTAGGATAATAGTGATTTCGGGACCGAATGCCGGTGGTAAAACTATTTCGTTAAAAACAGTCGGCTTACTGCAATTGATGTTACAATGCGGGATTCTGATTCCGGTACACGAACGAAGTGAAACCTTTTTATTTGACAGAATTCTAACGGACATAGGCGACAATCAATCGATTGAAAACCATTTGAGCACTTACAGTTACCGATTGAAAAACATGAATTACTTTTTGAAAAAGTGCAACGCTAAAACTCTGTTCTTAATCGATGAATTCGGAACCGGTTCTGACCCTGAATTGGGCGGTGCTTTGGCAGAAACCTTTTTGGAAGAATTCTACCATCGGGAAGCCTTCGGAATCATTACCACGCATTATTCCAACTTGAAGATATTGGCCAACGAATTGCCTTTTGCTTCCAACGCCAATATGCTCTTTGACGAAAAATCTTTGGAACCTTTGTACAAGTTGATTTTAGGACAAGCCGGAAGTTCTTTCACCTTTGAAGTAGCGCAAAAGAACGGTATCCCGTATGGTTTAATTAATCGAGCCAAGAAGAAAATTGAAGGCGGAAAAGTGCGTTTCGACAAAACCATTGCAACACTGCAAAAAGAGCGTTCCAAACTCGAGAAAACATCGCTAACCTTGAAAGAGGAGGAAATCAAAGCCCGTGAAGAAAGCAAGAAAATGGAAACCATTAATGCCAAGATTCAGGAAAAATTGGAGCGCTATCAAGAACTGTATGATGCCAACCAGCGTCTGATTTATATGGGGCAGAAAGTCGATGATTTATCGGAAAAATACTTTAACAACAAAGACAAAAAAGTGTTGATTGGAGAATTTTTGAAGTTGGTTGAAATCGAAAATTCCAAACGCAAAAAAGCCACAGCCAAAGAGAAAAAGGAAAAGGAGATTATCCAAAAAAAGGTGGTGGAAGAAGTTAAAGTTAAAGTGGAAGAAATTCGGGTCGCCAAAAAAGAAAAGAAGATTAAAGCGCAAAAGCTCGAAGCCGAAAAGCCAAAAGTAGTTTTAAAAATTGGCGACAGGGTTCGAATGGTTGATGGAAAATCGATTGGTACCATTGATAAAATTGAGAAAAATAAAGCCGTAGTGAATTACGGCATCTTTACTTCTAAAGTCAGTTTAGAAGAATTAGAATTTGTTCAAGCCCATTAAGGATGGAAATTTACGAATTACCCAAAGACAAGAAAATCATACTCTTTGACGGGGTTTGTAATCTTTGCAATGCCTCTGTGCAGTTTGTTATTAAACGGGATACCAAAGACGTATTTCGTTTTGTACCGCTACAATCTGATTTGGGTAATAAGATTTTGAATCATATTGGCATCAATCGTCAGCATACCGACAGTATGGTGCTTTATGAACCCGGCAAAGCCTATTTTTACAAAGCAGAAGCAGCATTGAAGATAATAAATGAATTTGGTGGTTTCTACTATCTGCTTAACATCTTGCAAATATTCCCAAAGTTTATTTCGAACTCGGTTTACGATTACATCGCCAAAAATCGTTACCATTGGTATGGCAAACAAGAAAGTTGTATGATGCCAACACCTCAATTAGCCGCCAAATTTCTCGCATGATAATTATCATACCGTATTAGAATTTATCAAAGTAATTTTGATAAACTCTAATTGATAAATCATGACATCACAAAACATTTCCTTGTATTCTTGGGACAACGGTGCCTTTATTATGATTGGCGTATTTGCCCTGGTCATCATCGGACTGGTTGGCGCCATATTCCTGATGATGAATAGTAAGAACAAAAAAAACGACTAAGTTTCCTTAGTCGTTTTTTTATGATTAAAATGAATAATTATTGTTTGATGAATTTCTTAGTCACTTTTCCTCCGTTAGATTCAATGTTAACGAAGTAAACACCTGAATTTAAATCAGCAACATTTACTTGGTTAATAACACCTCCCTCAAGATTTTTTACTGTTCTTCCGTTTACATCAACTACTGATAATTTAGTAATCTCAGCTGAACTAGAAGATGAAATATTTAAAACATCACTAGTTGGGTTAGGATAAACACTGAATGAGTCTACTAAGAAATCATTAGTTGATAAGTTAGTACTCATCTGGATAGTATCTAAGAACAAGAATGTTTGAGTAGTACCCGGAGTTGAATTATTGAAAACACTGAAGTAATAAATCCCAGCAGCTGGTGCTGTGTAAGTAGCTGTGTGCGTAGTGTAAGCTGCATCGCTGCTATTTGTAAATGTTTGAACTAAAGTAGTTTGACCGGCAGCGCTTTGAGACGCTCCTACAGTCAAATCAAAATTCATTGGTGAAGCTGGAGTAGTTGTAGATTGAGTGTATAATCTTGTTTTGAAAGATACAGTAACTACTTCTCCGGCTTGCAAGCTAACACCTCTAAAATAAGCTCTTGAGTTTGAAACAGCAGTAGTGCTATTAAAAGTATAAACTGCAGTTCCTGCACCTCCATCAGCATAGTTTGGTGGTGTCGTAGTTCCATCAGTAGTGATTAAAGTGAAATTAATGAAACCATCTGTGTAATTTTCTGCAGGGTTTTCAAAATCATTTGAATAAGGTAGCGTTACAGGAAGATATCCGTAGTATGGACCTGACCATGTACTTTGTGTAGCGCCGCAGTTGGCTCTACAATAATATCTAAAGTTAGATGAAGCCGGTAAAGAAGCTAGGTTAACGGTTGAATAAGTTAAAGCACCTGAAGGGGCATCTACTAAAGT
The DNA here is from genome assembly GCA_002786385.1 of Flavobacterium sp. FEMGT703F. Classification (GTDB taxonomy): domain Bacteria; phylum Bacteroidota; class Bacteroidia; order Flavobacteriales; family Flavobacteriaceae; genus Flavobacterium; species Flavobacterium cheonhonense. The sequence goes on from PGCN01000008.1 coordinate 68,749, forward strand.
TCCGGCACCGGCAGCAGTAGCAAAGTTTGTACTCCAGTCTACTTGATAATTAGCAGGGATAGTTGTAGTTTGATCCCAATATAAATCAGCAGATGTTGTTGAAACATACTCCGGTAAATAAAAAACAGTTGGTCTTGTACAAGTAACAGGAGTAAAAGTAAAAGTAAAATCTAGCGGTAAAGCAGACCATCTACTATCCCATTGAATTAAATAAACAGTACCAGAAGTAACAGGAATGTTTAATAGTTCCGATTTGTAATTAGTATCACTAATATCATCATTCCCAGCAACACAAGTTAAAGTACCAGTACACAAACCCGTTGCAATACTAACTCTCGTATCGTTACTTTTGGCAACTCCATCATTAGCTGCTAAGTTGGAAGAAATTGATATTTCACCATTACTAGGTGCTGTAAATGAATACCAATAGCCTTTTATACCAGTGGCAGAGTTAAAACATGCAACCTTGTATGTACCATTTATGGTACCGGTTGTATACGTACCACTAGTGGTAAGTGCAGTAGCAGTTGCACATGTTGCTTGAGCACTTGCATTCAAAGCACCAGCAACTGTAAAAATTAAAAGTAAAAGTTTTTTCATATAAGTAGTTTTTTAATGGTAACAAATTTAGCAAAGTATTTGAAATATAAAGTACTTTTAACTTTCTTTTTCCCATTTACCTACAACAGAAGTCGCAATAGCATTCCCTAAAACATTGGTGGCACTTCGGAACATATCGCAAAAGTGGTCAATCGGGAGAATTAAAGCGATACCGACTTCCGGAATTTTAAACATCCCACAAGTAGCTGCAACGACAACCAAACTGGCTCTCGGAACACCGGCAATTCCTTTACTGGTAAGCATTAATACCAATAACATCGTCATTTGTGTTCCCGTATCTAAAGGCACACCGTAAGCCTGAGCGATGAAGATGCTGGCAAAAGTCATGTACATCATACTGCCATCCAAATTGAACGAATAACCTAAAGGTAACATGAACGAAACTATTTTGTCTTTGACGCCAAAACGTTCTAATTCCTCTGTTAATTTTGGAAAAACAGCTTCACTGCTTGTAGTACCAAATGCAATTACTAGCGGACTTAATATCCTTTTTAACAAAGTGGTCATATGTCCTTTTAAAAACAAATAGCCTACCAAAAGCAGTACAATCCAGAGTGTTCCTATTCCGACTAAAAAAGAGCCAAAAAAGTAGACGTAAGTGGTTATCAATTGCCAAAAATCAATCATCGCCAACACACTCGCAATAGCACCAAAAACACCAAACGGAGCAAACTTCATAACGTAGTTAACCATTTTTAAAATAATGTGTGATGTTTTGTCCAAGGCATTAATCACTGGCTTAGCATGTGATCCGATGGATGCAGCGGCCAATCCGAAAAAAATAGAAAAAATAACGATTTGCAATATTTCATTCGTAGCCATCGCCTCGACTACACTTTTCGGAATGATGTGTTCTACAAAGTTTTGCGCAGAAAAGCCTTCTGTTTTTTGAACAATTTCGGTAGCCTTATCAGCATCTAAATCAGGTAATTGTATTTTTTTTCCGGGTTCTAAAATATTCACCCAAAACATCCCTATCAACAAAGAAATAAAGGAAGCCGTAAAAAACCAACCCAAAGCTCTTCCTCCTATTCGCCCAACCGATTTAATATCGCCTAATTTGGCAATACCCACTACCAAAGTGGTAAAAACCAATGGTGCTATAATCATTTGAACCAATCGAATAAAAATGGTAGCCAACAACTTGATATTTTTGCTGAAAGATTCGCGGAAAGTTTCGTCGAAATTCTTAAAAACAAAAACACCCAAAACCGCACCAAGAACTACTGCAATTAAGATTTGAAAAGTAAGATTGGAAAGTAATGATTTTTTCGACGTTTCAGTTGTATCCATTTATTTTTGATAAGTTTTGTTTAGTAAATAAAAATCGGCCAACACCAGTGCTGCCATTGCTTCCACAATCGGAACTGCTCTTGGCACCACACAAGGATCGTGGCGTCCTTTCCCTTGTAGTTCAACTATAGTATTTTGATTGGTTAAAACTGCTTGTTTTTGCATCAAAGTAGCTACCGGTTTGAAGGCAACTCTGAAATAAATATCCATTCCATTGGAAATGCCACCTTGAATACCTCCGGAAAGGTTGGTTTTGGTCGTTCCGTCTTCGTTAAATAAATCGTTGTGCTCACTGCCTTTCATGCGAGCACCACAAAATCCACTACCATATTCAAATCCTTTTACGGCATTGATGGAAAGCATGGCTTTGCCTAACTCAGCGTGTAATTTATCAAAAACCGGCTCTCCCAATCCAATAGGCACGTTTTGAATTACACAAGTTATAGTGCCGCCAACGGTGTCGCCAGCTTTTCTAATTTCTTTAATATGTTCCTCCATTTTGGCTGCAGTTGCCTTATCCGGACAACGAACCGGATTACTTTCTGTTAAAGAGAAATCCAAATCTTGGTAAGGTTTATCGATAAAGATGTCACCCACAGAAGAAACAAAAGCGTTTATTTTTACTGTAGGCAGCACTTGTTTAGCGATAGCACCGGCTACTACTCTACTGGCTGTTTCTCTGGCCGAACTTCTTCCGCCGCCACGGTAATCGCGAATGCCGTATTTTTTTTCATACACATAATCGGCATGACTTGGACGATAATTGTCTTTGATGTGACTGTAATCATCGGATTTTTGATTGGTATTCGGAATGATAAATCCGATAGGCGTTCCGGTGGTTTTACCCTCAAAAATTCCAGATAAAAACTGCACTTCATCCGCTTCCTTACGTTGGGTTACTATGGCGGATTGCCCGGGCTTTCTTCGTTGCATTTCGGCTTGAATGGCTTCAAAATCGAGCGCTAGTCCGGGTGGACAACCTTCAATAATACCGCCTAAAGCTTCTCCGTGAGATTCTCCGAAAGTAGTGATTTTAAAAAGGGTTCCGTAACTGTTCCCGGCCATATCAAATCGATTTTAAACAAATATAGGGCAAAGTTTAAAAGTGCAAAAGTTTATTATTCAAAAGTTAATCCTATGGTAAAGTTAGCCTAACACCTTAATCCTTAATTTGTGAAACCTTAATAAGAAACATTTTGAAAAAAAGAAAACCGGACGTAGTGGTAATTTCCGATGTTCACCTTGGTACTTTTGGCGCTCATGCTCATGAACTTAGCTATTACTTATCTTCAATTAAACCTAAAATTTTGGTGTTAAATGGCGACATCATTGACATTTGGCAGTTCAGGAAATCGTATTTTCCTAAATCACATTTAAAAGTTATTCAAAAGATTCTTAATCTAGCTTCCAAAGGCACTAAAGTCTACTATATCACAGGCAATCACGATGAATTCCTACGCAAATTCAGTGATACTTCGATTGGTAACTTTAAAGTTTTAGACAAACTTGTATTAGAACTCGACCATAAAAAAGCTTGGATATTCCACGGAGATGTTTTCGATGCTTCTGTACAACACTCCAAATGGGTAGCCAAATTGGGAGGTATTGGCTATGACTATTTAATTCTACTAAACCGATTTATCAATTGGTGTTTGAAAAAAATGGGGAAAGAACCTTATTCATTCTCAAAAAAGATAAAAGCAGGAGTCAAAAAAGCGGTGAAACACATCTCCGATTTTGAGACCACAGCTACCGATTTAGCCATCGAAAAAAATTACGACTACGTGATTTGCGGTCACATACACGAACCTAAAATTATCGAAAAAGAAAACAAAAACGGCTCAACAACGTATCTCAATTCGGGTGATTGGGTAGAAAATTTGACAGCGTTGGAATACCAAAATAAGCGCTGGAAATTATACCGATACGAAGACCACACTGAACTTGAAACAGAGGAAGAAGATTTGTTTGAAATGGAGAGCTATATAGAGCAACAACTTATCGCTTCTATAATTTCTTCAAAGACATCTTAACGATTTTAACAAAAATATAAGAGTGTGTTTGGCAATAAGGCGAGTATTTCTTCGTTTTATAAGTATATTTGTATTAACAAAAAAACACATTATGAAGAAAATCATTTTATCTGCTTTTATGCTAATGGGATTAGCATTCAGCGCACAAGCTCAGGACATTTCAAAAAATGCTTTAGGTTTACGTTTAGGCGACAACGATGGTTTTGGAGGTGAAATTTCATACCAAAGAGGTTTATCAAAAGAAAATCGTTTAGAATTAGACCTTGGTTGGAGAAACAGTGAAAACATCGATGCTTTTAAATTGGTTGGTTTGTACCAATGGGTTTGGAACATTGACGGCGGTTTCAATTGGTATGCCGGAGTTGGTGGTGGTGTAGGAAGTTGGAGTTACGACGGACCCGGAAGTGCAGATCCTGATGGAGGAACATTTTTGTTAGCTGCAGGTGACGTAGGAATTGAGTACAATTTTGACATTCCGTTGCAATTGGCATTAGATTTCAGACCGGAATTGTACTTTGGAGACAACCGTAAAGACTTTGACAATTACGACAGCTTCGGACCAGATATTGCTTTGAGCATTCGTTACCGTTGGTAATTCAATTAAAATACAACAAAAATCCCGATTCAAATAGAATCGGGATTTTTTATTTAATCGTTATGGGTTTCTTAGAATTGATTTTAATAATCGTATAAGGATAGCTAATAGCTTCATCATTGATATCGGCTTCGGTTGCCTTTTGTGTATCTTTGACATAAACCACAATTTCAGTTGGTGTTTCTTCTACTTTCAGCACTTTTACCCTATTGTAACTTTCTTTGGTTGGGCCCGAATTTAAAATGATGAAACTACTTTTTTGGGTGTCCTGCGACTTGATTTTCTTCCTTAAAGTTTCATCACCCAAAAGCATCATGATCTCTTTAGGTTCGGTGAGAATTTCATAGAACTTAATATTGGCACCGCCATCGTTATTAGTAACTAAAACTTCATATAGCGGCAAAGGCTCGTTTGTTTTTGTGGATGAACACGAATACAATGACAGTACAACCAGCAAGAGAATTATTTTTCGCATTGGGTTTCTTTTATGGCTTCAAGATACAAATTTTCGTAAAGCGGTAATATATTTTTGATGTCAAATTGCTTGGCCACATTCAGTGCATTGGTTCTGAATTCAGCCAGAATAGCATCTTCTTTCAAAATTGTAACGGCATTTTCAGCCATACTGTCTATATCCCCTACAGCACTCAAGTACCCTGAAACACCATCAAAATTCACTTCAGGCAAACCACCGGAATTACTGGAAATAACCGGAACACTCCAAGCCATAGCTTCTAAGGCAGCCAATCCGAAACTCTCGGTTTCCGACGGTAATAAAAACAAATCAGAATAGGACAAAATCTGATCAATCTCGTTACTGTTCCCAAAGAAGATGACTTTATCTTGTATGCCTAAGTCTTCACAAAGTTGTTCCGCCTTGGCTTTTTCGGGACCATCGCCAACCATCATCAATTTGGCCGGAATTTGTTGCTGAATCTTGTAGAAAATCTTCACCACATCAGGAATGCGCTTTACCCTTCTGAAATTACTGATATGGGTCACAATTCGCTCTTCTTTTTTAGCCATAACCGAACGTTGACAGGAAATCAAACTTTCGTTTCGAATTTTGTCGAGTTCTATAAAATTAGGAATAACGTGTATGTCTTTTTCAATAGGAAACAAATTGTAGGTATCGTCTTTTAAACTTTGTGATACCGAAGTAACTACATCTGATTTATTGATACTGAAACTCACCGCCGGTTTGTAAAACGGATGATTACCAACCAAAGTAATGTCGGTGCCATGCAGTGTAGTAACCATTGGAATGTTGATCCCTTCGTCTTTCAACATTTGCTTAGCCATATAACCGGCATAGGCATGCGGGATGGCATAATGCACATGTAATACTTCTATTTTGTACAATTTTACCATATCCACTAACTTACTGGACAAAGCCAATTCGTAGGGTTGGTAATGAAACAAAGGATATTCAGGTACGTTAACTTCGTGGTAATGCACATTCGGATTCAACAAGGCCAAACGCACCGGTTGTCGGTAGGTAATAAAATGTATTTCGTGACCGCGATGAGCTAATTCGAGTCCGAGTTCGGTGGCTACAACACCACTACCTCCGAAAGTAGGATAACAAACTATGGCTATTTTCATAAACTGTTTTTGCTAGTACGAATGTAGGGAAAATAGCGATGTGAAATGGTAAAAAAGCGTTAAAGAATTAACGCACTATGATAGCATCTTGAATGATTTTCTGAATATCTTCACGGATATTTTCCTTAGAAAGTTTGTTGGGTAAATTCGAATCCGGGTACGTTCTGTTGGACAAGAAAACATACACTAATTCCGTTTCAGGATCAGCCCAAGCAATAGTTCCGGTAAATCCGGTATGACCAAAACTTGATTTGGAAACACAGCCGCAAGTTGGTCCGCCACCACTGAGTTGCGGTTTATCAAAACCTAAGCCTCTGCGATTGCCTTCGGCACAAAAATGACAAGTATTGAATACCTCAAAAGTTTCCGGAGAAAAGTATGAAACACCGCCGTATTGGCCTTTTTGCAAAAACAACTGCATCATTTTAGCCACATCCAAGGCATTGGAAAAAACACCGGCATGACCGGCAACGCCACCTTCCATAGCCGCTTCCATATCGTGTACATAACCTTGAATGGTCGTTTGACGGAAATAAGTATCTTCTTCCGTTGGGGCAATCACACTTTTATCAAACTTAGTCAGCGGATTATACAAAGTGTTGTTCATCCCTAAAGATTGGTAGAAATTCTCGTAAGTGAGTTGGTCTAACGATTTTCCGGTTTTCTTTTCCAAATATTGTTTCAGAATGATGAAGGTAAAATCGCTGTACTTGTATTCTTTTTTATCGAGTAACGGACTGTCGATAATTTGTTTCATGATGCTGTCGTGGTAATCATCTCTCAGGTACAAACTGTCGCATACTCTTTTGCTGAATCCGGGAACGGCGGTTTTACGATAATAGCGCTCCAACGGTTTTTTATCGGCACCAACAGTGGCTTTGTAAAACGGAATCCACGCTTGCAATTGTCCGTAATGTGACAACAATGTCTTAAAAGTTATACCTGCTTTATTCGACCCTTGAAAACTCGGCAACATTTCACCTAAAGTAGTTTCAAGGTTCACTTTTTTACGATCGTACAACTGCATAACATTGGGTAAAGTCGCCACCATTTTGGTTAAAGAGGCTACGTCGTACAAATCGGTGTTCTTGACCTTTATCTTTCCGTCATAGGTTTGATGGCCAAACGATTTTTGGTAAATGACTTTACCTTTGCGTGCCACTAGAATCTGCATACCGGGCGCCATTTTTCCGTCGATGGCCTTGTTGGCTAATTTTTCGATTTGATTGAGTTTTTCCGAACTCATTCCCATATTTTCAGGCGTAGAAAATCCTAAACGATTTAAGTTCTGTGTGGTTAATCCGTGTCCGGCTTTGTATTCGTCATTAATCGAAACCGATAACTTTCCTTTGGACTCAATCGCCCCAAAAATCAATTCGGCCGAAACTTCCTGAGCTACTTCTGTATTTTGATAAGAAACGATAACGCCTTCAATAGCTTCAAAGTTCGAGATTTTAGAAAGCGAATACGGTTTAGTGAAACAATCCAAAATCACTTTCTTTTGTTCCGAAATTTTGGCAATCAACTGCAATTCGGCCTCTGTAAATTCATAGGTTTTCCACCAAGTCTTATCCGATTTATGATAACCAATGATAACAGTTTCGAAATTGGCTAATTTGACCAAAAGAGAATCGGTATTTACATCCGACACTTCGGTAACATCGGTGTATTTCTTTAGTGTATTGACAAAAGCACTGTTCTGGTCTTCTCCTATTTTAACGTAAGCTATCTTTTGATTTAGATTGCGAATCGGTAAAACAGCCTCATTTTTAACTACCGTTACGGCATTTTCATAAAGTTCGTACTGCAAAGAAAGATTGGATTTCGGATTCAACTCATTGTACAAATTGATTTCCTCAACAGGTTTGTAATGGTTTAAACCAGCTTTGAATTTGTACCGCAAAATTTTCTTTACCGATTCGGCCAAACGATTTTCTGAAATTGAGCCTTCTTGAAAAGCTGCTCTGATTTTATCAACCGCCAAAGGCACATTTTCGGCAAAAAGCAAGATGTCGTTTCCGGCCATAAAAGCTTCCAAGTCAATATCACCGGGCTTTTTAAAATTACTGGCACCTTTCATATTCAAGGCATCGGTAAAAATCAAGCCTTCAAATCCCATTTCGTTTTTTAACAAATTTGTCACTACGGGCTGCGAAATGGAAGTTGGATAACCTTCACGAGGCTCTAAACTCGGCACATTCAAATGCGCGACCATTACCGAAACCAAACCTTCATCGAACATGCGCTTGTACGGATACAATTCGACTTTTTCAATGTGATCAGCAGTAGCATTAACAACGGGCAATGCATAATGTGAATCGGTTGACGTATCGCCGTGACCCGGAAAGTGTTTTCCGGTAGCAAATATGCCTTGCCCTTGAGTACCTTTCATTAAGGCGATGGCGTGTTCGGCTACGCTGACTTTATTTTCTCCAAAAGAACGAAAACCGATAATCGGATTTTTGGGATTGGTATTGATATCTAAAACAGGAGCAAAATTAAAGTGTACGCCCATTCTTTTGCTCTCTTTAGCCATGGCAACGCCCACTTTTTCTACCAACTTCAAATCCTTAATCGCACCTAAAGTCATGTTGAACGGGTAGCGAAAAGTAGAATCTAACCGCATGCTCATTCCCCATTCGGCATCAATCCCTACAAACAATGGTACCTTGGCTAACGATTGGTATTGGTTGGTTAAACGGGCTTGTCGTTTCGGTCCGCCTTGAAAGAAAATCACACCCCCTATTTTATAGTCGCGTACCAACTTTTTGATTGCATTGGTATGTATAGAATCTTTGTTGGAATAAGCGGCCACCATAAACAACTGTCCGACTTTATCTTCAAAAGTCATTTGGTTGTAAATACTGTCAACCCATTGGTTTTCGGCTAAGGTTTCCGGGAAATAATTCTTGCGTTCCGATTTGATGTGCGGAATGTATATTTCTTCCTCTTCCGCAATGCCGGCTTTGCTCAGGGTTACAACCGACTTTTTGTCTTTGGTAGTCGAACAATTCGTCACCAAAAACAACAAAGCGCTGAATACTGCTATTCTGAACAAAAACTGCTTCATGAAAAAAGGGAATTAAAAGAAACGACTATGCCAACTTTCGGCAGCGGGAACTTCCCAGCTTTCGTTGAATTCTTCGATGGTGTTGACCAAATTATTAAACACAATGGTATTGGCGGTAACCGCTTTTTCTTTGGCCATTCGCTTGAAGTCGATTAAAGATTTGTGTGCGATATGCTCTCCGTTTTTGAAGGTCACATTCATTTTATCCAACAAATCAACTTGGTATTTTTGTTCCAAACTTTGGATAAACGAAACCGAAGCATCGATGGAACAACCGGTAGCTTGTTGCACTTGCTGATTCACCGCAATAATGATGAAACGATTGTACTTTAACAAATAAGAAGCTTCTAAACCGGTGCCGTGTGCCGACCAATTTTCGAGGAATGCTTTTAAATCGCTCTCAATTTCAGCCATTTCGTCATCGGAAAATTTGCGATTGGATTGGTAAATCCAAATGCGTGATTCTTCGGGTAAACTTTCAAAAGGTATATACATAATTAAAATCTTGATATCAAACCAACTTGGACTTGCTTTCCGTCGCACATTGGTAAAAAGGTGGTTGCTTTATTTGGCTTTTTACCGTTAAAAAGCTTTGAAACATAGGGATAAAGCCAATATCCGGCTTTGGCGGATAATATCCCTACTCCGGCTCCGGCAACTACATCAGACAGCCAATGTCTGTTGTTGTACATTCGGAATACTCCGGTTCCGGTGGCCACAGTATAACCTGCAATGGAATACCAAATTGATTGGTGTTTGTATTCTTGGTTCATCAGTTCGGCACCCATAAACGCGGTGGCAGTATGTCCGGAAGGAAAGGAATTAAAACTGGTTCCGTCGGGTCTTTCTACTGAAGCAGTCATCTTAAATGAGTTTACCGTTAAAGCCATTAAAAGTGTTGCCGTAGAAGAAACAATAAGTCGTTTTTTGAGTGAACTTTTGCTTTCCACACCCATAGCACTTAGAGCGTAAACGGAGACTAATGGCGCGTATTGAGTAAAATCGTCTATGGAAACTTTCTCATCGATATGTTCCGCAACTTCAGTACGAACACCCGAATTGAATCCTTTGATTTGACCGCTTTCTAAACCGATAATTCCATAACTGACAAAAACAGCCGGTATGACAACACTTTTGAATTGTAATTTTAAATTGGTTGTGTCTTTTTCAATGACATTTACGATACTATCGTTTGCTTGCTGAGCATTCAAACAACCAACAATGCCAAAACTGACCCAAAGTAAAAAAACAAATTTCAATTTCATGAATTATAAATCTTGTGCATTCGCGATAAGCTCGGCCACGTCCATTACTTTTACGTTGCCTTCTTGTTCTTTAGCTTTTACACCATCGGTCATCATGGTATTGCAAAACGGACAACCCGCTGCAATGATTTCTGCTTTGGTCTCTAAAGCATCTTCCGTTCTTTCCACATTGATGTCTTTGTTCCCATTTTCAGGTTCTTTAAACATTTGGGCGCCACCGGCTCCGCAACACAAACCATTGGCACGAGAGCGTTTCATTTCGACTAACTCAGCATCTAATTTCTGAATCAAATCTCTTGGTGCTTCATACACATTATTGGCGCGTCCCAAATAACACGGATCGTGGAAAGTGATTTTTTTACCTTTAAATTGGCCGCCTTCGATAGTTAATCGACCCGAATCTAAAAGTTGTTTTAAAAATTCGGTATGATGAACCACTTCATAAGTACCTCCCAATTCCGGATATTCATTTTTTAAAGTATTAAAACAATGCGGACAAGCGGTAACGATTTTTTTGGCTTCATAAGCATTGAGTACCTCGATATTCATCATGGCTTGCATTTGAAACAAAAATTCGTTTCCGGCGCGTTTGGCCGGATCACCGGTACAGCTTTCTTCAGTTCCTAAAACGGCAAACTCTACATTGGCGCGATTTAGAATGCGCACGAAAGCCTTGGTGATTTTTTTGGCTCTGTCGTCAAAACTTCCGGCACAACCTACCCAAAACAATACTTCGGGTTGCTTGCCTTGAGCCATCATTTCTGCCATAGTCGGCACGTTTAATACTTCTGACATAATCAATATTAGATTTAAGATATCAGATATTAAATATTTTAAAATTTAATGTCTGATATTTGATATTTGATATTACTCGTGGTGCTCGTCGTCGAACACTTGAATGGTTACTTCTTTGTCTACCAAATCGGTGAACTTGCCTCGGTAACGCGTCGCTTTTACCAAATGATTGTCTATCCAATGGTAATTGCCTCCACGTGGTTTTCCAAATAAAATGCCGTGGTATTTGAAACCGTGTTGCTTTAACCAACGCTCGGTATAGTCTCTGTGCGCTTCGGTTCTTGAGGTAAAGAAGAAAATAATATGTCCTTCATCGTACCATTTGTTCAAGGTAACCAAAGCGTCGGGATATACTTCGGCAGTTAGCATTCTTTCCGGTTCTTCGTTTGGAATGTCATCACAGATAGTTCCGTCGATGTCGATTAGATAATTCTTGATACCTTCTGGTAAAATCGGACTTAAATGTTGGCCATTCTCTGTGATGCTTTGTAATTTTTTCTCGATGTCTTCCGCTTTCATTGTGTACTTTTTATAGTTTTTCAAATTCATTCGACAAATTCCCAAGCCTCACAATTATGAGAATTCGTCCTTTTATAGTTAATTTTCGTCTTTCCAGTTCAAGCGATCCATTTGGTTGTATTGCCATGGTGCGCCGTTGTTTTCGATATTGGTCATCATGGCATTCAATGATTGAGGCGCAGCACTTTGCTCCATTACCAAATACCTTCTCATGTCCATAATAATAGATAACGGACTGATATTTACCGGACATTCTTCCACACAAGCGTTGCAGGAAGTACAAGCCCAAAGTTCTTCTGTAGTGATGTAATCGTTTAATAACGACTTACCGTCCGGTACAAATACGCCTTTATTGGCATCTATATTTTTCCCGACTTCTTCCAAACGATCACGGGTGTCCATCATGATTTTTCGCGGCGATAACTTCTTCCCGGTTTGGTTGGCCGGACAAGAGGAAGTACAGCGTCCGCACTCGGTACAAGTGTAAGCGTTAAGCAATTGCACCCAATTTAAATCTTGTACGTCCGAAGCTCCGAATTTACTTGGCACTGCATTTTCTTCCACCGGCTGCGCTGCAAAAGGATCGGCATTCGGATCCATCATCAACTTGACTTCTTTAGTCACACTCTCTAAATTATCGAATTTACCTTTGGCATTCAAATCAGCGAAATACGTATTCGGGAAAGCCAATAAAATGTGTAAATGTTTGGAATAGTACAAATAGTTCAGGAAAATCAAAATCCCGACTATATGCAACCACCATGCGGTTCTTTCAATAATGGTCACGGCTTCTAATGAAAATGTATCCGGCGAAGGCGCTAAAAATTGCGAAATGATATTTCCGGAATTCATATCCTGAAAATGCAAATCGAAGGCGTTCATGATTAAGAATAACGACATCAAAACTACTTCGAAATACAAGATGGTATTGGCATCTTTTTTGGGAGCACCATTTAAATCAGCACTTCTGAATCGGCCTATACTAAGTACATTTCTTCTGATCCAAAAAGCAGCTACAGCTACTAAAACCAAAACTGCTAAAACTTCAAAAGAACCAATCAAAAAGCCATAAAACGAACCCATTTTTGAAAAAACTCTATGCGTTCCAAACAAACCGTCGATTATGATTTCCAGCACTTCTAAATTGATGATGATAAAACCAACATAAACAATTAAGTGCAAAAAGGCAGCTATCGGTCTTTTTACCATTTTAGATTGACCTAAAGCAATCATGGTCATATTTTTCCAACGAGCTGAACTGTTGTCAGTACGATTCACGTCGCGACCCAAATTGATATTGCGTTTGAGTTTCTTTACGTTTTGGGCAAAAAAACCAATTCCGGCTATTAGAATTATGGCGAAAAGTATGTTGTCGATGTAAAGCATAAAATAGTGTTTTACTTGGTAATTGTATCGTTAACCGGCGCTTTGTAAGGTTTGTTTTTCTTACCGAAAAGCGAAACATTGATATAGCGGGTTGGGTTCAATCGTAAATCTTGCAAGAGCAATTCCAACTCTTTGGAACTTTTAGCGAAGTTATTATACAGCGCTTCATCTTTGGCTAATTTGCCCAAAGTGCCTTTTCCGGATTGCATATCGGCCATTAGCTTGTCTACGCTGGCCAATGTTTTTTCGAGATTTTTAACTGTTTGAGCGATATTGGCTTTGGCTAAAGAATCGGACATTTTACTCAAATTGGCCGATGTCTTCTCGAAATTAGTCATCGTACTATTGATTTTACCTTTGTTTTCTGCCAGCATTCCGTTTACTGTCGCCGAGGCTTCTTTAAACTCGGCTAAAGTAGCATTCAGATTTTCCAAACTACCTCTAAGGTTTTGCTTGGTTTTTTCGTCTAATACTTGATTGATATTAACCAACATTGTATTGGCATTTTCCAAAACCTTATCCAATTTTTCTTTGATAGGTTTGATTTGGTTGGATACTTCTTCGGTTAGTCCTAATTTGTTAGCCGACTTTAAGAAATCGCCTGAAACGGCAATATCTTGAGTTTCCGTATTGGGTAAGATGGCGATTTGTTTGCCGCCGATAGGTCCCGGAGCATACAATTCGGCCACACTGTTTTTGGGTATTTTATAATCGCCATTGATTTGAAGTTCAACTAATGAAGTCCAGTCATCTTGTAATACAATAGAGTTTACTTTTCCAACTGTCAATCCGTTGATAGTTACCGGAGCAGCAGCAACCAAACCGTCAACATTAGTATAGGTAACGTAGTATTTATTGTAACTGGACAATAAATCTCTACCCTTCAAGAAACTGTATCCCCAAATAAACAATAAAATAGAGGCAATAACTAAAATGGCTGTTTTGATTTCTCTGGTAATTTTCAAAGCTGATTTTTTTGACAAAGTTAAAATAAAATACTAAAACTCCTTGTTATTATTGTTTTAAAGCTTCTTGCACAGACACTTTTTTACCGTTTTTAAATGCAATCACAAAAGCCGATGTAAACCCTTTGGCTTTGGCTTCTGCTAACAACTTTTTGGCTTCCTCATAACTCGAAGTTTCGCCATACATATACTTGTATAAAGTGCCTTCATTGGCAACCGAAATATTATTCAACCCTTTGAAATTACTCGGAACAGGCTCTAATTTAGTGCCACTCGCAGACAATTGCACTTTAAAAGTAGCCACACCGTTATTGGCTACTATAGGTCTAGGCTCAACTTTGGGTTCCGCCTTTTTTACCTCTGGTGTTTTAGTATTTTTGGTTACGGCCGGCGAATCAACTGTTTTAATATTTTCTACTTTTTGGGAAGGTCTTACCGAAATATCACCTTCTCCAGTACCGTAAAACTCTTTTTTGTATTTTAGAATGGCATTGGCTATGGCTTCGGCTATGGCTTGTTGGCCTTCCTCCGAATCCAATCGATTACCTTCTTCAGGATTAGAGATGAATCCCATTTCAATTAACACTCTCGGCATGTATGCTTTATGTAAAACCATGAATGGTGCTTGTTTTACGCCGCGACTTTTAGAACCGCCTTTCATGAAAAATTCCTGAACATTACCGGCCAAAGCAATGCTGCCTTCCATAAACTCTTCTTGTTGCACCACCAAACCGATAAAGGTTTCCGGAGATTTCGGATCAAAACCTTGGTATTTTTGTTTGTAATCCTTCTCCATAGTGATTACCTCATTTTCCTTTTTGGCAGCTTCCAAGTTGGAGGCGTTTTTGGACATACCCATCACATAAGTCTCCGAACCACAAGCGGCAGTATTCTTGTTCGCATTACAATGGATGGACACAAAAATATTGGCATCTGCCCTGTTGGCGATGTTGGCGCGTTCAATCAAATCGATAAACACATCTGTTTTGCGGGTATAAACGACTTCTACTGCTGAATTCTTTTCCAGAATTTTACCTACTTTAAGCACCACGGCCAAAGCGATGTTTTTTTCTATATGTCCGTGATATACGGCACCAAAGTCATGCGCACCGTGACCGGCATCGAGTGCTACTTTAAATTTTTCGCCGGATTGGGCCAGCGTTACATTGGCCATGAATAATAAAATCGTCCCTACAACTGCGCTGAGTCCTTTCATTGGTTTTATCAATTTCAAATAGTATTAGAATTATTTTACGGCTACCGTTTTACCATCTTTAATTACCACAACAAAAGCATCAGAGAAACCGCTTTTTTTTGCTTCTTGACACAACTTTTTGGCTTCGTTCAAATCGGAGGCGCTGCCGTAAAAGTACTTGTATAAATTGTTGTCGAAGGTAAATGATATTGCTTTCAAACCTTTAAAATCAGGCGAATTCATGTCTCTCTTTTTGGAAGAAGCAAAAAGCTGTATTTTGTATTTACCATTTTCGGAAGTCGTCACAACAACCGTATCCGACTGTTTAACTTCCGCTACTTCTTGGGTAATTGCTTTGGTTATTTCTTTGACTTCTTCTTTGGCCGGTTTTGGTGGTTTTACAATTGGTTTATCCTCTTCAACTGAAGCATTTTCGCTAAAAAAATCTTTTTTGTAAGCCATAATAGCTTTGGCGATTTGCTCTGCCATTTGATCTTGGCCTTCCTCTGAATTCAAATATTCTCCTTCTTCTTTATTAGATAAAAAACCCAACTCAATTAACACGCCAGGCATGTAAGCCGCATCTAAAACCCAAAGAGGTTGCTGTTTTACACCACGGGTTTTGCGACTTAAATTATTTGTAAAATTGTCCTGAATGATGGACGCTAAAGTGATACTGCTATTGAGATTATCTTCCTGTTTGATTTTCAATCCGGCTAAACTTTCGGGTTTGTGCGGATCGAAACCTTCGTATGTTTTTTTGTAATTGTCCTCAAGCAAAATTACCGAGTTCTCTTTTTTGGCTACTTCCAAGTTCATGTTGCTTCGAGACAATCCCATCACGAAAGTTTCAGTTCCGGCTGGCGTTTGGTTGGTAACCGAGTTACAATGTATAGACACAAATAAATCGGCATTAATTTTATTAGCAACTTTCGGACGGTTTACCAATTCGATAAAAACATCGGTTTGACGGGTGTACACTACCTCAAAATCCTTTTGTTTTTCGAGTAAGTCGCCAACTTTAAGCGTGGTTTTCAGCGCAATTTCCTTTTCTACAAAACCGTGATAAGAATTCCCCGGATCTTTTCCGCCATGACCGGCATCTAAGACCACAGTAAATTTTGCGTTTTTTTTCTGAGCCATCGCTGTGATAACACAAAACGACAGCAGCAATAAAAATATATTTCTGTGGGTAAACAAAAGCATTAAATCTAAAAGTTAATTTTAATTAAAACCGAAAGGTTATAAAATCATTATTTCCTTATTTTTGACCGAAAATATTGTTTAAGTTTGTCCCGTCAAAAATCAAGCCATACTTCTACAAAAATAGCATTAAACCTTTGCAAAGAAAGTTAATTTATATCGTTTTTTTAACAATTTTCCTAACAGTAGGAAAGCACAAAACTTATTCGCAAGATGCTCCTCCAAAAAGTGGAAGCTTTCCGGCTAAAAACCAAACAGATAGCACCAAAGTAGCCTTACCTGAACTGATTAAGGCAATTGATTCCACCAAAAAAGACAGCTTGAAACCCAAAAAAGCTTTATTGGAAGATAAAATCAAAAGGAAAGCGGTAGATTACGAAAAAATCAATCAAAAAAAGAAGCAAATCACGCTATACAATCAAGCTGAAGTATATTATCAAGATATCGAATTGAAATCGGGTATTATTGTAATCGACTATGAAAAAGAGGAAGTATATGCCGGAAGAATAAAAGATTCGACAGGAAAATACACGCAGTTACCGGTTTTCAAACAAGGCAGTAATGTGGTTGAACCAGATTCGATTCGATTTAATTTCAAAACCAAAAAAGCTTTGGTATGGAATTCCAGAACAGACCAAGGCGAATTCAAAGTAAAAGCTGCCATCACCAAAAAAGAAAACGATTCGGTTTATTTTATGAAAGGTGCGCGCTTTACCACTTCTAAAGACATCGAAAATCCGGAATACTATTTTCAAACCAACAAAGTAAAATTAGTGCCCGGTAAAAAAGTGGTGGTTGGTTTTACCAATATGGTCATTGCAGATGTACCAACGCCATTGGCTTTGCCTTTTGCTTTCTTTCCGATGACAGAAAAAGCGCGCTCCGGGATTATTATGCCGACCTACAACGACAGTAACACCAGAGGTTTTTCATTGCAAAACGGAGGTTATTATTTTGCGTTAAGCGATTATTACGATTTAGCGGTTTTGGGCGATTACTACACCAACGGAAGTTATGGTTTTCGTTTTGAGTCTTCATACGGAAAGCGATACAAGTTTAACGGCAATGTGAATGTTCGATTTGAAAACCTCATCAACAGTGAAAGAGGTTATCCTGATTATGCCCGAAGCAACATCTACAACATCCAATGGTCGCATTCTAAAGACAGTAAATCAAATCCGAATTCCCGATTTTCGGCTTCAATTAACTTAGGAAGTAGTACTTATTTCCGTCAATCGTTGAACCAAATTAACGTAGGTTCAACTTTGAACAATACTTTAAGCTCATCTATTTCGTATTCTAAAACCTTCAATTCTGTCCCGCAAGTGAATTTGTCGTTAACGGCTACACACTCGCAAAATACCAACACAGAGCAAATCAACATGACCTTGCCGACACTGCAAATGAGTGTCGATCGCTTGTTTCCTTTTGCACCCAAAGAAGGGATAAAAAAAGGCTTTTTCAAAAACATCAATTTCCAGTACAATTTAAGAGGCGAAAACCGAATCAACACCACGGATTCTCTATTTTTCAAACCCGAAATGTTTAAAAATGCTTTGTTAGGTTTCCAACACAGCATTCCGCTCAGCACCAACTTTAAAGTTTTCAAACATTTCAGTGCTTCCACTTCGGTAAACTACAACGAAGTTTGGTATTTCAAAACCATTCAAAAGGAATTTGATGCGACACAAAACACAATAGTAAATAACGAAGTCCGCGGCTTTGACGCCTTTAGAACGTATTCCTTTTCAGCCGGTATCGGAACAACCATTTACGGTACTTTTAATTTTGGCGATAAGAAAAAAATCCAGGCCATTCGCCACGTGATGAGACCAAACATCTCCTACAGTTACACACCAAGTTTTTCAAAATATTACGACACTTATGATCCGGACGGTAGCGGTACTATGCTGAAACAATACACTCGTTTTGAAGGTGGAATTTTCGGTGCTCCGGGTCAGAATATGTCTAATAACATCGGTTTTACTTTGAGTAATACATTTGAAGCGAAGGTAACCGATAAAGATTCGACTAAAACTGAGCCGAAAAAAATTATGTTGTTGAACAACTTGAACTTTTCCACCAGTTATGACATCACCGCCGATTCATTGCGTTGGGCACCAATGCGCGTTAGTGGTGGAACACAGATTTTGAAACAAAAAATGAACATCAACTTTGCGGCTACTTTGGATCCATATGCTATCAACAATTCCGGGCAACGCATCAATACTTGGAATATTGACAACGGTGGCAGTTTGTTCCGAATGACCAGTGCCAACCTAACCATAAACTATGCATTTGCAAGTTCCGATGGTGAAGGCGAAAAGAAAAATAAACAAGGCGAAAGAAACGGTGGTCGAGGCGATGATTTATTTGGCACCAACACCGATTTGAGTGACCGAAGGGACAGCCAATTTGACGACAGCGGTGACAATGAAAATGTAGTATCAGAGTTCTTCAAATACAAACTGCCTTGGGACATGAACTTGGCTTATGCCCTAACCTATTCTAACAACCGCAGGGAACAAAAAATCACCGGAAATTCGTTAATGGTTTCCATGAACACCGATTTAACACCAAAATGGAAAATCGGAGTATCAACCGGTTACGATTTTGTGCAAAAAGGCGTGACTTTTACCCAATTCCGTTTTGAGCGCGACTTGTTAAGTTGGCGCATGGATTTCAATTGGGTACCTTTTGGCGACAATGCGTATTGGGGATTCTTTATCGGAATAAAATCGGGTGTGTTGAGCGATATCAAGTGGGACAAACGTTCGTTACCGGATAGAACCTTAAGGTAAGATTTACGAAGTTTGAAGTACGAAGTTTAAATATATATTATGAAAAAAATAATTTTTACCGATAAAGCGCCTGCACCTATTGGACCTTATAACCAAGCGGTTTTAGTGAACAATACTTTATATACTTCAGGGCAGATTGCTTTAGACCCAAATACAATGGAATTGGTTTTAGACGATATTGAAACCGAAACCAAACAAGTAATGGAAAACATGAAAGCCGTTTTAGCTGCCGCCGATATGACTTTTGCCGATGTAGTTAAAACAACCATTTTCATTATGAATATGGGCGACTTTGCCCGCATTAACTCAGTTTACGGCAGTTATTTTGACGAAGCTACTGCGCCGGCCAGAGAAACGGTTCAAGTGGCTTGTTTGCCTAAAAATGTGAATGTAGAAATTTCGATGATCGCTGTTAAATAGCTTTCAAAATTCAACTAAATAAAAAAAATCCTTTGTTTAGCACAAAGGATTTTTTTATTACTTAACCTCATCCAATCCCAACAATAATAGCTGAGCGGTGGCTTCGTTAGTAGCCAAAGGAATGTTATGCACATCACAAATCCGGATGAGCATGTTGATATCGGGTTCGTGCGGATGGCTTGAATTCGGATCTTTGAAGAATAAGACCATTTTGGTTTTGCCTTCGGCTACACGCGCTGCTATTTGCGCATCACCACCTAAAGGTCCGGACAGCATTTTTTTGACTTTAATCCCAACGGCTTCTACTTTACCACCGGTAGTTCCGGTTGCGATAAGTTTGATATTCTCTTTTTCCAGTATGTGCTTGTTTTTATTGATAAACTGCACCATATCAGCCTTTTTGCCGTCGTGTGCTATAATGGCTATTTCCATAGTATAATTTTTAGTAAAAATAAAAAATCCCGACGAATCGGGACTTTAAAATGATTATTTATTCAGAATGTGGTAAGCAATCAAACCGTCAATCGGGCGGCGTAACACATTGCCTAATTGGATACCGTAACTGTTGAGTACTTGCTCCAATTCGTCTTTCAAATAAAATGCAATCGAGCCTACAAAATGCACCGGTACTTTGGTACAATTATCAAACTGCATAATGTAGTTTTCCACAAAATCAGTCATTTCTGCTTTGATGAACTTCTGACAGAACTCGGTGTCTTTGTGTTTGATTAAAAACTTGGCGAAAGTGGCTAAATACGCATTCGGATTCGGTTCTTTGTACAAATTGGCTTTGATGTAATCCGGATCGACATTGTATTCTTCTTCAAATTCCTTAGCCAAATCGGCCGGCATTTTTCCGAAGTAATACCCACGAATCAAATGACGTCCGAAACGATTTCCGGAGCAATCATCCATGGCAATATAGCCTAACGATTGCACTTTTTGGTGCAATACTTTACCGTCAAAGTAACTGCAGTTAGAACCCGTTCCTAAAATACAAACAATCGCTTCTTCGTCTTTAGGCGTAGTGGCATAGACTGCCGCATAAGTATCTTCGTGTACAGAAACCACCGCATTGGAAAAATAGTTTTCGAATACTTTGGTCAAAAAGTTTTTCATTCTGTCGGTACCGCAACCGGCCCCGTAAAAGAACAAATGTGTGGCTTTGTCCTTGTTGTGTTCTATATCGAATTTATCGTCTAAGCGATGGATGATTTCTTCTTCGTTCAGCACTTCCGGATTTAATCCTAAAGATTGGGTTGTAAAAAGCACTTTACCGTTATCGTCTATGGCAATCCAATCGGCTTTGGTAGATCCGCTGTCAACTAGTAATTTCATAATGAATTAAGCATTACGAATTAGGAGTTACGAATTGATATGAGTCTCAAATCATAAAACTTAATTCTCTTTATTATTTCGGTTTGGTTGTTTGTTAGGTATAAAAAATCCCGTCCACAAAACTGCAGACGGGATTTCAGTTATTATAAGTTGGCAATATGTACCGATAAATCGATTAACTTACTGGAATAACCGTATTCGTTATCGTACCAAGAAACCAATTTGAAGAACGTTGAATTCAAACCGATTCCGGCTTTAGCGTCTACAATAGAGGTTCTGGCATCGCCGACAAAATCTTGTGAAACCACATCATCTTCTGTAAAGCCTAAAATGCCTTTCATTTCGTTTTCTGAAGCCTTTTTCAACACCGCCATGATGTCTTCGTAGCTGGTTTCTTTGGCTAATTTCACGGTTAAGTCTACCACAGAAACGTCTACAGTTGGTACACGGAAAGACATTCCGGTTAATTTTCCGTTTAACGACGGGATTACTTTTCCAACAGCTTTAGCTGCTCCGGTAGAAGACGGAATGATATTTACGCTGGCAGCACGTCCGCCTCTCCAATCTTTACGAGAAGGTCCGTCGGCAGTCATTTGAGTTGAAGTAGTGGCATGAACAGTAGTCATTAATCCTTCTACAATTCCGAAATTATCGTTGATTACTTTGGCCAAAGGAGCCAAACAGTTGGTGGTACATGAAGCATTAGATACTACTGTATCAGTAGCTTTTGCTTCATGGTGGTTCACACCCATTACAAACATAGGAGCATCGGCAGACGGAGCAGAAATCACTACTTTTTTAGCACCTCCGGCGATGTGCGCTTGAGCTGTTTCCAAAGTGGTGAAAAAACCTGTACATTCGGCCACTACATCCACATCAACGGAAGCGTCATCCCATTGGATTAATTTCGGATCTCTTTCGGCAGTTACGCGGATGAATTTGTCGTTTACATACAACTTTCCGTCTTTTACTTCCACTTTACCGTTGAAACGCCCGTGAACCGAATCGTATTTTAATAAATAAGCCAAATGATCTACATCTAATAAATCGTTGATGGCTACTACTTCTACGTTATCTCTGTTAAAAGTTTCTCTGAAAACAATTCTTCCAATTCTTCCGAAACCGTTAATTCCTAATTTTACTTTTGACATTTTATCTGTATTACTGATTAAATTATTATTGTTATTGATTTTTGGTTTTGCTGTTGACTAAGTGGTCATGATGTCGGATACACGCAACAACTCTTTGTCGATTTCCGAATGTCCTTTGATGGCTTGTTCTAAAGGAGTTAAGGCTACTTTATCGGCAAGCAAGCCAACCATAAAATTGGTTTTCCCTTCTAATAAAGATTCTACTGCTTTTACGCCTAAACGCGACGCTAAAACGCGGTCAAAACACGAAGGCGCACCACCGCGTTGCATGTGTCCTAAAACGGAAACACGAACGTCGTATTCCGGCAAGTTGGCTTCTACATAGTCTTTCAATTCAAAAACATTCTTACCAATCTTATCGCCTTCGGCAATTACCACTATACTCGATGATTTTCCGGAAGCTTTGCTTTTCTTTAAAGAATCTAACAAACGGTCTAATCCTAAATCTTCTTCAGGAATCAAAATTTCTTCTGCTCCGGCTCCGATTCCGGCGTTTAAGGCAATGTGACCGGCATCGCGCCCCATAACTTCTACAAAAAACAAACGGTTGTGGGAACTGGCGGTATCTCTGATTTTATCGATAACCTCAACAACGGTATTCAAAGCAGTGTCATATCCTAAAGTGTGACTGGTTCCGAAAATGTCGTTATCAATAGTCCCTGGTATACCCATCACCGGAAAATCGAATTCATTATTAAAGACTTCCGCTCCTGTAAAAGAACCGTCACCACCAATAACTACTAAAGCATCTACACCGGCAGTTTTCAAATTTTGATAAGCTTTTTGACGGCCTTCCGGTGTCATAAATTCCTTAGAACGTGCCGATTTTAAAATAGTTCCGCCTTTGTTTACGATATTGTTCACACTACGCGGACCCATTTCTTTAAAATCGCCTTCAATCATACCTTGATAGCCTCGGTAAATACCGATACATTCTACATTGTGGTAGGCACAAGTTCTAACTACTGAACGGATAGCAGCATTCATTCCCGGTGAATCACCTCCGGAAGTTAACACTCCTATCTTTTTTATATTTTTAGACATAATTGATGTATTAAAATGTAAAATTAGCAAAGAGACAGTAGTTTTTTACCCATATTATCAAGATATTAATAATATAATTAAAATTCAATCGTTTTCGTTGATAAGTTTTTAGTTTGTTATGATGAAAAGAAAGTGAAAAGTTAATCTTCGGTAGGAACAGCTTCTTTGTTTGAGGATGGTTCGGGTTTCTTTTTGTCCTTTTCTTCTGCTTTTTTCGATTTCATGTTCATGCCCTCGGGAAACATATCGGAATCGTGGTCGTCGTGGTTGGCTGTTTTGACCCTGTCAATTTTCGCCTTTTTGAAGATTCTGTTAATGAGTTCTTTCATCGTATCAAAATCAACTTCATAAGAAACACCAATCCCTTGTGTATATCCAATCCCTTGACCTATATAAGTAATGTCGTTTTCTTTGTTGAAGACTCTCAGATTCAAAGTTCCGTCTTCGTTTACTCTGTATTGCACTTCCACATCGCCTACAATAGCGGTTTCGGTAATGCCGCCAACCGGAACACCTACTTTTCCGTTAACAGTAATACGGTCGTTGATTTTAGAAGAAACAGTTACTCCTATTCGGCCATCGGTTTGTTGTCCGGTAGCGGTTCTGTCGGCCACCACATATTCAGGTGCAATGGAAATCTTGTCGTTATCGCCTGAGAAAATATCTTTAAATAAACTACTCGCCTTTTCGTATAAATTATTAGACAATTGGTTTTGGTTTACACCATCCTGACTCAAGAAACTACCGGTAGACAATAGGTACAACGCTTGGGTTTGGCGCTTGTCTTTGTCATCGAGTTGGTATTGAATTTCTGATTTAAGCGAACTGCTGACATTGGGGAAATTGATATTGAAATCGGGTTCCGGACTGGCTAAATTTCCTTTCACACCAATAACTACTTCTACGTCAATTTTTTTGTTAAACGAAGGATTGTCAATCAAAACCGCAGGATTAGCAGTGGTGACATAAACCGCTTCTAAATTCAGTGTAGCTGCCATCGGATCACCGGCCCAAATGATAGAACCACCTTTTTTAACTTCAAATTTCTTATCGATTAAACCGCCATATTTAAAATTATACGAACCTTCTAAGGCTATAAAATCACCAAACATCTCAAACTTACCCATCGTATTGATTCGGAACAATAAAGTTCCGTATCCTTTGCCTTTCATTCCGTGTCCAGAATCACGGTTCAAAATCACTTCGATATCGGCATCTTTGGTAATCTCAAAATTGAAATCTAATTCGAGACCATTATACTTTTTGTTCAGCGCTAATTTATCCTTATTGTTCTTGTTTTTCTCAGCCGGCGTTTTGAAATGGATAAAACTATTTTCTTCTACAGATTCGGCTTCGTTTATCGGAATTTTAACATCGGTACCTTTGGCAGATTCCGCATTAACGGTTATCATCAAGCTTTCGGTTGGTCCTTTGATGGTGGCCGATCCATTCATAAATGCCTGACCAAAATAAGCCGCATCTTCGTGGTCTTTGGTGTTCAACGCTAACAATCGATTGGAATTAACAGCCAAATCCAACTGCCAATCGCCAAACTGTTTGTGTTTGATAAAGCCACTCAAACTGCCTTGTGTATCAAATTTGGTATCGGTGATTGTGGTTTCACGTATGATGAATTTGTTTTCGGTTACGTCAACTATGGAATTGTTTACAAATTGGTAATCGGTATTCAAATACGGTATCGTTAGTCCGGCTTCGTTGATAAAGAGTCGACCGTTGTAATCCAAACTATTGATATTTCCGTCAATTCGAGCATTTCCTGAGGCAAATCCGCGAATATTGGTAATTACATCGCCGCCAATTTTACTCAATATCCCCAAATTGAATTTGTCAAAACTCAAATCAACATCCAGCAAAGTTTGATCGTCTACAATTTCCAATTTACCGTCGGCTTCAAAGGAATCAAAATTATCATTTTCCAGATTGGAAGTCAGGTAAAACTTCTTGAGCGATTCATCACCTGAAATATCCAAATTCAGTTTACCTAAAGCAATGCCGTTGACAGATAAACTGTCGATTTGCAAGGTTGATGTTGGCTGAAAGACCGTATTGGTTTGTTTGAAGTTGACTTTCCCGTCCAAAATACCGTCGAAACGAAACTTGTCGACGTCGGGCGTGACTTTATTCAGATTGACATCTTTGAAAGACAATTGAAGATCTTTATTGACTTTATCCGCAATCAAGCCTACAAAATTGATGCTCTGATTTTCGTGTGAAAGGATTAAATCTTGGAAAGAGAAATTGGTCATTTTTTTATCGAAAACGATTTTATTCTCCTTCAAATCATCTTTTTCATTCAGATACCACAAGTAATCTTTGAACTGCAACTCCGATTTGGTAAACCCAACCACATTTTTGTTTTCGTTGTTGATGGTATGGTAAAAATTCAGGTTGTAAAAATCCAGTCCTTTTTTGCCGCCTTTGAACTCGGTTCTAAACTGCAAAGTATCATTAGCAAAGGTATTAATCATACTGAAATCCCTTATTTTGTAATGCTTCGTTTTGATAGAATCCAACTGAACATAAGCGTTGTACAATGGATTTTGGTTGTCTACTTGCAAAATAACGTTGTCAAAAACATTCTCATAAGCGGTGACTTGCTTCGAATTAAAATCGAGGTTGAAATTCTTGCTGTCGGAACCGATATTTCCTTTTAACTGTGTGTTGGCCGACAGTGAAATATCAGGATTAAAGATTTCGATAATCTTACTGTTGATGTCGAAATTAAATTTCAGGTATTGTCCCGGTAAAACCTTGTTGGGTTTGTAATTGGCATAAAAACTACCCAGAGAGTTTTCTACCATTTTTTGTACCTGATTGAATTTATATTTACCAACCACTGCGCCTTGAATGGCATCGGGCGAATTGACAATGATGGTTCTTTCGCCATTGTTGTCAAAACTCGAATTGACTTCAAGTAAATCGACGAAGTAAATGTCTTTTTTATTCTGATACGATGCATTGCTCAATACCAAATTACCCTTGAGATTATCAAACGAATTCCCGGTAGCCTTTACTACGATATCGCCTTTGAAAACCGCAATAGAATCTTTGAGAAAATTGAGTTTGTCCAGATTGACATAGTCGATTTTGCTATGGAAATCATAAATATTTTCTTTGGCAGACAAATCCACCGTTCCGTTGAAATCCATGTACAAATTAGGATCATTGGCGATTACTTTTCCGGAGAAAATGGGTTGTTTGAACTTCCCGTCGACTATAATGTTGCTGTAATTGTAGTTGTTGAATTTCAACTTGTAAATATCGCCTACAAAAGACGTATTAAGGTATTTTTGGGTGAATCCTTGGCCTTCTATATCCAAATCAAGACTCGCACGTCCAACGGTTTTGTCATTAATTAAAGTTCCGATGTCAAAATTATCAAGGATAACATATCCTTTGTATTGCGCATTGTCGATGTTATCGATATTCGACATTTTCAAACTCGATTCTACCAAACCCAAAGCAGTATTCATTACAAAATCGGCTTCAATATGTTTTTGGGTGACTTCTGCCTCGCCCGTAAACTGAAACTGTCCTAGTTTTTGTAAAGACGTTGGTAATTTTTTCCCGAGTATGTTCGGCAATAACTTTGTCAAATTATTGTAGTTGGAAGAGATTTTATCAAAATCGCCTTTCATGTAAAACTCACCCGGACTGCGCGGAAATAGGTTTTTAAAATTGACATCGCCGCGAATAATCGAGTTTTTATCGTCTCTCAAATACAAATTTGTCGCTACAAAATTATTGAGCGTACCTTTGATTTTAGATTTTAAAAAGAAGGTTTTGTTCTTGCCTAATTCGGCATAAAAATGACGAATATCGTTGGTGGCAATAGTTGCTTTATCCAAGGCAACATCAAAAACCACTTTGTTATTGAAGTTGCTGAAGTCTTTGTTTTCTCGGCTGTAACTTAAAATAACCTTGCCTTCTAAATAGGATTCATCGGTTTTGAGTGTCAGATTTTCCAAACTGATGTTTTTCTTGGTATACCCAAAATCGGCCGTCAAATTTTTCACATACAAACCGCGATGGTCTTGAAAAGACATTTCAGCAATTTGTGCTGTTACATTTGGGCCTTTGATTTTGAATTGTTTCAGATGCGCATTGAGTTTGGTAAAATCGGCATCTTTCGGAACGGCTCTGTTGTAATCGGTTATGGTAAAGTGAGAATTCTTGATGTACACATTTCCTGATGTCATTAAAAACTTCCCGGAACCCGGTTTGCCATCGTCAAAGGCGGCGACAAACAAATCCAAGTTGGTGTCTTTTTCCTTTTTGTAGTTAACGATGTTCAAGGTTAAGGCATCAAACCGCAAATCGCCGAATCGGAGTTTACCATCAACTAAATTCTTGAAATCTAAAATACTGGTTTTGATTCTGTCGGCGTAAATTAAAGTGTCGTTGTGATGGTCTAACACCAAAACGGTTTTGAGCTTAACGCCGCCGAAAACGGTAATCGCTACTTCATCGATGTTGATATTTGTACCAAAATCTTTATTGATTTTATCCGTAGCGTAATGAGCAATTTTGGTTTGTACTACCGGAAGGGAAAGCGCAATAGCTAATAAAAGCAATAGCAACAGTAACACTGCTACAGTGCGCAATACAATCTTTCTGACTTTGATGAGCTTGCTATTTTTTTTATTTTTTTCCAAATGGTGTACTGACTTAGGAAAGAAAATTACCTTTGCAAAAAATCAGTACTTTTGATTTTTTGTAGGCTTGTCAAATATAAATCAAAATTTGTGCCTTTTATGCATACCGAAGAAGTTTTTATTCTGGCCATTGAAAGTTCGTGTGATGATACTGCGGCTGCGGTTTTACGCAACAACAAAGTGTTGTCTAACGTTGTAGCCAGACAAAGCATACACGAAGAGTACGGCGGTGTGATACCGGAATTGGCTTCACGGGCACACCAACAAAATATCGTTCCGGTGATAGACGTAGCGTTAAAAAAAGCCGGAATTACCAAGGAACAACTCTCAGCCATAGCCTTTACCCAAGGTCCGGGTTTGATGGGTTCACTGTTGGTTGGTGCTTCTTTTGCCAAATCGTTGGCCATGGCGCTAAACATTCCGCTGATAGCTGTAAACCACATGCAAGCGCATATTTTGGCGCATTTTATAGATGAAGAAGGTTTTGACAAACCCGAGTTTCCGTTTTTGGCCTTGACCATTTCGGGTGGCCATACTCAGATTGTTCAGGTGAACAATTATTTTTCGATGGACATCATTGGTGAAACTACCGACGATGCGGTAGGAGAAGCTTTTGATAAAACCGCTAAAATATTAGGACTTCCCTATCCCGGCGGTCCGTTGATTGACCAATTTGCCAAAGAAGGAAATCCGAAAAAATTCGCTTTTACCAAACCAAAAGTAGACGGATTGGACTTTAGTTTTTCGGGCTTAAAAACCCAAATTTTGTACTTTATTCAGAAAAATGTACAAGCGAATCCGAATTTTGTAGAAGAAAACAAGAACGACATTTGTGCTTCGGTTCAAAACATCATTATCGAGATTTTGATGGATAAGTTGAAAATGGCCGTAGCGCAAACCGGTATCAAGCAAATTGCCATTGGTGGTGGTGTTTCGGCCAATTCCGGTATTCGCAATACCTTAAAAGCCGCTGAAGGGAAGTACGGTTGGAAAACCTACATTCCAAAATTTGAATACACGACGGATAATGCTGCCATGATTGGCATTGTAGGCTATCAAAAATATTTACAAGATCAATTTACCGATTCGACTGTAGTGTCTAAAGCCCGAATTGAATTTTAAGCCATGCAACTATTTTACAATCCCAATATAAATGAGACAGCCGCTTCTTTTGTTTTTGACAAAGAAGAAAGCAAGCACATTATAAAAGTCTTGCGCAAAAAAGAAAGCGATATTTTGTATGTAACTAATGGATTGGGCTTTTTATTCACCACTGAAATCACGTTGGCTTCCGACAGTAAATGCACCGTCAAAATCAACACTTTCGAGCACCAAGAAGCACCGAAATACCATTTGCATTTGGCTGTCGCGCCTACCAAAATGAACGAACGCTACGAATGGTTTTTAGAAAAAGCCACCGAAATCGGCATACAAGAAATCACGCCTATTATTTGTGAACATTCAGAGCGAAAAGTGATTAAAACTGATCGATTTCAGAAGATATTGGAAAGTGCTATGAAGCAATCGCTGCATTATTATTTACCTAAATTAAACGACGCCATTCTTTTCAAAGATTTTCTTAAAAAAGAATTCACCGGTCAAAAATTCATCGCGCATTGTGAAGCAACCGATAAAAAATCGTTGAAAAACGAATTGCAAATTCAAAAAGATGTATTGATTTTAATTGGCCCTGAAGGCGATTTTTCTGTTAAAGAAATCCAATCGGCGCTCGAACAACATTTTATTCCTGTATCTTTGGGAGAAACGCGGTTACGAACAGAAACTGCAGCCATAGTGGCTTGCCACAGTGTGGTATTTAAGAATGAAGATTAACGATTTTTGATTTCTGATTTATGAAAAAAATAGGATGGCTTTTTATTTTGATAACCTCATTGGGATTTTCTCAAGAAATAGCCTTGCTAAAGTACAATGGCGGTGGCGATTGGTATGCAAATCCGACCTCTTTACCTAACTTAATCAAGTTTGCCAATCAAACCATCAACACCAATATCAAACCCAAACCGGCCACGGTAGAACCCGGAAGTCCGGATATTTTTGGCTATCCTTTTGTACATATGACCGGTCACGGTAATGTGGTGTTTAGCGATGTAGAAATTGTGAACCTGAGAAACTACTTGCTTTCCGGTGGCTTTTTACATGTTGATGACAATTACGGTATGGACCAATACATTCGCCGAGAAATCAAACGCATCTTTCCCAATCAGGACTTAATAGAAATTCCTGCCAATCATGCTATTTTTCAAAAACCCAATGTTTTCGCTTCGGGTTTACCTAAAATCCACGAGCACGACAACAAAAGACCACAGGCTTTCGGGATTTTTGTAGAGAATCGTTTGGTGTTGTTATACACATTCGAATGCGATTTGGGTGACGGTTGGGAAGATCCGGAAGTCCACAACGACCCTAAAGACGTTCGGGAAAAAGCACTAAAAATGGGTGCTAATATTTTAAACTACATTTTCAACAACTAATCTTTTTCTTTCTTTTTTAGCATTCCGATTGTCATTCTTCTTAAAAAAGAGTGGTGTTCATCGATTTGTTGAAAACTTACTTTACATTATTTTTATTTAAAAAAGTAATTCTATAAAATTGCAATAACTATTTAACCAAATAATTATAGAATTATGAAAAAAATCTGTTTATCAATAGCAGGCTTATTATTGTTGTTTTCTTGTCAAGAAGACGAAAAAAGCAATAACACTGAGGCCAGAGTAGCCAAAAGAACTTGTGTCTCTCATGAAGTTTTAGAAAGACAATTGCAAGAGAACCCTAGCTTGGCTATCAAAATGAATGAAATTGAAGCTTTTACTGAAAACGCTATACAACAAGGTCGTTTGGTAAACGGTAAAATTGAAATTCCGGTTGTTTTCAACGTATTGTACAGAACTGCCGCTGAGAATATTTCAAATGCACAATTACAATCACAGTTAGATGTATTGAACGCTGATTTTAATGCTGCTAACGCCGACTTCAATCAGGTACCGGCTTTGTTTTCCGGAGTTAAAGCCAATGTTGGAATTACGTTTGTCTTAGATCAGGTAATCAGAAAATCAACAACCAAAACCTCTTGGGGAACCAGAGATGCCATGAAGAAATCTAAACAAGGTGGAATCAACCCAACATCTCCAACAACCAAATTAAACTTTTGGGTTTGTACCATTGGCGGTGGTATTTTGGGTTATGCACAATTCCCAGGAGGCGCTTCTGCTACTGATGGTGTTGTCGTTGATTCTAAATATGTAGGGGTAACCAGCAACACCGGAGCCTCATATCCTTATAACTTAGGAAGAACGGCTACTCACGAAGTAGGACACTGGTTGAACTTACGTCACATTTGGGGTGATGCTACTTGCGGTAGCGATTTAGTAGCCGATACACCTACACACAACACAGCCAACTATGGTGTACCAACCTATCCGCACTACAGCACTTGTACCGGAGCGCCGGTTGAAATGACCATGAATTATATGGATTACACCGATGACAGAGGTATGTACATGTTTACTGCCGGTCAAAAATCCAGAATCGATGCTATCTTTATTTCAGGTGGAGCCAGATTCTCTTTCGCGCAGCCATAATTTTAAATTATATAATTGGAAAAACTCGTTTGGTTATTCGTAACCGGACGAGTTTTTTTTTACTTTTAAACCAAATTAAAAATCATGATTACCTCAAAAACTATTGCACTGGGAATTGCTAAAGGTGTCGGCATACTGTTATTGGCCGCCTTAGGCTTATATTTTCTGTATCAAATTCAGGCTGTACTGATTTATTTGGTGGTTGCCTTTATACTCACTTTGATTGGAAATCCGATTCTTGATTTTTTTAAAAGAAGATTAAAATTCAATCATCTTGCTGCTACCATAGCCACTTTATGCATTTTTTTATTGATGATTTTCGGGATACTGTTGATGTTTGTGCCTTTAATAGCCGACCAGGGCAACAATCTTTCCTTACTCAATACCGCTGAAATTGAAAAAAACTTATTGGAACTACTCAATAAAATTGCGCTGTTTTTAGAAAGCCACAACATCAATTCCGATTCTCTTTTTAAAGAGGCTGATCTCAGTTCTAAATTGAATTTCAGTTTTATTCCTAACCTTTTCAATGCAATAATCGGCACTATAAGCTCTTTTGGGATTGGCGTAGTATCGGTACTTTTTATCACTTTCTTTTTCTTGAAAGATCGGGTGGCATTTATCGTAAGTGCCAAACAACTGATTCCTGATGCGCAAGAAGAAAAGATTTTGAATTCACTGGACAAAATTTACACTTTGCTATCTCGCTACTTTATCGGACTGTTAATCCAACTCTCCATTGTTTTTCTGTTGTACCTCATTGTGCTTTTAATTTTCGGAGTTCAAAACGCAGTAGTAATTGCTTTTTTATGTGCTGTTTTGAATATCATTCCTTACATCGGGCCACTAATTGCCTCGGTAATTGCAGCGATTTTAACCATGCTTGGCAATTTAGGCAGCGATTTTCAAACCCAAATGCTGCCGCTAACCATTTATGTTATGATAGGCTTTTGGATAGTGCAATTGATTGACAACAATGTGACTTCGCCGGTAATTTTTTCCAAAAGCGTGAGTTCGCATCCGCTAGAAATTTTTTTAATCGTGTTAATCGTTGGCTATCTTTTTGGTATCATCGGAATGATTATTGCCATTCCGCTCTACACCATACTGAAAGTTTTCGGCAAAGAATTTTATCCCGAAAATAAAATCATCCAATTGCTCACTAAAGATATTTAGCATGGATCATTCCATACTGACGCAGGTTGTCCAGGACTTTATCAACCAAAACATTTCGGCAAACATTACCCAATTGGCCTTGCAAAAAAATCCGTTTCCGGAAACCAATTGGACGCTGATATTACAACAAATTGCCGCCAAACAAAAAGCAATAACCAAATTGCCCAGCTGGTTTCAAACACCAAACATTTACTATCCGAGTAAGGTTTCTGTGGAACAAACTTCTTCCGAAAAAACAGCCCGTTACAAATCGGATTTGATTTCAGGTAAAAACTTAATCGACCTGAGTGGTGGTTTTGGAGTGGATGATTTTTACTTTGCCCAACGCTTTGAACAAGTTATCCATTGTGAAATTGAGGCTACTTTATCCGAAATTGTTCAACACAACTTTAAGCAACTGGGCGTTTCCAATATCGAGTGTATTTCAGGCGACAGCGAAGTTACTTTAACAAATCTGAATAAGTCATTCGATTGGTTATACATTGATCCGTCGCGAAGAAATGAAGCCAAAGGAAAAGTTTTTATGCTGAAGGATTGCTTGCCCAATGTACCCGAGAAACTCGATTTTTATTATCGCTTCACTTCTAACTTGATGATAAAAACCGCACCAATCTTAGACATTACGGCCGGTTTGAGCGAACTGCA
Source organism: Flavobacterium sp. FEMGT703F (assembly GCA_002786385.1). Classification (GTDB taxonomy): domain Bacteria; phylum Bacteroidota; class Bacteroidia; order Flavobacteriales; family Flavobacteriaceae; genus Flavobacterium; species Flavobacterium cheonhonense. Next base: position 102,144 of record PGCN01000008.1, read on the forward strand.
AAATGTAAAAGCCATACACATAGTAGCACTCGAAAACGAAGTCAAAGAATTGTTGTGGATTATTGAAAAAGATTGGATAGGTAATCCGAAAATCACAACGATCAACCTCACTAAAGAGAAAACGGAAACCTTTTCTTTTGAATGGAATTCAGTTGCAGTAGCCGAATATAGCGAACCGAAAACCTATTTGTACGAACCCAATGCCGCCATCATGAAATCGGGCGGCTTTGACTGTATTTCAGCACAATTCAAACTCAAAAAACTCCATCCGCATTCGCATTTATACACTTCTGACACCTTAATTGAGTTTCCCGGAAGAGTATTTGCCATAGACCAAATTGTCCCTTATAACAAAACGGAAATGAAACTATTAGGGAACCAAAAGGCAAACATCACTATTAGAAACTTTCCCGATACGGTGGAAAACATCCGCAAAAAATGGAAAATTAACGACGGAGGAAATTGTTATAGTTTTTTTACCACTGATGTGAATAACCACAAAATAGTTTTACTTTGCAGCAAATTATAAACGAGATATGAAACGATTGTTTTTTGCCATACTACTGCTTTTCAATGTTGCCGCTTTTGCCCAGAAACCTTGCGAAATAGACCAGAATATAGCCGACAGTTTAGGCACTTTTAAATCCACCAAAGCCTATATTGTTTTTGAACGCAGTTTTGCCGGAAACTCAACCGACATCTTTTTTTCACTCACCAGTAACAATGGTGTGTTGGGATTAGAAGCGCAGTTCTTACAGAGAAGCAAAGAATTTATTAAAGCTACTTGTTTCGACAGTAACTCGAAAATTTACCTGCAATTGAGCAATGGTAAAATCGTAACCTTATTGCATGCCGGTGCTGATACTTGCGGTACTTTAGTTGTTGGTGAAGGCAATATTAACAACCGGGTTATGACCGGAAGTTTTGTATTTGCCAGAGAAAACTACGAAGATTTAAGGACATCTCCCGTGACTTTTATGCGGGTAAGATTTGCCGGAGAAACGGTAGATTATCCGTTCAGAACAGAATTAGTTGCGGAAATGGACAAAGGGAAATACGAGCCTGAAAACTATTTCATCCATAACTTAAAATGCATTGAAAACTAATCTTCACAACGCCATTTTAAATTAGAAACTTCATCGGTTGCACTGTTGTTCAAATTGTAATGCCACCACTCCGAATCGAAAGATTTGAAATTGTATTGCAGCATTATGCTTTTTAACAATTGTCGATTGGCTAAAATTTCCGCCGAAAGATCAGTGTAATTGTGTCCGGCCTCAGGACCAAAGAAATCAAAACCGGTACCCATATTTAATTCTACACCCAAGGAATCCACCAAAGTAATATCAACCGCACCGCCTTTATTGTGTATGGACCCTTTCTTCGGATTGGCTACATAAGTGGGATTCGGCACTATTTTCCACATCTTTTTTTGGATGGCTAATGGTCGGTAACAATCGTACAATTTAATACGGTAACCCTTTGCTATGAATGCTTGATTGGCATGCAATAAAGCCTTTATGGTTTTAACCCTGAGAAAACACTCGTCGCATGGATAAACTTGTTCTTTAAGAAAATTATCCGCTGTGGCATATTTCATGTCGAAGACAAAATCGTTGCTGTAGTTTTTCAGGTTGACAAAAGCATTCTCGTCTTTTTCTTGATTGATATCGAGCAGTACCGCTGATTTTTTCGCACTTAAATAAGACGATTTACAGGAAACTAAAACTACAGCCGCAAATAATAAAAGAAGTTTCTTCATGGTTAGATTTCATCGCTGGTAAAGGTGGTAAAACTTCTTTTCTTGTACGGACGAACTATTAATCTGCCTTCGCGGTCAAAACGAATGTAATTGTATACCCAATTCATAAAAACAACCGCTTTGTTTTTAAAACCGATTAAAGAAAACAGATGCACAAACATCCAAACAAACCAGGCAAAAATGCCGTTAAAATGGTATTTGGGCAAATCTACTACGGCCAAATTCCTGCCGATGGTTGCCATCGAACCTTTGTCGTGGTATTGAAAAGGTGACATGATTCGGCCACCAATCAATTTTATCAGATTATCGCCTAAAAGTTGGCCTTGTTGGATGGCCGGCTGTGCCATCATGGGATGTCCTAGCGGATAATCGGGTGTTTCCATCAGCGCGATATCACCTATGGCAAAAATATCTTCATATCCTTTCACTTGATTGAATTCGTTTACCTTAATGCGTTCTACTTTTTCGAGTAAAGCCTCTGCTTTTAAACCGCGAATAGCGGCACCCTGTACTCCGGCAGTCCAAATTACGGTAGCGGTTTCAAAAGTCACATCGGAATTGGTGGTAACTGTCCGTCCGTCGTAATTAGTTACTCGTACATTTTTCCATACTTTCACGCCCAAACCGGTTAAAAAAGCTTCGGATGCGGCCGATGATTTTTCGCTCATCGTGTTCAGAATTCGGTCGCCACTTTGAATCAAATTGATTTCCATCTTGGAGATGTCTAAATCGGGGTAATCTTTTTGCAATATGGCTTTTTTCATTTCGGCCAAAGCACCGGCTAATTCGACTCCGGTTGGTCCGGCACCTACCAATACAAAGTTCATCAATAAACGCTTTTCGCTATCTTCCCGTTGCAAAACAGCTTGTTCGAAATTTTCCAAAATCAAACTGCGAATATTTAACGATTGCGGAATCGTTTTCATCGACATGGCGTTGCGCTCAATTTCCTTATTCCCAAAATAATTGGTTTTGGAACCGGTGGCAATCACCAAATAATCGTAATGCAAATCGCCTATCTCGGAAATGACTTTCTTTTCTTGGGTATCTATTTCTTTGATAGCTGTAAGCCTGAAATAAAAATCAGGGTATTCTTGAATTACCTTTCGAATCGGATAGGCAATAGATCCGGCTTCCAAGCCTCCTGTGGCAACCTGATACAACAACGGCTGAAAAGTATGGTAATTGTGTTTGTCCAGCAAAACCACTTGAACGTTTTTATTCTTGAGTTTTTTGGCCAAGGCTAAACCGGCAAAACCGCCGCCGATTATTACCACTCTGGGTTTATTTGAAGCCGGGATATTCATAGGTTAGTCTTCGTTTGAAAAAGCCACATCGCCTTTCCAATTCATAAAACCACCATCAAGATTATAGGTGTTTTCAAATCCCATTTGATTCATAATCTGACAAGCTTGTGCACTACGGCCTCCGGCTTTACAATACACATAATAGTTTTTGGATTTATCCAATTCGTCTACCGCATAAATAAAGCCTTGTCCTTTATATATATCAATATTGATGGCTTTGGGAATATAACCTTCGCTACATTCTTCTGCTGTTCTGACATCTAAAATAACGGCATCCGGATCTCTATCCAATTGCGTCTTCCAATCTTGCTGTGATAAGTTCATCATTATAAAATATTAACTTAACAAAGATAAAGCATTTCTTGGTTGAGCAAAAACCATTTCTCGCCTATTCCGTTGGGTGTTTTTAAAAATTAACAAAAAAATAACAAAACACTTGTATATACAAATAAAAATGTTTTTACATTTGTACCTACAAATATTGTAATAGTAATTATGAAAATCGAGGAAGTCATAAAATCAAATGTAGCGTTGAAAAATGCCAAAAAGGTGATTTTAAATGTCATGTACACCCAAAACGTGATTAATGACAAGTTCAACGAAATTCTGAAACCTTACGATTTATCAGGCGAACAATACAATGTATTGCGTATTTTAAGAGGACAAAAAGGGAATCCGGCCAATATGTGTATTATACAAGAGCGCATGTTAGCCAAAAACAGCAACACTACCCGATTGATTGACAAACTCTTATTGAAGAATTTGGTAACCCGTAATGTATGTCCGGATAACCGTCGTAAAATAGAAGTCCTCATCACCCAAAAAGGCTTAGACTTACTAACCGAATTGGATCCGAAAGTAGACGAACACGAAAAGTTATTCGCTAACAATCTTACCGAAGATGAAATAATTCTATTGAATACACTATTAGAAAAATACAGAACTTTAATTTAATTATATATTGCTATGAGTAACTTTATAAAAAATGCCAATTGGCGTTATGCCACCAAAAAATTCGATGCTACTAAAAAAGTATCGGATGCCGATTTACAAACCCTAAAAGAGGCTATCCGGTTGAGCGCTTCTTCATACGGTTTACAACCTTACCAAGTTATTTTGGTAGAAAACCCTGAATTAAGAGCTCAATTACAGCCAGCCGCCTGGGGACAAGCGCAACTGGTTGATGCTTCTCATGTTTTGGTATTTGCTAATGTTACTAATATTGGAAATGCTGAAATCGATGCTTATCTAAACAATGTAGCCGAAACCAGAAGCTTACCATTAGATGCTTTACAAGGCTATGGCGACTTCATGAAATCGAAAATCAACTCACTAACAACTGAACAAAAAAATATTTGGACTTCTAAGCAAACCTATTTAGCTTTAGGTAACTTATTGAATGCTGCAGCCGAGTTAAACATTGACGTCACTCCTATGGAAGGTTTTGAACCGGAAAAAGTAAATGAAATTCTAAGTTTAAATGAAAAAGGTTTAAACGCAAGTCTTATCGCTACTATCGGTTACCGTCACGCAGAAGACGCCACTCAAAGCTATGCTAAAGTACGCAAATCAGAACAAGAATTATTTATCAATTTATAATCAATAACTAAAAATTACTTACAATGAAAAATTTAAAAACTATTGCTCTTGCCTTATTCGTAGCTTTCGGTGTTTCATCTGCTACAGCTCAAAACAAAAAAATCAACGTTGAAAAAAGTACCATCAACTGGGTTGGTAAAAAAGTAACAGGAGAACACAGCGGAACCATCAATTTCCAAGAAGGGATGTTGATTTTTAAAGGTAAAAATGTAGCCGGTGGTAACTTTACAGTAGATATGACTTCTATCAACACTACTGACTTAACCGGAGAATGGAAAGCTAAATTAGACGGTCACTTGAAAGCTGATGATTTCTTTGGTACTGACAAATTCAAAACAGCTACTTTAAAATTCACTAAAATTGCTGATAAAGGAAACGGAGTATACGGAGTTACAGCCGATTTAACCATCAAAGGTATCACCAAACCGGTTAACTTCGACTTGAACGTTAAAGGAAACAACGCTACTGCAACTGTAGTGGTTGATCGCGCTAAATACGATATCAAATACGGTTCTAAAAGTTTCTTCGAAGGTTTAGGAGACAAAACCATCTATGATGAATTTGAATTGAAAGTAAGCTTACAATTCTAATTACGGGAAACATTGTTATGAAATCAAAACCTCGATTTTTCGAGGTTTTTTTTATTTTCTGTTTGGATATTCAAAGGCACTTGGCTAACTTTGTCAAAAATCATTCACAATGAACAACATTTTAAACAATACTTGGTGGTGGAATACTTTACGTCGAACGTCGTGAATTGGTCCGCTATGAGTATATTTTAAAATCTAAATATCCAAAAAGGCTTGTCATTCACGACAAGCCTTTTTTTATGCCCAAAAATTACACTATGAAAAATTATCCGCTTCACACTCGTTACAAATCAATTTTAGCCGACACGCTTACACCGGTGAGTGTTTATTTGAAAATTCGCGACAAATTCCCCAATAGCATATTGTTGGAAAGCAGCGATTATCATGCTTCAGACAACAGTTTCTCCTACATCTGTTGCAACCCGATAGCGTTTATCAAATTAGAAAACAATAGCCTAACCCAATCTTTTCCCGATGGCAAAACGACTGTTGGTACTGTTACTCCTGAAACTGATATCATTCGGGAATTAGCAACTTTTGTGAAACAATTCAAACCCGAACCCAATCCCTTTAAATTCATCAACAACGGTTTATTTGGCTATATCGGTTATGATGCCGTGCGTTATTTCGACAAAATAAACATCAGTAAAAAAGACGGCGATTTGACTTTACCCGATTTGTATTACGCTGTATATCAAAACATCATCGCCATCAACCATTTCAAAAACGAAGCCTATATTTTTTGCCACAGCACCGATAATTCGGATAATACCGCCGAAATCGAAAAACTAATACAAACCAAAGCCTTTGCCAGTTTCCGTTTCTTTAAAGAGGGCAATGTGCAGTCAAACTTAAACGATGCCGAATTCAAAGCGATGGTTACTTTAGCCAAAAAACACTGTCATCGTGGCTACGTATTCCAATTGGTCTTGTCCCGAAGATTTACCCAAGCCTTCAAAGGCGATGAATTCAACGTGTATCGAGCCTTGCGCAACATCAATCCTTCACCCTATTTGTTTTATTTCGATTATGGCAACTTCAAGATTTTCGGTTCTTCGCCCGAAGCCCAATTGATCATCAAAAACAATCGAGCCGAAATCCATCCGATAGCCGGAACATTTTTGCGAACCGGTAACGACGAACAAGATGCCGCACTCGCCAAAAAACTAGCTGAAGATCCGAAAGAAAACAGCGAACACGTAATGTTGGTTGATTTAGCGCGAAATGATTTAAGCCGAAATTGTGACAAGGTTACGCTGGAAAAATACAAAGAAGTCCAATTTTTTTCGCATGTGATCCACCTCGTCTCTAAAGTCAGCGGTCATTTAAAAGAAAACACTATGACTTTGGTAGCGAATACTTTTCCTGCCGGTACTTTAAGTGGCGCTCCAAAATACAAAGCAATGCAATTAATTGAAAAAATAGAACCTGTCAACCGAAGTTTTTACGGCGGCGCCATTGGTTTTATGGACTTCGAAGGCAACTTTAATCACGCCATTATGATTCGCACCTTCCTTAGCAAAAACCACCAATTGCATTATCAAGCCGGTGCCGGAATTGTGGAAAGTTCTTCGGAAGTCAACGAAACACAAGAAGTTTACAACAAACTAAACGCGTTAAATAAAGCATTAGAATTAGCAGAAACCCTTTAACTTTACAACATGAAAATAGCCGTTATCGACAATTACGACAGCTTCACTTATAATTTGGTTCATTATCTGGAAGATTTGAACGCCACGGTGACTGTCTTTCGCAACGACGAACTCGAATTGGAAGAATTGGACTCTTTCGATAAAATCCTTCTTTCTCCCGGTCCGGGTATACCCGATGAAGCCGGTTTACTCAAACCCATCATTGCTCAATACGCCGCTACCAAAAGTATCTTAGGCGTTTGTTTGGGTCAACAAGCCATAGGCGAAGTTTTTGGTGGTAACCTAATCAATTTAGAGAAAGTCTACCACGGCGTGGCAACTACAGTCAACCCTACTGTTACCGATGAATCCCTTTTTAAAGATTTACCGTCAGAATTTGAAGTCGGACGCTACCATTCATGGGTAGTTAACACCGCTGATTTTCCGGAAGTTTTAGAAATCACTTCCACCGACAAAAACGGCCAAATCATGTCGCTCCGACACAAAACGCTTGACGTTAAAGGCGTTCAATTCCATCCCGAAAGCGTACTTACGCCACACGGCAAAACCATCTTAAAAAACTGGCTTAACGCTTAGTTTACTGTCTGCCCAACGTCGACAGTAACTTTATTATGCTGTCGACACTTCGGCAGTTCACCTAAACTAAGAATTATGAAACCCATACTCCAACGATTAATCAATCACGAAACCCTCAGTAAAGAGGAAGCCAAAACCGTTTTAGTCAACATTTCTAACGGACAGTACAATCCGAGTCAAATTGCATCATTTTTAACGGTTTATATGATGCGAAACATCACAATTGAAGAACTTTCCGGTTTTCGAGAAGCCTTATTGGAACTTTGCATTCCCATCGATTTTTCGGCTTACAACACCATCGATTTATGCGGAACCGGTGGCGATGGCAAAGACACGTTCAACATTTCTACTTTGGCATCATTTGTCACTGCAGGCGCAGGAATTCATGTCGCCAAACACGGCAACTACGGCGTTTCTTCTATATCCGGCTCCAGCAATGTAATGGAAACTTTGGGCGTGAAATTCAGCAATGATAAAACCTTTTTAACCAAATGTTTGGAAGAAGCCAATATCGCCATTTTACACGCGCCGTTATTCCATCCGGCGATGAAAAACGTTGGTCCGATTCGAAAAGAATTAGGTGTTAAAACCTTTTTTAATATGTTGGGACCAATGGTCAATCCGTCGTTTCCGAAGCATCAATTGGTGGGTGTTTTCAGTTTAGAATTGGCCCGTATGTATGCTTATCTGTACCAAAACACCTCAGTTAATTACACCATTCTTCACGCTTTAGACGGTTTTGATGAAATTTCACTAACCGCCGATGCCAAAATCATCACCAAGGCCAGAGAGAGCATTATAAATGCCGGCGATTTCAACCTTTCTGCTTTAGCGCTTGAAGACCTAAAAGGCGGCACTACTGTAGCAGAATCGGCTGAAATTTTTAAGAATATCATTTCCGGTAACGGCACCAAAGCCCAACAAAATGCTGTTTGCGCCAATGCAGCTTTAGCCATCGCCACAGTGGAAAACTGCAGTATTCCTGAAGCTTTTGCCAAAGCGGAAGCCAGTTTACAATCCGGAAAAGCCTTAGAAAAATTACAAAAACTTCAAAAAATCAGCCAGTTAACATGAACATCTTAGACCAAATCATAGCACAGAAAAAACGAGAAGTAGTTTTTAAGAAAAGCCTTGTCTCGGCAAACCAATTGGAAAATACAGCGCTATTCAACAGCCGGACTACTTCATTGAGCAAATCCGTATTGCATTCGCCATTCGGGATTATAGCCGAACACAAACGCCGTTCTCCATCCAAAGCTACTATCAACCACAATTTATTCTTGGAAGATGTCGTTAAAGGCTACGAAGATGCCGGAGCAAGTGGAATCTCAGTATTGACAGACACTAACTTTTTTGGTGGTTCTTTAGACGATTTTTTACTAGCAAAAGCCAGCGTCAAAACACCTTTATTGCGCAAAGAATTCATTGTCGACGAATACCAAATCTTGGAATCCAAAGCGTATGGTGCCGATGCCATTTTACTGATTGCCGCAGTTTTGACCCAATCGGAAATAAAAACCCTCGCTGCTTTTGCGCATTCTATCGCCTTAGAAGTGTTGTTGGAAGTCCACAACCAAGCGGAATTGGATAAAAGTCTGATACCCGAATTGGATATGATTGGCGTGAACAACAGAAATCTCAAAACGTTTGAAGTGCGTTTGGACACCAGTTTAGCCTTAGTTGATAAAATCCCGAATAATGTTGTAAAGATTTCTGAAAGCGGCTTACACACAGCAGCGGAAATCAAACTACTCAAAAGTGCCGGATTTAATGGCTTTTTGATGGGTGAAGCTTTTATGAAAACTAACAATCCCGGAGCCGAATTAGCCACACTACTAGAACAATTAAAAGCGGTATGAAAATTAAAATATGCGGTATGAAATACCCTGAAAACAGTAAAGAAATAGCGACTTTACAACCCGATTATTTAGGCTTTATTTTTTACGATAAATCTCCACGCTTGTTGGAAAACGAAATTCCGAGCTTGGAAAAATCGATTGCCAAAGTCGGCGTTTTTGTCAATGCAACAGTAAAAGAAATCAAAGAAAAAGCAAGACAACACCAATTGGAAACCATTCAATTGCATGGTGAAGAAAGTCCGGATTTTTGCCGTTCTGTTCAACTATTAAAACTTAAAGTAATAAAATCATTCAATATAGATAATCAATTTAATTTTAAAATTTTAGAATTTTACAAAAACTATTGCGACTATTTTTTATTTGACACCAAAGGCGACCAATATGGCGGCAACGGAACCGCATTCGATTGGCAGCTTTTGAAACAATATCATCTCGACAAACCGTATTTTTTGAGCGGTGGTATCGGACCCGAAAGCCTTGTTGATTTGCAGATTTTCCTCCAAACTGAATCCGCCCGACACTGTATTGCACTCGACCTCAATAGTAGGTTTGAAACACAACCCGGGCAGAAAAATCCCGAAACCTTAAAAACATTCCTTAAAAAAATCAAAGAACAGCTATGAAAACCACTTATAACGTTAATGAAAAAGGCTTTTACGGCGAATTCGGCGGCGCTTTTGTCCCTGAAATGCTTTACCCGAATGTAGAAGCCTTGCGCCAACAGTATTTAACCATCAGTAACGAACCTTCGTTTCAAGACGAATTTAAAGCGCTTTTACGGGACTATGTCGGCCGCCCAACGCCACTTTACTATGCCAAGCGCTTATCAGAGCAATTTGGCGCTAAAATCTACCTCAAACGCGAAGACTTATGCCATACCGGTGCGCACAAAATCAACAACACCATCGGCCAAATCCTACTAGCCAAAAGATTAGGTAAAACCCGAATCATCGCCGAAACCGGAGCCGGACAACACGGTGTTGCCACTGCAACGGTCTGTGCTTTGATGGGTTTGCAGTGCATAGTGTATATGGGAGCAGTAGACATCCAACGTCAAGCTCCAAATGTGGCCCGAATGAAAATGCTCGGCGCCGAAGTCAGAGCGGCGGTTTCAGGCTCAAAAACCTTGAAAGACGCCACCAACGAAGCCATACGCGATTGGATCAGCAATCCGGAAGACACCTTTTATATCATTGGTTCCGTGGTAGGACCACATCCTTATCCGGATATGGTGGCACGTTTTCAAAGTGTAATCTCAGCAGAAATCCAACAACAATTACTGGAAAAAGAAAGCCGCCAAAACCCCGATTATGTTATTGCTTGTGTTGGTGGCGGAAGCAATGCTGCCGGTGCTTTTTATCATTTTTTAGAGGAAGAAAAAGTAAAATTAATAGCTGTAGAAGCCGCCGGGAAAGGTATTTACAGCGGAGAAAGTGCTGCCACCTCTGCATTAGGCAAAATGGGAATTATACACGGAAGCAAAACCTTATTAATGCAAACACAAGACGGACAAATTACTGAACCCTATTCCATCTCGGCCGGATTGGATTATCCCGGAATTGGTCCGCTACACGCGCATTTGTTCCAAACCCGAAGAGCTGAATTTATCGCTGTAACCGACAAAGAAGCAATGCAAGCCGGAATAGCATTAGCCCAAACCGAAGGCATCATTCCTGCTATAGAAACCGCTCATGCTTTTGCCGTTTTAGAGCAAAAAAAATTCCGACCGGAAGACATCGTTGTCATCAATTTATCCGGGCGAGGCGACAAAGATTTAAACACTTATACAAACTATTTTGATTTATAAAAATGAACCGAATTCAACAACAATTATCAGCTAAAAATAAAATTCTATCTATTTATTTTACAGTAGGTTTTACTAAGTTAAATGATACTAAAAGTTTAATAGAAGAATTAGCCCGAAACAAGGTAGATGTTATCGAAATCGGATTGCCTTTCAGTGATCCTTTGGCCGACGGCCCAACGATACAATCAAGCTCTATGCAAGCCTTGCAAAACGGCATGACTACAACTTTACTTTTCGAGCAATTGAAAGATATCAGAAACACTGTTGATATTCCGTTAATCATTATGGGATATTTCAACCCAATGCTGCAATTTGGAATAGAAAACTTCCTGAAAGCCTGCCGACAAACAGGAATTGACGGCTTGATTATCCCGGACTTACCGCTGGAAATCTATCTTTCTGATTATAAGAAACTTTTCGATTCCTATGGCATTCAAATGATATTCCTAATCACGCCGCAAACCTCAGAAGAAAGAATCCGACTAATTGATGACAATTCCAATGCTTTCATTTATATGGTAAGCAGCGCAGGCGTAACCGGGAGCAAAGACCAATTTGAGGAAAATCAGCTGCAGTTTTTTGAAAGAATTGCTCGAATGAATTTGAAAAATCAGCAGTTAATTGGCTTCGGCATCAGCAACAAAATCACTTTTCAACAAGCTATCAAATACCAAAAAGGAGCTATAATCGGGAGTAGTTTTATCCAATTCATCAGTAAAAACAAAATATCCGATATAAAAAATTTTATCAATAATATACTTTAGATAATTTTATTTATACAACTGAAAAACAAATTAATAAACATCTACTATAAGATTTATCTATAAGTGTTTTTCTCTTCAAAAATATGTTAAAATTGATTTAAACAAACGTTTAATTTAAACACTTGTTTAACTTTGTACTCGAAATTAATTCATGACCCTTATGACAGATTTTAACGAAAAGCAAATCGAAATACTTCAAGTTGCCGAAAAGCTCTTTGCCGAAGAAGGTTTCGATGGAACTTCGGTTAGGGATATTGCCAAAAAGGCAAATATCAACATTGCGATGATTTCCTATTATTTCGGTTCCAAAGAAAAGTTGCTGGAAGCTTTGGTAATTTATCGTATCAAAGCGATGAGCATGCACTTGGAGAATTTGTACCAGGAAAATATTTCGCCTTTGGATAAAATGGATAAACTTATCGCCTACTACATCCAACGCGTACACCAAAATCGCAGTATTTACCAAATTTTACACTTCGAGTTATCGAACAATAAAAGAGAAATCAACTTGCAAACCTTTACCGAAGTCAAAAAAAACAACCTGCGATTTCTGGAAAACATCATCAAAGAAGGGCAAGATCAAGGTGTTTTCCAACCCAACATCAATGTGACTTTATTACCTACCATCATCTTGGGTAGCTATAGTCACATGCACATGAACAAAGTGTATTACAAAGAAGTACTTAATTTAAATACTGAGGCCGACTTTGAAAACTACGTACTAACCGAACTCACCGCTCATATTCAGAAAACGATTAAAGCATTGCTGGTTTTTGATTCGAATAACCGATAAATTAAGCAATGGTAGTTGCAAATAACAAAATACAAAACATGAAAAAACAAGCTTCTCTCCTATTTTTCTTGACTCTTTTGAGTTTAGGTTCAGGATATGCTCAAGAAAAAAGAAAGTTGACTTTAAAAGAAGCCATCGAAATGGCTGTGCAAAACAGTACTTCGGCAGAACTGGCTACTACAAAAGTAAAAAGCGCCGAGTTGGCGTTGGCCAACACCAAAAACAATCAATATCCCGGCGCCAAAATCTCAGGCCAATACATGCGCTTATCGAGTGCCAACGTAAAATCCAATTTGCAGTCAAATTCCAGTTCAGAACCTGCTGCACCACTCAAAGTAGACCAATTACTGTTAGGCCAAGCCAATGTGACGATGCCGATTTTCAGCGGTTTTAAGCTTAAAAATAGCATCAAAACATCCGAAAGCCTATACCAGGCTGAAACCTTCGCTAAAAAGCACTCTAATGAAGCTATAGGACTTGAAGTAGTAGAATTGTTCGCTTCACTTTACAAAGCCCAACAAATGACACTGCTGATAGCCGATAATTTGAAAACTGCGGAACAAAGGGTAAAAGACTTTACTGCGATGGAAGAAAACGGTTTAATTGCCCGAAACGATTTACTGAAAGCCCAATTGCAGGTATCCAACATAAAACTGGCGCTAGACAATGCCAAAAAGAACGCTGCGGTTGCCAATTATCAACTCATCACTTTATTAAAACTACCGGAAAGTACGGTGGTCGATATTGATATTGAAGCCATCAAAAAAGATATGGCTGCTCATCCGTACCAAAAATCGGAAGGCGAACGAAACGACCTCAAAGCCTTATCGCTCAAAAAAGCAGCTGCAGATAGCGAGATTAAAGTCGCCAAAAGCAATTACTATCCTTCCCTAGCCCTCAGCGGTGGTTACATTGCCTTAGATTTAAACAATGTGTTGACCGTAACGAATGCGATGAACTTCGGATTGGGCTTTTCGTATGATTTGTCGAGTATTTTTAAAAACGGCAAGCAAGTGCAATTCGCCCAAAGCAAAGCCAAAGAGACTTCTTTAGCATTAGAACAACTGAACGAACAAGTCAAAGAAGAAGTCTTCCAAGCCAGTGAAAACTACAACTTATCGCTCAAACAAAGTGCCGTATACGATGAAGCAGTAGCCCAAGCTTCGGAAAATTACCGCATTGTAAAAGACAAATACGACAACAGTTTGTCGACCACCAATGATTTATTGGAAGCCGATTTTGAACAACTTCAGGCGCAAATCAACCAAGCACTCTCAAAAGCCGATGTGGCTCAGAAATACTACGAACTACAATTTGCTTCGGGACAATTACTAAATTCTTTACAACTCACTCAAAACTAAATACAGCCTTATGACAGCTACAAAAACCAATAGAAAATTCACGCTCATTTTTATAGTATTCCTGATACTCGGAATAGCTTACGGAGGATATAAATACATCCACTCATTGTCGCATGAAACCACAGACGATGCACAAGTGTCTAAAAAAATGAACCCCATTATCCCCAGAGTTGGCGGTTACATTAGTCGGGTTTTTGTGAAAGACAATGAGTTGGTTAAAAAAGGTGACACGCTGTTCACCATAGACAACAGCGATTATTTGGTTAAAGTAGCCGAAGCCAAAGCCGCTCTGGTAGCCGCCGAAAACAGCTACGAAGCCGCTAAAGCTGATATTGCCACTTCGGAAGCTAATGTTGCCGTTTCGGATGCCAATGTGAAATCGGCGAGCGGAACCATTGAAACGGCTAAAATCAGATTGCGCAGAGCTACAGCCGATTTCGAGCGTTACAACAACTTGTACAAAAATCGTTCAATTACCAAACAGCAATTTGAACAAGCGGAAGCGGCCAAACAAGAAGCGGAAAGCCAATTGCGTATTTTACAAGAGCAACAAAAAGCTTCTGCTTACCAAAAAACCGTAGCCTCGGCCAAAACCAATGTCAGCAACAAACAAGTGTTAGTCGCTGAAGCCAACGTTAAAAAAGCCAAAGCTTTACTGGATGCAGCCAATTTGAACTTATCATATACTGTAGTAAAAGCTTCAATTGACGGGCAAGTCTCTACCGTAGACATGCAGCCCGGACAATTGGTACAACCCGGACAATCGTTGTTTTACATCATTAACAACCAAGAAACTTGGGTAGTGGCCAATTTTAAAGAAACCCAACTCGACAAAATGCGTGTGGGTCAGCAAGTAAAATTGAAAATCGATGCGTTTCCGGGTACTGAGTTTGAAGGTGAAATTACGTCTTTTTCGCCGGCTACCGGATCTAAATTCTCTCTTTTGCCTCCCGACAATGCCAGTGGAAACTTTGTCAAAACAGTGCAAAGACTACCGGTTAGAATCAACTTTACAGCTAATAATGATTCGAAAAAACTACAATTGTTGCGTTCGGGTATGAACGCGGAAGTGGATGTGATTTTGAAGTAAGGGATAAGGCCCTTCGACAAGCTCAGGGTGACAAAATAAGAGATAAGGGAAAAAAATTCATAATTCATAGATTTAAAAAAATGGCAACAGCAGTCGTTCAGGAAGATTTGGTTGAATATGGCTTTCGCAGGGTTATTATCACCATTACTGCGGTGCTTTGTGCGCTCTTGGAAATTGTGGACACGACCATTGTGAACGTAGCGCTGAACAACATGCGAGGCAGTTTGGGTGCGTCTTTAACCGATGTGGCTTGGGTGATTACCGCTTATGCCATTGCTAATGTCATTGTGATTCCGATGACGAGTTGGTTGTCGCAGCAATTTGGTCGAAGAAACTACTTTGCCGCTTCAATTATCATTTTTACGGTAGCTTCCTTTATGTGTGGTAATGCCGATAACATTTGGGAATTGGTAGCGTTTCGATTCATACAAGGTTTGGGTGGCGGCGCTTTGTTAGTAACAGCACAAACCATTATAACGGAAAGTTATCCGGTAGAAAAACGCGGCATGGCTCAAGCTATCTATGGTATGGGTGTGATTGTAGGCCCTACTTTGGGCCCGCCATTGGGAGGTTATTTGGTCGATCATTTTTCATGGCCTTATATTTTTTACATCAATGTACCAATCGGTATTATTGCAACTCTTTTGACCTTATCGTTTGTACGAAGTCCGAAATACGGCGAAAAACTCAAAGCCCATCAAGTGGATTGGATTGGGATTGTTTTGCTGTCGGCTTTTATCGGTTCGCTACAATACGTTTTAGAACACGGTCAGCAGGACGATTGGTTTAACGACGAATGGATCATGAGATTATCGGTACTAAGCGTAGTTGGTTTGTTTTTCTTTGTTTGGCGACAGTTGTCTTATGCTTATCCGATAGTAAATTTAAAAGTACTCAAAGACAGTAACCTGCGTGTGGGCGTGGTGATGAGTTTTATAATGGGATTTGGGTTGTATGGTTCGACTTTCATTATTCCGATTTATACTCAATCTATTCTAGGTTGGACGGCAACAGATGCCGGATTGTTATTGGTGCCAAGCTCGATTACTGTAGCTATTATGATGCCTTTTATCGGTAAACTGATCCAGCGCGGAGTACCACAAACCTACTTAGTGGCCATGGGCTTTTTATCATTCTTTATATTCACCTATTGGATGCACAACATTATGACACCGGATACTGGTGAAGAACATATGTTTTGGCCGTTAATTGTCCGCGGATTGGGATTGGGACTCTTGTTTGTACCCATAACTACTTTATCGCTTTCGGGTTTGAAAGGCAAAAGCATAGGAGAAGGAGCCGCTTTTACGGGAATGATGCGACAATTGGGCGGTTCGTTCGGGATAGCCATTATCACGACTTTCTTGGCGCGATTCGGGCAAGAACATCGCGTTAACTTGATTGGGTATTTAGATCCTACTCGAGTCGCGGTTCAGGAAAAAATACACGGTTTACAGAACGCCTTTATAGCCAAAGGATACAGCGCTGAAATTGCCTTGCAAAAAGCCTACAAAGTCATGGAATTGAGTGTTACCAAGCAAAGTACCGTGCTTTCGTATATGGATGTATTCCTGTATTTGGGTGTTTTATTCTTGTTCTGCATACCCTTTATCTTATTAATCAAGAAAGGTAAAAACAAAGTCAACCCAAGCGAAGCCATGCACTAAAACACTCTTTTACAAGTTATTAACAATCTGCATTGATTTTAGAAACAATTCCCTAAATTTGGTTAACACTATCAAAACCAACCAACTAAAATCAAATTATCATGGGACTTTTTAATAACAGAGAAAAAAAACTCATAACAGAGCTTCACCAAAAGAGCGAAAGTCACCTTAAAGAAATCAGCAAAGAAATTGATGACTTGCTCGAAGACTTGACTACGGACTACAATGAAAACCAAGAAGTGGTGAGTGAGTTCTCCCATTTTGTTGAAGAACTGCAAACGAAATTAAGTCCGGAAGATGCCAAAAAACTATTAGACTTCTCCTCTCGCCTAACCAAAGTAAAGCGCTGCGCCAAGAAAGGTGTTGAAGCCATGCGAGAACTAGCCCGTGACCAACGCAAGATTACCCGAGAAACCAGTTTAGAATACCAAGAGTATTATTACACACGATAATGCAAAGCTCCTTTCGAGGGGCTTTTTTTATGAGGATGTTGATGACTATGCCTTGTGAGGGATAAGGGACTAAGAGATGAGAGATAAAAATAATTCAAAAATCATAATTTATTCCGCTGCGCTCTATACCGTTCGGCTGCGCCTCGGGTCATAATTCATCACTCATAATTTTCAAACGCTCTTCCAGCCACTGCTTCTCCGCTTGCAACATTTCGAGTTTCATTTGCCATTTTACAATTTGAAGCAAATCTTTGAGGGTAACGCCATTTATCGTTTGGGTGGTAATCCGCTCTAAGTTTTTAGATTGAGGTGTTCCGGTATTGAGATTTTGAGTCTTTAAGTAAGCTAACAACTGTAGGGTTTTGAGTTGGGCTTGGTGTTTTTGTTCCAAAGGAGCTAATTTCCGTGCCACACGTTCCAGCTGGTAAGCGTTTTCTTGTAACAGCTTTTGCAGTGCTATTTGTAATGATGCTTCTTGCTTTAACTGGTGTTCGGTTTTAGGAGCCGTTTGTACTGTTATGGTTTTCGCAAACACCATCATATCCCCCAAAACCAAAAAAGCTGAGGCAGGCAAATCGCGTTGCCCTAGTTCATACATCGACCATTGGCTTCGGCTTACGTTGAGTAACTTTGCAATTTGGTGTTGGGTAAGACCCAATACTTCTCGGGGGTTGAAACCTTTTTTCATCTTTTGTGTTTTTGTGGCATTTTTTTCAACAAACAAAAATTTTGCCACAATGTTGTGGCAAAATCTAAAATGATTGATTTTTTTGCCACAAGGTTTTATGCCCAACACTAAAACTATAAGTACATCCTTAAATTAGTGTTGTATAAAGGTAATTTTTTGAATGATAGCTTTAAAAATTCGTGAAAATCAGTAAAATCCGTGCCATCCGTAGCCAAAAACTTGGCAACACCTACAGTTACTATGCGCACTTGGCTTTTGAGCGGTAGTTGTAAATTATTTAATTACAGTACTTTTTAAACGTTGGAATATATTTTTTAACTTCCCCCCACAAAAAAAATACTTAAAACCTCTAAAGTCAAAGTTTATGAAGACAACCATTTTATACTTTTTATTATTCGTTTCTCTATCAGTATTTAGCCAAGAAAAAAAAATCTACAGAATATATTTAAAAGACAATACAACAATGGATGTTATAAATCCGGTCAAAGTGATGAGTAATGTAAACTATACAACTTTAGATGGAAATTCAGGCACAATTGAAAACAACAAGTATTATAACATCCGATTAATTTCAAAAACTAACGATGAAAATTATTCCCCAATAAAATATGTTTATTGCGAACTTGTAGGTGTTGACAATAGAAAGCTTTTCAGTATAAAACAAAATTTGAATGTTTTGGTTGATTATGGAGATAGCGAAAACGAATTTGAAAGTGGTTACATTATTGATGAAAAAAAGGGAAAGGCCAAAACATTTTCCACTATGGTAGAAGCAATGAATTATATGGGACAGCAGGGCTGGGAATTTGTTCAAGCCTATACAATCTCGGAACCCACGGGAGGACAAGTTTATAGATGGCTATTGAAAAGAGCTGTAAAATAACCCCCCATAAGTACCGTTACACAAATAAAAAACTAACAACACAAGATCTCCAATCCTTAAAAATCAGTCAAATCCGTGCCTGGCCAAACTTAGCTATCTCTTATTTGGTCACCCTGAGCTTGTCGAAGGGCCTTTTCCCTTACCTCGTAAACACTAATGTATTCCCCTTACTCAAATTAGCATCAAAAGCGTAGCCTTCATAGTTAAAGCCTTTTAAATCGTCGAGAGTTTCAGCATTGGTATCTATAATATAACGCACCATCAAGCCTCTCGCCTTTTTGGCAAAAAAGCTGATCATTTTGAGTTTGCCGTCTTTGTAGTCTTTGAATTCAGGGGTAATTACAGGTACTTTTAACATTTTGGCATCAACAGCACTAAAGTATTCGTTACTGGCCAAATTGAGAAACAACTCGTCTTTTTGCAACTCATCGTTCAACGCCTTCGTGATGGTTTTCTTCCAAAACTCGTACAAGTTTTTATTTTTTCCCACAGGCATAGCAGTGCCCATTTCCAGGCGATACGCCTGCATTAAATCGAGTGGTTTGAGCAAACCGTACAAACCGGATAAGATTCTAAGTCTTTCTTGTAAAATACTTATTTTATCCTCCGGCAAAGTGTAAACATCCAAACCGGTATACACATCACCGTCGAAAGCATACACCGCTTGACGTGCATTTTCAGCGGTAAAAGGCAAATGCCAATCCTGATTGCGCTGCCAATTGAGTTCCGCCAACTTAGCCGAGATATCCATCAATTCAGACAGTTGGCTAGGCTTTTTCTTTTTTAAAGTATTCTGAATGGTAGCCGCTTGTTTTAAAAACTGCGGTTCGGTATACGTTGATACCGGAACCGTTTTTTCATAATTCAACGATTTGGCCGGAGAGATAACAATTTTCATAGTACTTTATTTTAGCGTCTCAAAAATACAAATTCGATGCTGAAATCATCCGGTAAAAAATGAATAGTTTCAATAGTTATATCAACAGAATCGATATTATCAAAATGTTAATCTGTTTGGCTTACGCTACAGAAAAAGGTATTTTGCCCATTTAAAAAAAACAGCCATGAGAAAAATAATAATCTTACTCCCTATTCTATTTCTTGCGTCCTGTAAAACCCAAAAAAGCACTCCGGAAATAGCGGTAGCCGAAAAAAGAACGGCAGTCATTGTAAAACCGGAAGCTGTGGCAGCACTCAAAAAAGACAGAGCTTATGAATTGGGCAAAAGAGTATTGGAAGCCTGCAATACCTCGCGTTTCAAAGTGTTTAACTCAAGCGAAGCAACTCCGAAAGTAATTGCCAATGCTACTGCCGAGAAAATTTCTACCACTTGCCAAAAAATCATCTTGCGCAACGGACGATTTATCGACTTAAAATTGGTCGAAATTGTACACAACGAAATCACTGACGACTATGTATTTCGATACGATATACAGTACGAAAAACCAATGTTCAAGCGAGAACTCAAAGTTACCATTGATGCCGAAAACAAAGTATCGGCCCTTGCTACCAAAGAAATTAAAAACAAACCCTTATAACCATTTGTCCTTTTCGCCAAATTATCGTACATTAACACAATTATCACTATAAGCACTTAAACATCAGTCTATGAATTCACTCTGGGAAAAAATCATTATCGAAACCATACTGAAAAAACCGCGAAAAAAAAGCGGCAAAACCAAAAGCTATTCTAAATACGAATTAGCAAAGGGCTACCGTGAGTTTATCATCTTGGCCAAAAGAAATTCGAAAGATTTTATTTTGATCACTTTGGGGATTTTTTCAGCTTCTTTCGGATTCAAAGGTTTTTTGCTGACCAACCACTTTATAGACGGTGGTGCAACCGGTATTTCCTTGTTAATTTCTATTCTAACCAAGATACCGTTGTACATGCTCATCATTGGCGTTAACTTGCCGTTTGTGATTATGGGATACAGGGTTATGGGAAAAGCTTTTGCCATTAAAACGGCTTTGGCTATTTCAGGTTTGGCCATTTGTTTGGCAACGGTAACCTTTCCCAATGTGACCAACGACAATCTTCTAGTGGCTGTTTTTGGTGGTTTTTTCTTGGGTGCCGGTATTGGTTTATCGGTTAGAGGCGGCGCGGTAATAGACGGAACGGAAGTCTTGGCAATATTCCTTAGCAGAAAATTCGGCACTACCATTGGCGATATCATCATTGTTATCAACATACTAATTTTCTCGGCTGCAGCCTATTTCTTGGGAATTGAAGTTGCATTGTACTCGATGATCACTTATTTAGCCGCTTCCAAAACTTTGGATTTTATAGTAGAAGGTATTGATGAATACATCGGAGTAACCATCGTTTCTTCTAAAAGCAACGAAATCCGACAAATGATCATTGAAGTGATGGGCCGAGGCGTTACGGTTTACAGTGGCAAACGTGGCTATGGCAAACGCGGAGAAACCAAAGAAACCGAAATCATTTATACAGTTATCACTCGCCTTGAATTGAACAAACTCAACACCGAGATCGAAAAAATCGAACCCGATGCGTTTGTGGTTATGAATAGCATCAAAGACACCAAAGGCGGTATGATTAAGAAAAAACCCTTAAAACATTAAGATAACCTGCTCTTTTCAATTAAATCTATGAACAAGAAAATACTGTTATTCCTCCTTATTATTACAGCAGTTAGTTGCAAAAAAGACAACATAGAACCGCTCAAACCGAAAGGAAAACCCAAGCGAGAAATTCCGACTAAAACAACCAATCTTTCCGATTGTTACAAAGCTGATATAGCTGGAAATAGTATCGAACTACAAATTCAAAACAAGGCCGAAGTAACAACCGGAACTTTGACTTATGCCTTTTCCGGTAAAGAAGTTACTCAAGGAGCTTTCAAAGGAAAATGGGAAAACAATATTTTAGTTGCCAATTACTACTATATAGCAAAAGGGAAAAGCAAAGAACGTCAAATAGTTTTTAAACGGATTAACAACGAACTTTTAGAGGGTTACGGTGAACGTAAAACGAATAGTACTCAGTTTAAAGATGTGACCAAAATAAAATTCAATGAGAATATGCCACTAAAAAAAGTAGTCTGTAATTAGCCATGAAAGAAAGAGCACAAACCCGACAGGAAGAATTAGCCAATGCTTTAACACACGGATTGGGCATTGTATTATGTGTTTTGGCTATGCCGGTCGTTTTAACCATTACTTTTAATCAAGCGGATTTGACTTCTTTTTATGGAATTGCCGCATTTGCTGTGGGTGTATTATTAGTTTACAGTTCATCAACCTTATACCATTTTGTTCAAGAGAAAAAAATTAAAAACATCCTCAAGATTGCCGACCATATCAGTATTTACTTCCTGATTGCCGGTACTTACACGCCGTTGATGATTAAATATCTTCCGACTTCAACTGCTTTTGTATTTCTGACTACCATGTGGTGCATTGTATTGTTCGGCACGCTTTTTAAAATTTTTTTCATCCACAAATTCGAGTGGTTTTCGGTGATACTGTACCTTGCCATGGGTTGGATGATTGTTTTTGTGATTAAACCGCTGATTCACAATGTGCCTTTGACCGTGTTTTGGTGGATTTTAGGCGGTGGACTGAGTTATACTGTAGGCGTTTACTTTTATGTAAAAAGTCATAAACCCTTTTACCACGCTATCTGGCATGTGTTTGTACTGCTGGGCACCATACTTCACTTTGTGGCCATTTGTAAAAGTCTGTAAGCCATGGAAATATTCATCATTTCCATTACTGCTTTCTTGGTTGCTGTTTTAACCTTTTTTTCCGGTTTCGGATTGGGGACAATCTTAACCCCAGTATTTATGATTTTCTTTCCAACCAACATCGCTATTGGCTTAACTGGTGTAGTTCATTTTTTCAACAATGTTTTCAAGCTATTGTTAGTAGGCAACAAAGCTGACAAAACGGTAATCTTCCGCTTCGGAATACCTGCCGTTATTGCCGCTGCTTTGGGATCATGGTTACTTTTGAATCTATCCGATACCCAACCCCTATTCAGTTATACATTGGGCAACAAACTCATTGCCGTATTTCCGGTGAAATTTATCATTGCACTTTTATTGATTGTATTTGCTTGTATTGATCTTATTCCTTATTTCAACCGTTTGGAATTTGGAAAAGAAAAATTACCTGTTGGCGGAATCTTGAGCGGTTTTTTTGGAGGCTTAGCCGGAGTTCAAGGTGCTTTAAGAAGTGCTTTTTTAATTAAGGCAGGATTAACCAAGGAAGCGTTTATAGCTACAACCGTTGTAGTTTCAACTTTAGTAGACATTACCAGATTGAGCATATACACTACCCAATTCCATAAAGCCGATCTCACCGAAAACTTACCTTTGGTAATTTGCGCTACTTTATCAGCAATATTGGGTGCTTATCTTGGCAATAGATTATTAAAGAAAGTAACACTCCAATTTATAAAAACCATTGTTGCTTTGTTACTAATACTTGTCTCAATTGGTTTAGGTTCCGGATTAATTTAAAACAGCATGTTTTCTTAACCATTTGATAAACCAATTGAAACAAATATCCCATCACAGTATTTTAATTTTATATTAAAACGCAACACCATGGAAATCAATTGGATTATTATTGGAATAGTAGTAGCAACACTATTGGCCTTAATCGTTTATCTTATCAAACAAAATCAAAAAGACCAGCAAAAAGTTACCCGGTACTTTAACGCTGACACCACTGAATTGTCTGAAGAGGAAGAGGAGCTCAACAACAATTAGCTTGTACTAACTTCTTGTAAAGAAAATCATTATCAGTTCGAGAGTTAACTACACCTGTTAATGGCTTTCAGAATCGACAATACTTCTCTATATTTGCTATAACTAAATCGATATAGTAATGGAAGAATGCATTTCGGTATTTGATATGCTAAAAATTGGGGTTGGACCATCGAGTTCACACACTTTAGGCCCATGGCGTGCAGCTGAACGTTTTTTAAACGAATTAAAAGAAGCTAATGAGTTGAGTAAAGTCGCCCATATTAAAGTCGATTTGTACGGTTCTTTATCCCTAACCGGTAAAGGTCACGCCACAGATTATGCGGTAATGCTTGGATTAAGCGGACAAGATCCGGAATACATCCCGGTACAAAATATTGATAGCATCATCCAAGCCATTAAAAAAAACCACCAGATTAATTTAGCTGATACTATGCTCATTCCGTTTAATCCGGAAACTGACATTGTTTTCAATAAAAACTTTTTACCCTTCCATGCTAATGGCATGTCGTTTACCGCAACCAGCAATGATGGTAAAACCATTGAATCTACCTTCTATTCTATAGGTGGTGGATTTGTGGTGAAAGAAGAACGTGTCAATGCCAAAAAGAAACACCAAATCAAATGTGCATTTCCGTTTCAAATTCAGAACGCAGCCGAATTGTTAGAGTACACCATCAAAGAAAACAAATCCATTTCTGAAATTGTTTACGCCAATGAAATATCTATGCGAACCGAAACCGAAGTACATCATGAGCTCCTTCGAATTTGGAATACCATGTTGGAATGCATGTACATAGGCTGTCACTCGGAAGGCATTTTACCGGGTGGATTAAACGTTCGTCGTCGAGCATTCGACATGCACCAAAACCTCATCGGTTTAGCCAACTATAATTCCCCTCAAGAATGGCTGGAAACCATTCGCAAAACCGAAGTAAAGTTTCGCCAAATCCTAAAATGGGTTTCTTGTTTTGCACTCGCTGTAAACGAAGTTAATGCCGCATTAGGCCGAGTAGTGACCGCACCAACCAACGGAAGCGCGGGTGTAATACCGGCTGTATTGATGTATTATATGGTAATTGAAAACCACCAAGCCGATGAAAAGCATATCAAGCAATTCCTAATGGTGGCCGGAGAAATAGGCAGTATCTTTAAAAAAGGCTCTACCATTTCTGCCGCTATGGGCGGTTGTCAAGCAGAAATAGGCGTATCTTCAGCTATGGCGGCCGGCGCTTTATGCGAAGTAATGGGTGGCACTCCTGAGCAAGTATTAATGGCGGCCGAAATCGCAATGGAACATCACTTAGGATTAACCTGTGATCCTATTGGTGGTTTGGTTCAGATTCCGTGTATCGAACGCAACACCATGGGCGCTATCAAAGCTATAAACGCTGCGGAATTAGCTTTGGAAACCGATGCCAAAAACGCCAAAGTTCCTTTGGATAAAGTAATTGATACCATGTGGCAAACCGCCAAAGACATGAATTCTAAATACAAAGAAACTTCGGAAGGCGGATTGGCTGTAGCGGTGAATATGGCGGATTGTTAAAAATTAGACTGTGTGAAGTTTAAAATAAAAAGTGCTTCCCAATCCTAATTCGCTTTCCACACCTATAGTTCCGTTTTGGGCTTCTATAAATTCTTTGGATATGGCTAATCCTAATCCTGTACCCGATTTATGACTACCGGGAATTTGAAAATATTTATCAAATATTTTGGATTTATAACGACTTTCAATTCCTTTTCCGAAATCAATAACCTTGAAAAGGATTTGGTTATTTTCATTACTTAGCTTAATTATTATTTTATTGTTTTCTGTAGAATAACGAATAGCATTTGTGAGGAAATTAATAAGCACCCACGATGTTTTTTCACTATCGGCTCTAACAGCAGATAAAAACTCCTCTAACTCTAGCTGCAATGTAATGTTCTTCTGTTCTGCTTGTACTTTAACAGCTTCAACTGCATAATTAACAATTTCGTACGGACTGCTTTTTTCCATTTTCAACTGGATGTTACCGGTTTCAAGTTGAGACATTTCGAGTAGCTCTCCGGTAATTTTCAATAATCGCACACTGTCGTCCTTGATGCTTTCAATCAATTGTTTTTGGTCATTATTGATTGTACCCGTGGCACTATTTTCAAGTAGTTGCAGGCTCATTTTAATGGAAGATATCGGCGTTTTTAATTCGTGTGAAACGGTGGCAATAAAATTAGTTTTAGCAAAATCAAGCTCCTTAAAAATGGTAATATTTCTTAAAATGATAACGTTTCCGATAGTGACTCTTTGTTCTTCTCCTGTTGGCGTAATGGTTATAGTTACAGTCTCTTTTTGAAAGTAACTTTCTTTACCGTCGGCAAATATTTTCAATGGTATCTTTTTGGTCTCAAAATCTTCTGAGATTAACGATTTCAATAAGTCATTTTTTAATGCCAATACAGTGGTTTCTTGACCAACAACTTCTTCTTTTTTCAATCCCAATATTTTAAGAGCTTCATCATTTATAAACAAAACAATATGCTGATTGTCTAAGCCTATAATAGGATCATGCATATTGTTGATTAAGGTTTCCAAACGCTTCTTTTCAAACGAAAGTTTATGCAAATCACTGCTACTGTACTCTTCTAATTTTTGAGCCATTGTATTAAAAGATTTAGCCAAATCACCAAACTCATTATGGTTAGTAAAATTTACTCTTTGCGAGTAGTTTTTATTTGCAATCTCTTTTATACTTGAGGTAAGTTCTGTAATGGGATTGGCAATATTATTAGGTAAGTTAATTAACAAATTAAATGCAATTAAAAAACATAAAGTGCCCACTATTGCAATCCATAAATTGGCTGTTTCGGCAGTTTCCTTGGCAGTATCACTTTTTGCTTTTATGGCTTTCATGTTGAGTTTCATAATCTCAAAAATATTTTGCCGGATTTGCGCTTTAATCATTTCATCTGTTCGGTTTTTCATCAATAACTCGAAATTTTTCTGCAAATCATAGGTCGCAGTATCCTCTCCTACTTCGGTAATATTGGCCAATTGCTTTTCTAGATTTGTTTCGAAAAGTAACATCGCTTTTTCCTCATCGATACTAATTTTATCCAGCGATGAAAGCATATTACGAGAATATTCTAAGGTAATATAATTGGCTTTAAGTATATTTTGGGTGTCTTTTTTGATAGAAAAAATGTAAAAAGCACTCACTAATGAAAGGATAATTATCAAAATAAATAATAATCCGACTCCGAGATTTAGTTTGGTTTTAATTTTCATATCAAGATAATATTACAAGATCAACATTAGATTTCGACAAACTATTCAGTAGTCTTCTGAAAATAGTGGTGGATAAAATTACTTTAAATAAATTAAAATGCGGTTTCCCGATACAAACCGTCGTAATCGCCTTTTGCTCTACAACTTTTAACATCGCATCGGTAATATTATCACTTTCTACTTTAATTACTTCGGCGCCTAATTGGGTAGCCAACTTGAAATTATTAATCAAATGCCGCTGTTTGTCAAGTGCTATTTTATTCGGATTTTCTTTTGGCGTTTCAACATAAAGTACAAACCAACTTCCGTTGTAGTAACTTGCCAACCGCGCGGCTTTTCTGATAACAATTTTGGCAGTTTTATCATTACTGCTGATACAAGCCAGCAGTTTTTCATGTCGCAAGGCTATGTTTTTCGGAACTTCATTTTCCACTTTTCTAACTACTTGACTGGCGACTTCTTTCAAAGCCAATTCTCGCAATTGCAGAATTTGCTCTGCTTTGAAGAAGTTATTTAATGCGGCTTGAATTTTATCATGCGTGTAAATTTTGCCCTCTTTCAAACGGGTAATCAAATCTTCGGAAGTCAAATCGATATTGACCACTTCATCCGCCAGTCGCAATACGCTATCCGGAATTCGCTCTTGAACATCTATTCCCGTAATTTGTTTTACATCTTCATTCAAACTTTCAATGTGCTGGATATTTACGGCAGAAATTACATTGATTCCGGCATCCAATATTTCCATCACATCTTGCCAACGCTTTTCATTTTTGCTGCCTTCAATATTGGTGTGTGCCAATTCATCTACAATCACCACTTCTGGTCGTAAATTGACAATAGCCTGCACATCCATTTCTTCCAGATTTTTCCCTTTATAGAAAATACTTCTTCTCGGAATTACGGGCAAACCTTCCAACAATTCGTGGGTTTCTTTGCGAAAATGGGTTTCAATATATCCAATCTTGACGTCAATACCGTTTTTTAAAAGTGTATGGGCTTCCTGGAGCATGCGATACGTTTTGCCCACACCGGCACTCATGCCGATGTAGACTTTAAACTTTCCTTTGCGGGATTTCTGAATTAAATCAAGAAAGTGTTGGGCATTATTTTGTTGCTCTTGCTCCATATTTGGGATAACTTAATTAAAACGAAATCGCCAAACAAGTCGTTAAAAAACTATTCGTATCCGTTGGGTTGCCGTTTTTTATAAACACTTCGTCTTTACTGGCTAAACTTCTGGCTTCAATTCTGAATAGCACATTATCAGAGACCAAATAATCAAAGTTGGCCGAAAAACCGTAAGTTTTAAACCCATTTTCTGATCCGGTAGCTATAATCACACCTTGTTTGTCTTGGTAATATTCGCCTCTCGCAGCCAACTGAACTTTAGCCGTTGGCTTATATTGTAAAATCACCACCGGAGAATACCAAATGTCATAATCACTGCTTCCGTTTACAGTTTGTTGCGCACCAATGTCAAATCCGGCGGTCAAATTGGTTTTGTCTGTCAACTTAAACTGACCGTAAAAATTGTTGAAATAACGCCATTTCCTGTCGGCATCGGGTTGTTCGTTTCCAACATAAGTACTCCAATTCAAAGTTGTTTTACCGCTTGGTTTATAAGTAATTTGTGTTCCAAAAGCCGGGGTTTGGTTACCGTCAATTTTCTGAATGCGTTGCCAACCGTTCAAATACATGGCCGCCAAATACCATTTTTCGGAAGGTGAAGTATACCCAATTTTGGCACCGGCTTCGTAATAAGGGGAATTATCCGCCAAAATACTTCGGGTTAATGTTTGGCAATCTTTCCCAATAGCACTCTCAAAACCAATATGCGAGGGCATAATTCCGGCATCAATCCACAAATTATGTGTTGAAGATATTTTTACACCGACATTGGCTTCAAACACATTTTTTAGCAAATCTTGTTCGGCAGCCAAGTTGTATTCGGCATAGGTTCCGGCCATCAATGCAAAATTACCGCGAATGTTATCTTTGGCGTAGTTCACTTTAGCAAATGCCAAATTAAGGTTTAATTCGTTGTGCTTGTTGTGACTGTAAACAAATCCCGGACGCAAATGATTGTCCGGATTGCCAAAATCATAACTGTAATAGGTTTCTAAATAGCCCGAGAATGTCAATGGACTTTTTTCCTTTACAACTTCTTGCGCAGTAACTTTTGTAAATCCGATGGCTACTAAAGCAGTAATTATTATTTTTTTCATTGTTTTATATTTTTATTTGAAGCTAGTCCGGCTATACACTCTATCTTTTTATTGTTCATCACACTGAGCAAAGTCGTGAAACTTATGCTTGAACAATAAAAAGGATGCCGTTCCTATCCGGGCTAATGCATACTTTTTTAAAGGAGTTTTATTTTAAATTATCTAATGCGATATTCAATCGTAATACATTTACTTTTTCAGTACCCAACAAACCTAAAAACGGCTTTTCAGTATTTTTATGAATTACTTCTAATACTTTCGTTTCTGAAATTTTTCTGCTCTGAGCAATACGTTTAACCTGAACTTTTGCGCCTTGAACCGAAAGGTTCGGATCCAAACCACTTCCGGAAGCCGTAACCAATTCTGAAGGCACTTCGCTTCTTTTTACCATTGGGTTCTTGAGCAAAAACGTATCAATTCTGGCTTCAACTTCTGCCAAATAATCGGGATTGTTTGGCCCTTTATTGCTACCTCCCGAACCCGCAGCATTGTAATCTACGGCTGATGGTCGAGACCAAAAGTACTTGTTTTCGGTGAATTTTTGGGCCACGTTGATATGGTGATTTTTCCCATTTACTGTAACGATTTCACCTTTACCTTGATTGGGCGCCATTTGGGCTATTCCAAGAATACTCAAAGTGTAAACACCCGAGAAAAACACAGCACAAAACAGTGTTAATCGTATTGCCGGCATAATATTTTCTTTCATGATTTCTATTTTTAAACAAATAAGGATACTACTACATCAATTAATTTGATACCTACAAACGGAATGATTACACCGCCAATGCCATAGATAAATAAATTTCTACGCAACAATGCCGAAGCTCCGATGGGTTTGTAAGTCACTCCTCGCAACGCTAACGGAATCAAAAACGGAATGATAATCGCATTAAAAATTACCGCCGATAAAATAGCGCTTTCCGGACTATGCAATCCCATAATATTCAACCCTTGCAGAGCCGGAATGGCTGTAATAAACAAGGCCGGAATGATGGCAAAATACTTCGCCACATCATTGGCAATAGAAAAAGTGGTTAATGTTCCTCTTGTCATTAAAAGTTGTTTACCAATTTCCACGATTTCGATTAACTTGGTTGGATCATTATCTAAATCAACCATATTTCCAGCCTCTTTAGCCGCTTGAGTTCCGCTGTTCATAGCTACACCAACATTGGCTTGGGCCAAAGCCGGTGCATCATTGGTACCGTCGCCCATCATCGCTACTAATCTGCCTTCGGCTTGCTCCTTTTTGATATAATTCATTTTATCTTCCGGTTTGGCTTCGGCTATAAAATCATCAACTCCTGCTTTTTCCGCAATAAATTTTGCTGTTAGCGGATTATCTCCAGTAACCATTACCGTTTTGATACCCATTTTACGTAAGCGTTCAAAACGTTCTTTCATTCCGGTTTTGATGACATCTTGCAGTTCAATAACCCCTTGCACTTGGCTGTTTTTGATAACTACTAAAGGCGTTCCTCCATTAGTGGAAATAGCAATCACTTGTTGAGCTGTATCTTCAGGAAAAGAGTTTCCGGCCTGAATGGCTATATTTTTGGCTGCATCTTGTGCCCCTTTTCTAATATTTGTACCATCTTTTAAAATCACACCCGAAGTTCTGGTTTCGGCAGTAAATTTGATTAAAGTAGCACCTTCAACGGATAACTTATTGGCAACTTCTGAGCCGGCTAATTCTATAATACTTTTCCCTTCCGGCGTATCATCTGCTAAAGAACTCAGTACTGCTGACTTTATGAAATCATCTTGGGAAATGCCTTGGGTTGGATAAAAAGCCGTAGCCTTTCTGTTTCCAATGGTAATAGTTCCTGTTTTGTCTAAAAGCAACACATCGATATCTCCGGCGGTTTCCACCGCTTTTCCGGATTTTGTTATCACATTAGCACGCAATGCTCTGTCCATACCGGCAATTCCAATGGCTGATAATAATCCGCCGATAGTAGTTGGAATCAAACAAACAAAAAGAGCTATAAAAGAGGCTATGGTTATTGGCGCATTGGCATATTTAGCAAATGGTGCTAAGGTTACAGTTACTATTATAAATACTAATGTAAATCCGGCTAATAAAATGGTTAAGGCAATTTCGTTGGGTGTTTTTTGACGACTGGCACCTTCCACCAAAGCAATCATTTTATCCAAGAAATTTTCACCGGGTTCAGCAGTTACCCTCACTTTTATTTTATCAGACAGTACTTTTGTACCTCCGGTTACGGATGACTTATCGCCTCCGGCTTCTCTGATTACCGGAGCACTCTCACCGGTAATGGCACTTTCGTCTATTGTGGCTAAACCTTCAATAATTTCACCATCAGTGGCAATAATTTCACCTGCCTCGCAAACAAAGATGTCTCCTTTTCTGAGTTGAGCCGATGAAACAATTTGTCCGTTTTCCAATCGGGCCGGTGTTTCTTCACGGGTTTTCCGCAAACTATCGGCTTGTGCTTTTCCTCTTGCTTCAGCAATAGCTTCGGCGAAATTGGCGAAAAGTAAAGTCAGGAATAAGACCAAGAAAACTGTAAAATTATATACAAAACTTCCTTGTGAACCTTCTCCGGTTAAAATCCAAAGACAAACAAAAAGCATAACGACTGTTCCGATTTCGACGGTAAACATGACCGGAT
Organism: Flavobacterium sp. FEMGT703F; assembly: GCA_002786385.1. Classification (GTDB taxonomy): domain Bacteria; phylum Bacteroidota; class Bacteroidia; order Flavobacteriales; family Flavobacteriaceae; genus Flavobacterium; species Flavobacterium cheonhonense. The sequence goes on from PGCN01000008.1 coordinate 133,868, forward strand.
TTTTGAACATAACTTTGGGATTGAGTTTTACGAATGCTTGTTTGAAGGCTTCGTTTACCAACTCTTTTTGAAATAAATTATTTTGAGATGTACTCATGGTATTGGATTATTTAGCTGAAAAGTATTCAGCGATTGGACCTAAAGTTAAAGCCGGAAAGAAGGATAATGCCGCTACAATGATGATTACAGCGAAAACCATTAAACCAAAGGTGGAAGTATCAGTTTTTAGAGTTCCGTTACTTTCCGGTATGTGTTGTTTTTGAGCTAACATTCCGGCTATGGCAACAGGCCCGATGATTGGCAAATAACGTGCAAACAGCATCACAATACCGGTGGCGATATTCCAAAAGGGCGTATTGTCGCCTAAACCTTCAAATCCGCTACCGTTATTGGCTGAAGACGAAGTGAATTCGTATAACATTTCACTAAAACCATGATATCCCGGATTGGCTAACCAACCGGCATAAGCTTCGGGATTTCCTGCGTATAAATGACTCGCCAATGCAGTGCCAACCAAGATTAAGAAAGGATGCAACAAGGCAATAATCATGGCAATTTTCATTTCCTTGGCTTCGATTTTCTTTCCGAGAAATTCGGGTGTTCTTCCCACCATCAATCCGCTGATGAACACCCCTAGAATGATAAAGATGTAAAAGTTTAAAAAACCAACCCCTACACCACCATAAAAACAGTTGATCATCATACCTAATAAGGTAGTCATTCCGGCAATAGGTGTCATACTATCATGCATGGCATTGACTGAACCATTGCTGGTACAAGTGGTATAGGTTGCCCAATTGGCGGAAGCTGCAGCACCAAATCGCACTTCTTTTCCTTCCATACTTCCCATATTTTGAGCAATACCTAAATGAGAAATGGCGGGATTTCCGTTCATTTCACTGATTACAGTTGGTATCAATAAGATTAAAAAACCCAACGTCATAACACTGTAAATCATCCAAGACAATTTTTTCCGTTTTAAAATGAATCCTAATGCGAAAATCATGGCAATCGGAATTAATACGATGGAAACATTCTCAACCATATTAGTTAAATAATATGGGTTTTCCATCGGGTTGGCCGAATTCGGACCATAAAATCCACCACCATTGGTACCTAGTTGTTTGATGGCTACAAAAGCAGCTACCGGACCTCGGCTTACATTTTGTTCATTTCCTTCAAGCGTAGTAATAGTATCTTTCCCTTCTAAAGTCATTGGCGTTCCATTCATCACCAAAATGATGGCTACTACAAAGGATAATGGCAACAAAACTCTAGTACAAGAACGAACAAAAAAGCTATAGAAGTTGCCAAGAGTTGTTGACGTTTTCTCTTTCATTGCCATAAAAACAGCAGCACAAATGGCCATTCCACATCCGGCACTGATAAATTGCCAAAGCATCAAAGTCAGTTGTCCTAAATAAGACAAACCGCTTTCCCCGGAATAGTGTTGTAGATTGGTATTGGTAATAAAACTCACGGTTGTATTAAAGGCCAAATCGCCACTCATAGAAGGATTTCCATCCGGATTTAAGGGTAACCAAGCCATATTGGTTAAAACCAACATAGAAAGCACAAACCAAACCGCATTGATAGTCAACAGTGCTGTCAAATGCTGTTTCCAGTTCATTTCTTTAGCCGGATTGATACCTCCGATTTTGTAAAATAACTTGTCAATTGGATTAAAAACAGCATCCAACCAAGTGTTTTCATAATTGAAAATTTTGCCGATATAACGGCCTAGCGGGATGGCCACAAGCATGACCAATCCGTACATAACGATAATTCCAAGTATCTCTGAATTCATATTTTAGAATTTTTCGGGTTTAAGTAAGACATAGCAGATATAGATAAAAACCGCTATGGCAATGATAAAAAGTGGTATCATGGTTTAGATTTTTTCAAAGAATTGAATCAATTTAAAGAATAAAGCGAATAGCAATAATCCGCTGACTGAGAGGATAACCGCAATCATATTCCAGAAGTGTTTATTTGTTTCAAATATTCCGCTTTAAGTGATTTTGGGAAAAGATTGGAAATACTGCAATGACGCAATTCCATAAAAGTGGAAACCGAGAAAACATAAACATTAGCGATGGCATTTTGGGTTTCATTACTACCTGTAAGAAACAATCTCTCGGCCACTGCCAAACATTTTTTGGCTCTTTCAATATTTCCTTTTACAATGGCTGTTTTGGTGATTTCAGCAAACCGTTGTGCTTGTTGGTAAATGGTGTTAACCTGATTTTTCATGTGAATGAATTTTAATGTTCATTCGCTCCATGCCAAAAGTTGTTCCAATTAAAACAAAATATCGTAAAACGCTGTTATTATTGGATTTATAATTTACATGCCGAAAAATGGGCATAAAAAAACCTATCAAAATGATAGGCTTTTATCGTTTTGGTAGTATGAGAATTGTTTATTGAATATTGTAATCGTCTAGTTTTCGGTAGAGCGTAGCAATCCCAATTTCTAATAGTCTTGCTGCCTCAGCTTTGTTTCCTTTAGTGTAATTGAGTACTTTTTGAATGTGTAATTTCTCGACACTTTGCATGGAAAAAGCCGACATTGATTTATTCGAATTACCTTGTAAATGTTGAATTTCATATGGCAAAACCAAAGTTGTTAAGGTATCGTCTGCTAAAATAACCGAACGTTCAATAATATTCTTCAATTCTCGAACATTTCCCGGCCAATGATAACCTTCAAGTTTCAAAAGAAAATCAGGTGAGATTTGCAATTCCTTTTTATTGGTTTTATCTGAAAATTGTTTGACAAAATAGGACACTAATGGTGCAATATCCTTAACTCTTTCGCGCAAAGGCGGAATAATAATCTCAAAAATATTCAATCGGAAATACAAGTCAGAGCGAAAAGTATGGTTTTCACTTTCTGTTTTTAAATCGCGATTGGTTGCTGCAATTAGCCTAAAATTGGATTTTTTAGGAGTAGTTTCTCCTACAGGAATGTATTCATTGGTTTCTAAAACACGGAGTAATTTGGCTTGTAAATCGATAGGCATTTCTCCTATCTCATCTAAAAACAAAGTACCACCGTTGGCTTCTTCAATGAATCCTTTTTTATCTTTTAAAGCGCCCGTAAATGCACCTTGCTTGTGTCCGAATAATTCACTTTCCAGAATTTCTTTACTAAAAGCACTACAGTTCAACGCTACGAAAGATTTGCCGGCACGATCACTATTTTCGTGGATAGCTTGTGCAAAAACTTCCTTTCCCGTTCCGGTTTCTCCGGTTAACAATACGGTGGAATCGGTTTTGGCTACTTTTTTGGCCAAATCAATGACTTGTTCTATGGCTTTTGACTTTCCGATGATGGTATCAAAAGAATATTTATCGGATATACGTTTTTCGAGTTGTTTGACTTTCTTTTGCAAATGTGCTTTTTCGATGGCTTTGTATAGCAACGGGATAATTTTATCGTTGTCATCACCTTTAACTATGTAATCAAATGCACCGTTTTTCATGGCTTGAACACCATCAGCTATTTTTCCGAAAGCCGTTAACAAAATCACTTCTACCAGTGGAAAATTAGCTTTTATCTTTTCTAAAAAATCCAAGCCGTTACCATCGGGTAATTTTACATCACATAAAACCACATCAATGTCATTAAACTCTAATTTCTTAAAACCTGATTTTAAATCACCGGCTTCAAAAACATCAAAACCTTCTGACTTTACAATTCTGGCTAAAAGTCCACGAAGTTTTTCTTCGTCGTCTATGATGAGAATATTTTTCAAATCTTATGGGTTTAAGATACAAAAATAGCTTTTTTACTTTCGTCGGGTATCGATAAGATGAACGATTTTCCAACCCTCGGCTGTTTTAAACAAGGTAAATGCATTGACGCCTTTATGACTAAACTTACCATTGATGTAGAATTCGTAGGGTGTCCAAGCGTGTGCCATAGTACCATCGACTTGGATGTTGTAGCTCAAAATGCGCTCTTCAAATTGCATATCAGCCGGAATAGTAGCCATAGAAATCAAAAATTCTTTAGGCGTTTCAGTAGAGAACTTATTGCCTTTAGCCGTCTCCGAAATGGATTGTAAAACCAGTTTATCGCTGCAAGTCGACTTAATCTTCAAGGTATCTTTGGCATGAAAACCTTCGAAAAAAGTTTGTATGGTTTGCTCCACTTCGGCTTTTTGGGCTTGACCCGAAAAACCAAAAAGCAAAAAGAGTATCAAAAGAGCTTGTCTCATCTTTAGTATTTTGACCATTTGTACAGTTCTTTCCAAGTAGGTTTTTTGCCGTACATTAAAATCCCAACGCGATAAATTTTGGCCGCAAACCAAACGACTAAAAGGAAAGTAGCAAACAATAAGACCAAAGAAACGGCTATTTGCCACAACGGCACGCCAAACGGAATACGCATCATCATTACAATGGGAGACGTTAGCGGAATCATGGAAAAAACAGTAGCCACTGTTCCGTGCGGATCATTGATTACGGTAAAAAATCCGATATAAACTCCCAAAATCAGCGGCATGATGATTGGCAATAAAAACTGTTGCGAATCGGTTTCATTATCAACCGCAGCTCCTATGGAAGCGTAAAACGAACTATACAAAAAGTAACCGCCAATAAAATAAAAGATAAATGAAATTAAAATAGTACCTATAGGCAAGTTCCAAATCTCCTTTACATACAAAGCCATAGAACCGCCCATTTCTTGCTGGGCTGTTTGTACCGCTTCCGCATTAACGCCTGAGGTAGCTCCTATTTGGATACCGAAAATGGAAGACAACACAAACATCGCCGTCAATCCGAGAATGGCCCAAATCATAAACTGTAAAATCCCGGCCAAAGAAGTCCCGATAATTTTACCCATCATCAATTGAAAAGGTTTTACCGAGGAAATGATGACTTCGATAATGCGCGATACTTTTTCTTCAATCACACTGCGCATTACCATATTGCCATAGATAACGATAAACATCATAATCAAATAGCCAAAAGCACCGCCAATGGCAATTTTAATTTCGTTTAACCCTTTCAAAGCGGTTTCTCCGGAAGCTTTGGTCAAATTAATACTGATGTTCGATTGGGCTTTGTCAATAGCTTTGACATCTAAACCGGCTTTGTGGTAGTTTTCGGTTGTGAGTTTGTTATTGATAACCGATTCTAAATCTTCCACAAACATCACACTCGGGCTGTCGTTAGAGACGTACTCAATTTTGGTTGGTAACGAATCTGTTGGCGTTAGTTTTGGAATAAAAAGTAAGCCTTCGTAGTGTTCACTGATAATACTGTCCTTGAGTGTTTTAGTGTCTACTTTCGACAAGTCAAGGTATTTGTATTCTTCATCACTCTTGAATTCGTTGACAAACAAACCGCTTTCATCGTGTATAGCGATTGTTTTTTGATCGGCTTTCATAGTGCTCAGATAGCCCACAAAAACACCAATGGCTACAAACAGGAGCGGACTTAAAAAAGTCATAACAATAAACGATTTATTGCGCACTTTGGCCACAAATTCTCTTTTGATGATTAGCGCTAGTTTGCTCATATTTAGACTGCTTAGATTTTTGGATTATTAGACTGCTTAGATTTTGGATTGCAGATTTTTTTTTCTAAAAATCTAACAATCTAATTTTCTAATAATCTATTGTGTGACTGTTTTAATGAATATATCGTTTACACTCGGAATCTTTTCCATAAAATGGGTGACTTGTCCGCGTTGCACCAACGTATTCAACAACTCGTTTGGTGTGGCATTTCCGAGATTGATTTCTAATTTAAGTTCATCATTAAGCGATTTGAAATCTGTTGGCGATAAGGTAAACTTTTGTGACAAATCATACATCAAACCTTCAACATTATTGGTCAGGATACCTACTTCATAATTATTGGTTCGGTACTGCTTTTTAACGTCAGAAAGTTTGCCTTCTATGAGTTTATTCGATTTGTGAATCAAGGCGATGTAATTGCACATTTCTTCAACACTTTCCATACGATGCGTAGAAAAAATAATAGAAGTTCCTTGACGGTTCAACTCGATGATTTCATCTTTAATCAAGTTGGCATTCACCGGATCAAAACCGGAGAAAGGCTCGTCTAAAATGAGCAATTTCGGCTTGTGTAAAACGGTAACCACAAATTGGATTTTTTGAGCCATGCCTTTTGAAAGTTCTTGAATTTTCTTGTTCCACCAACCTTGAATCTCTAATCGGTCAAACCAATAGTCTAATTCTTTTTTGGCTTCGGCTTTGGACAATCCTTTTAGTTGTGCCAAATACAAACACTGCTCGCCTACTTTCATGGTTTTATACAACCCTCTTTCCTCAGGCATATAACCAATAGCGTGAACGTGTGACGGATTAAGTGGTTCACCATCTAATATAATGGCACCGCTATCGGGCATCGTAATTTGATTGATAATGCGGATAAGAGACGTTTTTCCGGCGCCATTCGGGCCCAAAAGTCCGTAAATACTGCCTTTAGGAACTGTTAAAGAAACTTCGTTGAGCGCGGTGTAATCACCGTATTGCTTGACAACTTGTTTGACTTCGAGTATGTTGCTCATGATTGTAAATTTCAATATCAATAACAATGTCAATAGCAATATGAGCCTGCGCTACTCTTGATTTTCATTTCCATTGCTATTGGATGTTGTAAAAGTAACCAATAAGTAGCACATCTCCATTTTTGTTACAAAAAAAACCCACCCTAATTTTTACAAAAGGATGGGAAAAATTGCTATGAAAAAGAAATTACTTGTTTCCAAGTAATAACCAAATGTAAAACATATTTTTTAATTATGAAAACATATCTTTTACTTTTTCAAAAAAAGATTTGTCGCTCTTTTCAGGCTTTGGTGTGAAGTGCTCGTCGGTCATTGCTTTTTCAAAAAACTGACGTTGTTCTTTGGTTAAAGTCTTTGGTGTCCAAACATTTACATGTACTAATAGATCGCCGTTGCCGTAACTATTTAAGCTTGGGATTCCTTTGCCTTTTAAGCGAAGAATTTTACCGGATTGAATGCCTTCTTCCAGCTTAATTCTAACTTTTCCGTTAACTGCTTCAATTTCTTTTGAAACCCCTAAAGCCGCTTCCGGGAAGCTAATGTATAAATCGTAATGAAGATTTTCGCCTTCTCGTTTTAAAAATTCGTGTTCTTGTTCTTCGATGGCGACAATTAAGTCACCCGGAATTCCATTACCGGGCGCATCGTTTCCTTTGCCGGATACTTTTAATTGCATGCCATCAACCACTCCGGCCGGTATTTTAATCGATACCGTTTCGTCTTCCATAATCATACCGTGAGCATCGGCATTGTTGGGTTTGCTTTCTATGGTTTGTCCGGAACCACCGCAAACGTGACAAGTGGTAGCCGATTGCATTCTACCTAAAATAGTATTGGTAACACGTAATACTTGTCCTTGTCCGTTACAAGTTGAACAAGTTTTATATTGTACACCCGGTGCTTGCACCTTGCGTTTCACTTTGACTTTCTTCTCAACACCATTGGCGATCTCTTCTAAAGTAAGTTTGACTTTAATGCGAAGATTACTTCCTTTTACGCGACGTTGTCCGCCACCGTTTCCGCCAAAACCTCCGAATCCGCCACCAAAAGCACCTCCGAAAATATCCCCAAATTGACTGAAGATATCATCCATATTCATGTGATGTCCACCACCAAAACCACCGGCGCCGTCGAAAGCAGCGTGACCGTACTGGTCGTATTTGGCTTTTTTATCCGGATCGCTTAAAACCTCATAGGCTTCAGCTGCCGTTTTAAAGTTCTCTTCCGCTTCTTTATTCCCAGGATTTTTATCAGGATGAAACTCGATGGCTTTTTTACGGTAGGCCTTTTTAATTTCTTCAGCAGTTGCGCTTTTAGAAACGCCTAATATTTCGTAAAAATCTTTTTTGCTCATAATATTTATTCTCAAATTTTAGTTGATCCGAAATGGCTTTCGGCACTTTATAAGATCATCGTTGGTTAGTTTCCGATTACAACTTTAGGGAAACGAATGATTTTGTCTCCTAACTTGTATCCTTTTTCCACAACGTCTACAATCTTTCCTTTCAAAGCTTCGCTTGGCGCCGGAATTTGGGTAATAGCTTCAGCGAAATCAGCATTAAAGTCATCGCCGGCTTTCACTTCTACTTGCTCTAAACCTTTGGAAACTAAAGTATTTCTTAATTTTTCATGGATTAATTCGACCCCTTTCAACAACAATTCGTCCTCACTTTTAGCGATTTGCACCATCGCTCTGTCAAAATCATCTAAAACCGGCAACAAGGCTTGCAATACTTCTTGGTTGGCAGTTCTAAATAAATCGATTCGCTCTTTAGCTGTTCTCTTTTTGTAATTTTCAAATTCGGCAAAAAGACGCAAAAACTTATCTTTTTCTTTGGCTAAATCTTCTTGTAATTGGGCTTCAACACTAAGTTCCTCAGCTGTTTCAATTTCGTTGGCTGCATTTTCATTGGCGCTTTCTATTGGCTCTTTTTCCGTGTTATCCGTATTCATTTGTGTTGTATTTTTAAAAATATTTTTGATTTTCATTTGGGAATTTTTCCGGATTCTCAATTAGCAAAAGTACTGCCAATTCTTTTAAAATGTCAAATTGTCATTAATTTTATTCTGATGCCAACAAAGCTGCGATTCGGCAATTTAATATAATTTTAATATAATTTTAAGACTATCACGTTTTCGAAAGCTTTATATTTGTTAGACAACAATTTAAAAACAAACTTTCAGGTTAGCTTTTCGCTGTAAAAATTATTAATTCAACAAACTTTTATAGTAAAAAAAGAGCTGTCAAATGACAGCTCTTTTTTTATTTGTATAAATCTCGAAGTGCGGATTCGACTTCGGGAAACTGGAATTGAAATCCGAGAGTTTGTATTTTATCGGCACTGAGGTTTTTACTCGAGAAAAGCAAGTAAGCCATTTCACCCAATATTAATTTCATTACAAATTCAGGCACATGAGGCAACCAAAGCGGTTTCTTCAAAACTTTGGCAATGGCTTTGGTCAATACTGCATTACTAACCGGATTCGGACTAACCGCATTATAAAGGCCTTCCAACTGATTGTCCAGGGCGAAACGGTACATCGCAACCAAATCGTTTATATGAATCCATGATTGCATTTGTTTACCGGAACCCATAGCAGCTCCGAAACCCATTGCTATCGGTTTCACCATTTCAGGCAAAGCGCCGCCTTTTTCAGAGAAGACTATACCGGTTCTGAGTTTGCAGACTTTAATGCCCAGCACTTGAAAAGTATTGACACTGTCTTCCCATTTTTTGACTACGTTCGACAAAAAGCTATCTTCTGTTTGCGTAGCCGACTCATCATACACTTGGTTTACACTTTCAGGATAAATAGCCGTTCCGGAAGCGGTTATGATTTGTTTGACTTGATGCGGTGTTTTTTTTAGCAGATTAAACAGTAATTCACTCGACAAAGTACGGCTTTCAATGATTTCTTGTTTGTATGATTTTGTCCAACGTTTGGCAATATTGGCGCCGGCCAAGTGAATAATGGCATCCACACCGTAAATACAACTTTCCTCAATTTTACCCGCTTGCGGATTCCAATAAAAACCTTTCAAATTAGGTTTCTCTGCCACTTTAGTCTTTGAGGTGGTTAAATAATGCACCGTGTGTTGATTGGCTAACAATAAAGTAACCAACTCACGCCCTATTAAACCCGTTGCTCCCGTAATCAAAATCTTCATTACTGTAATTTTTAATCAAAGTTACAACCTTAGTACACTAAAAAGAGTGGAATTATAATGGGTTTAACTTTTGTTGACTACTTTACTCTAATGCTCCATTCGAAATCCAATTCAGAGACTTGTTCGCCTTTTTCATTAACCCCGATGGATTTCATCCAAAAGGTTTGTCCTTCTCCGGTAGCAATGGTTTGCGAAATGGCTTGGGTTATCAAATGACCGTCATTACAAGTAAAAGTAATTCTTCCCGTGGCTTTCTTTGTAAAATTACCTTTGTTATTGGCGACTAACATAGAGATCTTTTTGCCTGACTTCTTGATTTGCATCATTACTAAAGCACCGGTTGTTAGTTCTGCCGCCATAGCCTGAACCGCAAAATACATGGAATTGAAGGGATTTTGATTGAACCAACGATGCTTCACCGTAACTACGCATTGTTGCTCTGAAATCGCCTTTACCCTAACGCCGGACCAAAATGCGGAAGGCAATTTAAAAAATAAGAAAGTATTCAATTTTGAAGGCGAAAATTCCATAAGTACTTGATTTTACTGTAAAAGTACAAAAAAGACGTGGGTTTAATACGTTTTTTTAAATGTTAATATTTTGTTAATTTTAAGTACTTTGCATTGCATAATACCTTTTTTTAGCCTTATCTTTGTATAAGAAATTAATAGCTTATCTATAGTATTGTGAGCTCGGAGTTTTAATCATCAACTAAAAAAATCAAAAAAATGACAACTACTAACGAAAAAAACATTGCTACGTTCTTGCACTTGAGTGCTTTGACACAATATGTTATTCCCTTTGGAAATTACATCTTCCCGATTGTAATATGGAGTACCAAAAAAAATGAATCTGAATTTGTGGATTACAACGGGAAACAAGTTTTGAATTTCCAATTGAGCATCTTTGTTTACACTGTTGTATTGTGTTTGATTGCTATTCCGATTTTCATCTATTCTATCTTTAAAAATGTACCGGAAGGAGACATTCATATCAATAGAGAATTTGTAATCGACAACTTAAGCATGGGTAACTTAACCGGAATTTCAATATTGGGTATTATTGCCGTGTTGTTGTTCTGCTTTATCAAAGTAATCGAATTTGTACTGATCATTTACGGTGCCGTGAAAACATCAAACGGAGAATTTTACAAATACCCGTTAAGTATACCGTTTTTCAAATAAAAACAATTCATCATCAATCATAATCAATCACCGGTTTCAATCATCACGAAATCAAAAAACGAATGTTAATCAGAAAAATTTAAAATCATGTACTATGAACATTGAAAACACAAAAGCCCAGATGCGAAAAGGTGTTTTAGAATTTTGTATCTTGTCTGTCCTAAAAGAAAAAGACGCCTACACTTCTGAAATCTTAGACACTTTAAAAAACGCTAAACTGCTTGTAGTAGAAGGAACGGTTTATCCGCTATTGACAAGACTTAAAAACGACGGATTACTCAACTACCGTTGGGAAGAATCAACTTCGGGGCCGCCCAGAAAATACTATGGCTTAACCGAATTAGGCAAGACATTTTTAACTGAATTGAACGGCACTTGGACCGAATTATCAGACGCCGTGAACATCATAACCAATCAAAAATAACAATCATGAACAAAACAGTAAATATTAATATAGGTGGTTTATTCTTTCATATCGATGAAGATGCATACCAAAAATTATCAAGATATTTTGATGCGATAAAACGTTCGCTTTCTAATTCTTCCGGTAAGGACGAAATCATGAAAGACATTGAAATGCGTGTGGCTGAGCTTTTAACCGAAAAACAAAAATCAGACAAACACGTAATCAATAACAAAGACGTTGATGAAGTGATAGTGGTTATGGGACAACCGGAAGATTACCGCATTGACGACGATGGTACCGAAAGCAAATCGGAACCTTTCTTCGCAGCGACAGGCAGAAAAAAATTGTACCGTGACAAAGACAGAGGCTTAATTGGCGGTGTCTGTACCGGTTTAGGACACTACTTTGGGGTAGATGCGGTTTGGATTAAAATTATCTTCTTATTGTTAGCGTTCACCAGCTTTGGAGTCATCGCTTATTTGATCCTTTGGATTGCTACTCCGAAAGCAGTAACTACATCCGAAAAATTAGAAATGACGGGAGAACCGGTAACCATATCCAACATTGAAAAGAAAGTAAGAGAGGAATTTGAATCAGTTTCCAACAAATTTAAAAATGCCAATTACGACGAAATGGGCAACCAAGTCAAAAACGGAGCTGAAAGAGTAGCCGGTGGTTTAGGCGATGTGATCATGAAAATCTTCGGTGCTTTTGCCAAAGTATTAGGCGCTATTATTTTAGTATTCTCGGCTATGTCTTTAGCCGGATTGTTCATCGGATTGTTTACCTTCGGGACAACTTCCTTTATTGACGCGCCTTGGCAACGTTATGTAGAAGCGGTTAATTACACCGATATTCCGCTTTGGGCGTTCGGTTTGTTGGCCTTCTTAGCCATCGGAATTCCTTTGTTCTTCTTCTTATTGTTAGGATTAAAATTATTGGTTAGCAACATGAAATCGTTGGGCGCTGCCGTAAAATACAGTTTATTGGCCATTTGGATTTTCGCCGTAGGTTCACTGGTAGTTATTGGAATCAAGCAGTCCACAGAGTCTGCCTTTGAAGGCAAAGTAGTGACCAAAGAAACCATCAATATCCAACCAACGGATACACTAAAAATTAAGTTTGTGAGCAACGATTTCTTTTCTAAAAATGTATATGAACACGAAGAGTTCATCTTCACACAAGATTCCGCCAAAAACGAAGTAATATACTCCAATCAAATCAGTTTTGAAATTAAAAGCACTGATAAAACCGAACCTTATCTGCAAATTGAAAAACTAGCTGATGGAAAATCATTCAAAGAAGCCAATGAAAGAGCAGAAAAAATCAAATACGGCTTCAAGATTGTTGGCAATCAATTGCTTTTAGACAACTATCTGTTAACCGAAATGGCGAGTAAATTCCGCGACCAACGTGTAGAACTGTATTTGTATCTTCCTAAAGGAACTGTATTTGTAGCTGATGAAACCGTGCAACACTTTGATGAATCCGACAACGACTTCTTCAACTTACACCATAGTTCTGATGAATACATTTATAAAGTTGATGAAAACAAAGTTAAATGCTTGAATTGCCCGGCCGATGAGAACGAATACAACGATGTGGAAGGCGGCGTTCAAACCGAAGAAATTAATATCATAGATGAAACTGACTCCACTGAAACCGTTACTGTTAAAATTAACGGCAAAGTAGTAACCGAAACCAAATCGGGTAAAAAAGACAAAAAAGGAAAACTCACTGTGGGAAGTGATGGTGTAATCATTAAAACTGAATAGTCATGACAAAAATTGTAGTTTTATTTTCAAAAATAGTAACGGCTGCTCTGGTAGCCTTAACATTAGCTTCTTGTAATGCCAATTTCGATTTGGGCAACAGTATCAAAGGAAGCGGTAAAGTAGTGACCGAAAAACGCAATCTGAGTAATTTCGACAAAGTTACGGTAGCCAATGGCTTAGAATGCGAAATCGTACAATCGAATAACTTCGATGTAATGGTAGAAGCAGATGACAACTTAATCAACGGTATCAAAACTAAGGTTGAAAACAATACCCTGGTGATTTACTCGGAGTACAATAATTACATCAATATCACAGCCAAAAAAATAACTGTAAAACTACCTAAAATTGTGAGTTTGGAAAGTTCAAGCGGTTCAACCTTAAAATCAGGAAATCTGCTAACCGGCGAAGACATTACTCTTAAATCAAGTAGTGGCAGTAGTATGGAAATAGCCGTAGAATCGGACAAAGTTACCTTAGAGACTTCCAGCGGTAGCGAACAACAAGTGACCGGTAAAGCCCTAAAGCTATATTCAGCTTCATCCAGCGGAAGCCATATCGACGCCGATGAACTATTGGCTAATGAAGTGTATGCCCAATCATCCAGCGGCAGTTCGACAACTGTAAATCCAATAGTATTGTTAGACGGAAAAGCCTCCAGCGGCAGTTCTATAACCTACACCAAAACACCAAAAGAAGTCAGAGTCGATGAAAGTTCCGGCGGCAGCGTTTCGAAAGAATAAGTTAATAAAACATCTCAATAACCATTGGGATGTTTTTTTTTCTATTTTTGACATCGAGGTCATTGCACCCAATTGATGTAACAACCAAACAGCCACAGTCATGAAAAAACAGCTACTAATCACTTGTCTTTTATTAACCGTTCTAGCTTTCGGGCAAAAAAAAGAAAAAGTAAAAGGGTCGAAAATTGTCAAGTCGGAACTCAAAACCATCGATAATTTTGAGAGCATCGAATTGGAAGACAACCTCGAAGTATTTCTGGTGAAAGGAAACGACTGTGCTTTGGAGATTGAAGCCGATGACAACCTGATTCCGTTCATCGAATACAAAATAAACGGAAGCAACCTCCGAATTTCAACCGCCAAAGACATCTCAAGCTACAAAAAACTAAGCGTTCGCATCACTTACACCGACAAGCTCAATATGGTAATCGCTAAAGATGAAACCAACGTGACAGCTTTATCCGATGTGGTTTTGGACAATGTAACTTTCAAGAGTTACGATTACGCCAAGTTATTTCTCAATGCCAACACCAAAAGTTTCACCTTAATGGCTAACGATAAATCGAAAGTGGAACTGAACTTAAAATCGACTAAAACGGCTATCGACTTAAGCAAAAGCGCCTACGTTAAAGCCTTAATTTCTTCGAGCGAGATGAAATTCGATTTGTACCAAAAATCGGCCGCCGAAGTTGAAGGCGACATCATAGACCTTAAATTAAGACTAGACAACAATACCGATTTTATCGGCAAAAAATTAACGGCCAAAAACGCTTTATTAGAAACCGGAGGATATTCGAAAAGCAGTATTAAAGTCAGTAACATCGTCACCATAGATGCTTCTGGCGACAGCGAAATCGAACTCTACGGCGAACCTATCAAAATCGAAATGAAACGTTTTGCCGATAGCGCAGAACTGTATAAAAAACCCAGTAAATAAAAAAATCCCGTCTCGAGTAAAGACGGGATTTTTTTTATAAATAATTTGTTTTAGTCTAAAGCAGCCAAATATCTTTCGGCATCCAAAGCGGCCATACAACCCGTTCCAGCAGCCGTAATTGCCTGGCGGTATACATGATCTGCAGCATCACCGGCTACAAAAACTCCGGGAACATTGGTTTTAGAACTGCCCGGCACATTAACTATATAACCGGTTTCGTCTAAAGTGATATAATCGGCAAAAATATCGGTATTCGGTTTATGACCAATAGCCACAAAGAATCCGGTAGCCGGAATGGTAATCGTTTCTCCCGTAGTTTTGTTCAACGCTTTGATTTCAGTCACCACTTGTCCATCACCAACTACCTCAACCGTATCATGGTTCATCAAGATGTCGATATTTTCAGTTTTGCGTACGCGTTCTTCCATAATTTTAGAAGCTCTGAATTTCTCACTTCTAACCAACATCGTTACTTTTTTACACAATTTAGAAAGGTAGTGCGCTTCTTCACAAGCCGAATCTCCGGCACCTACAATTACCACTTCTTGGTTGCGGTAGAAAAACCCGTCACACACCGCACAAGCCGAAACACCACCACCCATTTGTAAATAATACTGCTCCGAAGGCAATCCTAAATACTTAGCCGAAGCTCCTGTAGAAATAATCACCGTTTGTGCGTGGATTTCTTTGGTATCATTGACCCAAACTTTATGCACAGGCCCCGAAAAATCAACTTTAGTCACCCAGCCATCACGAACATCGGTTCCAAAACGCTGCGCCTGCGCTTGCAATTGCACCATCATCTCCGGTCCGGTTACACCATCAGGATAACCCGGAAAATTTTCCACTTCATTGGTAGTCGTTAATTGTCCGCCCGGTTGCGTTCCTTGATACAATACCGGATTCATATTGGCTCTGGCCGCATAAATAGCAGCCGTATAACCCGCAGGCCCCGAACCTATAATAAGGCATTTGATTTTTTCTATAGTCTCTGACATGATTTGAAGTTTATTTAGGTTGCAAATGTATGCGATTTCATTAAAAAATAATAAGACAACCCAATCGCTTTACGCAATTTGTGAATAAGATGCAGTTATTGTTAAAAACAAGTTTGGTTTTATAATTAGGAGCACCACATTGGGTATCGCAGGACAAGTCGTCCCGCTGTCCGCACTACGCGGTAGTTTGCTCCCATCGGGGCTAGTGTTGACCTTTAGCGTTCCGAAACAGTGATGTTGCTACAAGAAGCTTTGCAGGATTACTGCGTGATCCTGAGTGTAGGCTTTATTTCAAGTAAATCCTCATCTACTTAACACAATTTTTACCTGAAAACGTCACTTCGAGTGTCTCGTCTTTTGGGACGAGATGTATCGAGAAACTTTGCAGGATTACTACGTGATCCTGAATGTGGGCTCTATCTCAAGTAAATCCTTTCGGATGTGCCATCCGAAGATTTTTTATTTAAAAAAAACCGCTCCAACGAGTTGGGCGGCTTTTTTTAAATAAAAAATCCTTTCTGCTTTGGCAGAAAGGATTTACTAGTCGGGGTGGCAGGATTCGAACCTGCGACCTCCTGGTCCCAAACCAGGCGCGATAACCGGGCTACGCTACACCCCGAGTTCCCTCAAATGGGAGTGCAAATATAAAACTATAAATTAGTTTACAAAAAGTTTTTCCCTTTTTTTAATTTTCAAAAAAACAAAAGGCGCTTTCGATATAATTTCTATTTTTGTGTTCAGTAAAAATAACACAACTCTTTATGCTGATTATCGGAATTGCCGGCGGAACCGGAAGCGGAAAAACAACTGTGGTTCATCAAATTATGAATGAATTGCCCCAAACCGAAGTGGGCGTTATTTCTCAAGACTCTTACTACAAAGAAAACAACAACTTGAGCTTTGAAGAGCGAGCCTTGATTAATTTCGACCATCCTCGTGCTATCGATTTTGATCTTTTGGTGCAACATTTAAAAGATTTGAGAGCAGGAAAAACCATCGAACAACCGGTATACTCCTTCATCACGCACAACAGAACCGACGATTCTATCATTACGCATCCGAGAAAAGTAATGATTGTGGAAGGAATTCTAATCCTGACCAATCCGGAACTCCGCGAATTGTTTGATGTGAAAATCTTCGTGCATGCCGATTCTGATGAACGTTTAATTCGTCGTCTAAAAAGAGACATAGCCGAGCGTGGACGTGATATGGAAGAGGTATTAAATCGTTACCAAACCACGCTAAAGCCAATGCACCAACAGTTTATCGAACCTACCAAAGCTTTTGCCGATATCATTATTCCAAATGACAAATACAATACGGTAGCTATCGATGTGGTTAGAGCTGTAATCAACCAAAGAATTACCTAATTTTACACCAATGAGCTTCTTTAAAAACTTAACCGATGACTATCCTATCCTAAAAATCTTGGGTAACCGATACGTTATCGTGTTGTGTTTTTTTACCATCTGGATGCTTTTTTTAGACAACACTTCTTATATGGAACATCGGGTGCTAAACCAACAACTCGATGAACTCGAAGACAATAAAAAATACTATCAGGAAGAAATCAAAAAGGACGAAGAAAATATCAAACTCCTCAAAAATCCTGACCAAATAGAAAAATACGCACGCGAAAAATACTATATGAAACGCGATAGCGAGGATGTTTATATCATCGAATTTGAAGAAGATTCCCTGAAAGAAGAACAATCCAAGTCAAAATCTTTATAAACCCTGACCATGGCTGACAATTTATTCAATGAGTTCGAACCGGTGTCTTCCAAACAATGGAAACAACAAATTCAATATGAACTCAAAGGCGCCGACTATAACGAAACCCTAGTTTGGGAAAGTCCTGAAGGCATCAAAGTCAAACCTTTCTATCACATAGACGAAACGGAAATCAATTTTTCCGCACCAGCTAAAGAAGACGGATTTTCAATACTACAAAACATCTTTGTTCACGATGTGGTAAAATCCAATAAAAGAGCTTTAGAAACATTGAATCGCGGTGCTGAAAGCATTCGCTTTACTATAGAAAATGATGCGGTTAACTTGGAAGCCCTGATGCAGAATCTGCCGCTTTCCAATACCCAGTATTTTTTTTATTTGCCTTTCCTTTCAATCGATTTCGTAACTACAATTAACGATTTCGCCGCTAAGCACAAAGCCGATATCGCAATTCAAATCGATCCGATCGGCCAATTGGTAAAAGACGGCAACTGGTTCGATAACTTGGATAAGGATTTTGAAAAACTCAATCAAATCGCTTCCAAAGCAACGATTCCTTTCTTAAACATCAACAGCGGTACTTACCAAAATGCCGGAGCCAATATGGTGCAACAACTGGCGTATATTTTGGCACAAGTCAATGAGTATTTCAACAGAGTAACCAACCTCAACCAACCAATTACTATTGAAGTTTCCGTGGGTACGAATTACTTTTTCGAGATCGCCAAATTGCGAGCCTTAAGATTGTTGTTCAGTACTTTGGCGAAAGAATACAATCATAATACAGATTGCCACATCATTGCCACACCAACCAAACGCAACAAAACACTCTACGATTATAACGTAAATATGCTTCGCACTACAACCGAATGCATGAGTGCTATTTTAGGCGGTGCCGATAGCATAGCCAATTTGCCTTACGACGCACTGTACCACAAGGACAATGAATTTGGAGATAGAATAGCTCGTAACCAATTGTTGGTATTAAAACACGAAAGTTATTTTGACAAAGTGAACAACGCAGCCGACGGCGCTTATTACATCGAATCCTTAACCGAGCAACTGGCTGAAAAGGCTTTACTCCTATTTAAAGATATCGAAGCCAACGGCGGTTTGATTACCCAATTAATCGAAGGCACTATCCAACGAAAAATCAGCGAAAGTGCCGCTAAAGAACAAGAAGCTTTCGACAACGGCAAAGAAATTCTGTTAGGGACCAACAAATACCCGAATAAAAACGACAAAATGAAACACGACCTCGAGTTGTATCCGTTTGTCAAACAAAATCCGCGCAAAACCTTAATCAGTCCGATTATTGAAAAGCGTTTGGCCGAGAAACTGGAACAGGAACGTTTATCGCAAGAAGCCTAGTCATGAGAAAAAACATTCAACATATACAATTAGATAATTTAGTTGTCACCCCGAGCGCAGTCGAGGGGCAAAACTTCCTAACTGCCGAGGGCATAGAAGTCAAACCAACCTATTCCGAAGCCGATATCAAAAACTTAACACATTTAGATTTCGGAGCCGGATTTGCCCCCAATTTACGCGGTCCTTACGCCACCATGTACGTACGTCGTCCTTGGACGATTCGCCAATACGCCGGATTTTCTACGGCAGAAGAAAGTAATGCTTTCTATCGCCGAAACTTGGCCGCCGGACAAAAAGGCTTGTCGGTCGCTTTCGATTTGGCCACACACCGCGGTTATGATTCTGATCACGAGCGCGTAGTGGGTGACGTTGGTAAGGCCGGAGTTGCGATAGATTCTGTAGAAGACATGAAAGTGCTCTTCGACCAAATTCCGCTCAATGAAATGTCGGTTTCCATGACCATGAACGGTGCCGTTTTACCGATTATGGCGTTTTATATTGTCGCTGCCGAAGAACAAGGTGTCGCACCCGAATTGCTTTCGGGAACCATCCAAAACGATATTTTGAAGGAGTTCATGGTGCGAAATACTTATATCTATCCGCCAACGCCTTCGATGAAAATCATCGCCGATATCTTTGAATATACGAGCAAAAAAATGCCGAAATTCAATTCGATTTCGATTTCGGGTTACCACATGCAGGAAGCCGGAGCTACCGCCGATATTGAATTGGCCTACACTTTAGCCGATGGTTTGGAATACATCCGAACCGGATTGGCAGCCGGCATGAAAATAGATGAGTTCGCACCTCGCCTATCATTCTTTTGGGCGATTGGTATGAATCATTTTATGGAAATCGCCAAAATGCGCGCCGGAAGAATGTTGTGGGCGAAACTGTTAAAGCAATTCAACCCTCAAGACGAAAAATCACTGGCATTAAGAACGCATTGTCAAACTTCAGGCTGGAGTTTAACCGAACAAGATCCGTTCAACAACGTGGCTCGTACGACTATCGAAGCGGCCGCGGCGGCTTTTGGCGGAACGCAATCCTTACATACCAACGCCTTAGACGAAGCCATTGCCTTGCCAACAGATTTCTCTGCGCGCATTGCTCGAAATACCCAAATCTTTTTACAAGAAGAAACCAAAATTTGCAAAACCGTTGATCCTTGGGCCGGCAGTTATTATGTGGAAAGCTTAACCGCCGAAATTGCTGAAAAAGCCTGGGCTTTGATTCAAGAAGTGGAAGCCTTAGGCGGCATGACCAAAGCCATTGAAGCCGGTATTCCGAAATTGAGAATTGAAGAAGCTGCTGCTCGTAAACAAGCCCGCATCGACAGCGCACAAGATATTATTGTAGGCGTCAACAAATACCGTTTGGACAAAGAAGATCCATTACACATTTTGGATGTAGACAACCAAATGGTGCGCCAACAACAAATTGAGCGTTTGAACCAAATCAAAGCCACTCGAGAAACCGCTAAAGTAAAAGCCAGTTTAGCAAAGATTACCGAAAGTGCCCAAAATGGTGGCGAAAATTTATTATCTTTAGCCGTAGAAGCAGCCCGAAACCGAGCCACTCTGGGAGAAATCAGCGATGCCTTGGAAGCGGTTTTCGGACGCTATAAAGCACAAATCAGAAGTTTTAGCGGCGTGTACAGTAAAGAAATCAAAAACGACGAGAGCTTTGAAAAAGCCAAACAATTAGCCGACGCTTTCGCCAAAAAAGAAGGACGTCGACCACGTATCATGATTGCCAAAATGGGACAAGACGGTCACGACCGTGGTGCCAAAGTGGTAGCCACCGGTTATGCCGATGTAGGTTTCGACGTAGACATTGGACCGCTATTCCAAACACCCGAAGAAGCAGCCAAACAAGCCGTGGAAAACGATGTGCATATTTTAGGTGTTTCTTCCTTAGCGGCCGGACACAAAACCTTAGTGCCGCAAGTGATTGAAGAACTCAAAAAATACGGTCGTGAAGACATTATGGTCATCGTAGGCGGAGTGATTCCGGCGCAAGATTACCAATTCTTATTCGATGCCGGAGCTGTTGCAGTATTCGGACCAGGCACAAAGATTAGCGATGCCGCGATTCAGATTTTGGAGGTGTTACTCGAGGACTAATAATTTATCAGCAAAACCAAATCCCAACAAACCGTTGGGATTTTTTATATTTGAAAAAAATCAAATGAAAAGAATATTCCTCATTACTCTACTACTGCTGTCCTACTCGATTTCCGGACAAAATGCGCCAAGGTATTACCCGTCGCTTAAAAATTTGTTTCAGCAAGATTTTGACAAACAAATGCCCAACCATTTTAAGTACTACGACACTTGGATCAAAAACCTGACACAAGCGGTTTTTTACAAAGATTTGCAACAGAGTGCCAGTCCGCGTGGTGATGCGTCTTTTATGAGCATGGGTTTGATTTTTAAAAGACTGAACAGTTTTAAAATCGGGGATTCCGGATTGGAGATTATCATCAACAAGGACCAACCCGATTTTTCGGTCCCGGTCAACATTCAAATGGAACAAAAGTTCCGCATTTTGGCCTATTTGCGCAGCTTTGATCCCAACCAATACAATCCGGCCGACTTCAAGCAAAAATTTGAATTGGGCTTGATGATTTTCAACCTATCGGAAGAACAGGTTTTGGCCGAATTCATCAATCGGTATATCTCAGATTGGAACAATACCAAAACCACTGCCATACAAAGGTTGATTAACGATTTAAAAAAAGAAGCCAAAATCAAAATCACCGTTGATGAGAAAAAAGACAAAGGCTTACTGACCGAAATCGCCAAGCAAGTATACCAGCAAACCAACCGATATTGTTCGAGGACCTTGTATGATATTTACCTCAAAACCAAAGACCCTAAAAAAGAGTATCAAAACTTTTTAGGTTTTTTCAGAAAGTACTCCAATAACAACGCCTCTGATTATATAGATGAAGTGGTGAGCTATGAAACCACGATAGCCATTCCGAAAGCAGACATCAGTCTCATCATTCCCAAAACCATTCTGGAAGAAACAGCCGTAGATGAAAAATCAACGCGCACCGAAAAAACAGGTAATCCCATTGAAGTAAAACCCAATCGCATTACCTTGAAAACCATCAATACGGTTAAGGAAAAGTGTGTTCAATTAACGGTAACAGTAGCGCCCAATCAAAATCCAAATTCATTCCAAGCCCTTAATGAAATAGTGCTTAACAAACATTCCTTTCTGAACCATAACCAAAGAACTTTAACCACTTTTAAAGTAGCCAACATTAAGGAATTGGTGATTTCTCTATATGAAAAGGAAATTAAAGTGGAAATGATTGTGAAAGAGGATAATTATGACCGAAGTATCGTCATCATGAAGCAAAGCTGTTTGTTAAACCTCTAAATAAGTCGCCTGAAATTATTGACTTCCATTAAAATTTGATTAAGAATGTATTGGAAAGAGGTTTTAACAACATTTGTCATGTTCGTTAAAGCTTAAACTTTATTACATTTGTTACAGTTAAGTAAAATTCCCATGCGAAGAGTATTAGCAATCTTGCTTTTATCATTATACGTTTCTTCTTCAACCGAATGTTTCGAGTTGTTGAAGATTCCGGCTTTGGTGGAACATTTTTACGACCATAAAGAAGAAAATCAAGCCATAAGTTTATGGTCATTTTTATGTTTGCACTATGGTCACGGTGATGTAAACGATGCTGACCGAGAGGAAGACATGAAATTGCCTTATAAAAGTGTAGATTGCAACAATGGGCTAACTTACTTAACCTTGTTACCCGAAATTCATTTTGAAATCAGTCGTCCTAAATTCCAATTTAAAGACAAATCGGAAACCGACTTTTATCTAAGTCGTATTTATTCTTCCGACCAAAGTTCCATTTGGCAACCGCCTAAAATAGCTTAATTACATTGTGTTTGTTGGTTGTTTTACACCAACAGTAAAATAGTATTCATTAAGTTATTTAAAAATCATGTTAAATAAAATTATCGCTTTTTCCGTTAGGAATAAGCTTATCGTGGGTTTGTTTACCATAGCACTATTGCTTTACGGTATCTATGAAACCACCAAATTGCCTATTGATGCCGTTCCTGATATTACCAATAATCAGGTGCAAGTCATCACCATTGCGCCTTCTTTCGGAGCGACCGACATAGAGCGCTTGGTTACCTTTCCGGTAGAACAAGCCAACAGCAACATTCCGGGTTTAAAAGAAATCCGAAGTTTTTCACGTTTTGGTTTATCGTTAGTCACCATCGTTTTCGACGATGAAACCGATATTTATTGGGCACGCCAGCAAGTAGCCGAACGCCTGCAACAAGTCCAAACCCAAATTCCCGCTGGTATCGGAACTCCCGAACTTGGTCCGGTTTCAACCGGCTTAGGCGAAATATACCAATACGTAGTACGTCCTGAAAAAGGCTACGAAGACCAATACGATGAAACCGAACTCAGAACCATACAAGATTGGATTGTCCGCCGACAACTCTTAGGCGTAAAAGGCGTTGCCGAAGTAAGCAGCTTTGGCGGAAAATTAAAACAGCTGGAAATTGCCATTGAACCGGGGAAACTACACGCTCACGGCTTAACCATCAATGATGTTTTTACTGCCTTAGAACAAAACAATCAAAATACCGGTGGCGCGTATATCGAAAAAGGCGCTACAACCCTATTCATCCGAAGCGAAGGTTTGATTGGTAAGATAGAAGATATTGAAAACATTGCCGTCAAAGCCACTCCAAGCGGAACACCTGTATTCTTGAAAGACATTGCCAAAATCACCACCGGACACGCCACTCGTTACGGTGCCCTTTGTTACAACGATGAAGGCGAAGTAGCCGGCGCTATCGTAATGATGCTCAAAGGCGCCAACAGTAGTGAAGTGATTAAAAATGTGAAAGAACGCATCGAACTCATCAAAAAAACACTACCGGAAGGTGTAACCATCGAACCGTTCCTAGACCGAACTAAAATGGTCAATAACGCCATCGGAACAGTAGAAAAAAACCTTTTGGAAGGCGCGTTAATTGTGATTTTTGTATTGGTTTTATTCTTAGGTAATTTCCGTGCCGGACTTATCGTAGCTTCGGTGATTCCGTTAGCAATGCTATTTGCGATTATCCTGATGAATACCTTTGGGGTAAGTGGCAACTTAATGAGCTTGGGCGCACTCGATTTCGGTTTGATAGTCGATGGTGCCGTAATTATTGTGGAAGCTGTAATGCACCAACTCACCCATAGTAAGAAGTTCAGCCATATCAATAGTATATCGCAGAGCAAAATGGACAAAGAAGTGGAAACTTCTGCAGGCAAAATGATGAACAGCGCGGTATTCGGCCAAATCATCATTTTGATTGTGTACTTGCCTATATTCACTTTAGAAGGTATCGAAGGTAAAATGTTCAAACCGATGGCACAAACTGTAGCCTTTGCTTTATTGGGTGCGTTCTTGTTATCGCTGACCTATATTCCGATGATGAGTGCCTTGTTTTTGAGCAAAAAAATCAACCACGAACCGAATTTCTCCGACCGCATGATGTTCAAACTGGAGAGAAAATACCAACATTGGTTGCAAACGGCTTTGAATTATCAAAAAGCGATTATCGCAAGTGTCATTGCACTTTTCGTCATGGCTGTATTCGTGTTGAGCTCTTTGGGAGGTGAATTCATTCCGGCTCTGGAAGAAGGCGATTTTGCGGTTGACACCCGAGTCTTAACCGGCAGTAACCTAAACACTACCATAGAAAGTACCCAAAAGGCAGCGCACATCTTAAAAAATCAATTCCCGGAAGTAGAAAAAGTGGTGACCAAAATCGGAAGCGGTGAAGTACCAACCGACCCAATGCCAATGGAAGCCAGTGATATGATGGTGATTTTGAAAGACAAATCGGAATGGACTTCCGCCAAAAGCTTTGACGAATTGGCTGAAAAAATGGGCAAAGCCTTGCAAGATGTACCCGGAATTACCGCCGGTTTCCAATATCCGGTGCAAATGCGTTTTAACGAACTCATGACCGGTGCGCGTCAAGATGTGGTTTGTAAAATATTTGGCGAAAATTTAGATACACTGGCAGTTTATGCTGAAAAATTAGGCAAAATTGTCAACACAGTTGAAGGAGCCGAAAACCTGTTTGTAGAACCGATAACCGGTATGCCGCAAGTGATTATCGAATACAATCGCCCTGTCATTGCCCAATACCATTTATCTATAGCCGATATCAATCGTGTAGTGAATACCGCATTTGCCGGACAAAGTACCGGATTGGTTTTTGAAGGCGAGAAGCGATTTGAATTGGTCGTTCGCCTCGACAACGACAAACGCAAAGACTTGGAAGACGTGAAAAATTTACTGATTCCAACGCCAAACGGGACTCAAATTCCACTATCGCAATTGGCAGATGTGTCTATTAAAAATGGTCCAAATCAAATCCAACGCGAAGATGCCAAACGCCGAATTGTTGTAGGCTTTAATGTTAACGGGCGCGACGTGGAAAGCATCGTCAACGAATTGAAAACCAAAGTCGACCAACAAATCAAACTCCCTGCCGGCTATTACACCACTTACGGCGGTGCTTTTGAAAACCTCAACCAAGCGAAAGATCGTTTGATAATTGCGGTTCCGATTTCTTTATTGATGATTTTCATCTTGTTGTTCTTCGCCTTCAAATCGGTGAAACATGGCTTACTGATTTATTCCGCTATTCCGCTTTCTGCTATTGGTGGTATATTCTTTTTGGCCTTGCGCGGTATGCCTTTCAGCATCAGTGCCGGCATTGGTTTTATTGCATTATTTGGAGTAGCTGTACTGAACGGTATCGTTTTGGTATCCGAATTTAACCGACTCAAAGCAGAAGGGATGGACGACTTACATCGCATCGTTCTAATGGGCACCAAAGTGCGTTTGCGTCCGGTTTTGATGACCGCTTTCGTGGCGTCTCTCGGATTTTTACCAATGGCCATCAGTAACGGTTCCGGTGCCGAAGTACAACGTCCGCTGGCGACCGTAGTAATTGGTGGTTTGATGATTGCCACATTACTGACTTTATTCGTTTTACCTATACTTTATGTCACTTTTGAAAAAGGATTCAAAATGAAACTTTCCTCTAAAACTACCTTACTGCTTTTATTGCTTTCATTGGCAGTAATTCCGGCGAACGCCCAAACTAAACTAACGTTGGACGAAGCCATTAAAACGGCTCTTAGCAATAATCAATCGGTAAAAATTGACCGCCTGAGAGCGGATTACCAACAAAAACTGATTCGTTCCGCGACCAATTTGCCGGCGACCAATCTCAATTCGGAAATCGGGCAATTCAACAGCAGTTTTACTGATACCCGCTTCGGTATTGCACAATCGTTTGATTTTCCAACCGTATACAATCGCCAAAAAAAGGTGCTGACCTCGGAATGGAAAACAGCTTCGGCCTTAGTAACTTTGAAAGAAGCGGCATTGAAAAAAGAAGTCGCCCTTACCTTTTATGCGATAGTAACATTGACCGAAAAGGAAAAATTGTTGCAGAAAAGCGATACGTTACTAACGGAATTCTTGCGAAAAGCGACCTTGCGACTTCAAAAAGGAGAAAGTAATCTTTTAGAGAAAACCACTGCTGAAACACAATTAGGCCAATTGAAATTGCAATTATTACAACTGCAACAAGACAAAGCGCTTTGGAACAGCAAACTGCAATTGCTGTTAAATTCGGAACAAACCGTCATGCCGACAGCCGGTTCGCCTAAAATCGAATTCAAAAGTGAAGCAACATCAGGTGTAGAACAACATCCGTTATTGCAAAGTTTAGCGCAACAAAAAGCCACAGCTGCTGCACAAACTCAGTTAGAAAAAGCTCGAAAATTGCCGATGCTGACTTTGGGTTACAACAATATGTCGATTACCGGTACCGGCGCGGATAATGTGTTGTACGACAAATCGACCCGTTTCCACTCGGCGCAAATTGGCTTAGGCATACCATTGTTAGGCGGTTCTCAAAGTGCTAAAGTCAAAGCAGCTAAAGTACAGGAACAAATGGCTGCCGAAGAATACCAAAGAGAGAAAAACAGCTTGGAAAGACAGCTTTTGCAAACCCAATTAAGGATTAAAAACGAAGCTGAAAAGCTGACTTATTTCGAGAAAACCGGCTTACCGAATGCCATTTTAATTTCGGAAACAGCTAACCGTCAGTTTTTGGGTGGCGATATCAATTATCTTGATTGGGTGATGTTGATCAACCAAGCCCTAACCATCCATAACAGTTACATCGACACGGTAAACTTGTACAACGAAAGTGTCATCGAATGGAATTACCTTACTTCAAAAAATTAAACATGAAAACAAACATCATATTAGCAGCTTTGGCCTTTATTAGTTTGAGCTGCAACTCAAATAAAACCGAATCGGAAACGAACACCAATAATGTATCCGAAAAAATAGTCTCGCTTACCAACAAGCAATATCAAAATGCAGGTTTAGTAATCGAACCAACTCAGGAAAGAACGGTATCTGCTACTGTCAATTTGAACGGCGTTATCGATGTACCACCGCAAAACCTAGTTTCCGTGAGTATGCCTTTAGGCGGTTATTTAAAAAGCACCAAACTCCTTCCGGGTATGCACGTTAGCAAAAATGAAGTAATTGCCGTGATGGAAGACCAACAGTATATTCAGTTGCAACAAGAATACTTAACCACGCAATCCAAATTGTATTTTGCCGAAAAAGAATACGAGCGCCAACGCGATTTGAATCAGAACAAAGCCAGCAGCGATAAAGTCTATCAAATGGCTGATGCCGAATACAAAAACTTACGCATCACACTCAATGCCTTAGCCGAAAAACTGCGATTAATTCACATCAATCCGAGAACACTTTCGGAGAAAAACATCTCTAAAAGCGTGAACATCCTCTCACCTATTGATGGCTTTGTTTCTAAGGTGAATGTGAACATCGGGAAGTATGTCAATCCGGCCGACATCTTGTTCGAACTCATCAATCCGGATGACATTCATTTGAACCTAAAAGTGTTTGAAAAAGATATTAACGGACTGTTTATCGGGCAAAAAGTGATGGCTTACACCAACAGTCAACCCGACAAAAAACACGAATGTGAAATCATTCTCATCGGTAAAGACATCGCTACCGACGAGCACAGCACCGAAGTTCATTGCCATTTTTCTAAATACGACAAAACGCTTTTACCGGGCATGTATATGAATGCCGTAGTTGAGTTAAAACGTCACGCGGTTCCTACCTTACCCGAAGATGCCCTAGTGACTTTTGAAGGAAAAGAATACGTTTTTGTAAAAGTGAACGAACGCCAATTTGAAATGATCGCAGTCAAAACCGGAAACAGCGAAAACGGCTTCACAGAAATAATCAATCCCGAAGTTTTGAAAGATAAAAAAATAGCGGTCAAAGGTGCTTACACTTTACTGATGCAGTTAAAAAACAAATCGGAAGAGTAAATTCTTCTTCACCATTAAAAAAAGCACTTCAATCGAGGTGCTTTTTTTATCTTTACCAAAAACAAAGGCATGTCAAAACTTCCGCATATCGGCACCAGCATTTTTACCGTAATGTCGCAAATGGCCACCGAACACCAAGCCATCAACTTGTCGCAAGGCTTCCCTAATTTTCCGGTGGATGAAAGATTGACTGCTATACTAGCCAAACTCGCCACAGCCAATGTACATCAATATACGCCCATGAGCGGTTTGCCTTCGTTGTTGGACAAAATCGCTGTCTTAACCCAACAATCCTATGGCAGAGCGGTTACTCCTAAAGAAGAAATCCTGATTACTGCCGGTGCTACCGAAGGCATTTTTGCTACCATTCAAGCTTTGGTCAAAGCCCAAGAAGAAGTCATCATTTTAGACCCGAGCTACGATTGCTATGAAGCCCCGATTTTGTTGAGTAATGCCAAACCGGTTCGCGTTGCCCTTAACATCGATTTTACACCGAATTGGGAAACTATAACCGCAGCAGTAAACGAAAAAACCCGACTGATCATCATAAACAATCCACACAATCCTACAGGAAAAATGTGGACTGCATCTGATTTTGAACAGCTGGAAAAACTCGTCCATGCCTACCCTAACCTTTTGGTTTTATCCGATGAAGTGTATGAATACATCACCTTTGAACAACCGCATATTTCAGTCCATCACCGTCCCAAATTGTGGGAACGCAGCATTTCGATCTCTTCTTTCGGGAAATCGTTTCACATTACCGGCTGGAAAATTGGTTATGTGATTGCGCCGGAGGATTTAATGCGTGAGATAAAAAAAGTACACCAGTTTTTGGTATTCAGCGTGAGCAGTATTGCCCAACATGCCTTAAATGAGTACATAGATTTAGTCGACATAAAAACTTTAGGCCAATTTTACCAACAAAAAAGAGATTTCTTCCAAAGCCTGATGAAAGATACCAAACTCAAACTCTTGCCTTGTGAAGGTACTTACTTTCAAGTGGCTTCGTATGCGGCAATTAGTGAGGAAAACGACATCGATTTCACGAAAAGATTGGTGACCGAATTTGGTGTAGCTACCATACCGATTTCTATTTTTTATGCCAATGGAGATGACCATAAATGCATTCGCTTTTGCTTTGCCAAAGATGAGGAAACTTTGACAAGAGCGGCCGAAAGACTTCGCCAATTATAATTAAAACAATATATTTACTAAAAATAAAAAACGATATGGATTTTTCAGCAAAAATGCTACGCGATAACGCCTTAGCAGACAAAGTAATCGTAGTAACCGGAGGCGGAAGCGGCTTGGGTAAAGCCATGACCAAATACTTTTTAGAATTAGGCGCTAAAGTGGCCATAACTTCTCGCGATTTAGAGAAATTAAAAACCACGGCAACTGAATTGGAAACCCAAACCGGCGGACAATGCTTGCCGTTGCAATGTGATGTGCGTCATTATGACCAAGTGGAAGCCATGTTGGCGGAAGTTTTAAAAACCTTCGGTAAAGTCGATGTGCTTTTGAACAACGCTGCCGGAAACTTCATTTCGCCTACCGAAAGATTATCAGCTAACGCTTTTGACACTATCATCGACATAGTGTTGAAAGGTTCCAAAAACTGTACGCTGGCCTTCGGAAAACATTGGATTAACACCAAACAAACCAATTGCAATGTGTTGAATATAGTTACTACTTACGCTTGGACCGGATCAGGTTATGTAGTGCCGAGTGCCACTGCGAAAGCTGGCGTTTTAGCCATGACACGCAGTTTGGCTGTTGAATGGGCCAAATACGGTATCCGCATGAATGCCATCGCTCCTGGACCATTCCCTACCAAGGGCGCTTGGGACCGATTGTTACCGGGTGACTTAGCAGAAAAATTCGATATGGCGAAAAAAGTGCCGTTACGCCGCGTGGGCGACCATCAGGAATTGGCCAATTTAGCTGCTTATTTGGTTTCGGATTTCTCAGCTTATGTTAACGGAGAAGTCATTACCATAGACGGTGGCGAATGGCTGCAAGGCGCGGGGCAATTCAACATTCTGGAAAAAATCCCTCAGGAAATGTGGGACATGTTAGAGGCGATGATTAAGAATAAAGGAAACAAATAGGACCAAGCGTAAATAAAATGCCCAGTGAGCATTTTTAGCGACAAAGCCAGGTGACGTGATGGCTTGCATTTTTTTGTTTTAAACGCTTCAGCCCTAGCCCGGATGGCAGCGGCTATCCTTTCGCTTTTTTCAAAAGCGAAAGATAATAGCGTACAGCCGGAAAAAGCTCCTTAAAAACTTTACCTAAATGTTAACAAATAAGCCTTGACAAAGCCATAATTAATCGTATTTTTACGGCTCAAAATTGATCGAAAATAAATGGGTAAAATCATTGCAATTGCCAACCAAAAAGGTGGTGTAGGAAAAACAACAACGTCTGTAAATCTTGCCGCATCTTTGGGTGTTTTAGAGAAAAAAGTACTGTTAATCGACGCTGATCCTCAAGCGAATGCCAGTTCCGGATTAGGAATTGACGTAGAAAGTGTTGAAATCGGAACCTATCAAATTTTGGAACACAGTAACACGCCGCAGGAAGCCACAATTTCTTGTTCGGCTCCGAATGTTGCTGTTATTCCGGCTCACATCGACTTAGTGGCCATTGAGATTGAATTGGTGGACAAAGAAAACCGCGAGTACATGCTGAAACAAGCCTTGGAAAGTGTGAAAGATCAATACGATTATATTTTGATTGATTGCGCGCCATCGTTAGGATTGCTTACCCTAAACGCCTTGACAGCTGCCGACAGTGTGGTAATTCCGATCCAATGTGAATACTTTGCTTTGGAAGGTTTGGGTAAATTGTTGAATACCATCAAGAGTGTGCAAAAAATCCACAACCCGAATTTAGACATCGAAGGTTTGCTACTGACCATGTACGACTCGCGTTTGCGTTTGTCTAACCAAGTGGTGGAAGAAGTACAAAAACATTTCAACGATATGGTATTCAAAACCATCATCCAGCGCAATGTAAAATTGAGCGAAGCACCAAGTTTCGGGGAAAGCATCATCAACTTTGACGCTACCAGCCGAGGTGCCACCAACTATTTGAGTTTGGCGCAAGAAATCATCAAGAAAAACAGCAACTAAGCCATGGCAAAAGCAATAAAAAAACAAGCCTTAGGAAGAGGATTATCGGCTTTACTGAAAGATCCGGAAAACGACATCAAATCAGTAAACGATAAAAATGCCGACAAAGTAGTCGGAAACATCATCGAATTGGATATCGAAGCCATTGAAATCAATCCGTTTCAACCCCGAACCAATTTCAACGAAGAACAATTACAGGAATTGGCTTCTTCCATCAGAGAATTAGGGCTAATCCAACCCATTACCGTTCGTAAATTAGACTTTAATAAATACCAATTGATTTCGGGAGAGCGCCGTTTGCGTGCTTGTAAAATCGTTGGCTTAACAACGGTTCCGGCTTACATTCGTATTGCCAATGACAACGAATCGTTGGTAATGGCTTTGGTAGAAAACATCCAACGCCACGATTTAGATCCGATAGAGATTGCCCTTTCCTACCAACGTTTGATTGACGAAATCCAATTGACTCAAGAACAAATGAGTGAGCGCGTAGGCAAAAAACGTTCGACTATTGCCAACTACTTGCGCTTGTTAAAATTAGATCCAATTATCCAAACCGGTATTCGTGACGGCTTTATCAGTATGGGTCACGGTCGTGCGATCATCAACATTGAAGACCAAGACATCCAAACCGATATTTACCACAAAATCATCAGTCAGAATCTTTCTGTTCGTGAAACCGAGGCTTTGGTAAAAAACTATCAGGATAGTCGCAAACCGGCACCGGCCAAAGCTAAAAAAGGCGAAAGTTTTACTATAGCAGATGACCAGAAAAAGGCGTTTGTGAATTTCTTCGGCACCAAAATCGATGTCAAAGTAGCAGGAAACGGCAAAGGAAAAATCACGATTCCGTTTCATTCTGAAGAAGATTTCAACCGCATCATCAAACTAATTCAAGGATAGTGAGTCGCTTTTGCTACATACTTATCTTTTGTTTTCTTTGTGGAAAATCCTCGCTTCATGCCCAGCAAATAGCCGATGGTTTGGTTATTACTGACACTGTTAAAACAAAAGAAATTGACCCTTTAACACCTTCTAAAGCGGCTTTCTACTCGGCTGTATTGCCCGGATTAGGACAAGCTTACAATAAAAAATACTGGAAAATCCCCATCGTCTACGGTGCAATTGGAACCAGTATGTACTTCTATTTAGACAACAACAAAAAATACCACAGTTACCGCGATGCTTACAAAAGACGATTGGCCGGTTTTAACGACGACCAATACCAATATTTGGACGACAGTCGTTTGATTCAGGCACAACGCTTTTACCAACGCAATCGCGATTTATCCTTATTGGTGACTCTGGGTTTTTACGTTTTAAACATAGTAGATGCCAATGTTGACGCGCATTTGATACAGTTTAACGTAAACGAAAAACTCACGGTAGCACCCGATGTTTACCAAAATGATTTTACCGCCAAACCCAATCTCGGACTAACCTTAAACTATCGATTCTGATGAAAATTGCATTACTCGGCTACGGAAAAATGGGAAAAGTAATCGAAAAAATTGCTTTGGAAAGAGGTCATGAAATTGTTTTAAGAAAAGGGCAAGTGGATACTTTTGACGGTTTAGCACAAGCGGATGTTGCCATTGATTTCAGTGTGCCAACAGCCGCCGTAACTAATATTTCGACTTGCTTACACGAAAATATTCCTATTGTATCCGGCACTACCGGTTGGTTGGAACAGTACGACGAAATGGTTCGTTTGTGCGAAGCCAAAAAAGGAACGTTTCTTTACGGTTCCAATTTCAGTTTGGGTGTGAATTTATTCTTCGAACTGAATGAATACTTAGCCAAAATGATGGCGCGTTTTGCCGATGTTTATAAAGTTTCGATGGAAGAAATTCACCATACTCAAAAATTGGATTCTCCCAGCGGTACCGCCATTTCCTTAGCCAAAGGCATTATACAACATTCGGATTACGAGTCTTGGACCGAAGAGCAAGCGGGAGAACAGCAAATTCATATCGACGCCAAACGCATCGAGAACGTACCCGGAACCCACAGCGTTTTTTACCAATCCGATGTGGACTTTATCGAAATCAAACACGTAGCCCACAACCGAGAAGGTTTTGCGCTGGGATCGGTTTTAGCAGCCGAATGGATTCAGGGCAAAAAAGGTGTTTTTACGATGAAAGACGTCCTCGATTTAAAATAGAAACCAAATAAATGTAACAAATACCGGTTATAGTAAACCTATAGCTGTTTAAATAAAAAATAAGCCTTATGTCAGCAACTCAATGGTTAATTTTCCTTTTAATTGTACAAGTCATCCATGGCTTGGGAACTTGGAAACTATACGAAAAAGCAGGTAGAAAAAGATGGGAAGCTTTTGTCCCGGTGTATAACGCCATTGTTTTGATGAAAATAATCGGAAGACCGACTTGGTGGACCGTATTGTTGTTTGTTCCGATTATTAACTTACTGATGTTTCCGGTAGTTTGGGTAGAAACCTTGAGAAGCTTCGGACGCAATTCGTCTGCCGACAGTTGGTTGGGCGCCTTGACATTTGGTTTTTATCTATACTATATTAACTACACTCAAGAAGTTACTCAAATATCTGACCGCGATTTAACCCCGAGAACCAAAACCGGTGATACCATCAGTTCGTTATTGTTTGCAGTAATTGTGGCGACTTTGGTACATACCTATGTAATGCAACCGTATGTAATTCCATCTTCGTCTTTGGAAAAATCATTGCTTACCGGAGATTTCTTGTTTGTGAGCAAATTTCATTACGGCGCCAGAACACCAATGACCTCAGTGGCAGCGCCTATGGTTCATGATACTCTGCCTTTTATTAAAACCAAGTCGTACCTGTACAACGACCACGATGCCAATTCATGGGAAAACAAATTACAATTGCCTTACTTCCGTTTTCCGGGCTTCGAAAAAATTAAGAATGCAGATATCGTAGTTTTCAACTGGCCGCGTGACACCCTCTTCCACATGTATTTACCGGCTGATCGCAGATACAATAAACCTATTGACAAGAAAACCAACTACGTAAAACGTTGTGTGGCCATTCCGGGTGATAATTTAGAAATCAAAAAAGGTGTGGTTTACATCAATGGAAAAGAGTTGATTTTACCGGAGAGAGCCAAACCACAGTTCGGGTTCAACATTAAAATGAAAGAACCGATTACACAAGAGTTTGTAGACCAATATGGTGTAACCGAATTCAACACCTTAATCCAAATAGAAACCAAGTTGTGGGACAATAATTTGGTACAACAATATTTAAACAAAGAAGGCTATAGTTTTGCTGTGATTGAAAAAGACAGCACCAATACTTTTCTTTTAGGAGCAGTTGACAAAGACTTGGTAGACAAGTTAAAACTGACTTCCTCTAACTTAATGTTCCAGGCCAATCTTACTCAAGCTAAAGCCGATGAATTGAAAAAAGACCCTCGCGTAGCAGCAGTAGAACGCTATTTAAAAACCGGTGCCGAAGATGGAATCTTCCCGGATTACAAAGATGGACATCCTTCGACTACCCGCAACTGGAACAGCGACAACATGGGACCGATTTACATGCCGGAAGCCGGAAAAAACATTAATCTGACTTTAGAAAACCTACCGTTATACAAAATCATCATTACCGAATATGAAGGCAATACTTTGAAAGTAGTTGGCGATGACATTTACATAAATGACGTAAAAACCAATAGCTACACCTTCAAACAGAATTACTACTGGATGATGGGAGACAATAGAAACAATTCGCTTGACGCGCGTTATTTCGGCTTCACACCGGAAGACCACATTGTAGGGAAACCGGTATTTATTTGGATGAGTTGGGACAGCAGTGCTTCAGGTTTGAATAAAATTCGTTGGGACCGATTGTTTACTACAGTAAGTGGCGATGGCCAACCGCAATCTTATTTCAAATTCTTCTTAGGATTGCTGGTATTGTACTTTGTGGGTGAGTATTTCTGGAAAAAAAGAAAAGCCAATTAATTTAGAATATTGGTGAAATGAATAACATTCTGATTCATCCCGGATATTTCCCTTCCATCAGTCATTTTGTGGCTATTGCCCAAAGTGATTTGGTGACTTTTGAAATGGATGATAACTTCCAAAAGCAAACTAACCGTAACCGAATGTACATTTACAGTCCGAACGGCATTCAGTTGCTTAATATTCCTATAAAACATTCCAAAGTAGCCCATCAAAAAACCAAAGACGTAAAACTCGAAACCGCTTTTGATTGGCAAAAACAACACTTCAAATCCTTAGAAGCTGCGTATCGTACTTCGCCTTTCTTTGAATATTTTGAAGACGACATCGCTCCTATTTTCCAAAAGAAACATACCTTTTTAATGGATTTGAATTTGGAAACCATGTCGGTCGTTTCAAAATGTTTAGGTTTGGAATTCGATTACAACGAAACGGCCGAATACTTTCATGAGGTTACTGATAAAATCGATTGGCGCGGATTGATTAACGGTAAAAAAGACACTTCGGTTTTCGAACCTTACACGCAAGTTTTCGGAGAAAAACACGGGTATTTGAACAATTTAAGCATCCTCGACTTATTGTTTAACGAAGGCCGATATGCCTTAGATTATCTTAAAAAACAAAGGCTGTAGTCTAATTGGCAAAAGCCAAACGCGTCATAATCGGGAAGTGATCCGAATTTTCGAAACGCGAAAAACTTTGGAAACTTTTCACCTTCATGCGCTTATCGGCAAAGATGTAATCAATACGCGCCGGATAATACTTGAAACGATAGGTTTGTCCGAAACCTAAGCCGGCTTCTTCAAAACAATCGCTTAAATCGCCTTTAATATTGCGGTAGATGTACGAAAAGGCGCTGTTGTTCATATCGCCGCAAATTATTACCGGATACGGACACGCTTTACGGTGGTTGACTAACTTCTCCGCTTGCTTTTCTTGCTTTTTAAAAGCCTCACGAATTCGAACAAACAATTGTTGGGATTTGCTTTTGTCGATAGCATCAACATGCGATTCAATTTCATTCACATCCGGAGAAATTTTTATCGATTGCAAGTGAATGTTATACACGCGAATCGTGTCTTTTCCTTTTTTGATATCGGCATAAACTACATTATTCCCTAAATCGGGTATTTTGAAATCGCCTTGATTGAAAATCGGATATTTGGAAAAAATAGCTTGACCGGTTTTGATTTGCTTGCCTTCCATGAATACCGCTTTGTACTTGTATGCTCTCAGATTTACTTTGGCACTTTCGGAATATTCCTGAAGACAAATGATATCCGGGTTTTGGTCGTTGATAAAAGACAAAATAGTATCGCCTACATGTTCGTTGGGCAACCATTCGAATAAATTAAATAAACGAACGTTGTAGCTCATCACCGTAAAATCTTTTTCCTCTTCAGCTAATGCTCTCGAGGAAAACTTGTAGAACTTATTGATAAAAGTAATCCCCAATAACAACACCAATCCCGATAAAATAACTTGTCGCTTGAGTTGCAACAACCAATACACAAAGAAAAAGGCGTTTAAAATCAGAAACAGCGGTAAAATGAGTGTCAGCACCGATAATAACGGAAACAACTTTGGCGCTAAAAAAGGTAACGCATAAGCCACGAATGTCAATACAGTCAACGCTATATTGAATCCGAACATTACTTTATTAAACCACGATAGCTTTTTCAAAAAGATTAATTTAAGATTTCATTTTCCTCAAATGGAAAACGACAAACAAATATGCAAAATAATACTGCTATTTTCCAGCGCGAAACAGAAATTCTTTTTCTTCGGCGGTCAAACTGTCGTAACCCGATTGGCTGATTTTATCCAAAATCTCATCAATTTGTTGTTGGGTTTTATCTTTGGCCACAATTTTACTAGTTGGTTTGGCGACAGGCTTCTTCGGATTGACGTGTACTTTTTTGAATGGTGTTGTTTTTTTTGGAGAAAATAAATTCGTAAAAAAATCAATCACTGAGGTAACAATGCGACTCAAATCGGTGCCATTTTGCAACAATTTGATGTAAATAAATCCGAAAAATGCACCACTCAAATGCGCAATGTGTCCGCCCATATTGCCCAATTGTATTTGCAGTAAATCGAGCAGTAACAATACGCCGGTAATGTGCCATAGTTTAACATTACCTATCAAAAGCAATCGGATTTCCATTAAAGGTTGGTAGGTTGTAGTAGCTACCAAAAGCGCCATAATAGCCGCTGAAGCACCAACCATAGTAGAGGAATAACCTAATAAGTAAAAACTCAACACATAAACCAAACCTGCAAAAACAGCACTCAACAAATACAAGCCTAAATATTGCTTTTGAGTAAAAAAAGTCAAGAACAAACGACTCGAAAAATGCAAGACCATCATGTTGAAAAACAAATGCATAAATCCCTGATGGAAAAAAGCATAAGTGATAAGTGACCAAGGCTTATATAAGGCCTCCATGGGTTGAGAAGAAACGGCCAACCAAGTCGGATAATCGAAAAAACCACTTGCAAATTGATAAAACAACGGAATCGACAAGATAAATAAGCCTACATTCCAATAAATCATTTTATTGGCTATGCCTCCGATTCTGTATTGCAGTTTTAAATCTTCCAGTATGCTCATAACTAATCCCAGCGCTTATTGTTGAACGAATTTTTCTTCCAATACCACATCATAATAAAACCGGTTAAAGCACCTCCCAAATGCGCAAAGTGAGCAATTCCGGTTCCGCCGCTCCCGAAAATTGAGCTGCCTTTGAACCCTAAAACCAAATCCAGAACCAACAAACCCGGTACAAAATATTTGGCTTTAATAGGTACGGGGATAAACATCATCATCAATTCGGCATTCGGGAACATGAAAGCGAAAGCGATTAATAAACCATAAATTGCGCCGGAAGCTCCAACGGCCGGTATATTATATGAACTATACATGGCTTCTAAATCCGATAAAGAAATGATTTCCAATAAGGCATTATTGTATCGTCCTTCTTTTACAACAGCATTAATAACCTCCGTCGGAACATTCGCTTGTTGTAATATTTCCAAAGCATGATGGTATTGGTAATAATTCACGCCCATATGCAATAAAGCCGCCCCCAATCCACAGGAAATATAGAAAAACAAAAATTTTCTCGCACCCCAAAAATGTTCCAAAGCACTACCAAAGGAAATTAAAGCAAACATATTAAAGACAATATGCATCAAGTTTGGAAAACGGGCATGCATAAACATGCTCGTTAAAGGTTGCCAATAGTTGAAATTGGGATTATCCGGAGAAAAAAGAGCAAACAATTGATAAGTAACATCGCCCACATAATTGGAGCCAATGTAAAAAATAACATTGATTATCAGTAACTGCTTAACAGTCTCGGTCATTCGCATCATACGCTGAATTTTTTGTCTATATCTTCCACACTCATAGTGATGAAGGTGGGTTTTTGAAACGGCGACACATCCGGCTCTTTACAAGCAAACAGGTTGTGCACCAAATTTTCCTGTTCTTTTTCGGTCAAATACGTTCCGGTTTTAATGGCCAAACTACGCGCCATAGACTTGGCGATAGTATCATTTTGCGAAAAACTACTGTCCGGTATGCCGTCTTGCAAATCACGCAATAACTCTTCCAAAACAATGGAAATCTCACTTTCGGTCACATTGACAGGTAAACCGGAAATCATGACGTGGTCGACTTCCATCGCTTCAAATACAAATCCGGTATTTTCTAAAGCCGATTTTAATTCGGCCAATAAATCCATTTCGGGAGCCGAAAAATACAACTGGAGCGGAAACAACAATTGCTGACTCGACGCTTGATGTACTGTCATGCTGGTCAGGAATTCTTCGTATAAAACCCGCTCATGCGCTCTGTTTTGGTTGATGATAACCATTCCGGACTTAATCGGACTGACAATGTATTTTTTATGAATTTGGTAAGTTCTTTTTACTTCCTGTTCTACTTCATTTTCCTCAAACAAGGAAGAAGTAACAGCATCGTTTTCAAAGGTCATTTCCGCCAATTCTTGCCCGGCTTGCTTCAAACCTAGATATAAACTTTCCCAATTTGGCTGGGCTTCCGGCTTTTTATATGATGGTGTTGAAAACGACTTACTAGGCTTATCATCAGCAAACGGATTGTAACTTCTGTCCACTTGAATGGTTGGATATTCCGCTTCTTTATTTTGGTATTGATAAGGCGTGTCCAAATTCGGATCTCGGTCGAAATCCAATACTGGCGCCACATTAAATTGTCCTAAACTGTGCTTGATGGCTGAGCGTAAAATAGCGTACAAGGCGTGCTCATCATCAAACTTAATTTCGGTTTTGGTAGGATGAATATTGATATCGATGGTATGTGGCGGAACAGTCAAATACAGAAAATAACTCGGCTGCGAACCGTCTTTCAGCAAACCTTCATAAGCAGCCATAACGGCGTGATGCAAATAGCCGCTTTTGATGAAACGATCGTTAACAAAGAAGAATTGCTCCCCGCGGTTTTTCTTGGAAAATTCGGGTTTCCCTACAAATCCTTGTAAACTTAAGATATCCGTTTCTTCTTTAACAGGTACTAATTTTTCATTCGTTTTGCCCGAAAAAATATTGACGATGCGCTGTCTGAAATTTGATATCGGCAAATTGAACATCTCACTACCGTTATGATACATCGTAAAATGGATGTTCGGATGCGCCATCGCTACACGCTGGAACTCATCTACTATATGACGTTGTTCAACGGTTTCCGATTTTAAGAAATTGCGACGTGCCGGGATATTAAAAAACAAATTCTTGACTGCAAACGAAGTACCTTTGGGCAACACCGCCGGTTCCTGCGACATAAACTTGCCGCCTTCTATGACAATGTGCGTTCCTAATTCTTCTTGGTCTTGTTTGGTTTTCATTTCCACATGCGCAATAGCCGCGATGGAAGCCAACGCCTCTCCACGAAAACCTTTGGTATGTAATGAAAATAAATCTTCCGCTTGGCGGATTTTAGAAGTGGCGTGACGTTCAAAACACAAACGCGAATCGGTGACACTCATCCCAACGCCATTATCAATCACTTGTATTAATGATTTTCCGGCATCTTTGATGATGAGTTTGATATCGGTGGCTTTGGCATCTACAGCGTTTTCCAACAACTCTTTGACTACCGAAGCCGGTCTTTGCACTACTTCACCGGCTGCAATTTGATTGGCCACATGATCCGGAAGCAATTGAATGATACTCGACATTATTTAGTTTCAGTGTTTTGAATTAAGGACTCGGGCTACCACCCAAACCAAGCAAATTTAAGGAAAAAGTATGGGGATTTATAGTTAATCATTCCCTAAAAATAAAAAACCTATTCACAAAAGAATAGGCTTATCATTTACATCCGAAAAGAGAATCTATTGCATCGTTTTGCTGCGCAAATCAGCCATTTTGATAGCAGCGATGGCAGCTTCAGTGCCTTTATTTCCGTGAACGCCACCACTTCGGTCGATAGATTGTTGTTCGTTATTATCCGTTAGCAAACAAAAAATAACCGGCACATCGGTTTGTACGTTTAAATCTTTGATGCCTTGGGTTACGCCTTCGCACACAAATTCAAAGTGCATGGTTTCGCCTTTGATCACACAACCAATAGTAATAACCACATCTACTTCTTGGGTGACTATCATACGTTGTGCGCCGTAAATCAGCTCGAAACTTCCGGGTACATTCCATCGCACTATGTTTTCCGGCAAAGCGCCACAATCTAACAAGGCGGCTTCGGCTCCTCGGTACAAGCCGTTGGTAATATGATCATTCCACTCGGATACCACAATACCAAACTTGAACTCTTTCGCACTGGGCAATTGGGTTTTGTCGTAATTAGAAAGGTTTTTACTAGCTGTTGCCATAATTTATGATTTTAAACTAAAAAAGGATTAAAGATACACTCCTTAATCCTTTTTTGGGTATTATTAATTTGAAATTTATTGCGCTAATCCGATTAAAGCATCTACTTGTTGAGCTTCCGGAGCAGTATCAAAATTTTCTTTGATGTCTGTGAAATATTTCAAAGCTTCGGCTTTGTTACCCATTGCTAAAGCAGTTTTACCGGCTTTCATCAAATATCTTGGTCTGGTAAAGTCGTTAGTCTGACTCGCATCAGCAGCTTTCACATAAAACTCTAGCGCTTCTTTTTGTTTGTTTTGTTGTGCGTAAGCATCTCCGATAGCTCCTTTAGCCAAAATGCTTAACGTAACATCTTTAGAGTTGAATTTTTCCAAACTCGCAATAGCTTCAGCATATTTACCGGTGTTCAAGTAAGCGATACCGGCCATGAAATTAGCTTGGTTTGCGGCGTCAGTTCCTGAATATTGTTCAGCAATTTTAAGTACACCAAATTTACCTTCAGAACCATTCAATACTAAATTGAATAAAGAATCCGCTTTCACATCACCATCAACGGCTTTTTGGAAATTTTGTTGGGCTACGAATAATTCTTCAGCAGCTTCTTGTTGGTTTGGCTCAGCAATAAATTTATCATAAGCGAAATAACCCACAACTACCACCACTACTGCCAACAAACCACCTAAAATTACTTTTTGGTTTTTAGCAATAAAATCTTCTGCTTTAGAAGCTGATTGGTCTAAGGTGTCGAATGCTTTAGCTGTAGTACTGTCTTTTTCATCAACATTTACGTCTTCAATGAAAGTTTCGTCTACTTTTTCCGCTTTTTCTTTTGGTGCTTTATATCCTCTTTTGTTAAAAGTTGCCATCTATTTTTAATTTAGTGTGCGCAAAAATAAAATTTTTATTCAAACTCCCATAAAAAAAATCGATTTAATATTTTTTAAAGTAGAAAATACTCGTTTTTGAATCGCTCACAAAAGAACAACCGCTAAAGAATTCTAACGTTCATTCTTTTTATCAATAATTTT
Organism: Flavobacterium sp. FEMGT703F; assembly: GCA_002786385.1. GTDB lineage: Bacteria > Bacteroidota > Bacteroidia > Flavobacteriales > Flavobacteriaceae > Flavobacterium > Flavobacterium cheonhonense. Next base: position 176,201 of record PGCN01000008.1, read on the forward strand.
GAATAATTTGCAGGGCTTTCTTTAACTGCTTCAAAAAGAAAACAAATTATTGCAAACCAATTATTTAACCTTAACTCAAGCGATACCGAATTGTTTTTAAAACGCCTTTCAGTCCTAAACTACAAGAATTTTTCGGATGCCACCTTCGAATTTGATACTAAAATCAATTGCTTCGTAGGTAAAAACGGCATTGGAAAAACCAATATTTTGGATGCTGTGTATCATTTAGCCATCGGTAAAAGTTATTTCAACCCGCTGGCCGTGCAGAACATCAAACACGGTGAAGATTTTTTTGTGGTGGACGGCGAGTTTGAGAAAAACAACCGTACCGAGCAAATTCTGTGCAGCTTGAAAAAAGGCCAAAAGAAAATGCTCAAACGCAACGGCAAACTCTACGAAAAGTTCTCCGATCATGTGGGTTTTATACCATTGGTGATTATTTCACCGGCCGACAGGGATTTGATCATTGAAGGCAGTGAAACAAGACGCAAATTTATCGACAGCGTGATTTCGCAGTTAGACAGCAGTTATTTACAACAGTTGATTCAGTACCACAAAATCGTAAGCCAACGCAATGCGCTGTTGAAGTATTTTGCTTTGAATCATGTTTTTGAAAAAGACACTTTGTCTATATATAATGAACAACTCGAGACTTTAGGGCAAGTTATTTTTGAAAAGCGAAAAGCGTTTTTGGCCGACTTTGTGCCGATTTTCAATGCGTATCATCAAACGATTTCCGATTCGGCCGAAACCGTACAATTGGTGTATCAAAGTGATTTGTTTGAGAAAGATACGTTGACATTACTGGAAGAAAACCTCAGCAAAGACCGAGCTTTACAGTATACCTCTGTTGGTATTCACAAAGATGATTTGTCTTTTGAAATAGACCACTTCCCTATTAAAAAGTTCGGTTCGCAAGGACAACAAAAATCGTTTTTAATCGCCCTAAAACTCGCCCAATTCGATTTTGTCAAAAAACAAAGCGGTGAAAAACCTATTCTACTTTTTGATGATATTTTCGACAAGCTGGATGAGTTTCGGGTGAGTAAGATTGTAGAAATGGTGAATAATGACGTATTTGGCCAACTATTCATCTCCGATACGCATCCGGAACGCACCGAAAATATTGTCAAAACCACACACCAGAGTTATAAAATATTTAACCTTTAATGCAACGGTATTTTGTACTTTAGCTAAAACTTTTTTTATCATGAAAACCAAATTATTTTCCCTATTATTCATCAGCTTTTTATTTTTAAGTTGCCAAGGCCAAGCCACAAAACCGGTGCAAACCCTGGATGTTAAAACTTATGCGGAAAAATTAAAAAACACCGAAAAACCCCAATTGTTAGATGTTAGAACTCCGGAAGAATTCGGCGTTGAACATTTAGAAAATGCCGATAATGTAAACGTTAACAGTCCTGATTTTGCTACCAAAGCGGGACAATACGACAAATCGAAACCCATTTTTGTGTATTGCAAAGTAGGCGGACGAAGTGCTCAAGCCGCTGATAAGTTAGTCGCCATGGGCTTTACCGAAGTGTACAACTTAGAAGGCGGTATCATGAAATGGACTACAGCCGGGATGCCTAAAGCCGGACAAACGGCTAAAACCGGTGGCATGACCGTTGAAGATTATCAAAAATTAGTAGCATCGGATAAAAAAGTACTCATCAATTTTACCGCGGTTTGGTGTGCACCTTGCCAGAAAATGAAGCCTTATATTTTGAAAATGCAGGAAGAGTTGAAAGACCAAGTCAAAATTGTGAGAGTAGATGCCGACGAAAACAAAGGCCTAACCGAAGCCATGAAAATTGAAGGATTACCGATGATTATCATCTATGAAAACGGCAAAGAAGTTTGGCGCAACTTAGGTTACATCAGTGAAGAAGACTTAAAAAAACACCTTTAGTATGATTACCCAAGAAGCGCTACAGTTTTTAGAAGATTTGGTCGCCAACAACAATACCGATTGGATGCATGCCAACAAAAAACGGTATGAGCAATACAAAAAAGATTACCATGCGTTTATTGCAGGTTTGTTGGCCGAAATGAAACAACTTGATCCGAAATTAGACGATTTGGAAGTGAAAAATTGTACATTTCGCATCAACCGTGATATACGTTTTTCCAAAGACAAATCGCCCTATAAAACCAATATGGGCGTTTGGTTCACCCAAAATAAATTTCAAAAGAACAGTCCGGGTTATTACGTTCATTTCGAGAAAGGCAACTGTTTTGTCGCCGGCGGTGTTTGGTGTCCGGAACCGGCGCAATTGAAACAAATCCGGAGGGAAATTGCTTTTTTCTATGACGATTTAGAGCAAATTGTAGCCGATGCAGCTTTCAAAAAAGAATATGGCGATTTGTCTCGTGAAGCAGATAACGTACTGAAAAAAGCGCCCAAGGATTTCGATCCGAACCATCCGGCCATCGAATTTTTAAAACTGAAGAGCTTTACGGCTTCGCAACCCATAGACGAAAAACTGTTTACCGATAAAAATTTCAATAAAACGGTAGCGCAAAAACTGATCGCGCTCAAACCTTTAAACGATTTTCTGTACCGCGCTTTAGAAACCGAAGAATAAATTATCTTTTACATCTCATGCAAATTCAATCCAACTTCTCTTTAAAATCTTTCAACACTTTCGGCATAGAAGCCAAAGCCAAAAACTTTGTGGCGGTTCATTCTTTGGACGAATTAAAAACCGTTTTGACAGAACATGCGGCTGAACCCAAATTCATTTTAGGCGGTGGCAGCAATATGTTGCTAACGCAAGACATTGAGGCTTTGGTGATTCATATTGACTTGAAAGGAAAAAGGATAGTAAAAGAAGACGACAACTTTGTATGGGTAGAAAGTATGGCCGGTGAAAATTGGCACGAGTTTGTGCTTTGGACTATCGATCAAAACTTCGGTGGTTTGGAAAACATGTCACTTATTCCGGGCAATGTCGGCACTACACCGGTACAAAATATCGGCGCTTACGGAACCGAAATCAAAGACACTTTTGTATCGTGTGACGCTACGAAAATCGACGACCAAACGATGAGAACTTTCAGCAAGGAAGACTGTCATTTCGGGTATCGAGAAAGCATTTTCAAGCAAGAAGCCAAAAACCAATACATCATTACTTCGGTAGTTTTTAAACTCACCAAACGTAATCATAAAATCAACACTTCTTATGGCGATATTACTAAAGAATTAGCACTGCAAAACGTGACGGTTCCTACTTTAAAAGACGTTTCCAATGCTGTGATTGCCATTCGACAAAGCAAATTACCCGATCCGAAAATATTGGGTAACAGCGGTAGTTTCTTTAAAAATCCGGTCATTTCGAGAAGTCATTTCGAAAAAGTACAAGCACAATTTCCGGAGATTAAATTCTTCGAAGTTTCGCCTACCGAAGTCAAAGTTCCCGCCGGTTGGTTAATCGAACAAGCCGGTTACAAAGGATTTCGCAAAGGCGATGCCGGCGTTCACAAAAATCAAGCTTTGGTATTGGTGAATTACGGCTCGGCTACCGGGCAGGATATTTTGGCTCTTTCCCGTGAAGTACAGCAGGCCGTTTTCGACAAATACAGCATTGCTATTGAAGCGGAAGTGAATGTAATTTAAAACGATTCCCATGTACATTCCCGAGTTATACAAAAACGAAAATCGCGAAGAAATTGAAAACTTCGTCCACCAAAATGGTTTTGCAATTTTGGTCAATCAGACGCAGGGAAAATTGTGGGCCACGCACACACCATTGTTGTTAGAAACCCGTGAAGACGGTAAACTCATTTTAACCGGACATATTTCTAAAGCCAATCCGCAAGCATTAAGTTTCAATGATAATGACGAAGTATTAGCTATTTTTTCGGGCGCTCATGCTTATATTTCTTCTTCTTGGTATGATCATGAAAATGTGCCGACTTGGAATTATTTGGCCGTACATGTTTACGGCAAAGTACGCGTTTACAATCACGAAGAAGCGTTAGATTTTCTGAAGAAATTAGTCGACAAATACGAGGCTAAATCGAAAAACCCTATTCGAGTAGAAAACTTATCCGAAAAAACAATGCGGGAAGCGCGTGGTATCGTTGCCTTTGAAATTGAAATTACGAACCTCGAAGCCCAAAAGAAACTTTCCCAAAATCGCGATGACAAAAACTACCGCAACATCATCACCGAGCTGGAAAAAACTAAGGAAAATCAAGCCCTTGCCGTAGCAGAAGCCATGAAAAAGAACCGATAGGAATTTGTTAAAATTCGTTTGATTATTGGTTGCAGAATACCTACATTTGCAGTCCTTTTTAAAAGATAAAAGAACACCATGTTATTAATCGTTTTCTGTGTATTCATCGCCGTAGTTGTTATTCAATTTTTGTATTACATTGTGGTATTCGGTAAATTTTCATTTGCCAAACCGCAAAACGTAAACCCGAAAAGAGTGCCGATTTCTGTAATTGTTTGCGCCAAAAATGAAGAAGAAAACGTCAAAAAGTTTGTACCGCTTTTGGCCGAACAAGATTACCACACATTTGAAATCGTATTGATTGACGATGCCTCCAGCGATAACACTTTAGAAATCTTTGAAGAATTCGAAAAACAATACCCAAACATCAAATTGGTTAAGGTAGAAAACAACGAAGCCTTTTGGGGCAATAAAAAATTCGCGCTAACCTTAGGCATCAAAGCCGCTAAATACGAATACTTGTTGTTTACCGATGCTGATTGCTATCCGACTTCTAAAGACTGGATTACTTCGATGAGTGCGCAATTTACGCAACAAAAGAATATTGTTTTGGGTTATGGTGCTTATGAAAAAATCAGCAATTCGTTTCTAAACAAAATCATTCGATTTGAAACCTTGTTAACTGCTACGCAATATTTTTCTTGGGCTAAAATCGGCAAACCTTATATGGGTATTGGTCGCAACATGGCTTACAAACGCGAAGAGTTTTTTAAAGTACGCGGCTTTATGGATCACATGAAAATCCGTTCCGGCGATGATGATTTGTTTATCAATCAAGCGGCTAACGGAGACAATACTACCATTTGTTACGTACCGGACAGTTTTACCTATTCGACACCTAAAACCCGTTTTAAAGATTGGTTTACCCAAAAACGCCGTCATGTATCGACTGCCAAACATTACAAATTATTTGACCGCAATCAGTTAGGCTTGTTTTACCTGTCGCAATTACTCTTTCTTTTATTGCCTATAGTTTTATTGGCATTTCAATACCAATGGATTGCGGTAGTGAGCATTATCGGTTTCCGCTATCTATTTGCTTGGCTAACCTTAGGTTTTGCCGCGGGTAAACTCAAAGAAAAAGACGTCATGTATTGGTTTCCCATCATAGAAATTGTTTTGATTTTTACGCAACTGAATGTTTTTATCACCAATACGTTTTCTAAACCGGTACATTGGAAATAAAAAAATACATAGAGAAAGCTAAAAAAGGAGACCAAGTGGCCTTTACCTTTTTGCTCGACCGTTACTGGAACGAAGTGTATGGTTTTATGCTCAAACGCACCGAAAACGAAACCGATTCGGAAGACATTACCATAGAAACTTTCTCGAAGGCTTTTGACAAAATTGCGACTTACAATCCGGAATTCCAGTTCAACACTTGGTTGATTGCCATTGCCAAAAACGTACATATTGACATGTTACGCAAGAAAAAGTCGACCGTATTCGTAGAGATCACTGACGAAGAAGACCAGCAAGCGTACAATGTAGCCGATAGTTCGCCTTCGGCAGAAGACGAATTGATTACCGAACAAAACCTGTCTCGCCTACTCCAATTCATCAAAGAATTGAAACCGCACTACCAAGAAGTGATCCAATTGCGTTACTTTCAAGAGATGAGCTATCAGGAAATCTCGGAACAATTGAATGAGCCTCTGAGCAATGTCAAAATCAAATTGCTCCGCGCTAAGAAACTTTTGGCTGAAATCATCGAAAGTAAAAAATAACTTTCATCTAGAAAATTTCGTATCACTTTCCAACCTTTTCAAGGAATTTTCACTCTATTAAGAAAATAGTTAAAAGTTTATATACTTTTTTAACATTTCCGACGTTATACTATTAAATTCGCTGCTTATGTAACATAGATACTTAACTCAAAACAATTCATTATGTCACACGTTAGTATCTATGAAAAAAACTGGATAGATCTGGTTTTTGAAGGCAAAAACAAAGCCTACGGCGCTTATCAATTGCGTCAAGAAAACACCAAAACCTCATTGATTGCTTTTATTGGCGGCATCACTTTTATGTTGTCCTTGATTGGTGGCGGCTTAATGCTGACCTCATTTGATGACACTGCGGTAGTTTGTCAATTTCCCATCATTGAGAACGAGCGCATTGTTCCAGTTGATATGGATCCGATTAAGGAACAGCAAAAAGAGGAAAGTGCCGCCGCAGCTCCACAAGAGATTTCTGAAGTTAAACCTCAAGATTTGTCTCGCATGGTAGTAGCTCAAACCAATGAAGCCACTCCGGATGTTCAAACCAACCAAGAAATTCGCGAAACACCACCGGCCAACGATGGTAACGGAACCGGAACACTCACTGATGTTGGCAACAATGGCGGCGGTGATGATAACGGTAATGATGACGCAAGCACACCTGGCATTAACGAACCGGTTACCACTAACAAACTCGACAAACTCCCATTATTCCCGGGCGGAATGGATCGTTTTTACAAATACGTAAGCAACAACATCAACCGACCTGAAATAGAAGAAGACAGTCAAATCACCATGAGTGTTGTGATGGCATTTGTGATTGAAAAAGACGGCAGTATGACGGATATTCGAGCATTGCGAAGCACCGATAAAAATTTAGAGAGAGAAGCCATTCGCGTTTTGAAATCGCTCAAAACCAAATGGGAACCGGGATACCAAAACGACAAACCGGTGCGAACACTCTACATGTTACCGATTAAGGTTAAAATCTAATTCCTTAAAGCCGCCCATGAGGCGGTTTTTTGTTGGCATTAACCGAAAAACATTAACATCTATTGGTAAATAAAAGGTTTTAATTTCGATTAAATATTGGTATTATTGCAATCATTTTAAAATCATGAAGATTACGCTCGTCGGTTTTTTCCTTTCTTCCCTTTTATACTTTTCCGGACCTGTTGGCGGAGAGCGCAATGGTGCTTATGATACCTATAGGAATAGTGACAGCACTTTAATCACCATCCCGTTTCCGGTTAAGTTTGGTCAAGTATCCGAAGCTTACCTTCAGGAGAAGAAGCCTAAAATCGATTCGTTTTACAACAAGTTCATCAATTCGCCTTTTTACAGTGGTAGTTTTTTAGTGGCCAAAAATGGGCGCATTCTTTACGAAGATTACAAAGGATTATCCAATATCAAAACAGGAAAAAAAGTCGACGCTAATACTGCGATTCACTTGGCTTCAGTCAGTAAAATATTGACGGCCACAGCTATTTTAAAACTAGTACAGGAAGACAATATCATGTTAGACCAAAAGGTGACCGATTGGCTGCCGAGATTTCCCTATAAAAACACCACCATCAGAACTTTGCTGAACCACCGCAGCGGTTTACAGCATTACTCTAACTTTCCGGGACTATTGAAAAAAAGTTGGGATCGCAAAAAGGTATTGTCTAACCAAGATGTTTATGAAATATTGGTAAAGCATAAATTCAGATTGGTATTTAACGACAATACGCGTTTTGATTACTGTAATACCAACTACGTCATTTTAGCCTTAATTATTGAAAAAGCTACCGGTTTAAATTACTGTGATGCCATGCAGGAATTGATTTTTAAACCTTTGGGCATGAAAAACACCTTTGTATTCAATTACGATACGGACAGAGACACTGTTTGCAAGTCCTATCGCGGCAACAACATTTTTCCGTGGGATCAATACGACCGTTTGTATGGCGATAAAAACATTTATTCAACACCGAGAGATTTAGTGAAATTTGATTTGGCGACCTATTCCCCCGATTTTATCAAACCCGAACTATTGCAAGAAGCCTACACCGGATATAGCGCCGGCAATATTGCCAAACCTATAAAAGATTACGGTTTAGGAATGCGTATGCGTTATTTGGCTAGCGGAGAAAAGCTGATTTACCACAACGGTTGGTGGCACGGCAACAACACTTCATTTGTTCCGATTAAAAAAGATACCATTACCATCATTTGTTTGGGAAATAAATATTCAAATCGTCCTTACGAAACCTTGCGTATGGCGAATGAATTCTTTTTAAAGAAAAAACCGGAACCGACTTTAGTACCGGAATTGCCTTATACCGGAGAATAAAACTATTCTTTCACCAAGTAAATGCCGTCGTCTTTAATTTCGATAAGCTTGTCTTTGTAAAGCGCACCAATGGCTTTTTTGAAAGTCTTTTTGCTCATTTTCAAAACAGTTTTGATGTCTTCCGGATGACTGTTGTCATTTAAACGAAGAAAACCTCTGCCGGCACGGAGTTCATTCAGAATTTTTTCGGCATTGGGTTCTACTTTGCTATAGCCGAATTTTTGCAGCGTGACATCTATTTTATGATCCGGACGGATGTTTTTGATGTAACCTATTAATCGGTCTCCAGGCTTGATATCGTCGTACACTTCATCTTTATACAACAAACCTTTGTGTTGGTCGTTGATAATTACGTTGATACCAACCTCAGTAATATGAGAAATAATCAAATCCACTTCATCACCTACGGCTACCGTTAAGTTTTCATTATTCAAAAACTGATTCGTTTTACTGGAAGCTACTATACGGTTGGTTTTTTCGTCCATATATGCATATACTAAATAGCGTTTGCCTTTTTCCATAGGACGCGCTTGCTCTTTGAACGGAACAAAGATATCTTTCTCCAAACCCCAATCGAGGAACGCACCAAACTGATTCACATAATTCACACGCAACAAACCAAATTCATCCAATAAAATATACGGCTCCAAGGTCGTAGCCACCGGTCTTTCTTCGTGATCTAAATACACAAAAACGATTATCTCATCGCCAATGGCATACTGCTTAGGCACATATTTTAAAGGCAACAACACATCGGATGTACCGTCCGTTAAATAAAGTCCAATTTTAGTTTCGCGTGCAATCGTAAGTGTATTGTAGTGGCCTATTTCCATAGTAAGGGTTGTATTTTACGGGGCAAAGATAGGCAAATTAAAAACTTGAACCGCAAACCGAAAAATTGTAGCTTTACGAAGTGTAACAAAACTTAGGATTACACTACTAACGGGCTATGAGTGACGATTTAGAAAAATCATTTGTAAAACAACTTAAGGAAAACCAGAATATCATTCACAAGATATGCCGGTTGTACACCAATGGTGAAGATGCACACAATGATTTGTTTCAGGAAATCACCATACAATTGTGGAAAGCCTTTCCCAAGTTTAGAGGCGAATCAAAGTTTTCCACTTGGGCTTACCGAGTGGCTTTAAACACAGCCATCACGTTATACCGCAAAAGCACCCGTACTGTAGCCACAGTAACATACGAAGGCCAGAAACACTTTTTATCCCAGGAAGATTACAATCTCGAAGAAGAAGAGCAAATCAAGTTGATGTACCAAGCCGTACAACAACTCAACGACATTGAAAAAGCACTCGTTTTTTTGTATCTGGAAGATAAAGACTATACCGAAATATCGGAAACATTAGGGATTAGTGAAGTGAATGCCCGCGTTAAAATGAACAGAATTAAAGGAAAATTAAAAAAGATATTAAATCCTTAAGGATTATGGAAGAGTTGGATTTATTAAAAAAAGCTTGGCAAAAAGACACCCATTCTTTTGAGCAAGTTACAGAAGTTGAAATTTACAAAATGCTGCATAGGAAGTCATCGTCTATAGTAAAATGGATATTGGTGATTAGTCTGTTAGAGTTTGGTTTGTGGGCTTTGGTTAGTTTTATGTTTAACACAGATGATGCTATCAAAAGTTTGCATGCCGAAAGTTTTGAGATATACTTAAAAATTATCACCTACGTTAATTATGCCGTGGTATTGTGGTTTATTTATAATTTCTACCGAAACTATGCCCGTATCTCTACCACTACCTCAACCAAACAGTTGATGCAAGATATTATTCGCACTCGGAAAACGGTACAACATTATGTTTGGTATAACCTTTTTATGATATTCATCAGCACTTTACTTGGTTTTGCCATGGCGTTCATTTACAATCCTAATATGGACACACTTAGATACCAAATTGAACATGAAGACGGTTACAAAACTTTATCTATAACCATTTGTATGGTTTTAATCACTATTGTTGTTTTTGTGGGCTTATTTTGGTTGTTCTACCGAATAATTTACGGAACACTATTACGAAGGCTCAATGCGAATTACAAGGAATTGAAAAAAATAGACTTATAAAATGAAAAAAATATTTTTACTGCTGTGCTCCTTTTTTTTGGGAATGGCTTTTGGACAAAAAAGCGATAATTCTTTGTTATGGAAGATTTCGGGGAACGGACTCAAAGAACCGTCTTACTTGTTTGGCACCATTCACATTACTTGCGACGCTTCGCTATCTGATAAAGTAAAAACAGCCTTAGACAAAACCCAACAGCTGTGCTTAGAGTTGGATATGGATGATCCAAACATGCAAGTTGAAATGATGAACAGCATGATGATGCAAAACGGTGTTACCATGAAATCTCTGGCCAAACCTGAGGATTTTAAAGCGGTTGACGCTTTTTTAACGGCCAATGTTGGTTTTTCTGCCGAAATGCTGAATACCGTAAAACCGTTTATGGTGAGTGCGATGCTTTATCCGAAAATGTTAAACTGCGAAATGCAATCGGTAGAAGCCGAGCTAATCAAAATAGCCAAAACCCAAAATGAAGAAGTCATCGGATTGGAAACGGTAAGTGAACAATTAGCCGTTTTTGATGCCATTCCGTACCAAGAACAAATGAACGAATTGGTGATTACCACCAAAGACAATATGCAGCGCGATAAAACGGAATTGACCGAAATGATGGCAATTTACAAAAGCGAGAATGTGGAAGCAATGGTTACCTTCACGGAAAAATCACCCAATGCCATGATGTCTAAATACGGCGATGTATTGCTTAAAACAGAAATCAAAATTGGATCAGCAGGATGACAACCATTGCCAAAAACAAACCAACTTTTTTTGGTGTAGGTGCCGCTCACTTAGGCGGGAAAGAAGGTGTCATTGCGTTGTTACGCAAAGCCGGTTTTACAGTAGAAGCGGTATATTAGTTTAGAAAAAAAGAGATAAGTTAAAAGGGATAAGTTAATAATGGCTTATCCTTTTTTTTTATGGCATACGGAAACCGGCTCGGTTTGAGTTTGTTGAAACGAGATGAATTAAAGATTCCAATCACAAATCGGATTTTACTATACTTCTTCTTTGCTTTCTTTCTCCACTTGCCATTTGCGCAATTGATTCAAACGCTCTTGTTCGGCCAATTCTTCGGCAGGTATGACTTTTAAGAAAGACGGATGTTGTTCGATAGCGTATTCTACTTTCTCTACAATTTGTTCTATGGTTTCGTTCTCGTAATCAATCACCAATGGCTCTTTTATGATAAACGATTGCAGTATATTTTTCTTTTTCACCCGCAAGCCTTTTTTGTCGAATGAGCGTCGGAAACCATCAATTACAATTGGCACTACTATAGGTTTGTGTTGCTTGATGATATGTGCTGTTCCTTTACGAACCGGTTTAAAAGATTTGGTGGTACCTTGCGGAAAGGTAATAACCCAACCGTCTTCCAAGGCAATGCGAATATTCTCGGTATCATTGGGATTGACTTCTCTCTTCTCAGTAACATCTTTCCCCCCACAGCGCCAAGTGCGTTCTACTGTAATGGCGCCTACATAAGATAAAATTCTGGGTAATAAACCGGCTCTCATGGTTTCACTGGCGGCCACATAGTATATATTCATTTTAGGCTGCCATAAATAGCCTACATTTCGAATGTGATCTACACGGCCCGAAAGACTGGCATTGAATACGTGAAACATAGCCACTACATCGGCAAAATAGGTTTGATGGTTGGAGATGAAAAGCACATTAGTATCCGGTAAGCCTTTGATGATTTCGGAACCTTCAATATGAAGTTCGTTAAAACCACGATACCGGCGGTGTGTTAATACTCCGAAAATGCGAATTAACCATTTCTTGATAAAAAGGATATGACCAAAAGGATTTCTTTTCAATAATCCCATAATTTTTTGAATTTATCTCCGACTGCTCAAAAATAACAGACGGGTTGCAAATCTAAAAAACTTAAACTTATAAAACCAATTTAAGCGTATCTTTCAGTTCGCTGAGCATCATAGCAGTGGCGCCCCAAACAAAATGTTCATTTACCTGAAATCCGGGGACTTCAATACTGCCGGCATAAGAAGTTTGCATTACAGTATTGACAATGATGTTGTCGTTCATAAAATCGGCAAAAGGAAACTCAACCAAACCGGCAACTTCTTCTTCTTGCAACACAAAATCGAGTTCCCTTTCACTGTAGCCTAAAAACGGATACACCATAAAGTTACTTGGCGGAATATAGACTTCAGTAAACGGACGAATCACTTTAATATGTTTCGGATGTATACCAATTTCCTCGTGGGTTTCCCTTAGGGCTGTATGGCTCAAATCGGCATCCTCATCCTCTACTTTACCACCGGGAAAAGCAATTTGAGAAGAATGAACACCATTATAACTCGTACGAAGTATAAGTGCTAAATGGGTTTGCGATGCTTTAGGATAAAACAGCATCATTACGGCAGCACGTTTGGGTACGACTTTAGTAAAATCGATGGCTTTCAATAAGTCCATACGATTAGAAGGAGCCATTTTTGCATGTGCTTTGGTTGCCGGTAGCTGCGCATTTTGTATTTTTGGCGTGTATTTTAAAAACTCTTCAAAGTGCATTTTGATCGTTTTAGAAATATAAAATTACCGTAAAAAAACAAAGCATCCCACTTTTATCCTCACAAAATGTACAGTAAAGAAGAAGCGCAACAAATAAAAAAAGAATTTTGGACAGCCTTTGCCGAGGCTTATCCGAGAAAATGGTTGTTGTATGACACTAAAATTAAAGACTTTACTTTTAAATTTTATATCGACAACAAGAAGGCTCAAGTACTTCTGGATATCGAACCCAAAGACGAGGAAAAAAGAAAAATCTACTACGAAAAGATAGAATCACTCAAAACCATACTCCACGAAGAATACTTACCCGAAGCCATTTTGGAGCGCAACTTTTACTTGGATAACGGCAAAGTCATTAGCAGAATTTGGATTGAAAAACTGAATGTCAGCTTGAACAATCGCAACTACTGGCCTGAGATTTTTGAATTCTTCAGCGAAACGATGACAAAGTTTGAATTGTTCTTTTTTGAATTTGAAGAATACATCAAAGATTTGGAAATGAATACCTAGCGAAGAATAACGTCTTTCACAACTTCTTTCCCCAATTCTTCATTAATCATTTTGATGATTTTTTGTTTGCCGTAACTCAGTTCTTCTCGTAAAACTGCCGACGTTAGTGCAACATACAAAGTAGTTCCTTTTAAAACTACTTCTTTAGTGTAACTGTTTACGCCATTACCCATTAGGTTTTTCCAAGCCTGCTGCACGTCAATTTTGTCCATACCGGCCTGAAGCTTATTTGTTTCGATAAAAGCTTTTAATACGTCACCTATAGAACTTTCGTTGCTGAGTCGTTTGGCCATTACTTGAGAGAGAAAGGTTTAAACTTTTTGTAGGTATAAATAATATCTTGTTTGTTTTTAAGCACTAGAGTCGAATCTTCTAGCAAAATGATTGCTTCATTCCACTTACCATAATCGGTTTTACATTCTAAGAAAAAAGCATTATAAACCTCAAAGACTTTTAGGTTTTCTCGAATTCCGTTGGTTTTGAAAGTACCGTCGAATTGTGGCATAACTTTTTGGCGAAAACCTACTAAAGGTTGTCCGGTTTTAGCCGATTTAACCTCTATATAATCTATGGTTTCATTAACCTTGTATTCCTTGGTTTCTCCGTTGCTGAATTCGACTTCTTTAATTTCCCAATACCCGTTAAGCTGGGTTAAATTTTCTTTTTTTACCTCCGATTGACAAGAGAACAACAAAAAAGTAACGGCTAAAAGAAGATTGTATTTCATAACAAGAGTACATTTTATCAAAGACAAATTTAATTCATTACACCGCAAAAGCGAACAAAAACAAAATTAATATTATCAACATTAAACTATTTTATACATTTATAGTCCTACTGAAAAATCGTTACTATTATGAAAAACTTGTACTCCCTTTTGCTATTCTCTTTTTTAACTTTCAGTTGCAATTCAGATTCCGATGGTGAAACAGAGCCTACACCGGAAGCCATGTATTTTCCACCCAGTGATGGCAGCAATACTTGGGAAAGCAAATCGGTTGCCGATTTAAATTGGAATCAAAATGCAGTACAACCCTTGTTGGATTATTTAGAATTGAAAAACACCAAATCGTTTATCATTTTGGTCAATGGTCGTATAGTAATGGAAAACTACTTTAACGGACACAGCGCTACAACACCATGGTATTGGGCCAGTGCCGGGAAAACACTAACAGCAACCGTTACCGGTATTGCGCAAGAAGAAGGACTAATCAACATCAACAATAAAGTTTCGGATTATTTAGGTACCGGTTGGACTAGTGCGCCACTGGCTAAAGAAAATTTGATAACTTGTAAAAACCTACTCAGCATGACTTCAGGCTTAAATGATGCCTTAGGAGACGATGTTTCGCCGGCAAATTTACAATATGTAGCCGATGCCGGAACACGTTGGGCCTACCATAATGTTTATGTTAAATTACAAGATGTGGTAGCCCAAGCGAGCGGACAAACTTGGACCAATTATTTCAACACCAAACTTAGAGATCGCATCGGAATGACCGGTGGTGCCTGGATTAACAGCGACGGTTTAAGCGTATATTGGAGTACAACACGTAACATGGCTCGTTTCGGATTGCTATCGTTAAATCAGGGAAAATGGGACGGAAACACCATTGTAAGTAGCGCCTACTTTAATCAGGCTACTACAACCTCACAAAATTTAAACCAAGCTTATGGCTATTTGTGGTGGTTAAATGGTAAATCAACTTATCGTTTACCCGGACTTCAATTACAGTTTAATGGTACTTTGATTCCGAATGCACCAAGCGATATGTATGCGGCTTTAGGCAAAAACGACCAAAAAATATATGTGATTCCGAGTATGAAAATGGTTATTATCCGAATGGGAGAAGTAGCCAATCCGGAGAATCCAACTTTTGCATTGTCAGGTTTTGACAATGAATTGTGGGACAAAATAAATGATTTATACCAATAAGCTTACTTGCGATTGATTAATCGCATAACACCGTACAAAAACAGTACAAAGGCTAACAATCGCAAACCCATAAAGACATTGGGCAAAGGTTTTTCAATAAAATAACTCAGTACAACTATTAAAATACTGATTCCCATGAGTTTTATTGGAGATGAATCTTTGAAAAAAGATAGAATTTTGCTCATATTATTTATTTAAAAAAAGAATCTACAAATTCATATTTGTTGAAAACCTGCAAGTCTTCAACACCTTCACCAACCCCTATATACTTTACAGGGATTTGGAACTGGTCCGAGATACCGATAACCACACCGCCTTTGGCTGTACCGTCTAATTTGGTTACGGCTAAACAAGAAACCTCTGTAGCCGCTGTAAACTGTTTGGCTTGTTCAAAGGCATTCTGACCGGTAGAACCGTCTAACACCAGCAACACATCGTGAGGCGCTTCTTCTACCACTTTTTGCATGACACGTTTTACTTTGGTCAACTCATTCATTAAATTGACTTTATTATGTAAACGACCAGCGGTATCAATAATTACTACATCAGCATTCTGAGTTACCGCACTTTGCAAGGTATCAAAAGCTACAGAAGCAGGATCGCTGCCCATTTGTTGTTTGACCAAAGGAACACCTACTCTATCTGCCCAAACTTGCAACTGATCAATCGCTGCGGCACGGAAGGTATCTGCAGCACCCAAAACCACTTTGTAACCGGCCTTTTTAAATTGATTGGCCAGTTTCCCTATCGTGGTTGTTTTCCCTACCCCATTCACGCCTACCACCATAATCACATAAGGTTTTTTGTTGGCCGGTATTGTGAATTCAGTTTCTTCACCGGATTGGGTTTCGGAGAGTAATGCCGCTATTTCTTCGCGCAAAATTTTATTAAGCTCATCGGTGCCAAGGTATTTATCCTCAGCCACACGAGCTTCGATTCGTTCGATGATTTTTAAAGTAGTGTTTACGCCGACATCCGAGGAAACCAAAACTTCTTCCAGATTATCGAGTACTTCATCATCTACTTTAGATTTTCCGGCAACTGCTTTGGTTAGTTTGGAGAAAAAGGAAGTCTTGGTTTGCTCCAGTCCTTTATCTAAAGTCTCTTTTTTTTCGGAGGAAAATATTCTTTTGAAAAAACTCATTGTATCGGATTGTAAATTCGAATTGATTTGATGCGCCCGAGTTTGGCATAAACGAAACTGACAGGCTTGGCAAATATAAAAATAAAAAAGCTACTTCCGAACGAAAGTAGCTTTGATATATAGAGTTTGAAAAATTATTTCTTGTTCAAGAAACTATCAACTTCCTCAGGAGTCATAATAGCCTCTTGGAAAGTGTAAGCACCTGTTTTTGGAGATTTAACCATTTTAATAGCTTTGGTTAATCTTTTTGATGCGGTTTGTAACGTTGCAACGGTTTTCTTTGCCATGACTTATAATGTTTTATTTGAAATTTCTATCGGGTAAAAACTTCTAAATTATTTAATCTCTTTATGAACAGTCATTCTCTTTAAGATTGGATTAAATTTTTTAATCTCTAATCTGTCCGGAGTATTTTTTTTGTTTTTCTTGGTGATGTAACGAGAAGTTCCAGGAAGACCTGTTGCTTTGTGCTCAGTACACTCTAAAATTACTTGGATTCTATTTCCTTTCTTTGCCATCTTACTTTATTTTTAAGGATTTCAGATTATTTAATAAATCCGTTAGCTTTAGCATCTTTTAATACTGCAGCCAATCCGTTTTTGTTGATTGTTTTAATTGTAGACGCAGCTACTCTCAACGTAATCCATCTGTCTTCTTCCGCAAGATAGAAACGTTTTTTAACTAAGTTAACAGAAAATTTTCTCTTAGTTTTGTTCATAGCGTGAGAAACGTTATTTCCTACCATCGCTTTTTTACCTGTAAGGTCACAAACTCTTGACATTATGCTTTTCTTTTATCGTTATTCAAAATCAGGGTGCAAACTTACAGAAAATAAATCATTGTAGCAAAAAAATTATAGTAGATTTTTTTCTTTTTTTTGATTTGCAGTTTACAGGCTAAAACCAATTCACTTATTTAACTAATAATCAGCTTAGAAACAAGCTAAACACTTTTACGCAAAATAGCTTGTTGCAACATTTCCAAAGCTTTATTAACCGCTCTATCGATGACTTTCTCTCGTGGTTGTCCAAAATTAAATTCGGATACCAAAACCGTCTCTGGCGTTGCCAAAGCGATGAACACAACACCTACCTCAGCTTTCCCCGGCTCGGAGGTCGGACCCGCATTTCCGGTAGTTGCAATAGCATAATCGGCTTGCAACAATCGTTTGGTATTGACAGCCATAGCTTGAGCAACTTCAGCACTAACCACATCGTGTTGGGCAATGAGTTCAGGAGAAATACCAAGCACATCCACTTTAGCAGTATTAGAATAAGAAACTATGCTTCCTTTAAAATATCCCGAGGCTCCGGCTACTGAAGTAATCATTTGTGCTATTTTACCTCCGGTACAACTTTCGGCCGTTGCCAATGTTTTTCCTTGAGTCGCTAACAATTTTCCTACTACTACCTCTATCGTTTCGTCTTCATCAAAACCTACAATGATATCACCTATTATCGCCGCTAAAGAAGTCACATTTTCCTGTACTGCTTTCTCCAAAACTTCTTTATTTTCTCCTCTGGCTGTTAAGCGCAATCGCACTCTGCCTGGTGCCGGAAGGTAAGCCAACTTGATAAAATGCGGTAAATTATTTTCCCAAGCCTCGATTCGTTCTGCCACCATACTTTCACCCTGACCATACGTTAAAATGGTTTGGTGCACTATGTGTGGTCGCTGGTATTCTTTAACCAATTTCGGAACAATCTCTTGGTCTACCAAATATTTCATTTCATAAGGCACTCCGGGCAAAGAAACAAAAACAGTGTTCTCTTTTTTCATCCACATGCCGGGCGCTGTTCCCATTTTATTGAAAAGCACTTCACATTTCGACGGCACTAAAGCTTGTTCTTTGTTTAACTGATTGATCGGACGCTTGTAAAAATTCTCTATGATTTCGGTGACATGTGCTAAAACCGCTTGGTCTTCCACCAATACATCTTCAAAATAATCACAGAAGGTTTTTTTGGTAATATCGTCTTTGGTTGGCCCAAGTCCGCCGGTGATAATTACCAAATCAACTTGATTTTGAAGCTTGGTAAACGTATCCAAAATATGCTGCTTATCATCGGAGATGGACAGCATTTCGTGGGTTTGTATGCCAATCTTATCTAAGGCTTTGGCGATGTAACCCGAGTTGGTATCGACAATTTGTCCGATTAAAATTTCGTCTCCTATGGTGACTATGGTTGCTTTCATTCGATTGTTAATATTGTTTTTTTTCAGCGGTCTCATGCAGTCGCTCCGCTCGTGTCATTTTCTGGGTGCTGAGGCACTAAGGTTCCGAGGCTTGAGGTAACTTGTATAGTTTCCGAGTAAAAAAAAACGGAAACCTGACTAGCCCCGATTGTCCCGAAGCTTCGGGAGAAATCCTCACTAAAAGTGAGATATAACGAAAAGCGGGAATTACCATTACCGATAATTCCCGAGCCATTCGCTTCTGATTTTTTATACTTCGAAATCTTTTTTGATTTCTTTTACAGCTTTTTCAACTTGGCTTTTGATGCTTTCGAAAGTGTCGTTGATTTCTTTGCGTTTGCCTTCTCTTTTGGTCCAAGCTTCTACTTCTAAAATCTCCTGATGTGCTACGGTCATCCCTAACAAATCGAGTGAAGGTTTGATTTTGTGCGCGTAAGAATAGGCTAATTTATGGTCTTTGTCCTTGATACCTTGTTCCACAAACTTTAGGTCTTCAGGAACTTCGGTAACGAATAAAGTGATGATTTGCATTACGAATTCAGGGTCATTGTCTGAAAGCGCATATACTTTTGCTAAGTTGTAATTAATTGCCATTATTTTATTTGTAATCTTAATACTTTTTTATTTTCGATAAAGCCTTCTAAAACATCGTTAGGCGATACTTTTGCTACTCCTTCAGGCGTTCCGGTAAAGATGATATCTCCTTTTTTTAGGGTGAAAAACTGAGAAACATAAGCAATGATTTCATCTATTTTCCACAACATATTGGCGGTATTTCCTTTTTGAACCGTTTGTCCGTTGTTGGTTAATTCAAATGTAATATTTTCTGTGGAACTAAACTCATTTTTCGGTATAAAGTCACCAATAATCGCTGAACCGTCAAATGCCTTTGCTTTTTCCCATGGCAAACCTTTTTCTTTGAGTCTGTTTTGTACATCGCGAGCGGTAAAATCGATACCCAATCCGATTTCGTCATAATACTTATGGGCGAATTTAGGATCGATGTATTTGCCTAATTTGTTGATCTTGACAATCACTTCGATTTCGTGGTGAATGTCGGAACTAAAGTCGGGAATAACAAACGGAGCCTTATCCGGCAATACGGCTGAATCCGGCTTTAAAAAAATAACGGGTTCCTCCGGACGCTCATTTTGGAGTTCCGCTATGTGGTTGGCGTAATTTCTTCCTATGCAGATGATTTTCATATTTGCTGGTTGTAAGTTATAAGTTCTAAGTTGTAAGTTACTAACACAGAACCTACAACTTAGCACTTACAACTATTTAGTATTTAACTTTCTTAACTTGATTCCGGTTAGTACTTTTTTGGTGTACAGCGGGAATTCGGCATTCTGAATCCAACCGAAATAACCGGGTTCTTTATCGAATACATCCTCTACCAAAGCGCCTTTGTGTTTACCAAAAGTGAAAATTTCTTGGCCTTTGTCGTTCAATGCAATAAACCCGGCAAAGTCAACCGATTTTTTTCGTGTGGTGAATTCTGCCAAAGCTTTCATATCGTTTTCCAAATCGGTGTAACGATCCAATTGCGCTTTTAGGATTTCGTAAGTGGCCATCGTATCGGCTTCGGCACTGTGGGCATTTTCTAAACTTTGATTGCAGTAAAACTTGTAGGCAGCACTCAAAGTGCGTTCTTCTTTTTTGTGAAAGATAGTCTGCACATCTACCGACACTCGGTTTTTCATATCGAAGTCGACTTCCGCACGCAATAATTCTTCGGCTAAAAGCGGAATATCAAAACGATCAGAGTTGAATCCGGCCAAATCGGAATCCTTTATCATGTTGTGAATTTGTCCCGATAACTCTTTAAAAGTAGGCTCATTCGCTACTTTTTCGTTAGAAATGCCGTGAACCGCAGTGGCTTGTGGCGGAATGGGAATGGTTGGATTGACCAACCAAGTTTTGCTTTCTTTATTACCGTTAGGATAGACTTTAAATATTGAGATTTCGACGATTCGATCTTTGGCGACATCGATTCCTGTAGTTTCTAAATCGAAGAAGCAAATCGGTCGGGTGAGTTTTAATTCCATTAGTATAATTTATGCCAACAAAGATAAAATAATGACTTTACCGTTTGTCGATATCTTAATAAAGATTTATGAATTGTGGATAAAAAAAACCCTTTCCGAAACAGAAAGGGTTAATTTGATTTTATGATTTTTAATATTCTCTATTCACATCAAAAGCTTCTAAGTATTCGGCTACTCGCTTTACAAAACTGCCGCCAAGCGCACCATCCACTACTCGGTGATCATAAGAGTGCGACAAGAACATTTTTTGGCGAATACCGATAAAGTCACCTTCCGGTGTTTCGATTACCGCAGGTACTTTTCTGATCGCACCTAAGGCTAAAATACCTACTTGCGGTTGGTTGATGATTGGCGTTCCGAATACTGAACCAAAAGTACCTACATTCGTTACTGTATAAGTACCGCCTTGGGTATCGTCCGGTTTTAATTTTCCGGCTTTGGCGCGGTTCCCTAAATCGTTTACAGCTTTAGCCATGCCGACCAAATTGAGCTGGTCTGCATTTTTAATCACCGGAACAATAAGGTTTCCGTTAGGCAACGCTGCCGCCATTCCTAAGTTGATGTTTTTGCGTTTGATGATAAACTCACCATCCACAGAAATATTCATGCCAGGGAAGTCTTTTAACGCTTTGGCTACCGCTTCCATAAAGATTGGCGTGAAAGTTAGCTTCTCGCCTTCTCTCTTTTCGAAAGCATTTTTAACGCGATCTCTCCATTTTACAATGTTGGTTACATCGACTTCAATAAACGATTGTACGTGTGCCGAAGTTTGTACCGAAGCCACCATATAACCCGAAATCAACTTGCGCATTCTATCCATTTCTACAATTTCGTCACCACCGTTAACCGAAACCGGTGTAGCAATTGGTGTTGTAGTTTTAGGAGCCAAAGTACTTACCGGAGCTGCTGCTTGAGGTGCAGCTGCCGATTGATTTCCTCTGTTTTTAACGTAATTTAAAATATCGTCTTTGGTAACGCGACCGTCTTTTCCGGAACCGGCAATAGTCTCTAGTTCGGCCACCGAAACGCCTTCAGCAGCAGCAATGTTTTTCACTAAAGGTGAAAAGAATTTATCCGATGCTTTAAAATCGGCCGGAGCTGCTGTAGCCACGGCTACCTCGACTGTTTTAGCCAATTGCTGCGCCTGTTCGCTAACGCTCGAGTCTGCAACCGGAGCTGCCACTGTTTCCGCAACCGGAGCAGCCGCAACGGAACCGCCTTCGGTTTCAATAATAGCAATGGTTTGCCCAACTTTCACCACATCATTCACCTGAAATAAAACCTCGGTTAAAACACCGGAAACTTCACTTGGCACTTCACTGTCTACTTTGTCGGTGGCAATCTCCAAAACCGCTTCGTCAGCGCTAATGCTGTCACCTACATTTTTCAACCAGTTGGTAATCGTTGCCTCTGCAACACTTTCTCCCATTTTGGGCAATTTCAATTCAAACTTTGCCATATTGATAATCTAAAGTTGTTTTTTGTTGTTTCGATTGCAAAATTATATAAATAATTTAGGTTTTACTTAGAATTCCATATTTAATTGTTAGATAAAAATCCCAATTCCTAAATCCTAATTCTCAATTCCTAAATCTGTATCACTTCTCCTCTATCGTTACAGCTGTTGCTTCCGATGATAAAATTACTCGACGGCGGCATTAACTTAAAGGTAAACGACTTATTCTTGTTGTCTTTTATAAACGACATAGCCTTTTTAAATCCGAGATAATCGACATCTAAAATGACTTCCGTCGGCTTGATTTTCGAAATCGTTTGCGAAATTACTATTTTCCCGTTTTCCATGGTGGTTCTTTCCACACTTTTTTGCAAAACAGCGGTTAATTTTTCTCGCAAAGCTTCAGTATCAGAAACTAAAAAATACTGTTCAGGCGCAGGTTTGGGCGATACTTTTCCCTGAAACATTTTGACCAAAGCAAAGAAAACGATACCGATTCTCATGAACATCGAAAAAAAGAATGAACCTTGATAATGCTTTTGATAGAAAAACTGCATCGCTTCTTGGAAACGTCTCATGTAAGTTCCGTCTTTAACCGTGCTTTCCCCTTTATAATGAATGGCCGTAGTTTCGGCAAAATAGTAATTCTTTTTGCCGTGTAATAAAGCGCGATAAGATAAATCAATGTCGTCCGCATACATAAAACAATCTTCGTCAAAGCCGCCTAATTCAAGGTACAACTCTCTTTTCATCACCATAAAAGCGCCGACCAAAATATCGACTTCACCACTTTGGTTCTCGTTTAAATGTTGGGCATAATATTGATTAAACAGCGTCGAGTTCGGAAAAAATTTATACAAACCGAAAATCTTCGTAAAAGCAACCCAAGGTTTTGGAACACCGCGTTTGCTTTCGGGCAAAAAGTTACCGGTGCCGTCGATGAGTTTACAACCTAAGATGCCAAATTCCGGATTTGGGGTTACAAGTTGGGAGTTTAGTATTTTCTCAAAAGTGTCTTCGGCAACAACCGTGTCAGGATTCAAAATACAGATGTATTCGCCTTTAGCTTCTTTGACAGCGATGTTATTGCCTTTCGGAAAACCCAAATTGGCTTTGTTTTCGATGAGTTTGATGTGCGGAAAACGGGCGCGCATCATGGTGCAACTGTCGTCTGAAGAATGATTGTCCACCACTATAATTTCGGCCTCCAAGTTTTGAATGGCTTTTTCCACACTCAAAACACACTGCTCTAAAAAGTAGCGCACATTATAATTCAGGATGATGACCGATAATTGCATTGGACAAATATAATGGATTGTTAGATTATTAGACACAGCCATGCCTGTAGATTGTTAGAAATTTGAATTACTTTTGCCGGAAAGTTGTGTTTTACACAATTCATAATTTATAATAGACATATCAACGTGAATTATTTATCCGTAGAAAACATATCCAAATCTTTTGGCGAAAGAACCTTGTTTAAAGACATCTCTTTTGGCATCAACAAAGACCAGAAAATCGCTTTTATTGCCAAAAACGGTTCGGGAAAAACCCAAATTATGCGCATGATTAACGGCGATGACGAACCGGATTCCGGGCAAATCATCATCCGAAAAGGCATCAAAATGGCTTTCTTATCGCAAAACAATAATTTGCAAGATGAACTAACGATAGAGGAAAGTATCTTCGCCTCCGACAATGAAATTCTACACGTAATTGAGCGTTACGAAAAAGCCTTGGAAAATCCGGAAGACGAAGAAAAATACCAATTGGCTTTCGACGAAATGGATCGCTTTAACGCTTGGGATTTTGAAACGCAATTCAAACAAATTTTGTCCAAATTAAAGTTGGACGATTTAAAACTGAAAGTAAAATCGCTTTCCGGTGGCCAAAAAAAGCGGTTGTCTTTAGCCATTATCCTCATCAATCGCCCGGATTTATTAATTTTAGATGAGCCAACGAACCATTTGGACTTGGAAATGATTGAATGGTTGGAGAGTTACTTCGCCAAAGAAAACATCACCTTATTTATGGTCACGCACGACCGTTTCTTTTTGGAACGCGTTTGTAACGAAATCATCGAGTTGGATAACGGCAAACTCTACTCTTATAAAGGCAATTACTCTTATTATCTGCAAAAGAAAGAAGAGCGCATTGCGATGGAGAATTCGACTATTGACAAAGCGCAAAATCTTTTTGTTAAAGAATTGGCTTGGATGCGTCGCCAACCCAAAGCGAGAACCACCAAATCGAAATCGCGCCAAGATGATTTTTACAAGATCAAATCGGTAGCCGAAAGCCGCAGAAAAGAAAATGTGGTGGAACTCGAAATCAACATGGAACGCATGGGCAGCAAGATTATTGAGCTGCACAAGATTTATAAAAAGTTTAAAGACAAGGTTATTTTAGACAATTTCAGTTACGATTTTCAACGCGGTGAACGCATCGGTATTATCGGAAAAAACGGTACCGGTAAATCAACATTCTTGAACATTTTAACCAAAACCATCCAACCCGATGCCGGAAAAGTGGTGATAGGCGAAACGATCAAAGTGGGTTATTACACCCAAAGCGGCATCAACCCAAAACCCGGACAAAAAGTAATCGACATTATTAAAGAATATGGCGAATACATTCCGCTTACCAAAGGCAAAATCATTTCGGCTTCGCAATTGTTGGAGCGCTTTTTATTCGACGCCAAAAAACAATACGATTATGTAGAAAAATTGAGCGGTGGCGAATTAAAACGCTTGTATTTATGTACGGTTTTGATTCAGAATCCGAACTTTTTAATTCTGGATGAGCCAACGAACGACTTAGACATTGTGACCTTAAACGTACTGGAAAGTTTCCTTTTGGATTATCCCGGTTGTTTGTTGGTAGTGTCACACGACCGTTATTTTATGGACAAAATTGTCGACCACTTATTTGTGTTTAGAGGCGAAGGCGAGATTGAAGATTTCCCCGGGAATTATTCCGATTTCAGAGCTTACGAAGACAGCGCCGAACCGGAAAAATCCGAGGCCAAAGAAAAAGTCAATTGGAAACAAAACCATCCAACTACTTCGGGCTTGAACTTTAACGAGCAAAAGGAATTCAACAAAATCGAACGCGAAATCAAAGACCTGGAATACGAGAAAAAACAAATCGAAAACCTATTCGCCGAAGGCAAAGTGGCCGATGCCGACATCACCAAAAAAGCAGAAGAATTACAAGCGATTATCAATAAATTAGAAGCCAAAGAAGAACGCTGGTTTGAGCTTTCGAGTAAAATGGAAGAATAGATTTTAAGATTGTTGATTTACAATTTTTGATTTTCGAGGTATTACAAATCTGAAATCATATATCGTTAATCTTAAATCACCAATAAAAATATAATGTTGCAAATACTAAAATCATATCTCAACTTCCTTTACCATTCCAAAAACGAACACGGCGTGCATTCCCCTTTTGTGTTCCATTTGGTGACGAAATGTTTTTATGATAAGCAGCCATATCCCGAATATGCCATCCTGAAAAACTACAGAAAATCGCTTTTACAAAACAAAAACACCATCGAAGTAACCGACTTCGGAGCCGGCTCCCGAGTATTTAAAAGTAATAAACGAGCTGTCAATAAAATCGCCCAAACCGCCGGAATTTCATCAAAACGAGCGGAATTGCTCTTCAGAATAACAAAGTATTTTCAACCCGAAAATATACTTGAAATCGGAACATCCTTGGGTTTAGCGACTTCGGCTTTAGCATTAGGTAACCCTGATGCTAAAATAACAACCTTAGAAGGTTGCAAGAACACACTTAATCAATGTCAATCGCAATTGGAAAAATTCAATATCAATAATGTTGACTGTGTTAATACCGAATTTAGTTCCTTTTTAAAAAACCCACAACCTACAACCTACAACCTACAACTCATTTACTTTGACGGCAACCATTCGAAAGCCGCCACATTAAACTATTTCGAACTCTTATTACCAACCGTAACCAACGAAACCGTTTGGATTTTCGACGACATCCATTGGTCTAACGATATGGAAGCCGCTTGGGAAACCATCCAAAACCACCCAAAAGTAACTGTAACGATTGACACCTTTCAATGGGGATTGGTTTTTTTTCGAACCGAACAGAAAAAAGAACACTTTGTAATTAGAGTTTGATTTTTGTAACAAATCATGTCAAATTTCTACTTATCTTTCGTTCTGAAATCTCAAATCGTTAATCAGCAATCTTAAATCAAATGGCCAATCCATTAATCAACATCAAAGCCCTCAAACGCGATTTCCAATTAGGTAGCGAAACCATCTACGTATTAAAAGGAATCGATTTACAAATCAACAAAGGCGAATACGTTGCCTTAATGGGACCATCGGGTTCGGGAAAATCTACTTTGATGAATCTTTTGGGTTGTTTGGACACGCCAACCTCAGGAACCTACATTTTGAACGGAAAAGACGTCAGCCAAATGCACGACGACGACTTGGCCGAAATCCGCAACAAAGAAATCGGATTCGTATTCCAAACCTTCAACTTATTACCAAGAACAACGGCTTTAGATAATGTGGCTTTGCCTATGATTTACGCAGGCTATTCGAAATCGGAAAGAAATGTTCGCGCTACCGAAGTGTTAACGCAAGTCAACCTGGCCGACCGTATGGATCACCAACCCAACCAACTTTCAGGTGGACAACGTCAGCGTGTGGCGATTGCCCGAGCTCTGGTCAATAAACCGTCCATTATCTTAGCCGATGAGCCAACCGGAAACCTCGACAGTAAAACCTCGGTCGAAATTATGAATCTCTTCAACGACATCCACAAAAACGGCAACACCGTCATTTTGGTGACCCACGAAGAAGACATCGCTCAATACGCACACAGAATCATCCGCCTACGCGATGGTATTATCGAAAGCGATACCCAAAACACTAATCATTTGTAATTTGTCAGACTGAGCCTGTCGAAGTCAGGAGCGGCACGAGCGTTAGCGAACTGGCGAAGCAAAAGGCTTGGGATTTATCAGCCGTCCGTTTTCCTGCTGTCCGAGTTGCGCGGCAACTACTCCCATCAGGGCTAGTTAGTAATCCTTTTGTATTTTTGCTAACTTTGAAAACTAATTAATCGAATTATGAATTCCTAATTCCTAATTCCTAATTCCTAATTCCTAATTCAAAATGAAAGTCTACACCAAAACCGGCGACACCGGAACTACCGCACTTTTCGGCGGCACCCGTGTCCCAAAACACCATATTCGCATCGAAAGCTACGGCACCGTCGACGAACTCAACTCACATATCGGCTTGATCCGCGACCAAGACATTAATGTTTTGTACAAAAATATATTGATTGAAGTGCAAGACCGTCTCTTCACCGTAGGTGCCATTTTGGCCACACCGCCGGAAAAGGAAACGCTGAAAAACGGACAACCGCGCTTAAACATCAACCGCATTTCTGAAGAAGACATTGCTTTTTTAGAAAATGAAATTGATGTAATGGACACGGCTTTGCCTCCTATGACACACTTTGTCTTACCCGGCGGTCATACTACCGTGTCATATTGTCACATTGCGCGCTGTGTCTGCCGCAGAGCGGAACGTTTAGCCGTACATTTACACGAAATAGAGCCTACCGACGAACAGGTAATTAAGTATTTAAACCGACTTTCTGACTACCTTTTTGTCTTGGCACGGAAGTTGTCCTTTGACCTGCAAGCTGAGGAAGTAAAATGGATTCCAAGGAAGTAGGATTTAAGAGTGAAGCGTAATGATTTATGATGGTAGGTTTTATTTGTAAAATCACTTCTAAAATCCAAAATCTCATTTCTTAAATCAACAATCAGCCACGTTCTTACACTTACTTAAAAATAAATCAAAAAAAACTTGACTTTTTCAGTATAAAATTTATTTTTGCATAAACTAAAATCGACAGAAGATGTATTGGACATTAGAATTGGCATCCTATTTAAGCGATGCACCTTGGCCAGCTACCAAAGATGAACTTATCGACTATGCTATACGAACCGGAGCTCCACTGGAAGTAGTAGAGAATTTGCAATCGATAGAAGATGAGGGCGAAATTTACGAATCGATGGAAGAAATTTGGCCGGATTATCCAACCGACGAAGATTACCTTTGGAACGAGGATGAATATTAAAAAAATAACAATCACAACCATGAAAAAAGTCCGATTAGGGCTTTTTTTTTGTTTAAATTTGCACACTTAAAAAGTTAGAAGCATACGGTAAAATTAAAGTGCTATTCAATAGCCAATTCCCGCACTGCTAACCATCATTAAAATAAACAAACCCAATATGAGTTTAATTAACAGCATACTTAAAGTTTTTGTTGGCGACAAATCGCAAAAAGACGTCAAAGCCACACAACCATATATCAACAAAATCAAAGCCTTAGAACCGGTTTTAGCCGCTTTGTCTCACGATGAATTAAGAGCCAAAACAGCCGAATTCAAAGCTAAAATCAAACAAGCCCGTGCCAAACAAGACGCGGAAATCGAAGCCAAAAAAGCAGAAGCCGAAAACACCGCAGACATCGACAAAAGAGAGGACCTGTACAACGCCATCGATGCCTTAGAAAAAGAAGCTTACGAAATCTCCGAAAAAGTATTGGACGAAATCCTACCGGAAGCTTTTGCTGTAGTGAAAGAAACGGCTCGTCGCTTTAAAGAAAATACCAGTATCACAGTTACTGCTACCCCAAAAGACAGAGAACTTTCAGCTACAAAATCTTATATTACCTTAGACGGTGAAAATGCCGTTTGGGCCAACTCTTGGAACGCCGCCGGTAAAGAAATCACTTGGGACATGATCCACTACGACGTACAGTTGATTGGTGGTATTGTTTTACATCAAGGTAAAATTGCCGAAATGCAAACCGGGGAAGGAAAAACATTAGTAGCTACTTTGCCATTGTACTTGAACGCCTTAACCGGAAACGGTGTACACTTAGTAACGGTGAACGACTATTTAGCGAAACGTGATAGCACATGGAAAGCACCATTATTCGAGTTCCACGGATTAACGGTAGACTGTATCGACAACCACTCGCCTAACTCAGATGCTCGTAGAAAAGCCTACGAGGCAGATATCACTTACGGAACCAATAACGAATTCGGTTTCGACTACTTGCGCGATAACATGGCGCACTCTCCGGAAGATTTGGTGCAAAGAAAACACAACTATGCTATCGTTGACGAGGTCGATTCTGTATTAATTGATGACGCCAGAACGCCGTTAATCATCTCCGGTCCGGTGCCAGATGGTGATCGCCATGAATTCAACGAACTCAAACCGAAAATCGAAAACTTATACAACTTACAACGCCAACTGGCCAACGGATTCTTAGCCGAAGCCAAGCGTTTAATCAAAGAAGGGAACAACAAAGAAGGTGGTTTCCAATTGTTAAGAGCCTATCGTGCCTTACCCAAAAACAAGGCTTTGATTAAGTTTTTGAGTGAAGAAGGCATCAAACAATTGCTTCAAAAAACCGAAAACGAATACATGCAAGACAACAACCGCAGAATGCCGGAAGTTGATGAAGCCATGTATTTTGTGATTGAAGAAAAAAACAACCAAGTAGAATTAACCGACAACGGTATCAAATTCTTATCCAAAGATACTTCTGAAGATTTCTTCGTATTGCCGGATATCGGAACTGAAATTGCCAATATCGAAAAACAAAATCTTGAAAAAGACAAAGAAGCGGAAGCCAAAGAAAGATTGTTCCAGGATTTCGGTGTAAAATCAGAAAGAATTCACACCCTTACCCAATTGCTTAAAGCGTATACCTTGTTTGAAAAAGACGTTGAATACGTTATCATGGACAACAAAATCCTTATCGTTGACGAGCAAACCGGACGTATTATGGACGGTCGTCGTTACTCTGACGGATTGCACCAAGCTATCGAAGCCAAAGAGCAAGTGACCATTGAAGCAGCCACCCAAACTTTTGCTACGATTACGTTGCAAAACTACTTCCGTATGTACAGCAAATTATCGGGTATGACCGGAACTGCCGTAACGGAAGCCGGTGAGTTTTGGGAAATTTACAAATTAGACGTAGTAGAAATTCCAACCAATAGAGGTATTTCTCGTAAAGATAAAGAAGACTTAATCTACCGTTCCGTACGTGAAAAATTCAACGCCGTTATCGAAGATGTTACCCAATTGTCACAATCCGGTCGTCCGGTGTTGATTGGTACTACTTCGGTAGAAATTTCGGAATTGTTGAGCCGTATGTTGAAAATGCGTGGTGTTGCCCACAACGTATTGAACGCGAAAATGCACAAAAAAGAAGCAGAAATCGTAGCCGAAGCGGGTAAACCGGGCGTAGTAACCATCGCCACCAACATGGCCGGTCGTGGTACGGATATTAAACTTACACCTGAAGTAAAAGCCGCCGGAGGTTTGGCTATCATTGGTACGGAGCGTCACGATTCTCGTCGCGTTGACCGTCAGTTGCGCGGTCGTGCCGGTCGTCAGGGAGATCCGGGAAGTTCACAATTTTATGTGTCTTTGGAAGACAACTTGATGCGTTTGTTCGGTTCGGAAAGAGTCGCCAAAATCATGGACCGTATGGGATTGAAAGAAGGTGAAGTGATTCAGCATTCTATGATGACCAAGTCCATCGAACGCGCTCAGAAAAAAGTAGAAGAAAACAACTTCGGTACGCGTAAACGTTTGTTGGAATACGACGACGTAATGAATGCGCAACGTGAAGTGGTTTACAAACGTCGCCGTCACGCTTTGTTCGGAGAACGTTTGAAATTGGATATCGCTAACATGATGTACGACACTTGTGAGGTAATTGTAGGCGATAACAAAGCGCGCAACGATTTCAAGAATTTTGAATTCGAATTGATTCGCTACTTCTCGATTACTTCTCCGGTAACACAAGCTGAGTTTGAAAAACTTTCCGAAATGGAAATCACCGGAAAAGTGTACAAAGCAGCCTCAACCTATTACACTGAAAAAACCGAAAGAAGTGCTCGAGAAGCCTTCCCAATTATAGCCGACGTGTACCAAAGAGAAGGCAATACGTTTGAGCGAATTGTAGTGCCGTTTTCTGATGGAATCAAATCCTTGAACGTAGTAACCGACTTGAAAAAAGCCTACGAATCCAACGGAGCGCAATTGGTAGCCGATTTTGAGAAAAACATCACCTTAGCCATCGTAGACGAAGCTTGGAAAAAGCACTTGCGCAAAATGGATGAGTTGAAAACTTCGGTACAATTAGCCGTTCACGAGCAAAAAGATCCGTTGTTGATTTACAAATTAGAAGCTTTCAAATTGTTCCGTAACATGCTAGACGGCGTGAACAAAGAAGTGATTTCGTTCTTATTCAAAGGCGATTTACCGCAGCAAAACCAGAACATTCAAGAAGCGCGTCAGGTTCGTGAAAAACAAAACTACACGGAAAGCAAAGACGAAATCGAGAGCAGCGAAAGTGCTAATCGCGAGGCCGGTCAAACGCAACAACGTCCGCAAGTAACTGAAACCATTGTTAGAGAAACACCAAAAATCAATCGCAATGACAATGTTACTATCAAACACGTAATGAGCGGTAAAACCGAAACCATGAAATACAAAAAAGCCGAAGGCATGTTAGCCACCGGCGAATGGGTTTTGGTGAATGACTAAATAAAGTAAGCCTACAAATAACAATCCTCAACAGTTACTACTGTTGGGGATTTTTTATACATTTGAAAATACACAAAGAACATTATGAAACTAAAAGTACTGTCATTATTTTTATTATTAAGTGCTAGGGCATTCGGACAAACCTCAAAATTCAGTGTTGAAGCCGCTTATCCTATTCCGGTTGATAACAATTTTTTAGGTGAAAATTATCAAGGAATAGCCGATTTAGGATTGAAATACAAAATCAAGAATTTAGAAGTAATCAATATCGGAGTTTCAGTCAACGGATCGGTGTTTACCTATAATGACACTAAATTTTTTCCGCTGGCAGATGAAAATTTGAGTTTTAAAACCACTTTATATATGATTCAGCCAAGGGCGTTTGCCGAACTTAATTTAAAAAAAGTGACTAAAATTCATCCTATGGTTGGTATTGGTTATACCATTTTACAAGCCAAAACCACGTTTGATTCCCAAACGGAAATATCCGATTACAACAGTTCCCAAAGTGGTTTAAATTTCACTATCGGACTTTCTTATGATGTATTTACTAAGTTTTATGTGTTTGGTAATTATGAATATATTTCTCTTAGTAATGTTGATGCTGATGTCCCTAAAACCACCTATAACACTAAAATTAACCTTGTTAAGTTAGGCCTCGGTTTAAGATTTTAACTATGAAACTAAAACACCTTTCAATCCTATTCTTTTTTGTGGTTGTCAACGCCTATTCACAAAGTGCAACAACTTTAAAATCGGCTATGCAACAACTTTACGAAGCCAATTATTTAATGGATTTTGAGACCATAGCGCAATTGTCTTATCCCAATATGGTGGAAAAAACCGGAAAAGAAGCCTTCCTGGAACAAACCGAACAATTTTACGAAAATGATACCTATAGACAGCGTTATCAATTGCAGACAGTGCCTTTCCAATTCGGACCGATAACAAAAATTGGAAACCAATGGTTTTGCGTGGTTACTGTTCGAATCCCTAAACGATATTTCTTCGAAGAAAAACTAACCGAAGAAAAGGCCGCAGAAAAAAGAACTTGGTTACAGAGGGTTAACCAAACCAAAGATGTGATTTTTGAACCAAATCGCAATAGTTTTAACGTCAAAATGATAGCTACATTCATAGCTGTTTACAATGAAAACACTAACGGCAATTGGCGCTTTTTCAATTTTGATTTTACAGAACAAAAAACCACATTCGAGCAGTTGTTTGACGAAACTGTGATCAAACAGTTGAAACTATAATTCATCCGGAAATATCTTCCCGGGATTCAATACATTGTTCGGATCGAAAACCCTTTTGATGCTTTCCATCAATTCCAGATGCGTTCGGGTAAAGGCAATATCCATAAAATTCTTTTGCACATAACCAATACCGTGTTCACCGGACAAAGTGCCTTTTAAAGAAACAGTCAGTTCAAATATTTCGCGGATACCGATAGGCACTTGAGTTTTCCAATGGTCATCGGTCATATCACCTTTAATGATATTCACGTGCAAATTCCCATCGCCGGCGTGGCCGTAGCAAACCGTTTGAAAACCGTACTTCGCTCCTATCTTTTTTATGCCACTCAGTAATTCAGGTAACATATATCTTGGAACAACCGTATCTTCTTCTTTGTAAACCGAATTCGATTTTACAGCTTCCGCTACTGAACGACGCAATTTCCACAAAGCATTTTTTTGGTCTTCAGTGTCGGCAAACAAGACTTCGTCGATTTCAAATTGCTCCACCACCGTCATGATTTTTTCGGCTTCCAGCATTAAGATTTCAGGATAATTACCGTCGACTTCAATCAGCAAATGTGCTTGAACATTGTCGTTTACACTAACATTGATATTGTCATGGTATTTTAATGTCCAATCGATGGCATCGCGCTCCATAAATTCTAAAGCACTCGGCACTATACCCGCTCTGAAAATAGCCGAAACGGCTTCGCAGGCTTCATGGGCTTTGTAAAACGGAACCAACATCAACACATTATGACTGTTTTGAGGCAAAAGTTTCAACACAGCTTTAGTGATAACGCCCAAAGTACCTTCGCTGCCTACCATGAGTTGCGTTAGGTTATAACCGGTAGAGTTTTTCAAGGTATTGGCGCCAGTCCAAATGATTTCGCCATTAGGTAAAACCACTTCTAAATTCAACACATAATCTTTGGTCACTCCGTACTTCACCGCTCGAGCGCCACCGGAATTTTCGGCGATGTTACCACCTATCCAACAACTGCCCATACTGCTCGGGTCGACCGGATAAAACAAGCCCTTTTCAGCCACAGCTTCTCGCAAAACTTGGGTAATTACAGCCGGCTCAACCGTAACTTGTAAATTGAGTTCATCAATTTCGATGATTTTATTTAAACGTTCGGTCGACAAGCCGATGCCTTCGTAAATACTCAAAGCACCGCCGCTTAAACCGGTTCTCGCGCCTATCGGTGTAGTGGGAATTTTATAATCGTTGGCGACTTTAAGCACCGCTGCAATTTCCCGGGCATTGGCCGGTTTAACGACTACATTAGGCGGAAACACGTAGTCTTCGGTTTCATCGTGACCGTAATGGTTACGGGTTTCTATATCTGTAAAAATATAATTCTCGCCTACTATGGCGGTGAGTTTCTGAATAATTTCGGGTTGAAGTGACATGGTATACAATTGAGAAGTAAATATAATTTATTTCACAGAGATACACAAAGAAGTAGAGAGATTCACAGAGAAATCAAAGTGTCTTTTTGCTTTTCAGATTAGGCAGAAAATAACAAATAATGCCAATTAGAGGCAAGAAAGAACACACATGATAGACGTATTGAATAGAAGTGGCGTCGGCCAAATTACCAAGCAAAGCCGAACCCAAAGCGCCCATACCAAAAGCAAAACCATAGAATAAGCCCGAAACCATGCCCAGCTTTTTAGGCAACAGTTCTTGGGCATAGACTAAAATGGCCGGGAAAGCCGAGGAAATGATAATACCGATAACCACCATCAACACATCGGTCCAAAATAAATTCACATAAGGCAACAACAAGGCAAAGGGCGCCGCACCGAAAACCGAAAGCCAAATCACATACTTGCGTCCGATTTTATCGCCTAAAGGTCCTCCCAAAATGGTGCCGACAGCATATGCTATGAGGTAAATAAACATATGGAATTGGGCCTCTTTGATGGACAAGTGAAACTTATCAATGATGTAAAAAGTGTAGTAAGAAGACAAACTAGCCGAATAGAAAAACTTGGAAAAAATCACGATTAACAAAATGGCAATCGACACTTGAACTTTACGTTTGGGCAGGTTGTGTAAGTTGATAAACGGCTGCACTTTGTTTTTTCGGTACACCAAATGATCGCGGTACCAAAAGGCAATTTTGCTGATGATGGCCAAGCCAATCATAGCGGCTATGATAAACCAAAGGATGTGCATTTGTCCGTGCGGAACCACTATTAAAGCCACGAGTAACGGCCCTAAAGCGGTGCCGAAATTACCGCCGACTTGGAAAATCGATTGCGCCAAACCACGTTTCCCACCGGAGGCTAAATTAGAGATGCGTGCCGATTCGGGGTGGAAAATCGATGAACCCGTGCCGATGAAAACTACGGAAAGTAAAATCCAGTAAAAATTATCGGCAAAAGACAGTGAAACGATACCCGCTATGGAAAACAACATCCCGTAAATTTGGGAGAACGGTTTCGGATGTTTGTCGGTATAATAACCAACAAGCGGTTGGAAAATAGAAGCTGAGAATTGAAACGCAAACGTAATCAAACCGATTTGGGAAAAAGAAAGATTGTACTTTTCTTTTAAAATGGGATAGACCGACGGAATGATAGCCTGAATCAAATCGTTGAGCAAATGGGCAAAACTGATGGCAAATAAGATAGAGTAAACCGTTTTTTGGGCTAACTCTTTATTTTTGGTTGAAACATTTACGATGGAATCCATTTTAAAAACTAATTAAAAGATAATACCAGAAAGCGAGTGACAGGAACGACAAAGGAATGCCGACGCCTACCATCATGCTGCTGAGTTTGGGTTTGAGTCCGTAGTTAGAAGCCAAAATAGCTCCGGTAATCATAGGTGCCATGGCCGATTCTAAGATAGAAGCGTCTACCGTTATGCCTTTACCTCCCAAGATAATTCGGTACAATACAAAGAAAAAAGCCGGCGTAAGGAATAGCTTGAAAAACAATCCGAGGCTCAAGAATTTCCAATGGCGACTATGACGGTCAATTTTAAGCTGTAATCCAACAGAGACTAAGGCCACCGGAGTAACTGTAGCACCCAATTTCATGAAAACACTTTGAATATTATTGTGAAAATCGAAGTGCAAAACATTCATCACACAAGCCAAGACAAAGGCAATAAAAGGCGGAAAGAAAATGATTTTTTTAAGGATGTCACTCCCTTTTGAAGCGCCTTTGGCAAATATTCCGGCGGTAATGATACCCAAAGTGGCCATCACTACAAAAGAACCCGGTTGGTCAACAATAATCGCAGTTTTAAGCCCCTCTTCCCCATACAACGCTTGAATAATGGGAAAGCCTACAAAAGAAGTATTACCTAAACCGCCAGTAATGATGAGACAGCCGATTAAGCGATTGGACCAGCCCATTTTTTTCCCTAAGGTGTAGAAAAAAGCAAAAGACAGTAAAAAACCAATCCATGCAATTCCCAATGGATAGAGCAAATCGGTGGTAACTGAAACTTTAGGAATATAGTATAACGCCAAAGCCGGCAAAGCCACATAAATAACAAATTGGTTTAGGGCCAGATATCCGTTTTTAGGAAAAGACGCAACACTTTGAAGGGCTAAACCCATAATCAAACTCAGAAAAACTAAAAGAATGTTGTCCATTCAGCCGTTGGAATTATTTTGCAAAGGAACGGCAAAAAAAGGAAAACCATTCTAATCAATCGCTAAAGGTTTCTTAAAAAATGATTCGGGAAGTTTATCCCACATTTTTTATTTTACTAATTTTACCCAAACGATTTTCCTTTGAAAGAACAAGCCAACCCAAAAAGCGCCTTACACGAGAAAGACGGCATTCCGCAACCGGAGAGCTTCAGTGCCTCGGCTATGGCTAAGGTGTTGACTAGCCGAAAAGTACAACCTAGTGCGGAAGAATTGGTAAAAGGCATTTTGTCCGGAAACATTTCGGCTTTGAGTCGCGCCATTACTTTAGTGGAAAGCACAAATCCTTCGCATTTAGCCAAAGCCAACGACATCATTTCGGCTAGTTTGCCACACGCTAATCAATCGGTTCGCATTGGGATAACCGGTGTTCCGGGTGTTGGAAAAAGCACTTTTATTGAGGCTTTTGGCAAATACCTTACGAGCTTGGGTAAAAAAGTAGCGGTTTTAGCAGTTGACCCGAGCAGTTCTATTTCGCACGGTAGTATTTTGGGCGATAAAACCCGTATGGAGGAATTGGTTAAAGATCCGAATGCCTTTATTAGACCGAGTGCTTCGGGTGAGACTTTAGGCGGTGTGGCGCGAAAAACACGAGAAACGATAATACTTTGCGAAGCCGCTGGGTTTGACACCATCATCATTGAAACGGTTGGCGTTGGGCAAAGTGAAACCGCAGTACACAGTATGGTGGATTTCTTTTTGCTGCTTAAAATTGCCGGTGCCGGCGATGAATTACAAGGCATCAAACGTGGCATTATGGAAATGGCGGATGCTATCGTAATTAATAAAGCCGATGGTGATAATGTTGCTAAGGCAAAATTGGCTAAAACCGAATTTAACAGAGCTTTGCATTTGTTTCCCGCTAAAAGTTCAGGGTGGATTCCGACCGTTACTACTTGCAGTGCTTATGAAAAAACCGGAATTGACAACGTATGGCAAATTATATCAGACTATTTTTCATTAGTGAAAGGCAATAAATATTTTGAAGAAAAACGACAAAGCCAAAGCCAGTATTGGATGATGGAAACCATTAATGAGCAATTGAAAAATCACTTTTATCAACATCCGGAAATTGCAGCACTTTTGGAAGAAAACAAAAAGGCTGTGAAAGCAAATCAGTTATCGCCTTTTGCTGCGGCTATGCAATTGTTAGACAAATATTTTAAGTAATTTATCTTTGGTATAAAAATTAAAAGCCACAGAGTAAACTCCATGGCTTTAAATGACAACTCAAATAACCACAATATCTAGTTGCAATTCTTTTAGTAATACCCTGAATAATAATTACCTTCTGGACAGTGATAAAAATGTAGGGTGTCACAAATTATCTTGACTAACAGTACAAAGATGCATTATTACATAGAAAAATAGTCCAGGTAATAAACCCTATTTAATATGTTTGTTTAACCCTAAAAATACCGTTGTTTAACGGATAAAAAAAAGTGTAACTGAAGATTAAATCTGAAAAAGTAATTGTTTCTTTATGTTTGCATAACATTCAGGGTGTAAAACCTATGTTGGTAATAGGTAATCCTAAGATTAATGAAGGCAGATTATGCTCAAAGATGATATTTTTTTTATTGAACTTTGCTTTTTTACCATCGGCTTTTTGAGTTTAGCCGGAGTCATCACTGTCTTTCTAAACACTTATTTTTCCTCCCGCATTTACAAATTCTATGGTGCTTACTTGTTGGTGATCATAGCCTTTGTAGGCATTGTTTATGTAAAAAACACCGGTGAATATCCCCGAAGTTCAGACACAAGGTTAACCTTAAATTTGATTGTAGATGTACTGCAAATATTAAGTCATTTCTTTTTTTGCAGTTTTGTGTATCATGCCATGGTTATGGAAGACCGTCAATTTAAAAAACTAAACAAGGCCTATGTCGTTTTCCAAATTTTTACAGTGGTTTACATCATTGTACTGGCGCTGTTTCCCATCTTTGTCAGCAAAGATTTTATCTATTTCTTAATTACACGTGTGTTCATTTTTGTGTTGTCGATGGTGTTTTATTATCATTTGTTCAAAAACTTAGATAAAATTTTCTTTCGCTTTTTGTTTGCTGCCGTAAGTTTTGTGTTTTTAAGTGGTTTCCTTGCTTTATGGGACAGTATAAGCAGTAACGGGTTTAGTAAATATACCGGTTTCGATTACTTATGCTATGGGTATTTTTTGGAAAATCTTTGTTTTGTAGGCGCCTTGATTTATAAATATTTCAGTATCGAAAAGGAAAAAGAAGTCATTGCTCTAGCACACAAACAAGAATTATTATCCACCCAAAAAGAAATCCAAAAAGAAACAATTGAGCACATTGGTCGGGAAATACATGATAACATCGGACAGAAACTTACTTTAGCCAGTTTGTATACCCAGCAATTGGAATTTGAAAACAAAGCGCCGCAAATCAATACCACTATTGAAAACATCAGCAATATCATCAACGAATCGATAGCTGAGTTACGAGAACTATCAAAATCACTTATTGATAACGCCATCGATACCAACACCTTAAGTCAGTTGATTGACAAAGAATGTGAGAAGATAAAACTGCTTAACAAGTGTGCTATTGCATATACAAGCAATACTTCAACGGCAAATTTGAAATACCAAGAAAAGTCTATTCTGATTCGAATCATACAAGAATTCATCAACAACAGTATCAAACATTCCAAATGCCAAAATATTTATGTGTCGCTCATGACCGATAAAAACACGATTCTCTTATCTTTGAAGGACGATGGCATCGGGTTTGACCCTAAATCCATCTCGGCCGGACAAGGCATTGCCAACATGAAAAAAAGAGCAGCTATTATCAAAGCTAAAATAGAATTCAAAAGCACTGAAAACAGCGGTACCCAACTCCTAATTCGATTACCATATGGGCAGTAAAAAAACCATAGCCATTGTTGATGATCACATCCTGATTGCGCAAGCCATCAAAGGAATTATAGCTAATTTTGAAGATTTTGAAACCATTTGCGAATGCGAGAACGGTCAGGAATTAATCGATAAAATAAACACTTATAATGTTTTACCCGACATTGTATTGCTCGACATCAGTATGCCGGTGATGGACGGTTTTCAAACTGCCGATTGGTTACAAAAAAACCATCCCGAAGTTTTGGTGATGGTACTAAGCATGCAAAACGACGAACAAAGCGTCATCAAAATGGTTAAAAACGGGGCCAAAAGTTATTTATTGAAAAACTCCCATCCGCGCGAATTAGAATCCGCCTTACTCAAACTGGTCGAAAATGGCTTTTACTATCCGGAATGGGCTTCCAAAATCATCTTTTCGAGCATCAACAAAACTTCAAACGAAGCCTT
This sequence comes from Flavobacterium sp. FEMGT703F, assembly GCA_002786385.1. Taxonomy (GTDB): domain Bacteria; phylum Bacteroidota; class Bacteroidia; order Flavobacteriales; family Flavobacteriaceae; genus Flavobacterium; species Flavobacterium cheonhonense. Next base: position 216,304 of record PGCN01000008.1, read on the forward strand.
ATCCAAACTGACCGACAGAGAAAAGGAATTCCTAAAATACACCATCACCGAGAAAAGCTATAAAGAAATAGCCGAACTGATGTTTTGCAGTCCGAGAACGGTAGAAAGTTACCGAGACAATCTCTTCGAAAAATTAAATTTGAAAACCCGAGTAGGCTTAGCAGTATATGCGATTAAAAACGGTTACGATCAGTAAAATTTACTCTTCGTAAGCCTCCATTTCTTTGTCGTAGAATTCTCCGGCCAAAGTAATTAAATGCTCCATTTCACTTTCCAATTCGGTTTGATCTTCGTCTTCCAAATCTTCCAAGAACTCCACTTCATCATCTTTTAAATTGATGATAAAACGAGGGAAATCAAGGTGAATAACAAATATATCATCCGGAAAATCGGAGTTGTCTGCGAGTACGAATTTTGGTAATTCCATGTTGAATTATAAATTTTAAGTTATGAGTTTTGCCTCAACAACTTCTTAGTTAAATAATGAAAGCGAAGGTACAAAAATAATGCAGCCGCTGTTAATCCGCCCAATAATCCTATCCAAACGCCTTCGGCACCCAAATTAGTTTTCAGACCTAAGTAATACGAAATCGGGAATCCCACTATCCAATAGGCCACAAAGGTAATATACATCGGTACTTTAACATCTTGTAAACCACGCAAAGCACCCAGCACTACGACTTGAATACCATCGGAAATTTGAAAAACAGCCGCCACCAAAAGCAATTTAGCTGCTATAGCAATTACTTCCGCATTGTCTAACAATTGCATTTTATTGTCCATGTTGAGAAACAAATACGGCAAAATTTGGTGCAAAGCCACAAACATCAGTGCAAATATGATTTCAATAATGATAGCCAATAAAAAGATGGAACGCCCAACAACTATCAGCTGTTTGTAATCGCCCAACCCTTTTTGGTTACTAATGCGTATCATAGATACCACACTCAATCCCATGGCAAACATAAAAGTCATCGAAGCCAAACTCAACGCAATTTGATTGGCGGCCTGACTCGTTTTACCGATACTGCCGCAAAGCCAGATAGCTGCGGTGAACAACACCACTTCAAACAACATTTGCATGGCCGAAGGCAAGCCTAAACTCACAATTTTTGAAATCGTAGCTTTCTTGATTTGGTCGAAACTGAAATTTTGAAAATATGGCTTAAGTGCTGCTTTTCGAGATAAGATAACGTGCATAAAAACCACCATCGCAATTCGGGAAATCACCGTTCCCAAAGCCGCACCTATGATGCCCATTTTGGGGAAAAACCAAATCCCGTATATCAAAAGGTAGTTGATAATTACGTGCAAGATATTGGCCATGATGATGGCGTACATGGAGACTTTAGTCATCGACAAACCATCGGCAAATTGCTTGTAACCCTGATAAATAATTAATGGCACTAACGAAAATGCGACCCATGTCAGAAACGGTTTGGCCAAAGCAATCACTTCTTTAGGTTGGTGCAGCAACTCCATAATCGGCTGTGCCAAAACCACCAAGCCAAAAAGCATAAAACCCAAAATGGTACACAGCAATAAGCCGTGGTGAAAAGCCGAACGAATTTTACCCGTGTCTTTTTCCGCATCGGCTTCGGCTACTATAGGCGTAATTGCCGTAGAAAATCCGATACCGATAGACATCGCTACAAAAATCAAACTGTTGCCTAAGGAAACGGCAGCCAATTCGGTACTCCCCAATTTGCCCACCATGATATTATCAACAATCCCAATCAACGTATGGCCAACCATACCCAAAATCACCGGGTAAGCCAGTTGCATATTGTATCGGAATTCTTTGGTGTATTGGGCTAAGTTCACTTTGCAATTTTTGAGTGGGCAAAGATATAACGTTTTATCCTTTCAATTGCTCGCGATACACGTCAATATTAGCTTTTACTTTCGGATCCAATTCAGGTTCCGTAATATCGGTGAGCGACTCCAATTTTTCCCAAATAGTTTGCGCCACTATGAAACGCGCCACGCCTTTGTCATCGGCCGGAACCACATACCAAGGTGCGTAATCGGTATTGGTGTTGTTAATGGCTTCTTCGTAGTACGCCATGTAATCATCCCATCGCTCGCGTTCTTTCAAATCACCGGTCGAAAACTTCCAATTGTCCTCCGGATTCTCCAAGCGTTTCAACAAGCGAAGTCGTTGCTCCTCTTTACTCATATGAAAATAAAACTTCAAAATCGTCGTGCCGTTTTGCGCAATGTGCTTTTCAAAATTATTGATTTGCTCCATACGATTCGCCCAAAACTGGGGTGTAATGTCTTCTACTTTTTCAATACCGGGCAAATTTTCGAATAAAATATATTCCGGATGCACGCGTGTCACCAACACGTTTTCATAATGCGTTCGGTTGAACACCGCAAACTTTCCTTTCTCTGGCAACGCCAAATAATGACGCCACAAATAATCGTGCTCCAACTCGGTCGAATTGGGCGTTTTAAAACTGTGAATTACCACGCCACGCGGATTGAACTCTTTAAACACTTCGCGAATCAAACTGTCTTTTCCGCTGGTATCCATACCTTGCAAACAAACCAAAAACGCATGCCGATTGTGCGCATACATCGCATCTTGCTTCTTGCTGAGCTTCATTTGCACCTAGTCCAAAGCCAACGCTTCTTCTGCTGCATCGGTATCAATAGCCAATCGGGTTGGGATTTTCGACAAATCGACTTTGCCTTTTACTCTAAAATCTTCGGGCTTGATGTTTTTCATACCTTCAATGTTTATATTTGTAGGAGCTGTTTCCCGCTTTCCGCTATATCTTTTTTGTTTTCTGCCTCAACCAATGTCACACTGAGGTTGTCGAAGTGCTTCAAGGCAGAAAACAAAAAAGGATGCCGCTGCAATCGGGGCTAATAACTTACTGCTAACATATGGAAAAAATTCAACTTACCCTATTATTTAAAATCATCGGAATTGGTTCGGCTTCCGGATTGGTGTATCACGACGAAAAACTTTACCTCATTTCCGACAACAGCACTTTTCTGTACGAATATTCGATTCCGACTGAAAAACTGAACAAAATCGCTCTCGTCGAAAACGCCCAAGACAACATCGCCAAAAAAGACAAACCCGATTTTGAAGCCATCGCCTTAAAAGGAAATGATTTAGTAGTATTAGGTTCAGGCTCTACCCAAAACCGAAATAAAGTGGTGAAATACGATATGAATTCCAAAAAGATTCAGGAGCGGAATTTTGAGAAAATGTATGAAAAAATCAAAAGCCAACTCCATATTTCAGCCGATGAACTCAATATTGAAGGTTTGATTGTGACTGCCGAAACCATTTATTTCTTTCAACGCGGTAACGGAACCAACGGCAAAAACGGGATTATCTATGCCAATGACGATGCCGAAAACCAAGTGTTCCAATTTGTCCCTTTCGATTTACCTAAAATCAAAAACATTCCCACTACTTTCACCGATGCCGTTTTGGTCAACGACACTATTTATTTTTTAGCTTCTGCCGAAGATACCACCTCAACGTATTTGGATGGCGAAGTTTTAGGAAGTATCATCGGTACTATCGACTTAAAAACCATGAAACTGACCGGTTCAGTCCAAATCAGTGCTACAAATAAATTTGAAGGGTTAACGCTATACAAACAATCCAAAAACGAAATCGAATTTCTCCTTTGCGAAGACACGGATAGTGAACTATTAGAATCCAATATTTATAAATTAGTGATAAGGGATTAGGGAAAAGGGAAAAGTACTTATGCCTTGACCGTTGCTACTTTTTTTTATTTTTTTCAATCTCGTCCCAACCTTTTTCTAAAATCCATGCTCTTTACTCATAAAGACACCCATAGTGATAAACGAAACACTCATAGCAGCCTGTAAAAAAATGCAACGCGATGCGCAGCGGGAAGTGTATACTTATATGTCGCCCAAGCTGTATCGCACTTGCAAACGATATTTAAAAAAGGAAGAGGAGATTGAAGAAGTACTGGCCGATGCTTTTTACACCATCTTTACCAAACTCGATCAATTAAAGGAAGTTGGCGCCTTTGAAGCTTGGGCTCGAAAAATTACAGTCAACCAATGTTTACTGCAATTAAAACGCAACGTGAACTTTAATTTGTATTTAGAGGAAACGTCGTTCAGCATCCAACCGCAAAGTGCGCAGGAAACGCCATTGGAAGAAGAAGATTTGCTCAACTTGCTCAACTTAATTCCCGAAGGTTGTAAAACCATTTTCAATTTGTTTGTCATTGAAGGGTACGGTCACAAAGAAATCGCCCTAATGCTGAACATTTCGGAAGGCACTTCGAAATCGCAATTGAATGCTGCCAAAACCAAGTTGAAAGATTTAGTCAACAACCTGTATTATCAAAAAGCAAAGTAGTCATGGAAAATCAAGATATTTTTAACCAATTCAAAAAAGCCGCCGAGAACGCCGAGTCGCCCGAATTCGCTTCGATGGAGCAAGTTTGGTCGCGTGTGGAAGCCAAACTCGATCAAAAAGAGTTGAAGCAAGAAACAGCGCTTTGGAAAAAATGGGCCATCGCGGCTTCGCTCTTACTCATCGGAACTTTAGGGTATCAATTTCTGAAAAAGGATTCGCAAGTTGTAAATAGCAATGAAATCATAGTACAAAAAGATTCGGTTCCGCAAAACAATTCAGTGGTAAATGAAGCGATAACTTCCAAGGAAACAGCCCATCCGGCTATAAAACAAGAAGCCGATAAAATCTTAGAAAAGCAAATCGTTTCGGCACCGAAAGTCGCCACCGCAGAAACCGTATCAACGCCAAACCACTTTGACAGTGATAGTATTTCCAAAGGCTTTGTAGTTCCTTCTGTGGCAGCGAGAAATCATGTACCACAAAGTGCCGCTATGTATGATGAGGCCAAAACAATGGAAGTTTTTATCGACAAAGACAACAAAGTGTCCAATGCTAAAAAGGAAAAACCTTTACTGGTGTACAACAATAAAGTAGAAAACAAACAAACGGTAAAAGAAGTCGAAATGGACGATATCGAATCCATCGTAGAACTTCCCGATCCGCTCTACATTATTAACGGTGTAGAATACACAGAACAAGAATTATTCGGGCCCAACCCAACCAGTCCTTATACACCGCTAAGTGAACAAGAAATCGACTCCATTACTGTACTGCAGCAGGAAAAAGCGATTACCATTTACGGACAAAAAGGCAAAAAAGGCGTAGTCATCATCTCCACCAAAAACGGAAAACCGGCTGCCAAAAAACGCCAATAAATTAGTCTAATCTTTTAAAATTCAACGTCATGAAAAATTTCAAAAAGTTTTCATTAGGCATCGCTATGCTTATTAGTTTCCTAACTTTAGCACAAGAGAAAACCATTACCGGAACCGTATCCGATAAAACTGGCCCATTACCGGGCGCCAATGTAGTAGTAAAAGGCACCTCAACCGGAACCCAAACGAATTTTGACGGTAAATACACTATCAAAGCTTCAGAAGGACAAACTTTAGAATTCAGTTATGTGGGCTTTGGTACGAAACAAGTTAAAGTAACTAAATCCAATGTTATTAATGTGGTTTTAGATGAAGCGGTTACCTTGAGTGAAGTGGTGATGGTGAGTCAGGGCTATTCAAGAGAAAAAGCGGTAAGCTATTCTCTATCACAAACATTTCACGGACAAACATCGGGAGTAAGCATAGCCCACAACAAAGGAAAGCCCGGAGCGGCTGGCGTAGTGATTCGTGGAGCAAAATCATTGCAGAACAATAACAATCCCGTTTATATTGTAGACGGCGTTCCTGTAAAAGAAGAAGACTTTAAAAAACTGAATCAACAAGACATCAGCACCGTTAGTGTACTTAAAGACGCGGCTGCCACTTCACTTTACGGCAACAGAGCCGCGAATGGCGCTGTAATCGTTCAAACCAAAAACGGTATTACACAAAATTTGTCTAAGTCAGAATTGCAAAAACGAATCAAAGAAATCGACAAAACTACTACACCTATCGCCATTGAACCAGAAAATGAAGACTATAACAGCTTTGTAGAAAATGCTTTTGAAAGTCCGAAATCGGCGCCACTCTCTACTTTTTCTATCGATGTTGACAATGCTTCCTACACCAATGTGCGACGCTTTATCAATAATGGTCAATCGGTACCAAAAGATGCGGTTCGCGTGGAAGAAATGGTCAACTTTTTCAAATACCAATACCCCCAACCCACCGGGCAACATCCGTTTTCTATCCATACCGAATACAGCGATTGTCCGTGGAATAAGACTAACAAATTGGTGCGCATCGGCTTGCAAGGTAAAGACATTCCAACCGATAATTTACCGAAATCCAATTTGGTATTTCTGATAGATGTGTCCGGTTCCATGAGTGATGTCAACAAACTGCCATTGCTGAAAGAATCGATGAAAGTACTGGTAAACCAATTGAGAGACGAAGACAAAATTGCGATGGTCGTTTATGCCGGAGCGGCCGGATTGGTATTACCGCCAACCTCGGGCAAAGACAAAAAAACCATCATTGACGCTTTAGAAAAATTAGAATCCGGCGGCAGTACAGCCGGTGGCGCAGGTATTGAATTGGCCTATAAAACTGCTCAGGAAAATTTCATCAAAGATGGCAACAACCGTGTAATCTTGGCTACCGACGGCGATTTTAACGTAGGTGCTTCTTCCGATAAAGACATGCAAACTTTGATTGAAGAAAAAAGAAAATCGGGTGTATTCCTAACTTGCTTAGGCTACGGCATGGGCAATTACAAAGACAGCAAATTGGAAACCTTGGCCGACAAAGGCAACGGCAATTACGCTTACATCGACAACATTCAGGAAGCCAATCGCTTTTTGGGCAAAGAATTCAAAGGCTCTATGTTTGCCATTGCCAAAGATGTGAAAATTCAAATCGAGTTCAATCCGGCGCATGTAAAAGCCTACCGATTGATTGGCTATGAAAACCGAAAATTGCGTCCGGAAGATTTTAAAAACGATGCGATTGATGCCGGCGAATTGGGCAGTGGTCATACGGTTACGGCTTTGTACGAAATCATTCCAGCGGATGTTAAAAGCGACTTTTTTACCGAAATCGACGAATTAAAATACGCCAAAGTGGAACCAAGCAAAACGCAATTTCAGGACGAATTGGCAACTATCAAATTTCGATACAAAAAACCGGATGGCGCCAAAAGCATTGAAATGGTGGAAGTTATTGCCAACAAAGTTTCTGCATTAAACCAGACTTCTGCCGGATTCAAATTCAGCACAGCAGTCGCTTGGTTCGGATTGAAATTGAGAGACTCGCAATTGGTTACCGATAAATCTTCAGCCGCCATTGCGCAATTAGCCCGCGAAGGTTTGGCTTACGACCAAGATGGCTACAAAGCGGAGTTCATTCGTTTAGTTGAAGCCGTACAATAAAAAAGTTGGTTTTTTTTTTGGGGGTGATGATGAAACCCTGTCGGATGCACAACGGCAGGGTTTTGAAACCCAAACATACTATTTCCGACAAAAAATCGTTTCCTTTTAAATCAATCTCTCATACAAACATGAAAAAAATCATTTTATTACTGGTTGTCTTTAGTAGCGCTTTACTACACAGTCAAGAGAAAAACTTTATCGACAAACCTTATTTGGAAGTGCAAGGCAAAGCCGATACTTTGGTTACACCCAATAGAATTTACATCGATATACTCATTTCCGAGAAAGACACCAAAGGCAAAAAATCGGTGGAAGAATTGGAAAGCGAAATGCTTAGCAAACTCAAATCACTTGGCATTGATACCGAGAAAAACGTGTCGATGCAAGACATGATGAGCAACTACAAAAAGTTTTTCCTCAAACAAACCGACATCCAAAAAGCCAAGTCGTATTCGATTTTAGTGTATGATGCTAAATCGACCGCAAAAGTGTTTATCGGCTTGGAAGAAGTAGGCATTTCTAATGTTCGAATCGACAAATTGGAACATTCCGAAGAAAGCAAACTCCAATTACTCATGAATACTAAAGCGATGGAAAATGCGAAAGCGAATGCTGTCAGTTTTACCAAGCCATTGGGACAAAATATTGGAAAAGCATTGTTTGTTAGTCAGAATAAGAATGTTACCTACCGTGGAAATGCCAATCAAATCAGAATTCGAGGACAAGCCCCGCAAGAACTAGCCTTTAAAACTAAAGCAATTGAGTATAACGAAAATATCGAATTTGAAAAAATTACAATCTCAAGTGAAGTTATCACACGCTTCTCCTTAGAATAATAAATTGTGGTTATTTGTTCATGCAAAAACCCGCCAAGTTCTGAGAATTTGACGGGTTTTGATTTTTGTGAAATTTGCTGAACACTGCCAACTGAACACTGAACACTACTTCTCTATCTCTTTCAAGCTCTCCATTTTCTTGTGTGCCAAGAATCCTTTGATGTCTTCAAAATGTTCTTTCACGCGTTTGTTGCCGAATTCGAATACTTTCTCCGCCAAACCGTCTAAGAAATCACGGTCGTGCGATACTAAGATTAACGTTCCGTCAAACTCTTTCAAGGCTTCTTTAATGATGTCTTTGGTCTTCATATCCAAGTGATTCGAAGGCTCATCGAGAATCAACAAGTTGACCGGTTCCAACAATAATTTAATCATCGCCAAACGCGTTTTTTCGCCACCGGAAAGTACTTTGACTTTCTTCTGAATATCATCGCCTTGGAACATAAAAGCACCCAAGAGATTTTTGATTTGCGTACGAATATCGCCTACTGCAATCGCATCGATGGTTTCAAAAATGGTAGCATTTTCGTCTAACAAAGCGGCTTGGTTTTGGGCAAAATACCCAATCTGACAGTTGTGTCCAATTTCCACCGAACCACCGTTGATTTCGATTTCTTTCATAATCGCCTTAATCATGGTCGATTTTCCTTCCCCATTTTTCCCGACAAAGGCTACTTTCTGACCGCGCTCAATGACCATATTGGCGTCTTTAAAAATAACTTTATCGCCATACGATTTTTCCAAATCGCGCACAATAACCGGATATTGCCCCGAACGTACCGAAGGCGGAAACTTCAACTTCAACGCAGAATTATCTATTTCGTCTACCTCAACCAAGACTAATTTCTCCAACATGCGAACACGCGATTGCACTTGCTCGGTTTTGGAAAATGTCCCACGGAAACGTTCGATAAACGCTTGGTTTTCGGCTATGAATTTTTGTTGCTCTTCGTAGGCTTTTTGTTGGTGAATGCGTCGGTCTTTGCGCAATTCCAAATAATGAGAATACTTGGCTTTGTAATCGTAAATGCGACCCATCGTTACTTCTATGGTACGATTGGTAATGTTATCTACAAACGCACGGTCGTGGGAAATGACCATTACCGCTTTCGCCTGATTGATTAAGAAATCTTCCAACCACTGAATACTGTCCATGTCCAAGTGATTCGTCGGCTCATCCAGCAAAATCAAATCGGGTTGCTTTAATAAAATTTTAGCTAACTCTATACGCATTCTCCAACCACCGGAAAACTCAGAAGTAGGACGCTGAAAGTCGTCTCTTTCGAAACCTAAGCCTTTCAACACCTTCTCTACTTCGGCTTCGTAATTGACTTCTTCTATGGAATAATATTTTTCACTCAGTTCAGAAACGCGTTCAATCAACTTCATATACTCATCGCTTTCGTAATCGGTGCGAATGGTTAATTGTTCATTGATTTCGTCGATTTCGGCTTTCATTTTAAACACTTCCGCAAAAGCTTTCGACGCTTCTTCCATCACGGTACAATTGTCGTCCATCAACAAATGCTGCGGCAAATAAGCGATAACGGCTTCTTTGGGCGCTGAAATATTTCCTCTGGTAGGTTTGTTTTGTCCGGCAACAATTTTAAGTAAGGTTGATTTTCCGGCGCCGTTTTTACCCATCAAGGCAATTTTATCGGTTTCGTTGATGGCGAAAGTTACCTCGCTAAACAAAGTAGTACCGCCAAACTCGACGGCTATGTCGTTAACTGTAATCATTTAGATTTTTAGATTATTAGATTTTAAGACTTCTCAGCAATTTGAAGCGGCAAAGATAGTTTAATTAGGTAATTTGAAAATGTAAGCCTTTGAAAATTTGAAAATGAAAGTTGCTTTTAGGCAGGACAGAAACCTTAATTTAATAACAATAACGTTTTAGTTCATTAGAAACGAAGTCTGACAAAGCTTAATGTGTATTTTTGCTAAGTAAATAATGATTTGAAGTATGCCGTTATTTGATTACAGCTTTTTGAGCAAAATAGTCCCCAAAGCCAAGATTAAGAAAGGCTACCGAAAAGCCAAAAAATCGTATTTGAACCGAGTGCGTTTGGCTACATCCTTGTTTTTCTTTGGGATGGGATTTTGTTTTGCCACTTGGGCGAGTCGGATTCCGGATATCAAATCGGCTTTGCATTTGAGCGAAGCGGCTTTGGGTACTTTACTTTTTGCCATGCCTATCGGACAATTGTTTGCCATGCCTTTCTCGGGTAAAATTGTAACCCGTTATGGCAGTAGGGCCATTACAATTTTGGGATTGATTTTATACGCAGCCTGTTTACCGTTAATTGGCTTGGCTACAGAAAAATGGCAGTTGGCAGTAGGTTTGTTTCTATTCGGTCTGTTTGGCAATTTTTGCAATATTGCGGTGAATACGCAAGGTGTTTATACCCAACAATTGTTCGACAAACCTATTATTGGTTCCTTTCACGGCTCGTGGAGTTTGGCCGGATTTTGCGGTGCGCTTACCGGTTTGCTGATGTTAGCTTTAGAGTTAAGTGTATTTCAGCATTTTATTGTTGCCTTTACGTTTGTTTTGGTCATTATAGCAACCAACCAAAAGTTTATCATTAAAGCCAAATCGAAACAAGAAGCCGAAAAATCCACCTATTCATTTTGGAAAAATCCCGATAAAAACTTGCTCTTGTTAGGCCTAATTTGTTTTTGCGGGATGGCCAGCGAAGGCATTATGTTTGACTGGAGCGGTGTGTATTTTAAAGAAATCATCAAAGCTCCCGGTGCCTTGGTTGTTTTGGGTTACACCACTTTTATGATTAGTATGGCTTCGGGGCGATTTTTAAGCGATTTTTTGGTCGCCCGATACGGTGCGAGGAAAGTACTAATAATTAGTGGCTTAGTCATCTCGACCGGTTTATATACCGCCGTTTTGTTGCCCTATATCATTCCGTGTACGATAGCTTTTATGTTGGTAGGATTTGGTGTTTCGAATGTAGTTCCGATTATCTTTAACGTAGCCGGAAACAGTAAAACTGTACCTACCGGAATAGCGTTAACCATAGTTACCAGTATCAGTTTCCTTGGCTTTTTAATGGGACCGCCGTTGATTGGTTACATAGCCGAACTAACGAGCTTGAAACACTCCTTTGCAATAATCGGAATATTTGGGGTGTTGGTATCGCTGTTGGTTTGGCGATTGAAAGTCATTAAATAACTAAATACTCATACGAAACGCCTCAATCACCGGATTCGCTTTGTGGAAGTCGGTTTCCTGAATGAACAATTCTACCGGTTTGTCGGCGGAAACACTCGGCAATACATTCGACTGATTGTTGTTGCGAATCACCACATTGATCTCTACTGCTTCCATTTTGTCTTTTAAAGTAACGGCTAGAATTTCGTTACCGGAGAATATTTTGATTAATCCCATTTGGTTGTATGTTCTAAGTTGTATGTTCTAAGTTAAAAAATCTGCTTTTTATTTCTTACTTATTAAAACTATTCCTCTTCCTCCATTTCGAAGAAAGTAGGTTCAATCATTATCTTATCAGCTAATACTTCCACCCTTTCGGTGATTTGTGAACAGAAGAACAAGCGTTGGGTTTTCTCGATACTTTGAGACAAGCGCAATACTACGGCATCCAAACGGTTCCGGAATAAAATATCGGCATCGTCAACCACAAACATCTTGATGGTATTGCTATTAAAGCCGGCAGAGGAAAACATGGCGTTGATTTTATTGGGTGTTCCGATTAAAATATCCAAGCCCATAGAAACGATGTTCTTGTCATAATCAATATCTCCTTTATCGTGCACGCCGTAAATGCTCAAATCGTGGTAGGTGCCGAGTTTTAGGAACATCTCTTCCATCTCTTGAACGCGCTCTTTGTTTTCCACTAATATCAACGCTCGGGTACTTTCGCCCACCGATTTTTCCAAACGCTGAATCACGTTCAAAACAATAGTGGTGGTTTTACCGGTTCCTGCAGGCGATTGAATCACCGCGTCAGCACCGCTTTTAATGGTAGAAAAAGTTTCTTGCTGAATCTCATTGGCTTCGGTCAACCCGTTTTCAATGAGTGCTTTTTGGAGGTTTGGGTTTATTTTTTTTAGGTTCATTTTTTAAGGGATAAGTTAAAAGGGATATGGGATTAGACTTTTGCCTTATCCCTATTCCCTTATCTCTTTATTTACTGGCAAACAAAGTCACATCAGTTTCCGAAATCTCGTTACCGCCAAGAATGATTAATCTTTCGACTACATTTCTAAGCTCGCGTATGTTTCCGGTCCAATCGTATTCTTGTAATAATTTAACCGCGTCTTTAGAGAAAACTTTAGGCGCATTGCCTTGCTCTTCGGCAATTTTTACGGCGAAGTGTTCGATTAGCAACGGAATATCGTCTCTTCGGTCGTTCAAGGCCGGGACTTTGATTAGGATAACGGCCAAACGATGGTACAAATCTTCGCGGAAACGGCCTTCGGCAATTTCTTTCTTCAAATCTTTATTGGTTGCCGCAATAACACGTACGTTGATTTTAATGTCTTTGTCGGCACCTACTCTTTGTATCAAACTTTCCTGTAACGCACGCAATACTTTGGCCTGAGCCGACAAACTCATGTCGCCTATTTCATCCAAGAAAATAGTTCCGCCATCGGCTGCTTCGAATTTTCCGGCTCGGTCTTTAACTGCTGAAGTAAAAGCACCTTTTACGTGACCGAACAATTCGCTTTCGATTAATTCTGAGGGTATAGCGGCGCAGTTCACCTCTATCATAGGCGCGGAAGCGCGTTCGCTTTTTTCGTGTAATTGATGGGCAACCAATTCTTTTCCGGTTCCGTTAGGTCCGGTGATAAGCACTCTGGCATCGGTTTGGGCGACTTTTTCAATCATTTGTTTGATTTGATTGATAGGCTCGCTTTCGCCAATGATTTCGTAGTTTTTGGAAACTTTTTTCTTTAGAATTTTATTCTCAACCACCAACTGTTTTTTATCGAGGGCATTGCGAACGGTGTTCAGTAACCGATTCAAATCGGGTGGTTTGGAGATGTAATCGAAAGCGCCTAAACGCATGGTATTGACTGCGGTTTCCAAATCGCCGTGACCGGATATCATGACCATCGGAATTTCGGGTTTGATTTTTTTAACGGCTTCGAGCAATTCTTCGCCACTCATTTTAGGCATTTTGATGTCGCACAACACCAAATCGTAGTCTTCGTTTTTGATTTTTTCAAAACCTTGTTTGCCATCTTCGGCTTCTTCAACGGTGTAGGTGTCGCTTTCCTCGGTGAGTATTTTGGTTAATACCCTACGGATGGCAGCTTCGTCTTCGATGATTAGTATTTTGGGCATATTTTTTTTATTTCGAGTTTCGGGTTTCGAGTTTCGGGTTGATTTGCACCAATTAGCTCTAATGTTTTATATGTAGATTACCTTTTAGCCCTGATTGGAGTGGAAATCCTTTTTTTGTTTTGTCCTACAACAGACTCAGGATGACAAAACAAAAAAAGATTGCAACGGAAAGCAGGAATACGGTTTACTTTTGATCCGAACCATTCTCTCCCAATCAGTTTCGACAAAAATAAGATAATTTCACATTTGGCGCTTCATAAAAATAGATTTAATACTTTTACAACTTCTAAACGAACCATTATGTCTACTGCGAAAAAAGATTACAAAAGAATTACGACCAAGTCTTTGTTTGATATGAAAGCCAATGGCGAAAAAATATCGATGTTAACGGCTTATGATTATACCATGGCAAAGATTGTGGATTCGGCGGGCGTTGACGTGATTTTGGTAGGCGATTCAGCCAGTAATGTAATGGCAGGTCACGAAACGACCTTGCCGATAACCTTAGACCAAATGATTTACCACGCTTCCTCGGTAGTTCGTGGGATTGACCGTGCGTTAGTGGTGGTGGATTTGCCTTTCGGAAGTTACCAAAGTGATCCGAAAGAAGCCTTACGCTCCGCTATCAGAATCATGAAAGAAAGTGGCGGTCATGCGGTAAAATTAGAAGGTGGCAGCGAGATTAAAGAAAGTATCAAACGTATCTTGAACGCCGGAATTCCGGTTATGGGCCATTTGGGTTTGACGCCGCAATCGATTTATAAATTCGGAACTTACACGGTAAGAGCCAAAGAAGAAGCCGAGGCTGAAAAATTGATTGAAGACGCCAAATTGTTGGAACGCATTGGTTGTTTTGCTTTGGTTTTGGAAAAAATCCCGGCGGCTTTGGCCGAAAAAGTAGCCCAAAGCATTTCGATTCCGGTTATCGGTATTGGTGCCGGCGGTGGCGTTGACGGACAAGTTTTGGTTTTACACGATATGATTGGTATGACGCATGAGTTTAGTCCGAGATTTCTTCGCCGCTACATGAACTTATACGAAGACATGACCAAAGCCATCGGACAATATGTGGACGATGTGAAGTCGCAGGATTTTCCGAATGCGAATGAGCAATATTAATTAGACTTCTTAGACAAGTTAGATTTTTAGACTTCTTAGACAATAATATGCATAGATATAAGGAATTAGAGATTTGGAAGAAAAGCAGATTATTTTGCTCTCAAATTTATGAGATAACCTCAAAATTCCCTAGCGATGAAAAGTTTGGTTTAACCAATCAATTGCGTCGGGCTTCTGTTTCAATTCCTTCAAATATTGCTGAAGGTTCTTCAAGAAGTTCAAATAAAGATTTTTCCAGATTTTTAGAAATTGCTGTTGGTTCAGCTTACGAAGTTGAAACACAACTTTTAATTGCTTCAGATTTAGGATTTGTCAATAATGAAGAATCAGAAAAAATTGCCGGTGAGTTGAATGAAATTGTCAAAATGATTTCTCGTTTTCGCACCACTCTGAAAATCTAACCTTCTAACAATCTAAAATGTCTAAGCTAGTCTCAAATAAAGACAACCTCCAAATCCTGCACGAAGACAACCACATCATAGTGGTCAACAAACGTGTTGGCGATATTGTACAAGGTGATAAGACCGGAGACAAACCTTTATCGGATGTGGTTAAAGAATACATTAAAGAGAAATACAATAAGCCGGGCGAAGTGTTTTTAGGCGTGGTGCATCGGTTGGACCGACCTACCACCGGGATTGTAGTTTTTGCCCGAACCAGTAAAGCTTTGACCCGATTGAACGAAATGTTCAGTCAACGAGAAACCCAAAAAACCTATTGGGCTGTGGTGAAAAACAAACCGCCGAAAACAGAAAACAATTTGGTTCATTTTCTCAAACGAAATGAAAAAAATAACACTTCCAAAGCGCACTTAAAAGAAGTACCGGAAAGCAAAAAAGCGAGTTTGGATTATAAAATCATTAAAACGCTAGACAACTACTTTGTTTTGGAGATTAATTTGCATACCGGACGACATCACCAAATCAGAGCACAATTATTGGCGATTGGTTGCCCTATCAAAGGCGATTTGAAGTATGGGTTTGATCGCAGTAACCCTGACGGCGGGATTCATTTGCACGCCCGACAATTGGTTTTTACCCATCCGGTTTCTAAAGAAAATTTAGTCATTACAGCACCTACTCCAAAAGATGCCATTTGGAATGCTATGTAAACTAAAATGCCTACTTTTACGTTTATAGTTGTGTTAGGGTTTTCAAAAAACCGACTGTTATAACCTAAATCCATCTTACCTATGAAGCAAATCATTGTAACTGTAGCGCTACTTATCGGCCTAAACACAGTAGCCCAAGAACATTATTCGGGCATTAGTACTTCTAATCGTGTTGGAATTTTGAACGCCAACATCAATCCGGCCGAGTTGGCCAATTTGTCGAAAAAATTTGAAGTCAATATTTACGGCTTAAGTTTTAATGTTTCAAACAATAAAATTGCCTTTAGTGATATTTCATCCGATGCCGACTTTGAAACTTTGATTTTCCAGGGCAACAGTCCGGTTAACGCACGAATTGATGCCGAAATCAACGGTCCTGGATTAGCCATTCGTTGGCAAAAATGGGGTTTTGCCGTGACTACTAAAGCGCACGCCAAATTTGACATGGTTAATGTAGATCCAACCATTGGAAATGCTATCACCAATGATAATATTATTTTAAACACTACTTCCTTAAATTATCCGGGAAACCAACGTTTGAGTGGTACTTCTTATGGTGAAGTTGGTTTGTCTGCTGCGCGAACTTTCTTTGAAAACGACAATCATAAGTTTAGCGCCGGAGTTACTTTAAAAATATTATTCCCGGGTTCTTACTCCAACTTTGGTTTGAGTAACCTGAACGGAACAGTAACCGAAAACGCTACCGGAGCCTACTTAACTACCAGTTCGCCGGCTACTTTAAACATCGCTTACTCCGGAAACTTGGCGGATAGCTTTACCAATTTTGATGATTACAGTAAATCTATCTTTGGCGGATTGAACGGATTTGCAGGCGACATCGGGTTTAATTACCAATGGAAAAAAGGGAAAGGCTACAAACTAAACGCCGGTTTGGCTATTAGAAACATTGGCAGTATGACTTTTAAAGATGATAATAATGCATCAACTAATTATGTTTTGAATATTCCACAAACTAATCCGTTAGATTTGAGTTTGTTTGAAAACGTAGATAATTTAGGAGATGTAGAGCAAATACTTTCCGATGGCGGTTATTTAACCCAAACTAGCGGTCAAACCGATTTCAAAGTTAAATTACCGACCGTTCTTTCTACTTATGCCGATTTCCGTATTGTGCCTAAATTGTATGTGACCGCTTTTTTACAACAAAAAGTCAACGAAGATTCGGGCAACGACCAAATCACTGTGCCGAATATTTTCAGCATTACACCAAGAGTGAATTTAGGGTTCTTTGAAACCTATGTCCCGGTAAGTTTTAACGAAATTTCCGGAACCAACATTGGTTTAGGATTTAGATTGGGCGGGTTTTACTTAGGCACCAGCTCGTTGGTAAGTGCTTTGGTAAGCGACAGCAAACAAGGTGACATTTACACCGGTTTCCGCTGGGCCTTTTTGTAAAAAATAAGCAATAGTCTGTTTAAAAATCCTATATTAGCTTAGCCAATTTATCTTGTCATGATTTTTAAAACGGATTTGAATTACCGAAAACAAGCGTTAGTAAAATTATTGCTTAACGTTCAAAAAAAAGAAGCTGAAATCATTCAAGCCTTGTATGACGATTTCAAAAAACCGGCTTTCGAAGCGGTAGCAACGGAAACCAGCTACATCGTTTCCGAATTGGAATACACCATAAAAAACTTAAAGAAATGGGCAAAACCGCAACGGGTTTTGCCTTCTTTTTTGAACTTTCCCTCTACTGATTATCTCTACAAAGAACCTTACGGTAAGGTATTGGTAATTGCGCCTTGGAATTATCCTTACCAATTGGCCTTAGCACCATTAATTGCGGCTGTTGCTGCCGGCAATCAAGTCGTGGTAAAACCCTCTGAGTTGGCTGAAAATACTTCCCGAATAATTACAGAAATCATCGCAGCAAGTTTTGAAGAACAGCATGTGCAATGCGTTTTAGGTGGTGTTGAAGTGTCCCAAAACTTATTGTCACAACGTTGGGATTATATCTTTTTCACCGGAAGTGTAGCTGTGGGCAAAATTGTAGCCCAAGCCGCTGCCACACATTTAACCCCAGTTACTTTAGAATTAGGCGGCAAAAATCCTTGTATTATTGATGAGTCGGCCGACCTGAAATTGGCTGCCAAACGGATTGTTTGGGGCAAGTTTTTGAATGCCGGACAAACGTGTATAGCGCCGGATTATCTATTAGTCCATGAGCATATCAAACCAAAACTGATTGAATATCTCAAAGCAGAAATTATTTTGGCTTATGGTGAAAACCCACAGGAGTCAACTGATTTTCCGAGAATCATCAATGAAAAAAACTGGAAGAGACAGTTGCAACTTTTGGAAAACCAAACCGTGATTTTTGGCGGACAATCAGATGTAAGCGACTTTTATTTGGCACCAACATTAGTTGACGAACCTTCATTAGACAGTTTCGTCATGCAAGAAGAGATTTTCGGTCCGATTTTACCGATTTTGGGTTATACTTCGGAAACCGACTTAGAAAAAATCATTGTAAGATATGAGAAACCATTATCACTTTATGTTTTCACACAAAGAAAATCATTCGCCCAAAAAATAATCACCCGATTTTCTTTTGGAGGCGGTTGCATCAACGACACCGTGATTCATTTTGCCAATAAAAGATTACCTTTTGGCGGTGTAGGACACAGTGGTATCGGCGCATATCACGGTAAGCGAAGTTTTGAGTTGTTCTCCCATAACAAACCGATTGTTAAAAAAGCCACTTGGCTTGATATTCCACTGCGATATGCTCCCTACCAAGGAAAACTTTCCGGTTTAAAAAAAATGTTAAAATGGTTTTCCTAAACCCAATGTTTTTTCAAAAATAAACTGTACATTTATACTGTTTTTGTGGGAATCTTGGAGATAAAAAACACTCTCTTTATTTTTGTTTAATATTGGTATAATCTACTTTGTAAATTGAATAACCTATTTTCATTTGCTAATACAATAAATAGCTATATTGTAATAGCTCTGCTATTGATTGTAATGTTCTTATTTTACATGGCAATACAGAAGACATTACAAAATAAACTAACCCTAGCCAACTCAAAAGAGGATGATTTTGAACCTCGTGAAGAGCAATTCAGAATATATTCATTATTTTTCGGAATCACCTTGCCGTTGGTGGAAACCATTATTAATTTTTTTGAACTTAGGCCGCAAAGTCAATTAGCACTCAACTACATTATTGGGTTTTCGTTGTTAAGTTTGTTTCTACTATCAAAAAAAAATAATTTTCTTTATCGGAATATCAACGTCATATTTACCAGTATTTACCTGGCTTATTTTTGTTTTATGACTTATATGGTCTTCTTTCATCCCTTTGAAATGACGGCCTACATTACCTTAATTATTACTTTTTTCTTATCGTATTTCATTTTAAAAACCATAAAACACTACTGGATCTTTGTGATCTGTGTGCTGTTTTTTTTAATACTGGCCTACAATTTACAACTGTCAGACACCAAACTGATTGTCATGTTTATTTGTGCCTTGATTGCAGTAGTCGCAGTGCATATTTCCAGACATTTGTCACAAATTGAAACAAAAAATAAGTTTTTATTCTCGAGTATCGTTGTCAACAATGGGAATTCGCTCATTATGACCACAAACAAAAAAGGGGAAGTTTCGTTTTGTAGCGAATCGGTTGAAGCTATTTTGGGTTACACTGTGGAAGAAGTGTTGGGCATGGGATTTTGGCAACTCACTGAAGATGCTGAATTTATCGGCGAAGCCTATCACAACACTTATGTCGATGATCGCTCTTACACTCGAAAATTAAAGTGCAAAAATGGTGATTATAAATTCATCCAGTGGAAAGACAAGAAATATTCAGACGATATTACCATTGGAATCGGACAGGATGTTACAGAGCAAATCAAGATCAAAGACCAATACCGCAGCTTGATTGAGTCGGCAGCCGACTTAATCTATGAAATCGATTTGACGGCAACGGTGACTTATGTAAATCAATTTGCGGTTAAAACTTTAGGCTATGACAAAGAAGAAATTTTAGGCAAGCGCATTTCTAATTTTGTGAGAAACGATTATTTGGAATACGTAACCGATTTCTACAAAGACATTCCTAAAGAAACCGAAGAATTCAGCGATTTGGTCTTTCCTTTGGTTAAGAAAAACGGCGAAACGATTTGGGTTTCCCAAAAAGTAACTTTGAAGAAAGATGAAACCGGTTATATTTTAGGCTATTCCGGAATTGCCAGGGATATAACACTGGTTAAAAACCTGGAAATTGAGCATTACAACCGCAGTAAAAAAGTCCGAATTCATAACGAAACCTTAAAGGTATTAACGTCACAGAGTTATTCCAACAAAGATACTTTCAATGGTATTTTGAAGAACATACTAAGAGTAGCATCGACCAATTGTGCTATTGACAGGGTTAGTTATTGGTCCTGTATCCCGGAGGGCATCAAATGTGAAAGCATTTACTATTTGCAAAGTGACCGATTTGAAAAAAACTTTTTCCTGCAAATGTCGGATTATCCGGTTTACTTCTCTCACCTGCACTCCGGTATGCAAATAGTGGCTTCCAATGCATATAACAACACCATTACTTTTGAACTCTGCTCAGAATACCTTCCGAAAAACAAAATCATGTCGTTGCTGGATACGCCTATTTTCATCAACGGTAAAATCATCGGTATTTTGTGCTTTGAAAAAACTGATTCGCCAATTGAATGGGACAACGAAGACATAAACTTTTCACGATCAATAGCCGATTTAATTGCCATTGCTATCGAATCTCAACTCTTATTGGAATCGGATAAAAAGCTCTCCTATAAGAGTGAGATATTGACTGTAATCAGTAGAAATATCGATAAGTTTTTATTGAATAAGGATACCGATGAAATCCTGAAAGGTATTGTCAAAGAAATCGGTAAAGTCCTTAAAGTTGACAAAATTTCATTTTTTGCCAAAAAAGAAAACGATACTGTATTTTACCAAAGAATTCGTTGGATTGCCTCAGAATTTGGCTTTACAAAACCCAACGAAGCTTTGCAAAACATTACCCCTGAAATGATTGCAGAGGTACTGCAACAAATGGAAGAAAATTTCTATTATGCTGCCATAGTTAGAAAAATTAAAGATGATACAACGCGTAATTTATTAGAAAATCTTAATGTTAAATCAGTACTCTTCTTGCCTATTTTCGTTAAAAACAAACTGCATGGTTTCTTAGTTTTTGATGATTCTACAATAGAAAGAGAATGGTCTATCGATGAAATCACAATTCTTCAATCGTTGTCCAACAACATTTCTTCAGCTTTTGAAAGAAATATTAACGAAGCTATTATTCAGGAAAGTGAAGAAAAATTCCGTTTGCTGGCTAATAATATTCCTGGAACTGTTCACTTGTCGAAATACGACGAAAAATGGTCTAAAATTTACCTCAACGATGAAATTGAGAAACTAACCGGTTATCCTAAAGAAGATTTCCTTCAAAATAAAATCTTTTACATCGATTTGGTTCATCCGGAAGACATAGCGACCGTTAGAGATTATGCCAACGAATTGTTTCTGAAAAAACAAAAAATCCATCTAATTTACAGAATCATCAACAAATCAGGTCAATACATTTGGGTCGAAGAATTTGGTGAACCGATTTTTAAAGACAATGAAATTGTTTATATCGTTGGGATTTTTATCGATATTACCCAAAGAATGGAAGCCGAAGAAGCCATCAAAGCCAAGAATTATGCTGAAGCAGCCAACCGTGCCAAATCAGAATTCCTGGCCAATATGAGTCACGAAATTCGAACACCGCTAAACGGCATCATTGGTTTTACCGAGCTTTTGATGAATACCAAACTCGAAAGTATTCAGAAAAAATACATGGATACCATCAACCAATCGGCGAATTCATTGATGGAAGTCATCAATAACATTTTGGATTTTTCTAAAATTGAGTCCGGTAAATTGGAACTGCATGTCGAAAAAATCAATTTATCTGAGCTCTTAAATCAGGTAATCGACCTTATCCAATACGAAGCCGATCACAAAAAACTGGACTTACGTTTAACTATTGAAGACAAAGTACCAACCTTTGTTTGGATGGATTATATCCGAATCAAGCAAATCCTCATCAACTTGTTGAGTAACGCCATTAAGTTTACCGAAAAAGGGAGTATCGATTTAACAGTCAATACACTTCAAACTAACGAGAATCACAAAATAAAATTACTCTTTGCCGTCAAGGATACCGGCATCGGCATCCAAAAAAACAACCAACAAAAAATATTTGAAGCTTTCTCACAAGAGGACAATTCAACTTCCAAAAAATTCGGCGGAACCGGTTTAGGACTAACCATTTCAAACCAATTATTGGGATTGATGAACAGTCATTTAGACTTAAAAAGTGAGTTGGGTCAAGGCAGTGAATTTAGTTTTGTATTAGAAGTTAGTTATTCTGATGAAATTCCCGATAACCACAAGCCAACACTCAAATTGGTTACCAGCGAACCTCACAACAATGTAATTTCTACAGATAACAAGTTGATTTACATCGTAGAAGACAACAAAATCAATATGCTTTTGGCCAAGACTTTAGTCAAACAAATTCTACCGAATGCCGAAATCATCGAACTACAAAACGGTAAGGAAGCACTGGAAAAAACAGAAAGTTTGCGACCGGACTTGATTTTGATGGACATCCAAATGCCGATTATGAACGGTTACGAATCAACAGCTGCTATCCGAAAATTACCGGATTCCGAACAAATCCCAATCATAGCCTTAACGGCCGGTACTGTTTTGGGTGAAAAAGAAAAATGTATCGAATTCGGCATGAACGATTACATCCCGAAACCTATCGACAAAGAAATGTTGGAAAAAATTATTCGGGAAGTCATGCAACTCAATTAAAACCAAAGCTTATGAAATGGGATAAAAAAGAAAGCGGCAATTTTGAAGACCGCAGAGGCATGTCGGGTGGCGGTAAAGCGGTGCTGGGCGGCGGAATCATCGGTATTATTGTTTTATTGCTAAATATGTTTGGAGGCGAAACCGGACAAACTATCGGCACCATTATCGAACAAACCCAAGGCAGTCAAACGCAAACCGAAACTACCCAAACCCGTGAACTTTCTGCAGAAGAAAAAGAATTAGGCGATTTTGCTGAATCGTGTTTTGTGTACAACACTGAAACTTGGAGTACTATTTTTGAAGAGAACAATATGGATTTTCAAGAACCGCGTATGGTGCTTTTTGACGATGGCGTGAATACAGCCTGCGGAAGCGCTACTTCAGTTGCGGGTCCTTTTTACTGTCCGAGCGACAAGAAAATCTACATGGATTTGCGCTTCTTTGAAGAACTGAAAAACCGTTTTGGCGCTAAAGGCGGTGATTTTGCCATTGCTTATGTCATAGCACACGAAATGGGACATCATTTGCAAACCATTTTGGGAACTTCCGGAAAAGTACGCCAATTACAAGCGGAAAAAAGTGAGAAAGAAGCCAACAAACTTTCGGTTTGTTTGGAATTGCAAGCCGACTTTTATGCGGGTGTTTGGGCACATTACAATAAAAATCTCTTAGAAGCAGGCGATATTGAAGAAGCTTTAAGCGCCGCCAATGCAGTAGGCGACGACGCTATACAAAGTAAAATGCAAGGTCATGTAACACCGGATAGTTTTACTCATGGTACTTCTGAACAACGCATGTATTGGTTTAAAAAAGGATACACCTCGGGCGATATTAAACAAGGTGATACTTTCTCAGCTTTGTTAGATTAAAAAAAAGCAATTATTACCGGTAAAAATCACAAATCAAAAAATAAAACTCGGGTTTATTGCATTAATCACAAATCGTGTTCAAGCCACTGATTTTTAAGGACAATTTCAATGAATTTTGAAGTTGTCTTTTTTAATTTTGTTCGGCAAAAAATTGAATAAAATGAAAGTAGGCATCCACAGTATTGCATTTGATATTCCACAATTATATTTACCGATAACCACCTTAGCCGAAGCCAGAAATATTGAGGCCGACAAACTCATCAAAGGTTTAGGATTACTAAAAATGAGCTTTCCTGATGTACACCAAGATGTAGTAACCATGGCTTCTAATGCGGCTTTGAAACTCATCCGTCAAGAAAATATTAAGCCGAATGAAATCAGCCGAATTTATGTAGGTACCGAAAGTGGCGTAGACAGTTCGAAACCTGTTGGCTCTTACGTTTTGTCTAATTTAGAAAGTGTTTTGGGTGAAGGCAGTTTTAGAAATTGTGACGTAGTTGATCTGACTTTTGCCTGTATAGGTGCTGTAGATGCCTTGCAAAATTGCTTGGATTACATTCGACTTAATCCTACCAAGAAAGCCATTGTTATTGCTTCTGATAATGCCAAATACGATTTGAACTCAACCGGAGAATACACCCAAGGCGCCGGTGCTATAGCGATGTTAATTACCGCAAATCCTAACATCCTGAGTTTTTCAAACGCTGTTGGAGTAGCTACTGAAGGCGTATTCGATTTCTTTAAACCAAGAAGAGCCGTCAGTAAAGCCACAATAACAACATCAGACAAAAATCCGGAATGGCAAGGTGTATTGGAAAATGAAATTGCGATTTACAAAGAGCAACCGGTTTTCGACGGTCAATATTCCAACCAATGTTATATCAATCGCATTACGGAAGCCTACGAACACTTTAAAACAGAGAGTGAACAACAAGGAAAGATTTACGAAAATTGGACGAACATCCTAATGCATCTTCCCTACTGTTTCCAAGGCAGAAGAACCTTTATTGAAATATTTGCTAAAGAAAATCCGGAGCTGTTAGCGGTACAAATTGGCGAAACGGATAAGGATAAACTAAAAGCGTTGGCTAAAAGTTCTGAATACCTCAGCTTGGTACAGGCAAAAATCCAACCCTCCGAAATAGCTTCCGGGCAAGTTGGTAACATCTACACCGGTTCGATTTTCTTAGGGATGTTATCTACTTTGTGCTATCATTACCAACAAAAAACCAATTTGGCCCATCAAAAATTAGGGTTTATTGCTTACGGCAGCGGTTCAAAATCCAAAGTATTCGAAGCTGAAGTGGCAACCGAATGGCAATCGGCTATTGCCAAAGTAAAACTATTTGAAGCGTTGGAAGCTTGTCAAGCGATAGATTTCCCAACTTACGAAAAACTCCATAAAAAGGAATTGAAAACCGCAGTGATTCAACCGAGTGAAGAATTTTATTTAGACAGCATTGAAAAAGAAAATCCGGTCTTGGTTGGCGCGAGATATTATAAATACGGTTTATAAACCATAAACTTAACCCAACCATCCGTCTCTATCCAAACTGCGGTACTGAATGGCTTCGGCTATGTGATTGGATTTTACTACTTCTGATGCTTCTAAATCAGCTATTGTTCTCGAAACTTTTAAAATACGGTCATACGCCCTGGCCGACAAATTCAATCGCTCCATGGCCGTTTTTAATAATTGCAACGAACTGTCGTCCAGCGCACAATAGGTTCGAATTTGTTTCGTAGTCATTTGCGCGTTGTAGTGAATAGTTGAATATTGCTCAAATCGCTTGGACTGAATTTCACGGGCTTTCGTTACGCGTTCCCGAATCAAAACACTGCTTTCAGCCGGTCGGGTTTCGGTGAGTTTTTCAAACGGTACAGGCGTCACTTCAATATGAATATCGATTCGGTCCAACAATGGCCCGGAAATCTTACTCAAATACCGTTGCATCTCGGCTGGAGAAGAACTGACCGGCGCATCAGGATCGTTAAAATAACCACCCGGACTCGGATTCATGCTCGCCACCAACATAAAAGACGACGGATAAGTTATGGTGAATTTGGCTCGGGAAATCGTTACTTCACGGTCTTCCAATGGTTGTCGCATCACTTCCAACACTTCTCTTTTAAACTCTGGCAACTCATCTAAAAACAAGACGCCGTTGTGCGCTAAAGAAATTTCGCCCGGTTGCGGATAACTGCCGCCACCAACTAGTGAAACACTGCTCGCCGTGTGGTGCGGACTCCGAAAAGGCCGTTGATTCAATAATCCGACATCTTTGATTTTTCCGGCTACACTGTGTATTTTGGTGGTTTCCAAAGCTTCATTTAATGTCATTGGCGGTAAAATACTTGGCAATCGTTTGGCTAACATGGTTTTTCCGGAACCCGGTGGTCCGATGAGAATGATATTATGCCCGCCAGCCGCTGCAATTTCCATACAGCGTTTGATACTTTCTTGTCCTTTAACATCAGCAAAATCAAACTCCGGGAAATCTAAGGTTTTATAAAACTCTTCGTGGGTATCTATTTTGGTGGGTTCGAGCGTGCCTTTGCCTTCAAAAAAATCGATGACTTGCAATACATTTTCCACACCATAAACGTCTAAACCGTCAACGATAGCGGCTTCTTTTACATTTTGTATCGGTAGAAAAAAACCTTTAAACCCTTCTTCTTTGGCTTTGATGGCAATGGATAACGCGCCTTTGATGGGTTGCAAACTTCCGTCTAATGACAACTCACCCATGATGACATATTGGTCCACTTCTGTAGCATTGATTTGATTGGAAGCCGATAAAATCCCAACCGCCAAAGTCAAATCGTAAGCAGAACCTTCCTTTCGCAAATCGGCAGGCGCTAAATTGACGGTAATCTTCTTTCCGGGAAATTCGTAACCGTTATTTTTCAAAGCGGCGGCTATTCGGTAACTACTCTCTTTGATGGCATTATCCGGCAAACCTACCAAATGGTACCCGATTCCTTTATCGATATTGACTTCTACTGTAATTGTTGTGGCTTCCACTCCAAAAACAGCGCTTCCAAAAACTTTTACTAACATATCTTACATTTATAAAATAAAAATAGTAAAATAATTACAATAAAAGATTTTTTTGTAAGAATTAAGAAGTTTACTGTAGATTATCGCTCATTAACTCGCTCTTGTTTTTGGCGTAGTCATAGCCTTTGTGCCACCAATCTTTCATTTTGTCTTTATTGAAAATCAGCGCGTTATCTGTTAACTGCGTTGGTGTGTAGTATAAATTGAGTTTGGCATCTTTGTTTTTGGCTGCCAATTTACCAATGGTGATGTCGTGTTTTTCTACTTGTGTCAATAAGGTTTGAAACAAATCAATCATCAGCGAAAACGGATTGCGTCCAATCTTTTTCGGACGCGTTTGCACTTCGGTTTCCAATACTATCACATCCACCTCAGTAGCACCACGCTTTATCGCTTCACGAATCGGTACCAAACTCGAAAAACCGCCATCACCGTATTCATAACCGTTTTTAGTCACCAAAGACATAAACGGAATATAATTACATGAAATCCATATCCATTCGCAAAACTCCTCGTATTCAAAGTCTTTTATGGATTTGTACTCTACTTCATTCTTAGATAAATTCGTCACCGTTACAACTACTTCGCAAGCCGTTGACTTGAGCAATGCAAATTCGGATATAGTAAAGTTTTCTTTGATGTATTCCAACAGTTTATGGCTTTCTCCAAAGGTTCTTTTGCCTTTGACAAATTGTTTGATCACATTCCAATGATTGATAGAAACGGTTTCGTTAGGCGTATTTTTGTTTTTAACCACAAACGGACTAACATCAAAAATACTGCGCATGTTCACATTAGAATAGATGTTGTAAATCTTATTGACTTCGCCCAGTGCCAAATGCGGAATCAACAAACTTCCGGTAGAACTTCCGATAAGAATATCGTATTCACAACCATTTTCCTGCATCAGGTATTGCGCAACGCCACCGGCAAATGCACCTTTACTTCCGCCACCTGAAATCACTAATGCTCTCATGCCTTTTCACTTAACAATTTTTGCAATTGAATCTCTTCGCTCTCCGATAAAGAAGGTAGAATCGATTGAAACAAGTCGGCATAACCCTCTTTTTTGAGCAACTGTCGAATTTTATCCCGACCAAACTTGCTGAACTGCCATTTGTGATGTACCGTTGCATTGACCAGATTTCTCAACACCGCTGAGTCTTTCGGATTGATTGACAATGCATTTGTAATGGCGTTTTGACGAACCGAACTTTCGAAAGTCGGTGCTGTATAAGCAACTAACTCTGAATACAACGACTCATTGTTTTGATTGTCCGCAGAAAGCAACGCAAAAGTGAGGTACATGATGCGTAAACTTTTGTCGTTGCCACCTATCCAATGTTGCGCTTTCTCCAAATATTTGGCTTGATTTTCAGGAAACGTTTTCCAAAGCGTCATAAAGGCAATTTCTCGGGTATCATAAGAGGCATCGTCTAATAAAGTTTCATACGAAGATTGAAAAGACACCGGGATTTCTCCTGTAAACTCTGCTACTGCCTGACGCACTTTAACATCATTGGTTTGCAATGCGAGTGACAATAACTCCGCCTTTTCAGCAAAAGGAACGTCTTTCAGTTGGTATAGAATTTCGGTTTTTATCGGATAAAAAACATCGGATTGCAACAATTCTGTGTAGCGCTGTTGGTTTTCAGTTAATACTTTTTTACGCAACTGTTGGGTTTCAAAAAGTTGCTGTATAAAGCTGTTTTTCTTTAACAATGCATTGGCTTCCTCGGTTTGAAAATGATAGTCTTCCAACCAGTTCTTCTTGAATTTTTCCGTATCGAAATTCGGTGCCGCTTTTTTTATTTCTGCCAGAAAATCATCGGTTTCGACATTCTTAAATTGGTACTTTTTCAAATACGATTTCACTGCTTTTTGAAATAGTTTTGGTCCGATGGCTTCTCGAATAGTATGCAACGCCCAAGCCCCTTTTTGGTAAAACGACAGTGAACTGGCTTTTTCGTTCAGTATCGGAATGGTATCGGTTTTAGCAGCATTGCGCAATTGCAAAGACGTTCGGTACAATTGATGGTAAAAATAATCGTCTCCAAAAACCGCTCGCTCGGCCAATAAAGCATAATAAGTAGCAAATCCTTCCTGCAGCCAATGATGCTTTCCGGATTTAGCGGTAACCACATCGCCAAACCATTGGTGCGCCAACTCGTGTGCATTGACATTCACATAATTTCTATCGTTAAATCCAATGTCGTCCACCACATAATCTTGGGCAAAAATGGTACACGAAGTATTTTCCATACCGGCGTACAAAAAGTCTTCTACCGGAATTTGCTTGTACACTTGCCAAGGGTATTTGAATCCGATTTCTTTTTCTAAGTAATCAAAGATTTGCTTCGAATAGCGGTAAGTAGCGTCGAACTTGGCAGTGTCTTTCGGCTGGATAAAAAACTGCAACGGCAACCCTGATTTTGAAGCAATAACTTTGTTCCTGAAATCTCCTATCACAAGCGCTACCAAATAAGAGCTCATCGGTTTTTGCATATGGTACAACCACGACTTAAAATGTTGATCAACCGGCATGCTCTTTTGAAGTACACCGTTAGCAATAGCTACAAAATTTTTTGGACTGATAACTTGAAGATTGAAAACGACTTTTTCGTTCACATCGTCAAAGCTCGGCATCCAATGACTGGTATATTTTCCTTGCCCTTGTGTCCAAATCTGAGCGGTTTCGCCTTGTCCGGTGAAATACATCGTTTGCTTTGGAAAGGCTGTATAGCTGAAACTGACACTGTTATTTCCTTTCTTGAAACCTTCAAACAGTAGTAATTCTTTTTTATTACTTTTAAAATTAACCGGTTTATTGTTAATCTTCACCTTACTGAAATTCATGTCTTTAGCATCAATACGGATAGTATCAATGGGCTGTAAAACCTTAAAGTGATACACTACCGCGCCTACTACCTTCTTCAAATGATGATCGGGTGCTACGATGGAATGGCATTTAGTAAAGTCGACCTTCGCGGTTTGCTGAGACCAAGAAATAAAAGAAAAAAGAAGTAGTAAATATTTCATTGTAAACCGATTTCTGTTTGCTTAACTGATTTTATCTTTCCATTTGGCAATGGGTTTTTCAATGATTATCCACGATAAATAACTCACCAAAATCACACAACCCGTTTGGACTACAAACTCTATGTAGGAGAAATGACCTTGAGTAGCCGGGGTTTCTATATGCAATCGCGAAAGTACTGCGGTCCAATACCTTGGAAAAACATTGTGGTATAAATATACTCCATAACTGATTAAGCCGATAAAACTTAACATTTTGTTTTCTAAAATTCGAGTTACCAAATAACTTTGCTGATTGAATCTACAATAGGCTATTAAGGCTACAGCGACAAGGGAAACTAACAACCTATCCGAGTAAACCGGTAACGGCAATACAAAATAATGCACAAAAATTAAGACTAAGGAAAGTACTGCTAACACATTGACAGTTTTGACAAAAGCGGTTTGCCATTCCGGTCGCTTTAATTCTACATAAGCCAATAAAGCGCCGATACCGAAGGCATTAATACACGAAATGGTCAACACATAAGTAATTCCGTCAATAAACAAAGGCGACAATGTTCCGACTATAATGGTAAGGGTTAGTAAACTAAGAATTCGGTTTCTAAAAAGCACCAACACCAAAAAAGGCCAAACCAAGTAAAATTGTTCTTCTACAGCTAAAGACCACAAATGCGCCAAACAGCCAAACCATTTGCCTTCAAAGTAGACCAGAAAATTAGAACCGTAAAAAAAGTACCAAAGGAAATTTTCCCTAAAACTATTGCCTACAATCCCGTCATTGATATACAAAATGAACAGCAACAAATAGTAAATCGGGAAAATGCGAAGACTACGTCGAATAACAAAACTCTTAATCAATTGAAAAGCAGTAGCGGTATTGTTTTCGATTTTGGTGACACCGTTTAGTAAAATTCTGGAAATCAGATAACCACTCAACACAAAGAAAATATCTACCCCAAAATGGCCAATCGGCATGATTTTCAAAAAATGATCAGCCGGAAAGCGATGATAAACAATAACCATCAAAACCGCAATAGCTCTTATTCCGTTGAGACCGGAGATGTGTTTGATCATAAAAAATGATTTCAGTTTTACTGTTGTAAATAACGAAAAATATTCCCCAAATTCATAATGAATCGAAAATGAAATTTCAGATAATGTATTTTTGAACTATCTTCGCTATGGCTTTGCTAAACCAATTATATGTCGGTTAACCTTCTTCAAACTCCTATCGAATACCTAAAAGGCGTCGGACCGCAACGAGGCGAATTGTTGCGCAAAGAGTTGGGTATTCACCGCTATGAAGATTTGCTGAATTTTTATCCGAATCGCTACATCGACAGAACGCGTTATTACCAAATTAAAGAGCTGAATAACAATCCCGCCGAAGTACAAATTATTGGGAAAGTCGTTCACCTCAAAACAGTCGAATTCGGCAAAGGCAAAAAACGATTGGTTGCGGTTTTTACCGACAATACCGGTCAATTGGAACTCAACTGGTTCCAAGGTCACAAATGGATTCGGGATTCACTCAAACTCAATACGCCATATGTCATTTTCGGAAAAGTGACTAATTTTAACGGGCAATACAGTATGGCGCATCCGGAAATGGAATTGTATCAAGAACACCAACAAAGCCTGCGCTCGTCTATGCAACCCGTTTATCCTTCTACGGAAACCCTTACCAACAGAGGTGTTTCCAATAGGGTAATCAACAAAATGATGCAACAGGTATTTTTGGAAACCCAAGGCCTGTTTGTAGAAACCTTACCGCAAAATCTTTTAGAGGAATTAAAGATGATTCCCAAAAGCGCTGCACTGTTCAACATCCATTTTCCGAAAAGTCCGGAGCTGTTGGCCAAAGCGCAATTCCGATTAAAATTTGAAGAATTGTTCTTCATCCAACTGCAACTCATTACCAAAAACCTTGTTCGCAAACACAAAATCAAAGGACATCCGTTTACTGTAGTTGGCGAACATTTTAATAATTTCTACAAAAATCATTTGCCGTTTGAGTTGACCAATGCCCAAAAAAAGGTACTGAAGGAAATCCGAAACGACATGGGAACCAACGCCCAAATGAACCGCTTATTGCAAGGCGATGTTGGCTCCGGGAAAACCATAGTCGCCTTAATGGCGATGCTGATTGCTTTGGACAACGGCTTTCAAAGTTGTTTGATGGCACCGACGGAAATTTTAGCCAACCAACATTTCAATGGGTTAACCGAATTGGCCAAAGGCCTCAACATCAATATCAAATTACTCACCGGTTCGACCAAAACTGCTGAACGAAAAATCATTCACGAGGAGTTAGAAAACGGCAGTTTGCATATCATAATCGGAACGCACGCACTTTTGGAAGACAAAGTACAATTCCACAATTTAGGTTTGGCTATAATCGATGAGCAGCATCGTTTTGGTGTAGAACAACGCTCAAAATTGTGGCAAAAAAACGAAATTCCGCCGCATATCTTGGTCATGACCGCTACGCCTATTCCGCGCACCTTAGCCATGAGTTTGTATGGCGATTTGGATATTTCGGTTATAGACGAATTACCGCCGGGCCGAAAACCCATTCAAACTGTACATCGCTACGACAGCAACCGATTGAAAGTTTGGAAATTCATTAAAGATGAAATCGCTAAAGGCCGCCAAATATATATAGTCTATCCTTTAATTCAAGAAAGTGAAACAATGGATTATAAAGATTTGATGGACGGCTACGAAAGTATATCACGGGATTTTCCGTTACCGCACTACAGCATTTCGATGGTACACGGCAAAATGAAACCAGCCGATAAAGATGCTGAAATGAAACGCTTCGCCGAAGGCAAAACCAACATTATGATTGCCACTACGGTAATTGAAGTGGGCGTAAATGTGCCCAATGCCAGCGTGATGATTATAGAAAGTGCCGAACGTTTCGGTTTATCGCAATTGCATCAGCTTAGAGGTCGTGTTGGTCGCGGAGCGGAACAGAGTTATTGTATTTTAATGACTTCGTTCAAATTGTCTAACGACAGTAAAATTCGTCTGGAAACCATGTGCAAAACCAATGACGGATTCGAGATCGCGGAAGTCGATTTAAAATTGCGCGGTCCCGGAGATATCATGGGGAAACAACAAAGCGGTGTGTTGAATTTACAAATCGCCGATTTGGTCAAAGACAAAGAAATTCTGCTATTGGCGCGACATGAAGCGATGAAATTGCTCAAAAAAGATCCTTCAATGTCCTTGCCGGAACACCAAACGCTCCGTTCGGTTTATATCGAATTAACCAAAAAGAAAAATATTTGGAATTACATCAGTTAATGGATAGTTGTACCTACAACTGTTAAATAAATTCTAAGGCTACCGCGGTTTCCGTGTGTAAAAAGTAACTTTGCCGACACAACTAACTTCAACAATTACCTTTCTTTTACATGAAAATAAAAAACTTAGTCATCGCCATTATAGTCATTGCCCTGGGCGGAATGATAGCCTTCAGAATCACCAAAAACAAAGCGGAAAACGACAATGGAAACGATAAAAACGGCAAAAAACCGGCCACTCCGGTTACTTTTTATGTGGTGAAAGGGCAGGATTTCTCGAATACCATTTCACTTTCCGGTTCCATTGAAGCCAATGAGCAAATTGAAATTAGAAGCGAAGTATCCGGCATAGTAGAAAACATCGCTTTCACTGAAGGTAGCTCTGTCAGTAAAGGACAAGTATTATTCAAAGTGAATGATATCGAACTTCGTGCACAACTGGCTCAAGCCAAAACCAAAGAAAGTCTGGCTTCCGAAAACGAAAGAAGAGCCAAATTGTTGCTGCAAAAAGAAGCCATCAGCCAAGAAGAATACGACATCGCCAGCGCTGATTATCGCACCGCCAAAGCACAAACACAATTGATTCAAGCACAAATCGGAAAAACCACCGTGCGAGCGCCTTTCTCGGGAAAAATCGGATTGCGCAGTATTTCGCCGGGAACGTATGTTACACCCACTACATTAATTGCAAAGTTAGTCAGTACCAATCCATTAAAAATCACTTTCTCTATACCTGAAAAATACGCTACAGAGATTAGTAAAAATAACACCATAACGTTTACGGTTCCAAATGTAAAAGAAACCTTTACAGCCAAAATTTACGCCTTAGAGCCTGCCATTGAAGCCACAACCAGAACTTTGCAAATCAGAGCTTTTACCGATAATTCGAACGGAAAATTATTACCGGGCACTTTTGCCAACATCGAATTACCGCTGAAAAACATCAAAGACGCTATCATCATTCCTACGGAAGCGATTGTGCCGATTCAAGATGGCAAAAAAGTTTTTATCGCTAACCATGGTAAAGCCAAAGAAGTAAAAGTCGAAACCTTAACCCGAACCGATAAAGATGTAGTCATTACTTCCGGTCTGAAAATCGGAGATACCGTCTTAACCTCCGGCGTAATGTCGTTAAAAGACGAAGCCGACATTAAAATAATGGTCAAATAATTTTAGCATTTCAATTCCCAAATCTGAAATCTGAAATCTAAAATCTGAAATCAAATGAGTTTATCCACTATAAGTATCAAGCGACCGGTTTTTACCATTGTAATCAATTTTCTGATTATCCTTTTCGGCATCATCGGTTACAGCTATTTGGGCGTAAGAGAATTTCCTTCGATTGATCCGGCACAAATTTCTGTTAGAACCAATTATACCGGTGCCAACGCCGATATCATCGAATCGCAAATTACCGAACCGCTCGAAAAAGCCATCAATTCCATCGATGGTATTCGAAATATTACATCTTCCAGCAACCAAGGTTCAAGTAATATTACCATCGAATTCAAACTCGAAAAAAACTTAGAAGAAGCCGCTAATGATGTCCGCGATAAAGTATCGCAAGCCATCCGTAGCTTGCCACAAGACATCGATGCGCCGCCGGTAGTTTCGAAAGCCGATGCCGATTCGGATGCGATTATTTCCATGACCGTTCAAAGCGATACCAAAAGCGTATTGGAACTGAGTGATTATGCCGAAAATGTTATAGCCGAACGCTTGCAAACCATACCGGGCGTGAGCGGAGTACAAATTTGGGGACAAAAGCGTTATGCCATGCGCATTTGGCTCGATCCGGTAAAGCTCAATTCCTACGGCGTTACCGTTTCTGATGTCAGAATTGCTTTGGAGAAACAAAACGTCGAATTGCCTTCGGGGAAATTAACCGGAGCCAATACTGAACTTACGGTAAAAACACTCGGCAATTTATCCAACGAAACCGAATTCAACAACATTATCATTGTAGCCAACAACGACAAGATTGTAAGATTAAGCGATGTTGGTCGCGCCGAATTAGGTCCGGAAAACTTAGAAACCCAATTCAAAGCCAACGACCAATCGATGGTAGCTTTGGCGATAGTACCACAACCGGGAACCAATTATCTGGCCATAGCCGAAGAGTTTTACAAACAATATGAAGGTTTTCAAAAAGACTTGCCGAAAGACATCAAGCTCAACGTGGCTTTGGACAATACGGTTTTCATTAAAAAATCGATAGTGGAAGTTGCTGAGACATTACTGATTTCGGTGATTTTGGTGATTTTGATTATCTTTTTGTTTTTCCGCGACTGGTCTATTGCTTTCCGTCCGTTAATTGATATACCCGTGTCGTTGATTGCCACTTTCTTCATCATGTATTTGTGTGGTTTTTCGGTGAACGTACTCACATTATTGGCGATAGTTTTAGCCACCGGTTTGGTGGTAGATGACGGAATTGTAGTGACGGAAAACATCTTCAAAAAAGTCGAAGAAGGCATGTCGCCTATAGAAGCTGCCATCAAAGGTTCTAACGAAATTTTCTTCGCTGTAATCTCAATCTCCATCACTTTAGCAGCGGTGTTTTTACCGATTATCTTTTTGGAAGGATTCGTGGGTAGATTGTTCCGAGAATTCGGAGTCGTCATCGGAGCAGCCGTTTTGGTTTCGGCCTTTGTATCGCTTACCTTAACCCCTATGTTGAACGCCTATTTGATGAAAGGCGGCGAACAAAAGAAAACCAAATTCTACACTTTTACCGAACCGTATTTTCAGAGTTTAAATAAAGGTTACGCTTCGGCTTTAGAAGGATTTATGCGAAGAAAATGGTTGAGCTTCCCTATCGTAATCGTTTGTTTCGGATTGATTGCGTTATTCTTCAACATACTGCCAAAAGAAACGGCTCCTTACGACGACAGAAGTTTGGTGATTGTTAGTGTGACCACGCCGGAAGGTGCTACTTTCGACTATACTGACAGATTTATGGAAGACATGTCGAAATTGATGAACGACAGCATACCGGAGAAAAAAATTGCTTTGGTGATTACATCACCAGGCTTTTTATCATCTTCGGTAAATACGGGCCGAATTCGTTTGGCTCTCAAAAATCCGGAGGAAAGAGAACGCTCTCAAAAAGAAATTGCAGACGATTTTACCAAATGGACTAAAAAATATACGGAAGCCAAAGTCACCATTTCGGAACAACCAACCATAGCTGTAAACCGTCGTGGCGGATTGCCAATTCAGTATATTATTCAGGCACCAAACTTTGAAAAGTTGCGTGAAAAGATTCCGCAGTTCATGGAAGAAGCCAACAAAAGCGAGGTGTTTTCCACCGTGGATGTGAATTTGAAATTCAATAAGCCCGAAATTAACGTGACCATCGATCGCGAAAAAGCGGAGAGCTTGGGCATTTCGGTTTTAGATGTCGCGCAAACGCTGCAATTGTCGTTAAGCGGACAACGTTTCGGTTATTACATGCAAAACGGCAAACAGTACCAAGTGATTGGGCAATTTGACGAAAAAGACCGCGATGAACCTTTGGATTTGACTTCGATGTTTGTGAAAAACAACAAAGGCGAATTGATTCAGCTTGACAATGTGGTAACCGTAGAAGAACAAAGTAATCCACCGCAGTTATTCCACAACAACCGTTATATGTCGGCCACCGTTTTCGCCGGATTAGCACCGGGCAAAAGTATGGGCGACGGTATTGAAGCCATGGACGAAATTAAAGCGAAAGTGCTGGACGATTCATTTACCACGGATTTAGGCGGAGAATCTCGCGATTTTGTGGAAAGTAGTTCCAATACTTCCTTCGCCTTCGGCTTGGCATTATTACTGATTTATTTGATTTTAGCTGCTCAGTTTGAAAGTTTTATCGATCCGTTCATTATCATTTTAACCGTGCCAATGGCAGTAGCCGGAGCGTTATTTTCCTTGTGGTTGTTTGGTCAAACATGGAACATCTTCAGTCAAATCGGAACCGTAATGCTCATTGGATTGGTAACCAAAAACGGAATTTTGATCGTAGAATTTGCCAACCAACTCCGAGAGCAAGGCTTGCCGAAATACGAAGCCATCATCCAAGCCTCGGAAGCGCGATTGCGACCTATCTTAATGACGAGTTTGGCGATTGCCTTGGGTGCGTTGCCAATTGCATTGTCGCTTGGCGCCGCATCTACCAGCCGAATCGGAATGGGTGTTGTCATTGTAGGCGGAACCATTTTCTCTTTAATTCTGACCTTGTTTGTAATTCCGGCCTTCTACTTAATGTGGTCGAGAGCTAAGAAACACCGTCCGGAATTTGATAATTTAGAAGCTTTAGAGAAGTAATTATGAAAATCAAATCGATATATATCATCACTTTGGTCTTGGCTTTTTTGCCAAAAATGCAAGCACAAGAATTGTTGCCCCTGGAAGATGCTGTTAAAATAGCCTTAGAAAATAACTACGACATCAAATTGGCGAAAAATGAACTCAAAATTGATGAGCTCAACAACAGCATAGGAAATGCCGGTATGCTACCAACAATTAATGCGTTGGTAACCGACAACAACAGCATTACAAACACCAAACAAACCCAAGCCGATGGTTCGGAAAGAACTTTAGACGGTGCGCGAAATATGAACTTAACTTATGGTGTAAGTTTGGATTGGACGGTTTTCGACGGACTAAGAATGTTTGCCCGAAAAGAGCAACTTAACATCCTGCAAAAACAAGGCGAAGCCGAATTGAAATTGGCC
This sequence comes from Flavobacterium sp. FEMGT703F, assembly GCA_002786385.1. Classification (GTDB taxonomy): domain Bacteria; phylum Bacteroidota; class Bacteroidia; order Flavobacteriales; family Flavobacteriaceae; genus Flavobacterium; species Flavobacterium cheonhonense. The sequence continues at coordinate 253,976 of PGCN01000008.1, forward strand.
ATACTCACCAAAATCAGTGAAGTGTATTTGAACTATTTCGATTTGGTCCAACAGCAGCAACAATTGGCGGCTATAGATACAGCCATTGTGATTTCACAAGAAAGAGTTACAACGGCACAAAATCGTTTTAGCATCGGGAAAGCTTCTAAATTAGAGGTTTTAAACGCACAAGTCGATTTGAATACCGATAAAAGTTTGCAACTCAAACAACTGGAAACGCTCAAAAATGCTAAGATTCGCCTAAACGAAATTTTAGCGCGTGATGTTCAAACCGAGTTTGTAGTGGCCAACGAAATTTCGGTAGACGAACAGTTGAAATATGACGAATTGAAATCGGCTGCCGAGAATCAGAATCCGCAATTGCAAGCCCAAATGCTGACCAAAAACAGCGCAGAACAACAACTGAAGCAAGTCAAAGCCGGGCGTTATCCAACCATTCGCATTACTTCGGGCTATAATTTTACGCGTTCGGAAGCTTCTTTAGGCTTTATCACGCAATCGTCCAACCGTGGGTTTGCCTATGGTTTTAACGCATCGATGCCTATCTTTAACGGCAACCTGCAAAACCGTAATGAGCGCATCGCCAAAGTACAATTGGAAAACGCCAACGTTACTTTGGAACAACAAAAAAGAAGCCTGGAAAGCCAATTAAATGCTGCTTTTGCCAGTTACACCACCAATTTGGAATTGACCAAAGTAGAGGCGCAAAACCTCAAAATCGCAGCACAAAATTTGGATATTACGTTGGCTAAATTCAAGATTGGGACCATTACGCCTATTGAATTCAGAACCGCTCAGCAGAATTTTTTAGATGCCAAAGTGCGTTACAGCAATGCGTTGTATCTGACTAAAATTCACGAAATCACCTTAAAAGAATTGGCGGGAAGTTTGCGTTTTTAATGTATTTTTGAACTCAAATCAACCAACCTATGGTAAAATACAACCCTAAAGACTGGATTACCTTTATTTTCCGATTTCACAAAGCCGATACGTTTCGACAATTGTTTCCAATGATGATTTTTATCGGATTGTATTCCGGTGCCATTTGCTATTTGGAAGTCGAATACTGGAAACTATCAGATACCAGTCATGTGAAAAATATTTCCATCATGCACGGGATGTTGGGTTTTGTCATTTCGTTATTGTTGGCTTACCGAACCAACACGGCATACGATCGTTGGTGGGAAGGCCGAAAACTCTGGGGTTCGTTGGTGAATAACAGTCGGAATTTAGCCATTAAGCTATCGGCCATACTAAAAGACGAACACGATAAAAAATACTTGCGCTTTCTGATTCCGACTTACGCTTCTATCCTATCCAAGCATTTGAGCAATGAAGAAGTCGGGCAAATTTTGTTTGAAGATGTCGAGTTACAAATCAACTTGCAAAAACACAAACCCAATCAGGTAGCGCAAGTGTTGTTTCAGAAAATAAATGATTTGCACCAAGCCGGAAAAATATCGGGAGAACAATTAATTATTTTGAACGCCGAGTTACAGTCGTTTACTGACGTTTGCGGTGCTTGTGAACGCATCAAAAACACGCCTATTCCCTACTCTTACAGTGCTTTTATCAAGAAGTTTATATTCTTTTATGTGATGACTTTGCCTTTTGGCTATGTTTTCAATTTAGGGTATTATGTGATACCGGTAGTGGTATTTATTTTTTACGTTTTGGCTTCGTTGGAATTAATTGCCGAGGAAATTGAAGATCCTTTCGGCAACGACGAGAACGATTTACCTACCGGTAAGATAGCCGAAAACATCAAGCGTCACGTGGAAGAAATCCTCTAAGTATAGTTATTTAGCAAGAAAAAGACCTTTCTCTAAAAAAAATATCACTTTAAGTCTTATCTTAGTAGTTCGATTGTTTTTTTATGGCGTCCAAAATTTTGCTTAACAAACCTGCTCTTACTCACGAAAAGTCGCTCAAGACTTTGGTGGAAAACCGCACTATTTTCTCTTTAGACCATTGCGAACTCAATATTTTTGAAACCTATCAAAAATCGGATTTGGTGCCGCTCAAGTTTAACGACTTGGTGGTGACGAGTATGTTGCGCGGTAAAAAAATCATGCATCTTTTTGACGAACCGCAGTTTGAGTATTTGCCCGGAGAAACCGTGATTGTACCGTCGAATGTGGAAATGAAAATTGACTTTCCCGAAGCGTCTAAAGAAAATCCGACGCAATGTATTGCTTTGGCTATCGATAATAAAATCATCACCGACACTTTAGATTTTTTAAACGAAAAATACCCCAAAGAAGGCAAGAGCAATTTGTGGAAACTCGACCATGAAAACTACTTTTTTTACAACAATGTAGAATTGGCCGGTACCATCAATAAGCTGATTAAGGAATGCATGGGCGATTCGATTACCAAAGATGCCATAGCCGATTTGACGCTGCAAGAATTAATCATCCGCATCATTCAAACCCAAACAGCCAAGCGTTTTGAAGATGAAAAGTTCATCGACAGCAGCAGTCCGATTTCGCCTTCGATAGATTTCATCAAAAAGAACATCCGCGAAAGCATCAGCTTGAAAGATTTGAGCGATAAAGCTTGTATGAGTACAACTTCTTTTTATCGCTATTTTAAAAGAGAATTGGGTATGAGTCCGATTGAATACATCTTAAACGAAAAAATAAAACACGCTAAAAAACTCCTCAGCAATCCGAACATTCACGTCAACGAAGTGTCTTATGCCAGCGGTTTTGAAGATTGCAATTATTTCATTCGACTGTTCAAAAAATACGAAGGCGTTACTCCGAAACAATACCAATTGATGAATTTTACGTCACACTAATCGTAAGCATTGTACTTGACCGGTTCGAGTTGGGCCAGTTCTTCCTCAGTAAATAACCGATAATTGATAATAAACGTTTTGCCATAAGGGGTTTCCAATGAAAAGCCACCCGCGCCTATGCCGTCCATCACATCTAAAGTGAAATGCGCATTTTTCCAGTATTCGAATAAATCTTTGTCGAGCCAAAACTCGCATTCAGCTATTTCGCCTATGCAAACATCTCCGGTTCGGATGTAAAAACCACCTTTTTCAAAACACTGTGGTTGCGTCCCTTCGCAACAACCACCGGCTTGGTAAAACATCAAATCGCCAAACTTTTTTTTCAGCATTTGTACCAATGCTAAAGCGTTTTCAGTTACTGCTAATCTTTTCATCTTTATCTATTTTTAGTATAAACAAACCGCAAACCGACTCCGAAAAGCCAATTTGCGGTAGTAACCAATAAATCCCAACTACTAAAAGAACCCTAGTTTATTTTTGTTGTATGAAATCAACATATTTTTAGTTTGACGGTAATGCGCCAACATCATTTTGTGGTTTTCTCTACCAATACCCGATTGTTTGTAACCGCCAAACGGTGCTCCTGCAGGATAAGCATGGTAACTGTTTACCCAAACCCTACCGGCATGAATCGCTCTCGGCACTTGATACAATTCGTGAGCGTCGCGTGTCCAAACTCCGGCGCCTAAACCATACAAAGTATCATTGGCAATTTCGATAGCTTCTTCGGTGGTTTTGAATGTGGTCACGGCCAATACCGGTCCGAATATCTCTTCCTGGAAAATACGCATTTTGTTGGTGCCTTTAAATACAGTTGGTTTGATGTAATAACCATTGTCTAAATCACCGCCTAATTTATTTTCATCGCCACCAATTAACAACTCGGCGCCTTCCTCTTTTCCTAAATTGATGTAAGACATAATTTTATCTCTTTGCACTTTGGAAGCTTGGGCGCCCATCATTACTGTCGGATCCAACGGATTTCCGGTTTTCACAGCGGCTACTCTTTCAATTACTCTTTCGATGAATTTATCGTAGATGTCTTCATGCACCAATAAACGTGACGGACAAGTACAAACTTCTCCTTGGTTTAAACAATACAATACTGCTCCTTCTATAGCTTTATCTAAAAACTCATCATCAGCTTCCATTACAGACGGGAAGAAAATGTTAGGCGATTTTCCACCCAATTCTAAAGTTACCGGAACGATATTTTCGGTAGCATATTGCATTACCATTCTACCGGTAGCTGTTGAACCGGTGAACGCAGCTTTGGCTACTTTCGGGTTAGTCACTAAAGCTCTTCCCAATTCGGATCCGAAACCATTCACTACATTAACAACTCCGGACGGAATGATATCGCCTATCAATTCCATCAAAACCATAATCGAAATTGGCGTATTTTCAGCCGGTTTTAAAACCACGCAGTTTCCGGCAGCCAAAGCCGGAGCCAATTTCCAAACGGCCATCAACAACGGAAAATTCCACGGAATGATTTGGGCAATAACACCTATAGGTTCGTGAACAATCAAGGAAACCGTAGTATCATCTAACTCGCTCACCGAACCTTCTTCGGCACGAATTACACCGGCAAAATATCTGAAATGATCTATAGCCAATGGCAAATCAGCCGCTAAAGTTTCGCGAACCGCTTTACCGTTATCAATGGTTTCAACAGCTGCCAAATACTCGAGATTGTCTTCCATTACTTGGGCAATTTTAATCAGCATATTGCTTCGGTCGGTTACCGACACTTTACTCCAAGTTTTAAAGGCTTCATGCGCGGCATCAACCGCTAAGGTTAAATCTTCTTTGTTTGAATGTGCGGCTTTGGTAAATACTTTTCCGTCAACCGGAGACACTACATCGAAGTACTGACCCGAGGCCGGCGCCACGAATTTACCGCCTATAAAATTGTCGTACTTATCTTTAAATGTGGGTCTTTGAATTAAATTACTCATAATTATATTTTTTTGATTCATTCAAAAGTAATGTCAATCCCAAATTCCAAATAGCACAATTCGGGCAATTTATAGCACAATTTTACAGATATTAAAATTTTAACAAATGATAATTGGAGTTTTTCTAAAAATATACCCAAATAATCATCAATATAACAATACTTTAATTTGAGCTTCAGCGCACTTTCGTTTAAAAATATATTTTAATCTGAAAACTGTAATTCCTATATTTGCACCCTTAAAATACGATACATGAGAATCTCATACAATTGGTTAAAACAATTCATTAAAATAGATTTAAAATCAGAAGAAACTGCTGCTATATTAACCGATTTAGGGTTGGAAGTAGAAGTAGTTGAAAAATACCAATCGGTTCGCGGCGGATTGGAAGGTGTAGTTGTTGGTCATGTGTTGACGTGTGAAAAACATCCTGACGCCGACAGGTTAAAAATCACTACTGTTGATTTAGGCGATGGTACTCCGGTGCAAATTGTGTGTGGTGCCGCTAATGTGGCGGCCGGGCAAAAAGTACCTGTGGCTACTATCGGAACCAAATTATTTGACAAAGACGGTAACGAGTTTGAGATTAAAAAAGGAAAAATCCGCGGACAAGAAAGCCACGGTATGATTTGCGCCGAAGATGAATTGGGCTTAGGTACCAGTCATGACGGCATTATGATATTAGACGAAAAGCTAAAACCGGGAACGCCTTGTGCTAAGGTATTCAATATCGAAAATGATGAAGTGTTCGAAATCGGTTTAACCCCTAACCGTGCCGATGCGATGTCGCACATGGGTGTGGCTCGTGATTTGCGCGCCAGCTTATTGCAAAAAAACAACAATGTCGAATTAATCACGCCATCGGTGAGTACATTCCGCATCGACAAAAGAACCTTGAAAATTGACGTTGACGTCAAAGACAGTAAGTTAGCGCCAAGATATTGCGGTGTTACCATTTCAGGTGTAACCGTAAAAGAATCGCCGGATTGGTTGAAAAATCGTTTGAAAGCGATTGGATTAACCCCGAAAAACAATATTGTTGACGTAACCAATTATATTTTACACGATTTGGGCCAACCGTTACACGCCTTTGATGCAGCTAAAATTAATGGCAAAATTATTGTGAAAACGGTTGCAGCAGGAACCAAATTCACCACTTTAGACGAGGTGGAAAGAACCTTACACGAAGAAGATTTAATGATTTGCGACGAAAAAGGACCGCTTTGTTTGGCTGGTGTTTTCGGCGGAAAATCTTCAGGAGTTACCGAAACAACTAATGCTATTTTCTTAGAAAGCGCTTACTTCAATCCGGTTTCCATCCGAAAATCGGCCAAAAGACATGGTTTGAATACCGATGCTTCTTTCCGTTTTGAAAGAGGAATAGATCCTAATATTACTGAGTTTGCCTTAAAACGTGCGGCACTTTTAATCAAAGAAGTTGCCGGCGGTGAAATAACATCAGACATTATCGATGTATATCCTAAAAAAATTGAAGATTTCCCGGTATTCCTTCATTTTGAAAAAGCGAATAAATTAATCGGACAAGAATTGCCGAAAGAAACCATCAAGAAAATTTTAGCTTCATTAGATATTAAAGTGACTACGGTTTCTGATGCCGGTTTGGGTTTAATCATTCCGTCTTACCGTGTTGATGTACAACGTGAAATCGATGTGATTGAAGAAATTTTACGCGTTTACGGTTACAACAACATCAATTTTACCAAAAAATTAAATGCTACAGTAGCCAATTCTGCCCGTACGGAAGATTATAAAGTACAAAACATAGTGGCCACCCAATTGAACGGCTTAGGCTTTCATGAAATGATGGCCAATTCTTTGACTACACCGGATTACGTTGGTTTATCGGATATGTTGAAAGAAGAATACAATGTAATGATGTTGAATCCGTTGAGCAACGACTTATCGGCCATGCGTCAGTCATTACTATTCTCAGGATTGGAAGCCGTTTCCTATAATATCAACCGCAGAAACGGTGATTTGAAATTATTCGAATTCGGAAAAACGTACCACAAATTGCCATCGGGTTATGATGAACCGAAACACCTGACTTTATTTGTTTCCGGTAATCGCAATGCTGAAAGTTGGACCAATCCGCAAAAACCTTCCGATTTCTTTTTATTCAAAGGTTATGTAAGTTCGGTTTTAGAGCGATTGGGCATCAACAAAATCCAAAACAAACCGGCTGCTTCGGATGTGTTTGCTGAAGGCATTGCCATCGCTTCCGGGAATGATACTTTGGTAGAATTCGGAACTGTGAAGAAATCGATTTTAAAACATTTCGACACCAAGCAGGAAGTGTTTTATGCTGATTTCAATTGGAATCTGATTTTAAAACTTATTGGTAGCAAAATCAAATTCACTGACATCCCAAAATATCCGGAAGTTCGCAGAGATTTAGCCCTTTTGGTAGATGAAACAGTGGCTTTTGATGCGATTTACAACATTGCCCGTCAAACCGAAAAATCGCTGTTAAAAGCCGTGAATTTGTTTGATGTGTACCAAGGCAAAAACCTACCGGAAGGCAAAAAGTCGTATGCCGTAAGTTTTACACTGCAAGACAGTACGAAGACTTTAACTGACGAGCAAATTGATAAAATCATGAGCAAGTTGTTGAAGAATATGGAAAACGAATTAGGTGCCAGTTTGAGATAACTGTTTCCTTGATATTAAATAAAAAACGCCCGAATTAATTTGGGCGTTTTTTATTGCAATTTGCATACAATTTTTACAGCAGAATTTTTCAAAACTTTAACAACTGTAGAAAAGTAATTTGGAAGCCGGCTTGTAAGGTTTGAAAAAAATATTTTGTAAATTTCGTTTGTGTAATTTTCAAGTTATCAACTGTTTAAAAATTTACATTATGTTGCTCCACAAGGTAAACCTTCAAGAAGAATTACTTTCCGAAAGAAAAAAACGCCAATCAGAAGCTGCCATTTTAGCGCAAGTACAATCCATTTTAGCCGAAAACGAGTGGGAACGGGAAATGGTAACTGACAAGTTGCAGCGCAAAAGTTCAACAATTTCTAATGCTTTGCAATTTGATTTGCTGGAAACCGATAAAATTTTCCACATCGACCAAATCCGCAAAATTTGCGTGGATTATCGCTTGCGATTCTTAGACAGCAGTATTTTTAAAAATGAGATACCAGAAGAAGCTATCACCAAAATCAGAAGTCTCGAAAAACAGCACCAGACTTCATTAGACGGCTTTAAAATCATAGCACCGAGTAAGGCTTTCCATTTGCTCAACTACGATGATCCATTGCTTTTTGTGCCCATCGGAAACGATTACTATTACTTGATTCACCAATGGGGAACCGAAATCAATCCGTGGCGCAAACTGATGGTTTTGCCTTTTAAAAATTTAGGCTATTTTACCGTAACGGCTATACTTTTCAGTGCTTTGCTTACGATGTTAGTTCCTGAGAACAATTTAAGCAAATCGGTTCCTATGGCCTCGCTGATTGTATTTCTTTTTGCTTTTAAATCGATTTTCGCAGTATTTGCTTATTACTTTTTTATGATGGGCAAAAACTTCAACGAGGAAATCTGGAAGCGGAAATATTACAATAACTAAAATAAAAAAAGCCCCGAGTAATCGGGGCTTTTCTATGTAATCAAAAGGGAAAAATTATTTTTTCTCTTTCTTTTCCATTTCAGCTTTTAAGCCGGCTAAGATATCATTGTTATCTCCTAAAGTTTGAGCAGGAGCATTGTTAGTAGAAGCTACAGTTTCATTTGAAGCTTTTACATTTTTCTCCTCTTCTTCTCTGAAGATAGCGGTATGAGAAGCTACTACTCTTTTGAATTCTTTGTTGAACTCAATTACTTTGAATTGTGCTTCTTCACCTTTTTTCAATTTTTTACCGTCTTCTTTTTCTAAGTGACGTGTTGGAATAAACGCAACTACATCATCTCCGAAATCTACAGTAGCACCTTTGTCAACAATCTCAGCGATAGTTCCGGTGTGGATAGTTCCAACAGCGAAAGCATCTTCATGTTTGTCCCAAGGGTTTTCAGTAGTTTGTTTGTGACCTAAAGACAACTTACGGCCTTCAACATCCAACTCTAATACTACTACGTCTAATTTGTCACCTACGTTAACAAATTCAGATGGGTGTTTGATTTTCTTAGTCCAAGACAAGTCAGAGATGTACACTAAACCGTCGATTCCTTCTTCTAACTCAACAAAAATACCGAAGTTAGTAAAGTTTCTAACGATACCTGTGTGTTTAGAACCTACAGGGTATTTAGAGGTAATGTCTGTCCATGGATCTTGTGACAATTGTTTGATACCCAATGACATTTTACGATCGTCTCTGTCTAAAGTTAAGATCACTGCTTCAACAGTATCACCTACTTTTACGAAATCTTGAGCACTTCTCAAGTGAGTTGACCAAGACATTTCAGAAACGTGGATCAAACCTTCAACACCTTCAGCTACTTCAATGAAAGCACCGTAGTCAGCAATAACTACTACTTTACCTTTCACTTTGTCACCAACTTGTAAGTTAGCATCTAAAGCATCCCAAGGGTGAGCGTTTAATTGTTTTAAACCTAATTGGATTCTTGTTTTCTCATCATCAAAGTCTAAGATAACAACGTTCAATTTTTGGTCTAATTCCAATACTTCGCTTGGGTGGTTGATTCTTGACCAAGACAAGTCAGTAATGTGGATTAATCCGTCAACACCTCCTAAATCGATGAACACACCGTAAGAAGTGATGTTTTTAACCACACCTTCTAATACTTGACCTTTTTCTAATTGACCGATGATTTCTTTTTTCTGAACTTCGATATCAGCTTCAATCAATGCTTTGTGTGATACTACAACGTTTTTGAATTCGTGGTTGATTTTTACCACTTTGAATTCCATCATTTTGTTCACATATACATCGTAATCACGGATTGGTTTCACATCAATTTGTGAACCCGGTAAGAACGCCTCGATTCCGAAAACGTCCACAATCATACCACCTTTAGTTCTGCATTTAACAAAACCTTGAACGATTTCTCCGGTTTCATTAGCCGCGATAACACGATCCCATGATTTGATAGTTCTTGCTTTTCTGTGTGACAATACCAATTGACCTGTTTTGTCCTCACGAACGTCAATCAATACCTCAACTTTGTCTCCAACTTTTAAGTTTGGATTGTAACGGAACTCATTCAAAGAAATAACTCCTTCAGATTTCGCGTTAATGTCAACAATAGCGTCTCTTTCAGTAATTCTTACTACTACACCTTCTACTACTTCTTCTTGGTCAGTTGAGATAAAAGTTTTAGTTACTAAATCTTCAAACTCTTTCAAGTTTTTCTCATCTACCGCGTCAATACCTTCGGCATAGTTGTGCCAGTTAAATTCATTTAAAAACGCTTCTTGTTCTTTGTTTAATACAGCCATGCTGATAAAAAATTTGTATGCTATGTTGCCAGAGTTTCTTGATGCGAAAACAAACACAGCAGTGTTAGATTTTAATTGGTAAACCCTAATGGAAACTCTACTCCGCCAAAAGGTGTGCAAAATTAAACATAATTTCTTAATTACAAAACAATTACACCGGAAAAAACTATTGTTAGTTGGTTGTTTTTCAGAAGCGAATGGTTCGGGCATTTTCACCCCGAAGCTTCGGGGCATTTTCCCGCTATCCACAACGCAAGGCGGTTTGCTCCTATCGGGGCTAGACGGGATTCGCATCGCATTCTTGGCTACAAAAAAACCTGACAAGTTTACAACTTATCAGGTTTTATTTTTATAGTAAGCACTTTTAAATTAATGGCTCACATTGGCTACCGCATTCGGATCGTGTTTGTGTTTAAACATCACGGCAAACAATACTGCAATCACTAAAGAATAAGCCGCAAAAGCCAACCAGATGCTGTGCCAATCTCTGGCACCGTCGTGCGTAAAGAATTTATCTATCGCCCAGCCGGAAGTAAAGCTTCCCAAAACTGCTCCAAAACCGTTGGTCATCATCATAAACAAACCTTGAGCCGAAGAACGAATTTTGGCATTGGTAGACGTTTCCACGAACAATGAACCTGAAATATTGAAGAAATCGAATGCCATTCCGTAAACGATACAAGACAAAATAATCATCCACAAACCATCGGTTGGATTTCCGTAAGCAAACAACCCAAAACGCAATACCCAAGCCAACATCGAAATCAACATTACTTGTTTGATACCAAATCGTTTCAAGAAAAACGGAATCGCCAAAATGAATAAGGTCTCCGAAACTTGAGAAATCGACATAATAATGGTAGAATACTTCACCACGAAAGAATCGGCATATTCCGGAACGTTTTTAAATTCATCCAAGAAGACATCGCCATACGCATTGGTCAATTGCAAAGCACCACCCAAAAACATAGAGAAGATAAAGAACAATGCCATCTTGTAGGTACCAAACAACTTAAAGGCTTCCAACCCCAAAGATTCCATAAACGAAGCCTTTTCGCCTTTGGTGTGTTGCGGTTTACATTGCGGCAAAGTAAAAGCATACAATCCTAACAAAACAGCCGCAATTCCGGCTATGTAGAACTGAAAGGCAGTAGCCTTGTTTCCGGTCAAATTGGTCAACCACATGGCGGCAATAAACCCAATAGTTCCCCAAACGCGAATAGGCGGAAAATCTTTCACCACATCGCTGTCGGCACTGTTTTTCAAAGCTGTATAAGAAATGGAATTAGAAAGTGCAATGGTTGGCATATAGCAACACATCGCTACCAACATCACATATATAAAGTTTTCCGGTGTGGTAACTTGCGGAAGGTAAAACAAAACCAAAGCATAAGCTATATGTAAAATCCCGTAAAGTCGTTCGGCATTCACCCAACGGTCGGCTATGATTCCGGTTAAAGTCGGCATAAACAAAGAGGCAATTCCCATCGTTCCGAATACCAATCCGAATTGGGTTCCGTCCCATTGTTTCGTGCCAAACCAAAAGTTGGCAATGGTAATAAGCCAAGCACCCCAGACAAAGAACTGAAAGAAGTTCATGGCAATTAATCTGTTTTTTATACTCATAAATAATAGTTTTTGGTTTTAGTAAATAACAACCCGTAAATCTACTATTTATATTGAGAAAAAAAAATATTTACAACGATTTCGAGACTTGGTCCACCAAGGCTAAGACAGCATCAAATTGTTCCTCTCGGGTAAGTGCGGAATTGTCAATCTCGATAGCGCCATCGGCCATAACCAAAGGAGAATCTTCGCGGTGGGTATCAATGTGGTCGCGTTCTTCAACGTTTTTCAGCACAGCTTCAAAAGAAACCTCTTGGCCTTTGGCTTGCAATTCATCATAACGTCTTCGAGCACGGGTTTCCGGACTGGCCGTCATAAACACCTTAAGTTCGGCATCGGGGAACACCACTGTTCCTATGTCGCGGCCGTCCATTACTATGCCTTTGTCTTTACCCATTTCTTGTTGTTGCTCAACCAATTTAGCTCTGACTTCCGAAACCTCAGCAATCTTGCTCACATAACCGGAAACTTCTATGGTACGAATTGCCGCTTCGACATTCTCACCATTCAAATACATTTCGGCAAAACCCAAATCAGGATTGAACTCGAAATGCAATTTGATAAACGGCAAACTGTTGATTAAGGTTTGTTTGTCAAAAAAATCGGGACCAATGCAACCGTTCTGCATGGCAAAATAAGTCACCGCACGGTACATCGCGCCGGAATCTACATAAACATATCCTAAATGTTTGGCCAATTGCTTGGCTAAAGTGCTTTTGCCGGTGGAAGAAAATCCGTCGATGGCTATGGTAATTTTTTTGCTCACAATATTATTTTTTTTGCTGTTCGCGAACCTCAGTTTTTAATATCGGTTCCCCGAAAAATCTATCGTCAATCCAAACAAACTAGTATTGGCCGCTAAAGTATATCTCGAATACGAATAATTAAATTTCAAATTATTGATTTTCAAGCCAAAACCCACCGATAATCCAGAGAAATTTCGCTGCTCTAAAATACGCAATTCTTCAGCTCTACGGAAATTATAGCCCAGGCGAATGTTAAAGCCTTTGTCGGGAAACAATTCGGCACCTACAATAACGTGGCGTAACGCATTGTTAAAAAACGACACTTTTTCGGGCGTTGAACCGCCGTCCAAATTCCCTTCTGCCCTATTCGGATTGGCAAAAGCCAACTGCCATTGCTGCATATTTTCCAGGGTTAAATGCCAACGAATCGGCACATTTTCCATGAGTTGTGACACTCCGATTAAGACTTCCAAAGGCAATTTTTCACGTGTCTCGGCGTAAGGCGTAATTTGAGTTCCGATGTTTCGAATGGCAATGGCCCAATTGACATCGTTTCGGGTGTCGATAAACAAAGCACCGATATCTATGGCGGCTCCAAACGAATTGTAACTTTCCAAAGACGAAGAAATCAGCTTGGCATTGGCACCAAGATACAAATCAGTAAACGGCACATTGTAAGCATAACCAAAACTAAGCGCGATTTCGCTACCGGTAAAACTGGCTGTTTGCTGGCCATTTTCGTCGTATCCGTCAAACTTGCCATAATTCACATAATTGACACCACCGAAAAAAGTTTGCACATGACGATCGTAAGTATAGGCATAAGAAGCCGTTCCGTAAGTCACTTCGCCAAAATAACTACCATAATTGAGCGACAATTTGTTGTCCATTTCGGCATTAATACAAGCCGGATTGAAATGTCCTTGGTTGACATCTTGGTCGTAAAAAGTAATCACTTTTCCGCCAAGAGCTGCTTGCCTGGGCGAAGTAACCAGGTTTAGAAATTGGTATACCGATTGACCGCCAACTTGTCCGAAACCGACCAAACCGACGAGGCAAAAGGCAATACAAATTGTGTTTCTAAACATTCAAATTAACTTAAGGCAATTACTATAACGGAGATGCGAAGATATTATTTTATCTCGGAGGAAAAAAGTTAATAAAAAAGGCATGAGCTTTGGTATCACTCATGCCTTATAATTATTTATAAAATGACTTATAGTTTTTTGGCATTTTTGACCTTTTGCTGGGTCAAGGCAATGTCAATCACATCTTTCATTTCTTTAACGTAATGGAATGTCAATCCTTCTAAATATTCCGATTTGATTTCCTCAATATCGCTTTTGTTTTCGTGACAAAGGATAATCTCTTTGATGTTTGCTCTTTTGGCTGCTAAAATCTTTTCTTTGATTCCGCCCACCGGTAAGACTTTGCCACGCAGGGTAATTTCTCCCGTCATAGCCAAATCTTTTTTGACTTTTCGCTGCGTGTACAAAGAAACTAACGACGTCAACATCGCAATTCCGGCGCTTGGCCCGTCTTTAGGCGTGGCACCTTCCGGTACGTGTAAATGGATATTGTATTTGCCGATAATTTCGTTGTCAAGACCAAAAAGTTCAGCATTGGCTTTGATATATTCGAGGGCAATCGTGGCTGATTCCTTCATGACCGTTCCAAGATTTCCGGTGAGCGTCAAGGCGCCTTTACCCGGAGAAATCAAAGATTCGATAAATAATATATCACCGCCAACTGAAGTCCATGCCAAACCGGTTACTACACCGGCCACATCATTATTTTCCGATTTGTCGCGGGTTAACTTTGGTGCGCCTAAAATGGCTACTACATCTTCATCGGTTACTTTTTTATTGTAATCTTCTTCCATGGCTACCGATTTGGCCGCATTTCGGATGACTTGAGCAATTTTGGCTTCCAAGCTACGAACGCCGGATTCACGGGTGTAACCTTCCACAATTTTTTCCAATTGCTTTTTACCGATGGATAAATCTTTGTTGGTTAATCCGTGTTCTTTTAATTGTTTCGGCAATAAGTGTTGGCGTGCAATTTCAATTTTCTCTTCAATGGTATAACCCGTCATTTTAATCACTTCCATACGGTCTTTCAAAGCCGGTTGTATCGTAGCCATATTGTTAGAAGTGGCGATGAACATCACTTTCGACAAGTCGTAACCCATTTCCAAAAAGTTATCGTAGAACTCTTTGTTTTGTTCCGGATCCAACACTTCCAATAAAGCCGATGACGGATCGCCTTGGTGACTGCTCGACAATTTATCGATTTCATCCAACACAAATACCGGATTGGACGTACCGGCTTTTTTCAAGCTTTGGATAATTCTGCCCGGCATGGCACCGATATAGGTTTTACGGTGACCGCGAATTTCTGCTTCGTCGCGCAAACCGCCTAACGAAATACGCACGTATTCTCTACCTAGAGCTTCTGCTATCGATTTACCAATGGAGGTTTTACCCACGCCCGGAGGTCCGGTTAAGCAAATGATAGGCGATTTCATATCGTTGCGCAATTTGAGTACGGCCAAATGTTCGATGATGCGTTTTTTGACATCTTCCAAACCAAAATGGTCGCGGTCTAATATTTTTTGAGCCCGTTTTAAGTCGAAATTGTCCTGAGAATACTCGTTCCAAGGCAATTCTAAAAACAACTCTAAGTAGTTTCTTTGAATACCAAAATCGGGTGCTTGGGGATTCATGCGTTGCAACTTCGAGACTTCTTTCTCGAAATGCTTGCCAGTCTTTTCGTCCCATTTTTTAGTCTTGGCCTTCTGACGCATTTCTTCGATTTCCTGTTCATAGGAAACGCCACCCAATTCTTCCTGAATGGTTTTCATTTGTTGGTGGAGGAAATATTCGCGTTGTTGTTGGTCGAGGTCGAATCGAACTTTCGATTGAATATCGTTTTTCAATTCTAACTTTTGCAATTCTACGTTCATATAACGCAAAGTTTCCATTGCACGATCTTTCAACACATTAATCGTTAACAAATCTTGTTTCTCCTTCACTGTTAAGTTCATATTAGAAGAAACAAAATTGATTAGGAACGATTGGCTTTCGATGTTTTTGATGGCGAAAGTCGCTTCGGTTGGAATGTTCGGGCTTTCCTTTATAATTTCTATGGCTAATTCACGGATAGAATCCACTATGGCTTGGAATTCAGTATCATTTTTTTTGGGACGCTTTTCTTCGACTTCTTTAATAACGGCTTTCAAGTAAGGCGTTTCGGCCGTTACGGTATCGATTTCAAAGCGCTTTTTGCCTTGCAGAATAACCGTTACATTACCGTCAGGCATTTTTAAAACGCGTAGAATTTGCGCTACTGTTCCGATGGTATGAATGTCGTTTTTGGTTGGATCTTCAACCTCTTCATTCTTTTGGGCGACTACACCGATGATTTTGTTTCCGGCATTGGCGTCGTTGATGAGTTTAATCGATTTATCTCTTCCTGCCGTGATCGGAATTACGACACCCGGAAATAAAACGGTATTGCGCAAGGGTAAAATAGGCAGTGAGTTGGGTAATTCTTCCTTGTTCATTTCCTCTTCGTCTTCCGGTGTTAGTAACGGAATCAAATCGGTTTCGGCATCGAACTCCTGCAATGACAGATTGTCTAGTGTTAAAATATTGTGGTTTCGCATGTGGCGTTTAATTTAGTCAAATTGACATTAAAAAAATAATGATACACAAAGGTAAAACATCTTTAAGTAGCTGAAAATTAATCGTCGTGGATTAACATATCATTAATACCAAAAACGATTGGTTTATGGGAAAGATACTCTACTGCTGTGACAAGTCAATGACTATGCCACAAAAAAAATCCGCCAAATTGACGGACTTTATAATTTATCTTGGTAATAATTAATTCAAAATAAACGACATCAACTCATTAGTAGTTGTACTGCCTTGAGAAACGGTAACGGCTTTAATTGGTCCGACATCTTTAGCAAACCAATAATCCGAATCAGCAACGGTTGGCGTTGGTAATCCCGGAAAAGTAGTTGATTGGCTTATTCTCAATTTAATTACATTCGTATAACTGGCTCCGTTTACGGTTACCGTTGCGCCTTTTTCCACTATAGTACCGGTATAATTTGTTGTTTGTGTAATATCCGGAATTTGTGGATCGCTATAATTGGTTGTTTGCGTATAAACCCCATTCCAAGTTTGGCCTACAGCTAAGTAATCCTTCAAAATCACATATTCAAAACCTGTCATCGTTGCGGTTAAATTATTACCTAAATTCAGATTTAAATCTTCTATTTTTAAATAATAATCACCTGAATTCTTTTTCATTCTTGTTGTAGCTGAACCCACAGTTCCCATAGAACCTTGTCCGAATAAAGTATCGAATGTATAGTAAGTACTACCGCCAATGCTATTGATAGAAATTATTTTCATTGGTGGTTGTTGTGCGCCATCCAATTTGAAAACCCATTGATTATTCAATGCAGCCGGCCAATAATCTCCGGTAGAAGTTCCTCCGCCTCCATTATTACCTCCGCCATTGTTACCTCCTCCGTTGTTGTTGCCGTTATTTAATTCGATACTACTGTCAATTGGTTCATTATCACAAGAAGTAAAGGTAAAGGCAGTAAAAATTAAAAAAAGTCCAACTATTAGTTTTATAGTTTTCATGTATGATTATGGGTTTTATTGTTTGGTATAAATAAGTGATATGTCGCAGGTTAAATAGACCGGCGCTCCTGTGGTTACTTCTGTCCCTACAACAGCACCATCGTTTATGGTGTAAACTAAAGTGTTGCCTACAACGTTAAAACTGTCCGTCATAACATCACCTGTTTCAGGATCTGTATAAGTTAGCGACAGAATATTTCCTGAAAGTGTCCAAGTTCCTGACAAATCTGGATCTGTAAAACAAGTTATTGTTTCAACCGTTTCTCCGGTGGCTGCATCAACTTGAATATCAATATCAGTTCCTTTAGAATCAGAAACAAAAGTATTGTTAGCATTTAGTGTTAAAAACATATCATTCATACAAGCTGTCTCATTCATCTGATTTACAGAAGCAGTTCCATCATTGTTTAAGTCTGTTGGAACGGAAGTATTAAAAGCAGTAAGTCTGTAAGTCCCGGCAACAGTTCCACCTGTATTGTTTACAGCTGCTACATTTATTGGTCCTACCCAACTACTGAATTCAGTAGCAGTACATTTGGCTCTGACATAAAAGTCATAACCGCCTGTAGTTGCAATATCGGTGATTTCTTTAGTTAAGGTTGTTGAGGCTACAGTAATTCCGTTACCAAGTGGAAATCCGGTTGTACCGTATTGTATCTCCCAAGATGTTTCAGTTCCTCCGGCTGCCCAAGCTACATTCACTGTTGTATTTTGAGTAGCATTTCTAGAAGCTGTTAAATTGGTTGGATTTCCACAATTCGGATTCACAACTGCCTGAACAGTTACCGGTCCAACCCATTGGCTGCTTTCATCTGCAGAACAGTTTGATTTTACGTAAAAACTATAACTGTTTCCTGAATTCAAACCTGCGATGGTAGCAGAATTTGTGGGAGAAACTATTGTTGTTCCTGTTCCTAATGCAAATCCTTGAACGCCGTATTCAATAGTCCAAGAAGTTTCATTTCCACCAGGTGACCATGTTAAGTTAACAATTGAATTATTGACAAAATCACTAGCCTGAAGAGACGATGGTTCATCACAAGTGTTTATATTAATGGCCGGATCAATCGGCTCATTTTCACAAGAAGTAAAGGTAAAAGCTGTTAGAATGAGGAATATCCCGATTAGATATTTTATGTTTTTCATTTTGTTTGTGTAATTTTTTTCCAAATATAATTGATTTATTTATTTCTCAAGGCATTTTTGGGAACTCTGAACAACAGAATTAAGCCAATGATGAAAAAAGCCCCCAAAAAGACGATGGCATTACGCATGCTACCTGTGATTTGGTCAATGATACCATAGATTGACATCCCGATTACAATACCGACTTTTTCAGTCACATCGTAAAAACTAAAGAACGAAGTAGTGTCTTTGGTTTCGGGCAATAGTTTCGAATAAGTAGAGCGGGCCAGCGATTGGATGCCGCCCATAACCAAACCAACAAAACCGGCTGTAGTGTAAAATTCTACCGGTGTTTCCACAAAGTAAGCAAAGGCACAAAGCACGGCCCAAAAAGCATTCAGGAAAATTAAAACATTTAAATTTCCGTATACCGCAGAAGCACGTGACGTTAAAAAAGCACCCAAAACGGCCACCAATTGTATAACCAAAATACTAATGATTAAACCCATCGTTTTTTGACCCGGCGATTCCCAAGCAATTTCGGTAGCTCCAAAATAAGTGGCCACCAACATTACAGTTTGTACCGCCATAATAAAGACAAAATAGCTGTACAAATAACGCTTCAATGCTAAGTTTTCTTGTAACTGATGCCAAACCAACTTCAACTCGCGAAAACCCTTGAAAATAAAATCTTTACTCAATTTTACGTTATTTCGCGTTCCTTTTGGCAAATAATAATAAGTAATATGGCTAAAGCCAATCCACCAAACACCTACCGTTAAGAAAGAAATACGCATGGCCATCATACTAGCTTCTTCGTCACTACCGCCAATACCAAACGTATGCGGAAACATGACCATAGCCAAATTGAAAATAAGCAATAAGGTACTTCCTATATAACCCATAGAAAATCCGCGCGCACTTACTTTATCTTGTTGTTCCGGATAGGCAATATCAGGCAAGTAAGAATTGTAAAACACCAAACTCGACCAAAAACCAATCAATCCGAAAAAATAAAAAGTGTAGCTCAAAAACAGCTTATCCAATTCGAACCAAAACAATCCGATACAAGACAAAGCGCCTAAATAACAAAAAAAGCGCAAAAAAGCTTTCTTATTTCCAATATAATCAGCTATACCGGACAAAAAAGGTGAAAAGAGCGCCACAACCAAAAAGGCGAAAGCCGTAACAAAACTAATCATCGCGGTATCTTTACATTGCCAACCTAAAAAGTTAACATAATTTTTACCGCTTTGTTTGAAAATCATTTCGTAAAAAATCGGAAAAACCGCCGAAGCGATTACCAAACTGTAAACGGAATTGGCCCAATCGTAAAATGCCCAAGCATTTAATAATTTCGGATGTCCTTTGGGAAGTGTTGCCATACGCTTGTTTTTAAATAAAAAATCCTGTCTCGACTATGAGACAGGATTCAAATATAAACTAATTTTATTATTTAAAGGTTACCCCGAATTTGGCAGCTTCCGCTTTAGCCTTCGGAATCATCTTTTTCAAATTGGCAATTCTGGTTGCATCCGAAGGGTGAGTGCTTAACAACTCAGCAGGTGCTGCACCGCCCGACTTGGCCGACATTCTTTCCCAAAAAGCAATAGATGTTTCCGGATTGTAACCGGCTATAGCCATTAAAATTAACCCTATTTCATCTGCTTCAGTTTCATGGCTTCTGCTAAAAGGCAGCATACCGCCTACTGTGGTTCCGATACCGTAAGCTTGCATCACTAAGGCTTGAGTTTCGGCACTTTTTCCGCCTACAGCTGCTTGCGCTACTCCGGCTCCAACTTGCTGGGCTAATCCGGCACTCATGCGTTGCTGACCGTGATTGGCCAAAGCGTGAGCTACTTCGTGTCCCATAACGGTTGCCATACCGGCTTCGTCTTTACAAATAGGTAAAATTCCGGAATAGAATACAATTTTTCCACCGGGCATACACCAAGCATTGACTTCTTTATTGTCAACCAATTTGTACTCCCATGCATAACCTTGCAATTGTCCTTGCGTTCCTTTGGATTGTAGTAATTTTTCGGCCGCAGCTCTGATTTTCATTCCAACGGTTTCAACGCGTTTGGCATCAGCTGTACCGGCAATGACTTTATTCGTCTTTAAAAATTCGCCGTACTGACTAAAAGAAGACGCGAAAATTTCCGAATTCGACACCAAGGCCAAAGTTTTCTTTCCCGTTACCGGATTAGTAGAACAGGCAATCGCTATCAATACCAACAGCGAAACACCCAAAAAAATTCCTTTTTTCATGTTTTATATTTTGGTTTCACAAAGGTAAGAAAACTGGCTTAACCTATGAGATGCAACTCGGTAAAATCTTTGTCGATAACTAGGGAATTGTCTCCGTTAAGATGCAATTTGTCTAATGCAATTTTTTCGTTGTCTACTTCTACTTTCTTGACTTTAAACGGCAAACCTTTTAAGTTGATTTTGAATTTGGTGTATGTCGTTTCAAAAGTACCTTCTTGGTGTTGCTGAATGATGAGCTCTTTTTCTTTCCCGTTCAAGTTGAAAGTTCGCAAGGAGAAACGACCTTTATTGTAATCATAACCGTCTTGCGCATCTTCGTAAACTGTCGATTTTTCTTTGCCTAGTTTATAATAAACATCCAAAATCAGTTCTTCAATTTGCTTTTCTCCAACGTATTGTTGTACCGGATATTTCGGAATAATAGCGCCTTCTTTGATGAAAATCGGAATCTCATCAAATTGAGTATTCACCCACAACTCCTTTTTCCCCTCAATCACTTCATTCGTCCAGAAGTTATACCAATTGCCCTTAGGCAAATACATACGGCGACCCAAAGCATTAGGCTCTAAAATAGGACAGACCAAAATTTGATTTCCGAAAATGAATTCATCAGTTCTGTAATGTGTATGGAAATCGTCTTGATCAAAATACACCAACGGTTTTAACATCGGCACACCTTCGTTAACGTACTGCCAAAACATGGTATACAAATATGGTAACAACTGATAACGCAATTCCACAAATTTCCTTGTGATATCGATGACTTCTTCCCCAAAAGACCAAGGTTCTTGCTCGCCGTGATCACCCGATGAATGCGTTCTGCAAAACGGATGAAACACACCTAACTGAATCCATCGCGCGTACAATTCGCCCGAAGGTTGCTCGGCAAAACCACCGATATCCGAACCGGTAAAGCCCATACCCGACATCGACATGCGTTGCATTTGGATATTGGCTATCCACAAATGCTCCCAACTCGCCACATTATCACCGGTCCATGACGAAGTATAACGTTGTGCACCGGAATAAGCGGAACGGGTTATAATAAAAGGTCTTTTAGGATAGGCAAATCGCTTCACGCCTTCGTAAGTAGCGCGTGCCATTTGGGTACCATAAATATTATGCGCTTTGCGGTGACTGCACGGATTACCATCGTAATCATGGCGAACGTCGTTCGGGAAGGTTTTTCCGGGAACATCCATGACAGCAGGTTCGTTCATATCATTCCAAACCCCTTTCACGCCGATTTCCGAAATCAATTCTTTAAACAAGCCTGCCCACCATTCGCGAACTTCCGGGTTGGTATAATCGGGGAAATTACATTCGCCGGGCCAGACTTTGCCTTTCATGAACGGACCATCGGCTCGTTTACAGAAATAATCGTTTTTCAACGCTTCCTGATATACCCAATAGTCTTTGTCGATTTTGATTCCGGGATCAATAATAACTACCGTTTTAAAACCGTCTTTAGCCAATTCGGCTACCATGCGTTTCGGCTCCGGAAAATACTCTTTACTCCATGTAAAGCAACGGAAACCTTCCATATAATCGATATCCAAATAAATGGCATCACAAGGAATGCGCAATTCTCTAAACTTTCCGGTAATTTCTTTCACCTTGCTCTCCGGATAATAACTCCATTTGCATTGGTGGTAACCCAAAGTCCACATAGGCGGCAACTCGGGTTTTCCGGTTAAGTGCGTGTAATTCACAACCACATCACTCATTTTCGGACCGTAGAAAAAGTAGTAGTTCATTTCGCCGCCTTCAGCCCAATAGCTGGTTACATTACGGCGTTCGTGACAAAAATCGAAGAAGGTTCTAAAAGTATTATCGAAAAAGATACCGTACGCTTTGTGATGGTGTAAACCTATATAAAAAGGCACTACTTTGTACAATGGTTCTTGGTCTTTGTGGAAAGCGTATTGGTCGGTAGCCCAATTTTCCACACGTTTGCCTTTCAAGTTTAAATGCGTTGGCTTGTCACCTAATCCGTAGAAACTTTCCCCGTCTTTGGAGACCTTACTCATCTTCACTATGTTGCCGCCATGTTCATAGCATTCTTCCCAATGAAAACCGAGTTCGTCTTCTAAGATGGTAAACCCGTCAATATCGTAAATCGAAATTTTTAAGTCTTTCTTTTGTACCCTACAAAAAACTTTGCTGGTTTTGATTTGGTAAAACTCCGACTCTTCGGTAACCTCTAATTGGTTGTAGCCATGCGATTGGGTTTTATCTATAGCATATGAAAAGTCATTACTGAAATACCCTTTGGTGGTATATCGAAAACGAATTAAGCTATCGCGAAGTATGGTGATTTTTAAAATAACGTTGTTGTCGGTATGGAAATAAATACTGTCAACATCTTGCTCAAAAGAAACAATTTGCGACGGAAATTGATCGCCTTTGTATTCCAGTTCTGTATTGGTAATCATAGTGATTTTTTAGAGTCGAGTGCCAAATTTACAAAGATGATACTCAAAATTTTACAACAGTTTCAAGTAGTTTTTAACTACAACGTTTGCGGATAATAATAAAAAAGAAGAACCACGAATTACTTGAATTTTCACCTTTTAATTTGTGACAATTCAAGTAATTCGTGGCTTAAAATAAGGCTAAGAAATTTTGTAAACCGTTACACCCAAAGGTGGCAAAGTCAACTCCGCCGAAAACTCACGGAAATTCCAAGCTTGTTTGTCGATTTTTATTGGTTTGACTGACATCACCCCGCTTCCGCCGTATTCGGTATTATCCGAATTGAAGACTTCAACTAACTTTCCTTTGGCCGGTAACCCGATACGATAATTTTCATGTACGACCGGCGTAAAGTTGGCCACTACGATTAAATCGTCTTTAGTATTCAACCCTTTTCGAATGTAGGCCAACACCGAGTTCTCGTTATCGGAATAATTAATCCATTCAAAACCATCGGCGTGGAATTGCTGCTCGTACAAAGCCGGATGATTTTTGTATAACGCATTCAAATCGGTGATACATTTTTTGATGCCTTGATGGTAGCCAAACTCTAACAAATGCCAATCCAAACTGTTTTCAAAATTCCACTCACCACTTTGCCCGAATTCGGCGCCCATAAACAAAAGCTTGGTTCCCGGATGCGTAAACATATAGCCGTACAACAAGCGTAAATTGGCAAAACGCTGCCATTCATCGCCGGTCATTCTGCCTAAAATGGAATGTTTTCCGTAAACCACTTCATCATGCGACAGCGGCAACATAAAATTTTCGGTAAACGCGTAGGTCATGGAAAACGTAATGTCGTTTTGGTGGTAACGTCGGTAAATCGGTTCTTTTTTGAAATACTGCAAGGTGTCGTGCATCCAACCCATCATCCATTTCATACCAAATCCGAGTCCGCCTATATACGTGGGACGAGAAACCATTGGGAAGCTAGTACTTTCCTCGGCTATGGTTTGCACATCCGGAAAAGCCGCATATACGGCTTCATTAAAATCTTTTAAGAAACTAATGGTATCTAAGTTTTCACGACCGCCGTAAATATTCGGTTCCCATTCGCCGTCTTTGCGGGAATAGTCTAAGTACAACATTGAAGCCACGGCATCTACGCGCAACCCATCGACATGGTATTGGTGCAACCAAAAAATAGCATTACTGATTAAGAACGAACGCACTTCATTGCGTCCGTAATTGAACACCAAACTCTTCCAATCAGGATGAAATCCTTTTCTTCTGTCGGGATGTTCGTATAAGTTGGAACCGTCAAAAAAACCCAGTCCGTGTGCGTCTTCCGGAAAGTGCGATGGCACCCAATCGAGAATAACTCCAACGCCGGCTTGGTGAAATTTATCTACCAACAACATAAAATCTTGCGGCTTGCCGAAACGGGAAGTGGGTGCAAAATAACCCACCAATTGGTAACCCCAAGACGGATCATACGGATATTCCATCACCGGCATAAACTCGACATGCGTAAAACCGGTTTCTTTGACGTAAGCCACTAATTCGTCGGCCATTTCTACATACGTCAGGAATTTACCTTCGGCATTGCGACGCCATGAGCCTAAATGGACTTCATACACCGAAAACGGCTTATCTAAAGCATTTTTGTCTTTGCGGTTGTCCATCCATTTTTTGTCCTTCCATTTGTACTCTAAGTCCCAAATGACGGAAGCGGTTTGTGGCGGATGCTCACAAAACAAAGCAAACGGGTCGACTTTCTCGGTAATAATGCCTTCGTTATTGGATTGGATTTTGTATTTGTAGCGTGTGCCTTTGTCGATGCCGGGAATAAATCCCTCCCAAATGCCCGAGCCGTCCCAACGCACGTTGAGTTGGTGTTCGCCTTGGATCCAGTAATTAAAATCGCCCACGACCGAAACCGAACGCGCGGCCGGTGCCCAAACGGCAAAATACACGCCTTTCACACCATTGACTTCCGTTAGATGTGCGCCCAGTTTTTCATATAATCGAAAATGCTTTCCGGCTTTGAACAAATCGATGTCGAAATCGGTAAAAAGCGAGTGTACTTGTACTTGGTTCATGTTGTTATTTTTATAGTTAATGGCACTTTTGCCGCTAATATCTACAGTGTCACCCTGAGCTTGTCGAAGGGCTCTATTATTTGAACTTAAAACTAAACCCTCTAAAAAAAATCAAGGTTTGTATTTATAATGTGTAGCGTTTCTACACTCGGCTAATGTTTCTATCATATCAAAGTCTCCTTTTATTAGGGCTTCCTTTTTTGCTTTAGACCATTTTTTCAACTTCTTTTCAAAATATATAGCTTGATTAGGTTCTGTAAAATCTTGATACCATTCTAAATCCAAAGGTCTTCGTTTAAAAGTATAAGCATTGGTTAATTTCCCATCATTGTGTTCATTTACTCTTTTTTCCAAATTATTTGTAATCCCAACATAAAGGGAATTATCACTACATCTGAGTATGTAAACATAATAAAATTTCATACTGTTTCACTTCAAGTTCCCTCGACTGCGCTCGGGATGACAAACCCTGCTTCTAATTGCAATATTCTTTTGATCATGTCTGTAGTTTTGCAGTTCTCAAAAGTCAATATTTAATACTTAACAAAACTGTTTTCCGAACGTAGTCGAAGATACTCAGTCCAATTCAAAACCCTAATAATTCATGATACTCTGTATGCCGCGCAACGGTATCACCGCCCAACGCGGACGGGAATTGAGTTCGTACCCGAGTTCGTACACCGCTTTTTCCAGCAGGCAATACTTGAGTAAAAACTCGATTTCGTGTGTATAGCCAATATTCAAATTACCCGATTGTGCTTTGTCGATATAGGTTTCCAAAAACGCACCTACGAAATAGTGGAACAAGATTTCGGCCGCTTGGAACAATTGGTCTTGGTCGTACGGATACTTGTCTTTGTTGTTGAAAATCGTAGCATAAATAGCGTAATGGAAGGAGCGGAACAACCCGGCCACATCTTTAAGCGGCGGTTGTTTCACTTTACGATCGCGGATGGTACTTTCGGGTTCGCCCTCGAAATCGAGCAGGTAAAAATCGTCCCCGTTCACCAAAATTTGCCCCAAGTGATAATCGCCGTGTATGCGAATGCGCTCGGATTTCATTTTGGTCCAATCGAAATCGACAAAGTGTTTGCGGACGATTTTTTTATTTTCCATAAACTGATGCGCCAGCTCGAGCGCTAGTCCGTCGAGTTTGTGCAAACTATTCTCGATGATGTTCAATCGGTTTTGGAACTGATACAACATACGGTTTTTGAGCCACACGGTGTAATCGCCATTGTATGTGGTTGGTGTGAACGCTGTGTCGTGGATATCACCGCCCAATGCGATGTGCATTTCAGCGGTACGCTTGGCCAAAGTTTGCAAACGCAGGAACAAACTCAATCCAACCCAATCAATAATTTCGGGGGGAATATCATTAATCCTCATGCGTTTGAACATCGGAATATCCGGAAGTTTATCGATCTTGATTTTTTTGTTTTTCAAGTTCGAAAAAACACCGTCGATTTCCTCCAACATAAATTTCCAAGCATCGCCTTGGTTCGGCACCAATTCCTGCATTAAACCTAAAGTAATGTTCCCTTCGGGCAATGCCAAATTGATACTTCCGGTATAAGCCGGTGAACTTTTAAAATGCATACGCTCGGTTAGGAAACGACTGATTTCGTAATCGGGGTTGGTACTCACATAAATGCGGCGGAAAATTTTGAGCACAAAAGCGTCATTGAAAATAATAGACGTATTGCTTTGTTCCAAGCCCATGAATTTGGACGACTTGTATTCTTTATCGTTAAACTGTGTGCCTTTGTGGAAAATCAACTTCAGTTCCGGATTTTCAGTGGCTTGGACGATGTTATCAAACAAAAGTTTGCGGAAATCTTCCTGGTGCAAAGCATCCACCAAATAGCCTTCGATAGGGCCAAATTTAGCCGGCGAGATGATGGTACTCGTATCCAATTCGTCCGACGTCATGAAGGCCAACGGCATAAAATAATGTTGGTAAAACGCTTCCTTGAAATTCACTTCGAGCAAAACCCCGTAATAGGTATTTTTCTTAGACGTGATTTTAAAATGATCAACGACTTCGATATACTTTAACGTACTCGCCTTTCCGCCATACCAACGTTTGTTGATGATGTAATTCTCGAGTATATCAGAAGCAAAGACTTTGATAAACTCTTCGTCGGTGAAAGCATTTTTCCACTCCGATTTGAACTTAAACGGATTGGCGAAGGTGTCTTGGTTAGCGTTTTCCATACGACTATTTGTAAATTTTAAACAAATGGAATGGCAAGGCCGGATGCAATTCCACGAAATTCCATTCTTTATCCCAATGGTAGCTGTTGCCGGTAATTAAATCGACCACTTTTACCGTTTGCCCGGCATGAATCCCCAACGAAGCCAACGGCAATTGTACCCAGGCTTGTTTAGCGTAATAAGGATCAAGGCTGCAAATCATTAGCGTTTCATCTTGCTTGGTATCGTCAAACTTGTAATAGGCTAAAATTTGGTCGTTGTCGGTAGCACAAAACTGGATGTTGTTGGTTTGTTGCAACGACGGTTGTTCCTTGCGGATTTTATTGATTTTGGTGATGATGGCAATCAACTTGTTTTGAATGCTCCAGTCCCAGTGGTAAAATTCGTATTTCTCGGAGTTGAAATATTCTTCTTTGCCCGGCATGGCTTCCGACACCATATACTCATAGACCGGTCCGTAAATCCCAACGCTGGAACTTAAGGTAGCCGCTAAGAAATATTTGTGCAAATAGATGCTCTCGTTACCGCTTTGGAGTGCGTATGGAAGAATATCCGGCGTGTTAGGCCAGAAATTAGGTCGGTAAAAATCGGCTTGCTCGGTTTTGGTTAATTCTTCTACATATTCGATTAATTCCGCTTTAGTATTGCGCCAAGTGAAATAAGTATAGGATTGCGAGAAACCTTGTTTGGCCAACTCATGCATGATTTTCGGACGTGTAAAGGCTTCGGCTAAGAAGAGTACATCGGGATGTTTCTTTTTGACTTCGGCGATGAGCCAACCCCAAAAATAAAACGGTTTGGTATGCGGATTGTCTACGCGGAACACGCGGATATCACATTCTTCAACCCAAAACAGTGCAACATCCAACAATTCTTTCCAAAGATTTTTCCAATCGCCGGTTTCAAAGTAAATCGGCATAATGTCTTGGTATTTCTTCGGCGGATTTTCGGCATATTGTACCGTTCCGTCAGGGCGCCATTTGAACCATTGTGGAAACTCTTTCACATAAGGATGGTCCGGCGCAGCTTGAAGCGCATAATCCATAGCCACTTCAATCCCCAAACTTTTGGCTGTTTTGACTAATGATTTGAATTCATCTATCGTTCCCAATTCGGGATGTGTGGCTTTGTGTCCGCCATATTGAGAACCTATGCCCCAAGGTGAACCCACATCGCCCGGTTCAGCAGTAGTCGCATTGTTTTTTCCCTTGCGATTGACTTCTCCAATCGGATGAATCGGCGGAAAGTATAAGGTATCAAAACCCATCGCAGCGACTCTCGGCAATAACTTTTCGCAATCCTTAAACGTACCGTGTTTTCCTTTTTCAGGCGAGGAAGAACGTGGAAAAAATTCGTACCAAGTACTGAACAAGGCTTTGGGACGATCGACATACACTTGCAGTTCGTGGGACTTATTGGCTAGAGTTCGAGTTGGATAAGCTTCAAAAATATGGTGTAATTCTTTAGATAATGCGATTTGAATAGCCTTGTCGTATAGCTTCTCGTCTTGAAAAGCTTTGATCGCTTCGTTTAGGTATTTTTTTTCAGAAGCGGTTACTTCTTTTAGAATAGCTTCGCAATATTCAGCGCCTTCAAGCAATTCTGATTTGACATATTGATTGTCTTGTATTTTTCGCTCGGTACCGTGTTGCCAATTTAAGGCATAATCCACCCAAGCTTCGACGAAATACGAAAAGTGACCTTGTTTCTCTACAGTAAACTCAGCTTGCCATTCATCATTCCCTAATTCGGTCATGCGTACTTCCTGCCATTTTTTGGCCGACTCATGTTTGAACTTAACACAAGCCGCTATTACATCATGTCCGTCGGCAAAAACATTGGCTTTTACCACAACCGATTGTCCAACAATTCTCTTGATATAAAAAGCACCGCCATCCAATTGAGGCGTAACATTTTCAATAATTATTCGGGTTTGATTTTGCATTTTGACGTATATTTATGATGTTGAAATTTAACAAAATTTAAGTTAAGTTTTTAAGCGTCCAAAAAATTATTGAAATGACAAAAAAGGCCCAAAAATCTACTCAATCATTGCAAATTCCGAAGTCAATTTTGTTTACAGCTAAAATATTAGAGAGAATTTCTCCAAAATTAACCACTCTTTTTGCAGCCCGACTTTTTACCACGCCAATCAAATACAAAATTCCGAAGCGCGAATGGCAGATGGAAGAACAAAGTCGGAAAACGAAGCTTTACATCCCTAACATACAAAAGAAAATTCAAGTGTATCACTATGGAGAAAGTGAGAAAAAAGTATTACTAGTTCACGGTTGGTCGGGACGCGGAACCCAATTGGTGAAAATTGCCGATGAGTTAGTAAAAATGGGTTACCAAACAGTAAGTTTTGACGCACCCGCTCATGGCAAATCAGAGGGAAAAACAACTATCATGACTGAGTTTATTGCTTCGATTTTAGAATTGGAAAAACAATTCGGCCCTTTTGAGTTTGCTGTAGGTCACTCCTTGGGCGGCATGTCTATTTTAAATGCCATAAAGCAAAACCTTCAAGTAAAAAAAGCAGTGATCATTGGTAGTGGTGATGTGATTCAAGACATTTTAGAAGACTTTGTTAAAAAATTAAAATTGTCTGTAACATACGCAACGTTGTTGAAAGCCCATTTCGAAAAAAAATTCGGAGAACCGATGGAACATTATTCTGCGCATTTTGCAGCCCAAGAAGTTAAAATTCCGGTATTGGTCATTCACGATCAAAACGATGCTGATGTTTCGGTCAAAGCGGCTCACCACATCCATAAACATTTGGAAAAAAGTGAACTCATGATTACAGAACATTTAGGGCATCGCAAAATTTTAGGAAGTGAAGCAGTAATCCATAACATTACCTCCTTTTTAAATTCTTAGAAGATGAATTTATTTGATTCGAATACTTGGGACGCAAAACTACAACCGGTCATTGATTTGTATCGAGGTAAAAAACACCCTTTGGAGTATGAAGACTTGTACCAATTAATAGTAATGGTTGTTCTATCGGCTCAAGACTCTGATGCTAATATCAACAAGATTGCACCAGCTTTATTCCAAAAGTATCCTGACTTTGAAAGCTTATCTACAGCAAGTTTTGAAACACTTTTCCCTTTAGTAAATAAGGTAAGAAACTTTAACACCAAATCAAGTTGGTTACTCGAAATTGCTAAAACCTTAAAATCCGCCGATAACATCCCTACAACATTAGCGGAACTGACTGCTTTAAAAGGAATAGGCAGAAAATCGGCCAATGTAATTATGCGGGAAATGAAAGTTCCTGCCGAAGGCATCATAGTGGATTTACATGTGATTAGGGTTGCGCCAAGAATCGGTTTAGCCAATGAAAGTAAAGATGGAAATAAAGTTGAAAAACAATTAATGCAAATCCTTCCCAAAAGCATTTGGGGAGAAATTGGTATGGCGATATCCTTTTTAGGGAGAGAAACTTGTAGACCAACTAATCCGAAGTGTCGTAATTGTCCGATTCAAAATGATTGTCAATATCCATTAAAGACGATTTAATTAGGACTTATCTCCCTAGTCTATCTTGAAACTATTGACAGCACTTGCGATAATAGTTAGTAAACCCCACAAGCAAACTCACAACACCATGAAAGAAATTCCGCTATACTCATTAGTCATTTTTCCTAATCCTGAACAATCAGAACAGGTAAAATCGTACAAGCAATTGCTTAAAGATCATATTGGTTGGTTTGGTAGTGCCAATGCGAAAGCGCATATAACCGTAATACAATTTGACAATGAATTCATGCTGAATCTTTATCTTGAACAAATAAGAGCATTTTGCAAAACAGTTATAGCTCAAAATGTGACTTTAAATACATGGAATTCTTTTGGCGAAAAAACTTTTTTCATAGCTCCGGATAAAATTTCTCAGCAATATCTTGATAATCTTATCCTGAATTTACATCAATACTTAGGTTTCAAAGCTAAATCGGTAAACGCTCATTTGAGTATAGCACGCGGACTTGATGCTGAAAGAATGAAAACAGCCTATGAACTGTTTAAAAATACTGAGGTGAATTTAGAATTTAATTGTGATGCTATTTACTTGAGAAGGTTTAACGAAGTGACTAAACAATATTCTGATATTATAGAAAAAATTAGTTTCGTAAAATAATATAAAACAAAAAACCCCATCCGTTAGGATAGGGTTTTCAAAAAAAGGCGGCGAATCGACCGAAGGGACACGCCGCACCTATAAAAAAAATGAGTCCTGACTATAAAGTCAGGACTCACTAAAAAAAAAGGCGGCGACATACTCTCCCACATTACTGCAGTACCATCTGCGCAGTCG